>DASRFL010000026.1:0-925801 GCA_035651555.1 Terriglobales bacterium
TGGGGTGCGAGGGGTCGGCAGTTCAAATCTGCCCGTCCCGACCAAAAATCTAGCCATCAGCCATCAGCCATCAGCCGTCAGCCTTCAGCAAACCCTCCAGTAGTTGGTGATAAATCGTCATGCGGCTCGTGACTTCGCAGAGGACAGGCACGCCGTTACCTCACGGAGGACCTGCTCGTAGTCGGCGGCTGTCGCCCGCTCCACATGAATACGGGCGCCTTTTACGCCTGCTTCTTGCGCCAGCCTCTTGAACTCAGTTTGAAGAAAAATTTCCAACTGCTGAGGTGTCAAGACGGCAATGGGAACAGTGGCAGATTGCCCGGTCTCGGTTTCGATTTTCACACGGTATGGGGATTCGGACTGTTGGGTTTCCGGACTCATGCGAACCACCCCTTTGTGGAGTGACGAAGCTGGCGGGCTAAGATGCTAGCATTTTAGCGCGTCTTTTACGCCTCAAATCTCGATGCGGAGAAATAGTTGAGGCATGTGGGCAGAGTGGCGATAAATCGCCATCTCACCGACTGACAGGTTTGGGTATGAAAAGGGCGTCAGTCGCTGAGGGTAACCGGTTCTTCCTCGGAAAAACAGAATGGCCAGAGGACTATCCCATTCCTCTGGCCCCCTGGCGTTGTCCGGCAACGCTTATCGGTGTGTTTTAACGTGGGTGGAATCCCATACGCAGGGGTTTTTCGTCCTTACCCGCGAAAGGACGTAACGCCACCCAATCTTTAGCGTCTTGTGGCGAAAGACGAAGAACTCCACTACACGGCGGCGATTGCTAGGAGGTTTCGCAAATTCCACGTGGGTACGTGTAACCCGCGAGACAGAGGCGCTGCAGCACCACAGAAATAGCCCAAGCCTGAACGCCGCCAAGCCGGTACAGCAAAGTCCTTCGGGCTACTTGCACTCACTAGCGACAGGACCTATCAAAAGTGCTTTCATCAAGCGCCTCCAGACAGGTAGTCCCCATCGCAGTCAGTGTAGCGAAAAAAAGGGGAGGTTCAAAACATTTGAGGTATCAGGTTCGTTACTACAACGCACGACCGCCACACAGAAAAGTGGTGGTCCGCTAAGGCCATGTCACGGTTCTCTGAAGTTCAGGTACTTCAGAAAATTATTTTCTGCCACGCTGATTTGCTCAGCGAACCAAGTTACGAGCTCATACTTTAGGTTGGCGTCTTCGGGTCTGATGTTGCCTTGCGGTCCTCGCATGGCGTGAATCGTCTCAAGCCTCACGCCTTTTTTATAGAGTTCG
The DNA here is from genome assembly GCA_035651555.1 of Terriglobales bacterium. Classification (GTDB taxonomy): domain Bacteria; phylum Acidobacteriota; class Terriglobia; order Terriglobales; family Acidobacteriaceae; genus Gp1-AA145. Next base: position 1,256 of record DASRFL010000026.1, read on the forward strand.
TCAATGTGCTTGCCTATCTCGGGACCGAACAATAGGTAGTGCTCCCGTGTGACTTGCATGAACTCAAAAAGCTTCGGCAAGGTAACATCCCCGCTCTGAGCCACGCCTGCGATAAATTGCGTTGTCGCGTTGAACACCTTCATCCGGTGAGGCATCAGCGCGAGACGATGTTGTGCCCCTGAGATTTTCGCTTGCTGCTCTTGTGTTCTGGTTTGTCGGCGTTGAATGACGAAGGTGACAATGCCAATTGACAGAGCAATCGCTGGTGCGCTGAAACCTTGCACGATTTGCGCCACTCGCAACCAATCAGTTGAACGCACCCAATTGAGCAGCCAGACCATCTGAAGGCGAGAGTAGCAGGATTACTCGGGTGAGTGTAGAGGCTGACTGTGTGACTCCGCCCGGCTAAGTGAAAAATCTTGTGGTCCTTAAGGCGAACTCGCCTTAAAAATTCCTTCCCCTAAAAACTGCCGAGCCGCGAAGCACCCCAAATTAAAACGCATCCCCGCTTGCAGATGCACCGGAACGGCAAAAATCGCGATATCACTCAAATCTCTCGTTGGCGCGCTTTCCAGTGAAAGTTGGATTGTCTGTTACCTTTTCAGGATGAAAATGGCGTTTTGCGGGCGCATTCTGTTTGGCGCGGCGGCGGTACTGTTCGGGGTCATCGCACTGCTCTGGCACGACGCTGACACCTGGCAAAATTTGCAACACATCTGGAGCCTGCCTTTCGGGACTGTCGTCGGCGGTGTTTTGATGAGCGCTCAAATTGCCGGGGGGATTGGGATCCAATTCCCCCGCACTTTGCGCCCGGCGGCCATCGGCCTCTGTGTCGTGTATTTGTGCTTCTCGCTGGCCTGTATTCCTGACATCATTGCCGCCTCGAACGTCTATGAGCGTTTCGGCGGAAGCTTCTTTCTGTTCTTTTCCTTACTATGTGGCGCGATTGCGTTATACGCAGCCGATACTGCAAACCCAGCCAGCGGAGTGTTCCGTAAGTTGATACGTGTTGCACTCGGAATCTGTGCGATTTCTTTTACCCTGGGTCAGGCACTGCTACTCAGGCCGACAGCTCAGTTGGTCCCGAAATGGATTCCGCCCAACCAGATGTTTTGGGCGACACTCACAACGGTTGCGTTTGGACTGGCCGCCGTCGCCATCCTCATCAATCGCCAGGCAAGGCTTGCGATGCGTCTCATGGCGCTCATGCTCTCACTGTTTGGTGTGCTGGTTTGGATTCCCCACGTGATCGCTAACACCAAAGCGCATTTCATGTGGTCCGAATGTGTTCTGACGTTTCTTGTTGCGGGGGCTGTCTGGACGGTCGCTGAGTCGAACCCGCTCTAGGGGACCGCTACAACGCAAGCCACTTTTGACGGGTGGCCCTCCCGTCCCCCACTAAACGCCCCAAACCAAATGCATCCGCTTGATGCGAGTGCGATAGATCGCTAGTGCCATCAACTTACGAATGTGCAGAAATTTGCCATTTTCGGGGACTTATTTGCAATGTCGGTGATGGCGAGAAATCTGGTACTCAGGTTCGAACAACCAAGCTGTTGTGGCGGCAAGAGATACGAGCTGTGAATTTCCTATTCGAAAGTGGCGACCTTCTTGCCTGATCAAATTGCCACCGTCGTCGCGCTTGCCAGGAAATCCTCGCCCGAAATAAGGAGGAATTGTGGTGCGAATTACGGTATTTATGGCATCGATCCTTGCTGCCGGGCTAGCTATGGCGCCGGCCGCCTCGGCCACATCGTTTGATTTATTCTCCGGCACAACCAAAGTGGCAACTGCAAGTGTGACGGTTGGAGGCAGCTGCGCGATGGGTGATGTCTGCGTGACCATCACGGCTGCGAAAGGTTACAAAATCCGAGAAGGGGGACCAACACTCGGTTTCTCCGGCAGCGGGTTGAGTGGCCTTGACATAAGCCTGTCCGGCTTTTCGTCAGGCACCTGTGGGGGTATGAAGTCGGAAACACTTTGCTTTGACACGACCGGCAGTGGCTTAGCGAGCTCTCTCAGTTTCCAGTTGTCCGGCGCAAGCAGTTCGACGATCATTACGGATCTTGGTCTTCACATTGCCGGCGCAGCCTGCGCGCCAAAGGCGACCTGCTTTACTACCTCATCGACACTGGCCCCAGTTCCTGAACCCAGCACACTCACTTTGCTTGGGACAGGCCTGGTTGGCATTGCCGGATTGGTGCGGCGTCGCTTCAGATCACGGGTAAACGGCTAAACGTATATTTTTCTGCATTTAGAAAGCCCTGGAAAACTGTTCCAGGGCTTTTGTTTTGGTGTTTAAACCATCAGAACGGTAATTTTCAACCGACGGTCTTTTTCGTAAGGGCGGCACGAATTCGCTGTCCCACGATCGCATCTTCACCGGGCTGCAACATCCAGACACCGACCACCAGCGTGTTCGCATCCGCCGGGATGCCCTGGTTTGGCTTTTGACCGGTGTTGGGGTTGAGTTCAATCGAAGGCGTCCCCGCGCGCAAAACGTCGACGATCTGCGCAGTTGTGACGCCAGTGACTGCCGGGTCGAAGCGTATGAGCAGATGGGGAACATGGTTGGCGATCTTTGGAACCACCGTTTCGGTCCTAACCGAGGGAATACCTTTGACGGCGTTGGCAATGAGGTCGGCCCGTTTCTGGTAGTCGCCCTGCATCGACTCTTCCGTATGCGAAAGGACCCAGTCGACGGCCGCGACCATACCTACAATCTGTTCCTTCGCTACCTTCATGCCACGGCCGATCCCGTCTCCCGGATTATTATTGGCCTGGGCCAAATCGGTCAAGACCTTTCGGCCCAGCAGCAGACCCGCGTTTTGAGGACCACGTATCCCTTTGCCGCCGGAAAACGCGACCAGGTCGAAGCCCATGCCGGTGTATTTCCATAAGTTCGAAATCGGCGGCATGTCGGCAGCGGCATCCAGGTGGCAGGGAATGTTGTGCTCGTGCGCTACCTGCAACCACTCTTCCCGGCCAATCTGCGCGCTGCCTGCAATGCCATCCTCATCCTCCGCAGCATTGAAAAAATTCGTCATCACCGCATTGCCCGCGCTGCATGCTCGCTTGTAGTCGTCGAGCGTGACCACCTCGGTCACTCGCGCCCCACAGAGATACATTGCGCGGTCATATTCATAGCGGTGAGCACGTTGCACGATGACCTGGTTCTTCATGCCGTCAATTGCCTGAGGCATGTCCGTGATGCTGATGTTATTGGCGTGCTGCAGGCAAGCGGCTGTCGCCAGGCTGATGGCCCCCGAAGCCCCGGAGGTCACGACTGCTCCCTCGCACTTGAGGCGACGCGCGATGTACTCCCCCGCCTTCTGCTGCAATTCGCGCAATCGCACAGGGTGAAGCGCAGCTTTCTGCACGGCCGCGAGAACCTCGGGTGGCATGCAGGCAGCGGTCAGAGTGGTGTAGGTGCCGGCGGCGTTTATGATCGGCGAGACCCCGAGCTTGGCGTAGTAATCCTCGCCCTCTGACGTTGCCGCCGGCGATGCAAGAGATTTAGCGGAGGAAAGCAAAGGCGCCGCGCCGATGGCCGCAGCCAGAGAACTGGCCCATCGAAAGAAACCGCGACGCGAATGCAAGCGGCTTCTTTCTTGGGATTCAGTTTCTTGCGATTCAGTTCCTTGCCATTCAGTTTCTTGCAATTCAGACGATGCGGGCATGGTAGTCGCTCCCTTGCGCCAAAACTGGCGGACAGAGAAGTGTATATCCGGCATGTTGGTGATGCGGTTCCACTCCGGAATTTCGTCTAAAACATGTCCGCCATGGGCTTGGCCGTGTTCGCTGCTCCTGGGCAGTTGGTAAATCCGAAGGCGTCGCACACGGTCCGAAGCAAGTGCTGATGATGGTAAAGGGAGCCGGATTTGAATTTGTGCTTGACGTTAGGGCCGACCATGAGAGTGGCGATCCTGCCGCCGCAACCGGTATGGACCCAAGCACTGCACCGATTGTCGGTATAAAGGTTCCCCTCATCCCAAACGATGAAGAGAAGGCCGCCTCCGCCTGAGCGAAATTCTGGAAGAGCGAGTATCTTCGGAACCTGTTGCGAAAGCCACTGGTCGGCTTGGGCTAGGGTTCCATTATGTCCGTCGTGTTGCAGGTTCGGGGTGATGAAAGCGTAATTCGGTACGGCGTTGTTAGAAATATCTTTCGCGAGCCGCGTGAAAGGCACGTTGTTCAGCTTCTGGCCGGGAGCACAGGCATCGGTAAGGTCGATCAGCGGGTTGTGACCGCGAGTGTAGTTCTTCCACTTAAGCCCGGTGTAACCGGCGTAAGGCAAGTCTTCCTGATAGCTCTTCCATGTCATCCCATGCAGCAGAAGATGGCGGACAATATTATCGACGTCGAAACATTTAACAGTGTTGCCATTCTCTGTTACCGGTTGGCCGGCGACGATCCTCATTAAAGACGAAATTGAGCCATGGTGGTTCGAGTAGTACTGCGCGGCCACGGCATATTTATTTACCAGAGAGTTGAAGTAAGGCATATGAGGATTGCCGATGACGTTCTCGTAGCTCTTATTTTCTTCGGCGATGATCCAAACGTGGTTGGAGCGGGGAATGACGCCGGCAACAGTGGGTAAGGCAAAGGCAAGCAAGCACACTACGGACAATGGCTTCATGATGTTTGTCCCATATTGTTGGAATTTTTTACTGCGCGAAGGGGCGGTTACATGCGAGGAAGTCTAGACGGCGAGCTACTTACGCTCAACGACAGATGATTTAACCGCGAACTCGGAAGTACACGAGAATAAAGGCACCGGGCAGTTCTTCTCATGATCGCGCCGGTTGAACCAAGCCAGAGTTGCTCTCGAAACCGATTGGTCCAGGTCCCACACGTCAAAACCGAAATACTACCTCTTCGACCGAATTGTGCATCTACTTGCACCGCAAGGTGAGTGCTTGGGCAGGTGCCAAATGAAAAACCTCATATCGTCCGCTACGCAAACTCTAATTCTTCTTATAACCAGTGCGGGGCTTCTACCGCTAAAGGCGCAAGTTGTGGTGAGCTCGCCACAAAACAATTCGCAGATTGCGTCTCCGGTTCACTACCTGGCGTCGGCTACTAGTCCTCAATGTCCGAAAGGCATTACGGATATGCGGATTTATCTTGCTCCGCATGTCGCGGCCTACAACGTGCCTTCGAGCACTCTCGACACCAGCCTGTCACTTACGCCGGGTACCTATAAGACTGTGGTGCAAGCCTTCGACGCTTGCGGAGGAATCACCAAAACCCCGGTCAACTTCACCGTGACTGCTCCTGGACTCAAGCCGGTGCGGTTTCTTTATCTGGCGGACACGAATTTTTGGAGACTGTTCGGCTTCAAAGTCGATCCCTCAACCGGAGTGCCAACTGCGACGCCGCAGGCTTTGATTTCATATCCACCTGGAACCGGGCCCAATGCATTGGCTTCAGACGCAGGCGGCTATCGCTTGTATGTGAGTGCGGAAGGCCTGCATGCGTACTTCATCAATCGTGCAAACGGCAATTTGACCGAGGCGCCTGGATCTCCAGTGATGGTGCCCGCAGGCGTCGGCCAATTGGCCGTGCATCCTTCAGGGAAGTTCGTATTTGTTGCATCGGGAAACGGCATTCTGGTTTTCCGAGTGAAATCAAACGGGTCACTGAGTGGCGTAAACTCCACTCCTGTTCCGGTGCAGGGCGGTCTCCGCAACATAGTCGCGGACCCCTCGGGTAAGTACCTTTACGCTCTTTCGGAAGACGCAAATTCGATTGACGCGTTTGAAATTGACACGAATTCCGGAGAGCTGACTCCCGTGCCTGGCTCTCCATACATAATGAGGAAGCCTTTCTCCACCTGCGATCAATACCCCTTTGGCTGCGACACCACCGATGTCGCTGATGACTACGGCCGTTTTCTGTACGTGACCGAAACGTTCGGTGAGGCCGTTCAAGCTTATGGCATCTCCCGCACGACCGGTACGCTGACCAATTTGCCTGGGTCGCCATTTCCGAGCCAGGCTCCCCTTTCGGTCTACGCGGAACCAACCGGAAGGTTTCTCTATGTACTCACTGTCTTTTCGGGCGTCTCACAATACGCAATAAACGCTGGAGATGGCACTCTAACCCACGTCCGAGATATACCTGTGGGCGCCTCGCCGTATCGCATGAGAGGTGATCCATCGGGTAAGTTTCTGTACGTGAGAGCCAATGGCACCTATGGCGATTTCATAGGTGGATATGCCATAGACCCGGTCAGCGGAAATTTGACGGCGCTTCCGGGCTCTCCATTCACAATTGGCCAGTATGTGATCTTCTTCGAGTTTGTGCTGACGCCGTAGCCTGAACTTCGTTAGGGAAGGCGCAGTTGTTGATGTCCAGCATGTAGCTTCATGTTCTTGCCCTTCCATACGAGATCTCCTGTTACGGTCGCGGGCAGAGTTATGTCTGCATTTACGCCAGCGCCTTGAATCGTGTAGTTCGCTTCCACCGCTCCTTTCGTAGTTGGAAGTGAAGCCACGAGATGTCGCAGTGGCCCGAGATGCGGTTCTATGCGGACGGTTGAAAATCCCGGCGTGTCAGGTCGAATTCCAGCGACAATGGTGAGGAAATCGTAATTTGGATGGGCACTCCAGGCGTGAGAATCCGACCTGGTGGGCTCAGGCTGTTCGGCCCAGGTGGTCAGTCCCAAGGCGACCATGTCATGCCACGGCTTCAGTAAGTTCAAATATTGGTCTCCCATCCCTGCGTGTTCAAGCGCGCGAGCCAGGTAGAAGCGGAAATAGTATGTAGCCGTCGTCATTTGCGGAGTCGTTCCCGCTGCCGTAAAACCCGGATCGCTTGCGGACAATATTTTCTCCAGTACAGATTTCTGTTCTTGTTGCGGGACTACGTCTAGCCAAACACCGAGGATATTTGCGTGTTGACTGTAGTGCTTCTGGGCAGGAGTATCGGCGATGAGGCGATAGTTATCATTCCAGCACAATTTGCGAATTGCGCTCACAGCTCGGGTTGCCGCAGCGCGGTACCGTTCTGATCGAGCACGGTCTCCAAAAGTAGATTCCAGTTCGGCGGCATAACCCAAGGCCTCAATGAACTGGAGCGTGATGATAGATGATCCGCCGTCCGCATCTTGCGGAGGGACGCCGAAGCTGAAGTCTTTCCCCCAGTCTACAAAGGGCCACCATGGCAATTTTCCGATTAGCCCGTCGGATCGTTGCTTGCCCAAAAACCAATCGAGAACAGCTCGCGTTCCGGGCAATTGCGCTTTTACGAAATTGTCATCGTCCCTATACATCCAGAAGTCATGCACCATTCCAATCCACAGCAAAGAGAATGTCGGAATGATTTGTGTGACTGAAGATGGATAACGGCTGCGCGTAATGCCGTCGGGAATTCGCGAATCGTTGAACGCCTGAATTGCCTGGCGAGCGAGGCGGTCATCGCCGGCAACGACGTAGGAGATCAGGGCCTGAATACGCGTGTCGCCGATGTACTGCATTCGTTCCCAATACGGCGTATCCATGTAGGTGGAGTGTGCGTCGAGGCGGGCGGTGCGCCAGCCGATTTGCCAAATCTGAGCGAGCGATGGATCGTCGGATTCAAAATGGCCGCGCTCTTCAAATGGATAGGCTGTAAACCACGACCGGAAATTATCGATCCGAAGCGGCTGGTCGGCGGTGTTGATATCCGCTTGCAAGTACCGCCATGTGCGCCAGCCCAGCGGCATGAATTTTCGCGACTCGGAGCCGTCCGGGAGGTATTCGTCGACGACGCCTACAATGTGTTTGCCCGCGATTTCGTTTCGATTGCCTTTCTCTCCGTTGTCATCGACGAGCGCTTCTGCATAGGTGAGGCGAATCCTGCTCATAGCTCCGCCGCTAACAGTCAGTTCCGGGTAGGCAGTCGTCAAATGAGACTGGTCGAACAGAAGCCTGACGCTGCTATGGGCGGGAATTTCGAGCGGTTGACCTGGGAATTCTTGCGGAACCTGAACTCCGGACAAGCGCACGACTTTTCCGATTGGCGTCGCCTCCATTTGCATGGGCGGGAGCGAGTCTCGTGTCAGCTCCCAATTGATGTTCTGCAGCACGGCCCCGCGCTCGATCGCGTTCCCTACAGATGCAGCTTTCTGCCATTTGCCATTTGCCGTCGCCCCATCCCACGACCAGTCATAAGACGCACCATCGATGCGCTCTCCTGGCTCGGCAACGTAATAAAAGTTTTGCATGTCGGGGGGTGTCGGCAGAGGTCCAATTCCTTTTTCCTCCTCCACTTGCCAGCTGTCGTTTGTATTTACGGAAGCTTCGGCTTCGGTGTCACCCTTCAGAACAAAAGCTGTACGGTCGCTGATCTGCGCTAACGGCGTTAGTGTTCCGAAATTCCATACGGTGGCGGCGATTACGTTCTGACCTGCATGGAGGTACGGCGCCAAATCATAGGTTTCGTACTTCCAATGCGCGAGGTCACTCAATGCGGGTCCGCGCCCAACTTCTTTTTGATTAACCAGCAGGATGAATTGCGTATCCGCGCTGACGTGGACGACAAAATGTTGAGAGGCAGCCGGAAGTTGGATCACCTTCCTGAAATGCAAAACAACGGCATCGCGCTGAGGGCCGGTGGGCGAGGTAATCCATTCAGCATGCCATAGGCCCTTGAGGGCTTCCTGCGGAAGCTGAGCTGATGCGCTGATTGCCGTCATCAGCAGAACAAGAGAAACACATCGCGGAAAGTTGATTTTTGTCATGTTGATTCGTCTACGTAGGGGCTTCAGTTTTTGGGTTGCTCCCAACCCGCGCTTTGCAACTATGAGAAGGAAACTCACCATTGCTTTTCGTTGCTGCCATAGTAAACAAAAGTTCGGCTAGCAAGAGAGTCCATCCGGTGCCCACGCCTCAACTGCCGATCCAATCCAGCGTGAATTCTCGCGCGCATTCCGAGTGCTGGTCAGAGCCGCAAAAATTCGGCACGAAATCCACAGGTAAGTAGCTGCCTTTCTGAAGCGCAAGACAGAGGCTGCACATCTTCACGAATAAGGAGAAAATTTCATGAAGATTGCAGTCACCACTCCTACCGGCCACATCGGGAACAAACTCGCCAACATACTTCTTGACCGAAAATCCGATGTCACAGTGATAGCCCGACATCCGGAGAAAGTGAGAGATCTCGCCAGCCGAGGCGCAAAGGTCATCGCAGGTGAACACAGCGACCCCGCCATTGTTGAGCAGGCGGTAAACGGCGCTGACGCCTTATTCTGGCTCACGCCTTTGGATAGGACTTCGCACGATCCACTGGCGGGAGGCCGGCGCATGGCCGAAGCCGGGGCCAGCGTGATCCGCAAGCATCCGGACCTGCACGTAGTCCAGCTTTCGAGTGCAGGAGCATTCCCGCCGAGCGGCACGGGGCCGATTGTCGGGCTGCACGATACGGAAGAGAAATTCCGCGCGGCCGGCGAGAACATTGTCTCGCTGCGCGCGAACGAGTTCATGGAGAACATATTTTTCTCGCTGCCGACGATCATTGGGCAAGGCAGTATCTACACTACGGTCCCGGGATCGTTGAAAGCGGAGTTCGTCGCCACGCAGGATATCGCCGAATTTGCCGCCGAGTTTCTGCTCAACCCGATCGACGGCCATCACGTGATCGACATTGTCGGTCCGCAGGAGATTTCCTTCGACGAGTTTGCTCGCATCGCCGGACAGGCCATTGCGAAACCAATCCGCGTTGTCACCATTCCCGGTGAGAAGTTGAAAGCCGCCATGAGTCAGGGCGGTATGTCGCCGGAGATGGCAGCACTGATGGTTGAAATGGAAGAAGCATCGCCGAAAATATTGGGACAGCATAAAGGCGAGCAGAAACGTGCCGGCAGAATTACCTTCGCGCAATTTGCCCGGGAGGTGTTCGCGCCCGAGTACAACAAAGCCGCGCGAGTGGCAGCTTAGGCAGCTCACGGTCCCACATATCGGACGACCTCCGGTGTGTGGGACCGGCGAGTACCTGGCCTCATGGCCGGCCAGCAATCTTTCCCACTTTCGTTACCGATTGATCATGCGCTGGGCGCTCTCCGGGTAACGAGCGCCGTGCAATTCAACCTTCGAAGTAACCTGATCGATTTCGCGAAGATCATCCGGCGTGAGCCTGACGTTTGCAGCGCCCAGGTTCTCCTCCAGCCGATGCAGCTTAGTCGTGCCCGGAATCGGTACCATGTATGGCTTTTGGGCTAGAACCCAGGCGAGCGCGATCTGGGCTGGCGTCGCGTTCTTTTTCTGCGCGAATTCGCTAAGCAGGTCAACGAGTGCCTGATTGGCTTTTCGGTTTTCCTCACTGAAGCGGGGTACGACATTGCGGAAATCACCTTGCTCAAATTTGGTTTCCTCAGTGATTTTCCCGGTTAAGAATCCCTTGCCGAGAGGGCTGAACGGGACAAAGCCGATACCGAGTTCTTCCAGCACCGGCAAAATTTCTTCCTCCGGTTCTCGCCAGAACAGTGAATATTCACTCTGCAGCGCGGTGACGGGCTGCACTTTGTGCGCGCGGCGAATGACCTGCACGCCCGCCTCCGACAACCCAAAGTGCTTTACCTTTCCCTGCTCGATCAACTGCTTCACTGCACCGGCAACATCTTCTATCGGAACGCTTGGATCGACGCGGTGCTGATAGAAGAGGTCAATCACGTCCGTTTTCAACCGCTTCAGTGAAGCTTCGGCAACCTCTTTTATGTGCTCGGGGCGACTGTCTAGCCCGGCCTGCTTGCCGTTGGCGTCGATCTTGAAGCCGAATTTCGTGGCAATCACTACGTTGCCTCGAAACGGCGCCAGCGCCTCGCCGACAAGTTCTTCGTTGGTATAGGCGCCGTAGACTTCGGCGGTATCAAAGAACGTGACTCCGCGTTCGACTGCGGCGCGAATGATTGAAATTCCCTGCTGCTTTTCGACTGCTGGCCCGTAGCCAAAGCTAATTCCCATGCAGCCGAATCCGATCTCGGAAACTTCCAGATTGCTCTTTCCCAGCTTGCGCTTTTGCATTGCTCTTACCTTGCGTTTTCTTCATCTACAGCAGAGTTTACAACTCAGCCACCCATTGGATGACAGCCGTGCTTCCGAGAGCTAATTGTTGGCCTGATGATTGATTGCAGCCAAACACTCACGCGAGTACAATCTGCTGGTTCCGGAACAGTCCCCGCCCGAATTTGTCCGCCCAGGAGAACTGAATATGAAGACGCACAAGATCACCGGCGGCGGTGGTGTGCAACTCCACGTCGTCGAAACAGGAAACCCGAAGGGCCGGCCGATACTCTTCATACATGGCGTATCTCAGTGCCGGCTCACATGGACCCGGCAACTGGACTCAAAATTGGCCGACGACCACCGGCTTGTCGCTCTCGATATGCGCGGTCACGGCCTGTCAGAAAAACCGGCCAACGCATACGGCGACTCGAAGTTGTGGGCCGACGACGTCAATGCGGTGATCACCACGTTGGGTCTTGATCATCCCGTGCTCTCCGGCTGGTCGTACGGGCCGCTGCTGATCTTTGATTACATCCGGCACTACGGGGAAGACCAGATTGGCGGGATACAGTTGATTGGCGGGGTTACAAAGCTCGGCAGTGAAGAGGCCATGGCGGCGCTTACGCCTGAGTTCATCGCCCTTGTCCCGCAATTTCTTTCACCCGATGCAGAAACCAGCAGGCGCGGGCTCGAAGGTTTGCTCAAACTTTGCTTTGCGCAGCCGCCTTCGAACTCTGATTTAGCGCAAATGCTGGAATACAACGTTCTGGTCCCGTCGCATGTGCGGCAAGGGCTGTTCTCGCGCGCGTTCAGCAATGACGATATTTTGCGCAAAATCGGAAAACCTGTGTTGATCACGCACGGCGAAAAGGACGCGATCGTTAAAGTTGCAGTGGTGGATCAGCACAAAGCGGCAATGCGTCATGCTCAGGTTCAGCTGATGCCCGGGATTGGTCACGCCGCATTTTGGGAGGATGCGCCGGGGTTCAACGAACATCTTCATGCATTTTGTGAAAACCTTGCAACAGCGCGTTCGGCAGATGCTTTAGCGGCGAGCTAGACTAGAGAAGTATGCCAGTCCAAATCGGCGCGCAGGTGCACAGTTTCAGCGATCCGACGGGTTTGCTCTCGGATTGCCATCGCCGCATAGAGATGTTCTTGCGCAGCCTCGCGTCTGTGGGCGACGTGATCGACCAGCCCCCGAGCGAGGAAACGCGACGCGCGCTGGAAACAGCGTTGCGATATTTTGCCGAAGCCGCTCCTAAGCACACGGCCGACGAAGAAGAATCGCTGTTTCCGCGGATGCGTAAGATGGATGATGCCGAAGTCCACTCCGCTCTTGGAAAGCTTGACATGCTCGAGGAGGACCATGAGCGCGTGGCTCCCTTGCACGCGAGAGTAGAGCAACTCGGCACTGAGTATCTTGCAAACGGCAAGCTGGCAAAAAATGACGTCGAGGAATTCCGCAATTCGGTTTCGCAGCTTCTCTCGATGTATCAGCAGCACATCAAGATTGAAGACGAATTGATTTTTCCGGTTGCTGCGCGCGCTTTATCAGACGACGAAAAAGCAGCCGTCGCTCTGGAGATGACCAGCCGCAGAAGTTTGCGCTGAGGTTCCCGCTCCGTAGCATTTCCTCCGTGTAACCCCGTCCTCTTCCTGGCTGAGTTCGTTCCTATCACCACGAATACAACACGACGCACGAACAACCGCATGGTTTTCCTTCGTGTAACTTCGTGTCCTTCGTGGTGAAAAAAACAAAAACATCAACCACGAAGGCCACGAAGGGACACGAAGAAGCGCCCTTGATCGTGCCATCTTCGCGAGGTCATGCCATCCGCATAGTTATTGCAAGCCGAAAACGGCTCCCATCCTGAACTTCAGCAAACATTTCCGGACGCTAAAGCAAGCCATCTTCGTTGAACTCGCCGCAAGCAAAGAAACCCGGACTGACGGTGAAGAGCCGTCTCGCGCTTCTCCCGATACTGACAAAGTCGTCGGCACGGAACACAAGAACCTGCCGCATTTCACATCGAGGAGAAACAACTATGAGGAAGTACATCCAGATTTTCGCAGGTATCGCCGTGCTGCTAAGCGCGCTATCGGGCGCGGCGGAAGTATCGTACGAGGTCAGGGTCACAGTACCGTTCGCGTTTGATGCCGGAGGGAAACTCTGCCCGGCGGGTGATTATCGTCTTACAGTCGACAGGGGACTCGGCCAGGTCGCTTTCAGTACGGACCGAACAAGGTTGGCCGTTTTGATCACTACCAAAGGTGAGTCGCCACGCGACTATCGCAACTTCGTGCGTTTTGTGCGGTACGGCCAGAAGTGGTTCGTGCAGGACATCGTCAGCAACGGCGAAAGCCAGCACATAGCCCCGGGAAAAGCCCAGCGAGAGGCGATGCTGCAGGCCTCAGCGCCAAAGCCGACCGTGGCTGAACTTGCAACGCGTTGAGCGCGGAACGGCGATCCGAAGACGGAGCAGGTTGATCTGCTCCGTTTTTTTATCTTCCGAATATGGAACTGGACCGTCCTCTCGCAAGCGAGGTCTGAATGCACTGAAAAGCGGGCTGAGCGGCTAAGACTATTTTCCGACAATCCGGTTAAATGGTGTCGTCCTTTCGGGAGGGCCTTATGAACCGTGTGCTAATCAAGACAGTTCTGGTTACCTGGATGTTGGGAGTGAGCGCGATGGTATTTGCGCAAAACGATAACATGCCGGCCAGCGATGACAAAACTGCTCCCAGCTATGACATGAAAGCGCAGTCGCTTCTGGATCTGGAACGCGTCAACAAGAAGTTTGTGGATCTGGAGAACGCGATCCCCTCCGACAAATTCACCTGGCGTCCGTCGGCAGATTCGCGATCTTTTGCAGAAGTCTTTCTGCATGTTGCCGGCGAGCGATATCAGATCCTCAAGCTGATGGGGGCAACGCCGTCCAGCGATTTCAATGGTAAGACGTTCGAGAAATCGACCACCGACAAGGCGCAAATTGCCGAGCAACTGACTAAGTCGTGGGAGTGGGCGCAAAAACAAATCAACGGCATGACCAACGCCGACTTTGCCAAGCTGTTGCCGAAACTTGGCCCGCAGGCAAATGCCGGAGACGTGGTCTACATCCTGGTGGCCGACGCGCACGAGCACCTGGGACAGGTGATTGCATATGCCCGCGTGAACGGAATTGTTCCGCCATGGACGGTCGAAGCGCAAAAGCAGGCAGCCGCGAAAAAAGCGGCAGAGAAGAAGCCGGAACAAAAATAGTTTGGAGGATTAGCCAACGATCAATCGGAATGATGCACCGGCGCTCGTGTCCCTGATATAGTTTTGTTTCTATGTTTCGCGACTTTCAGGCGTACGACCGCTGGACGAAAAAGCAGGTGCACTGCATTTATCAGGCGCTGATCGTGGCTGTGGCTACGCGCCATGCAGATGCCGTCGATATCAAATTTCTGGTTGATGGGCGGCCGGTGTGGGTCGTGCTGCCGCTGCCGGCGTGGGACGAATACAAGAAGCGCACAGGGAAAACCATTACCGATCCGCTGGCGATTGCAATTGCAGGCCATTTTCTTAAGACCGCGCTTGAGTCGGGTGAAGGCGTTGGTCGCGAAATGTATTCGCTGACTGTCCCGCAGACCCTCGAACATCTGGAAGGCGCGGTGAAGCACCTGGAGCCTGTGGGGGCAGAGTAGTTGCAACTCCGCGGGCGAGGCCGCCGGCGCCACACGTTCAGTCAATCGAAACCGCGGACAAGAGTGTCCGCGCCACACGTTAATTTCTGATTCCCACCACGGCCATCATTCTTCCGGTGACGCCTTTTTCTGCGCGATGGGAGAAGAAGAGATCATTCCTGCAAGAGGTGCACATTCCCAGATCGGCGATGTTTTTTGCCGCAACGCCGGCGGCGAGCAACTGGCGGCGGTTGGCCTCGGCGAGATCGAGAAAAATTTTCTTCGGCACCTCAGTATGACCGGGCGCGCGTGCGCTGAGAAAAAACAATGGGTATTTTTCGTGGACCTCGTTCCGTTCTTTCGTTTCCCGGAAGAGTTCAGTTCCGTAGCTGAACTGCGATTCGAATATCGACTGCACCTCCGGTCCGACCTGATAACAGCAGCCGCGAATTCCCGGGCCAATCGCCGCACGCAAATCGGAAGGTCGAGTTCCAAACCAGCGGTGCATCTCGCCCACACCTTTTTCGACGATCCGCTTAACCGTTCCGCGCCAGCCGGCATGAAAGACGCCTACGGCCCGGTGCTTGGGATCGACCAGAATCACGGGAAGGCAATCGGCGGTCAGAATACCGAGCAGGATTCCCGGAGTGTCGGTTATCAAGCCATCGCCGGAAAGAGGATCATCTGGGATCTCACGGACCAAGTGAATGATGTCGGAGTGGATCTGGCGGAGGGCCAAAAGTTGTGGTGAGCCGGTCTTCGACGGGCGAGATGCCTGTCGCCCCACAACCGAAGTTATTTCTCCCACAAGCGTCTGCCGGTTTCTTTCGATCGCAGCCCGCGAATCGTGAGCCGTAAAGCCAAGATTGAGAGCGTTGCCGCCGTAAAGCTTCGAGTATCCACCTCTTCTCGTGGTGAATCCGTGTACGAGCCAGCGAATCTGCGCTAACGGTTTCGCGCGAAGAACGTCAATTCCAGTTTTGCGCGCGGGTTTGGTGGCGGCTTTGGACGGAGGTTTGAGTCGAGCTCTCACTCGATCATCTTAACCGCTCCACTTGATTGACCGTTCGCGACGTATAATTGCCGGTTTCGTCCGCACGTTTTACTTAGGACGCCCTGCTTAGGAGAAGATAATGCGCCTGTTCCTTCTTATATTGATTTCGACAATTCTTTCGGCTGGAGCCGTGGCCCAGCAAAACTCGAATCAACCATCGTCGCAGCCGCAAGCGCAACCCGCCTCGCAGAAAAAACAGCAGAAACAGGCGCAACAGGCGAAGCAGGAAGAACCGCCAGTGAAATCGACGGAACCGAGCGCATCTCCGCAGCAGTCGTCCGAGCCGAAGCCGGGCGAAGACAAAAAGGAAGAGCACTATGACATGACTGAGATCGCGCCGGTCGTGACTCACCACCAGATCATGCTGGATGGCAAGGCGCTCAAATATACGGCGACGACCGGGCGGCTGCCGATCAAACGCGGGGACGGCAAAATCGAAGCCGAAATGTTTTTTGTGGCCTACTCGCTCGATGGCCAGGACGCGTCGAAGCGCCCGTTGACGTTTGCGTTCAACGGCGGGCCGGGATCGGCCTCGATCTGGCTGCACATGGGCGCGCTCGGGCCGCGGCGCGTGGTTCTGGATCCGCAGGGCTTTCTTCCCGCGGCGCCGTACAAAATTGAAGACAATCCCTACACGCTGCTCGACAAAAGCGACCTGGTGCTGGTGGACGCCATCGGCACCGGCTTCAGCCGCGCCGAAAATGCCGAGACCTCGAAAAGATTCTGGGGCCTGAAAGGCGATATCACGGCCTTCAGCGAATTCATTCGGCTTTACATCACGCGCTATGATCGCTGGACCTCGCCGCTGTTTCTTTTCGGCGAAAGTTACGGCACGACGCGTTCGGCGGGCATCGCGGGCAATCTGGCCCCGCTCGGAATTTCCTTCAACGGAATCACTTTGCTTTCGACGGTGTTGAATTTTCAGACGCTGATCGATGAGAAGACCAACGACGAACCCTACGTGTTTTTGATCCCGTCTTACACCATGATCGCCGGATATCACCACAAGCTGCCGCCGGATTTGCAGCAGGATGTGAGCAAGGCGCGGGAGGAAGCCGAGCAGTGGGCCTCGGGCGAGTACACGCAGGCGCTGGCCAAGGGCGACTCGCTTACTCCCGATGAGCGGCAAAAAGTGATTGAGCAGATGTCGCGCTACACGGGATTAAGCAAAGAAGTGATCGACGAGGCGAATCTGCGCATCGACGTGCCCAAGTTCACTCATTATTTATTGATCGACCAGAAGCTTCGCGTCGGGCGTCTCGACGGGCGCTACACCGGACCCGACCCGCAAGGCCTGTTGGACACGCCGTTTTACGATCCGACCGAGGCCAATGTGCTGCCTCCTTTTAACTCGGTGTTTAACAATTACGTGCGCAATGAACTGGGCTACAAGGTCGACATGCCGTATTTCGTCTTCGCGCGCGAGGCTGGGCTGAATGAGCATTGGGAGTGGGGATCGGCGGTTGAAGGCTTCCCCGACACCGCCAGCGCATTGCGGGAGGCGCTGGTTCGCAATCCGTTCCTGAAGGTGCTGGTGATGGAAGGGTATTACGATCTCGCCACGCCTTACTACGCAGCCAACTTCACCTTCAATCATATGGACTTGCCGGCGAAGTATCGTGCCCAGATATCGTTTGCTACCTACGACTCGGGCCACATGGTCTATTTGCCGGCGGACAGCTTAAAGAAGATGAAGAGCGACGAAGCTTCCTTCATGGAGAAGGCGTTCCAGTAGACCGGGGTTGTGCGGGCGAGGACGCCCGCACCCCACAATCTTGACCCATCGAGGTTGCGGGCACCGGCGTCTCGCCCGTGCATTCCGCCTCCTCCCAGGTAACTTGCTTCTCTGGCCGTTATACGGTAAAAACGGCGCATCCCTATGTCCCCGCGCCGATTCGCCTTCCTTCCACTACTGTTTGTTGCCACCCTTTTTGCGCAGGTGCCTGCGCCGCCGGCTCCGCCTGTACCACCACCGACTGCGGACGACCATTCCCAGGAGGCCTTCGTCGTTGAGAAGCTGCACAGCTCTTATCGCTTTGAAAATGATGGCACGGGCCGCCGCGAGACTTACGCGCGAATCAAGGTGCAAAGCGAGGCCGGGGTCGAAGAGTGGGGACAACTCGTTCTGGGCTACAACTCGGCAAATGAACGCGTCGAGATTCCGTACGTCCGTGTTTTAAAGCTGGACGGTTCGACGGTTACTGCTCCGGCCGATTCCGTACAAGATTTGAGTATTCCGCTGGAGCGGGAAGCTCCGGTCTACACCGATTACCGTCAGAAGCACATTACGGTGCCAGGTCTGCGCCCGGGCGAAGAGCTGGAATATGACTACATCACCGTTACACAGACTCCACTCGCACAAGGGCAGTTCTGGATGGAGTATGACTTCGCGAAATCGGGTACTGTGCTCGATGAACAGCTTGTTCTCGATGTCCCCAAGAACCGCGCGATCAAGCTGAAGACCAAGCCGGGAGACGATCCGAAGATCAGCGAGCAAAACGATCGCCGCGTTTATACCTGGACCAGTTCTCACGTCGATAAAGACGAAGACGACGATAAGAAGGACAAGAAAAAGAAGAAGGCCTCGAAGGAACCGGAAGCCCCAGCCGTACAGATGACGACCTTTGCCAGTTGGGAGGAGATGGGCCGCTGGTACGCGGCACTGGAAAAAGATCGCCGCCAGCCAACGGATGAAATTCGAGCCAAGGCCGCGGAGCTGACGAAGGGCAAGACGACTGACTTAGACAAGATCGAGGCACTCTACAACTACGTTGGCCCGAACTTCCGCTACATCAGTTTGTCTTTCGGCGTAGGACGCTTTCAGCCGCATGCGGCTTCGGAAGTGCTGCACAACGCATACGGCGATTGCAAAGACAAGCACACGCTGCTGGCTTCGTTATTGCAGGCTTCCGGCTACAAGGCATCTTCTGTATTGATCAATTCCGGACGGAAAATTGATCCCGATATTCCTTCGCCTTCGCAGTTCGACCATGTGTTCACCATGGTTCCGCTGGGCCGGCCTGGTAAAGACCAAGAAGAAGTCTGGATGGACACCACTACGGAAGTTGCGCCATTCCGGCTGCTGGCGGCGGTGCTGCGAAAAAAGCAGGCGCTGATCATTCCGCAGGATGGCACGCCGCATCTCGAAGAAACTCCCGCTGATCCGCCGATGGTAAACCGGCAGTTCTCGACCATTGATGGCAAGGTGAATGAGTTCGGTAAGCTGACAGCGACCGTGCACTACGAGCTTCGCGGAGACACTGAGCTCTACATGCGAATGCTTTTCCGGCGCGTCCCACGAAATAAGTGGAACGACTGGGTGAAGCAGATGAATGCCTACAGCGGGCTCGGCGGCGACGTCTCTGATCTGAAGGTGAGCGATCCGGCGGACACTCACCAGGCGTTCACGGTCGATTACAAAATTGAAGCGGCAAATTTTCTTGACTGGTCGAAAAAGAAGACCGACCTGGTACTGCCGCTCTCGCAATTGAGCATGGCCGATGCCGATGAGGACGATACAGATCCGGTCAAGATCGGCTCACCCCTCGAATTCAGTTACCGCCTAAAGCTGGAATTTCCGCCGAAATATGCCGAAACTGCGCCGCTTCCCTTCACCATGAAGCGCGACTACGCGCAGTACAACGCGACGTACAAGGTGGAAGGGACTGTTTTTACCGCCGAGCGCAAGCTGGTGACGACTGTTAACGAATTGCCGTCGGCTCGGGCCAGCGATTATCTCGCGTTCCGCCGCGCGGTGATGGCCGATGCCACGCAGCATCTTTCAATCGACAGCACGGCTGCGGGTTCGCCCACGCTCTCGGCTGACTTGAAGGGCGACGACCTTTACGACGCGGCCAAAGCTTCTTTCGATCGCGGAAACTACAAACTCGCCATCGATCTTTTCAAGCGCGTGGTCGACGCCGATCCCAAACACAAGACGGCATGGATGGACTTGGGCCGTGCCTACATGCTGGAGCGGCAGACGGACGATGCCATCGCTGCCTTCAAGAAGCAGGCCGACCTGAATCCGTACGACGAATACGCCTACGGTGCGCTCGGCTGGGCGTACACAACGGCGCGCAAGTACGATGAAGCTGCGACGGCATTCAACAAGGTCCTCGAAATCAACCCGCTGAGCCAATACGCTCACGCAGCGCTCGGCAGCATGTATGCCGAGGCCCATCAATACGACAAAGCCGCGCCGGAACTCGAAAAAGCAATTTCACTCAAATCGGATGATGCGGCCCTGCAAATCAGCCTCGGCGACGCTTACCTGAACCTTGGCCAGGACGACAAAGCGCTGGCGGCATTCGATCGCGCGACGCAGATCTCCGCGACCCCTGAAGTGTGGAACAACATCGCCTATCAGCTTTCGCTGAAGAAGGCGCACCTTGATCGCGCACAGCAATACGCGGAATCGGCGGTGACGGCGGTGGCAAACTCGTCGCGCAATCTTTCCCTCGATCAATTGTCAGACCGCGATCTCGGCATTGTTTCCGAACTCGACGCCAACTGGGACACGCTCGGCTGGGTTTACTTTGCGCGTGGCGATATGGCCAAAGCCGAAAAGTACGTCAATGCCGCCTGGACGCTGGGCGAGCACGGCGAAGTCGGTGATCACCTGGCGCAGATTTATGAAAAGCAGGGTCACAAGGAGGAGGCGATCCGGCAATATGCGATGTCGTTGTCAGGATTGCGGCCAGCACTCGAGACCAAAGGCCGTCTGGCTGCGCTGGTGGGCGGCGATTCAAACGCGACGAAGGCTGTCGATGAGCACAAGATGGACTTGCAGACAATGCGAACGATCCATCTTGGCAAGATTGCACCGGCAAGTGGCACGGCGGAATTTTTCGTGATCGTGACTTCGGCGTCGGGTTCGGGGACGGTGCAGGCGGCAAAATTCGTCGGCGGAGAAGAGAAGCTGAAGCCGCTGACTGAAAATCTGAAAAGCGCCAAGATCGACTTTCCATTCCCTGACGATGTGCCGACGAAAATTCTACGACGGGGAATTCTCTCCTGCTCGGATAACACTAAAGAGTGCGACTTCGTGATGATGCTGCCGGAAGACGTGCACTCGGTGGATTAGCTCTTGGAAACCCTACCACTGTTCCAGCGTTCGGGCGGTTCTCAGGATCACTTCTTCCCCCTTCGGCAGGCCAACGATCTGCAACCCGATTGGCAGCCGTTGAGAAGTAACTCCGCATGGAATTGAAATCGCGGGAAGCCCCCACACGTTTATGGGTCGAGTATTCCGCAGCAAGAGTACTTCGGCGGGGCGCAGCTTAGAAATATCTCTTAGCAGGTCGGAGATTCGCGGTGCGGGAACTGGAGTAGTCGGCATAACGAGAACGCCGACATCGCGGAAGAGATTCCCGATGTCCCGTCGTGCGGCTTCCAGCCTGAGTTTTGCACTGCGGTATTGGCTCTCTCCAATATCCGCGCCGTTTTTAACCCGGCGCAGCGTTTCGGGATCATAGAGCTCAGGGGATGTGGCCACCTTGTCTCGGTGGTAGCGGTGGGATTCGAAAAGAAACACTGTGCGGTCCTCGTCGATCGGGCATTCGACTGAGCGCATGCCCTTCGCCTGCTTTTTTAGTCTTTCGATAGCTTGCTCTACCGCGGCGGCGATTTCCGAATCCAGATCGTCGAAAAAATAATTCCGTGGAATTCCGATGGTGAGGTCGGCAATTTCTGAATCCAGATTTTTGCTCGAGGCCGTTGAAGTTTCGGCAACAGCATCGAGCACAATCGCGGCATCTTCGACGGTTCGTGTGATCGGACCGGCATGGTCAAGAGATTGTGAAAGTGGAACGATTCCATGCGTGCTCACCAGGTCGTAGGAAGGCTTCAATCCCACGACTCCGCAGAGCGCTGCCGGCTCACGAATTGAGCCTGCAGTGTCTGTTCCGATTGCGGCGTAGCACATTCCGGAAGCGACCGCTGCCGCCGATCCGCCGGATGATCCCCCGGCGATGTACTCGGGATTCACCGGATTCCGCGCCGGTCCGAAATGGCTGATGAGGGAACTGCCGCCGTAAGCAAATTCATGCAGACTTTGCTTGCCGATTAAGACGGCCCCTGCCGCCTTCAACTTTTTCACCACGTCAGCATCTTCGACCGGAACGCGGTCACGAAAGATAGCGCTGGCAGCAGTGGTCCGCACTCCGGCAGTGTCGATCAGATCTTTCAAGCCGACGGGGATTCCGTGCAGCGGCCCACGCCAGTTTCCGGATTGAATTTCTTTTTCAGCTTGCCGGGCTTCGGCGAGCGCGGATTCGGCAGTTACGGTGATGAAGGCGTTAAGTGTCGGGTTCAGTTGTTCGATTTGTTCCAGGCACTCGCCAACCAGATCGACCGGAGAAAGTCTTTTGCAACGGATTTCTTCAGCGGCTTCGGCAATCGATCGAAAATTCATCTTGTTGGATCGTAACGTCGCATTGTATCGACCGCCTGAGTCCTGCTTCAATTCTGTTAGGCCGTTTTCTTGGCGCTCTCGGCGGTGAAGGTGTTTAAAAAGCCTCTAACCGCAAAGTTCGCAGAGAAACCCGCAAAGGTCGCAGAGAAATTCGATAAACGCAGCAAGCAGACGGAAGTTCACCGGTTTGTTCTTTGCGCTCTCCGGCGTGCTCGTCGGTGAAAGTGTTTTCAAAAAGCTTTTAACCGCAAAGATCGCAAAGAAAACCCGCAAAAATCGCAGAGAAATTCGATAAACCCAGCAACCAGGCGGAAGTTCGCTCATTTGTTCTCTTTGCGCTCTCGGCGTGCTCGGCGGTGAAAGTGTTTAACCGCAAAGATCGCAAGGAAACCAGCCACGACGCATTCATCTCTGCACTTGCCTATAATCAATCTGCTCGGAGGTTCTCATGGCGGAGATGACAACGGTTCCCGTCCGCACGCGCGGGTTTTATTTGGCCGGAAAGTGGCGCGAAGAGGGAACTCCGATTGAGATTCGCTCTCCTTATGATGGAACTCCGCTGGCGGAAGTCTGCCAGGCGACAAGAGAGCATGCCGAGCAGGCCATCGAGGCTGCAGTGCGCGCCTTCGGTAGTACCAGACGCCTCCCCGCCTTTGAGCGCCAGCGCGTTCTGCGGTCGATTGCGCAGCAGATCACCTTGCGCAAGGAGGAATTTGCTCGCACCATCGCTCAGGAAGCGGGCAAGCCGCTGAAAGCTTCGCGCACCGAAGTTGAACGAGCAATTTTCACCTTCACGGTCGCCGCCGAAGAAACCACCCGCATTCCCGGCGAATATCTATCGCTCGACTGGCAGCAATTTACCTCCGGACGTTGGGGAATCGTGCGTCGGTATCCGATCGGGCCAGTTGCAGGCATCACTCCCTTCAATTTTCCGCTGAATCTGGTGGCGCACAAAGTTGCTCCGGCGATTGCCAGCGGTTGCCCCATTGTTCTGAAGCCGGCACCTCAGACGCCATTAACCTCCTTATTGCTCGCGGAAACCGTCGAGCAGGCGGGTTTGCCCGATGGCGCGTTCAACGTGCTGCCGCTTTCGAATCATGACACTGGCCTGCTGGTGGAAGACGATCGCATCAAGCTGATCAGCTTCACCGGAAGCGCGGCCGTAGGGTGGGAGATCAAGCGCCGGGCGGGTAAGAAGAAGGTTGTGCTCGAACTCGGCGGCAATGCCGGAGTTATCGTGCACGGCGACACCGACCTTTCCTGGGCGGCCGAGCGCTGTGTTGCCGGAGGGTTCAGCTATGCCGGCCAAACCTGCATTTCCGTGCAGCGAATACTGATCGAGAGATCCGCGTTCAAGAAATTTTCCGAGCTGCTGCTGGCTGGCGTCAGCAAGCTGCACGTCGGCGATCCTTTAGATGACACGGCGGACTTAGGTCCTCTGATCCGGGAGAGTGACGCCATTCGTGCTACCGAATGGGTGCAGGAAGCGGTACAAGATGGAGCTACTTTGCTCTGCGGCGGAAAACGGCATGGGTCGATTCTTGAGCCAACCGTGCTGACCAGCACGCGCCCGGACATGAAGGTGAACTGCCAGGAGATTTTTGCGCCTGTGGTCACGATCGAACCTTACGATGATTTCGCTGCGGCACTTAAGCGGATCAATGAATCGCCTTATGGATTGCAAGCCGGGGTGTTCACACGCGATGCGAACCGTATTTTCCAGGCATATGAAGAATTGGAGGTGGGTGGCGTGATCGCTGGAGATGTGCCCAGTTTCCGCATCGACCATATGCCATATGGAGGCGTGAAAGATTCGGGCCTGGGCCGCGAGGGCCTGCGCTACGCTATCGAAGACATGACTGAACCAAAGTTGCTGGTGATGAATCTGAGATGAACCCGTCGGTCGTCGGTCGGCAGCTGTTTAATGCTTGTACTTCGCAGTGCGAACTTTGATCTGCGGTTCAGGTAAATGCGCGGTTCCGTTTTGGCCAACGACCGATGGCGAACGACAATCAAATTTTTTTTCGCACGAATCTTGAAAGAACACTTTTCCAGTCGCGTGAACTGCTATAATTCCCAGTTTCAAAAACAAGCTATAAATTTTTCTCCTAAGACTCGGGTTGAACGACTGAACCGCGGTAAAGAAAAAATTCTGATCGATGCAGATTTTCCATCGCAGCGCTAACGTAATTTCCCGTACCTCGATCTATGCTGGCATTTTCACGCTGGCTTTTGCCCTTTGGGTATGCGTGAACCTTCAGCGCTCGCCCTATGTGACTTATGCGGGTGTCGCGCGTCCGCAGCCCGCGCCTTTCAGTCATGAGCACCACGTTGCGGCATTGGGAATCGATTGCCGGTATTGCCACACCTCGGTTGAGAACTCGGATTTTGCGGGTATTCCTCCAACCAAGACCTGCATGAACTGCCATTCGCAAATGTGGACGGCGGCGCCCATGCTCGAGCCGGTGCGCGAAAGTTATCGCACCGGGAAGTCGCTGGTATGGAACCGGGTGAACGATCTGCCGGACTTCGTTTACTTTGACCACAGCATTCATATCAGTAAGGGCGTAGGCTGCAACACCTGCCACGGGGCTGTCGACCGCATGCCGCTGATGTTTAATGAGCAGTCGTTGCAGATGGAGTGGTGCATTGGTTGCCACCGCGCGCCGCAGAATGTGCTGCGTCCGCGCGATCAGGTGTTCAACATGCGCTACCAGCAGCCGACGGCGGACCAGCCGGTCGTAGTGGATGGGGTCAGCTACACCGACCAGCTTTCGCTGGGCAAAGCGCTGGTGAGCAAGTATCACCTGCGCTCGACCATGGATATTACGAGTTGCTCGACGTGTCACAGGTAAGGCAGCTTTTGGCTGTAAGCGTTATTTTTTTGGCTGTAGCTTTGGGTGGAGCAGCGCTTTAGCGCTGCAGGTGGATTGCTCCCGTGATTTTCTGGCAGGGAGACCTTGATTTCATCAAGGTCTCCCTGCCAGACAGGATTAAAGAGGGTGGGTGCAGGCCTAAAGGCCTGCTCCACCCATGAGCAGTTCCACAGGCGGCTGATTTAGCCCAGCGCTTTAGCGCTGGCTGGTTGAGTGAAAGATCAGAGTCCCGAAGGGACGGCACGGAACTAATGAGCCGGATTTGATGAGCGACGACAAAAACAAACCGCACCACGAGGCAGTTTGTCCCGGAAAGAAGGACAAGCTCGACCTCGTGCAGGTGCAAAAGGAAATCGAGCAGAAGAACGCGCCGGAATTCTGGCGCTCACTCGAAGAACTTGCTGGAAAGCCGGAATTCCGCGAGATGATGCATCGCGAGTTCCCCAAAGGCGCCTCAGAGTGGGTGGATGCGGTTTCGCGGCGCGGCTTCCTGCGATTAATGGGTTCCTCGCTTGCACTTGCGGGCATGACCGCCTGCACCAAGCAGCCGTTCGAGCCAATCGTTCCTTACGTCAAGCAGCCGGAAGAGCTGGTGCTTGGCCGCCCGATGTTTTACGCAACCGCGTTCACGCTGGGCGGATACGCGACGCCGCTGCTCGTGACCAGCCGCGAATTTCGACCGATCAAGATTGAAGGCAATGACCGCCATCAGGCGAGCCTCGGCGGAACTGATGTTTATGCGCAGGCTTCGATCCTGAATCTCTACGACCCTGACCGCTCGCAGAACGTGACCAGGCTTGGCGATGTCACCAACTGGAGCGAATTTACTCGCATGCTGCAACCCGCGCTGAAGGCGCAGGAAGAGAAAAAGGGCGCGGGAATTCGTGTCCTCTCGGGTGACTTCTCTTCGCCGACGTTGATCGAGCAACAGCAGCAGTTGATGAAGCGCTTCCCCCAGGCGAAGTGGCATTACTGGGAAGCCATCAATCGCGACAATGTTTTTGAAGGCGCGCGCATGGCCTTCGGCCAGCCGGTTGAGACGACATACAAGTTCGATGCGGCTGATGTAGTGGTCTCGCTCGATGCTGACTTCCTCTACGCCGGATTCCCGGGAATGACGCGCTACGCGCGGGACTTCGCCTCGCGCCGCGATCCCGATTCCGGCAGCATGAGTCGGTTTTACGCGATCGAGAGTACGCCGACGAATACGGGGGCGAAGGCGGACCATCGGCTGGCCGCGCCCGCGGCTCACATCGAGCAATTTGCGATTTCGCTTCACTCTGCTGTGAGCTCAGGTGCAGGTTTGGCGGCAAGCGGGGATGAAGAGAAGTTTTTTGCGTCAGTGGCTGCAGATTTGGCTAAGGCTCGCGGTTCCAGCATTGTCATCCCCGGCGATCATCAACCCGCCGTAGTACACGCCCTTTGCCATGCCATCAACCAGCAGCTTGGCAACGTCGGCAAGACAGTTTTTTACTCCGATCCGATTCCGAGCTTCACCGGCAATCACAACGACTCTCTCAAAGAACTGATCGGCGATCTGAAGGCCGGCAGCGTTGAAGTGCTGCTGATTCTCGGCGCAAATCCGGTTTATGATGCGCCGTCGGATTTCGGTTTCTACGACGCGCTGAAGAACAGCAAAACGGAACTGCGCATCTACAGCGGTTCGCACTACAACGAAACATCCGAGCTTTGCCACTGGCATGTTCCCGAAGCCGACTACCTCGAGGCCTGGGGCGATACCCGCGCCTACGACGGGACTGCCAGCATTGTGCAGCCGCTGATTGCTCCTCTTTATGGCGGCAAGAGTGCGATTGAACTGATCGGACTCTTTGCGGGTCAAGGCGAACCGACCGGCCACCAGTTGGTGCAGGATTACTGGAAATCGAAGCATTCTGGCGCCGATTTCGATCTGTGGTGGCGCAAGACGCTTGAGCAGGGCTGGGTCGAGGGCACAACCGCGCAATCGAAGAGTGTCACGCGGAAAACAGGAAGCTCGAGTTCTTCCATTCCGCCGCAGGGCGCAATTGAAATCAATTTCCGCCGCGATCCCTCGGTTTACGACGGGCGCTTCGCCAATAACGGCTGGCTACAGGAATTGCCCAAGCCGATGACGAAGCTCACCTGGGACAATCCGGTTCTGATGTCTCCGGCCATGGCCGACCGCCTGAAAGTGGAAAAGAAAGACATGGTCCGGGTCGAGTTGCAGAACGGCAAATATCTCGATCTGCCGGTCTGGGTGCAGGCGGGACACCCCGACAATTCGATCACCGTTTTCCTGGGCTTTGGGCGTGAGAAGGCCGGACGTGTAGGCAACTATCAGGGATTCAATACCTACACGCTGCGCACCAGCGATGCTCCGTACTTTGCGAACTCGGTCAAGTCGATCACGAAGCTTGGCAAGACCTACATCCTCGCCAGCACGCAGGGTTACCAGACGATGGATGTGGGCGATCAATTCCGCCCGGCCGTTCGTGTAAAAGATCTGGAAGATTTCCAGAAGGAACCGAAGTTCGACGACGAAGCGCCGCATCCGGAAGAGACGTTGTATCCGGCCTACGACTATAAAGACGAGCCTTTCGCCTGGGGCATGGCCATCGACCTGAACAAGTGCGTGGGATGCAACAACTGCATCGTCGCGTGCCAGGCAGAGAACAATATCCCAGTCGTCGGCAAAGACCAGGTGAACCACGGCCGGCACATGCACTGGCTGCGCGTTGACGCCTATTATCAGGGCGACCGCGACAATCCCAAGATGCACTTCATGCCAGTGCCCTGCATGCAGTGCGAGAACGCGCCTTGCGAACTGGTCTGCCCGGTCGGCGCCACTACGCACTCGACTGAAGGCCTGAACGACATGATTTACAACCGCTGCGTAGGGACGCGCTATTGCTCGAACAACTGTCCCTACAAGGTCAGGCGGTTCAACTTCTTCCTCTTCCAGGATTGGGACACGCCGCAGTTCAAGATGCAGCGCAATCCCGATGTCACGGTGCGCAGCCGCGGCGTGATGGAAAAGTGCACGTATTGCATCCAGAGGATCAATCATCACCGGATCGACGCCGAGGTGGCTGCAACAGCCGAAGGCAAGGGATTGACGCCGACCAGCATCAAAGACGGCGAATTGCAGACCGCTTGCCAGCAGTCGTGCCCGGCGAATGCGATCGTATTTGGCAACATCAATGACCCGAACAGCGCGGTTTCGAAGTGGAAGTCCAAGCCGCGGAACTACAGCTTGCTTGCCGACCTGAATACGCGTCCGCGGACGACGTATGAGGGTGCGGTGAGGAATGTGAATAGAGATCTAGAGACGAGCTCTTAGCCTTTAGCTTTTAGCTCTTAGCTGAACCCGGCCCGGTTCACTGAAGAGCTAAGAGCTAAGAGCTAAGAGCTAAGAGCTGATTTTCATGGCCAGACCAACTGAAGTCGAAATTGGCGAGAATAAAGCGCCGGTCATCGTACCGGGGCACACCTTCGCCACCATTACGGACAAGATCGCGTCCATTGTCTTGCGCCGGCCTATCACCAACGGCTGGCTGTTCGGCTTTGCGATCTGCTTTCTCATTCTGCAATGGTTCTTGCTGGCGGTCTGCTGGCTTTTCTATAAGGGCGTCGGCGTCTGGGGCGTGAACATCCCTATCGGTTGGGGATTTGCCATCGTCAATTTTGTGTGGTGGATCGGTATTGGCCACGCTGGCACGCTGATCTCCGCCATTCTGCTTCTGCTGCGGCAAGCCTGGCGCAATTCGATCAACCGCTTTGCGGAAGCCATGACGCTGTTTGCCGTCGCCTGCGCCGGCATGTTCCCACTGCTGCACCTTGGCCGGCCGTGGCTCTTCTATTGGCTCTTCCCGTATTCGAACACCATGACGTACTGGCCGAACTTCCGCAGTCCGCTGGTATGGGACGTGTTCGCGGTTTCGACCTACCTGACGATTTCGCTGGTGTTCTGGTTCGTCGGCCTGATTCCGGATATGGCCAGCCTGCGCGACCAGGCCACGAACAAAGCCGTTCGCTTCATCTACGGCATGTTGTGCATGGGCTGGCGCAACTCGGTCCGCCACTGGCGCCGCTATGAAACCGCCTATCTGCTGCTTGCCGGTCTGGCGACGCCGCTCGTGCTCTCCGTGCATACGGTTGTGAGCTTCGACTTCTCGATCGGCATCGTTCCCGGGTGGCACACCACCATTTTCCCGCCGTATTTCGTTGCTGGCGCCATCTACTCCGGGTTTGCGATGGTTCTGGTGCTGGCCATCCCGATCCGCAAGTACTACGACATCAAAGATTTCATCACCGACCGGCACATCGAGAATTCCGCCATGGTCATGCTGGCCACCGGCTGGATCGTCGCTTATGGGTATGCGATCGAAGCTTTCGTGAACTGGTTCGGTGGCGATCCCTACGAAAGTTTTCTGCGGTGGAACCGCCTGCACGGGCCTTACGCCTTCTGGTATTACGCGCTGCTGGCCAGCAACATTCTGGTGCCGCAGTTGTTGTGGTTCCGAAAGCTGCGCACCGACCCGTTCTGGCTATTTTTGATTTCGCTAGACATCCTGACGGGCATGTGGCTGGAGCGCTTCATCATTGTGGTGGTCAGCTTGACGCGCGACTTCCTGCCCTCGTCTTTCGGCCAGTACTACCCGACCTGGAATGACTGGTCGGTGCTGCTGGGCACGCTCGGCTTCTTCGCGGCGGGCATGTATCTGTTCTTGCGGCTGCTGCCTGCGGTTTCGATTTCCGAGTTGAAGACCTTGATCCCGCAATCGGAGGTCACGGTGGCGCATGCCGAGGAGGTCCACGACTTATGAGGGACCCGAAGATCTTCGGATTGATGGCCGAGTTCGACAATGTGAATGATGCGATTGTTGCCGCGCAGAGGTCTTACGCGGCCGGCTATCGCAGGATGGATGCCTACGCGCCGTTTCCGGTCGAAGAATTGTCCGAAGCTGTGGGCTTCCACCACGACGGCGTTGCCCTGATCTGCCTGATTGGCGGGCTGCTCGGTTGTACGGCGGCCTACATTCTTCAGTGGTGGATCAACACCATCAGCTATCCGGTGAATATCGGCGGTCGGCCGCTGCATTCGTGGCCTTCGTTCATTATCGTGAGCTTCGAGATGACAATCTTGTTCTCCGGATTGTCGGCGGTGTTCGGCATGTTGTCGTTGAATGGACTGCCCATGCCTTACCACCCGGTGTTCAATGTGCCGCAGTTTGAAGGCGCGTCCAGAGACCGGTTCTTCATCGTGATTTTCGCGTCGGACAAAAATTACGATGTAGTCCGCACTCGCCAGTTCCTCGAAGGATTGAGTCCCGTCTCCGTAGCGGAGGTGCCCAGCTAATGGCGCACTTCCCAAAAATTCTCAAGGGGTGCCCCACCCTACGCGGTTTTCGTAGGGTGGGAAAAATATCAGCGGGATTGGTCGTCCTTCTCATCCTTGCCGGTTGCCGCAACGACATGCACGACCAGCCACGCTTCAAGCCCCTGGCGGAAAGTGATTTTTATCCCGACCTCCGTTCAGAGCGACAGCCGGTCGAGGGGACGGTGGCGCGCGGCGAAGTGCACGAGGACGCTTATTTCTATACCGGGATGGTAGGCCCGAATCCGGGCGACTATATGCCGTTTCCTGTAACTCAGGATGTGCTCGAGCGCGGACGCCAGCGCTTTGATATCTACTGCACGCCCTGCCACTCGCGGCTGGGCGATGGCAACGGAAT
Source organism: Terriglobales bacterium (assembly GCA_035651555.1). Lineage (GTDB taxonomy): Bacteria > Acidobacteriota > Terriglobia > Terriglobales > Acidobacteriaceae > Gp1-AA145. The sequence goes on from DASRFL010000026.1 coordinate 31,969, forward strand.
GATCGTGCAGCGCGGCTTCCAGCGCCCGCCCTCATACCACACTGACCGCCTGCGCAAGGCTCCGTTGGGATATTTCTTTTACGTGATGACGAATGGCTTCGGCGCCATGCCGGACTACGCAGCCCAAATCCCGCCGCACGACCGCTGGTGCATTGTGGCCTATATCCGCGCGCTGCAGTTAAGCCAGAACGCGACCCAGGCCGATGTTGGCGGACACGCGGTTCCATCACCCGGGCCGGTGTTTGAGGAGCCGGGTTCGGGCGCGACGTTACCTGTCCCCGTGCCTAAGCCCAGCGTAATAGAAGAGGAGAATAAATGAGCGCGGCGCGCACGGATGCTCGCGAATTCATGGCGCCTGAAGTCGCGCACACCATTCTGCAGCGGTCGCTCGGAGTGGGACTGCTGTTTGGCGCGGCCTCGCTGGTGCTGGCCTTGCTGCCCTCGACGCGAGAGCAATTTTTCCATTCCTATCTCCTCGGGTTCATGTTGTGGCTGGGCATATCGCTCGGTTCGATGGCTTTCTTGATGATCCAGCATCTCACCGGTGGCAAGTGGGGCATGGTGATTCGGCGTCCACTCGAAGCCGCGATGAATACGCTGCCTTTGATGGCGGCACTATTCATCCCCCTTGCTGCCGCGGGCATGCCATATCTCTACAGCGGAAACCACGAAGCGGTCGGCGGCTGGGCAGGCTGGCTGCATCCGGACCCTGCGGATAAACACCTGGTGGAGATGAGCCACTCGTACCTCACGGTGGGCGGTTATTGGGGACGGGCGGCCATCTATTTCGCCATCTGGATCGGGATGGCCTATGTGCTGAGCCGCTGGTCCGCCGAGCAGGACAATCCTCCCGTCCAGAATCTCGCTCCACGCTTCCGCACAATTTCTGCGCCGGGCATCATTATTTACGCCTTTACGATTTCGTTTGCGGTCATCGACTGGGTCATGTCGATTGATCCGCACTGGTATTCGACAATCTACGGATTCATTTTCATCGTGGGCGAATGCCTTTCGGGCATGTGCCTGATGGTGATCGTCGAGCGGATTCTCATGGAGTATCCGCCGATGTCGTTCCTGGTGAAGCCGAAAGAGGTCCACGATCACGGCAAGCTGATGCTCACTTTTATTTTGCTGTGGGCCTACTTCAGCTTTTCGCAATTGCTGATCATCTGGGCGGGAAACCTGCCGATGGAAATCCGCTTCTTCGCGCGGAGACTGTACTCCGGCTGGCAGATCATCGGACTCGGCCTGGTCATCTTCCATTTTGCGATTCCGTTCCTGTTCCTGCTTTCGCGGCCATTTAAGCGGGATGCACGTTCTCTGGTGAAGCTGGCCGCCTTCCTGATTTTCATGCGTTACATCGACCTGTTCTGGTACATCGAGCCCAGCTTCCACAAGACGTTGACCTTTGACTGGCAGTACCTGCTCGATCTGATTGTTCCCATCGCCATCGGCGGCCTGTGGATGGCGATGTTCTTCCGCAACCTGCGGTCGCGCCCGCTGTTGCCGCTGTACGACATGCATGCGCAGGAATTCCTTGAATATGTGGGAGCCGCCCATGACTGAGCATCTGCATCGCAACCATCACGATGACGTGGGCTTTGAGCGCGAAGACCTGGGGGCGAAACCGGTATTCGGGTTCATTCTGTCGCTGGTGATCCTTGGAATCCTGATTTACTACTCGATCTGGGGGATTTTCCACTTCCTGGACGCGTTCGACAAAAAGAACCAGCAGGTGCGGACACCGCTGGTGAAGGTTGAATCGAACACTCGCGAAGTACAAACCGAGAACATCCAGAAATTCCCCGAGCCTCGGCTCGAGGAGAATGAGCGCACCGAGCTCGACGGATTTCGCTACAACGAAGAAGAGCGGTTGAACAGCTATGGCTGGGTCGACGAGAAAGCAGGAGTAGCCCATATACCAATCGATCAGGCGATGCAGTTGATCGCCCAGCGCGGGCTGCCGACCACTCCGCAGACAGGAACCATGCCGCTGGCGCCGGTGAATCTGGCGCGGGCGGCGGCTGAGGCGTCCGACACCAGCAACGTGCAGAATGCACCAACACAGCAAAAAGGAAAAAAGAAGTGAGCAGTAGATTTAACAATTCGGTTTTTGAGAACGGGCGGGGACGCCCGTTCCCCCAACGCCAGATTTGTGGTGGCGCGGGCGTCCTCGCCCGCATGGCGCTGGTTCTAGTAGTCGCTTGTTCGGCATTTGCCCAAAGCATGGGCACCAGCCCGGTGGGAATGCCTGCGAATGTAAAGCCGCAAGTTATTGAGAATGTCGGGGTTGAGCAGCGGTTGAATGAACAGCTCCCACTCGATCTGGAGTTTCGCGACGAGACTGGCAAGACCGTGAAGCTGGGCGACTATTTCGGCTCAAAGCCGGTCGTTCTCAGCTTCGTTTACTACCGCTGCCCCATGCTATGCCCCGAACTTTTAGTCGGCCTGGAGAGCGCGCTGAAAGTTTTGAAGTTCAATGTCGGCGAGCAGTTTGAGATTGTGACCGTGAGCTTCGATCCTCGCGACACGCCCGAGCTGGCGGCAGCAAAAAAAGCCGAGATCCTTTCCCGCTACAAGCGCCCCGGCGCGGCGGAAGGCTGGCATTTCCTGACCGGATCGCAGGAATCCATCACCGCGTTGACCAAGGCTGCGGGTTTTGGCTACCAGTACGACAAGAAGAACGACCAGTTCGCCCATGCGACCGCGATCATGGTTGCGACCCCGACCGGGAAGCTGGCGCAGTATTACTATGGCGTGGATTTTCCGCCACGTGACCTGCGTCTGGCTCTGATTCAGGCTTCAAATAACAAGATTGGGAACCTGGCCGACGCGGTCATTTTGTATTGCTTCCATTACGACCCGGTGACCGGGAAGTACAACGCCATGATAGGCCGCATTCTGCAACTGGCGGGCGGCGCCACCATCCTTTTTATGGGAGCGGGGCTGATGTTCTTGTTCCGTCGCGGTTCGGACCACGAAAACAGGAGGCAGGGCAGCTCTCATCAATATGTTCGATAATCTTCCATTTTGGCCGACGGCGGCGTCGGTGCACGCGCGCTACGAAGATTGGCTGTTCATCTTCCTGACCGTGGTTTCGGTGGTGATGACGGTGCTGATTTTCGTGGTGATCGCGGTCTTCGCCATGAAGTATCGCCGCCGCCATGGCCGCGAAGCCGTACAGATTGAAGGCTCCCTGCTGCTCGAAACGGCCTGGTCGGTTGCGCCCTTTGGAGTGATGCTCTTGATGTTCGCCGGCGGCGCGGTGCTCTATTTCGCCATGCGCACGCCCCCGCGAGACGCTTCCCAGGTTTACGTGGTCGCCAAGCAATGGATGTGGAAGCTGCAGCACATGGAGGGCCCGCGCGAGATCAATCAGTTGCACGTTCCGGTGGGCCGCGACGTTGAACTGATCATGACGTCGCAGGATGTGATCCATAGCTTTTTCGTGCCGGAATTTCGCATTAAGCAGGACGTGATCCCCGGACGTTACACAACGCTATGGTTCCACGCGACCAAGACCGGCACTTATCATCTTTTCTGCGCCCAGTTCTGCGGGACTATGCACTCAGGAATGATCGGTGAGATCATCGTCATGAACCCGCAGGACTATCAGGCATGGATGACCAACGGCGCACCCAGCGGCACGCTGGCGCAGAGCGGCATGACGTTGTTCCAGCAGCTTGGGTGCAACACCTGCCACGACATGCAGACCCAGGGCCGCGGTCCGAACCTGACCGGCGTATTCGGCAAGCCGGTGCAGCTCGAAGACGGGCGGACCGTGATGGCGGACGAAAACTACATACGCGAATCGATTCTGTTTCCTTCCGCCAAAGTTGTTTCCGGATTCAAGCCCATTATGCCTTCCTGGCAGGGCCAGGTGACGGAAGATCAACTGAACGAACTGGTCGCCTATGTCAGATCGCTGAGCCCGGCCCCGGAAGGTGCGGCAACCACGGCCGGAGCTGCGGGAGGAAATCCGCCGCAAACGAAGTAAAGGACCAACAATGGCTACCACGGCAGTAAGCACCGAACGCGCGAATTATCTCAACTCGGAGTATGGGATTCGCTCGTGGTTGTTCACCACCGACCACAAACGTATTGCATTGCTCTATCTGCTTTCGATCACCGCGATGTTTTTCATCGGCGGTTTTTTCGCTTTGCTCATCCGGTTGGAGCTGTTGACCCCGGCTGGTGACCTGCTCTCCGCTGATACCTACAACAAGGCCTTCAGCATGCACGGCCAGATCATGGTGTTCTTTTTTCTGGTGCCGTCGATTCCGGCGGTGCTGGGGAATTTCCTGATTCCCATGATGGTCGGGGCCAAAGACCTGGCTTTTCCCCGCATTAATCTTCTTAGTTGGTACTTATATATTGCCGGTGCAGGCCTTTACGTGTGGTGCATGATGAGCGGGGGCGTGGATACTGGCTGGACGTTCTATACGCCTTTCTCGAGTCTCTTCAGCAACACCCACGTAGTCGAAGCCGCGATGGCCATCTTTATCGCCGGTTTCTCGTCGATTTTGACTGGTCTGAATTTCGTGGTCACCATCCACCGCATGCGGGCTCCGGGGATGACGTGGTCGCGGCTGCCGTTGTTCGTCTGGTCTCATTACTCGGTCAGTCTGATTATGCTGCTGGCGACGCCGGTGATCGCCATCACCTTGTTGCTGATGGTGCTCGAGCGAACTCTGAACCTGGGGATATTTGACGCCTCGCGCGGCGGCGATCCGGTGCTGTTCCAACACCTGTTCTGGTTTTACTCGCATCCAGCCGTCTACATCATGATCCTGCCGTCGATGGGTGTGGTGAGCGAAATCATTCCCTGCTTCTCGCGCAAGCGGATCTTCGGATACAACTTCGTCGCCATGGCGAGCGTGGCCATCGCGGTAATCGGGTTCCTGGTCTGGGCGCACCACATGTTCGTGGCGGGAATTTCGCTTTATTCTGCCCTGGTGTTTTCGTTCCTGAGCTATCTGGTCGCGGTGCCTTCGGCCATCAAGGTCTTCAACTGGACCGCAACCATGTATAAGGGGTCGATCTCATTTTCGACGCCGATGCTCTACGCGCTGGGCTTCATCGGCCTGTTCACAATCGGCGGCCTGACCGGACTTTTCCTCGCCTCACTCGGCGTCGATGTTCACGTGCACGATACCTACTTCGTGATCGCGCACTTCCATTACGTCATGGTAGGCGGCGCGGTCTTGGGATACCTGGGTGGTATTCATTATTGGTGGCCAAAAATTTCCGGGCGAATGTATCCCGAAGGTTGGGGACGACTGGCCGCGATCATCGTCTTTATCGGCTTCAACCTGACCTTCTTCCCGCAATTCATCGTCGGCTATCTCGGCATGCCGCGGCGCTACTGGCAATATCCGGCTGAGTATCAGGTGTACAACGTGCTCTCGACCGCAGGAGCCAGCATTCTGGCGGTGGGTTATCTGTTGCCGATCATTTATTTACTGTGGTCGTTGCGTTATGGAAAACCGGCGCCAGACAATCCGTGGCAAGCCACAGGGCTCGAGTGGCGCACGGCTTCTCCGCCGCCCACCTTCAATTTTGACGAGACCCCGGAAGTGACCTGGGAAGCTTACGAATATGACACTATGCCGCTGCCAGACGAGGTGACCCTTGAGCGATAGAGCGGGCGTGGGCGAGACCCCTCTCGCCACCGAACACGAAGCGCGGCCGGAACTGCGCCATCATTTTGCCGATGTCGTGCAGCAACGCAATGCCGCGTCGCTCGGAATGTGGGTCTTCCTGGCCACCGAGATCATGTTTTTCGGCGGCATGTTCTGTGGGTACCTGATTTACCGGCGGGCCTATTTCAACGAATTCGCCGCCGGCAGCCGGAGCTTGAACCTGATCGCCGGGACGGTGAATACCGCTGTGCTGATCTGCAGCAGCTTGACCGTCGCGATGTCAGTGCGTGCCTCGCAGCTTGGCAAGCGCAAGCAGTTGATCGGCCTGCTGCTCGCCACGTTGTTCTTTGGTGTGGTGTTTCTCGGCATAAAAGGATATGAGTGGCACGATGAATACGTACACCACCATGTTCCGACTTTTTATTTCAGCGCGCAGGATTTAGTGCAGGAAAATCCGAACCTGCACCTCGACCCGCAGCCCACGAAAATTTTCTATTCCCTCTACTTCGCACTGACTGGCGTGCACGCGGCGCACATGCTGGTGGGCATCGGCATTTTTACCGTGATCCTGTTCATGGCATGGAAGGGCAAGTTCACGCCTGAGTACCACACGCCGGTTGAGATCGCCGGTCTGTACTGGCACTTTGTGGATATTGTCTGGATTTATCTTTTCCCGCTTTTGTACCTCATCGACCGACGACCAGGAGCTTGAGACTTATGGCCGACCATTCCGAACAAGCCGGGCATTCTGAGCATATCGTCTCCGGCAGTCTATACTGGCTGATCTGGGCCGTTCTGATCGTTGGCACGATCCTGACTGCCTGGATTGCAACGGTCGATCTTGGAATCTTCAATACCGTCGTCGCGCTCCTGATCGCGACATGCAAGGCTTCGATCGTGGTCCTCTTCTTCATGCACGTGAAATACACCAGCGAGAAGATGACCAAGGCGATCCTGATCTCGGCCGTATTCTGGCTCTTCCTGCTGCTGTTCCTGAGCCTCGCCGATTACTCGACCCGCTACGCGGGATAAGCATAAACTTTCATTGCTATCGAAGCCATCGCGAAGCGTCGAGCGTCGAGCGAGGAATCTGCTTTTCGTGATTTTATTCCTTCGTGTACCGGAGCCTGCCCTGAGCGAAGTCGAAGGGTGTCCTTCGTGGTTTATGCTTCTTGATCGCGACCATAGTCCCTCATGCCAGGGCAAAAACTAACACAAGAAACATCGAAGTCTCTGGAATCCTCGCTTCGCCGCCAACTTAGCGGTGAAGTGCGCTTCGATAACGGCAGCTGTGCGCTCTACGCCACCGACGCTTCCAACTACCGCCAGGTTCCGATCGGCGTGGTTCTTCCCCGAAACAACGACGACGTAATCGCCACGATCTCCATTTGCCGCGAACATGACGCGCCCATCCTGTGCCGGGGCGGCGGGACATCGCTTGCCGGTCAATGCTGCAATGTTGCGGTGATACTCGACTTTTCGAAGTACATGGCGAACATCCTCGAGCTTGATCCGGAACGGCGCATTGCGCGCGTCCAGCCGGGAGTCATTCTCGATCATCTCCGCAATGCCGCGGAAAAATTCAATCTCACATTCGGTCCCGATCCCGCTTCCCACAGCCGCTGCACGATCGGCGGCATGGTTGGCAACAACTCATGCGGCGTTCACTCGGTAATGGCGGGGAAGACCGATGAAAACATCGAGGAGCTGGAAGTTCTCACCTACTCTGGAGATCGATTGCGCGTCGGGCAGACTTCGGACGAGGAGTTCGAGGCAATTGCGCGCGCAGGCGGTCGGCGCGGCGAAATTTATTCCGGACTAAAGACAATTCGCGACAAATACGGCGACCTGGTGCGCCGGAAATTCCCCAACATTCCTCGGCGCGTCTCCGGGTACAACCTGAACTACCTGCTGCCGGAGAACGATTTCCATGTGGGCCGCGCGCTGGTTGGTTCTGAAGGCACGTGCGTGACCGTCCTCGAAGCGACTTGCCGTCTGGTTCAGAGTCCGCCCAAACGCGTATTGCTGGTGATTGGGTGCAAAGACGTGTTCGAATGCGCCGATCTGGTTCCGGAAGTTCTCTTGCACGGCCCGATCGGACTCGAGGGCATGGATGATGTCCTCATCGACTACACCCGCCGCAAGGGCATCAACTCGGAAGGCCTTGCGTTGCTTCCTCCCGGGCGCGGTTGGCTGCTTGCTGAATTTGGCGCTAGCAGCGTTGCCGAAGCGCAGTCGCAGGCGGAAGCTGCCATGCGTTCGTTAGCAAGGAGTTCCCACAGCGGAGAATTCCGCTTGTTGACCGAGCCCGGTCCGGCCAGAAAAGTCTGGGATGTGCGCGAGTCTTCGCTGGGCGCAGTATCAAATGTTCCCGGCGAGCCACCGACCTGGGAAGGCTGGGAGGATTCGGCCGTCGCGCCTGAGAAACTCGGTGCGTATCTTCGCGCACTGCGCAAGTTGATCGAAGCCTACAACTATCGTTGTGTGATGTACGGCCATTTCGGGGACGGCTGTGTTCACAATCGGCTGGACTTCGGCTTGCAGTCGATTGACGGAATCAAAAAATTCCGGGGCTTCATGGAAGAGGCCGCAGATCTGGTGATTTCATTTGGCGGCACGCTTTCCGGCGAACACGGTGACGGGCAGGCTCGCGCCGAGCTTTATCCGAAAATGTTCGGTCCGGAATTGGTTGAGGCCTTCGCGCAGTTTAAATCCCTCTGGGATCCGGACTGGAAAATGAATCCAGGTAAAGTGGTCCGGCCCAACAAGTTTGATGAGGACCTGCGACTTGGTCCGGATTACAAGCCGTGGCAGCCCCAGACCAATTTCAAATTTCCGCAAGACGAAGGCAGCCTTGAGCGGGCGACGCTTCGCTGCGTTGGCGTGGGTAAGTGCCGGCAGTATGAAGGCGGCGTGATGTGCCCGAGCTTCCGGGTCACGCGCGAGGAGGAGCACTCGACCCGCGGGCGCGCGCATTTGCTCTGGGAGATGACCAAAGGCGATGTGATCACCGGCGGCTGGCGGGACGAAAACGTCAAGTCCTCGCTCGACCTTTGCTTGTCCTGTAAAGGCTGCAAAAGCGATTGCCCGGTCGCCGTCGATGTTGCGACATACAAAGCTGAATTTCTCTCGCACTACTATGAAGGCCGGCCGCGCCCGCTGGGGCAGTATGCGTTCGCGCGAATTGATCTGTGGGCGCAACTTGCCTCAGTTGCTCCCGGCATTGCCAATTTATTTACGCAAACTGCGGGATTTCGTGATATCGCGAAGGCCGTTGCCGGAGTTTCGCCGCAGCGCAGCATTCCTCGGTTTGCCAGCAAGACATTTCGTTCATGGTTCGGCCAACGGAAGCCGGTGGGGAATCGACAGCCGGTTCTCCTTTGGCCCGATACCTTCAACAATCATTTCCATCCTGAAACCGCCATTGCAGCCGTCCACGTTCTCGAAGCCGCTGGATTCGATGTTCGGATTCCGGGACGACACGTCTGTTGCGGTCGGCCCCTCTACGACTTTGGCATGTTGGAGCAAGCAAAGAAATATCTGCTTCGAACCTTACGGATCCTCGAGAACGAGATCAGCGATGCTGTCCCGGTGGTAGTGCTTGAGCCCAGTTGCGCTTCGGTTTTCCGCGATGAAATGTTGAATCTTTTGCCGGACGATCCGCGCGCGCAAAAGCTCGCGGGCCAGGTGGTTCTTTTCAGCGAATTCCTGGAAAGGAATGCGAAGGCCTTTTCACTTCCGTTGATGAAGAAAAAAGCCTTGGTCCACGGCCACTGCCATCACAAGTCGATCATGAAAATGAAGGATGAGGAGTCGGTGCTGAAGCGAATGGGAATCTCCTATGAATTCCCGGCGCCTGGCTGTTGCGGCATGGCCGGAGCTTTCGGATTTGAAAAAGACAAGTACGAGACTTCTCTGGCGATTGGTGAACTTGAATTGCTGCCGGCCCTGCGGAAGGCTCCGCAAGACTGCCTGATCGTTGCCGACGGTTTCAGTTGCCGTGAACAGATCGAGCATTGTACCGGACGTAAAACCCTGCATTTGGCCGAGGTCATCCACGACGCAATGAACAAAATGTAAGCCGGCGCTGCCTATCCATCAGGCGATGAAACCCTTTCCAGTTTTCCGAAAAATTTCTCATATTGCTCGTGAATGTAGGTGTCAGTCATCCCGGCAATGTAATCACACACGACGCGCGCCAGCGGCTCGGAATCCGCTTTTTCCTGGTAACTCGCAGGCAGCTTCTCCGGTTGTTTCATCCATAGGTCAAACAATTCCGTGATGATCTGTTCCGCATCTTGCTTCTCCGGTTGAAGCGCCGGACTGTAATAAAGATTTTCGTAAAGAAATTCCTTCGTCTGCCGGCGTTCGCCTTCTATCTGTGGACTGAGCGCCACCAGGCGTTTTGGCCATGCTCGGACCATTTCCAGCGTGATCGAGTCCGCTGTCTGCGGTTGGTTCACGCCGGCGCCAATGCCCGCAACTTGCATTTTTGTGTTTTGGATCAGGTCGCCGACCCAGCGGTCGAGAATTCGGCGCAACACTTCGTTGAATTGCAGCTTCTTGGGCGCATCTGGATAAAGCCGCTCGATTTCAGTAATCATCTCGGCGAAGAACGGCAAGCTTTCTCTTATTTGTTCCAGTCTCAGCAGCCGCGCCTCATACCCGTCGTCGAGATCGGCCGTGGTGTAAGCCAGTTCGTCGGCTACGTCGATAAGCTGCGCTTCCAGCGGAGGCCGCTGGTCCAGAAGGTACTCTGAAAGGTCGGGAAATTCCTGCGGATTGTAGTCGCGCGAGTGCTTGATGATGCCTTCGCGTACTTCAAAGGTCAGGTTCAAGCCGCGAAAAGCCGCATAGCGGAGTTCGAAATCTTCGACAATGCGCAGGGCATGCAGATTGTGATCAAAAAAAAGACCATGTCGGCGCATAACGGTATCCAGGGCCTTCTCCCCAGCGTGGCCGAATGGCGGGTGCCCGATGTCATGCGCCAATGCCAGGGCTTCAGCGAGCTGAACATTCAATCCCAGTTGCGCGCCGATGGTACGTGCGATCTGCGCGACTTCAATTGTGTGCGTCAGCCGGTTGCGAAAGTGATCAGAATACCGGCGGGTAAAGACCTGTGTCTTCGCCTCAAGCCGGCGAAAGGCCCGGGAGTGAATTACGCGGTCGCGGTCGCGCTGAAAATCATTGCGGTAGGGATGTTGCGGCTCTTCATGACGGCGTCCGCGAGATTGCTCCACGCGCACGGCGAAAGGAGCCAGGGATGGGGTCATTCAGTCATTGAATCATTGAATCAATGCGTCATTCAATCATTCATCAATGGCCTCAATTCTCCTGGCGCAATATTTCGGCGATCTTTGCCGTGAGCTCGGCGGGTGTGAATGGCTTCTGGATGAACGCTGCATTCTTTCCGAGATCTTTGAGCTCAGAATCCGAATAACCGGACATATAAAGGACTTTGAGTTTTGGCCAGCGTTTCCTGGCCAGTCGGACCAGTTCCGGCCCGGGGATCTCCGGCATGACCACGTCAGTAAGAAGTAGATCGATGCTGCCAGCGTGGCTATGGATTAAATCACGCAGCCCATCTCCGCTCGAGGCGGTAAGGATAGTGTAACCGGCCTGAGTCAGGATGGTTTCACCCAGTTCGCGCAGCAGGGGCTCATCTTCCGCCAGCAGGATGGTGCCTTTTCCATGTTGGACTGCACCTCTTGTGGTTCGCTCTTTCAGAGACATTGGTCCTATATACGGCCTGCACCAGGGCCCTGGTTCCCTGGCCCCACTCATAAACCGTTCCTATCCTCTCAAAACTGGAACTTACTGAATACACTCATTCCACCTCTATCAAAGACGCGCAGCCACGGGTAAGGGGAAGCAGGAATATTTTGGACATGCGAACCTGATCAATAAATCGGCGCCGACTCAGGATCCCCGGCGCTCCGCGCGCATACGGACAGCAACTGGCTGCAACCAGCGCTCGGCTGCTAACATCCGTTCAGTATGGCCTTGCGCCGCCTTGCCAAAAAAATTACCCACCGCACCAAGGAACGCCTCCGAACGCGCCGTTCGCGGAATGCAAGCCAGGGCGAACTCGTCATCATTACCGGCATGAGCGGTTCTGGGAAGGCCTCTGTGTTGAAAGCTTTCGAGGACCTCGGCTACTACTGCGTTGACAATTTGCCCGTCCGGCTGATTCCCCGCTTTGCCGACCTGGTCGGGCCAACTTCCGAGACCCCGCACGCCGCGCTCGTGGTTGACGTTCGCGAAGGCCGCCAACTGGAAGAGCTACCGCTGATTGTGAAAGCCGTGAAGCGAGCAATCACCACAAAAATGATTTTTCTTGAGGCCTCGGATGCTGTCTTGCTGCGCCGCTACAGCGAAACCCGGCGCCCACACCCGCTCGGCACCGATGCTCCGGTCAAATCATCATTGACCGCGGAACGCCGGCACCTGCGCCACATTCGCGCCATGGCCGACCTTGTGATCGATACGTCGAAGTTCAACGTCCATGAACTGCGCGCGCACATCACCGAGCTGTTCGAAAAAAAAGAAAAGGGAAGAAAAATCCTGGTATCGTGCGTTAGTTTCGGGTTCAAACAGGGCGTGCCGGAAGATGCGGATCTGGTGTTCGATGTGCGTTTCCTGCCCAATCCGCATTTTGTGCCCGAATTCCGGCCCTTGACCGGGCGACATCCCAAGGTCGCGAAGTACATTCGGTCGTTTCCGCAGACGAAGGAATTTATTCGCCGCATTTCTGAATTGCTGATCTACCTTTTGCCCCATTACATTCACGAAGGAAAAAGCTATTTGACGATTGCCTTCGGCTGCACCGGGGGGCAGCATCGTTCGGTGATGATCGCAGAGGACGTAGCGAAACGCCTGAAGACATCCGGCTATCGGGTGAAAATCGCGCACCGGGACAGCCCGGAATAGGGCGAAAACAAGCGTGGAATCAAAGAGGTAGCCGCCGGGTGGTGCCGAGTCTCAAGTAGAATAGGCGTTTGCAACAGGACCCTTCCAACCCCGCGTGTTTCCGGAGCGCCGCATGCGGCAAGTGACGCGAATTTTACGCTATCTTGCGCCGTATTCGTGGCAGTTCATCCCTTCTGTGCTATTGCTCGCGGCGGTTGGATTTCTGGATGCGTTCCGAGTCTTGCTGGTCGGCCCGATTCTGGGTCGCGTGTTAAATCCTTCCTCGGGCTCCGACAACATTGTCCTCTTCACCATTCCGCACACCAACCACACGATTTATTTGCAACAGCTTGTTCCCGCACATCTGCATAATGCCTGGACGATTGTCGCCTACGCTTTTGTAGTTTCAACCGCACTGAAGGCGCTCTGTGATTACGCAGGCACCTATCTGGTGAACTATGCCGGCTACGGGCTGATTACCGATCTGCGGAATTCGCTTTACCACTCGATCCTTCGCCGCTCCGCCGCCTTTTTTCAGAAGCACACCACCGGCACGCTCATTTCCACCATCGTCAGCGATGTCGAACGGGTGCAATTTGCCATGTCGAGCGTGCTGGCGGAATTTCTGCAGCAGACGTTCACGTTCGTGTTTCTGGTGGCCGCGGTGATTGTGCTCGGGGGCCGGTTGGCTTGGCTTTTATTGCCGGTAGTCCCGTTCATGATTGTTTCGACCGGAAAAATTGGCCGACGAACCCGCCACACGACCCGCCATGGTCAAGACAAGCTGGCCGAGGTGCAGAACCTGCTGCACGAGACCATAACCGGCAACCGGATCGTGAAAGCCTTCAGCATGGAAGCGTGGGAGTTCGCGCGCTTCCGCAAAGCGGCGCATCGTCTGTTCCGCGCCAATCTCCGCTCTGTAGCCGCGGCATCTTTAAGTTCGCCACTGATGGATTTATTCGGCGCGATTGCGGTCGCGCTTCTGCTTCTTCTCGGCCGCCAGCAGGTGGTGCACGGATTCATGCGGCCGGAAACGTTTGTGGCCTTCATCATCGCGGTGTTCAAGCTTTACGATCCGGTCCGCAAGTTCGCTCTGTTCCATAACAGTTTTCAGCAGGCGCTTGGGGCCTCGTCCGAAATTTTCAAGTTCATGGATGTTCGCGACGAGGTGCAGGAGAAGCCGAATGCTGTGGTTCTGCCGCCGTTTTCGCGCAAGATCGGCTTTGAAGATGTTTCTTTTTGCTACGAAGCCGAAGGGCTCGAGCGTGAGGTGCTGCGCAACATCAATCTCGAAGTGATAGCCGGCGAAATTCTGGCCCTGGTGGGGTCCAGTGGGGCCGGAAAGAGCACACTGGTTTCGCTGGTCCCACGTTTTTTTGACGTGACCTCAGGCCGAATAACCATCGACGGTCATGACGTGCGTGATGTTTCGCTCGCGTCCCTGCGATCGCAGATCGGCGTGGTTACGCAGGAGACGGTGCTTTTCAACGACACACTTCGAAACAACATTGCCTATGGCCAGCCCGGTGTTTCGCAGAAGGAAGTTGAGGCTGCGGCACGGGCCGCGCTGGCCCACGATTTCATCTGCAAATTGCCGGCGGGCTACGAAACGGTGATTGGCGAAAAAGGTGTGCGGCTTTCTGGCGGCGAGCGCCAGCGCATCGCGATTGCCCGTGCGTTGCTCAAGAACGCGCCGATTCTGATTCTCGACGAGGCCACCTCAGCTCTCGACAGCGAATCGGAAGCGCTGGTGCAGTCCGCATTGCAGAACCTGATGGCCGGCAGGACGGTCGTAGTCATAGCTCATCGACTCTCAACCGTACGCCGCGCGGACCGGATCGTCGTGCTTGAAAATGGCAGAATCACCGACACCGGGTCGCATGAAGAACTGATGCAAAAGCTTGGGACGTATCGCCGTCTGTATGATTTGCAATTTGTCGATGTGGAATTGCCGCGCGTGGCTGTGCCGACACAATAAAGGACCTCAATGCCGATTCGATCGATGACTGGATTTGCGCAAGCCAAAGGACAGGTGAACGGCGGCCCTGCGTTCAGCATCTCTCTGAAATCCGTAAATCACCGCTTTCTGGATCTGCACTTCCGCCTGCCGGCCAGCACCGATTCGCTCGAAATGCAGTTGCGCCGGGTGCTGAAAGAAAAGCTTGCGCGCGGCCACGTGGATGTGAATCTCTCGTTTGAGCAGGAGGGAAGCGCGAGTCTGGCGTTGAACCGGCAACTTGTATCAGCCTATGTTCAAGCCTTTCGTGCGGCAGCAGTCGAAGCCAACATAGCTTCTGAGCCGGACCTCAACGCCATCCTCCGCATGCCCGGAGCTCTTGAGGCCGCCGGCGCTCCATCGGAGGAGGACCTTACTCCCGCCGTGCTTTCTGCTTTGGAGCAGGTTCTAGGGCAACTGAACCGCATGCGCGAAGAAGAAGGTCGTGGCATGGATCGCGAACTGCGGCAGCGAATGGCAAGCCTGAAAACGGCCTGCACGGAGGTGCGCAAGCATCGCGAAACCGTACTCCAGACCTACGCCGACCGGCTAAAATCTCGTATGCAGGAATGGTTGGGCGCTACTGTGGACAAGGACCGTATTGTGCAGGAGGCCGCGCTGCTCGCCGACCGTAGCGATATTCAGGAAGAGTTGGTCCGCCTGGAAAATCATGTCCAGCATTTTCTGGGACTGCTGGATGAAAAAGGCGAAACAGGGAAGAAGTTGGACTTCCTGTTGCAGGAGATGAACCGCGAGGCGAACACTCTACTCTCGAAAACCTCTGGCTTGGCTGGAGATGCCGTCCGCATCACGGAAGCCGGCCTGGCAATGAAATCCGATATCGAAAAGGCGCGCGAGCAGGTGCAAAACATCGAATAATGACGACCGTCTTCATCATTTCCGCGCCTTCAGGCTCAGGCAAATCAACCCTGGTCAACGAAATTCGCCGCAGAGTACCCAAGCTGGAATTCTCAATTTCCTATACCACGCGAAAACCGCGCGGCAAAGAGACTGACGGCAAAGAATACTTTTTCGTCAGCCGCGAAGATTTCGAGGACATGATTCGTGACCACTTTTTCCTCGAGTATGCGAATGTGTTCGGTAATTACTACGGCACTGCGAGGCGTTTTCTGGAGAAGGCTGAAATCCTCGGAAGCGATCTTTTGCTTGATATTGACGTGGCCGGGGCCGCACAGATTAAGTCCTTACTTCCTGCTGTCAGCATCTTCGTCCTTCCTCCGAATCGGGCTGAGCTCGAACGCCGCTTGCGTGAACGAAGTCAGGACAGCGAAGAAACCATCCAGAAAAGGCTCGATGCGGCCAGCCGCGAGATTGAGAATTATGAGAAATACGACTATATTCTGGTGAACGACCGTCTGCCGGACTCTGTGGCCGCACTCGAAGCGATTCTCCTTTCGGAGCGTGGGAAGCGGGATGGCCGGCCAGATGAGGGGTTGAGCGCCACTGCACAAAAATACCGTCTTGAAAACGTTCGCGAACGGCTCCAGCCTATTCTGCAGTCGTTCGGCAAAACCGCAGCCAGTGTGAAGTAGAGCAGGGGGAGTGCTATGAAGTTGATTGACGGTTTCGACAGTAACTATCGATATATCCTGGTCGCGGCGCGGCGCGCGCGGCAATTGCAAGGTGGGGCGCCTCCGGTCATAGAAACGGTTTCCCGCAAGCCCTGCCGGATTGCGCAGGATGAGATTAAGGCCGGGAAAGTGAAGTGGGTGGTCCCTGAGCTCCCCGCGACACCGGTCGAGGTCGCCGGCGACATGCTCGATAAGGCGATGGGGACGGAGACAAGCTCCTAGCTGTAAGCGGTGAGCCAGCAACTGCGCTAGCTGTGAGCAACGAGCAGTGAGCGGCGAGCAAACCGGGTTTGCTCCAAGTTCGAAGTCTTCTCTATCGATCTAGGCTGTGTGATCGCTCACCGCTCGCTGCTCATCGCTCACTGCTCACTGGTTACATTCGTACCTTAGCTTTGCTTCCACGGTCTTCCCCGCGTAATCTAATTCCTTGAAGCTACTGGTATTGCTATGAAAATCGCACTCGGAGTCTGTGGCGGGATCGCGGCTTACAAGGCTGCGGAGATCGTCCGCCTGCTCCAGGAGCGCGGAATTCGGGTCCAGGTCGTCATGACCGACTCCGCCCAGGAGTTCATTCGTCCGCTTACCTTCGCGGCACTCTCCGGAGAAAAAGTCATCACCGGGATGTTTACCCGGGATGCAGGCGCAGAACCGAACATCGACTCGGCAATCGAGCACATCGCGGTTGCGCAATCGATCGATGCGCTGGTGGTCGCGCCGGCCACGGCTGACGTCCTTGCGAAATTTGCGTACGGAATCGCCAACGACTTTTTGACCACACTTTATCTCGCTACGACTGCGCCGGTCGTGGTCGCTCCTGCCATGAACGTGAACATGTGGGAGCACCCGGCGACACAACAGAATTTGCAAACCCTCCGCATGCGTGGAGTGAAAATTGTCGAGCCGGGCAGCGGATATCTGGCCTGCGGAATGACCGGCCCTGGACGCCTAGCGGAAAACGAGGCGATTGTCGCGGCTGCAATGGAGGCGCTGGGTGCCTCGCAGGATCTAGCGGGTGAAACCGTTCTGATCACCGCCGGACCCACGCGGGAGAAGATCGATCCTGTGCGTTATCTCAGCAACCGTTCCAGCGGGCGCATGGGGTATGCGCTGGCTGAAGCTGCTCTCCGACGCGGCGCACGCGTTTTACTGGTAACTGGACCGACTTCGATAAAACCTCCTGGTGCGGCGGAAGTGACTTCAGTCGAATCCGCGAAACAGATGCTGGATGCTGTCCTCCGTCTTTTGCCGGAATCGACAATCGTGATCAAGACCGCAGCGGTTGCCGACTATACGATCGCAAATCCATCTCAGCAGAAGATCAAACGCGCCGGTAGCACTAGCTTAGACCTTGCACCCGCTCCGGACATTCTGGCCGAGATTTCCCGGCAGAAGAAATCTCGGCTGATAATTGGCTTCGCCGCTGAAACTGAAAACGTGCTTGAGAACGCACGCAAAAAGTTGAAATCGAAGTCTCTCGATGCCATTGTCGTGAATGACGTATCACGCGAAGGCGTCGGATTCGACTCCGATCGCAACGCGGTCACGATCATCACCCAATTAGAGGTCATTCCGGTTCCTGAAACTACGAAGTGGGAAGTGGCGCAACAGGTACTGGATTGTGTGGTGGGAATGAAGAAGAAGCTCTTAGCTGTTAGCTCTTAGCCGATGCTGCCCTGTTGGGAATTTCTCTGCGCGTTTTCTCAGCGATCTCGGCGTTCTCTGCGGTTTAAGATTTGACTTTCTTCCGCGCAGCCCATTTACAATTTCCAGGATGCCTGCTCGTCTCGATCCGCAACTTCGCAAAGCTGTTTCTGATCGCATTCGCTACTACAACGATTTGGGAATTTATGATTTTTATCGACGCGCGGGCGGAGAAAATGCCGCCAGCGAGACTTCGCTCAGCGAGAAAGCAGATTCCTCACGGCTCAAGCCATTCGGAATGACAGACGGGGAAGAGCGGTTCGGAATGACAGCCACACCAGAATCCGAACAAATTGGAATGACAGCAAACACGGCGGACGAGGGCGTCCGCCCCACACAAGCCGATCCCGCCTCTGCCCTGCGCCTCATCCGCGAAGATATCGGCGACTGCACCCGCTGTCGGCTTCACAAGCAGGGTCGCAAGCAGATCGTCTTCGGCGTCGGGAATTCCAATGCCGAGCTGATGTTCATCGGCGAAGCTCCTGGCGCCGACGAAGATTTACAAGGCGAACCGTTCGTCGGGCGCGCAGGCCAACTGCTGAACAATATGATCAAGGCCATGGGAATACAGCGCGACGACGTTTACATCGCGAACATCATCAAGTGCCGCCCGCCGGGCAATCGAACTCCTGAGCGCGATGAATGCGAGACCTGTTCGCCGTTTCTCATGCGACAAATTGAAGTGATCAACCCGAAGGTGTTGGTTGCCCTCGGCGCCGTTGCGGCGAAAACTCTGCTTGCGGTGAATGCGCCGATGTCGGAGCTCCGCGGCCGCTGGTTCGATTTCCGCGCACGCAAACTCGCAGTTACTTACCATCCGGCATTCCTGTTGCGCGATCCGCGCCAGAAAAAAGAAGCCTGGAAAGATTTGCAGATGGTGATGAAGGAACTGGGGCTGGAAGTTCCGGCCAAAGCTCAGGAATGAGCGCCGGTATCTTCCTGGCGCTCGTATCCTCTGCACTGAACCACAGGCAACCGAGGATATTTCGGGAAGCTCCGGTCCGTAGCTGATTTTGCGCAGAGATAAAACTTCGACCCGCGGTCGGATTGAATCAGACGCATGTGGCGGCAGCGGAGGCAAAGGCCGACAGAAGCTTCCCCACCGTCAGGGCTGACAGTCTGAGTTCCCATTCAGAATGGTACCGCGAGAACGGGCTAACGCTTCTTGCTGCGCGCCTTCTTTGTGGATCGGGATTTCGCAGAGCTCCCCTTCTTCGCCTTTGCATTCTTCTCAACTCGCAGCTTCCACGCCGCTCGCAAGGCCCCGGTCAGAACGTCTTCGCTGACCACCGCCAAACGAATGTGGGTTGCTCCCATGCGTCCCCAGCCGCCGGCAACAGGGAGAAACACCTCGGGCAAGTCTCCGACGAAATCTGCCTGCAATTCTGGGGTGAGCATCAGGTTTCCGAATCCCTTCGACTGATGCGCCAGCGTGGCGAAGATTCTGTCGCCAACCCGGAAATCGGGGCTGCCCATGTGAGAGCCTTCCTCCGCGCCTTCGAGGCTGAGAGCGATCCGGCGAAAGTCGTTGGCGTTCATGTGATCGAAGTGCTGAGCGAGTCAGCTTCGGATCGAGGTTAGGCGGTGGGCGCTATAGGATTCGAACTTGAGGCGATTACGCGGCGTCTGAGCCGCGTGCCGAAATCCCGAGCGCAGCCGAGGGACCTCTGTCAACCAAGGGCCTCCATGGAAAGGTGGTGGGCGCTATAGGATTCGAACCTATGACTTCCACCGTGTGAAGATGGCACTCTACCGCTGAGTTAAGCGCCCACTGGGAAGCCATATTCTAGCAAAAACAGCGTTTTACGGGCGTTTTGCAGCATAATTTAGCCGCAACTCTTTATATAAGACGGGGTTTAGATTGTTAGCAGCAAAGAGGCCTGATCGCCCCGACCTCCCAATGCAAAAGCGGGGCACGAGGGCCCGGAAGCCAGCTAGCTTCCGAAGGGGATTCCATGAGGACTTTTCAACGTTTCCTAAGCATTCTTACAGTTTTTGCGGTCATGTCGGGGCCCGCGTTGGTTGCCGCCGCGCAGACGGCAGATTCCAGTCAGAACCAACAATATGATTCGCCGTCTGACACACAGACTGCGCCTGACCAGGATCGAGCAGAAGATCGTCCGCTAGAGCAGCCGGACACGCAAGCCGCGCCGCAAGATGATCAGGCAGCGCAGCCAAACTACGATCAGCAGCCGATGAGCGATGCTCCGCCAGCGCCCGCAACCGCCGACCAGCAGGCCAGCAACATGGACGCGAATCAGCAGGCACCGACCGATCCGCCGGCCCGCGCCGCTCGCCTGCAATATATGACCGGCTCAATTTCGGTTCAGCCGCAGGGGACTGGCGACTGGGTCGCTGGAGAACTGAACCGGCCGCTTACCAATTCCGACAACATCTGGGCTGACAAAGATTCGCGCGCTGAAATCAGCGTCGGAGCAGGTCTAATCCGCATTGGATCTGAGAGCAGCCTGACACTTACCAATATCAGCGAAAATACAGTGCAGCTCCAGCTACATCAGGGAGCGCTGAACCTTCACATCCGCCGCCTCTATGACAACGAACGGTACGAAGTCGACACGCCCAATCAGGCGTTCACGGTTTTGAAGCCGGGCGACTACCGCTTCGACGTAAATCCCGATACAGACAAGACGGTCATTACTGTGTGGCGCGGTGAAGGCGACTCGACCGGCGATGGACCGTCGGTACACATTCATGCCAACGAGCAGGCGCGGTTCAGCAACGGCACTTCAATGCAAGTCGACATTCACGAAGCGCCCGCGGCAGATCAGTTCGATGAATGGGCGAGTTCGCGCGATCACCGGCTCGACAATTCTGCTTCTGCCAAATACGTTTCGCCTGACGTCCCTGGATACGAAGATCTCGACGAGTACGGCTCCTGGAAAAATACCGAAGAGTACGGCGACGTCTGGTATCCGTCCGTTGCCCCCGGATGGGCGCCCTACGTTGATGGTCACTGGATTTATCAGTATCCGTGGGGATGGACCTGGGTTGATTACGAGCCCTGGGGATACGCTCCGTTCCATTATGGCCGCTGGGTGTTTGCAGGCGGCTTCTGGGGATGGGCGCCGGGACCACTTTATGTCCGGCCATACTATGCGCCGGCGCTGGTGGCGTGGTTTGGCGGCGGCTGGGGATTCGGAGTCGGCTTCGGTGGAGGTTTTGGCTGGTGCCCGCTCGGATTCCACGATCCATTCATTCCGTGGTATGGCGCGAGCCGCTTCTACTTCAACCGCGTGAACTTTACCAACGGCCGGTTCTTCGCCGGCGGACGCTTCGGATTGAATGGCTTCTACGATCATCACTTCAGAGGCGGCCGGTTCGACGGTGGCCGCGGTTTCAACATGCGGTATGACAATCTGCACGTTCGCGGCGGATTCACCGCAGTGTCGCGGACCACGATCGTGAACTCCATCTCGGTTGCGCATAACCACATTCGGGTTTCGCCAAACCAGATGAGCCGCATGACAGCAGTTCACTCGCTCGGTGTTGCTCCTACCCGCGCCAGCAGGCTGGGGTCTGCCGGAGCAAGAGCAATTCCGCCGTCGCGTGCATTCGCGCGGCCGGTGGTAAGCAGACTAGCTGCGCCGGGTCGTAATTCGGTCAACCATGGATCGTTCAATGGCGGAGCACGGGCCAACATGGGAGCGCGCGCCGGATTCAACGGCAACGCTGGCAGACCGAATCAGGTTGGCGCAAATCAACGCCCAGGATTCGGTGGAGTAAATCAGGCTGGAGTAAATCGGGGTGCGACAAACCGTGGGCCGGCGTTCAACAACTCACGGCCTATGCCGAACGTAAACTCGCGGCCAATGCCGAACGCTAATTCCCGGACGATGCCAAACGCGGGTATGCGATCAGTTCCGCGTCCTCCGAATGCCGGAAACTTCGGTGGCCGGGCGATGAACGGATCCAGACCGAGCAATGGAATGGGAAGCTCCCGCATGTCATCGCCAGAGATGGCTTCGCGGGGCAACGTACCGCGTCCACCGTCATCGTCCATGGGATCGCCGAGTATGGGGAGAGGCGGACCATCGTATTCGCCGCAGCGTGGCGACAGTCCGAGCTATTCGCCACGCGGGGCAAACCCGAGTTATTCGCCGAGAGGCGGAGCTCAGGCTGCACCACGGCCGAGCGCTCCTCGCAGCAGCGGACCGCGGAGTGAGATGAGCGTGCCGCGTCCGTCGCAGGCAGTTCCCAACAACAACCGTAGCTACACGAACCGTGGCTATGCAAATCAGGCATACAACCGTGGATCGGAAAGCTACGGTGCCCGCTCTTACAGCCGGTCGCCCGCGTATGACGATGGCGGACGCTCTTACAGCCGGCCTTCGGGCGCGTTCGGTGGCTCTTCCGGACGTAGCTCGATGCCTTCATACGGCGGGAGAAGCTACGGTCGCGCCAGTGCAGCCCCTTCATACGGCGGCGGCTCCTATGGCCGTCCTTCGTATGGAAATTCAATGCCGTCGTATGGCGGACGCGCTTCGAACTACGGCGGCTTCAGCGGCCGCTCAGCCGGTAGTTTCGGAGGAGCGCGAAGCTCCGGTGGCTTCGGAGGCGGACATGTCTCCTCGGGTGGCGGTGGTCATGCCTCATTTGGCGGTGGCGGCCACGCTTCATTCGGAGGCGGCGGTGGTGGCGGCCACAGCGGCGGCGGAGGCGGTGGACATAGCGGCGGAGGCGGGCACGGTCATCGGTAACTGTAACTCGTAAGCGAAAGATTTTTAGCCGTAGGATCGAAAAATCCTCGGCTTTAATTTTTTCAGCACCCGCGAAAAGTCTTCTTCAGTATCGACGCCGATGCTGTCGAAGGAAGTTTCAGCCACGTAGATAGGAATTCCGTTTTCCAGCAAGCGCAGTTGCTCCAGCCGCTCGGCCCGCTCCAGAGACGATTCCGGCAGCGCAACGAAGCGGTCGAGCCACTGCTTGCGATAGGCGTAAATCCCGAGATGTTTGAAGTATTTTGGGCTTGAGTTGTCGCGATCGTGGGGAATCGTGGAGCGGGAAAAATAGAGCGCGCGGCCGTCGTTGTCGCAAACCACTTTCACCGCGTTGGGATTCGCGATCTCCTCTGGCGCTGCGGGCGTCTTCAATGTGCCCACAGGAATATCAGGATTTCTCATCAGTTCGACAAGCGTCTCGATATGGTCGCCGCGAATCATGGGCTCGTCGCCTTGCACGTTGATGTACACATCGGCTTCAACCGATTGCGAAATCTCGTGCACGCGCTCTGTCCCGCTGCGGTGCTTGCCAGAAGTCATCTGCGCCTTGCAGGAATGTTTCTGGCAAGCCGCCAGAATTTCTTCTGAATCTGTGGCGATGATTACGTCGTTGAGCAGTTCAGATTTTCGTATTGCCTGGTAGACCCACACTGCCAGCGGTTTCCCGTGAATCTCACGCAACATCTTGCGAGGCAGGCGCTGTGACGCCAGCCGGGCAGGGATGACGGCGAGAATCTTCATCAGGTGCTAATTAGATCACAGGTGTCGGAGTCAAGATCACAAACCACGAAGGACACGAAGGGTACACGAAGGTAAAAAAACTATCGCTACTGTTACTAGGGTCCAACACTCTGAAAGGATGTTTTGTTTTCCTTCGTGCCGCAACTGATCTGAGCGAAGTCGAAGGGTATAGTTCCTAGTAGTTTGTTGCTTTTCCTTCGTGCAACTTCGTGCCCTTCGTGGTTAATGCCTTTTTAATTTTCCCTGCGGGTCGCCCGCCCACCTGGTCGAACAGTACGCCCTCACACCGAAAATCGCGCTTCGCCTTCCACCACTGTGCTCTCTACTTTCGGCGTATCGTGCGCTCGCCATAGCCGGCTGCGGGTACGTGCGCGATAAAGAATCGGACCTCCATCGTGGCGATCACTGCGACTCACCGGGCGCGGAATGCAAACGAATTCTGTTTGAAGCTCATCCGCCGCCGCTTGGACAATGGCATAGCCGTGTCCGCCCACGTCGACGAAGGACAAATGCGGCGCCATGCCTGGATTGGAGAGCTCCCGTGCTTTCGCGAGGTCTCCGCTCTTGCAGTATTCCAGGCATGACCGAACGCCGTGCCGTAACAGCATGTTGATGGTAGGCTGCGGTTTGGTGTCGCCGGGGGCTTGTCCGATAAACAGTGGCCGTAATGGCGCGTCTTTTGCGATGTGATATTCAAAACTTTCCAATGCGCCGGGAGCCGAAATCGAACCCGTGACGAATGCCACACCGACGGGATCATAAGGCTTTGGAGGAAGAGATTTCGCAGCCAGCCCTGCCCAGAAAGCGTGCCTGTCGCCGGCAACGGTAGCGAACCCGGTGATCTCATGCTGGCGAACGAAATCGTAGATCTGGCCTAGTTCGTAAAAGGCGCCGCCCATGTCGCCGCCGCCCATGCTTCCAAACGCTTCGCCGGGCCACTTGCTTTGGGTGATGCCTGATGGCAGGTTCTGCACATCCACGCGCTCGGGCAGCGTGGCGGTGGTGCTTCCCCATATCTTCCAGGTCGCTTTCGATTCTCGTAAATGATCCAGGAACCACTTCTTTTGTTCCGTGCCGAGAAACGTCTGCGGCGGTCGATCCTTCTGAGTGTTCGGCACCTTCTTATCGCCAAATGGAATCGTCTCCGGAGGTTTGCCGCCGTCATATTCACGCCCAGCGTCAACGATCTCCAGGACCTCTTCCGGAATGAACTCAGCGAAATCCTTGTTGAAGAAAGCGTCGTCCGGGATGTCCGTTCCAGGAGTCTCGGAGCGGTAGCTTCGCTCGTCGGTGATGATCAATTCCACATGCCGCCCCCAGCGCAGCGTCCTGTATCCTTTGAGGCTGTTGATCGCTACGAGATTATTCGGTTCTTGTCCGAGACCGTTGTCGTCAAATTTCGTTACCGCGACATCAGCGACTTTGGGCGGATCGAAACTTTCAAGGGAAGGACCGCTGGGCTTCGCCATCCGCGCCGGCTGATACTCAAAAAACGCCTGCATGGCCGCCACCTTGCGCGTCTGCGCCGGACGCGTTTTGCCGTCGAAAACTTGCAGCGACTGCCATCCCTGCCAACTGAACTCGTGGTTATCCCACATAGGAACAAACGGCCACCGCGCCCGGGCGTCCTGGAGATCCGGATCGTGCAGGTAGTTGCGGTAGATAGCTCGATAGTCATCTACATCCACAGGGATGTGAAAGTCGTCGACCTTTTCACCTTTCGGATAGCGAACGATGTCCCGAACATGGCGATCGTAGTAGGTGGCCCGGTCCTCCGGATACCAGACTAGTTCGTAGATGAAGTCGCCCAGGTGAAGCACAAACCCGAGCCGGTTCGCTTCGTCGGCCCGCTCGTCTTCAAAAATCATGCGGCGGTAAGCGTTCTGAGCGCCCAGGTTGGCGTTCTGGCAACTCACAAACGCAAATCTCACCGGGCGCGGATCATCGTTGCTTGGTGCAGTTATGGTTCGACCGATTCGACTGCCGTAGCCCTGGCGGTCAGTAAATCTGTACCAGTAAACAGTTGCCGGTTTCAGACCGCCTACCAGTACGCGACAAGTCCAGTCTGCCGCTTGTGAGATTTTGACGGCGCGCTTTGCGATAACTTTACGAAACGACTCATCGAGCGCTACCTCTACAGTAAGTTCTTCAACTGATGGACTCGCGGGCGCGCGCCGCGTCCAGAGCAGAACGCTATTGCTGTCAGGATCACCGGAGGCGACACCCTCGGGGTACAAATCGCGCCGCTCGTGCCAGGCAACGCTCGATGGTGAACCCGAACCGCGCCCCCATGCTGCGTGCGCACCCATCACCGCAGCCATGGCGAGAAATTCGCGCCGATTGAAAGTCATGAGACTGTTAGCTCCTGAATGTTTGTCGGTGTCCCTGGGACGTGTCAGCAGATTGACCCGTTATTCTCCATCAGATTTGAGTTCGGTTCTAGCTCCTGGGACGAGTACATGGTCATCCGTGCCCAACGCTGACCCACGAGCCTGAACATCAGGGACATCGTCCAGGAGCGGGTCCTCTCGCAAGATTGCTTTGCTGTGCGCAAACTCTGCGCGGTAGATCGCCGCCAACCTCGACGACTAAACCAAGCATGTCCTTCTCGCGACTGTTAACTGCTGAAAATTTTCAAAGGATTTCCAGATATTGTCGCCTGGATCAAATCCGCCCGTGCTTAGTTCCTTGGGGGTTTAACTCCCCTCCCGGCACTACTGATTCCAACCAAATTTCTTCTCAATCCTCCTAGTACAGAGACGTGCAACTGCGCGCAAAAATGTGTGCAAGTTTCAGATTCACCGTCCACGCATCTAGGGTCTTCGGCGACCCGGTCTTGTGCGACTTCGCGCATCTCCGGGCGTGTGGGAGCCTGACTAAATCAGGCTCCCACGCAGCTCTTTTTTGTTCTGCTTAGGTTTACGGCGTCACTGCAAAGGAAGTGAGAACGGCGCCGCCGGTTTCCGGCACCGGTTCTGGCGAACTTGGACTCGCAGTGAGATCGCCAGTCGTATGGTTGATCACGTAAATGCATATCTCGTCCAACCCCGGATTTACATTCACCTCATAATCCGGATCGGGACCACACGCGGCATATAGATAATTGCCGCCCGAGTCGGTACGGATTTCACCACAAACCAGGGTGGAATCGAGGACCTCATCTTTAACATAGGTCAACGCGCCTGAGGAATTGATGCGAAAGATGGTAACGCCGTCGGTCGCTCCGTCTTCCGCGTAAAGAAAATTTCCGCTTCCGTCAATCGCGAGTGACACGGGACTGGCGCTACAGCCGCCAGGACATACGACGCCTCCGGGCGGGCATTCCTGAGGGTCGGCCCAGGGCGAGCCGGCAATCTGGGTTAACGTGCCGGTGATGGCGTTCACTTTGAAGCCCGAAATTGAATAATCGCCGCCATTGGCCGTGTACAAGGCCTTGCCGAAGAGGTCAATAAGGCCCAGCGGATTCGGGGTGCACCCATTCCTCGTCGTCAGCTGATAAGGCTCGCCGGGTAGCGGGGTGAGCGAACCATCAGAGCTGATCTGGAAGGCGTCGAGATAGGCCTCGCTATCGACCACGTATAAGTATTTTCCGCTCGGGTCGACTACGATTTGTGACGGATCGTTTTGTGTGGGGAAGGGGGACCCGGGGATTTCCACCAGCGATCCATTCGATTGGACATGAAACACGGCAACGCCATCGTTGCCCTCGTGTTGGTCCCTGGTGGCGAAAACATAGTGTCCGGAAGGATGGACAGCCACCGCGCCAACGTACTGGTTCGCCGCAAACGGCGACCCCGAAACTGAAGTAAGGTAGCCATTTTGACGGTTAATGAAGTAGGCAGAAACATCTGAAGCGAAGTAGTTCCCCACATAAAGACGATGGCCGCCCTTATCAGAAGCCACATCTATGGGGTATAGGTCTGTATTCACTGGAGCTTGCCGAGTCATTGCCAGCGCGCCGTTCCCTCCGGACACGATTTCGTAGCCAATCATGTAGTTGGGGCCATGATTGCTGCTGTTCCAGTACGCGCTGTTCGCGGTGTATAAAAATCCCGCGGGTGCGGCTTGCGCGTCTACCTTGATCTTCACCGTGGTTTTGCCCACGCCGCCACAGTGGTCCCAGGCTTGAACCACCGCATTGTAGGTCCCGTTCGCAAGCGAGATATATGAGTTGATCTGGCTGGAATAGCGAGTGTACGCAGAGACCCCGGGAGCAGAGTAAATCCGCATCGCCGAGATGCCGTCGGCGCAGTCAGGACTGCTGGCAGATGCGATGAAGTGGACCGGAGAGCCCTCGGTCTCGCTGTTCGTGGGGGTGGTTACGGTAACGATCGGAGTAGCGGCGAAGGCGCAGGTGGCTGCGATCAAGAATAAGGTCAGGGCTACATTAGGGCGCAAAAACTTCGTCATTTCTAAACTCCTGCTGCGAGAAGCTGTCTCGTGTGCGTTTAGAAATCGGCTGGATGTGAGTAGGTTGGATGGGAGGAAATCCGCAATCCCGTATTGGTGACTAGGGTTCGCTGAACCATTCTCTAACAATCTGTTGAAGTCGATCCCACGCCGCAAACGCTCGAGGTTCCCACCCTTTGGAAATTGCAAAGGGTGCGGCACCCGCAGTTGTGGTAGTGCAAGCCGTGAAGCGTGGGCCACCCGGCCTACGACTTGTTAGTTGAGCGCAAGCTCGATCCCGCGACACAGACCCTAGGGTTCTAGAGACATTCCCCTTGACGGAACAGTGGTGAAGCGGCACTATTTGGTGGAATCCAGAGTTGCCGGATCGCACCCCCGCCCGGTTTCTTGATCTCACTTTCTGTAGCGCGTTCATTGGCAACACTGGCGGGCTTTCACGTACGCCTGATCGAACCAAATTAATCTTGTCCAGCGTAGACAGCGGACCGTTCTGCTTCATTAACGAGTCCACTGGCCAAAGTAGTACTTTTGGGCCAGGTGGCTTTCCTTCAGTCAATTTTCGGATCAGTCCGGATGGGCGCTATTTGGCGGTGCCCTTTAATACGGAGACCTTAGCACCCAATGCTTACGCCCAGATATATGACCTTTCAACGTTAGCTCTTGCCGGTCAGTTTCCAGTCAGCGGCGACACCTCCACGGGAGCAGGATTTGCGTTTAGCGCAGACTCAAAAACTCTCTATGTACCAAATGATTGGATCATTTACGCGTACGACGTTGCCACCGGCCAACAGGTGGGTTGGCTTCCGAACATCAACGTACCGATTACCAACGGAGGGATGGGATATGGGCCAGCCCAGAATCCGAACCTTCAAGCAACTGATGATACTGGATTGTTAGTTGGGCCAATGGAAGAGGGAGTCGGATTCATCGATACGACTGTTATGCGCAGGGGGCCTGTTGGAACTCAGTTCACTAATGGATACTTCGATCCAGCCAGTGGTCCCGCTTCAGGGGGGATCCAAACAACGATCACTGAGCCTGTCACGTTTGGCTCCCTGAGCGGCGTTTACTTTGAAGGGAAGGGTTCCACCGATATCTCGGGAGTCAACGGCCCAAATACATATGGAAATTTCGGCTCCGTTTCCGCCATGGTTCCTGCTGGTTCCCCAGGGCCAACGGACATCTATGTGACGACTGCGGACGGTGGTATGCAGGTTCTTCCCGAGAGCTTCAGTTATGGACCGACCATTGTCGAAATCACATCGAACGTGTCGGTGGGTGAAGGAGGTGGTACCGGCATCATTTATGGGTACGGGTTCGGCCCAGTTGGCACAGGAGTTGGAGGCCCATTGCCGAACGCGGTCCATAGGATGGAGGCAAACGCCAGTCCATCGTCTTTGCAGGTGAGCGTCGGAGGCAATCCAGTCCCCGTTACGGGCTTTGCGCCATATGCGTATCCCGTCGAATCGCCCCCCTTCCCGTTGCAGGCACTGGCCTATACAATTCCACCAGGTGTATTCTCTGCGGATGTGACCGTCACAACCAACAGCGGCAGCGCCTCCGCGAGTTCTGGACTGACGTACCTTCCCACTACCAAGCAGTTTCCGTTGCCTGGGGCATCGCTGGCGCAAGGAATCTACGACGCCTTTACCGATCTGTATTACTTCACCGATTCGAACCAAATTCGGGTCTTCTCCAAGACCGTGGGGTGGGAGTCTCCAATCGCTATTCCAGCAGCACAAAGGTTATGGGGAATTGGATTGTCCCCGAACGGAAAGAATCTTGTTTTGGCGGACGCCGTAGCTGGAGCAATTTATCTTTTGGACCCAGCCAGTCCAGCGTCGGTGAAAGAATTTTCCACGTTGTCCGGTACAGGCAACCAGACACCTTCCGGCGTCGCGGTTACTGACAGCGGTATCGTATATCTCACGACCATTGGTCAGGGAATCGGGGGACAAAGACAGTTCTTCAAATTGGATACCAGCACTGGGGCTTTCACCAACTATCAAATCGCAGGGACCGGTTTCAACGGTGATGCGAATCTACGGACAGTTATAGCATCGGACAATAGTCGGGTATTTTTTAACGACGATGGCGATGTCTTCTACATCGACACTGCCTCAGATCAGCGGGTCGAAGCATCCTTCGCTCCAAGCTGTTGCTACGGGGACGACGATTTGGCCCTTTCGGCCGACCAGTCCACGCTCGTGGCCACCGGCCTTCTCTACGACTACAATCTCCATGCCGACTCGTTCTATGCGCTCAACGATCGCGAAGCGTTAAATATTGCATACGTTTACGGTGCTAAATTAAGTCCTGACGGTACTTTGTTATTTCAGCCATCTACCAGTGGCATTGACGTGCTAGATGGCAGGCTTGGGAACTTGCTCTGCCGAATCGCATTGCCGGTGTCCCTGTCGGAAAATTACGACGCTCTTGTCAGTGATGGCACCGATAACGTGTTGGTCGCGATCACGGGAACAAGCGGCGACGGCGTTGCTGTTGTGGATCTGAGCTCGATTCAGACCCCTCCGCCCGTACCATATACACGAATGTATTCAGGGCCTCAGCTTATAGAGAACACCAAACGTGTTCGCTTCACCTCCGACGTTTTGGGCGGCCAGACGAAGTATAGGACTTGGTTGCACGCCACCCACAGAGTCTCGCACCAGACGAAGCAGCAGCCTTTGAAATTGGACGAGAGAGTTCGCTGACTGCCCGGAAAAATCACAGCTCTGCAAACGACAATTCGGGAAGATCACTCATTGCCCCCAGAACCCGATTCGACTCCGCGCAGGAGCGGATTAGTGAGCATGAGAAGTTTTGTCTAGACCTTTCCTTTCCCAGAACAAACGTATAAAACAAAGGCCATGCTGGTGAAGGACATTGCGCGGTCAATCGCCGCGGGCGTAGTTGGTGACGAGCAAGTCGAGGTACGTAAAGTTGCCAGCATCGCTACAGCTTGGGATGGCGATCTCGTTTTCGTCGAAGACGAAAAGCACCTTGCCGATGCATTGCGCTCGCACGCTTCCGCCGTGATAGCCGGCTTATTCGCACAGAATGCGAGGTCCTCCAAGCCTTTGTTGATCGTGCCGCATCCCAAGCTGGCATTCGCTCGCGCGGCAGCACTACTTGACGCTGGAGAGACTCGTGCGCGCGGCGTCGACCCGCATGCGATTGTTCTCCCGTCGGCTGTCGTCGCGAAGTCGGCGACCATCGATCCATGGGCATTCGTCGGTGATGAAGCACGCATCGGTAATGACACCTGGATCGGCGCGGGTTGCGTCATCAGCCACGGTGTGCGCATCGGGCAAGGCTGCAAAATTTATCCGCGGGTCACGATTTATCCGAACACGACGATTGGCGATCGCGTGATCGTTCATGCGGGCGCGGTGCTCGGCAGCGACGGTTTCGGATACGTGCGTGACGCTGAGAGCGGCAGATATGAAAAGTTCTCGCAAATGGGCAAACTCGAAATTGAAGATGACGTGGAGATCGGGGCGAATTCGACCATCGACCGCGGCGCGCTCGAAGTGACTCGGATTGGCAAAGGCGCAAAGATCGACAACCTGGTGCACATTGGCCACAACTGCCAGATCGGCGAGAACGTCATCATCGCAGCACAGGCGGGTTTCTCGGGCAGCATCACCATTGAGAAAAATGTCATCATCGGCGGGCAGGTTGGCGTAGGTGAACACGCGCGCATCCAAGAAGGCGTGATGCTTGGCGGGCAGGCTGGAGTTTTACCGAAGAAAGTTCTTCGCGGCAAAGGCGTGGCATTCTGGGGGACTCCGGCGAAGCCTGTGCGCGAATACCTGAAAAGCCTTGCTGCTTTAGCGCGGTTGGGCAGGAGGGAAGAATAGTGGCGATCGTCGTGGTTGGCGGGCATTCGCGCAACGTCGGCAAGACCAGTGTGGTCGCCGGCCTGATTGCTGCGTTGCCTTCATACAACTGGACTGCATTCAAAGTGACGCAGTTCGGCCATGGCCGCTGCTCATTGAATGGCAAGCCATGCCAGTGCGCCACTGCCGATCATGCGTGGGCCATGACCGAAGAAAAAGACAGGTCGGGAAAGTCGGACAGCTCGCGATTCCTGGTTGCAGGTGCTAAGCGATCATTTTGGGTGCGAACCGCGCAAGGAGAACTGGGGCAGGCAATTCCGGCAATCCGGCGACGACTCGACGAGGCGGAGAACGTCATTCTCGAATCCAACAGCATCATGAAATTCCTTCGCCCGGATCTTTATTTATCGGTGCTCGATCCTGCGACGGAGGATTTTAAACTTTCCGCAAAGCGGTTTCTAGAGAAAGCAGACGCGGTAATTCTGCATCGGAGTGGCAAGCGCGCGAGTTGGCCGGAAATTGACCTGGCCGCTTCGGAACGGCCGGTGTTCGTGGTCGAGCCGCCCGGATATGTAACTTCGGAAATCGTCGGGTTCGTCGAGAACGCATTGACTTCAGCTTTGTGCCGTCCCTAACGGGATCGTGCACACCATTGCGCTTTCCCAGCACTTACGTGCTGGAGCCAATTGAATTGGGTCGCTGCGCGACTGTCATTTTGCTCCTCGACGCCAGGGAAACAATTACCAACTGACGATTCTTAAGACGAGGGTGCGTTTTCCCCGTCGTTTTCCTGGTCGCCTGATATCCTTTTTCAGCGATGCGCACGATTGAAAGAAGAGCGTGGCTGCTGGCCGTTGTCTCCGCTGTATTGCAGGTCGTCATTTTTCCGCTGCCGAATTTGTATGTACTGTGCTGGATCGCGGTCGCGCCGTTGCTGATCGCGATTTTGCGCGCCCGCCGGCCAGAGACGCTGCAGTTGGAAGGCGCGGTGAAACTGTTACCTGCAACTCCTCTGCAGGGATTTCTGCTCGGCTACGCATGCGGAATCCTGTGGTACGCCGGAAGTTGCTACTGGGTCTACAGCACGATGAAGCAGTACGGCGGCATCAACGCTTCAGGCGCCGCCGGGCTGCTGGTTCTCTTTTGCCTCTACCTCGGGCTCTATCATGGTGTATTCGGATTGTGCGTCAGCCTGCTGGCGAAGATGTCCGAGCGAACAGCGCTTGTCCTTTCACCCGTTCTTTGGGTCGCAATCGAATTGGCGCGCACCCGGATCAGCGGATTTCCCTGGGACCTTCTCGGGATCACGCAAGTCGACAACATTTCCCTCGCGCGAATCGCCACCGTGACCGGAGTCTACGGACTCTCGCTCGAAATCATGATCGTCAACGCAGCGGTGGCGGCGGCTTTACTTTTGCGCCGGGAAAAACGGAAATCGCTGCTCTTTGCATCCCTTGCAGCCGCAGTCCTTTTACAAGCCGCGAGATGGATTCCAGCCGCCCAGTTCGTCGGCGACAGAACGGCGCTGCTGGTGCAAGAAAATATTCCGGTGCTCGACAACACCGACTGGACCCGCCAATACTACGACGACACCCTCGCCGATCTCGGCAAAATCAGCCAGGCTCCGACCGGGTCACAACCCCCAAATCTGGTTGTGTGGCCCGAATCGCCCGCGCCGTTCTACAGCGGCGATCCATTGTTCCGGACGGTCTTGCGGCAAATTGCCACCAACGACAATACCTGGATCGTTGCAGGCAGCATTACGGTCGAGAGTGCCCGCAGCTCTTCGCAACAAATCTACAACTCGGCTGTGCTGGTCGATCCAACCGGCAAGTTTCTTGAACGATATGACAAGGTGCATCTTGTTCCATTCGGCGAATACGTTCCGTTCAAGAATCTGCTTTCATTCGCCGGAGGCCTGACCAAGGAAGTCGGCGACTTTTCGCGCGGTAGTTCGCGCGAGCCGCTGGCGGCAGGGGATGAGAAGCTGGGAGTCTTCATCTGCTACGAATCGATTTTCCCCGACGAAGTCCGGCAATTTGCCAAACGCGGCGCGCAGGTGTTCGTGAACATCTCAAACGATGGCTGGTACGGCGACAGTGGCGCCTACGCCCAGCACCTGAAGCAGGCACGCATGAGGGCTATGGAAAATTCACGCTGGCTTCTGCGAACCACCAATACCGGCGTGACTGCGGCGATCGACCCTGAGGGCCGCATTGTGCAGCGAGTTCCTCGCAAAATCCGCACCGTGTTGCGGGCCTCTTACGCGCTCGAAAGCGCAACCACCTTCTACACGCGCCACGGCGACTGGC
Organism: Terriglobales bacterium; assembly: GCA_035651555.1. Taxonomy (GTDB): domain Bacteria; phylum Acidobacteriota; class Terriglobia; order Terriglobales; family Acidobacteriaceae; genus Gp1-AA145. Next base: position 65,853 of record DASRFL010000026.1, read on the forward strand.
TGGCATACGGCTGTGCGATAATTTCTCTGGGCGCGATTCTCGCCGCCCTCACTCCCGGAAAAGGCAGACGCCAGGCATGATTCAGGAATTCGAGCAGGAATACACGGCTTTGCAGCAAAAGGTCCGCGAACTCCGGGAGTATCTTTGACGCCGGCAAACTCCGCCAGCAACTGACAGAAGTCGACAAGCAAGCGTCCGATCCAAATCTGTGGTCGAATCCGCAGCGCTCACAGCAAGTCATGCGCGAAAAGAAGCGACTCGAGGACCTGCTTGCCACAGAGACCGACCTGGTCCGCCGCACCGATGACATCTCTGCTTACTTCGATCTCGCGCGCGAAGGCGAAAGCGTCGAGCCCGACCTGCGACGCGAAATCGATGCGCTTCGCGAACGCGTCGATCACCTCGAAACCGAAACTTTGCTCTCTGGTGACAACGACGGACGCAACGCAATTGTGACCATCCATCCGGGGGCCGGCGGAACCGAATCCCAGGATTGGGCCGAGATGCTCATGCGCATGTACCTGCGCTGGGCCGAGCGCCAGGGATTTCAGACCGTCCTCTATGACTATCAGCCGGGCGAAGAAGCGGGAATCAAATCCGCGACGTTTGGCGTGAACGGACAGTACGCATTCGGCTTGCTGACCAGCGAAATTGGCGTGCACCGGCTGGTGCGCATCTCTCCTTTCGATCAAGCCAAGCGGCGTCATACATCTTTTGCCAGCGTTTTCGTCTCACCAGAAATCGACGAATCGATCGAGGTCGTAATCAAACCAGAAGACCTTCGCATCGATACCTATCGTTCCAGCGGCAAGGGCGGACAGCACGTTAACACTACGGACTCCGCGGTGCGTATCACTCACATTCCAACCGGCATTGTTGCCGCCTGCCAGAACGAGCGTTCCCAGCATAAGAATAAAGACCGCGCCATGAGCATGCTGCGTTCCAAGCTCTACGAGTTCGAGATGGAGAAAAAACGCGAAGCCACAAAGAAGATCGAAGAATCGAAGCTCGACATCGACTTCGGTTCGCAGATCCGTTCTTACGTGCTGCAACCCTACCGGCTGATCAAAGATCACCGCACCAAAACTGAAGTCGGCGACGTGGATCGCGTGATCGATGGCGACCTTCAGCCGTTTATTCGTGCCTATCTCCGAATGCGGCGGGATGGCAGCAGCTCTGGCGACGGCACCCCCGAACGACAGTCTTAGTGCCTTCGGTAACCCCGCAGACGCCAAAAACCCTAGCGACACGGAGTCTCATGCGAGACCCTATAAGGTGCAGTAATCTGCGCAGGAAGACCTATGCTTGGGAAACTGGATTTAATTCGCCGCAACGCACTGCCCTCCCACCAGATGATGACCGCAGCCAAAGGCGCGCTCAATGTGCCCGCGGAAGAGATGGTCGAAATTCTCGTCTACCTCGCCGACAACAACAAAATTTTCGGCGAGCAGGCGCGCGTCACGCTCGCCGGTTGGGACGAGAAATCGGCAAAAGCGATTGCATCAAATCCGGCTACGCCAAAAGAGGTGTTGGATTATTGGGTTTCCGCCAAGAATCTAAGGCCGACCCTGTTTCCTCTCCTGCTCGAGAATCCGTCGGTTTCAGCAAACAAGCTGTGCGAACTTGCAGCCACATCGAAAGGCCAGCTCATCGACACTATGCTCGAGAGCCCGCGCGTTCGCAGCGCCCGGCCGATCCTCAACGAATTGAGTGGCAACAAGGAGCTCAGCGGCCTACAAAATTCGCGAGTGCAGGAAATAATTACCGGGAAAAAGATAGTGGTTGCGGAGCCCGAACCCGCAACGTCCGCTTCGCTTGCCACCGCGCAGCACAAACGAGAGCCGGTCGACCAAAGTCCAGTACAGCCGAGTTCGCAAGAAAACAAGCCAGCCGGAAATTCGCCGGAACCTGATACTGCTTCCGATCCGGAAACAGAGACTGCGGTCACCGCATATCTGAAAGAACACGAGGCTGAAATTGTGGCTGAAGGCGACAAGCCTTTTCAGCCTCTCGGCGGAATTCATGAAGAGATTCCCGCCGAGCCGCAGGTAGCCGCGGCAGCCGCAGGAGCATCGGCGAGCGCCGCCAAGCCAAGCGCGACTCCGGCCAAAATTGCTCCCAAAAAAACTCCTAACCCCCAAGACGAGCAACGCGGCAGCGTGCTGCAAAAAATCGCCAAGCTCGACATCAAAGGTCGCATTCAGCTGGCGATGAAGGGCACCAAGGAAGAGCGCTCCATCCTGGTGCGTGACGGCACAAAGCTGGTTGCGCTGGCGGTGCTCGATTCGCCGAAAATTACCGACGGCGAAGTAGAAAAATTTGCGTCGCAGAAAAACGTACTCGAAGCCGTGCTGCGGGCCATCCCCATGAAGCGCCGCTTTGCGAAGAATTATGCGGTCGTGCGCAATCTGGTATGCAATCCCCGAACGCCGCTCGATGTTGCGCTCGGCCTCATGAAGAATTTGCTGGTTCAGGACTTGAAAAATCTATCCGGCAACAAAGAAGTCTCGGAAACCATCCGCAAACTTGCCCTGCGAATGTTCAAGCAGAAGATGGAAACTGCTAGTAAGAACTAACCGCGTCAACGGGCTAAAATGTTGGCTTGGCCCCTGATCCCCGTGCTGACCCGATCCGCGATCTCTTGCAGCGCGCGAAGACCATTGCTGTCGTTGGTCTCTCCGACAATCCGCTTCGCCCGAGCCACGGCGTCTCCGCCTACATGCAGTCGCAGGGATACCGGATCGTTCCCGTTAACCCCAGCATTGCTGAGGCATTGGGAGAAAAATCCTATTCTTCCTTGCTGGATATTCCGGAGAAGATCGACATCGTCAACATTTTTCGGCGGCCGGAGTTTGTCGAAGAAGTTGTCGATCAGGCAATTCAGTTGAAAGTTCCCGCGATATGGATGCAGGAGGGAGTCATCAATCAACCGGCTGCGGAAAAGGCGCAAAAGGCCGGAATCTTCGTTGTGATGGATCTTTGTATTTTGAAGGAACACCGGGCGCGGTTCCGATAGGGCTACTTTGGCGGTTAGTCACCTATCGTTGATTCAATGCGTTCTTGAATCCCATAGGCATCGAGGAATGCTTTCCATTGCGCTGTCGGATAAGCGCCCAGTTCCTTCGTCATTGTCTGCACGACACAATTATTCCAAACGTAGTTAACCTGATGACAGGCTTGTGCTCTATCTAGAGTCTCGGGGTGCACCTGACAGCGTGAGAGGTCTGTAGCCTTGTATTCGGTATCTGGCGCTTTGTTGTTCTTTAGAAATTCCAGTTTCTGTTCTCCTATCCAAAGCCATAGCGACTGCGAGTCCTTGAAGTAGGCGGCAACGCCACTTAGCTCCGGGGGGAACTTATTGGGATCGAGGTCGTCAAGCAGCTGCCGAGCCCTCACGAACTCTTGCTCCAGCTCGGGAATCGGCGTTTCGCAGCTGGCAGATGCAGGAGCGCTTGGTTCTGAGTAATAGGCGTGCTGATCGAGAAGTATCCAGTGTTTCACGTCGGCAGCCGAGACGCGATCATCGTCAAAGGTCACGATGGCGATCTCTTCCGGTTCTCCCGGCTGCAAGGGAATACGAAGGGTGACCTGCTTTGCCGTCACTGGCATGACGAGCACGAGGATGCTCAGCAACCACCCGACCGGCGAGCCCTTCGAACAATGCGATGCATGTTGTTTAGCGAGATTCATCGCGGATATGATTCGGTTCCTCTTGCTTGCGTGACTTGATCTTTCGAATTTCTTGCATGCGCTCGCGGATCCGTTTTTCAACTCCTTCGCTTGTCGGCTGGTAGTAGTGACGGTCTTTCAGATTGTCGGGAAGGCATTGCATGTCCGCAATCTTCTCTTCCAGATCGTGCGCATATTGGTAGCCCTTGCTGTAGCCCAGATTCTTCATCAGCCCGGTGGGAGCGTTGCGCAGGTGAAGCGGAACCGGTTCGGCGGCAGTGCGCTCCACATCCTGCTGAACTTCACCATAGGCGGTGTAAAGGGCATTCGATTTGGGTGCGAGCGCAAGGTAAACCGCAGCCTGGGCCAGCGCGAGATTGCCTTCCGGCATGCCGATGAAATCGACGGCATCGCGGGCCGCCATGCAGAGAGAAAGGGCGTTCGGATCGGCAAGTCCAATATCTTCGACCGCCATCCGCACAATTCGGCGCGCGATGTACAACGGATCTTCCCCGGCCTCAAGCATCCGTGCCAGCCAATATAAGGATGCGTCAGGATCGCTATTGCGCACGGATTTGTGCAGGGCGGAGATCAGGTTGTAGTGCTCTTCTCCTGCCTTGTCGTAGAGCAACACACGCTTCTGCAATACGTCTTTGACGATGTTGGGTGTTATCTCTCTGAACCCTGAAGTTTCCAAGTTTGGGGGTGCCCCACTCTTCGAGGTTTTCGGAGGGTGGGATGACTCTGAATGATCCAGGACGAGCGCCGCTGCAACCTCCAGCACGTTGTACGCGCTCCTCGCATCCCCGCTCGAGTAAGCGGCGATCTGGCGGAGTACTTCATCGTCCGCGTGTAGTTTCATCTCACCCAGTCCGCGTTCCGAGTCGGCCAAAGCGCGTTGCAGCAAAAGCACAATCTGATCTTCAGTGAGCGGCTTTAAAACGTAAACGCGACTGCGAGAGAGCAGCGCGGAAATTATCTCAAAAGAAGGATTCTCTGTAGTCGCGCCGATCAGGCGAATGTTCCCTTTTTCGACGTGGGGAAGGAACGCGTCCTGCTGGGCTTTGTTGAAGCGATGGATTTCGTCGACGAAGACGATGGTGCGTGTCCCATACTGCCGGGCTCTTTCGGCGTCAGCCATGACCTGCTTGATTTCCTTGATCCCCGAAAGCACGGCGCTGAATTCGATGAACTCCGCGCGCGTCATCCGGGCAATGATTTGCGCCAGTGTGGTTTTGCCGGTGCCAGGCGGTCCCCAGAAGATGAGCGAACCGATGTCATCGCGCTCGATTTGCGCGCGCAGCGGTTTGCCGGGAGCGATCAGATGCTCCTGGCCCACGTATTCATCGAGCGTGCGCGGCCGCATGCGATCGGCCAGCGGACGGCTGCGGTCATTCGCTTCATTCCCACCCGGGATTGCTTGAAATAGACTCATGAAAAATTGGGTAATTTCGTAATTTGGTAATTGGGTAATTGAAATATGGTGTTTCTAAATTACTTAATTACCAAATTTCCCAATTACCAAATGCCTTTTTGTGTCTCCGTGTTGATTAAGCCCTTTGCCTTGCCGCTTCGTACAGAATGATGCTTGCCGCAATTCCGGCGTTCAGAGATTCAACCCGCGCCGAATGCGGGATCATTACCAACTCATCCATCTCAGGCAAAAGTCTTTTGTCAACGCCGGCGCCTTCGTTGCCGACAAAAATTGCTACATCACCGCTCAGCCCAACTTCTGGCAGAGGCGTTCCCTTATGAGATGAAGTTGCGATCAGGCGAATGCCTTGCGACCGCAGCTTGGCAATCGCAGGTTTCAACTCGGATTTGGCCACTGGAATTCGAAAAATTGAGCCGGCCGAAGCCCGGACAACTTTGCTGTTGTACGCGCTCACCGTACCTTCCCCAAGCAGCACGCCTTTGGCGCCAAAAGCCTCGGCTGAACGCAACATTGTTCCAAGATTACCGGGGTCCTGGAGTCCGGCAACCACCAGCAAGCAGCCGGTGGCTGTGCTGCCAAGCAGGTCTTCGAAGTCATGGGTCTTCACGTGAACCAGCGCGGCTACGCCTTGCGGAGCGTCAGTGGGAACGACGCTTGAGAACAGCTTGTCCGGGATTAAAACGGTTTCCACATGCGAATGGACTTGCGGCAACAGGCGGGCGGCGCGGTGCTGGCCGGATTCGCTTATGAAAACCGCGCGAAGTTTGAGTCCGCTGCGAATGGCCTCTTCGATGATGCGAAAGCCCTCAACCGCGCACTCACCCGAGGGGGTCAGTTCGTTGCGATGGAATGCCAGCCGCAGCTCCTTGAGAAGGGAGTTGTGGCGGCCTTCGATTCGCCGCAACCGGCTGGAGTCTTCGCCTGGGTTGCGCGTCCGCGCGACGTTTTTCACATGCCTCTCCTAATGGGAAATCATACGCGTTACTCGGCGAGAGACGGGTGCTCGTGTTATCTTTACTTTCGCAAATATCCCAGCCAGGAGAGCCGAATTGCGCGTGGAAATGGTGAAAATCAATAGCGAAAAACCGGAGCTTTCTCTTATCCGGTATGCCGCCGACCAGATCCGCGCCGGGGAAGTTCTGGGCATGCCGACCGACACCTTCTATGGCTTGGCGGCCGATCCTTTTAACTTGCGGGCCGTAGATCGGGTCTATGAGATCAAATCGCGCTCGCGTCACAAGCCGCTTTCGCTTTTGATTGAGGATGTGGACCAGGCAAAAGACCTGGCGAAACCGCTGCCTGACGAGTTCTACGCTCTGGCCAAGAAATTCTGGCCGGGACCGCTCACCATCATCGTGAAAGCGGCGTCGCGCCTGCCGCTTAAAGTTACGGCCAACACCGGAAACGTGGCTTTGCGAGTGCCCAACGCCCAGATTCCACTGGCGGTAGTGAAAACAGCGCAGATTCCGATCACCGCGACTTCGGCCAATCTTAGCGGCGAGACGGAGTGCACAACCGCGGCCGCGGTTCGCGACCAACTGGGAACGCGGATTTCAATCATCGTCGATGGAGGAGAATCGCCGCGCGAAATCGCGTCTACCATCGTCGATCTCACCGACGATGATGCCCGCTGGAAGGTGCTGCGCGAGGGCGCGATCCCGTCCTCGGAGATCTCGGAATTTTTCGCGAAAGGGTGAGTGAAACGCCGTAGTGCGGCGAATATCTGCGCATTGGCAGTTCTGGACGGCAGTGATCGCGGCTGCTGTCGTGGTCGGCGGATTCTGCTTTATTTCCCTGCAAATTCTGCGCGATTCTCACAAGCAGGAACTGCAGCCTGCTGACGCCATCATAGTTTTCGGAGCCGCGGAGTACGACGGCCGGCCCTCCCCGGTGTTTCGCGCCCGCCTGGATCACGCTTTTCAGATTTACCGACAGGGGCTGGCGCCGGTTGTCATCACTACCGGCGGTGCGGCAGCCGATCCCAAATTCAGTGAAGGCGGAGTGGGCCATGACTACCTGATGCGAAAGGGTATTCCCGCCTCCGCGCTGATGGAAGAAACTCATGCCCACGATACCGCGGAGTCGGCCCAGACGGTAGCGGCGATGATGCGGCAAAACCACATGGCGGCGTGCATCGCGGTGAGCGACGCTTACCATATGTTTCGTATTCGCATGTTGCTGGCCCATCAGGGTTTGCAGGTCTTTCTCGCTCCCCGGCCAGATTCAACCCCCAAATCGGTCTGGGTGCGGGCAACCGCCTTGATCAAAGAGAGCACCAGCTATTTGCTCTGGAGGGCTGGTTTGCGCAGCTAAAATGGCCGCGATCGCCGCCCTAAATTGCAGGTTTGCCATATAATGAAACGCTTTCCATGCTGGGCCGTCAAAGCTCTAGGATAACGTTTTGGCAAGTATGACCGACAAAAGGAAGCCGACAGCACCGAATGTGACCCTGAAAGCGGTGGCGGCCCACGTCGGTCTTTCGGCGGGAACTGTGTCGGCCGTGCTGAACGACGCCCCCTCTGCCAGGCACATTCCCAAGGCTACCCGCGAACGAATCGTCGCCGCCGCCCGCAAGTTGGACTATCGCCCGAACTTCTTCGCCCGCTCTCTTCGCAAGCAGCGGACCTTCACGATCGGCGTAATCGCGCACGAAATTGGTGATGGCTACAGCTCCACCGTCATTGCGGGAATCGAGGACAGCGCCCGCCGCAAGAACTATTTCTTTGTCACCGGCGTACATCGGCACGATCCAGATCTGTTTGACAAATATGCACGGGTACTCATGCAGCGAGGGGCCGAAGGCATAATCACCCTGGATTTCAACCTGGCGCATTCGCTGCCTGTACCCGCGGTTTCAATTCCCGGCCACACCGAAAACGAAGGTGTAACCAACATCGTCCTCGATCACCGCCACGCGGCCGAGCTCGCCCTGAAACACCTGGTTGCGCTAGGACACAGGCAGATCGCATTCCTTAAAGGACATCCGGAAAGCGCCGACGCTCAGGTCCGCTGGAAGGGAGTTGAAGAGGTCGCGCACGCAATCGGAATCACAATCGACCCCGAGCTTGTGATCCAGATCGACAGCACCGACTCGACTCCGAACCTGGGTTATCCGATTGCCAAGAAGTTGATGGAGAAGAAACGCCCTTTTACCGCACTATTTGCCTACAACGACATTTCCGCAATTGGAGCGATTCGCGCCTTTCAGGAAGGCGGATTGCGCGTCCCCCAGGACGTATCTGTCGTCGGTTTCGACGACATACCGGCAGCCGCTTTCCATTACCCAAGCCTTACGACTATCCGCCAGCCGCTCTACAAGATGGGCGAGATTGCGGTCGACCTGCTCGTGGCCCAGCTCGAGCATAAGCAACACTCGCAGAAAGAGATCGCCGTCCAGCCGGAAATCGTTGTGCGGGAGTCTACCGGGCCGGCTTCTTCTTAGTTATTCGTCGATGGCTTAGAGCTACACGATTCGCTGTATTGCACGGATTGCCCGGTCTGTATGAAGCTAACGAAGCTATCCTCCGATAATTCTGTGCGCGCCATCGAAATGGGACCCAAAACCGCCACCATACTTTGTATTGATGACGAGCAGACCGCCCTCCAGTTACGCCAAAATCTGTTGCAACAGGCCGGGTACAAAGTTCTGGGCGCAAAGTCGGGCGTTTTGGGAATCAAGGCGTTTAAATCGGAGCGGATCGACGCCGTAGTGCTCGACTATTGGATGGCCGATATGAACGGCCTGCAAGTGGCGCGCGAAATCCGCAAAATCAATCCTTCAGTCCCTATCATTATTCTTTCCGCATACGGCGAGCTCCTTGACGAAAGCCTGGGCCTTGCCGACCTCTGGATCCGCAAAGGCGAGGAAGATCCGCAGTACTTGCTCAACCGCCTGGAGCAACTGCTCAAGAGCAAAGCGGACGCCGATTAAGGCAACACTGATCTTTTGGGCACCGCATGACCGGTAAAGTTCGCGTGGCTCCTAGTGCTTCGACCAGCTCCAGGCGGTGATGCGCCAGCCGTTCTCTGTCTTCCGGAAAGCCGCCGTAAACACCGCGTGCAGCTCTTTGTTGAGCTTGCCTTGCTGCTTGTATGTGTAAGTCGCAGGCGAAACCGCGTAGGCGCGATCGCCTTCCACGTCCACGCTCCACGGCGCGCCGATCTTGGCGACGGTGTCAGTGACTCCGTTCTTATCGTTGTACTCGCCAAAGGCTTTCACCCAATCCGCGCACGAGTTCCACAGGTGCGGAGGAAACTCGTCGATGATCGACGTCTGCGAGTCGCACGTCGCCAGCGCCTTATCGATGGTCTTCGGATCCAGGTTGTCGGCAAATTGATGAATGGTGGCGACGATATCGTCTTTGTCCGATGCGAAAGCGTGTCGTGCGGCGAAGGGCAGTATGCAGACGACAGCTGCGAACGTGAATACGAGGCGATTGAAGGTCATTTGTTCCTCCCTGAACATCAATGACATTAACGCGCGGAAGTATAGCGCACGATCATCGTCTGTGACGTATGTTGTCTTAGAGATCTGTAAACAATTCCGGGGTGCCCCAATCCTTGTCTCGCCCGTCTTTGGCGAGACAGGGTGGGGATTTTGACTTTGCGCTTTCCTGGGGTCGGAAAACAGGAACAGGAAAGGGCATCAACGGCCCCCTCTCTCCAAATATCCACGAAACGATTCCATCGCTGTCTGCATCCTCGCGAACGCCGGACCTCTCGGCGCGTCTTCAAACTCATCCATGGGTGGCCCACTCAAGCCTGATTCTGGCTTGAGGGGGTCTTCTTCGCCGACCGACGCCTCCCGCAACAGCTCCCACGCCTCCCGATACTTTTCATACTTCGGCATCGTGCTGCACAGGCAAATCGACCCCAGACCGCGAATCGCCTCCTCCGGAACGATGTACCACGTGTCCTCTAATATCGCGTACGCCGCCAGAAAATCGAACGACCCCTCGCGATACTTTTTGTTATTGCACTTCAAGTTGCAGATATATCCCTTCGCATTCGGCATCTTCGCGATCGTGCACTTCACCTGCACCGCGACGAACTTTCCCGGGCCGCCGATCACGTAATCAAAACTCTCCGAGTCCCCCGCCGGCCTGCTCACCGCCAGCCCATTCTCCGCCGCCCGCGCCGCAAACACCGACTCCGCCCACTCCCCGCGCTTCTTGTTGTCCCTGATAATCTCCGGCCTCTGCTGTTTCATCATCACTGCCAACTTCAAAAACTGTGTGGGTCGGACATTCCCGTCCGACGTTGCTCGTGTGGGTCGGACATTCCTGTCCGACAAATTGATCCGTGTGGCTCGGACCTGTCCGAGATCGCTCTCGCATGCTCTGTCATCCCGAGCGAAGCGGGATCATTCGCATGCGAATGATCCCCGAGTCGAGGGACCTATGCACTTGAGCTTGTCTGCTGATTCCTCGCCCTCTCCCTAACTTGTCATCCCGAGCGGCTTCCACCAAAACTTGTCATCCCGAGCGAAGAAGATCATTTGTTCGCAAATGATCTTCGTAGTCTAGGGACCTGCATTTGTCTTTGCGCCATAAGCACGTAGGAATGCCGAAGCCGCGAGCGAAATTGAGGGGAAAGTCGAAGAGCCTTATCTCTCTATTTCAATTTTCTGAGAAGCCCGAAGCAAGCAAATTCCGCCACAGATCGGGAAACCATGCCCAAAACGGGAAGAGCTCGTGTGGTGCGGGCGCCCTCGCCCGCGAAGGCCGCGAACAGCAATCGTCATAGGTTCGGACCGGAGCCAAGCTGATTTTTCTGAACTCACCACAACTGGGGGTGCCCCACCCTTCGCGGTTTTCGAAGGGTGGGAATTAGGAACCCGTGTTGGATTGTCGATACGGAGTTGAGGCTCGTGCTGCCCACCCTTTCGCACACACCGCGAAAGAGTGGGGCACCCCTCAGATGTCATAGTGTCGAGAAAGAAGAACGCCGAGTAAGGCGGGCCACCCGTCCGTATCAATTACGGACAGACGCCGGCAATGGCTGGCCGATTGAAGAGACCTAACCGTCGTTGCTCTGGGATAGGTATCGGAGGAGCGCCGTGGAAGAGCGGCCATTTATGGCCGCGTTAGAGGTGATTTATTTGTGCGGGCTTTAGCCGACAGAAGTTCCATAAGGCCATGCGCTGCGGGGCAGATTGGGATCGAGAAATCCACGAATTGTGCTGTCTTTTCACAGTTGCACAGAGGGCCATCTTCGCCTAATATTCGCTCATGAGTTCCACTATGCGTGCCTTCTGCTTGGCAATGACCACACTCCTGATCCTTTCATTCGCACGGGCGCAGTCCATTGCAGATCAGAAAGAAACCGTCGCCTTTGTGTTCGGAACCACACATCCACTTAACCGCGACAAGACGGTAATCAAGGATCCTCTAGGACATCGGGCCGAACTCAAGGGAGCGCTAGGAACAGGTTTTTTCGTCGGTTATCCTGACGTCCGCCTTACGCCAAGGCTATACGGATACTTCGTTACTGCGAAGCACGTGTTACGGGACTTCGACGGCACTTTTTTGCCTAGCATTCGCTTACGAATTAACGTCAACGACACCAGCGCTGATCCGGCATTCGATTTCCTCGATCTACCTGTGACTGACAGCAAGGGTAATCTCTTATGGCTACATTCCGGCAATGACGCAGATGATGTAGTTGCCACTCCGATAGCCGTCGATCAGAGTAAATTCGCAATGAAGGTAATCCCTTTGGACATGTTCGTGGACGATGCAACTTTGAAGACGAGTGCAGTAGAGGAAGGGGATAGCCTCTACTTCATCGGCCTGATGGCGCAGTATTATGGAGCGAAACGTAATTTTCCTGTCATCCGGCGCGGCACCCTCGCTCTGATGACAGATGAAAAGATTGCGACACCTACAGGCGAGCAGCAGGCTTTCATCGCGGAGTTGCAAAGTTGGCCTGGGAATAGCGGTTCACCAGTTTTCCTCAGTTTGGGTGGATTGCGCGGCTCTTCCTTAATGCTGGGACAAAAACTCAATCTGCTCGGGATCCTTGCGGGAGGATTCCTCAACGAGCTTCCGTTTGACCTAGTCACAGGTGCCCAACAAGTCTCACTAGGTAATGATGCATCAGTAGGTGTCAGTTACATCGTGCCAGCAATGCGCATTACCGAGTTGCTTAAATCTGGTCCCGCGCAAGCGGAAAGGGAGTTGGGGATCTGGCGGATGATGCACGCGACTCAGCGGCGGAGATAATACGACAATCGAAGCCTGTGGCCGGTAAGCCACCATCTCGGCCCTACCCTTTTCCGTAACCTTCTTCCCTCCCGTTCCCGGCAGACTCGCCTTGCGCCCTCCCGCAGCTTCTCCGTCGAGCAGAGCGTCCACATCGGGATAGGCGTAGATAGTCGGCGCGTGATTTTGCATGAGGCCGCCGGTGTCCGCCGTGGGACCGTAGTTGCTGTGCAGCGAGCGTCCGAGCATGCGTAACATAGCCATCTGCTGCCCGCGATGATGCGAGGTGTGGCACAGCCGCCGCGTCATGATCCACGCACGTGAGCGCCGGGCGTCGAAGAACTTCGTGTCTTCTTCCCACCATGCGTCGTCTTTTTTTCGTAACATCGCAAGGCGTTTACCGCTGTCTTCGGCGTAGCGCCGGATGAACTCCAGGCGCGTTTCTTTCTCAGGCAAGGGCGGCGCCTGCACATCGATCCCGAGCATGTTGATGAACCACAGGTTCTCGCCCACGCACTGATGCACCATCTGCTCGTGCACGCTCCGCCCGCGAGCATCGGTCGCATGCGGCCGCACCGGCAAATCTTCGTCGCGGAACTCGCTCCACACGCTGAGCACCTTGATCCGCTCCGTGGCATAGGTTTCGACGAGGAAGGAATAGGGCATAGAAGAAGCTCCTCGGCTCCTAGCCTACCGCTTTTAGTACCACACAAGTCCGCGTTCTAATAAAACTGTCATCCCGACCAAGTGATTGGATTGACCCGTCAATCCAAGCACGCGGGGAGGGATCTGCAGTTCATCCTTGAATTCATTTGAGCCGAAATCGCGTACATGAAATGCAAATTCCGCGACTTCGCGGGATCGTGCGCTTCCTTGGCAATGACGATAGGTCTGGGTCAAGACTCTGTATGATTTGGCTAGACGAAGATACTACAGCAGGCATATGCTACGCATATGCATAAAAAGGAGCCAGGTTCCGAGCGACATGTCCGGGTTTTCCGCAACGGACGCAACCAAGCTGTGCGTATCCCGCGGGAATTTGAGCTCCCCGGAGAAGACGCCATTATGCGCAAAGAGGGTCAACGTTTGATCATTGAACCTGCGCCCGCAAAATCCCTGCGGGCCGCTTTGGCTGGGCTCAAGCCGCTGCGCGAAAAGTTTCCGCAGGTTCCTGATCGCCTGCCCGATCCCGTAGACCTATAATGCGCTACCTTCTCGATACGAACATACTTTCTGATCTCGTCCGCAATCCCCAGGGAAAGATCGCGGAACACATCTTCAAAGTCGGAGAAGCCAACGTTTGCACCAGCATCATTGTTGCTGCGGAATTGCGCTATGGCGCGGAAAAGAAGCAGTCGCTACGTTTATTCGCCCAGCTTGAGACCGTACTCGGCGCAGTGGAGATCCTGCCGCTGGAGAAACCGGCCGACGCTTCATACGCTTCGATTCGTGCACAGCTCGAACGTGCCGGCCAGCCGATTGGTGCCAACGACCTGCTCATCGCAGCGCAGGCCTTAGCTCTCGGGTACACCCTTGTCACTGACGATGAAAAGGAGTTCTCCCGAGTGCGTCACCTTCAAGTTGAAAATTGGCTGCGCTGAGGGAATCTGCAGTTTCGTTGTTTGATGGAGAGCTTGGCGCCTGTAAAACACTGCAGATTTCTCGACTTCGCACGGAATGACAGAACTGTGGGGCGAAAATACGGGGGAAAATAAAGGGCGCGCTTTCGCGCGCCCTCAATTACTTCTCTGCGAACTCTGCGTTCTCGGCGGTGAAAAGGTTTAGTCCCTCACCCCATCCAAAAACGCCCGCAACTTCCGCGAGCGTGACGGATGGCGCAGCTTCCGCAGCGCCTTGGCTTCGATTTGGCGGATGCGTTCGCGAGTGACCGCAAACGACTGGCCTACTTCTTCCAAGGTGTGCTCGCTGCCGTCTTCAAGACCGAAGCGCATCTTGATGACCTTCTCTTCGCGCGGCGTCAAGGTACGAAGCACGTGCGAAGTCTGGTCTTTCAGGTTGACGTTGATCACCGCCTCGGCCGGCGACACAACGGCTCGATCTTCGATAAAGTCGCCAAGATGCGAGTCTTCTTCTTCTCCAATCGGAGTTTCCAAAGAGATCGGCTCCTGAGCAATCTTCAATACCTTGCGCACTTTCGCCACTGGAATGTCCATGCGCTTGGCGATTTCTTCCGACGTAGGCTCGCGTCCCAGTTCCTGCACCAGCTGCCGCGAGGTGCGGATCAGCTTGTTGATCGTTTCGATCATGTGCACCGGAATTCGAATCGTACGGGCCTGGTCGGCGATGGCGCGGGTGATCGCCTGTCGAATCCACCACGTGGCGTACGTTGAGAACTTATAGCCGCGGCGGTATTCGAATTTATCCACCGCCTTCATCAGGCCGATGTTGCCTTCCTGAATCAGATCGAGGAACTGCAATCCGCGATTGGTGTACTTTTTTGCGATTGAAACGACCAGTCGAAGGTTAGCCTCGATCAGCTCGCGCTTCGCCTGCTCGGCGTCCATGTCGCCCTGGATGATCTCGCGCTGCGTGCGCTTGAGCTCCTGGAACACGACGCCGACTTCCTGCTCGAGCTTTTCGAGTTCCGCATAGACGGTGCGGGACTGGCGCTTGTACTCTTTGCGCTGGTCCTCGCTGCGGGTGGCCTCGGCTCTTTTTTCCAGGTTCTGTGCCTGGCGGTCGAGCGAGCGCATGGTATCGACCGTCTTATTCAGCCGGTCGATCAGGCGCTTGCGTTCGACATTGGTGAAGCCGAGATCGCGGACTGCCTGCGAAACTTCAATCACCGCACGCGCCAGCTTGTTGTGCATGCGGCGGTAGGGCTTTGGATTTTTCTTCGGAGAAACCTCGGCGAACTTCTCCTGCACCTGCATGGCCTTTTTGTAAGCCTTGGCAAGTTCGTCGATTTTTCCGGTGAAGTCGTTCAGGCGCGCCTGCACGATTTCGTCGGTGATCTCTTCCTCGTCGAAAGTGACCACTTCCTTGATCGAGCGGACGCCTTTTTTCAAATCCTCGCCCATGGCGAGCAATTCGCGGATCACGATCGGCGACCGCGAAAGCGCCTTCAGGACGCGGTTCTGCCCGCGCTCGATCCGCTTGGCGATTTCAACTTCGCCTTCGCGGGTGAGCAGCGGGACGGTTCCCATCTCGCGCAAGTACATGCGGACGGGGTCGTTGGTTTTTTCCATTGCGCCCGGGGTCAGGTCGAGTTCAACGTCCTCCCCAAGCTCTTCTGCGTCTTCTCTGTCTAAAGCGGTCGAGGGCATTTTCGGGCCCTCGAGTACATCAATGCCTTGCGTTCCGATTGTGGTCAGCAGATCTTCCAGGTCGTCAGGGCTTTGAACGTCTTGTGGTATGAGGTCATTGACCTGGTCATACGTGAGATATCCCTTTTCTTTGCCTGTATCGATCAGCTTTTTTATATCTTCGAATTTATCTTCGAGGGCCAAAGCGATGTGTTCCTCTTTGTCTCCGACCGGCGGGAGCTACTAGCCTCCTATCGGGCGAAAGTGAGATGTCTTTTAATTAACGGTGGGAGCGTGCAATGGCTGGACGCCGCACAAACCTTAGAAGTTTATCAGAAATGAGCTTCCAGCTACCAGCTTTTAACGGTTAGCAATCCAAACCCGAAATCCCGGGTGTTGGATTGTAGCTACGAAGATCTGAATTTTCCGGTTTCGCGTCCTTCGTCGGAGGCTCCGACACGTTGCCCTATGTCCCTGCCCGTTCAATAAATTAGATGGCAAACAGGGGTGTTTAGTTTCAGCAGGTTGGGGAGAAAAAAGATCGATTACAAGATTAAGCTGTGGTGCTGATTGTGCCCCAAAGCCGAACGGCTATAATTCTGCACCGATGTCTCTCACCCCAGGCACCACGCTCGGCCCATATGAGATCCAGTCCGCGATAGGCGCAGGTGGAATGGGAGAAGTGTACCGTGCCCGCGATACCCGCCTGGAACGTGACGTGGCTCTGAAAATTCTGCCAGAATCATTTGCCCGGGAAGGCGATCGCTTGCGCCGTTTCGAGCAAGAAGCGCGCGCGGTTGCAGCGCTGAATCATCCCAACATTCTTGCGGTGTTCGATGTCGGGCAGCAGAACGGCTCCCCGTATCTGGTATCGGAACTGCTCGAGGGCGAAACCCTGCGAACGATCCTGGACCAAGGGGCTCTCTCGCAGCGCAAGGCAATTGAGTATGGAGTCCAGATGGCGCAAGGACTGGCGACTGCGCACGAAAAAGGGATTGTGCATCGCGATCTGAAGCCGGAGAACATTTTTGTCACCAGAGACGCGCGCGTCAAGATTCTTGATTTCGGGCTGGCGAAGCAGGCACAAAAGGCGACCGTTGCCGCGTCCGACGGTTTGACCCTGACCAGTTCGCATACGTCTGCGGGCGTGGTCATGGGGACGGCGAGCTACATGGCTCCGGAGCAGGTCCGAGGCGAGCTGGCCGATCCACGCACTGACATTTTTGCCTTCGGCGCCGTGCTCTACGAAATGCTTGCGGGAAAGCGCGCATTCCGTCGCGACACTCCCGCCGAGACCATGACTGCTGTCCTAAGGGAAGATCCACCGGAGATGTCTGACTCTGTTCATCCCGTCTCTCCGGCGCTCGACCGCATTGTTCACCGTTGTCTTGAAAAGAATCCCGAGCAGCGGTTCCAATCGGCGAAAGATCTGTCGTTCGCTCTGAGTGCGCTTTCGGGAACCGACTCGAGCACGGCGCAACGGATTGGAGCGGCAACTCAACGCCGGTCCTTATTCCCGTGGGCAATGGTGGCGCTTGCGCTGGGTGTCGGAGCAGCGCTGGCATGGTTTGTGAGCAGCCGGACAGCGCCGCAACACAGAATGCAGTTTGCCATTCCCATACAAAGTGAAGTCAGCCACATGGCGCTTTCCCCAGATGGCTCCATGCTCGTCTATGTTTCGCCGGACGAGAATTCGCAAATGCCCGTCTTGCTGGTGCAGAAGATTGGTTCTCCGGAAGTTCGCCAGTTGGCGGGGACGGAAGGTGCAAGCTATCCGTTCTGGTCGCCTGACGGAGCCTATGTAGCCTTCTTTGCCAACAGCAAGTTGCAAAAGATTTCGGTCAGCGGCGGAACACCGCAATTGATCACTCACGTACAAAGCGCGCGAGGCGGAAGTTGGAGCAGTCGAGGAGTGATCGTCTATGCGCCGGATGCAAGCGGTGAATTGTGGCGGGTAAATGCGGATGGTACCGGGGCACAATCGCTGACCGGAAAGCTGATCGAAAAAAATGAGAACACTCACCGATGGCCGGTCTTCCTGCCCGATGGCGATCACTTTTTATTCTGGGCCGGAAGTTTTGGCGCTATCAAAACCGACGTCTCCAGCGGAATTTTCGTAAGTTCTCTCGATGCGAAGGAGAAGCGCCTGGTGATTCGCTGCCACTCGAGCATTGGTGTCTCGAAGGACCGCCTTTTTTATGCGAACGACGATCAGCAACTGGTGAGCATGGCATTCGATCCATCGCGCGCAACCGTCTCTGGAAGCGCCGACCTTCTGGCGAGGAATGTCGCTTTCCAGCCAGCCGTTGTATGGGCGGCAGTCACTGTAGCGCAGAATGGGACCGTGGTTTACAACACCTCGGGCGCGACCAGGTCGGTCCTTACCTGGATGGACCGCTCGGGAAAAGAGCTTGGACACATCGGTAAACCCGAAGTTCAGTGCAACCCGATGCTCTCGCCGGACGGCAGCCGCGTAGCTCTGGATGTAAGCGATCAAAAAGCCAACGCGGTTGAAGTCTGGATCGAACGCGTGGATGGTTCTGCGAGCAGCCGATTCACCTTCGATGGATCGGAGGACGTTGGGCCGGTGTGGTCGCACGACGGTCGAAGCATTGCGTATCGAAAAAATAGCGCCCAAGGATCGTACCTGGTTGTGAAGAAGGCCAGCGGCCTTGAAGCCGACCACAGTTTGCTCCTGGCGGGCAATATCGAAGATGCGATACCGAATTCCTGGTCTGCGGACGATGCGGAGATTGTGTATGTTCGGCAAAGCGTCGCCAACTACCGCCTGGAACTGCTGCCTGCGAAGGGTGGAGAACCTTCTCCCCTGTTCCAAGGAAATGCGCACCAGACAAACGGGCAAATCTCGCCTGATGGGAAATGGCTGGCTTATGCTTCCGATGAATCCGGCGACTGGGAGGTCTACGTCACCACATTTCCGGCAGCGGCGGGAAAGTGGCAGGTCTCGCGCGGCGGCGGTACCGAGCCACGCTGGCGGGGAGACGGGAAGGAACTCTTCTACCTCGGACCGAGTGGGATGATGACTGCGGTCCCCGTGAGCACGATTGGCACTTTCTCGACCGGCACTCCAGTTCCGCTTTTTCAATTCCACGGCCGGGCGGCAATCTCGTCGACGGACCTGTTCAGCTACGACGTGACAAAAGATGGCAAGCGGTTCCTGGTGAACAGGTACGTGAAGCCGGAGACGATTGCTCCGCTGACGGTTGTGATAAATGCGGGAGCGCAGTAGACCTAACTTCAACCGCTCGCCGCTGTTCGCAACAGCTGGCTCGGAGTGAAAAAGGGGAAGGCGCTATTTGGCACAACTGAACTCGTGCCCTTCCCGGACGTGCTGGAGCGTTCTTTGTCGAGCTAAAGCTCGCTTTTCGCTGTCAAACCACTTAGACGCGGCCCTTAAGGGCCGCTCTTCCACGGAACTCGCGGTTCGCGACTCTGAACGTTTTTCCATGAGCTCTGTTTTGGAGGCCTCGGAGGTGCTTTCTTGTCGGACAGGAATGTCCGACCCACACGGTCTGTGCTGATCCTTTGTCGGACAGGAATGTCCGACCCACACAGGCTGTGCTGATCCTTTGTCGGACAAGAATGTCCGACCCACACGGTTCGTCATGAGGATGGAGGACAGGAATGTCGGACCCGACGGTCTGTGCTGATCCTTTGTCGGACAAGAATGTCCGACCCACACGGGCTGTGGTGAGGACGTAGGACGGGAATGCCCGACGCCTCGACAAGCTCAGGGCAGGCTCCCATGGTTTGGCGAATCAAGGATGCGTTTGCTGTCGACGGGGTAGTCCGATATCATCCGTGCGACTATGCACCGCTCAAAAGTCCTTTTGCTCATCGTTTTCGCGACGCTTGCATTCGCCCAGAATCCGCCCTCCAAAGAGATCGACAGCGTGTTTGCCGATGCCAAGGCCTTCTACCTCGACCTGCATCAGAACCCGGAGTTGTCGTCGCATGAGACGCGAACGGCGGCAAAACTGGCTTCACGTTTGCGCGACGCTGGCTACGAAGTCACCGAACATGTAGGCGGCACCGGAGTTGTGGCGATCCTTAAAAATGGCGCCGGGCCAACAATCATGCTTCGCACCGAACTCGATGCGCTTCCGGTGGAAGAAAAAACCGGATTGCCATATGCCAGCAAAATCCGAACGAAGGATGATGCGGGACACGACGTTCCTGTGATGCATGCTTGCGGGCACGATCTGCATATGGCTTCACTGCTTGCCACCGCCGAGATCATGGCCCGCAGCAAGAATACGTGGCATGGAACGCTGATGCTGATCGGCCAACCCGCGGAGGAAACGATCAGTGGCGCGAAGGCGATGGTCGCGGACGGTTTGCTTACGCGATTTCCCAAACCCGACGTGGGTGTAGCTTTACATGTTTACAATTTGCAGCCGGCGGGAAAGGTCGCGATTTCTCCCGGTATTTACGATGCGAACGCGGACTCGCTCCGTATGACGATTTACGGCAAGGGTGGGCATGGTTCTGCGCCGCATACCGCAATCGATCCGATCGTGATTGCGGCACGGACGATCCTCGCGCTGCAGACGATTCCCTCGCGCGAAGTGAAGCCGGGAGATATGGCGGTCGTCACCGTGGGATATATTCGGGCAGGAACGAAGAACAACATTATTCCGGATGACGCGGAGCTTGGGCTCACCGTGCGGACTTATAAGTCAGAAGTCCGCGCTCACGTTTTGGCGGCAATCGCCCGAATTGCCAAGGCAGAAGCCGAAGCTGCCGGCGCGCCGCGCGAGCCTCTGATTGAACATTACGAGAGCACCGACTCGGTCTACAACAATCCAGCGCTGGCGGAAAGGATGAAAGCTACGTTGGAAACGGCGATTGGGAAGGGAAATGTGGTGGTCGAGGAAGCGCACACGGGCTCGGAGGATTATTCGGTGTTCATCGAGCACGGCATTCCCAGTTTTTACTTCAGTCTGGGCGGAGCCGATCCGCAGAAGTTTGCTGAAGCGCAGGCTTCCGGGACTCTACTGCCGTCGAACCATTCGTCGCTGTTTGCACCGGATGTGGATCCGGCGCTGCACACCGGGATTGCAGCCGAGCTTGCGGTACTCAGGAATTTGCTGAATGCGACGCCAGAAGAATTGCACAAGCTGACGGCTTCACGGTGAGTGCGGCACGCCCAAGGTTCTGGGTCGATTCTTAAAGGTAGCTCCTCGACAAAGCACAGGGCGCTCCACACGAACGAGACCCACAAACCACGAAGGACACGAAGGCACACGAAGGAAACCGGTGTGTTGTGGTAGATGAGCCGTTCGGTTGAGGGACCGGAGTGTCCGACCCTTCGGTAAGGTCAGGGCGCTCCACACGGACGTCTTTTGACTGCTAATTCTGTGCGGCATAGACTTTGTTGCGGTGCTTCCCATGAAAATTTCTACTTTGCTGCTTGCTGTGCTTGTCTGTTGTTCCATTCGTGTGCTTGCCGATGATGAACCGCATCACCACGAAGATTTGACCGAAGCGCAGTTGGGGACGGTTCATTTCCCTTCTTCGTGCAATGCGGCACAGCAAAAGCCGGTTGAGCGCGGCGTGGCCATGCTGCATTCGTTCTGGTACGAAGAGGCGGAAAAACAATTTCAGCAGATTGCGAAGGACGATCCGCTGTGCGCGATTGCTCACTGGGGCGTGGGCATGAGCATCTGGCATCAGTTGTGGAACCGTCCGGACCGCGCGACGCTCGATCGCGGGAATGTGGAACTGAAGAAGGCACGATCGCTGCCGGCGACGCCGCGGGAGAAGGGCTACATTGCGGCGCTGAGCGCGTTTTATGCGCATCCGGGCAGGCCGTACCAGAAGCGGGTGACGGCGTACTCGAATGCAATGGAGAAAGTTTACAAGCAGAACCCAGACGATCATGAAGCGGCCGCGTTCTATGCGTTGAGTCTTCTGGCTTCGGAGCCCGATCACGACACGACGAACACAAATCGGAAGAAAGCGGCGGCGGTGCTGGAGAGACTGTTCGCGGAGGAGCCGAATCACCCGGGGGTTGCGCATTATCTGATCCATACTTATGACAAGCCGGACATGGCAAAGTTTGGATTGCCGGCGGCACGACGATATGCGCAGATTGCGCCCGCGGCACCGCACGCGTTGCACATGCCGGCACATATTTTTGCGCGGCTCGGCCTGTGGCAGGACGATATTGACTCAAATGTGCGCTCGATTGCAGCTACGCAGAAAGAAGCCAGTGAGCACATGGGAGGCGAAGGACATCAGTTTCATGCGATGGATTTTCTGGTGTATGCGTACCTGCAAACCGGACACGAAGCTGAGGCGGAGAAGATCATTGACGAAGTGAAAGCCATGCCGCCAATGCATGACATGTACGGCATGGGATTCGACCCGAGGCTGTTTGCGCTTTCGGCGTTCCCAGCTTCCTACGCTCTAGAGTTGCACCGTTGGGATGACGCGGCAAAGCTCGAACCTGTGAAAGGAGCGAGCGAGTACAACCAGTCGGTTACGTATGCAGCGCGGGCCATTGGTGACGCGAGAAGCGGAAATGTGGAGCAGGCGCGGAAGGAAGTCTCGCAAATCGAGAGCATTCAGAAGAAACTGGAGCCGAATCGAAAGAAGGACCCGGGCAGCTATGACGGAGTGGGTGATGAGCTGACCCAGGCAAGGGCGTGGCTGACCTATGCCGAGGGCAATCATGAAGGCGCGGTAAAGATGCTGCGCATGATTGCCGACAAGGAACAGGGTGAAGCGGAGTCGAGCGAAGGGGTTCCCGCACACGAGATGATCGGCGACATGCTGCTGGAGAGCGGTCAAGCTCAGCATGCCTTGGTGGAATATGAAACCACGCTGAAGACGAACCCCGGCCGGTTCGATTCTTTGTATGGAGCGGCGCAGGCGGCGGAGAAGGCTGGCATGCACGATAAGGGGAATGAGTATTACGCAGAGATCGTGAAGAATTGTCAGGGAGCGCAGTCGGAACGGGCTGAGTTGAAGCACGCGCGGGAAGTGATGGAGGCAAGAGCGGAGAAGTAGTTTGTTCGCTGGCTAAAGCCGGCTCCGGGGTTCCGGAATGAGGCTGGTTTTTGCATGACTGAACTCGTGCCCTTCCCGTTCGTGCTGGGTTAGGAGAGCAATCCGTTGATCGGGGAATAAAGCTCGACTGGCGAATTAGTACGCCGCCCTGAAGGGCTCTCTTCCACGGCTGTCTGGGATCACTCACGATTTCTGTCGGACAGGAGTGTCCGACCCACATGGATTGTGGTGGTTGATTGTCGGACAAGAATGTCCGACCCACACGGTCAAGGCTTTCGCGCATTCACTCTTCACTCCTGTTGCGGTTCGATGCGTTGGAGCTGAAACAACAATGTTGCGAAGCCGAGCTTGGATTTCATATGCACAGGGATTCTTCGCGCGTCGTCGGAAAACCAGACCCAGAGCACGCCTTTGCCTTTCATGGGTCCGGCGATGGGTTCGGCCTTGACGCGGATGGTTTGAAATCCGCCGGCGGGGACTTTGATCCGGTTATTGCCTTCGACGTCGATTCTTACATCAGTAGTTTTGCCGCCATCGTTCACTGGAAATATTTCGATAAGCCCCGGCCTGAGATCGAGAGAGCTGGCGTAGAAGAATCCGCTGACGACATCGCTGACGCATGAAGGGATATCGAACTCAGAGTGCTTCTGCTTTCCGGCTTTCAAATCATAGTCATCGACCTGGCTCGTGAGGCTCGGGTAGTCGAAGTGAATCTTTCGATCCAGCCGACGAGCGCCCTCCTGGTTGTGCTTGGAAATTTCCTGCGTGCAAAAGGTGCGCGGGTTGACATCGGCGTCGAAGGTGTCGTGGACCGGATAGATTTTGTTGGTCATGCCGGAAGTGTCGGCGGTGGAGCGCAGGTGCTCGCCGTCTTTGGAACGCGTGACGAGGATGGTGGCGGTTCCGGCGTTGAGCATATGCCATTCGACGGAGTAGACGAGCTTCTGAGCTTCCGGGAAATGGAAGGTGGGCGGGGGAGGAAGGATTCGAGAGGTGGGTGCGGTTTGGGCGTTGGCGGGTCGGAAGTTGAGTAAGACAAAAAGCAAAAGCAGATTCCTCACCCCTAAAGGGGTTCGGAATGACAAGAATTTGAGGGACGGGGTTCGGAATGACAGCAGGTTGAGAGTCGTGATTCGGAATGAAAGCGAAATGAGACAGCAGCGAGACTTCACAATCATTTGGTAAACCAGACAAGTTTAACGACGAGCACTGCGGTCATGCATAGCATTCCCAGTGCGGCGTTGTATTCACGATGCTTGAAATAGAGATCCCAGGAGAACGAGCCTTTGCTGCTCCCATGCGGGCGGAGGCGAGGTAGAAGCCGCGGCACCTGCCGAGAATACGCTTCGAATTCCGGGAACCGCTGTCGAAGGAATGCTTCTTCGGAGCGGATCACGGGAAGATAGATGGCGACCAGCAGGATTAAGGCAATGGCCGCAACCAGCCAGCTTCTGGCGGCAATGAGGAAGCCGGCGGCGAGGACGATGGATCCCAGGTACAAGGGATTGCGAGTATAGGCGTAGGGGCCGGAGACGGCGAGAACTTGATTTTTTTCAACATGGCCGGAGGCGAAGGCGCGGATTGCGAGGCCGGTAAGGGCGACAAGAGTTCCGATGGTGATGCAGGCGGCAGATGGATGTGCGAACCAGATGTAGACGGCGGCGAACACGAAGCCGAGAGGAACACGGATGCGGCGAGCGAGCCGGCCCCAGTCAGCCATTGGAGCCTGCCAGCAATTGTTGGGCTGCGGAGATAACGTCGGAGCTGATGATGTTCAGGAGGCCGCGATCGGGTGTGCTGGTGTGAGACAGAGACGTTTTGCTTGCGGGGTTGCGGAGAACAATGCTGTTGGTTCCATACGGGCCGTTGCGAGCGGGATCGGTGGGGCCGAAGATCGCGACAACGGGAACTTGCAGAGCGGCGGCGAGATGGAGCGGGCCAGTGTCCCCGCCAATAAAAAGTTTCGCCCGGCGGGTGAGGGCGATGAGCTCGGAGATTGAGCAGGAGATCGGCTGTGCGACGGCGCCGCTTGCTTGCTGGACTTGTTGTGCGAGTTTTTCTTCGCCGGGGCCGAAGTGCACCACGGGGGCAATTCCTGATTGCGAAAGCGCGCGAGCAACTTCGCCATACCGTTCGGCTGGCCATTGTTTAGCGCCCCAACCGGCTCCGGGATTAATGAGGACGAAATTCTTCGCGGTTGGGCCGAGTCGGGCGGCAATGCTGGATTCTGCTTGTTCATCCCGAGGGAAGATGGGTGCGCATGCCCGCAGCGGCATTCCTGCGATGAACTCGGCTATGCGGCGATATTGGTCAACGACGTGGAGATCGGTGGTCTCGACAAATTTGGTGTAGAAGAAGTGCGCGGGCACTTCCCGGGGATGAGGAACCCCGGCGACAAGCTTCGCACCGGAGAGGCGTGCGATCACGGCAGACTTCAGGGCGCCCTGGAAATCGGCGGCGAGTTCATATCGCTGCGCTTTGATTTCACACCGAACTGACGCTATTTGCCGTCGGGTGTCTTTCGAGAGAAGCGACTTGCGCCAGCGTTTAGTGTCGACTTGATGAACGAAGTCGACGACCGGCCGCATTGGGCTGCGAGGGCCGGAACGCTGCGCGCCCCTGGCACACAACAACTCAGACCATCTTGCTTCAATGACCCAGCCGATGCGTAACTCGGGGCATGCGGCGCGCAAGGCTGAAACAGCGGCGAGTGTGTGGATGACGTCTCCCATGGCGCCGAGACGAACAACAAGAACGCTGTGGGGGCTTGCGAGATCAGCAGCACTCACCGGGGACGTTGCTCCATGCGGCGGATGAAATCGGTTGCCGAGTGGTCTTTAGGGTCGCCGACTATTTCGACGCGGCCGCCGCATTCAGTGACCGCGTCGCGCTCGGGAACGGTTTGCGCCGTGTAGTCGGTGCCCTTGGCGTGAATGTCGGGGCGAATTTCGCGGACGAGCGCGCGAACGTCGGGTTCGGAGAAGATGACGACCGCGTCTACGTCGGAGAGCGCCGCGAGAATTTCGGCGCGCTCTGCGGCGGGCATGAGCGGACGACCTGCGCCTTTGAGTCCGTGGACTGATTCATCCGAGTTGATGGCAACGATGAGCTTTCCGCCGAGTTGCCTGGCGGCGTGCAGATAACGAATGTGGCCGACGTGGAGAAGATCGAAGCAGCCGTTGGCGAGGGTGATCTTTTCGCCGTGTGCACGCCAGTTTTGGACCTGGCGTTTTAATTCGTCGCGAGTAAGAAGTTTAGTGATGGCCAATTTTCGCTGCCTACTTCAAAAAGCCTTTAACCGCAGAGTGACGCAGAGCAATCGCCGAGTACGCAGAGAAAACCTTTCATCTCAGCTCAATGTGATCTTGCCTGCGGAGGCGATTTCTCGAGAGCTTCGATCAATTCCTGCTGCGAAACGGTTGCAGTGCCGCGTTTCATAACCACGATCCCGCCGGCATAGTTTGCCAGATGCGCCGCCTCTTCGGTGCTTGCACCGGCGGCCAGAGCGGCGGTGAACGTGGCAATCACCGTGTCGCCGGCACCAGTTACGTCGGCGACTTGGTCGCTGCCGAATATTGGGATGTCGAGTGGCTTATGTTTCTGGTCAAAAGCGACCATGCCATCGCGGCCGCGGGTGATGATCAACGAGCTCAGATTCATGCGCGACATGATTTCTGATCCGGCGCTGCAGAGGCGGTTCCAATCCGGGCCGATTTTCAGCTTCAGAACTTCTTCGACCTCGGGTTCGTTGGGAGTGGCAGCGGTGATGCCGGAAAACTCGAGCATGCGATGGCGGGAGTCCAGGACAATGGGAATTGACGTCTTGCTTTGGAGTTTTTCATTCCCACCCTTCGAAAATCGCGAAGGGTGGGGCAGCCGCGTTTGTTTTTTTTCACTCTGAGAAGGCCACGAACCCTTTGGCAGCCGTATGGGTTGTGGACTCCTGCGATCTTGAACCGCATTCAGAATCTCAGGAGTAGCGGCTCCGTAGCCATAGTCAGAGATCAACAGGGCGTCGGAGGCGCGGAGATACTCGCGTGCGGCCAAAGCGACTTCACGTGTAGTGTGGGCATCGGGTTGAGTTTCTGGTTCGCGATCGACGCGGACGACCTGCTGGCGCCAGGTGTGGGGCATGCCGGCGAGAATTCGGGTCTTAGTGACGGTGGCAAAATTCTTGTGCTTCAAAATTCCGGTGACCGGAATACGCTTGTGACGGAAGCTGCGAAGCAGGAGACGGCCGGGCTCGTCATTGCCTACGATGCCGACCGGAAGCACGTTTACCCCAAGATCGGCGAGATTGTTGACCGCGTTGGCGCCGCCGCCGGGTACGACGGTGCGCTCGCGGTGACGGAGAATCAAGACGGGCGCTTCTCGGGAAACGCGCGAGATTTCTCCGAAGACGAATTCGTCGGCAACCATGTCGCCGAGAACGGTGATGGTGACGTGAGGGAAGGCTTCGACGATTTTGCGGAGACGGTCGGCGGGTTTGGATGTCCGGATCATTCGTTAGTTACTCATGTCCGATGGTCGGCGATCGGGGTTCCCACCCTACGAACAGCGCGTAGGGTGGGGCACCCGCCCTAAATCGAAAATCAAAGTCCCCACCCTGTCGCTCCAAAGGCGGGAGCGACAAGGATGGGGCACCCGCAGTTGATTTTCTCACGGTTGGGAGCGGCGGTCGGCAATGACGCGGAGCATGGTATCCAGAGCGTCAGCGGGTTCGGTCAGTTCGATATTTACAGGTGGAAAGCAGATCGGAGCGAGGCGAGCATAAAGTGGACCGAGGTTGATCAGATCTTTCTGGGTGGTGATGAAGCCGTCGGCGTTGTGAAAGTCGCGAAGTGCCAGAAGTTTGGTGATGTCGCGTTCGGAATATCGATGATGGTCGCGATAGAACTTGTGGCCGGCGACTTGAATTCCCGCGGCTCGCAGTTGGTCGAGGAAACTTTGCGGACGAGCAATGCCGCAGAAGACGAAGGGACTGTTCGACTGCACGTGCTGCGGAATTGACAGCGTGCGCTTTACCCGCCAGATGAGTTTGCCACTGGGAAGATATTTCGCGTCAACATCTTCAGAAAGGACGATGGCATCCGCCCGACCTAGGGATGAAACCGGTTCGCGTAAACGACCGGCGGGGAGAAGATCGTCATTCAGATCCTGAGACGTGAAAAGCACGATGTCAAAATTCCGGGCGAGAGAACGATGCTGGAAAGCATCATCGAGAAGATGGAAGCCGGAATTGAAGGTCTTCTCCGCGAATGTTCCCGCTTCGTAGCGGCTTTCGCCAACGATCACGGGACAGCCGAGCCGCTGGGAGATGAGTATGGGTTCATCTCCGAACTGACGGGGATTGCCGGATGGGTCGACCACAAGGACGCCGTGAGTGTCACGACCGTAACCGCGCGAGAGGACGTCGAAGCGGATCCCGCGCTGCTTCAGCAAGTCGCCGAGCAATATGACGAAGGGCGTTTTCCCGGAGCCACCGGCTGAAATATTTCCGACACTAATCACAGGACGAGAGAGTCGCTGAGATCGCAGCGTGCCTCGATCGTACAGACGATTGCGGATCTTAGTTACGGAACCGTAGATTGCGCTCAGAGGATTCACGCGTGTTGCGCCTCGTGCAAGTTCGGTTCGAGGAGTGCCCGCACCTTCTGCAGCGTGAACTCGGTCGCGCCGCGCTGGGACTGCAGAGTTTCGAGAGCGCGGCGGCCCAAGCCTCCACGTTCGGCCTCATTTCCGAGCAAACCGAGGATGGTGGAGGTCAGAGCGTCGGCGGAGACAATGCGAACTGCATTCTGCTTCCGGAAGAGTTCCACGATGTCGCGAAAGTTCTCAGTATGCGGGCCGACGAGGATGGGAACGCCGTATTGGGCAGGCTCGAGAATACTGTGTCCTCCGCGTGGGACAAGGCTTCCGCCAACGAAGGCAACATCCGCCAGGGCGTAAAGGCTGGCGAGTTCGCCGATGGAATCGATGAGAACGATCCCGCCACTCAGTTGTTCTTCTTTCCAGGTGGAACGCTTGAAGAATTTCAGGTCCGAGGTCTGGAGCAGGCCTGCGACCGTGGCGAATCTTTCCGGATGGCGCGGGGCGAGCAGCATGGACGCATGGGGATATCGAGTGAGCACGGCTTGAAAAGCGGAAATCAGCAGAGATTCCTCGCCATCGACGGTGCTGCCGCAGACGAGCACGGGGCCCGCGTTTTCCGAGGTTAGAACGGATCGAAGTTGATTCACGATGGCGGGAGTGGTTGGGGCGGGGGCATCGAATTTCAGATTGCCGGAGACGAAGACCCGATCTGAAGGCGCTCCGATCTGCGCCAGGCGGCGGGCATCTTCGGCGGTTTGCGCGAGAAAAAGATCAACGTGATTCAAAACCCGCCCAAGGAGGGGGCGCCAGCGGCGGTATCCGGGAAAAGAACGATCGGAGATGCGGGCGTTCACGATGGCGACCCGCGTGCCACGCTGCTTTGCGAGACGCAGAAGATTCGGCCAGAATTCGGTTTCGGCGATGATGAGCAGGTCGGGTTGCAGGGCGTCGAGGTAAGGAGTGACGCAGAATTGCAGATCGAAGGGAAAGTAGAAGACATTCTCGGGGCCGAAGCGGGAGGCTGCGAGTGTCTGGCCGGTGTCGGTGGTGGTGGAAATTGCGATGCGATGGTCTGGGAATTCGATCTGAAGGCGGCGGATGAGTTCAGTGACTGCCAGGACTTCGCCGAGGGAAACGGCGTGGATCCAGACGGAGTGCTTTTGTTGGTAGAGAATTCTTCCAGGTGTTCGTCCTAAACGCTCGCTTAGACCCCGGCGATATTTTCCGTGGCGAAGCATCTGGAAAAGCCAGTAGGGGCTTGCTACCAGGAGAGCCGCAGCGAGCAGGACGCTGTAGAGGAGATACATTCGGTTCGAGACATTCTAATGGAGAGGCCTTCCGGTTTCGCTCGCGAAGCTCGCGCTGAACGCTTGTCGCACGGCTACCCAGGGCTTACGCCCCTTCGACTTCGCTCAGGGCAGGCTCTGTGGCACAGAACGCGACAAGGATGGGGCGACCGATATTTTTTGTTTTGGGAAATTAGACGGGCGGGGACGCCCGTCTCCCCACAATCATGATTATGTGTGCCCGACTCACGGTTACGCACGAAAAGTCAAAATCGCCGCCCTGTCTCGCAAAGAACGCGAGACAAGGATCGGGCAACCGATATTTTTTTTGGGGGAAATTCGACGGGCGGGGACGCCCGTCTCCCCACATCCATTGGTCGTCTACCATTCGCCGGCTTTGATCAGTTTGCGGATTTTGCGTTTGATCAGGTCGCGTTTCAGGGCGCTGAGGTGGCTGAGGTAGAGCTTGCCATTCAGATGATCGGTCTCATGCAGGAAGGCGCGAGCGAGCAATTCCTCGCCAGTTTTTTCGTACCACTTGCCGTTGATGTCCTGAGCGCGGACGGTGACTTTGTTCGCGCGGGTAACCGGTTCGCGAAATTCGGGAATGCTAAGGCAGCCTTCGCTTTGCGTCTGCTTGCCTTCTTTGTGAATGATCTCTGGATTGGCAAGGACCAATTTGGCGCCGGGGTCTTCTTTAAACGTGACATCAATGACGGCGAGTCTCTTCGAAATTCCTATTTGCGGCGCGGCGAGGCCGACGCCTTTTGCTTCATACATGGACTCGAACATGTCTTCGACGAGCTTTTTCAGGTCGTCGTTGAACTCGGTAACGGGTTCGGCGGGTTTTTCGAGGACGGGATTTCCGTATTTGACGATGGGGTAGATCATTTGATTTCGTCGTTGGTCGTTGGTTATTGGCCGTTGGTCGCTAGCCTTGCTCGTCGTCGTCGTTCGGCCTGATCAGTAGCTCTTCAGTTGTTGCAGATAGCCATTAAAATTTCGCAGCGTTTCGGTCATGGAATCGCCGCCGAATTTTTCGAGCGCACAGCGAGCTAGAGTCAACGCCACCATCGCTTCAGCTGCCACTCCTGCGGCGGGTACGACGCAAACATCGGAACGCTCGTAAGCCGCTTTGACCGGCTCACGACTGGCGAAGTCTACAGATTGTAATGGACGACGCAAGGTGGAGATTGGTTTCAGATATCCGCGGACACGAATTTCCTGGCCGTTGGAAACGCCGCCTTCGATTCCGCCGGCATTGTTACGGGGACGCGTGAAGCCGGCAAATTCCGAGCCGCGCTGGTACCCAATTTCGTCGTGAACTGCGGAACCGGGCGCGTAAGCGGAAGCAACACCCGATCCGATCTCGACGGCTTTGACGGCCTGGAGAGACATGACTGCGGCGGCGAGCTGGGCGTCGAGGCGTTCGTCCCATTGCGCGTAAGTGCCGAGGCCGGGAGGAACGGCGTGGGCAACGACTTCGAAAATGCCACCGACGGAATCGCCGGTGCGCAGAACTTTATCAACCTCGGCCTTCATTCGTTGTTCCGCGTCCGAGTCGGCGCAGTTCAGCAATATCTCTTCGCGGCTACAGCTCTGCTTGATCTTTTCCCAGGGGATCTCTTGGTTGACGTTGGCGGCTCCGACTGCAATGACGTGGCTGAGGACCTCGATTCCGAGTTCCTGAAGGAACAATTTTGCCAAGGCACCTGCGGCAACGCGCGCGGTGGATTCACGCGCAGAGGCCCGTTCCAAGACGTACCGTGCTTCTGAGAAATTGTATTTCAGGGCGCCGGCGAGATCGGCGTGGCCCGGACGAGGGGAAGCAACCCGCTTATGGAGCGCGGGATCGCCACGCTCGACCGGCAATTGCTGCTGCCAGTTTTTCCAGTCCCGGTTTTCAATCAGCATGGAAATTGGTGAGCCGATGGTGCGGCCATGGCGGACGCCGGAAAGGATGCGGGCGGTATCGCGCTCTATTTTCATGCGGCCGCCGCGGCCATAGCCCTGCTGACGGCGCCACAATTCGCGATCAACGAATGATTGCGGGATTTCAATGCCTGCGGGCAAGCCGGATAGAAACGCGACCAGAGCTTCGCCATGAGACTCGCCGGAAGTGAAAAATTTCAGCATCTACTCGGATTGTATCTGATGAATGTGCGACTCGAGGGCGGGCAAACCCGCAACTCCGCTTCTCATCAAAGAAAAGTCGGGGAGTCCTCGGCGAACGGAGACGCATGCCTGTCAGCTTTCAAGGGGCAGCACCGATCTTCAATCCTGAATTGGATTTGCCCGTTCCGGCGTATTTCATCGAGGTGAATTGGTGCCTTCGAAGTCCGTAGCGAAGCGGCACATGGTGGCGGTTGCAAATTCAGGAAGCGCGGAGCTCTCCAGGCATCTGCTGAAGGCGGAGGAAGAGGAACGGAGGAGAATCAGCCGCGAGCTGCACGACGAAACCGGGCAGGCGCTGATGGTGTTGCGGTTTCACCTGGAAATGCTGGCCGGAGA
Organism: Terriglobales bacterium; assembly: GCA_035651555.1. Classification (GTDB taxonomy): domain Bacteria; phylum Acidobacteriota; class Terriglobia; order Terriglobales; family Acidobacteriaceae; genus Gp1-AA145. The sequence continues at coordinate 97,849 of DASRFL010000026.1, forward strand.
CGCCAGTAGCCGGGAGCAGGAAGCGAAGGTGCAGGAATCACTAGAAGTGTTGGACCGCACGATCGAGGGCCTGAGGCGAATTATTGCGAGGCTCTCGCCACGAGTTCTGGAAGAACTGGGATTGCTCTCTGCGATCAGGCGGCAGGCACAACTGCTCGGCAGCCATACCAAGATGAAAGCGCGGCTCGAACTGCCAGACAAGCTAGAGAGCATTGATCACGATATCGAGGTTGCGCTCTTTCGGTCTGTGCAGGAGGCGTTGCATAACATAGCGAAGCACTCGCAGGCGCGTAGCTTTGCCATCCGGCTGCACATCAGCGGGGAAAAGATTTTGCTCGAGGTGGAAGACGACGGAGTTGGTCTGCTGACACGCAGTCCGCATGAGCGGGGATTTGGGCTGACGGGAATGCGGGAACGGGCAGTGGCCCTGGGGGGCTCGATGACGATCCAGTCGCGACGCGATAAAGGAACGGTGGTGCGGGTTGCGTTCCCGGCTGGGGGCGAACCCTCGCGGACCAGCGTTGATAAGGCGGCACGCGCGGTGCGGCGGGTGGCGAAGGCAAGTTAACCTGAGTTATGGCGATTCGATGCTTGATTGTTGATGACCATACCCTGTTCCGCGAGGGACTGAGGCGAGTGCTGGACAGCGAGTCGGACATCCAGGTTGTGGGTGAAGCACGCGATGCCTCGGAGGCAATCGAGCAGGCGCAGGCGTTGAAACCGGATGTGGTTCTGATGGACATCGGGATGCCGGGGCTCTCGAGCTTTGAGGCGTCGCGCAGAATCACCCGCGAACTGCCGGGGCGGCGCGTCATTTTTCTCACAATGTACGAGGATGAAGAGTATCTGCTGCAGTGCCTGGATGCGGGGGCTTCGGGGTACATATTGAAGGATGCGCCTGCGCCGCGGCTGATCAGCGCGGTGCGCGACGTAAGCGCGGGGCGGAAATATTTGAGTCCGCAAGTGCTGGGGAAACTGGTTGACGATTTCCGGTCACGTTCGACCACGGGCATGGCACGGGGATCGACACTGACGCCGCGAGAACGGGAAGTGATCAAAATGCTGGCGGAGGGAAACTCGGTGCGGCAGATCGCCAGCATTCTTGGGCTAAGCGTGAAGACGATAGAGGCGCACAAGTTCAATCTCATGCGCAAGCTGAATATCCACAACAAGGCGCAATTGGTGACCTACGCGATCCAGAAGAAAATTGTGAAGATGCCGGCCGGGGCGTGAGGATCGGGAGATCTGAAATTCTTGGCCACGGATCACGCGGATCAACACGGATCGAACAAAAGCTTTTAACCGCAGGGATCACAGAGCTTGCGCAGAGATCGCCGAGAAGATCATCGGATCCGGAATTTTTCGAATCACATAATCGACGGCTCGATCACCCGATGAAATGTTCCTCTTTAATAACTCACTCAAAATGCAAGAAATGTGTTGACAATGGAAGTCACACACCGCAATATCAGGAATCAGTGATGCTGCTGACAGCGATGTTGGCAGAGATCAATCGGTAAATGTTCCTGTGTGACGAGGGAAAATCGTTCAGGAGGGAATAATGCCAGCAAAGAAAAAGGCTGCCAAAAAGAAGAAACACTAAAAGCGTGAGAAAAACTCACGAAGGGTTTGTAAGCCTCTCGACGAAATTTCGAGAGGTTTTTTCTTTTTGCGGCCAAGTAACAGTTGTAGGAGAGAGAAGATCGTGCTAGAAACGCAGTAACGGCGCGTCTTTGCGGGAATGACGCCCGGCAGGCGGACCTTATGAGCACAGCGTTGAAGGTGAAGGCAGGCCGATCGAGCGAAATTATCGTTCCGGACAAACTTTATTTCCGCATTGGAGAGGTGTCGCGCCTGTGCCGGCTTCCCGCGTATGTTCTGCGGTTCTGGGAGACGGAGTTCCCTCAACTCAAGCCGGTGAAAAGCAGCACGGGGCAGAGAATGTATCGCAGGAAAGATGTCGACGCAGTGCTGCGGATCAAGAAGTTGCTCTATGAAGAGGGCTTCACGATTGCCGGCGCGCGGCAACAACTGCGCAGCGAGGCGAAGCCCGATAAGAACCAGGCGCCGCTACCTTTCCCGAGCCATTCAGCGGCCGATTTGAGGCGGATTCGGCACGGTCTGCAAGAAATCCTGGGCATGCTTTCGGCGAGGCAGTAAGAGTTTTACGCGAGCTGCCGAAGCTTGCTTGCCAACTTACCCATGTCGTTTTCCTGAAACAGCCGGATTGCGGCGATGCCCTGCGCTCCGGCTTGAATGCAATCCCGAGCGTTTTCCAGATTCACTCCACCTAATGCCAGGACGGGAATTTTGCAGGTGCGGCAAACTTCTCGAAGCTGAGCGACACCTGTCGCAGCCGGCACGCCCGCTTTTTCAAACACAGGGCCGAAGACAATAAAGCTGGCGCCATTGGCTTCGGCGGCTGAAATTTCGGAGGCCGTGTGGCAGGAGACAGCGATGATGGGTGGGGTGGAAATTTTGGCACTGCGCCAGATCGTGCCCACGTCATCGGGTGAAACGTCTTTCGATCTCAGATGAATGCCATTAGCGCCGACGGCGAGAGCGACATCGGTTCGAGAGTTGATCAGCAGGCGGGCGTGGCTGGCGGATTCGCGAATGAGTCTTTCGGCTTCGCGGGCTATGTATTCCAGGTCGCGGCCGGAGAGATCTTTTTCGCGGAGCTGGATGTAATCGACCCCGGTGTGGGCGGCCTCGGAAATTTTTTTTAGCAATAAGCGGCGACGATCGATTTCCGTGCCGGGAAACTGAGTGCGGTCGGTGATGTAGTAGAGGAGCAAGGAACAGTGGCTCGTGGTTGGTGACTCGTGGTCAGTAAAACACGCAGCATGGCATCCGCGCCGAGCTAGTATCAAGCATTGTTTCGCGTGTGCATAAGTGCTTTGCGCCTTTTCCATCATTTGCGGAAAAAGCTTTTAACCGCAGAGTCCGCAAAGAAAAGCCGCGAAGTTCGCAGAGAGATCTCAGGGCGACACCCGAGAGATCGGCTGGGTAGAACCATTCGCAAACGAGTGTCTCTACTTCCCTCACAATGACAGAACGTGCTTGCCCTTTGACGAGCCACTGCAACGAATCACGCTATCACGAGGCACGGCTCACGGGTTCGTCTTCGCGATTTCGGGGACGACTTCGGCCACGTGCTTCGGACGGTCTGGACCAAGATGATAGCGGGTAAGGCCGTCGCGAAGAAATTCAAAACCCTCCTCCGGGTCGTCGACCATTTTGAAAAGTTCAAGGTCTTTGGGAGAAATCGCCGCCGCATCCACCATGGTCTGGAAGTTGATGAGGCGGTCCCAGTATTCACGGCCATAGATCACGACCAGGATTTTCTTTGCCAATTTCTGGGTCTGGGCCAGAGTGAGAATTTCGAATAGTTCGTCGAGAGTGCCGAATCCGCCTGGAAAGATCACGAGCGCCTTGGCAAGATAAGCGAACCAGAACTTGCGCATGAAGAAGTAATGGAAGTCGAAATTGAGTGAAGGCGTAATGTAGGGATTCGCTGATTGTTCAAATGGCAAACGGATGTTCAGGCCGATGGTTTTAGAGCCGGCTTCGCGGGCACCGCGGTTTGCCGCTTCCATGATTCCAGGTCCGCCACCGGTGGTGACGACAAAACGCCGACGGCGCGCTGGAATTTGAGATGCCCACTGGCTCAACATAAACGCCATGCGGCGGGCATCTTCGTAGTAGCGAGCCATATTGACTCCAGCCTGGGCGAGCTTCTGCTTGGCGTCGTCTTTGGAAGAGGCGGCGTTCTCGAATGTCTTTTGTGCGTCCTCCAAGCTATGGAAGCGGGCAGAGCCGAAGAATACGACTGTGTCCTGAATCTGCTCGCGGCGAAAGCGGGCAAGGGGCTCTACGTACTCCGACATAATGCGGAGAATGCGGCCATCCGGGCTATTAACGAACTCGGGATTCTCGTAGGCCAGCGACGAAGTCTTGTGAGGCGGCTTGGTCATTTGTTTGTTCTTCGTACTACTCTCTTGAGAGTTAGTGGTCAGTGGCTAGTGGTCGGTACCCGAGCGGCACGTGATTGGTGGTGCGTGGCTCATGTTCCATCCATGACAAAAAATGAAGAAGCTGGCTGTTAACCGCTGACAAGTGATTACTGATCGCTAGCCACTATCTTTCGGTACCTCGTGATAATGAATCGCTTCCCAGAAGCCGAGCCAGAGGTCGAGCACTCCGAGCCCGCTGGCGATTCCGCGAACGAAGCCATTTGCAATGAAGCTGCGCAGATCCGGCGAGGTCAACAGGAGCGGATTGTCAGTCCATTTTGGCGTCCACGGCAGAATTATGAGCAGTACGCCGAAGGTCGCACAAAGGGTGACGAAGAGCAAGGCACGAAACCGGAGCAGCCAGACATGCCAAGAGGGCAGCGTGCGAGGAACGGTGGCGAGTTCCGGCGGAGCAGTTTCGTTGTTGGGGAGGCCGGATTCGCCGGGCGTTCTCGGCGGCGGCACAATCCGAGGCTCTGCGTTCACTGCACGCTCCGGTAGCCGTGTGCGGCTCGGTCCAAAGGCATCTACGTATTTTACGACCGGAGGGCTTTGATCCGCTCGGCTACATCGCGATAGTCAATATTACTGCTGTAGACCTCGAGGAAGCTGTTGAGAGCGGCAGGTTTATTGCCGGCACTCTCGAGCGCTGAGGCAAGTTCGTAATGAAGGGCGGTACGGCTTTCCTGGTCCAAACCAGGAATCTTCAAGGCTTTTTCATACCAGCGCGCTGCGACCTCGGCTACGCCCTTATCGAGGAAACACTGGGCAAGCCAGGTGTAGGTCTGGATGACCTGAGGGAATGTGTGTCCGCGTTCAATGTACTGACAAACCTTCTGAAGTTCGCCGATGGCCTCGTCGAGCAAACCCATTTCACGAAATGCGACGCCGAGGTTGTAGTGCGTTTCGGGGTCGCCATCTGAAGCGGCGGCATCGTGTTCGAGTTCCTGCTTGAGTTCACCGAACATGCTCGACAGGTCGACACTGAGCGCGTCTGGCGCTTTCGACAGTGGGGCCGAAACGGGCGGGGGCGGCGGAACTGCTGGAGCTGACGGGGCCACAGTACCGCTTGAGAAACTTGAAGCGGCGGCCGCGCGAGCAATGGGCGCCTCGGTTGTGGCAGCAATGCTTGGAGCCGGTTGCGGCGGCGGAGTCGGAGCCGGAGTCTTTGCAACTTTTGGCGCTTGAGGTACGGGTGCCGCGACTTCGGGCGTGGCAGATTGATCTCCTAGGAAATCGCTTCCGAGCGAGGCTTCAAGATCGGCAACGAATGCGTCCAGGGTGCCAGGATTGAACTTCGATGTTGCCTGGGCTGCCACGGGCGGCTCTTCGTGCACTGGAGCCTCGTCAGCAGCTTCTGGCTCGACCGGAATTTCGACCGGAGTCGGCAGCGGAGGTTCTGGGGCAGCAGGTTTGAGACCGACTGGCTGACCCGGCCAAGGTTGAGCTTGGGGCTTGGGCGGCGGAGGAGCATGTACAGGCTCGGGCGTTTCCGCGGCTTCCTCTGCCAGCGCCTCGGCAGTATTGATTTCTTTGGAATCGTCGATTGAGACTTCCTGCTCCGCGAGATGAACGCCCTGTTGCTGTTGTTTGGCGGAGTCGATTCCTAACCGCAAAACCGCCAGCTCTGGCGCACCCGGGGCGAGCGCTTCCAACTTGGCCAGCACCTGCTCAGCTTGAGCGACCATCCCCTGGCCGAGATAGAAGCGGACTTCCTCGATCGATTCGTCCAGGTTTGCTGGACGCGCAGGGGCAGCTTCAGTTTTGACGGGAGCGGGTTCGCTCTCTGGCGACACGTGGGTCGGCGCCGGTGCGACATCAACTGCTTCCGGTGCGGGGGCCTCAATTGAAAAATCCTGTTCCCAACTGTTACCGCCATCTGCGGTCGCCTCCGCATTGGTGGCGACGGAAAATTCTTCGACCGCTGGCGGAGGAGGCGTGGGAGCGTCAAAAAATAGACCGGGATGAGCGGCGGCGGCTTGGGCAACCGTGGGTGTCTCAGCAGAGATGTGGTATGACGTTTCCTCGGCACTCTGCTCCTGAGCGGGAGCGGAGACCCGGAATTCGCCTGCAGCGGGTGCGCTCGAAACCGGCGCGGAAACGTTTGCAACTGCCGGGGCGGGGGCTCCAGTAGAATCGCCGCGCTGTTCATACTTTGCCGCCAGATCGCTGTATCGGCGTGCTTCATCGGCGTGGCCGGCGTCGTGATAGATGCCTTCCAGAGTGCGGCAGCAGACCGCGGCTTCCGCGAACCGTCCAGCACGAGTATGCAGGGCGGCGAGCTTTTGGTTAAGGCGAAGATCGCGTGGGGCCTTCGGCAAAGCAGCAATCAGAGGATCAAGCGCCTTAGCCGGCATGTTGTACGAAATGAACAACTCGGCGTCGGTAAGCGCGGCCTTCACGGCAAGAGTGACATCATCCTCGTGTCTTTGTTCGATGAAAGGAGCGTTGGCTTCGAGTTCGTCGACAAGGACGGCGCCTTCCTCGGCGGTAATGAGATGGGAAGGGGTACCGGAAGTCCCCAATTTATCGGTTACTTGTTGATAGTTGCTGGCATGCATCTGGTTAGCCGGCTCCAGTTGCATGAGCTTCTGGTAGTACTCCCGCGCTTTTTCGAGCTCTCCGGACTGCACATATCCGTGGGCGAGCAGTTCATAAATGTCGGTGAACTGGGTAGTTTCTCCGCCTTTTTGGAAAATGGAGAGGACGATTTCGAGAAGCTGCGGATCATCTTTCACATAACCAAGCAGTGACCGGACGGACTCGAAGAGCTTTGCCGAATCGGTACGCAGGAGGCGGTCAGCATATTGGTCGTAAACCTGTAAAGCGTCACGAAAACGGGCACCATCGGTCAAGGCGGTGGCGTACTCGAATACCGCTGAGATGTCGTCGTGAACGTTGGCCAGCTTGTTTACCAGAGCGGAAGCATCATCGAAGCGCTTACTTTGCAGATAGGCCTTGAACAGAGCACGAAGTCCGTCGGGATTGTTATCGAGATCAGGAACTTTGCTGAGGCTTTCGATAGCGGCGGGATAATCGCCAGCTTCGACTGAGGCGCGGCCTCGAAGCACAAGCGCGTAGCTGTTTTGCGGATCCAGCTTGAGCATGCGCTGCAAAACTTCGTTGGCGGCAGCGAGCTGGCCCTTGGAGCGCATGGTCTCAGCGGCGGTGCTCAGCAGTTGCCATGCGTCTTCCTTTTTATCCATGCGGATATAAGCTTCGGCGAGCTTCATGCGCATAGGGACATTGTCAGGATCCATTTCCAGCGTCTTCTGGAAGATTCTGATCGCCTGATCGGTTTTGCCGGACTTGAGGAAGTCTTCCGCGACCTGCAAGTATTGAGCGCGGGCGTCGTTAAACAAACCTTGCTGGGTGTAGAGTTCGGCGAGCCGCAAGACCGATTCGGTGGTCGATTTCAGCTTGCCCAACTTTTTGTACATCGCGATCGCTTTTACTGTGAAGCCCTGGCCAGCGTAAGCGTCGCCAACATTCTTGAAGCAATCGGCTGCCTTGTCGTTTTCGCCGAGACGGGCGTACAGATCGCCGACCGTATTCATGACGGTCAAATCCTTGGGGTCGGCCTTGAGGACCTTCTCGTACTCGGAGATGGCGTTCTGGAGCTTTCCCTGCTGGACAAACTTTTCGGCAGAGCTCAGAACTTTCTGTTTGTTAAACCCGAAACCAAACGCCATAAGTTACCGACTCCAGTTCCGTGCGTCTCGCGCCAACCGGAACAGATGAGCAATTGCACAACTGTTCGCCGGGGCATGCCTGGGACGGCCATTCGGACATGGTCATTGTACGGCTGGACAGTCCAATCCGTATGGTTACTAAGGATTACCCAAGGTGAGTGTACAAGTGGGTTGACAGCACTTATGGACGGGGCTAGGTCTCGATGCCCATATAGCAGATACGGCCAATCAGGTAATAGGAAAGAGCTTCACCGGCCTGGAGGGATATGACATCGATAGAGTAGGCCTGGTTATGGGGGCGCAGGACGATATTTTGGCCGGTCAACTCAACGTAACGCACGATGCACGAGTTGTTTACGCGCACGGCGTACATGTTCAGCTCGCCCTTGCGATAGGGCTGCAAGGAGTTGTAGTGGCGGTCTACGAGGACGGTAGCACCGGGCAGAAGGCGGGGATACATGCTCATGCCGTCAGCGGCCTCGATTTTGATGGCGACGAACCGCTCCCAATGGGCGCGTTTACCCTGCATATCCGGACGGAGCTTGCGGAGGAAACTGCGCTTGAACTTGTGGATTTCTCGCACTCTCATGCTCATGATGAGTGGCTGAGAAGCGGCGATATTACCGTCGACGACGAAGACGTTGTCAAATTCGTCGTCGCTGGGCGGGGGAATGCTGGCGCGCTTGTTGACCTCAGCGGGATCGAGAAGGTCAAGGATGGACATATGCTGGACGCTAAGTACACGGTCCATGCCTTCGAGGCTGAGGCTGCGCTTGCGGTTCAGGAAGTTGGATATATGCGCCTGGCGGAAGCCGGTTTGGGAAGCGAGCTTCAGGCCGGTTAACTCGCCCTCGGCGATGCGTTCCCAGAGAGCTTTGCGAAGATTTTCCTGTAATCCCTTGAACTTCACGGACGGGAGTATAGCACTTTTGGTATAGCACACTGCTATTACTTTGTTCCTATTAACATCCAGAAAGTAATTGTTGGGCGGAAATTTTCCACTTATATCCACAAGGAAAATGTCGGAGCGCGAGCGCGTCCTGGGAGTGGAAATCACCGCAAACGATAGCAAAGAAAACAGGCATTCATGATGTGCGGACTTTCCTTGACCCCTGAAAACTAGTAGCTATACGATCTTGCATACCGTATAACTCAAGCTGTTTCGAGGGGAGAAAAGAAGGAGTGGAATGTGCGAGGCATCTCGTGGGACAGAAGAAGCGGGGTTTGGCGAATTTCGCCGCAAGGTACGGGCCGCCGAGGTGCTGTCGGCGGCAATGCTGCGCCTGCTTGCGGAAATACACTTTAACGGCAAGCTGAGCGTAATTGTCCAGAACGGGCAGGTGCTAAAGTCAGGATACGAGGAGGGATACTTCCGACACTCCTCTGGTACCTGACCTCACATGTTCCCAATTTTCAGCTAAATAACTCAGACAGGTCGACGTAAGAGAAACGGGCCCTGTAACCGGTACTCCGGGAGCAGGGCCTTTTTGTTTGATATCTCGTTGGAGGCTGCCAATGGAAGAATTCGATAGCAATGCCATTCAAATGGAACTGAAGTATTGCGAGCGCTGCGGGGGATTGTGGCTGAGATTAAGAGGGTCCGAGTTAGCTTATTGCTCCTCGTGCGCGTTGATTCTGGCGGGAGTTGCGAGAGATCCGCGATTTCTTGCCCATCACGTTCAAAATCGGCAAGAGACGCCGGATAGTCGACTGGAGAACCCATTCTGGAGTGAAGGAGGGAACGCATGAGCGACATGCCTCTTGCTTCTTCATACGGCCAAGTGAACGACATCCCGCACCTTGATTTAGAGGGCGAACCCGATCCGCTCTGTGAGCCAGTCGAAGTATTCCAGCCAGAGGTGGTGGATATTGATCGCGATCCAACTCTATGGCTTTACCGCGAGAGGACGGTCGCGCTCCTGAAGCGGTATCTCAGGATTTCGATCGAAGTGGGACGCCTGCCTTCCCTGCTGGGAAGAGAGTTGTTTCGTTCGAAGGTGACTTCGTATCGAATGTCGAGCTTCGAGGATGCAGTGATCTTTGTGCACGACGTTGAAAGAATTCTGGATCAAATCGATACGTTCAGCAAGGAGCTGGTGGCGGTGATTATCTTTCAGGATTACTCGCATGAAGACGCGGCAGAAGTGTTGCGATGCGGGCGACGGACAATCACCAGATACTTCCCGCAGACACTTGATCAAATCAGCGAGCTGTTCCTTGAAGGAGGCCTGATGAACCGGCTTCCGCGATCGCCTGTGGAAAATTCTTGTCAAGGGGGTCAGACGGTCGAATTTTCGCCAAGTACTTGCAAACAAGCCGAATAAAAATTTGCAAAGTTGGCGCAATTTCCTTTTCAGAATGCTATTCTGAAATTAGAGAGTAAGAAAAAAGGGCGCGTCGTTGACGCGCTCTATTTTTTTGCTCCTGAATATTGACATTTGGAACGCTTGATGAACACGCACGCTCCGGAAGCCGGTTCTCCACATGAGTTAGTCGAGTTACGCAACAAAATCACTGAGCTAGTGGCAAAAAATGCGCTCTCGATGGTGCAGCATGCGATCGATTCGGTATGCGAGAAAGGGCAGTATCAAGCGATGAAATTTCTCTTCGAGATGATTGGCCTGTATCCGGCAGCGGCCCAAAATCAGGAAGAAGGGCAGGACGCGTTGTCGCGGATTTTACTCGCGCAGCTTGGGTTTGCGGAAGAAGAATGGCCAGACGAGCGCGGACAAACGAACTAATCCCGATCCCGTAAAATAAAGTGAGCAGAAAGCGCAGCTTTGGTTTTGCAGAGGTATTGCAACGCCAGGCAGGAATTCTGGCGTCAAAGTATGCCGACGCTGGAAAATTCTACGATGGGCGCGGGAGAGTGCGAAGCTTGGGAACCGACATGACGTGGATTACGGACCGCATCGCGGTTGGGGGCGGCATATGGAATGAGGAGAACATGGCAGAGCTCGCGCGCTTGGGCGTGACGCACGTCATCGACATGCAAATCGAGTTCGATGACACTCCGCTGGCGGAGCCGTTTGGAATTGAGGTGTTGTGGAACGCCACGGATGACGATTTTCAGTCGAAGCCGCCGGAGTTGTTCGAGCGCGGCGTGGAGTTCGCATTTCGAGCCCTGGAACAAAAGGACAGCAAAATTTACATTCATTGTGCGGCAGGAGTGCATCGCGCCCCGATGATGACGCTGGCGCTGCTGTGTTCAATGGGATGGGATCTGGCGACAGCCATGGACAAGGTGGTTGCGCTGCGACCGGTAGTGGATTTTGCTGACGTGTACGTCACCAGCGTGGAGAATTTCCTGCAGCAGCAGGTAGGAAGCGGAGACTAGAAGCCGGTTCCGGCAGTTAAGTACGAGATACGGAGGAATTATGTGGGACGCAGGCCGCCAGAGATGGCGGCTTTTTTATTTGTGCCTGGCGGTGATGGGGTTCGTTTGCAGAGTATCGGCACAGTCTCCGACACTCACAACCATCAACGAAATTATCGTGGGTGTGGGCGTCGTGAACTCATTCGCGCCCGGTGATGTTGTGGCCGTGGATGTCGACTATCAGCAGCAGACGGGATACCTGGGCAGCGGGATTTCCGCCGCATATGTAAACAGCGCCAACGATGTAAATCAGGACACGAACTACGTCCGGCGAGTGACCTTCAATCTGGGCCGGGTAGCAGAAGTCACGGCAACAGCTCTGTTGCTGGCACAGCCTTTGCTTGGCGGAACACCAGCGAGCGGGGCCGGAGTGCAGAAGGTTGTGGCTTTCGTTGATCGAGAAGGCGGAGGTTTTTTCCAGGAGTGGTCAGCCTTGTTTGTTGCAGAGGAACAATCAGGGGGACGAGTCTGTTTCCACTATCCGCGACTCAGTCCAGCTTCGACGGTACGCCCGAGTTCAAGCAGTGCGCCGCCGCCAGTTGAGCGGGAACAAACAATAGAGATCATGAAGCCTGTTGCTGCACTCGGCCTGCACGCCGCCTTCATCGCGCTGCCTCACATGGACGAGAACGACGGGCAAATAGCCGTCTGCTATCGCAGTTACTTTCCCGCGGCGATGTCGGCGTTGTACTGAAATCAGCTCTCAGATCTCAGTTTCTCAGCTCTCGGGCTCTCGGCTTTTAACCTGTCAGTCATCAGTATCAGCAGAACATTCCTCGGATTTGTTGTTCAGTACGACTGATAACTGATGGCTGATGGCTTTCAAAAAACAATGAAACTTCAAATTGACAATCTGGACGGCGCGGGGTTGCGCGACTACACGGCGGACATCGATGCATCACGGACGCCGCGCCTGAGCCGCACACTCAATGCGCCGTCGCAATTACATTTCAGCCTGCTCTCAATCGGGGCAGATTTTATCGTTCCGAAAAGCGGTGCACGAGTCACGCTTGGGCGGACGAACGGGCAGGACGTATTCACGGGGTACATCACTGGCGAGGCTGAGTATGAATACCTGGGCTGGGGCGAACGAGGCGCGGTCTACAGATATAACTATGTCGCGCAGAGTGATGAAGTCATGCTCGATCGAAAACGGCTTTCAGCACGAAGCCCTTTCGTGGCCCGGAGCGCGGGTGACGCGCTCCGGCAGTTGACGCAGAATGCGGTCCCGGGGGGCTTTGACACGAGCGGCGTTCAGGATCTCGACACACTTATTAATTATGTGCCTGATCCGCAGGAACCCTGGTCGAAACACGCGGCGCTCATTGCGAGTCAAGCCCGCGCCAGCTATCGCGTTCTGAATGGGGCAGTCAGCTTGGTTCCGATTGGAGCCACTGTTTACCAACTGAATGAGTCGGACGCGAACTTCTCGCCGCAAGGACTAAGCCTTCAGCCCGGCAACGCGATCATGAATGATGTGACAGTGGTTGGAGAAATCGAACCGGAGGCATATGTTCGGGACTATTTTGTTGGCGATGGTTTGACGACGCGGTTCTACTTATCGCAAACGCCTTTCACCAAGGGCAGCACCACGGTCTTTAATGAAGAGTACACGGACCCGGCGCTCGATCCTGCGCGTTGGAGCGTTACTGATCCGAGCAGCGCGGTGGTTGCTGGCGATGGCAAGTTGCAAATCGCAGGCGGTACGGGCGCCGATGGCGGGACCACGGTCACGTTCGCTGAGAAGATAGAGCTCGGTGGAAGCTGGGTGATAGAACATGGCGACGTGCAATTTACATCTGCCGTTTCCTCGGGGATTCTTGGCGGCCTATATCTTGGGAATATTTCGGTTGCAAATTGCCTGGCTGGATTCCGGATTTCTCCGGCAGGATCGGGGTCGCAAATTCAGGGATTGATCAATGGGGCGTTGGTCGGTGTTGCTTTGACCACAGTCAGCAGCCACCACTACGTTTTCGCTACGCGGATTGTCTCCCAGGAAATCTATCGCCAGCAGCAGATTTTTCATTGCGCAGCGAACCCTTCCGGCAGCGGAATTGGGGGAGCACAAGTGAATGCTGACGTGCGCATTGTGCTCGAAGTGCAGGACGTGGACCCGGGGAACCCGGCGACGCTGGTTGCTCCGGCGACGGTTCTCTACGACGGCGTCATTTCCGGCGCACCCAGCTTTTGCACGTATGCGTTGGTGAATTCGCAAAGCTTGTATTGTTCGATCTTTTATAGCCGGCTCATTCAGGCAACCGACGTTGAGGTGCGAACAGCTCTGCCGGACCAGCCTTACAGTACGCGCCTGGTTGGCCCGCTCTCTGCCGGATGCGAATGTGACGTTATTTCCGGGAGCACGCTGAGTTTTTTCACGGCATACGTTCCCGTGTTGAATGAGGCGATCGAGGTCCACTACCGTGGCCAGCGTGGCGATCCTTTGCTGCTGACCAGCGGCCGGGCTCTGGCGCGAGTCACCAATCCGGCGAGCATAACCGCGCTTCAACACGGGATTGACAACGGTGTTCGAAGCGCTGTGCGGCGAGTGAAATATCCTCCCGCCCGCACCAGCGTCGATTGCGAAAACGCAGCATTGGCGTTGTTGTCTGACGGCGCATCAGCAGGGTGGACGGGCGAGTACGAAGTCTGGAGCGGCTTTTTGCCGGGTGGAGCGCAGGACATATTTCCGGGCGACGCACTCGCGATCAAGGTGCCTTCATGTTCCGCGGATTTTCAGGCGATTGTGCGTGCGGTTGAAGTCACCTTCGCAGATCTCGCGGGCGACAACAGCCGCTACAAGATTCAATTTGCGGACGACTCGGCAAGAACACTGTCGTTTGAATTTGAAACCGCAAAAATAACGAGCCCATTGAATGTGAATGCGACTACAAGTTCACAAGTCGAGTTGACAACATTGCCCGATCTGACCGGGGCGCAAGCAATTTTGCCTCCGGCTTCGACGGCTGTGAGCATCGATGCGGGCCTTGCGCCTGTGAGTGGCGGAGGAATTGAAGTCAGATGGAGCGACTCCGGTTGGGGGCCCTACAACGACGAAAATCTCGCGGGTCGGTTTACAACACAGACGTTCACGTTGCCGCGGCTCTCAAAAGTTCAGAGTTACTTTTTGCGGCAGTTTGATGCCTCTACGCCGCCAAGATATTCGCGGCACTCGGCGGCGCTCCACCTGGACTATCCCTTTTAGCTTGGTCGAAAATCAGAACTGGATTGCGAAGACGTATTAAACACAGAATTGCTATGACCCATCGAAACCTGGAAAGCTGTGAACCCGCCAATTCAATGCATGAGCCCACGAAACATCCACTGGTTATGCGGGTGACGGACAGCGACTTCCAGTGCGAGGTGCTGCAGAAGCTTGCAGGGCTGGAAGTAAAGATGGAGATGCTTGTGGGCAGCAGCCAGCCGGGACGCATCAGCGTGATCGAGAACCGGCTTGGCATTCTGGAGCGAAACGACGTGAAACGGTCAGTCTACGATCGGATTGTGAATGCGGCTTTGACGACGGCCATCAGTGTGCTGATTGCGCTGCATGAGAGGTGGTGGAAGTAGTCAGGCACGAATGTGCCGAAGCGATTCCAATACCCGCTCCACTTCGTCCTCCGCGTTGTAGTGCACCAACCCGATTCTCAGAAATCCGCCGCTCTGTTCCACTCCCAGCCGTTCGGTGAGATTAATCGCGTAGTAGTTTCCGTCCCAGGTGAAGATGCCCTCATCGCCCAGCGTGGTCGCGAGTTCGAGCGGAGTGTGGCCTTCGATGCGGACCGCGAATGTTGGACAACGAGGTTCGATGCGCGAGGGATCACTGACTCCAAACAGACGCAGCCCAGGAATTTCTTTCAGGCCCCTGAGCATTTGATCCATCAGCTTTCTCTCGTGCGTCTGAATGGCTCGATATGCCGCCTGAATGGCTTGTCTTCGGGTCGAACTCTTTTCCACCGTTCTGCCCAAGTCAGCCAGATATTCCACGCACCCTGTGACTCCGGCGATGCACTCGTGGTTGAGCGTCCCCCATTCCCAACGTTGCGGAGCGGTATTGGTGTTGGCACGAAGCTTGTAAGGCTGAAATCTCTCCAGGTGCTCGCGTTTTCCATAAAGCACGCCCATGTGCGGGCCGAAGAACTTGTAAGTGGAGCAAACAAGAAAGTCGCAGCCGAGATCACGCACGTCGATGGGCCCATGCGGCGCATAGTGAACGGTATCGATGTAAGCCAACGCTCCGGCCTGATGTGCCAGACGGACGATTGTTTTTACGTCGTTGATCGTTCCGACAGCGTTTGACGCATGTCCGACGGCAACGATTTTTGTTCGCGAGTTTATTTTGTCAGCTAGATCCTCCATGTCGAGAGTGCAATCTTCTTCGTGAATGTCGACGAAGCGGACCTTGACGCCAAGCTCTTCGAGAGACCGCCAGGGAGAAATATTTGCGTCATGATCAAGATGGGTGAGAAGGATTTCATCTCCGGGCTTGAGTTCGCGGCCGATTGCGCGACTGATCGCGAAAGTCAAGGAAGTCATGTTGGGGCCGAAGACGATCTCATCCGCATCGCAGCCGAGAAAATCGGCCATCGAGAGACGTGCGTCGGCGATCACCTGATCGGTTTCGCGGCTGGTCGCATATGCGCCACAGGTATTGGCGTTGCTACGGCTCAGATAACCCGAAATTGCGTCGATGACTCGTTGCGGAACCTGAGTTCCGCCTGGACCGTCGAGGTAAGCCACGGGATGCCCGTTTAGCTCGCGGGACAAAGAAGGGAATTGCGCGCGGACCGAGTCGAGGTCGAGCGGCCTTGCTTGTTGCAATTCTGAGGTTTCAGAGAATAAAGGATTCATCACCTGGCGGGAACCTTACCCCATGGTGCTGGTGCGTTCCGGCTTGATCTTGAACATCACGCGCACTTCTCCGGGCTGGCGGTAAGGGTACTTATCGGCGCCGAGATATTTTTTGGCCATTTTATCGATATGCGCGTCCGCGCCATCTTCGGTGATCTCGGCAATTCGGCCGCGAATTTCGAGATAGCGGTAAGGATTATCCGGGTCGATAATGGCGAGGGCCACGCGGGGATCGCGGCGCATGTTCTTATCTTTTTGCCGGCCCTTGGCAGTATTCACGATGACCTGGTCGCCTTCCAAATCCACCCACACGGGAGTGACCTGCGGCGAGCCATCAGTCATTATGGTGCCGAGACTCGCGAAGGCGCGCTTGGTGAAAAGATCACGATATTTATCAGGGATCGATTGCGACATGAGTTCCTCCTTGCCAGAACGTCGTGCCGAGCATTATAGACGGAGCACGCGGTGATCAGCTTTGGATGACAAATCAATGGCAGTGAGATGCGCGGCTATTTGGCTGAATTCTGGACCGCGGCCTCGACGATGCTGTCAATCACGTCCGTTACCCGCTTCGCCGGAGTGCTGAGATTGTTGGAGACGATCGAAAACACAAGTTGTTCGCCTTTCGATGTGACGGCGTATCCCGCCAGGCTCTTCACTCCACCGAGCGCGCCGGTCTTTCCGTAAACGTGGACTGCGGGACTGAGATCTTTGAATCGGTCTGCCAAGGAGCCGTCCATGCCGGCTGCAGGAAGCGAATCGCGAAATTCTTTTCCCCACGGCTGAGTCGTTGCGAACTGCAATAGTTGGACGATGGCGTGAGGCGTCGCCAAATTTTCCCGTGAAAGTCCCGATCCATCGTGGAAGTCATATTCGTCGCTTGGAATTCCCGCGTTGTTTAAAAATCCGCGCAACACTTCCAGTCCGGCTTGCACCGTTCCGGCAGTGCCTTTTTCGCGTCCCAACAATCGGAGCAAAATTTCTGCGTGAAGATTCTGGCTGACTTTATTGATGACTTGGATGTCCTCAGAGAGAGGCGCAGATTGATACTCGGCCAACACCAGGGGACCTGCGGGAGAGGTAAGAGAGTGCTCGTCGCTACCGCCTCCTCCTGATGCCACGACCGTGCTGGTGAACGTAGAGAGGCTGGCAAGTTCGGTGTGGCGAGTGCGCTCCTTTCCATATACCGCGATTCCTCGTACTTCCAGCAGATGGCGGAACAGGGTGGCAGCGAACTCGGCAGGGTCTTCAATTGCCAATCCTTCATTTGCGCCGGAGTCATCGACCGGCATGGTTCCCCACAAGGTGAGCTTCGTCGATCCCGGCTCGCGGTTGATGTAGATTCTGCGGCCAGTGCCTGCGGGCGTGGTCATGAGCCGATTGTCGATGGTGTAGTAGTCGGCGAAAGGCGTGATGCTGACGAATGCTTTGTCGCCCGGATGTGCCCCGGGCAAGATATTTACGAAAACCACGTTGTCATTAATAGTGAGCGCCGAGACGGGAGCGCCGTCGGCCCAGACAAGATCGTCCTGGCTCCAGCCCTCGCCATATCGCTCGAACGCGAAATACGAGTCGTCGGCGACGACGTCGCCATCGATGTACTTCACGCCTTTTTGCGCGAGTTCATCAGCCAGTTGCTCGAGAACCCGTACTGGGTCGGCATCGCGCTGCGTACGCGTGTTGTAAGGGAGTTCGCGGCCGGAGAGAGTTGGATCACCGCGACCGACCAGCGAAACATCGCCGGTGAGCCGGCCATATTTATCGAGCGAGCCGCTGGTTTCGACGGTGGTGCGGAACTTGTAATTCGGGCCGATCAGAGCCAAAGCGGCAGCGGTAGTGAATAGTTTAGTGTTCGAGGCGGGCGTGAAAAGTTTGTCCGCATTCAGCGAGTACAAGACCTTGCCACTGGTGGCCGACGCGATCTCGATTCCCCAGAAGCCCCGCGAGAGATCAGGCTGAGCAAGGATGGTTTCAATTTGTTTCTTGAGCGAACGGTGTGGTTTCGATGACGCGGCTGAAGGAACAGTTAGAAGAGTGCACGCCAGTACGGCGCAGATAAGAACTCGAAACCTGCTGGGGTGTCGCATCTACAACGCTGATTTTAGCACCGGTGTAGTTCCAGAGTTGTATTCGCCGACATCCCCACAAGGTGGGTTGAAGCCGTGTTGGGTTGTGGTTGCCTATCTTAGAATCGATCTGTGCGTGCCATCTACACATGGAACATCGGAAAGCGTTCGCTTGAACTCGGCAAACGGACGCTGATCATGGGCGTCGTGAACGTGACGCCCGATTCGTTTTCGGATGCCGGGCGCCATTTCGCGCCAGATGCAGCCGTGGCGCATGTCTTGCGACTCTTCGATGAAGGCGCCGATATCGTTGACATTGGCGGCGAATCGACGCGGCCGGGCGCGAAAGTAGGTGCGATTGATCGAGCGGTCTCAGCGGAAGAAGAAAAACGGCGTGTGCTGCCGGTCCTGACAGAAGTGAAGAAACGACGGCCAGAGTGCGTACTTTCCGTCGACACCTATAAGGCTGCGGTTGCTGAAGCTGCGATGTCAGCAGGCGCAGAAATTGTCAATGATGTCTCAGGAGGGTTGTGGGACCCGGAGATGAGAAAAACATTGGCTAACCTGAATTGCGGTGTGGTGTTGATGCACACTCGCGGCCGTCCCGACGAATGGAAGTCGTTGCCGAAGGTTGCCGATCTGGTAGTCGCGGTCAAAAAAGAACTGCGGGAGCGCGCCGAGAGTGCGCTTGCGGCCGGAGTTAAACGAGATCGCATTGTGCTGGATCCGGGATTTGGTTTTGGAAAGCGACTGGAAGAAAATTATCCGCTGCTGCGGCGATTTGCGGAATTCCATGAACTACGGTTTCCGTTGTTGGCAGGAGTTTCGCGAAAGTCCTTTGTAGGGCGGGCGCTTCGCCGGAATGGAAACGACGCTGAAACCGAAAATCGCCAGTTCGGAACGCTGGGCGCCGAAGTGGTGCTGGCGTTGAAAGGCGCCCATCTTATCAGGACGCATGACGTACGTGCCTGTACTGACGCTTTGAAGCTCGCCGACCTCGCGATCAACTGATACCCGCTCCAGCGCTCACACTTCGAGTAAAATCCTCCATCGGGCTGAAATTCTTTTCCAGGTCTGGTGGAGGTCACATGTCTTCTCGCGTTTGTTCCTGGACGTTGTCATTTTCCCTTACGTTAATTTTCCTCTTCTCGTCGCCATCTCTTCGCGCGGCCGGCGATGCGAGCGTTGAATCTCGACGCGCGCAGTTTAAACAACTTCTCGCAGATGAATGGGAATATGAATTGCGGGAAAGCCCTGAGCAGGCGACGATCATCGGCGATTATCGCTATAACGACCGCTGGAGCGACGCATCGCTAGCCCACGTGCAGGTGCAAAAGAAGGATATGGAGCAGTGGCTTTCGCGCTTCGAGGCAGTGGATGTCTCAGGATTTCCCGAACAAGAGAAATTAAGTCAGGCTCTGATGGTGCGCAATTTGAAGCAGGAGCTTGAGGGCATCGACCTGAAAAATTACGAGATGCCGATCGACCAGTTCACCGGGCTACATCTGCAGTTGGCGCAGTTTGTTGCGGTCATTCCGTTCGATTCCACCAAGCACTACGAAGACTATTTGCAGCGGCTCCACAAAGTGCCGCAGTTATTCGATCAGATAGTCGAGATCCTGCAGCAGGGTGAAAAAGACAAGCTGATGCCGCCGCGCTTTCTGCTGGAAAAGACGGTCACACAGTGCAAGTCGATTGGGGAACCGAGCGGCGAGGCCAATGTTTTCGCGCATCCGGTTACGGAGTTTCCTGCAGCTGTGCCGGAGAGTGATCGCAAGCGCCTGCATGATGCGATCATTGCGGCTGTCGACAATCAAGTCCGTCCGGCTTACATGAAGCTGGCGAATTTTCTGGCTACTGAGTATGCGCCGAAGGGACGCACTGAGCCGGGAATCTGGGCTCTGCCGGGGGGAGATGAGCTATATCGGTTCGATGTTAAGCGCTTGACGACAACAAACATGGATCCGGAGTCGATCCATGAGCTAGGGCTGAAGCAGGTTGCGGAAATCGAAAGGCAACAATTGGAGATCGCGAAGAAGCTCGGCTTCAGCGATCTGAAAACGTTCCGTGCTTCGCTCAAGGACAATCCCAAGCTGATGGCGAAGTCGCCGGAGGAGATTCTCGATAAATACCGCGGCTACATCGACCAGATGCGCCCCGAGTTGCCGAAATTGTTTGGGCTGCTGCCAAAGACACGCCTGGAAGTTCGGCCCATGCAGGAGTTCCGCGCGAAAGAAGCAGCTGCGGCAGACTATTCGCAAGGGACTCCCGATGGATCGCGT
The DNA here is from genome assembly GCA_035651555.1 of Terriglobales bacterium. Classification (GTDB taxonomy): domain Bacteria; phylum Acidobacteriota; class Terriglobia; order Terriglobales; family Acidobacteriaceae; genus Gp1-AA145. The sequence continues at coordinate 118,129 of DASRFL010000026.1, forward strand.
CCAGGGATCATTTACATAAACACCAGTGACTACCAACATCGTTCGTTGTTGAGTGCGGAATCGACCGCATATCACGAAGGTATTCCCGGGCACCACATGCAAATTTCGATTGCGCAGACTTTGCCGGAGCTGCCGGCGTTTCGCCAGCAGGCGTATTTTGGCGCCTACATCGAAGGATGGGCACTCTACTCAGAGCGGCTGGGCAAGGACATTGGTTTTTATCAGGATCCTTACTCAGACTACGGGCGGCTATCCGACGAAATGCTGCGAGCAATTCGACTGGTTCTTGATACTGGCGTGCATTACAAACACTGGACTCGCCAGCAGATGGTGGATTTCTTCCACGAGCACTCTTCAGACGACGAACCGGATATTCAGTCGGAAACCGATCGCTATATCGCATGGCCGGGGCAGGCGCTGGGCTACAAACTTGGACAGTTGGAAATCCTGAAGCTGCGCGAGCAAGCCAAGAAGGAACTGGGAGCGAAGTACGACATCCGGGCTTTCCACGATGAAATCCTGAATGGGGGCGCGCTGCCGCTCGATGTACTCGATCAGCGGGTGACGGCGTGGATTCAGTCTCAGAAGGCAATGGCTGCGAACATGCATTGATGGCAAGGAAATGCTCAGAATGCTGGTTTCGAGTCGAGCAGGATCGTGACCGGACCGTCGTTGACTAGTTCGACCTGCATGGTGGCTTGAAAGCGCCCGGTTTCACAGATGACGCCGGCCTCTCGAATCCTCTTCACAAAATGTTCGTAGAGTTCGCGCGCAAGCTGCGGGGGCGCGGCTTCATCGAATGATGGACGCTTGCCTTTGCGCGCATCGCCGTACAAGGTGAATTGCGAGACGGCCAGGACCGCTCCGTGCGTATCTACCAAGGACAGATTCATCTTTCCTTTTTCGTCATCGAAGATTCGCAGGCCGGGAATTTTTGCGGCCAGATAGTCGGCGTCGGATTGAGTATCGTTTTTAGAAATGCCAAGCAGAACGAGCAGGCCAGGCCCGATCTGTCCGATGATCTCTTTTTCAACGCTCACCTCAGCCCGGCTCACCCGTTGCACGACGGCACGCATGCGGTAAGTCTTGCAGCTTTTCAGATGGTGGGCAATGGTCGCGTTTTTTAGTCACGAAGGTCACGAAGGTACACGAAGTAAATCAATTTTTGTAACCATGACGATCAAGAGGCACGAAGTCAGTCAACTAAGGTCTCGGCACGATTCGAGCAGGAGAACTATGAATGCAGATTCGAGTCGTGTTTCGACTTCTCAGGCAGGTGACTACGCTGGTTCGGGGCTCGTGATCTCCCACTTCAGGTCGCCGAAGTTCGAGCGAGTCGCCATTGTCAATTGATCCTCACCCAAAAATCGAAACTCAATGGCCACTTGTTACTATCGTGGTTCATTGATTCCTGTTCGGCGACTTGTGGCGGGCGGATCGGCAACTCTTGCATTTTTCGCCTGTGCTATGGTGTGTGGCTCTGGAATTGGAGGGACAGCATGGATGCCCCGCTGGCATTGAAGGAGTGGAGCGATTTTTACGTGATCATTGGGTCCTCGGCAGGAGCATTGACCGGCTTACAGTTTGTTTCAATCGCTCTGATTGCGGAAAAGGAAGCCGCACGAAGCACGACAGAAATTCGCGCTTTCGGCACGCCGACGATCGTGCACTTCTGTTTCGCGCTGGTGATTGCAGCGATCGTGTGTTCGCCGTGGCGCTCGCTGGCCAGCGTTGGGGTTTCCCTCGGAATTCTAGGCGGGGCGGGACTGGCTTATTCGTGCAATGTTGTTGGGCATGCGAGAAGGCAGACCGGTTATGCTCCAGACTTGGAAGACTGGTGTTGGTACGTTGCTTTCCCGTTAATCGCCTATGCGACGCTGCTGGTGTCCGGCATAGCACTCGCCTGGCATCCAACCGATTCGCTTTTTATTATCGCCGCGGTCGCGTTGGCACTTGTCCTGATCGGAATCCACAACGCGTGGGACACGGTAACGTACGTCGCCCTCACCTGGCGCAAACCTCCTGGGAAGTGATTCTCACAAACCTTTTCTTCGCAGAAACTCGCTGGCTACCGTCTTCGCATCTTTCTTTTCTCCATCAACTTCGTAGTTGAGCTGACGCATTTCGGCGTCAGAAATTGTGTTGCCAAGAGCCTCTAGTGCGGCGCGCAGTTCCGGGTGCTCGGCCAACGTCTGCTCGCGAATTACCGGCACAGCTTCGTATGGTGGAAAGTAGTGCTTGTCGTCGTCGAGCACGAACAAATCGAGAGCGGGAATCAGCCCATCGGTCATGTTGCCGGCGATTATGTCGACTTGATGATCTTTGAGTGCGCGGGTGAGTAGGCCGAGGTCCATAATGCGGGGCGGAGTTGCAAAGTGCAAACCATAGGTGGAGACCAGACCCTTGTAACCATCGGGCCGCTCCATGAATTCATACCCAAAACCCGCGCGCCATTGCGGCGTGTACTGGGCCGCTTGAGAAAGTGTCTGCAGATGAAGGCGACGAGCATCATCACCGCGAATCTCGATGGCAAAGGTGTCGTTGAAGCCGAAGGATGGGCCGAGCGTGAGATGGAAACGCTTCTCGTATTCCGATTTCACTCGGGCGTAAACGGCCTTGCGGTCTGAAGTCGGCTGCTGCTTCAGGATGGCCGTCAAAGCTGTTCCCGTGTATTCGGGGTAGACATCGATTCGTCCGGCCAATATTCCCTGATGCGCGATGTAGGTTCCACCGAGAAAGAAGCGGCGTTCGACTGAAAGATGAGTTTTGTTTTCGATCTGCTGGGCAATGAGTTCGCCCAGGATGACCTGCTCGGTGAAGTTCTTGCTGCCGACGACGATGCGATTCTGCTGAGAGCAGCCTGCCAGGAAAGCGATTGCTGTTGTGAGGACGATAAGGTCAAAGACCCCGCCCTGTCTCGCCCAAAGACAGCGAGACAAGAACGGGGCACCAGTTCTGATTCCTTGAACAATGTGGATGTCCCGCCTCATGCAGCTCTTTGTGGCGCAAATCGCTTTTCAAGCCAGCCTAAAGCGGCGTCCGCAATCAAGGCCATCAGTGCCGCGGGAATCGCTCCTGCCAGAATCACGCTGTTGCTCACCATTGCCAGTCCGCGAAAGATCAACTCACCAAGACCTCCGGCGCCGATGGCCGCGGCAATGGTGGCGAGTCCGATTGAAATTACGATGGCGACGCGAACGCCCGCGAGAATGACACCCGCCGCTAGCGGCAATTCAACTTTGAACAGAAGCTGACGATCGGTCAGGCCCATGCCGCGTGCCGCTTCAATAATTGAACGGTCCACGCCCTTGATGCCCGCGTAAGTGTTGCGAATCAAAGGCAGCAAGGAATACAGCATGAGAGCCAAAATTGCGAGGCGGCCAGCGCGTTCGCCGATCCAGGGAGCCGGAAGCAAAAATCCGAAAAGCGCCAGGCTGGGAATGGTCTGAATGATGTTTGCGGTCGCGATGACCGGCTTGTGCAGCTTCGGCCGGCGAGTGATCAGAATGCCGAGCGGAATGCCGATTGCAATCGCAAACAGAGTTGAAATACCGACCAGCCAGAGATGTTCGAGCGTAAGGTCAGCGACCTCCAACCGGTTCTGGGAGAGGAAATGCCAGAAGTTCATTTGTATCCTCGTAAGGTGTCAATTGATCCGAATGCTTCGACATAGCTCTTGACCAAGGGATCCGAAGAATTAAGAAATGATTGCGGAATGTTCAGGGAGACGAGCGCGCCTTCGTCAAGCAAGGCAATTCTGGCGCCGAGAAACAGTGCTTCGTGCAAGTCATGAGTGACAAAGAGAACCGTCTTTTGCAGTTTCTGCTGGAGCGAAAGGAATTCACGCTGCAGGTCGGAGCGAGTGAGCGGGTCGAGCGCGCCGAAAGGCTCGTCCATCAGGAGAATTGGAGGATCGGCTGCCAAGGCCCGCGCAACTCCCACGCGCTGCCGCTGCCCGCCGGAAAGCTGATGGGGATAGCGGTTTGCAATCTCGAGCGGCAGACCAGTAAGAGTCAGAAGCTCGTGGACGCGAGCGTCAATCTTTTCTTTCGACCAATTCTGGATCGAAGGCAGCAGCCCGACATTTTGCGCCACGGTGTAGTGAGGGAAGAGGCCGACGTCCTGAATCGCATATCCGATGTGGCGGCGGAGATCGATAACGTCCCAATGGGTGACCGCGCGTCCCTCAACCTGAAGTTCGCCGGAAGAAATTTCCAGCAGCCGATTGACGAGCTTTAGGGCGGTGGTTTTTCCTGATCCGCTACGGCCGAGAAGAACGAGAATTTCTCCGCGACTTACCTCGAGGGTCAGATCGCGGACGATCTCGCGCCCATCTGCCAGGCGATAGGAAACGTTGCGAAACTCGATTACGGCTTCCGGCATGCTCGTGATCAGGCGATCACATATCGTACGCCGCGGGGGGCAGTCCGGTGATGCGAAGACCGGAGTGGCCTTTGTGACGAATGTTCAAACCGATGAGCAAGGCAGTGATCGTTTCTACGATGCGGGCGTTCTCAAGTTTGCCGCCATCGATAGCGCGCAAGCCAGGAATTTTTCGAACGAGACCGCGCACACGTTTGCCTGCTTCTTTGTCATCGCTGCAGACGATCACATCGCAATCAATGGATCCCTTCTGCTTTAGCAATTCGGCTGAGACGTTGTGGAATGCAGCGACGACGGCCACGCCCTCTGGCACCAGTTCGGCCGCCTGCTGCGCAGCTGATCCGTGCCAAACGCCGAGAGTGCGAGTGGAACGCCCGCCAATGCTTGAGGCTAAAGGAACGGTCGCGTCGACCACAATTTGCCCAGATTTGAGCGAGGGTTTGAGTTGTTTCACCATCTCCGCGTGAGACTGAAAGGGAATTGTCAGAATCACGATTTCAGCCGAGCGGCAGGCTTCGGAGTTTTCCGCTCCGGACAGTTGTGCACGCCCGAGAGCGCCCGTTCGACTCGCTGCTCCCGATCGCCCGCTCAGGGCAGGACCCGTTTCCCCATTTAAGGCTTCAATTTTTGACTTAAGTGCAGCGGCGGCTTCAGCAGCTCGCTTTGCATCTCGCGAGCCGATAACGACGCCTTCGCCCGCCATAGCTAAGCGGAATGCCAACCCCGAGCCGGCAGGTCCGGTGCCACCAACGATCGCGATGGTCACGCAAACTCCGGCTCGAGCAGCGGCTCGGCGGGAAAACTTTCGAAGGCCTCTTTGATCTGGATGCGCGAGTAGGTGGTGTTGCGCTCGGCAGGAATGCGGCCGATTTCGCGAATCAGAGTGTGAAATTCCTCGGGGCTGGTGTATTGCCCTGCTGTAGCGCCGGCTTCGCGGGAAATATTTTCTTCCATCAATGTGCCGCCGTAGTCGTTGGCTCCGGCTTGCAGGCAGAGCTGCGAGAGGCCGCGATTCAACTTCACCCAGGAAACCTGAACATTGTTAATGGAGCCTGCGAGCACCAGCCGGGCCAGAGCATGGATCTTTAGATGCTCAGCGAGAGTGGGCCCAGGGCGCGAGAGTCCCTGCTGGAAGAGCAGGGTATTTTGGTGAACGAAACCGAGAGGGACGAATTCGGTGAAGCCGCCGGTCTCGCTTTGAATGGTTCGCAGCAAAAGAAGCTGATTGACCCAATGCTCGGGAGTTTCAACATGGCCATACATCAGAGTAGAAGTAGTGCGAATGCCGCAGCTATGGGCGCTGCGAATGACCTGCTGCCACTGCGCTGTTGAGAGCTTGTTGCGCGAAAGCACATGGCGCACTTCGTCGTCGAGGATTTCAGCCGCAGTACCGGGCAGTGTGCCGAGGCCGTTATCGCGCAGCATTTTCAAATAATCCGGCAAAGGCATTCCGGTGAGCTCAACTCCGAACACAATCTCCATGGGAGAAAAGGCGTGAATGTGCATTTGCGGGACGGCAGATTTCACCGCGCGGAGGATATCGCGATAGTAAAAGGGCGAAAGACCGCGGGGCAGACCGCCCTGAATGCAGACTTCGCTGGCGCCGAGTTCCCAGGCCTGAACGGCTTTTTCCGCGACCTGCTCAGGCTGGAGGAAGTAGGTGTCGGATTCGCGCGGGCCTCGGCTGAAGGCGCAGAACTTGCAACCAACGAAACAGATGTTGGTGAAGTTAATATTTCGGTTTACGACGTAGGTGACTATCTGCCCCGCGAGTTCATTGCGAAGGAGATCAGCGGCAACAAGCAAACCTAGTAGGTCTTCGCCCTCGGCGTTCGCCAGCAGCAGGCAATGTTGCGGCGAGAGCACTGAACCGTCTTGCGATTCGAGCACTCGTTCCACCGTGCTGCGGAATTCCGGCTGCATCCGTGGAGCAATGTCCAGCCAGTCAAGCCGAGCGAAATTTTCAAGCTCAGTACTCGTGCATGTCCGCATGGGACCTTCTTTCTTTCACCCTAACGGAACAGGTCGTTCTTTGCCGGCCGTATCAGTTCGCGCGCGCTTCCGGAGCCGCGCTGGAATTTGAAGCCGCGTATTATGCAAATGGGCGTCCGGTTAAGCTTGCCGCAGACCAGGCCAGCAGCGCAAGCCAGCTCATCTGCAGCTGCCTCGGCACTGGCGTGGAGTCTGTATCCATGGGGATCGTGGCGGCCGCGATAGTCAATCAGAGGCCTCATTCCAGAGACCCCGATAGCAACTTCAGTCAGGCCTTCGCGCCATGGGCGCCCAAAGGTGTCTGAGATGATGACAGCCACATCTATGCGGCAAAGTTTCTTCAGTCGTGCTCGCAGGCGAGCGGCAGAGCGATCAGAGTCTTTGGGCAGGAGCACGGCGGTCGCGCCGCCATCAACATTTGAAACGTCAACGCCGCTGTTCGCGCAGACAAACCCGTGCCGGGTTTGCGTAATCAGCACTCCTTTTTTTTGGCGCACGATTCGGGTGCTTTCAGAAAGAGCGAGCTGCACCAGTCGCGCATCTGTTCCGCTACGCAAAGCCCAGGCACGAGCCGTTCTCGAGGGCTTGATGTCAGCGAGGGATTTGGTTCGCCCTTCCGTCTTGGACACAATTTTGTGCTTAACCACCAGAACGTCACCGTTTCGCAGCTTAAGCCTCTGATGCTTGAGCGAAGCAGCAAGTTTCTCGGCGAGATCTTCGCCAGGCAAAACTTCACCTGAAATTGGAACAGGCATTATGCGAATCTCGTGCGGCGGCATCAGATTTTCGCCACAACGGAGCTGTCATCTGCCTGCGCGAACGCAGTTTCAACTGGGGCGCTACGAGTCAATTGCCGCGCCAGAATTTGAGAACGTTTTTCCCCCGAAGAATGCGCAAGTCTGAGCAGATCATCTGGCGTGTCGATATCGAGAGCTATTCCGGGAAGAGACAAGATGATGCAGGATTTCTCGGTTGCGATTGCAGCCGAGAGATGCGGCATGAAGCTGTCGTTTCCAAAACGCAACGGGAAAAGAGATGCCGGACGCCTTAGCGCGGCATTGGTGCCGCGCTTATCGTGCGAAGGAACCAGGACGCTTCCGGTTACCGGCGCATTTTCGTAGATGGATTGAATCTCTGACGCTGAGAGCAACGGGATGTCGCCGGGAATGACGAGCGTGGTATCGATTCCGCGAGACTCGCATTCCCGAGTTGCCATGTCGATGGCATCGGTTTCGCTGTGGCTGGAATAATCGCGAATAACGTCGAAGCCAAATCGTTGCGTGAGCTCAAGCGCGCATGAGTCACTTGTAACCAGCGAAACATCGTCGGCGCCGAACGAAGCTACTTGTTCCAGAACGTCAGCCAGCATAGCTTGGGCAAATTCTGTGCGCCACGACTGCTCAGCAATTGTTGCCAACCGCTGCTTCGCTTTAGAAAGGTCCTTGACTGGGATGAGGATCATTGCTGCTCCGCAACGGTTTCGGTCAAAATTTCCGGGCAGGCGAATGCCAGCGTGCTCCGCGCGATGCGAGCTTTGTCCTCGGAGCTGCGCATAAGAATGTCGGTGCAGTGCAGCTGAAGCCGATCACTGGCAAGAGAGGTGGACTCTTCGGAATCAGAATCATCCACGACTAAGGCATCGAGGAAGTCGCGATATCCCTCTGCGATTCCTGCTATCGATACCGGTAGTCCCTGGGCGGTCATCAGGTTTGCAGCCGGACCGGAGACAGCTGCGCTGCCGATGATCGGACTTACGGCGACAACCTTTGCCTGAGTTGTGCGCAACGTTTCGCGAATTCCCGGTACCGCCAGGATGGGACCAATGCTTGTGACCGGATTGCTGGGCGCGATCAGTACTGCTCGCGCCGATGAAATCGCCTCCAATACACCTTCAGCTGGCACGGCTTCCGACGCGCCAGCGAAGCGGACCGAGTTTACGGGGTCCTGATACCACCGTTTCACGAAATATTCTTCGAAGCTGAGATCGCCGGCAGGGGTATCAACCCTGGTTTCAACCCGCATGTCGCTCATAGGGAGAATGCGTGGTCGAACACCGTACTGCTGCGCAATATAGCTGGTGGCTTGCGAAAGGGTCTGGCCTTCAGACATCAGCTTGGTGCGCAAGAGATGGGTCGCCAAATCGCGGTCGCCAACGCTGAACCATGCAGGCTCACCGAGTTCCCGCATCGCCTGAAGGCAATGAAAGGTATCTCCACGAACTCCCCATCCACGCTCGCTGCTCAAAATGTTCGCGAGCACATAGGTGATGGAGTCGATGTCGGGGGAGACGTACAGTCCCCACCACTCGTGGTCGTCGCCGGTATTCACGATGATCGTGAGTTCTTCCGGCGGAAGCACGCGGCGAAGGCCGTCGATAAATTTTGCTCCCCCAGTGCCGCCGGTAAGCACCGCAATCATGCCGCCCTCCGCGCGTAAAAGTCTGTGCCGGCAGCCACGGCTAATTTCTTTGAAAGCAAATCTGACTTCGAAATCACTTTGCTGGCGAATTCCGGATAGACGGGCAAACGTTGCCGCAGCTCAAATCCCTTTGCTCGGGTCCGACGCTCGAGTTCCTCCAGGTGCGGCCAGGGTCTTTCTGGATTAATGAAATCTGGCGTCAGAGGTGAAACTCCGCCCCAATCATTGATGCCGGCATCGAGAAGCTGCTCGTAGTCGGGATCGGAAAGGTTTGGCGGCGCTTGAACGTTCATCCCCGGCATCAGTAATCGCGCGACCGCGATAGTCCTTAGCATTTCCTCGCGGCTGGGCTCCGGCCAGTTTCGCATGGGAATTTCCGGTTTGACGCGAAAATTTTGAATGATGACTTCCTGGATATGGCCGTAACGGCGGTGCAACTCGCGAATTGCGATCAGGGCATCCACGCGGTCACGAGGCGATTCGCCGATGCCGACCAAAATTCCGGTCGTAAATGGCACTCCTTGCTTGCCAGCTTCTTCGATTGTGCGCAAACGCTTGGCCGGAAGTTTATCGGGCGCGTTGTCGTGGGCCGCTCCTCGGACCAGAAGTGATTCGTTTGTTGTCTCCAGCATGAGACCCATGCTCGGCGAAACCCTTGCGAGACGGGCGATCCACTCCGCGCTCATCAACCCGGGATTGGGATGCGGCAGCAGGCTGGTCTCACGCAACACCAGTTCGCACATGGCTTCCAGATAGTGAAGCGTCGAGCGATAGCCGAGTTTGCGCAGGGTTTCGCGCATCTCGGGAAAAATCAGTTCAGGTTTGTCGCCGAGGGAAAACAGAGCCTCGGTGCAACCGAGTGCTTCGCCTTTGCGCGCGATCTGGAGAACTTCGTCGGGCGTCATCGTGTAGGCGCCAGGTTGGCCAGGATCGCGGCGAAAGGTGCAATATCCGCAATAATCGCGGCAGAGATTAGTGAGCGGAATAAAAACTTTGCGCGAATAGGTGATCACGCCGGGGCGGAAATGGTCGCGAGCCTCGCGGGCCAGGGAGAGCAGTTGGGGCAAATCTTCATCCGAGCCAACGATCCAGCGGTAAGCTTCTTCTCTCGAAATGGCGGAAGGCAAAGAATTCGAGGTTGCTGGACTTTGGCAAAATGTGGTGACGCTCATGCCTTGGGTGCCTTGAATTCGAGCTCTGCCGCAAACAGCAAGAATTTTAGGCTCGAATGGAAGAATGATAAAGGAAGAGCGATACCGCCGGAAATCGAGCGTTCATGGTACAAATCTGATTCAGAATGAGCACAACCCAGGGAGAGTTCCGGCGCGCCATGGGCCTCTTCGCGACCGGGGTGACGGTGATTACCGTTGCCAATGACGATAAGGTCGAAGGGATGACAGCGAATGCGTTCACCTCGGTCTCGCTCGACCCTATGCTGGTGCTGGTTTGCGTCGATCACAAGGCGAGAACGCACGCGCATTTGCACGCGCGCAAACGGTTCGGGATCAATATTCTTTCAGAGCACCAGCGCAAGATTTCAGAGCACTATGCGCTGGTTGACCGCGACCCGGCGAGGGCAGAGTCCGAAGCAGGCGCGCGCTTTGATCACACACAACAAGGAACTCCGGTTCTGCACGGTGCGCTCGCCTATCTGGAGTGCCGGCTGCAGAGCACGCAGGAAGCAGGCGATCACACGATTTTTATTGCCGAAGTGGAAGACATTGTCATTCGCGAAGGAAAGCCTCTGCTTTATTTCCGTTCCGGATATCACGTAATTGGGCCAGAGTCGAAGTGAAGGACTGCGGCGGCAATCTCCCTGTGGTGGAGGTCGCGCCAAATCACGATAACATTCAGGCATGAAAACAAGCGATGCGGCGTATCCGGCCGTGTTCGTCTCGCGTCGTGGCGCGGAACGAATTCGCGCGGGGCATGTTTGGGTTTACAGGTCGGACGTAGTCGGTGCGGAAGGCGTCGCGCCGGGAGCGCTGGTGGTGCTCCAGGAGCACGCTGAGAGCACTCCTCGAAGGAAAACGTCGGATAAGAATGTCGGACCCACACGTGCATTGGGTACTGCGTTCTACAGCACCGCTTCGGAGATCGCTGTACGCATGTTGTCCCGTGGGCGCGTTGATGACCTGGATCAACTCTTGCGAGAACGCATTCGCTCAGCAATTGAGTATCGCGAACGATTTGTTGAGAACAGCAATGCTTATCGTGTGCTCTTCAGTGAAGGCGACCTGCTTCCCGGCGTGATCGTGGATCGCTACAACGACGTGTTGTCGATGCAGGTCCTCACGCAAGCCATGGACACTGAGCGGCTTCGTGAGTTGGTCCTCAGCGAATTGAAGGAAAAATTACAGCCCACTTCGATAGTCGAGAAGGTGGACGCCCGGGTGCGGAGACTGGAGCAGCTTCCCGAAAAAACATCAGGGTTGTTGTTTGGTGAAAAGACCAGCACGGAATTTGAGATGAGCGGAGTTCGATTTTTGTATGACGCGCTGGGCGGGCAAAAGACCGGGGCGTTTCTCGATCAAAGGGAAAACTATGCGGCTGCAGAGAAATATGCGCGCGGCGAGGCGCTGGACGTCTTCTGCTACCAGGGAGGATTTGCGCTCCATCTCGCGCGTTCATGTAAGAGCGTGACCGGCGTGGATAGCTCGCGTCCGGCACTTGAGATGGCCGAGCAGAACGCAATCCTGAATAACCGGGAGCTGGACTGGATTGAGGCGAACGCGTTCGATCTGTTACGGGATTACTCTGATTCCCGGCGGCAATATGACTGCATCGTGCTGGATCCACCGGCATTCGCAAAGTCCAAGCGGGAGCTGCCGACTGCGCTGCGGGGATACAAGGAATTGAACCTGCGCGCGCTCAAGATGCTGCGAGCGGGCGGAATCCTGGTAACTTGCTCCTGCTCCTATCACGTGAGCGCGGCAGACCTGCTCGAGACGGTTCAATCCGCCGCACAGGATTCGCACAAGATTGTTCGAATCGTGGAAAACCGTGGCGCGGCGAAAGACCATCCGAACGTACTGGGAATCCCCGAAACAGCGTATCTGAAATGCTTAATCATGGTTGTAAGCTGATGTAAATAAAGAATATTTTTGTACTTGACAATACAACACTCATATTTTATGCTTTTGTTGTTGCTAAGGCAGTTGCGAGGCGCAACCAAGCCCTTAAACCCAAAATTTTTGGAATTTGATTCAGGAGGATAGACATGACAGTTCTTACCCGTTGGGATCCATTCCGCGAGTTCAGCACGTTGCAAGACCGCATGAACCGCCTATTCCGCGACTCGTACGGTGACCGCGAAGAGGCGCTGACCACCTCGACATTTGCTCCTGCGGTTGATGTTTACGAGGATGAGCACAACATCACACTCAACATTGAAGTACCCGGAATCGAGGAGAAGGACATCGATGTCCGCGTCGAGAACAACACGTTGACCGTTCACGGCGAGCGCAAGTTCGAAAAAGAGCAGAAGGAAGAGAACTTCCGCCGAGTCGAGCGGCAGTATGGCAGCTTTACCCGTTCGTTCACTTTGCCGAACACGGTTGATACCGAAAGCATTCAGGCCAACTATGACAAGGGAGTTTTGAAAGTCCAGCTTGCGAAGAAGGCCGAAGCGAAGCCGAAGCAGATCAAGGTGAACGTCGGCAGCCAGAAGTCGATTGAAGGCAAGGCGCCGAGCAAAGCAGCCTGATGGCAATGTTCCGTGGTCATTGATTCGTGGCGAGTGTTATGGGAGGCGGCAGAGTTCGGCGCCTCCCGTTTTGTTTGAGCTAGGGCTGGGGTTGGTTCACAATGAGTTTGTGAAAGCAACGCTGGAAATGATTAACCAAATGCAAGCGGATGGCATTATTCATCATTACGCCATCGGCGGGGCAGTTGCCGCCACGTTCTATTTGGAACCAGCGGCCACTCTGGATGTAGACGTCTTTGTATTGCTGGCGAATTCCGGCAAAGGACTTGTCAGCCTCACGCCGATCTACGAATATCTGAAAGCGCGCGGCGGAGTCGAAGAGGGAGAACACATTGTTTTGGGCGACTGGCCGGTTCAATTTTTTGTTCCAAGCAGCGAACTGGAACTAGAGGCGATTGCTGCCTCGGTGCCAGTAGATGTGGAGGGTGTAAGAACGTGGGTAATGCTTGCCGAACACCTAGTAGCGATTGCGCTATCCACCGGACGAGCAAAGGACCACATACGCGTGCTCCAGTTCATCAAGGAGAAGGCAGTGGACGAAGTAGTGCTGCGGGCGATCGTGCAAAAATTCGGCCTACTTTCAAAATGGGAGCAATTCCAGCGCAAGTTCCTGGAGGCAAGTTCATGAACAAGAGTAAAGACGAGTTGCGCAAGCGGCTGGCCGCACTGAGCTTTTCCGAAAAGATCAAAATCTTGGAGAAGCTGCGCGATAGGAGCTTGACGCTTGCTGCCAGCGGACGAAGGCGAGCCACTCAAAACGACCGTCAACGGTCGAAACAGTAACTGGGAAAAACACGCGCAAAAAACAGGATAGTTATGGCAATTCGTTGGGACAAATTCACATTAAAGGCGCAGGAAGCGGTGCAGCGGGCAAACGAGCTTGCTTCCGAACATGGAAATCCTGAGCTGCTGCCGCCGCATTTGCTGGCAGCGTTGCTAGAGGACAAAGAAGGCATTGTTCCGCCGGTGCTGGAAAAAATCGGAATTGGGCCGCAGTCTGTCTTAAGCGACATTTATCAGGCAATGGACCGGCTGCCGAAGATTTCCGGGGCAGCTGCGCAGGCCTCGCTCTCGCAGGCGGCGAACCAGTTACTCGACCAGGCGTTCAAAGAAGCCGACACATTCAAAGATGAGTATGTTTCCACCGAGCATCTGCTGCTCGCGGCCACGCAACTCAAGCGCGACGCAGCGCAGGAGATTCTTGCACGGCACGGCGCGACGCACGATGCCATTCTAAAAGCACTCAGTTCTGTTCGCGGATCGCAGCGGATCACGGATCAAAATCCTGAAGCAAAGTACCAGGCGCTCGAGCGATACGCGAAAGATCTGACTGAGCTGGCGCGGCGGGGGAAGCTCGATCCGGTGATCGGGCGTGATGAAGAGATTCGCCGCGTGGTGCAGGTGCTTTCGCGACGCACCAAGAACAATCCCGTGCTGATCGGCGAGCCGGGGGTTGGCAAGACCGCAATTGTCGAAGGACTGGCGCAGCGCATCATCTCAGGCGACGTTCCCGAAATTCTCAAGAACAAGCGCGTGGTTGCGCTCGATCTGGGGTCAATGCTGGCCGGCGCGAAGTACCGCGGCGAATTTGAAGACCGATTGAAGGCAGTGCTTAAGGAAATCGAAGATTCGCAAGGGCAGGTCGTCCTGTTTATCGACGAACTCCACACGCTGGTAGGGGCGGGGGCGGCGGAAGGCGCAATCGATGCGTCCAACATGCTGAAACCGGCCCTTGCTCGTGGCGAGTTACGCGCAATCGGCGCGACCACGCTGAACGAGTATCGCAAGTACATCGAAAAAGACGCGGCGCTCGAACGCCGTTTTCAGATTGTGTTTGTCGGCGAGCCGAATGTCGAAGACACGATTGCGATTCTGCGCGGGTTGAAAGAACGCTACGAAGTGCACCACGGGGTGCGGATCAAGGATTCAGCGATCGTGGCCGCGGCCACTCTCTCGCATCGCTACATCTCTGACCGATTTCTGCCTGATAAAGCTATTGACCTGATCGACGAAGCCGCGGCTTCGCTGCGCATTCAGATCGACTCCATGCCGACGGAGATCGACCAGCTTGAACGCCGGGCAACTCAGCTTGAGATCGAAAAACAGGCATTGAAGAAAGAGAGCGATCCTAACTCGAAGGAGCGGCTGGCAGGAATAGATAAGGAACTCGCCGGAATTCGCGAGCAGTCGGACGCACTCAAAGCCCGATGGAAACAGGAGAAGGATCTAATTGGTCGTTCGCGGCAACTGAAGGAAAAGATTGAACAGCTCAAGATTGAGGAACAGGCGGAGGAGCGCAAGGGAAATCTGCAACGCGTGGCTGAGATTCGCTACGGACTGATCCGGCAGACTGAAGAAGAACTGGCGAAGGTGACGGCGCAGATGGATGGAAGCTCGGACAAGAATGTCCGAGCCACACGAGCATCCCGGATGTTGAAAGAGGAAGTGGACGAAGAAGATATCGCCAAGGTCGTCTCCAAGTGGACCGGCATTCCGGTTTCGAAGATGCTCGAAGGCGAAGTCAAGAAGCTGGTCACGATGGAAGAACGGTTGCGGCAACGAGTCATTGGACAGGACGTTGCGCTGGAGCGGGTTTCGAATGCCATTCGGCGGTCGCGTGCCGGGTTGAGCGATCCGAAACGGCCGATCGGGTCATTTATTTTTCTTGGGCCAACAGGCGTGGGCAAGACCGAATTGGCGCGAGCGCTTGCGGAATTCTTGTTCGACGACGAGCACGCGCTGGTGCGCATCGACATGTCCGAGTACATGGAGCGGCACGCGGTTTCACGCCTGATCGGCGCGCCCCCGGGATACGTGGGCTATGAAGAAGGCGGACAGCTTACCGAGCAAGTGCGGCGGCGGCCCTATTCTGTGATTCTGTTTGATGAAATCGAAAAGGCGCACCAGGATGTGTTCAACATCCTGTTGCAAATCATGGATGACGGCCGGCTCACCGATGGTCAGGGGCGGGTGGTTGATTTCAAGAACACGATCATCATCATGACCTCGAATATTGGTGCGTCCTATTTACAGGCGGAGGGCCTCAGTTCCGAGAAGGGCTTCGAAGACGCCTCGAAACAGGTGCTGCAGGCCTTGCATGCGCACTTCAGGCCCGAGTTCCTGAACCGCGTGGATGACATTATTGTGTTTCATCCGCTGGGCAAGGAGCAGCTAGTAAGGATCATTGATTTACGGCTGGAAGATTTGCGGCGACTGCTGGCAGACCGGAAGATTTCGATTGAATTGACGGATGCGGCCAAGGAATTGCTGTTCACCGAGGGCTTCGATCCGAATTTTGGGGCGCGGCCGTTGAAGCGGGCGATCCAGAAAGTGATTCAGGACCCGCTGGCGCTGAAGATTCTCGACGGCGAAGTACTGCATGGCGACCACGTCGTCGTCGATGCGAAAAAGGGCAAGCTGACGTTTCAAGTCAGCCACAGAGTCGGAGAGCCGGCCGCGGCCCGCTAGCTACGGAGTAGTTCCTGTCACGGTGGTGACCGTCAGTTGCGGCAACTGATGGTTCCACCCGGCGGGAACGTGCTCAAAGTAGATCCGAATCGGACGCGCTTCATTGGGTTGGATCGGTGCTTTGGTGAGGTCCTGAGAGCTCACATTTTCGGCTGAGCTTCCGGCGACAATCCCCTCCACAGGCCGGGTGATGGTTTGCAATGGCGGACCGTTGCGTCCCAGAAATTGCGCCTGTACCTGCACGCCGGTAATCGCTGAGTTTCCCACATTACGCAGAATTCCCGTCAGATATAGCGCATTTCCCACCGGGGAGGGCGCGATTTTAAGATTTGTAAGCTGAACCTGCTCCGCCGTGGGCTGCTGGGGAACCTGCGCACCTGTAGGCGGGGCGGTCACGTGCGGAGTTCTAGGCAGCAGAGCGATGATTGCAATGAGAATAGCCGCGCCGACGACTAAAGCAACAATCGGCCACGGGAACTTGCCTTTCTTGATCGCCTGCACTTTGGCATGGTCGTCGGCTGACCTGCGCGGGGGGATATTGGGATAGTCAGGAAGCTTAGGATTTGTGGCCATCGGCAACTCTCGGGCCCGGGTGGGCTTAAATTCGATGGCCCAAATTGGTTGCGAGTTTTCCTCAAAGGCGGCTAAAGGCGGCCCCGCGTGGACTCTGTGTTTTCTGTCATTGAGCTTCCAAGCTTTCACCGCATAAATCATCGCGATACACGGAGGAAAGTTACACAGAGAAGGCCCGCGCTCTCACCTGCTCTGCCGTACATCCCCTCTCGCGCAAGTAGCGAATACTGAGTGCATCGTGCCGTTTCGCGAGACGCGAGCCCGATTCATCGAGCAGCAACTCGCAGTGATAGAACTGTGGAGCTTTCCAGCCCAGAGCGGAGTAGAGAAGAAGTTGTCGAGCAGTTGATTTCAGCAGATCGGCGCCGCGCACAACTTCGGAAATTTCCATCGCATGATCATCGACGGCAACAGCAAGCTGGTATGCCGGAACGTCGTCGCGCCGCCAGATAACGAAGTCTCCGAAGTCGCGGCCGGCCGTGAAAGAGTGTGAGCCGAGGTGCTGATCGATGAACGTGATCTTTTCTTCATCGGGAACTCGAAATCGCCAATTGACGCCGGCTGGAGAGGCAAAATTCTGAGCGTTGGTTTGACTCCGGCACTTGCCGGGATAAATCGGTTCATCATCGATATCGTTGGGCGCAATTGCTGATGCGGCCAGCTCTTTGCGCGAACAGGTGCAAGGATAAATAGCGCCGATGTCTCGAAGCCTTTTCCAAGCACCCAAGTAAATATGCCGCCGCTCGCTTTGTGAGTAGGGCCGAAATGGTCCACCAACGTTCGGGCCTTCAATCCAATCGATACCAAGCCAGTGCAAGTCCTCATACATTGCGGAAACGAATTCCGGGCGGCAGCGGTCGGGGTCGAGGTCTTCGTTGCGAAAAATGAGTGTGCCGCTAAAATTCCTGGCACGATCGGCGGCGATGAGAAAGGTTCGTGCGTGGCCGAGATGCAGATACCCAGTGGGCGAAGGGGCCAGGCGACCGCGATAATAACTTGCAGAGGGCACATCGCATTTTAATGTTCTCCTGGAGAGAATGCGATTGAGCAAGCACAAGACAGAGGCGGCCGCGCTGTTAAACTTTCTTTGGACCTCATGAACAGTCAATTGGAACTGAACGCGATCGAAGTGCGCGTGCTCGGCTCGCTGATCGAGAAGGACATCACCACGCCCGACTACTATCCGCTGTCGCTAAACGCACTGGTGAATGCGTGCAACCAGAAGAACAATCGCGAACCGGTAATGACGCTCGACGAAAATTCGGTGCGGGACGCGCTCAGCTCGCTGCAAGAGAAGCGCCTGGCGGGTCCCGCGGGCGGTGCTGATAGCCGGGTCACGAAATACGAGCATCGGCTTCAGGAAGTTTTCAACTTTGACCGGAGGGAGATCGCCCTGATTTGCGTTCTGTTATTGCGCGGGCCGCAAACACCGGGAGAACTCCGCGGCCGGGCGGAACGAATGTATCGGTTCGAGGCACTGGAAGATGTGCAATCCGGTTTGCAGAAATTGATGGACCGCCAGCCGCCGCTGGTCCGAGTGCTGGCGCGGCAGCCGGGAACCAAGGAATCGCGATATACGCACTTGTTCTCCGGAGACTACATTCCAGACGTTACAACGTCCAATGTGAGTACCTCATCTGACTCGGCCGGAAACGGCTATGAAGGACGGCTTGCAAACCTGGAAACGACAGTTTCTGCCCTCAAATCTGAGGTGGAAGAGCTCAGGCGGCAGTTCGCCGAATTCACAGGCCAATTCAAATAAATTATCGAATGTAACCAAACCTCAACTTCGCCGTAATCCTCTGGGCAACAAGTACTTAGCCGCCCGCCTGATTACTAAAGTCCACCTAACCAGAAGGCTTCCGGAACAACAGTTCCAGAGTAGGGTTTCATAGAATTGAAGAGGTATGTTTCTGATTCGTAGGTTGACCATTTTTTCGATATTTTTGGGCGCTATCCTGGCGTTAATGCCGGGGTTCGCCTCGATTCCGGCACACGCTCAGGCGACCCTGCTGCTCGAGGAACCCTATAGTTATGACGGCGAGTTTGCCGGAACCGGTCACGCTGCTGTGTACTTGTCGCGAGTCTGCGCCGATTCGCCGACGCTGCTTCGGCGTTGCGGTCCTGGGGAAAATGGGGTGGTCATCAGCCGCTATCACCACGTTGGCGGACATGACTGGTTTGCCATTCCGCTGATTCCTTACTTATATGCAGTGGAAGACCCCGGCGATGTTCCTCTTTATGCCGATGCGAAGCTAGTGGCGTTTCTCCGCAAGCAGTACCTGGAGAAGATCGACATCACTGACAACGAAGCTTATCAACTTGCCGGCTCGGCCTACGACCGCACCACTTACGGCTTCCGTTTTGCAACCACGCCGGAGCAGGATGACAAGCTGATCGCATGGCTCAATTCTGAAAAGAATGACGAAGCGTACGCGCTGCTGAATCGGAACTGCGCGGATTTTGTAAAGCAGATCGTGAATTTCTATTATCCGCATGCCGTGCATCGAAGCGTAATTGCAGACCTCGGCGTGATGACGCCTAAGCAGGCGGCAAAAACGCTGGTGCACACGGCAAAGCACCACCCCAATATGCAGTTGACGAGATTCATCATTCCGCAGGTGCCAGGTATGAAACGCAGCAAGCCGGTGCATGGAGTGATTGAGTCGCTGGTGCTGGCGAAGAAATATGTCACCCCGGCTCTGCTATTCCATCCATTTCTGGTGGGCGGCGTGGAGGCTGCATATTGGACGGGATGGCGGTTCAATCCGGCGGAAGACGCGCTGATATTTGATCCGGTGAACGGACTCGAACGCCCGCTGACGTCAGCACAGAGAAAGCTCTACGAGAAGTCCCTGGTGGCAATCAAGCGGGAGACCGTGCAATCGGAGCCGCTGCCCAACTGGCGCAAATTCGAGGCGCGCACTCAACCTCGACTCGATGCAGACGGCCAGCCCATGCTCGAAGTCCGCGCTGAGGATGAGACCGCGCAGATTGGAATCTGCCGCGATAACGCGCTGCGCATGGTCGCCCCACCGGAGTTGGTACAGGATTTAATGTTCGCCCGCCTGCAGCAGGAACTCAAGCCGGACAAACCTCCTCGCGTCTCGCGGCAGCAGGTTGAGAGCGATTGGAGACTGCTGCAACAAGCCACCAAAGCAAGCGAGGCCTCACTCAATAGCGGCAGCCTCGCTGGGACGGAGTAGCCCCGCGTTTCCAGGTTCCAACGTCAAAATCCCCACTCCTTCGCCTACCCTCAGAGCAGCTCTGTCTCGCACAAATCGAAAGCCTTTTTTGCTCTGCTAGAATTTCGGCATGGCTTTTCCCGCAACCCGGCTTCGCAGGCTTCGTCGCACCGGTGCGTTGCGTTCGATGGTGCGCGAGACGCGGCTCTCGCCTGAAAATTTCGTATACCCGCTGTTTGTGTGCCCGGGGGAAGGGGTGCGCAAGGAAGTACGCTCCATGCCAGGCGTGTTCAATTTATCGGTCGATCAGGCGGTGAAAGAGGCGC
Source organism: Terriglobales bacterium (assembly GCA_035651555.1). GTDB lineage: Bacteria > Acidobacteriota > Terriglobia > Terriglobales > Acidobacteriaceae > Gp1-AA145. The sequence goes on from DASRFL010000026.1 coordinate 138,180, forward strand.
GTGAGGCGCATTCGGTTGGAGTTCCGGCTGTGATTCTTTTCGGATTGCCTGAAAGAAAAGACGAGGTTGCGACCGGCGCCTGGGAAGAAAACGGAATTGTGCAGCGGGCAGCGCGGGCGATCAAGAGCGAAGTCAAGCACCTAGTGTTGCTGGGCGATCTTTGCCTGTGCGAATACATGTCGCACGGGCATTGCGGGGTGGTGCGGGCTGCACATGCGCCGCGTTCGGTAGGGGCCGCGGCCCGTTCGACAGCGGTGGCGGTGAAGCGCGGCGAGCTGCGGAAGACTATTGACGCTGCAGCTACGAAGCTCGTGAAGCAAGATCAGCCGGATTACGAAATCCTGAATGACGAGACACTCGAGGTGCTAGCTAAAACTTCGGTCTCGTTGGCGCGCGCTGGAATTGACATCATTGCGCCATCGGACATGATGGACGGCCGGGTCGGAGCAATCCGCAACGGGCTAGACGAAGCGGGATTTCAGAACACGCCGATTCTTTCTTACGCAGCAAAGTTTGCCTCTGCGTTTTACGGCCCGTTCCGCGAGGCGGCCGATTCTGCGCCGCAATTCGGCGACCGGCGTTCTTATCAGATGGATGGAGCAAATCTCCGAGAGGCTTTGCGCGAGATTGAACTCGACATCGAAGAGGGCGCGGACATGATCATGGTCAAGCCGGCGATGCCGTATCTCGACGTAATCGCTGCTGCCCGCGAGCGCTTCGACGTTCCGATTGCGGCATATCAGGTTTCAGGCGAATACGCGATGATCGAAGCCGCGGCGCGAAATAACTGGATTGACCGGGAGCGCGTGATTATGGAATCCCTGACATCGATTCGACGCGCCGGAGCGGGGATTATTCTGAGCTACTACGCAAAAGAGGCGGCAAAACTGCTCTCCTGAACACCGAGTTTCCACCCAATTTCCATTCTTTCCGCCAGCGCTGGTAACAATTTTCCAACCTTTCACCTTAGCTATGCTGCTCTCTTTCGCGTAATTAGGAGCTAAGGCCTGCAACCGCCGCAAAATTCAGGAACATCTCACGAGTCGCTTTCGGCCAATCTTCGAATTCACAGCCGATCAGGAGGAGTTCAAAATGCTACGCAGCGGTACGATTTCATGTGTCGGGCTATTAGCTTTCATTGCGGGTTCCATGCCGGCGCACGCCCAGTTCACATATGCGCCTATCAACGTGCCCGGCGCTGTCGCAACGGAAGCAAGAGGAATCAACAACAACGGCGAAGTAGTTGGTTTTTACCAAACTACGACCTGCACTAATACGGATGTGCGTGTACCAACTTGTCCCACCAAAGGGTTCAAGTTCGTGAACGGCAAATACGTGAAACTCATGGTGCCCGGCTCCAACTCCACCGCAATTATGGGTGTGAACGATTTGGGCGACCTCACGGGTTTCTATAAAAAAGCCGATGGATCCGAGCACGGCTTCATCTGGTTTCACAACAACGTCGTGCGCACTATAGATTTTCGTGCGAACGGCACTGTGCCTTGGGGGATCAACAAAGCTGGCATGGTTGTCGGAGGAATTTGGGGCACGGGCAGCAACGGCACCTTCCCGAGTGGCGGCTGGGTGTGGATCAATGGCAAATTCAGCAATATGAACCCAGACAATGGTGCGGGACCATGCTGCGAGTCTGTGACCGGAATCAGCAATAACGGGATCCTTAGCGGGCTCGTGTTCCAGTCAGATTTTTTTATGGCCTGGATGAAGCAATCGACTGACGAAGACTTTTTCACTTTTCCGCATGGCGGAGCGCAATGCTGCGACACCAGCGGGACCGGAATCAACAACAACATCAACGAGATCGGCTTCACTGGCGGCCAAGGATGGTTCACAAAGAAACTTGAAGGAGCAGGTGACGAGACGGAATCCTCGGGAGAAGTGACCCCGCAGTTCGTAAAGGTGAACTTCCCGGGCCAAGTGAATGGGCAGCCGCTACCTACCTATCCATTCGGAATAAACGATCAACGGTGGATTGCCGGAGTCTACACCGACAGTTCAAACCATGTGCACGGCTTTGTGGCCAAGCCAAATTTTTAGGGCAGCAGCCAACGATCGGATTGAGCGGGCCGCTTACGGAAGGGCTGACAGCCCGACGACCGGCCTGTCTCGTCCACTGGTTACCGGACGACTGCAGGCACATCCTGTCTCAGCGCCCAGACCAATGCGATTACCCAGCCGATAGCGGTCCATCCGAGAAGCAGATTGAGGACGAGAATCGACACGGCGTCGCGCTTGCTGCGGGCGAAGGCCACGATTGCTGGCAGAAAGTAAAGGACGAAGCCGAAGCCAAAGATGGGAAAGAAGAAAAATGCCAAGAGGTGCATGGTCACCCTCCCGTTGAGTCGGTTAATAAGATTATACGAAGTACCAGTCGATTGGTTCCCTATTCCTTTCTGACAGTTCCGCTCCAGGTGGCAAACTCACAGCGCCAGTGCCCTGCTAGAATCGTTCGTTTGCCTGAAGTCATCCATTCGCATTAGAGGAGTAAGACTTTGCCTGAAAACATCTATGACGTGGCGGTAATTGGCAGCGGTCCGGCCGGTTACACGGCCGCGATTCGCGCCGGGCAATATGGCCTGAAGACCGCTCTGATTGAGAAAGACCCTTATCTCGGAGGAACTTGCCTGCATGTCGGCTGCATCCCGACCAAGGCGCTGCTGTTTAACGCCGAGCTTTGGGACCACCTGAAAGACGCGACCGAGTACGGCATTGAGGGCGTTAACACGCGCAAATTGAACTGGGATTCGGTGCAGCAACGCAAGACCAAGATCGTCGATAAGCATGCCAAAGGCTTGCAGTTCCTGATGCGCAAGAACAAGGTTGATACGGTGAAAGGTTTTGGCAAGTTGACCGGGCCTGCGCAGAATGGCGTTCACACCATCGAAATCAAGGACGGCGGCAAGACCAGCCAGCTAAAGACGAAGAACGTCATTCTGGCCATGGGATCTGAGGCACGGATGATACCTGGACTCGTCCCGGATGATCGCGTGCTGACCAACATTGAAATTCTGAAGCTGGGCACGGTTCCAAAGTCGTTGATTGTGGTGGGATCCGGGGCAGTGGGGGTTGAGTTTGCTTCGATCTTCAAGTCATTCGACACTGACGTGACCATCCTTGAAATGCTGCCGCGCATGGTGCCGCTCGAGGATGAAGAGGTTTCGAAGGAACTGGGACGCGTTTACCGCAAACGAGGGATCAACTTCCACGCCAATGCGAAAGTGGAGAAGGTTGAAAAGACAAAGACCGGAGTGGCCGTAACTTTCACCGCTGATGGTAAGCAACAGAAACTCGAAGCGGAAAAGATACTGATTGCGATTGGCCGCAAGCCCTACACCGATGGCGTGGGGCTGGAGAAGACGAAAGTGCAGACCGAGCGTGGGTTCATCAAAACAAATGAATGGATGCAGACCGCGGAACCCGGCGTTTACGCTATTGGAGACATTGTGCTGGGCACGCCACAACTCGCGCATGTGGGAGCGATGGAGGGGATCGTTGCGGTTTCGAAGATCGCCAAGAAGGAAGATAAGCCGATTGACCTGCTGAAAATTCCAAATGTCACGTATTGCCATCCCGAAATTGGCAGCGTGGGGTTAACCGAATCCAAGGCGCGCGAGAAGGGCTACAACGTGAAAGTTGGCAAGTTTCCCTTTACTGCAAATTCACGAGCGTCGATTGTCGGCGCGCATGAAGGCTTCATCAAGATTGTTTCCGATGCGAAATATGGCGAGATTCTCGGCGTGCATATTATTGGTCCGCAGGCGACGGAGCTGATTGCTGAAGCGGTGACCGCGATGGAACTTGAGGCCACAGTCGAAGATTTAATGTGGACGATCCATGCGCACCCGACCCTTGCCGAGGCCATGCTCGATGCATCGAATAGTGTGTATGGGCTGGCGATTAACGCCTAATTTGCAGCGTGTCCTAAAATGAAGGTACGAGATGTCATCAAGCTCCTGGAGCAAGATGGATGGTTTCTGGACCGCACCCGCGGCAGTCATCGGCAATACAAACATCTCACCAAGCAAGGACTGGTTACTCTGCCGGGTAAGCCAGGTGACGAGTTGGCTGCCGGAACTTTGAACAGCGTCTTGAAGCAAGCGGGACTGAAAAAATGAAGAAATACCTGGTTATTATTGAAAAAACGAACACCGGCTACTCCGCGTATTCGCCTGACCTGGAGGGCTGCGTCGCAACCGGTCAGACTCACGAGGAAGTAGAACGCGAGATGCAGGAGGCGATCGAGTTTCACTTGGATGGGATAGCGCGGAGCGGGCAACCCGTTCCTGAGCCACACACCTATTCACGGTACGTCGAGGTCAGCGTTCCCTAGGATTTTTGATCCGTGAAAAATCTGTGTTAATCCGCGGCCAAGAATTTGATTTCCGTTCTCCAACTCGGAACTATTGATTATGCAAGTGGGCTGCGCCTGCAGGAAAAGCTGGTCGAACTTCGCAAAGCTGAGCGTGTGGGCGATGCGATTTTGTTGCTCGAGCACACTCCGGTCATCACCCTGGGGCGGAACGCGAAATCGGCGAACGTGCTGGCATCACCTGGACTGCTGGTGCAGCGTGGAGTAGAGGTCCACGAATGCGACCGCGGCGGGGATGTGACTTTTCATGGGCCGGGCCAGTTGGTCGCTTATCCGATTTTTGATTTGCGGGGGATCGCTTCGGAGAACGCGAATCGCAAGACTCTCGGCGTGATTGAGTATGTGCGACGTCTGGAAGAGGTACTGATTCGCACCTGCGCGGAATTTGGAATATCAACAAAGCGGATTCCGGGCCTGACCGGCGTGTGGACGGGCGTGAGGGGCGTTGCTGAGTCTTCGATTCAGCCAGACGGGCGAGGCCGCCCGTCTCCACACGAGTTATACCCGGAGGCCAAAATTGCGGCGCTCGGGGTTCACATCTCGCGCGGAGTGACGTCGCACGGCATTGCTTTGAATGTGAGCACTGATCTCAGCTTTTTCAATCTGATCGTTCCCTGCGGGATTGCCTCGAAGCCGGTTACATCTATCGAAAAGGAACTGCACCGGGTGGTTCCCATGCAAGACGTCGCACACGCGCTCAGCAGGAATTTCGGTACGGTCTTTAGCAGTCAGATGTTGTGGGTCGACAGTTTAGATGCGCTGCTCGGAAACAATCTCGGCGTGCCTATGCGACCTCCGGAAGGTCTTCGCAAGATCCATGGTGAGGACGATTCAGCCTGGGCGTGACAAAGTCAAATTGCCCGCAACTTCGACTGCGCTAAGGGCAAGCTCTGTGTCTCCAAACCGGCAGACACAAAGGCGGAGCAGCCGGCAGAATTAGGACCCCAGGCAGCGCGCACTAAATCCGGGCAATCGTTGCTGTGCCTGGAAACGCAGTAGTAGGATGGATTCTGTTCATGCCCAAGAAATCCTCCAAAAAAGCGCGAAATACGACGATCCCAAAAAATGGCGCTAAGCGTCCGGCGCTGTCTCTTCCGCAGCAACGCACCTATGAAATCCCTGACTACCGGCTCGAAAAGCCGAATTTCACGGTGCGTCAGGTTCGCAAGGCCAAAAGCGAAGAATGCTGTTACGAAGTTTCTGGCGACCTGAGCGCTCCCGCTCCTCCGATACGCGACTCGAAATATCTGAACCAGCAGCAATGCATCGAGCTTTATCGCTGGATGGTGCTGAACCGGAAGATGGAGCAGGCGCTCGAAAATTTGTACAAACAGGGTAAGGTCGTTGGCGGTGTCTATTTTGGCCTTGGGCAGGAGGCGTGCTCGTGCGCGTCAGCATATGCGCTTGGAAAAGACGACTGGCTCGCGCCGATGATTCGCAACCAGGGAGCGCTGCTGGTGCGGGGCTTCGAACCTCGCGACATGATGATGCAGTACATGGCGAAGGCCGACTCTCCTACAAAGGGACGAGACGGCACCTCGCATTTTGGCGATATATACGAGCGCAATGTGGTTTCGCCGATTTCCATGCTTGGCGATCTCATTCCGGTCATGTCAGGCGTGGCGCTTGGCGCACGCCTTCAGGGAAAGAATATAGCGGTTCTGACTTACATCGGCGATGGCGGCCAGTCGACCGGCGTGACTTACGAAGGCATCAACTTTGCAGCCGTTCAAGAACTGGGGTTGGTGCTTTTTGTCGAGAGCAATTTGTGGGCGTACTCGACTCCGTCGGAAATGCAGTATTGCGTAAAGGACCTGGCCGAGCGAGCCATAGGGTATGGAATTCCCGGGGTAATTATCGACGGCACCGACGCCTGCCAGGTCTACGACGCGGCGCGCGAAGCCGTTGAGCAGGCGCACCGTGGCGAAGGACCGACGCTAATCGAAGCCAAGATGATGCGCATGAAGGGACACGCCATCCACGACGCGGCGGACTATGTTCCTAAGCCGATGTTCGAGTACTGGCGGAAGCGGGACCCGATTGCACGTTTTGAGAATTATCTGGTCAACGTGAAAAAGTGGCTGTCGCCGCAGGAGCATCAGAAGCTCATCTCCGAAGTAGAGTCGTACCTGGAGAAGGAACGCGAGATCGCCGTGAACTCGCCGATGCCTTTGCCCGAAACTGCCGAAGGCGGAGTGTACTGCGAGGACGGCTGCCACGAAATAAAGCCCAAATATGGGGTTTCCAAATCGCGCGCGGCAGGAGCTTCCAGCCGAAAGGCTAAGGAAGCTGCCTTACACTTTTCGTAGTCGCCGCCCAGTCGAACAGCATGTCAATTCTGCTCTACTGCATCGCAAAGAGCGGTCTAGAAATTGAGAATTCAATTGCCGGCGTTGCGGGGAGTACTGTCATTCGAGAGAATGTCGGCGTTCTCGCGGTGTTTACGTCGCGAAATTCAGAGAGTTCAACCTGGCTGCGACAACCGGTACGTGCCTCCGCCATCGAGTTCAATCGCGTCCTGAAACAGGTATTCAATTCGGCGGCGATCATCCCGTTTCGTTTTCCCACAATCTTCAAAGAGCACGACGAGCTTACGGCACACGTGAAACAACGGGGCGCAGAGTACGACGCACTACTCACAAAATTCGCTGACGTGGTACAGATGGAGCTAAGAATCACCTACGTGGGGCCCCGACAAACGGCCGGATCGGGCACGAACTACTTAAAAAATCGCCGGGACTCGATTTCTGCGGCGGAGCATGCCGCCAGAACGTTGAGACAATCACTCAGTCGCGGTACCGAGGGCTGGCTGGAAAGGGAGTTGAAGGATGGAGTGCGCGCTTTCGCTCTGGTAAAGCGGGGAGCAATCGCGGAATTCGAAAACGCAATGCGTAAAGCGAACATTCCTGATGGATTCAATGTTCGCGTGAGTGGGCCATGGCCGGTCAGCGAGTTTCTCGAAATCAGATGATGTGCCACAATCTACCCGGAATATGAAGCACGAGAGCGCCAACTCGCCCCTAACCCAGTCCCGCTTGGACTGTACGCCCGAGAATATCGAGCAAGGACTTGCCAAGCTGGTCCTCAGCCTGGTCGAGCTGTTGCGTCAACTTATGGAGCGGCAGGCGATCCGGCGCATGGAAGGCGGGTCGCTCGACGACAAACAAGTCGAAGAGATGGGATCAGCTCTGATGAAACTTGAAACCAAGATCCACGAACTCGCCACGCAGTTTGGCCTGACGCCCTCGGACCTGAATCTTGATCTTGGACCACTGGGAAACCTGCTCGAAAAGCCCTGATCCACCCAGTTGAGCGAATTTCAGCCGCACGGTGCGGATTTGCTCGTCGCCTTTCATCAGCGTGAGGCTGAGCCCTACGCAATATCGTAGTCGTTGAGGCAACAGCGAACAGCAGCTTGGAATCTCAAAGGCGGCGAAGTCTCGGTAGAAATCGACCCTGTATTCACGCGTTGACATGCTCTCGCTGCTGCATTTAGCATCAGGCGCGCGGAACGGGTGTTTGCGTCCTTTCCAGCAGAAAGAAAGTGGAAGAGATGGACCGGCTGCCAACAACTACGGGAACGACGAACCTGGTCGACATCCTTGATCGTGTTCTCGATAAGGGATTGGTGATCGCGGGCGACGTGCGCATTTCATTGGCGAACGTTGAATTGCTTACGATTCGAATCCGGCTGCTGGTGTGTTCGGTCGATAAGGCAGAGCAGATAGGGTTGAACTGGTGGAAGTACGATCCGCACCTGACAGCACAATCGCCTGTGCTTCCCGGCGCTGCCGAAGTAAAACGGGTTGAGACGAAGCGGCGCGCAGTGCGAGCGGGTACTCCGCGAAAGCGCTAGTGTTGCTCTGACTCCGGTTCGTTCTTGTGAGTCGGATGTGGCATAGGAGGGAATTCAATGGCCGTCGAACGTGTATCGGGCGGATCGAGTCTCATAGATGTACTCGACCGTGTTCTTGATAAAGGCATCGTAATCGATGCCTGGGTACGAATTTCACTGGTCGGTATCGACCTGATCACAGTGGAAGCGCGCGTGGTCGTGGCCTCGATCGACACGTACCTCAAGTATGCCGATGCAGTGGGCCTGACAGGACTGGTTTCCCGGCCGCAGTTGGTGGCAGAGACCGTTCCTGAGATCGAGATGGAAACCACGCGGCGAGTTTCGCGTGTGCCCGCGCGGCGTCCGGCACGCCGTGGCTGAGATTCGATTTCGCCGGTTGATCGTGCGGCGGAGTCGGACTTAGTGCAGTTCAGGTTCAGGACCGTCAATTCCCATGGCCTCTCCCGCCTTAAGACGCAAGCGCGAGCCTGTCCGGGAGCGGCATTCGCCCGGCGAATCGGCAGCGCTGCGTGTTTCCGCAACTGAACGTCCGGAAGAAATTATTCCCATTCTGCTCGAGGAAATCGTCGAACTCGGCTTCCGTGGCGCTGTGGCCCTTGAACTCGACTTCGACACCGGCCAGATCAAGCCTTCAGCCTCGATGAACTGCACCGCCGATTTACTGCAGCAGTTCCATACCTCACTGTGGGCCAGCGAAAACCCGTACGTGACTTCTCTGCTAAACCTCAGACCTGTGCTGGTGCGAGATGGCCGGCGCAGCGGGTCGCTCTATGCGCATCCGATGATTTACCGAAACACGTCGCCGTGCTGGGAAGCTGAGCGCGAGCGCAGGCCGGATTGCCTGGCCGTGCTGAATGCAAATTCCGGCGGCAAATTACGCATGCAGAAGCAAGTGTGCTCGGTGTGCGGCATGCGCTCTTACGTGAACGTGATTGTGGGGCAATTGGGAAAAAATACCGGGCAGGCGCAACTTCGGCGATTCCGTAGTCTGGTCGAACGAGCGAACCGGCAACTCTCGCGCCTGTTCAAAGCCGAGCACTATTACAACCGCATGCGCGATATGGAGATTACGATCGCGCGCATGACGGCCGTCATGGAGAGCATGGCCGACCCGGTTATCCTTACCGATAACCAGCACCGCGTGCTCATTCAAAACCGTGCGGCAGAAAGATTTTTCCGCGTTCCCGAGGGTGTGAGCGAAGGTGGGAGGCGCGCGGTGGAGTTCAACAACTTACTGTTTTCTGCTGCGCTTTCTTCCATGACGGTCAGCGGCAGTGATAGCTCGCGCGACCTGACGCTGGTAGACGTGATGGAAGGCGAGGAGGTGCTGTTTGAAGCGGTTTGCGCACCCACTCACATCAACGAAACCCGCACTGGAATGGTCACCGTCATGCGCGACGTCACAGACCTGCGGCGCGCGGACCAGGAATTGCGTGCCAACCTGGAAAAGTTGCGGGCGGCGGAGGAGATTGTCCGGCAGGACCGGGATCGCCTGAACGTGGTCATTGAAAATGTTGGCGACCCGATTATTGTTGCCGACAATGCCACGAAGATCGTGATGCTCGATCCTTTGGCGAAAGAGCTGTTCGGGTCGGGCGCTGCAACCCGCGATCCGCAGATTGTGAACAATGAGGTCAAGTTGGACGCCTTCCTGACTGCGTTCACTTTTTCGTTCCTTGATCACCAGAACAAAGCGCTTCATTTGTTCAATCCCGCGGTAGGAGCCGAGGTCGAGTACGCGGCCCGCTCGGGAAAGATATATGACGCGCGCGGCCAGGTCGCCTACACAGTTACGGTTTTACGAGATTTCTCAACCTGGAAACGGCTGGAACAATTGCAGCTCGAGCGGCGCATGCTGGAAATGGAGAAGTTTGCCGCGACCGGACGTCTCGCCGGGACCATCGCCCACGAAATTAACAATCCGATGGAGGCGATCAAGAATGCAATCTTCTTGCTTCGGGAAAAAGTCGCACCCGATTCGCAGCCGGTGTACGAGGCGCTGAAGAGCGAAACCGAGCGAGTGACGCGAATCGTTCGCCAAATGCTGGGTTTATATCGCAATGCGGGCCAGCTTGCTACTTTCGACTTAAATGCGATCGTGGAAGATACGCTGACGTTGTTCTCTCGGCCGCTTTCCAAGGCGGGAATCGCGGTGGAGAAGCGTTTCGGTCAACTAGTGGCGATGAAAGGATCTGCCGACCAGTTCCGCCAGTTGCTTTCAAACCTGGTGGTCAATGCCCAGGACAGCATGGGCAGCGGTGGCAAGCTGGTTATCAAGACTTCACACGCGCGCTCGCGACGGGGCTCGTACGAAGAAATCAGCATTGTTGTTGCAGACAGCGGCAGCGGCATTCCTGCGGAGATTCGCAAGACCATGTTCGAGCCTTTTGTCAGTACCAAAGGTGAAAAAGGTACCGGGCTGGGACTCTGGATTGTGAAGGGCATTGTTGAAAGCCACGGCGGCAGAATCCAGGTCCGGAGCAGTGTTGGACGGGGTACAATCTTCAAGGTCATCTTCCCGGTATCGCGCGCATAGCGCGCGGGGCTGGGCATTCGGGACTTTCAGGTAATGCGGGTATGACTCCAAAAACTCTGGCCAAACCTCGCAAGGGAACAAAACCGGAAGACGACGTTAGAGTCAAAATCGGCGACAATTCCGGAGCAGTTGGGACCGGAACCGGCGAGAGCGGCCGGTATGTGTACGGAATTCTTCAGTCGCGCGAGAAGCTGGATTTCGGGAAGATCGGGATTGGCGGCGCGGGCGAACCAGTTTATACGGTCAACTATCAGGATATTGCGGCGGTGGTCAGCAATACGCACGTCTATATCTTCGATCCAACCCGTGAGAATGCGCTGGCCCACGAACACGTGATCGAAAGCGTGATGAGGGGCTACACCATCATTCCAATGAGTTTCGGAACGGTGTTCCGGACTGACAATGACATCCGCGAGGTGCTCAAGAGTATCTACACTTCACTTAAGGATGTGCTGCACCAGATGTCCGGGAAGCTCGAGTTTGGGCTAAAAGTCAACTGGGACCGCGACCGGATCATTGAGGACATCAAGCAGGAAGACGAGGAGATCCGCAAATTTCATCAGGAGATCGTTCGCAAGCACCTGCAATCGACGTATCTGGCACGCATGCAGTTAGGCCGAATGATCGACAAGGCTTTGGCGGAACGTTCCATCGGGTATGTACGCGAGATTTACGAGGCCCTGCGAAGCGTGTGTGTTGCATCGCGTGACAATCAGCCGATTGGCGACAAGATGATCATGAATGCGGCCTTTCTTGTCGAACGCGACCGCGAAACTGAGTTCGATGAGGCCGTGAACAGAATTGCCAAAAAGTACGGCCAACGGCTTAAGTTCAAGTACACAGGCCCGTGGCCGCCGTACAACTTCGTCAATATACGATTGAAGCTGGAAAGAGTGGGAGCGGGGTAGGAGGTTTCAACATTTCGAAGATGTTAAGTTCCGATATGCGGCCGCGTCTGAAACCTTCGAAACCTTGAAACTTGCACCCACTGAATCTAAACTCAGCCCAAGCCATATGTTTCTCATTGACGACCTTCTCGGTCTACCCTTCTCCGGTTTCAATTTTGTGCTGCGTACGCTGCAGCGAGTCGCAGAAGAGCAATATACCGATGACGGTCCCATAAAAGAGCGGCTGCTGGAGTTGCAGTTGAAATTGGAATCGGGCGAAATCAGCGAGGAACAGTACGTAGAAGAGGAAAGAGAAATCATTCACCAGCTACGCGAGATAGAAAACCACAAGCGCGAATTGGCCGGCGCGCCTTCAGTTGAGCACGATCGTGGGCTGGCGTTTTCTGCCGGTGAGACCAAGGCCAGTGCCTCAGTGACATTCCATCAAGACGCCGAACGTAAACCGTAGTGCTCTGGCCGGGAGAGAACGGTTGAAACGCGGTTCCAGCCGAAAAAAGAAGTCCAGTAAAGGGTTTCGTTCGAGCGGGGAGGCTTCACGTAAAGTTTTGCGCCTTCCTCCCAGTTCCGAAGCCGCGCGTGACGAAGGTCCTCGTCTGATTCCGCTGGATGATCGGGCGAAAGATCCCTCACGCCTGGAGCACTACCTGGATCTCGCCGACACTGCGTTGGGAATGAAACGTGGGCCAAAGGCAAAATAATCGATGGAACTTCTGTTGCCATGGATTTCGCGGCTAACGCGGATCATGACATTGAAATCCGTGGGAGCCCGTGTTGATCCGTGGCTTCGTTCGTAGTTTTCCTGCTACCTTGACGGGAAATCGTAGCGAATGCCAATTCTGCCCATGACCGGCGCCGCGAGTTCCTGCACTGGCGGCGAAATCTGGAAGGCGTAGCGTTCGTTGAGGAAGTTTTCCAAAGCTATGTAAGCGGAAAAGCCGCGAGCGAGCTGCCGTCCGGCAAAAAGGTCCATCACGTAGTACCGACCGAGAAATAGCGTGTTCAAGTCGTCGTCCCACTGCGAACTGGAATATCGTCCTTCAAGGCTGACCATGAGCCGCGTTGGGTTCCAATAGCGTGCTTCCCAGGTGAGCTGGTGCTTGGGGACCTCTGGCACCAAATTGCCTTGCAGCGTGGGTGATTCAGCGACGTACGCGTGAACGAACTGATAACCTGTCGAAAATTGGACCGTGCTGCTGACGTGCAGAACGGCGTCAAGTTCGCTGCCGAAGGAGCGGTCGCGTCCGATATTTTCGCGTTCGCGGGTAATCAGCGTCGGAGTGATTGAGAGCGTCACGTTGGTGACCGGATTCACAACGTCCGCCCAGAACAGCGTGCCCCGGAATTCAGCTTTCTGATCGAAAGCGGTTACACGCGCTCCCAGCTCGGCGCCCGTCAGACGCTCTGCAGTCAGAAACGGATTGCTATTCGTGACCGCATTTCCTTGCCGGAAGCTGCGGTAGAGTTCGTTCAGCGTAGGCGCTCGAAAGGCCCGGTATGCGGAAATCCAGGCCGCGATATTGGTGCGCAAATTACGCATCACGGAAAGTCGCGGACTGAAGGAAGTTTCGCTTCTATCGGGGAAGAACTGACCCGCTGCGGTTGCCGCCGGTAAACTTACTCTAATATTGTTTCCATCGGTGTTGTTCCAATCGTCCCAACGAGCGCCGGCGATGATTGTCCAGTTGCCAATGCGGAATATGTCCTGACCGAAGATTCCGGTAGTGCGCTGGCGTCCTCCGGCGAAATTGTTCGCGAAATGACTCCCGGTTGTAGATGAAAAGAGCTGTTCATCGCTTGCACCCATCACATCGGCCAGATCGACGCCGCCGATCAAAGTGTGGCTTCCCCAGAGGTGGTTCCATTGGAATGCGCCGCCGAGTTCCTGCGAGGGTACGTGTTGCAGATTGGTCAGGGCCTCGCTGTTTCGATCGGATGCGATGGCGGTAAAGACCTGATCGTAGCCCTGGACTTGTCCGAAAATTCTGGCCTGCAACGAATCGTGATCACCGAATGAAGAGTTGATGCCCGCAACCCCAATCCCAGCTCCCGTGCTGTTCGTTTGCAGGATCGTGCCATTGCGACGCGATTCGTCAAAGAAAGTTCCGCGCAGAAACGCTCGGCTGGTTGGTGAAAGGCGATAGCCGAGACCTCCATCGACAGTCGCGTGCTTGGAATTCGCGGTGGTGTCGATCGCTCCTCGTTCTGGCGACGGAACGAGTACGTAGCCGTCGGTGCGGGACGTATCCGCGCCCGCTTCGAAGTCCCAGCGCGAGAGTGTTGTGCCGGCCCAGGCGGAAAAGTCGGGAGTGTTCTCTGTGCCGTAAGAAATATCTACCGACGCCGCCGGACCTTCGGGAACTCGGGTCAGGAACTGGACGACGCCGCCGAGCGCATCACTACCATAGAGGTTCGATTCGCCTCCGCGGAAAACCTCCACACTCGAAAGCTCGGTGCGGGGTATCCGATCCCAGTAAATCCAGCCGCCGAATGGATCTACCATTGGGACTCCCTCTTCGAGAACAAGCGCGCGGCTGGGCCCGCTTCCGCCCAAGCCGCGAAGAGAAGCCCCGAGCGTAGTGGGATTGGCGATCCGGCTACTTGAACGGCGGAACAGCGAGAAACCTGGAACCTGCCGCAGCATGTCGTCGGTGTTCAAGGAGGGATTTGCGTTGATGTCTTCGCGTGCCAGTTGCACCGCGCTGCCCGGGACCTCAGAAAGCTTCAACTCGCTGCGCGCCGCAGAGACCACGACCCGCTCAGATTGCGCCATCGCGCGCATGACGACTGTGATTTCAGTCTGAGAGCTTGCGGTCCATTTCTGTTCAGCAGTGGCAAATCCGTTTGCCGATACGCGAACCGTGCCTGAGGAACCCGACGCGGCAGTGAAGGAAAATTTGCCATCCGTGTGCGTGGTTGTTGTTTCAGCCGACCCTGCTACGATTGCGGTGACCTGCGCGCCTGCGATTGCGGCGCCCGTCGAATCCCGCACGACGCCATTCACTGTGACTTGTTGAGCGAGGACATGCGGCAACAAAACAGAAAGGAAGAGCACCGCCACAAGACAGCTAAACCCTCGAATGATCGTCCGCCGCAACGCTTGCACTCCAGAAACCGGGCGCACTCTAATCGCCCGCAAGAAAGTACGATGAGAGTACACCGGCCTGCACATTGCCGACAAACGCCAAAGAAAGCCGCCTCCTACTTCGCGCGCTCGAAGCGATAGCGGCCCCCATGAGAATGCGCGACCGATTCCGCCACTTTCAGGAAAGCACGACCGGCATGGGAGAGGGCCGCGGGTTTCCGGTAAATCAATCGCAACTGGCGATGGACGCGCAATTCCTGAACGGGTATGCGGACCAGTTCACCGCGCACAAGTTCATCTTCGACGCTGATTTCAGGCAGAAACGCAACGCCATTTCCCATGGCTACAAAACGTTTAATTGCCTGAAGTGTGGGCAGTTCAACACCCATGTGCAAGGGAGTCTTGTGCTTCTCGAACGCCTGAATGACCTTTTCGCGATACGGCGAGGACACGATGTGGGCCACAAACGATTCCGCGCCTAATTGCCGAATGCTGATGCGGGATTCCCGCGCCAGTGGATGCTGAGGCGGGACCACGAATATCAGTTCGTCGGAGTAGACCACGATAGAGGCCAGCTCGGGGTCCTGCGGATCGTAAGTGAGAACGCCAAACTCGCAGTTATGACGGCGCACGTCATCGGGAATTTGGCTTCCGAGTGAGCGCTGGACCACAATTCGTATGGCCGGATGCAGTCGTTGGAACTCGGCCAGCACGCGAAGCAAATACAAAGCGGTGAACTCATTCGCGCCCACAACCAGTTTTCCCTTTTGCAGTTCGCGCAACTCGCCGAGCGCTTCCCGGGCATTTTCCCGCAAATTGAGCAACCGCTCGGCGTATTCCTGCAGCACATGGCCGGCATCGGTCAGCATTCCATCGCGGGTCGAGCGATCGAAAAGCGGCTCGCCAATTTCGGTCTCCAGCTTTCGGACGGCCTGGCTGACGGCAGATTGCGTGCGATATAGTTTCTCCGCAGCCCGGGAAAATCCGCCCTCGCGGGCCACGGCCAGAAATACTTCCAGTTGAGAAATTTCCACTTTTTCCTGCCATTAATGAATGTTCTACGAACAATAAGCAATACTGATTATATTAGACATTCTTAGCATATTCAGAATAATAATAAGCTTTGCTTTCGGACTTGGTATCGCTAACATTTAGGTAGATCTCCAGGAGAACTAAATGGACACGCGGATCACAATTTTTGACACCACTTTGCGGGACGGCGAACAGTCTCCCGGCTGCAGCATGAATGTGCATGAAAAGGCGCGGCTTGCGCGGCAACTCGACCGCCTCGGGGTGGACGTGATCGAAGCCGGTTTCCCTATTGCTTCGGATGGGGATTTTGCGGCGGTTCAAGCGGTTGCGGCAGCGGTGCCGCGTCCTATTATTGCCGCGCTCGCGCGTGCCGCGAAGCACGATATCGAACGTGCGGCTCAGGCTTTGGACGCTGCCATCCGGCCACGCATTCACGTCTTTCTTGCGACCTCCGATATCCATTTGACCCATAAGCTCCGCATCTCTCGCCAGCAGTGCCTGGAACAGGCGGCCGAGTCTGTTCGACTGGCGCGGAGATACTGTGAGGACGTCGAATTTTCTCCCGAGGATGCGACCAGAACCGATCCTGAGTTTTTGTTTCAGGTGCTCGAAGCCGTAATCCAGGCCGGAGCCACGACCCTGAATATCCCAGACACCGTTGGTTATACGGTCCCGGCAGAGTTCGGTGACCTGATCCGTAACA
The DNA here is from genome assembly GCA_035651555.1 of Terriglobales bacterium. GTDB lineage: Bacteria > Acidobacteriota > Terriglobia > Terriglobales > Acidobacteriaceae > Gp1-AA145. Next base: position 154,684 of record DASRFL010000026.1, read on the forward strand.
TTCGCGAGCGGGTGCGTGGAATTGAGAAAGCAACGATTTCCGCTCATTGCCATAATGACCTTGGGCTCGCCGTTGCCAACTCCCTGATCGCAGTTGCGAATGGCGCGCGGCAGGTGGAATGTACGATCAACGGCATTGGTGAACGCGCCGGCAACGCTTCGCTCGAAGAAATTGTGATGGCGCTGCGAGTGCGTTCTGATCGATATCCCTATCAGACAGCGGTCACCAGCGAGGAACTTTATCCCACGAGCCAATTGCTCGAGGAGATCACCGGCATCCCGGTGCAGCCTAACAAAGCGGTTATTGGCCGCAATGCATTCGCGCACGAGGCCGGCATTCACCAGGACGGAATGCTCAAGAACCGTCTGACGTATGAAATCATGACGCCGCAGTCTGTCGGCGTGCCGGATTCAAAGCTGGTGCTGGGCAAGCACTCAGGGCGACACGCGCTCAGCTTGCGTTGTGAACAGCTTGGCTACCGTTTTGAACGCCGCGAGCTCGATGAGATTTATCGCCGGTTCGTGGTTCTTGCGGACCAGATCAAGCACGTTCACGATCATCATCTGCTCGAGCTGATTCGCGAGACTTATGGCGAGAGCCACCGCATACCGCCGGGGCGGGTTGCAGCTTCAAGTGCCGCCGCGGTCGCTGCCGGCGCGGAAGACGCGCCGCGGAAGCCGTTTCCGGGTACCCCAGCGGACTTCAGCGTAGTCGGACTGACGTCGGTTCCTTCATCCTCTGACCATCTCTCCGAACAGGAAGATTACCTCTGGGGTGTGTAGCGGAGCTGGAGAATTCTTCGGTTCCTAAGGTAAATCCAGATCGAGCGCATAGATCTCGTCCGTGCTCACATCGCGGCTGAAGATGGGCGTATTGTCGGGAGTAATGCTGCTCCACCAGGAACGCCGCAGGCTCTTCAAGTCAGCCACGAATTCAGAGTGGGTTTCGCCTACTTTGACCCGCCTATAGCCTGGGTGATCTCCGGTAGGATTATCGAAGTAGAGATACTTACTGTCTCTCGACCACATTGGCGTGCTCACAAATCCGAGGCCTGTGATCCACTCTGCCCATTTCTGGCTTCCGAAATCGTAGATCACGAGTCTTTTCTGATCGGCGGAGAGCGCGGCCATGTGTTTGCTATCGGGAGACCATCTTGGAGAAAACAATCCCTCCGATCCGGGAATTGCCGTGACCTGGTTGGTTTGAACATCCAGAATTAGTATGTCCGTGGAATCTGAGCTGCCGGCAATATATGGAACTCTCCCGAAGGCGATGTGCTTGCCGTCCGGGGACCAGTGGGCGTCCACTTGATAGTTGTTCTCGTGAAACATTTCGCTTGGGCTTCCGCCCTCCGCCGATATGATGAAGGACCGCCATGGCTTTCCAGCCTGCGAATCGGTGTAGATGATTCGAGTCCCATCAGGCGACCAATGCGGCAGGTAAGGGATGGCAGGGGGGAAGGTCAGCTGTAGGCGATCATTGCCATCCACGCGGCTTCGCCAGAGTGTGTAATCCGGGACGGAGACGTAAGTAACCCATTTGCCATCCCGCGAGAAATCCACAAAATCCGCTGAGATGCCCGACAAGAATGGGACGAATTCGTGCATCTTTGAGTCAAAGCGAACGACCTCAGAGCGTGGTACGGTAGCATCCGCCAAAATTTTTTCGTTGGAGCTCAAGCAGAAGGACCCGAACATCATCGGTCCGGTGGTCAAAGCGATGGGTGCAGATGGACTGCGAAAGGGCCATCTCGGTTCTCGCATGGCATAAATCTCGTTATCAGTGTTAAGGAAAAAATAGTAGCGACCGTCGGGGCTCCAGATGCCGCAGCACTCCGCAGGCGGGGTATGCCAGCCAGGAAGAAGTGGGTGAGCATTGGTCCCATCACTTCGCGCTTCCCATATGGAACCTGAATTGGTTTTGCCCGACACTACCGTGAAGCGCAGGCGATTGCCATCCGGAGAGAACCGGAGATCGTAGGCCAAGCCCTGAACCGTAAGAATTTTGCGCTGGTTTGAACCCTCCGGATCGGCCAGGAAAATATCTGCAGCGTTTGCGAAGGCAATTCGCGATCCGTCAGGCGACCAGACCATGGAGTGACCGTGAATGCTTCCGAGTTGGCGCGGGCTGCCGGTTGGCAACGGCAAACTCCACGCCTGTTGATCCTCGCCTCCATCTTCATAATCAGTGATCAACAGCTGCGTGTGATCAGGAGAAATATCTTTTAGCGCTACCCATTTGAGGGGATTCGGGATGGGAGATGTCTCTCCCGCAGAGATAGACGCTTGTACCAGGCTCGGCCGCCGACCTGTTGCTTCTGTTAAATACATACGGGACCCATCGGTAAGCACGAAAATTTTGCTGGCTCCGTCGTGGGTAATTTGCGCGGTTTTTAGAATGCGTGGCAGCTTGGGAGTTCGTGCCGACCACACCAGCACGCCAACGAGCACGATCGCAATTATTCCTGCTGTCAATCCGAATTTCTTGTGCTTGTAAGTAGAAGGAAGGCGCGTTCCCGATTTTTCGACGGCGGAGCGGGTACCGGAGGCAAGGAGTGCGTCCGATGTCGCAGCTTCCCAGCTGGGATCGGAAGCGACGACAGCGGTTTTGCCGGAATCCGAATCGCGCTTGAGTCGAAGCAGATCTGCGCGCATTTCCGCCGCGCTCTGGTAACGCAGACTGCGATCCTTTTCGAGAGCTTTATTGATGATGCGTTCAAGATCGGGTGAAACATCGGGATTCAGGCGCACTGGGGCCACGGGCGGGCGGTTCAGGATTGCGTCAAAGATCACACCGGAGCTCTCGCCGCGGAACGGCAATGCGCCGGTCGCCATTTCGTATAGCACAGCGCCGAAGGAAAACAGGTCAGTGCGGGAGTCCAGCTCTTTAGCGCGCACCTGCTCGGGAGACATATAGGCCACGGTGCCGACCGTCGTGCCTGGGCTGGTTAAATCACTCTCAGTCACGCCGATGGTGGCGTCCTGCGAAATACCCGCCGCGACCACTGCGCCTTCGCCATAGCGCACTTTGGCAAGGCCGAAATCAAGAATCTTGGCATGACCCCTTTTAGTAACAAAGATGTTTGCTGGCTTGATGTCGCGATGCACAATTCCTTCAGCATGAGCGACCTCGAGGGCGTCAGCGATCTCAATTGCGAGCGAGAGCAGTGTCTCAAGATCCAAGGCATGGCCGGTGATCTGGTGCTTGAGAGTTACTCCATCGAGAAACTCCATCACGATGTACGCTTCGCCTTCGTATTCGCCGATGTCATGAATCGTGCAGATGTTGGGATGATTCAGTGCGGATGCAGCCTGCGCTTCGCGGCGGAAGCGAGCTAAAGCCTGCGGATCACGAGAGAGTTCTTTGGGAAGAAACTTAAGGGCTACAAAGCGATGAAGGCGGGTATCTTCCGCCTTATAAACCACTCCCATCCCGCCGCCGCCGAGCTTCTCGATAATGCGATAGTGCGAGACGCTCTGGCCAATCATTTGGCCGAAATCTTACGTTGGCGCAAATAGCAAAGTCAACGCGTTTCGGTCATAAGTGCAGGGCTATGGAGCAATTCCCGGGTCCACGCGGGTGGGACTCATGAACGCGAAATCCTTCGCGCAAATCCCGGCGAACCAAGCTGTCGACTCACCTTCGATTACGTGCGTTGGTTACTCGCGTAACCCACACTGACACTGTATTAACAACTGAAGATTTGAGTTTGCCCAAAATACAGATGGGAAATGCTGAATACATTCGCCAAAGTGGGCTTGCTTGCCTCGATGTGCGTCGGAGTGTGTGCGCTGGTCGGAGCGCAGGACGCTCCGCCGAGCGTTCTTTTGGACGCGAAACCCACACCGATCCTCTCCGGCGGCATCGCGTTTGTTCCGACGTGGGAAGCCGGTGATCCCACGCTGGTTTCAATCGTCTCGCCGGTGGTCCTGGTTCCGCTTGGAAATAAATTTGTATTCGAGTCACGGGCGGAGTTTGAGGGCGACTTCGTGCGGCGCAACGGCAATTCGGGAGATTTCACCGGCGCAATCAATAAGGAGATTGAATACGCGCAGGTGGACTACATCGGCAACCGATACGTCACGATCACAGCCGGCAGGTTTCTCACGCCCTTTAACATTTTCAACGAGCGGCTCTATCCCAACTGGATCCGCAACACACAGAGCGATCCGCTGATTTTTCCAATAGGCACCGGGAGCGATAACGGAGTAATGCTTCGCGGCGGTGTGCAGGTGCAAAAGGACGTTATGGTCAACTACTCGGCCTATTTCTCCGCACTCTCTAACATCAATCATCTCGAGTCGGAGCGCCACACCGGCATGAGAGCGGGAGTTTTTCTGCCGCGAGAGCGCTTCGAAATCGGTGGCAGTTTCCAACACGAATTGCAGGATGCTCGGCTCAATCGCTACGGCGCTTACCTTGTTTGGCAGCCGCAGCGCGTGCCCTTTGACCTTCGGGCCGAAGGTGCATATTCGCGCGGCGAAGGAAATGGGTTGTGGGTTGAGGGTGCCTACCGTTTTCGCAACGCTGGACCAGAGATGTTGCGTCGGGTACAGGTTGTGGCGCGCACGCAAATCTTTAATGCAAGCACACTTACGGCTCTGAACGAGGATCTTCCGGGCACAGACACAAAGCGCACCGAAGGCGGCATCAACTACTACCTTAATGACGGATGGAAGGCGCTTGCGAGTTATGGTCGAACTTTCACATCGCTGGGCAATAGCAATATTTGGACCGTGGGCATGACATACAGATTTGTTTTCCCGCTGGGAGCTGAGCGATGAACGGCCTGCGCGCAATATTTTTTGCGTCACTGCTTGCCGTTGCCGCTGCCGGTGCGTTCGCCCGCGAAGGTGCCAAGCCAGCGCAATCTGCATCGGCAACGTCTGAAGCCACTCCGACAGGGGCAGTGAACGAGAAATGGATGATCGAAGGCCAGAATCGATTTTTGGCAAATTGCGGACGCTGCCATCAGTCGCCGCATCTTTTTTCCCCGCGCGAGATGTCCATGGCGGTTCGACATATGCGTGTACGCGCCATGCTGACACAGGAAGACATGGAATACGTGCTCTACTACATCACACATCAATGAAAAAACATTTTGCATTCAGTCTCGCCGCATGCAGTCTCCTTGCGCTTTGGGTTTGCCATGCGCAACTGAACCCAGCCGTCTCTCCACGCGTCATCGAACTCACTGCCGATCACGACAGCCGGTATCGGCTGAAAGGAAAAACCGCGCCCACGATTGAAGCCGCGCCGGGAGAATCGCTCGTGTTGCGCATCACTGCTTCACGCGCGAAAGAAATGGCTCGTGATGGCAGTGTTCATGGCCTGGTACTGCTGAATAAGGACCTTCAGGCGGTATCTGGTTGGAGGTTCTATCTTCATCCGGGAGTGCAGGAACTTGCGGTCACCGCACCAGAGCAGCCCGGGCGTTACACCGCGGTGTGTACCGTGATCTGCAGCGACATGCACGATGCGATGAAGTTCACCCTCGTTGTGACTGGGCAAAGGACCACATCTCTAAGGAGTAAGTGATGAAGTCATTGAAAGTTGTTTTTGTCGTGCTTACGATTTCACTGGCTGCGTTCGCGGCCGGCAAGGATGAGACGATCGGGGAAATCTCGGACTCGCAATGCGCGATGAACGTGCATTCACTCAGCCGCTCGCATCAGGAGATGATCGAGAAGCAGACCATGGGGACGGACGCTCCCTCTTGCGCGCGGGCTTGCATACGCCGGGGCGGCGAATGGGTTCTGCGCGCTGGGGATGACGTGTATCGGCTAAAGAATCAGGCCGGGATCGACGTTTACGCCGGCAAAAAGGTCAGGGTCAGCGGTCCTCTCGACCCGAAGACCAACACCATCGATAACGGACATATTAAGCTTTTCTCCGCATCCCGCCACTCAGCGTCGACTCAGGGTGAGTCGGTTGAAATCGTGCACTGACGCGAGTGCTTTCTATTGCCAGAGCGGCCGGGGAATTGCTTTTGAGGCCACAAGATAGCTTGCTGCGGTGTTTCGCCAGTTCACTACCTCAAAGGCCGGGCAGATACATCGGAGGATTTCGCGCTCAAAGCGACCAGCCGGCCCGTGGAACGCATGCAGTTCCAGTCGTACTCATAGGCAGCACCGCAACTAAGGCAAACCTGATAATGTTGGCCGTTATCGCCGAGTCGTGGCCATGTAAAACGGTGGGAGCAGCCTCTTCGAAAGACCAGCTTTAGAAAGCTCATTGCCTTACTCCTCTTCAGTCAGACGCAATGTTTTGAGAGGCGTACTTCCGTCCTTAAAAGGGCCAAAGTACCTATCGAAGTGGCGGTGAAACTGATTTAAGCATCGTGTCGAAGCGCATTTCAAATTACCAACGTGCAATCGACTCCAGGCGATCGGGTTCTTTAGGATCCGAGCCACATCAAGCACGCGTCCACTGGCTCGCGCGCTAAGACCCCAGGCACAATCGATGAGTAAAATCGCTCGATCAAGACCAGCTCCGGCTTGCCCGTGATGCTGCAGCCAATAGGAATTAGCATTGCTTACCTCTGAACGCCAACGTCGTCCAAGATCACGTGGCTGCAGCGCGATCGTAGTTGATATGTTGCGCACGGCGAGGATGGAATCGCAGACGCGACCGAAGTCTTATGAGTAGCTGTGGAAGCCCATGTGTACGGAGATTTTGAATGACAGTTCTGCGGCAGGATCTGGCTTTTGCATTCCGGCAATTGCGCAAGACGCCGGGGTTCACTGTAACCGTGCTGCTTACGCTCGCGCTCGGGATCGGCGCCAACGCAGCGATCTTTACGCTGATCAATGCAATTCTGCTTCACAACCTGCCGGTAACAGATCCCAAAGCCCTCATCCGAATCGGCGACACTGACGACTGCTGCGTCAACAATGGCTGGAGCGACAACGGGGACTACTCGCTCTTTGCCACAGATACCTACTACACGTTCAAGAAGAGCCTGCCCGAGTTCGAGGAGCTGGCGGCGATGGAATCCGGCTACGCCTGGCGGCCCATCACCGTCCGCCGTGCCGGATCCCGAACGGTTGCGAAATCGGTTGTGGGAACTTTCGTTTCCGGCAACTACTTCCGCGTTTTTGGGCTTTCGCCAGCGGTGGGCCGTCTCTTTGCGGACGCCGATGACCAGAAGGGCGCGCCGATAACCGCGGTGATGAGATACGACACCTGGCAGCAGGATTATGCAGGTGATCGGAACGTAGTGGGGGCCACGGTTTACATCAATACCAAGCCGGCCACAATCATCGGCGTTGCGCCAAAGGGATTTTACGGAGACCGCATCGACACCAATCCGCCTGAGTATTTCCTTCCCATGAATTCGATGGATGAAGTGATCGGCGCGCCTTACTTTACTGATCCTGACACCCAGTGGGCCTACATCATCGGCCGGGTTAAGCCGGGAACTTCTGTATCGGTACTCCAGGCCAAGGCGAGCACGGTGCTCAAGCAGATATATGCGCCGCTCAAGACATTTACCGACGAGCGTGCCAAAAAGGCCCTTCCTCGCACGCACGTAGTGCTTACTCCCGGCGGCGGCGGTATTCAGAACATGCAGTCCGATTACAAGGACCACCTGAAGCTGTTGCAATGGATCGCAGCGCTGGTCCTTCTTGTAGCCTGCGCCAACATCGCGAATCTGCTGCTGGTGCGTGGGATCAGCCGTCGCGCGGAGCTTTGCATCCGCACTGCGCTGGGCGCACAGCGCACCCGCATTGTGCGCCAGCTTCTTACGGAAAGTATTCTTCTCTCAGGTATGGGTGGCCTGCTCGGCCTGGCCGTCTCTTATCTCGGAGCGCACGCGCTACTGGCGCTCGCCTTTCCTAATCAGGAGCACATGCCGGTTACGGCATCGCCTTCACTACTCGTCATCGCATTTGCTTTTACACTTTCACTGATTACGGGCGTCCTATTTGGCCTTGCGCCAGCGCTGATGGCAGCGCGCACGCAGCCGGTTGAATCGCTGCGATCGAATGCGCGCACGACCGCCCAGGGAGCATCCCTGCTGCAACGCGGACTGGTTGTCCTGCAGGCCGCGCTCTCGCTCGTGCTGCTGGTTGCTGCTGGCCTCTTCGTGCAGAGCCTGAACAAAGCCGAGAACGTAGACATGAAGCTGGATACAAGGAACCGCTACATCGCTCATATCAATCCTCAAGCGGCCGGCTACAAGAACACAGAGGTCGAGCCGCTTTATCAAACCATCGTGGACCGGTTCCATGACGTTCCCGGAGTTCTGAAAGTCGGCCTCGCCACCTATACGCCAATGGAGGCGAACAATTGGAGCTCTGGCGTCAAAGTTCAGGGGGATCCGGACCTGAACAAGAGCGCCTCTTGGGTGAAAGGTACCCCGGAATACTTTGATTCCGTTGGCACCCATGTCGTGATGGGGCGTGGCTTCACGGCACAAGATCTGCTGAATGCGCCGCCGGTTGCCGTCGTCAACCAGGAATTCGTGAAGCAATTCTTTGGTAATCGCAACCCTATGGGGCATCGCTTTGGTTTTTCCGGGCCCGGCCAGGCCGGCAGGGATGGAGCACATGAGATCGTTGGCGTAGTGGAAGACACCACCTACACGAGCATTTACTGGAAAAACCATGCCATGTATTTTCTGCCGCTCACACAGCGTGCTGGCAGCGCCGCCGACCCTGACGACCACTTGGAAAAAGATCTATCCATGTACGCCGGAGCGGTCGTTCTCCAGACCAGCCGCCCTATGCCCGGCTTTGAAAAGATCGTCGGCGACACCCTGGCGAGCATCAATCCAAATCTTACGATCGTAAAATTCCAGACATTCCAGCAGCAGATTAACGATCGCTTCATTGACGAGCGGTTGATTGCGCGCCTCACCTCGCTGTTTGGGCTGCTTGCGCTTCTGCTCGCCGCGATAGGCCTTTATGGGGTCACGGCCTATACCGTAGTCCGCCGCACGCCGGAGATCGGGGTCCGCATGGCTTTAGGAGCGGCACGCGCCCACGTAATCGGAACCGTCATGCGCGGAGCCATGCTGCAGGCCGTTACCGGCCTCGTGATCGGGGTTCCGGTGGCAATCTTCTGCGTGCGGTACGTCAAGTCGCAGCTTTATGACATCACCACGGTGAACGTGCCGGTGATGGCCCTCGCTATTGGAGTGCTGGTGCTTGCGGCAGCCGTTTCTGGCATCATTCCGGCGCGACGCGCGGCCTCGATTGACCCTGTGCGGGCGTTGCGGATTGAATGAGGTGCTGTTCTTGGCAGACCACCGGGAGTTGAGTTGTGACTGATAACGCCTGTTTACGTCAACGATGAAAGACCTCGGTAATCTTGCGGTCGCCGTGCGTTGATGCTGAAATTTAGCGTATGAAAACAAGGTTGGCGTCCCCCACCGCACTGGCTGTCGCCGCCCTTCTTTGTCTCGCATTACGACCCGATAGCGCACTAGCTGAACCACAGTCAGGTAACGAGGGAACACCAGAAGCCATCCTCGATGAACTGGTTTCTACTCCAGATTTCGGAATCGTTTACATCGCGGATGGTGCTGGCGACGGGACAATTCTGAACGGCAAACCCGCGCCAGCAGTGAGGAAAATCGTCAATTTGCACGAAGCAGCTATTCCACTTTTGATACGACATCTTGATGACACTCGTCTTACGTCGGCCAAATACAAAGTGGGGAAACATTGGGCCGCACCGATGGCAGTTCCAGTCGGGTACCTTTGCCTCGACATCCTGAGCCAAATCGTCAAAGACAATAAGGTACTTTTCGTTGACGGCCAAAGGGACTGCGATTACGACGGAATGGGAGCTTGCTTTCGGCCCAAATATTCCCGCAAAGGGGCACGTCTTGTTGCCGGCGGAATCGTTTTGGCGGTCAAGCAGAACTGGATGGCTGCCCGCCAAGCAGGGCTCCTTAAGTTCCGCTTTCCTTCATGGCTAGACAGATTTAGCGCCGAGTATTCGATCAATCCATGAGCGCTGCGCCAAATGAGGATAGTCAGTTGACGTAACATCGCCATATCGCTCAAAAACCCTCGAATCGGTAATCTGGACAGTGACGCCGAGGCACGCCAAATTCGTACTATGACTGGGGAACTCACTCCCTGATTGAACGTTACCGCCGTACGGCTGAATTCATGTTCGCGAATTTGAGGGATGTGAACGCGACGGGCATGACAGGGGACGCGCTCCTACATTCGGCAGTCATAAGCGCTGCCCGAGAGGACGTCGATCTGCTCATCAGATCGGGAGCCAACGTAAATGCACCGGTGATGGCCCTCGCTATTGGAGTGCTGGTGCTTGCGGCAGCCGTTTCTGGCATCATTCCGGCGCGACGCGCGGCCTCCATTGACCCGGTGCGGGCATTGCGGATTGAGTGAGGTAGGCTCATGGCAGAAGCGATTCGAGAGTTAAACTGATAAGGCAATCGCATTACAATTGCTCCTCAATGCCTTTTCGCAGGTCGCCCCAGATGTGTTCAGGCATTTTGAAGAACGTTTCGACCACGTGCGGATCAAACTGTCGTCCCAACCCGCGCTTAATCTCCTCCCTCGCAGCTGAAACCGTTAGTGCTGTTCGATACGGCAGCTTGGACGTAAGGGAATCGAGGGTGTTGGCTACCGCCAGAATTCTTGCCCCCAATGGAATTTGCTTGCCCCTCAAGCCTCGTGGATAACCTGTTCCGTCGTATCTTTCATGATGGCAATAGATAATTTCAGCCGCCTCGGCCAGAAATGGTATCCTCTGCACCATCTGAAAACCCCGAAACGGATGCTCTCGCATGATCGCGATTTCATCCGGATCGAGTCTTCCTGGCTTTCGCAAAATAGCATCGGGAATCGCCATCTTCCCAATGTCATGCAAAAAAGCCCCACGTGCGATTACTCTTATTTGGTCCATCGAGAGCCCCATCGCGCGCGCAATGGCAATCGCGAATGCAGTCACTCGCTTCGAGTGCCCTTTAGTTGCTCCTTCTTTTAAATCAAGAACATTACCCAAAGATTCGAGAGTGATGTCATAGGATTTTTCGAGGCTAGTGAAAGCCTGCCGGAGCTGTTCTGTGCGGGCGCTAATCGTAGAATCAAGGTCGACTTGGGTTAACAGCAGGAGGTTGAACTTTGATAGAAGCCAGCGCATTAGAGCGAGCGCCGCGTTTTTTATCGTGGTCATTTCACGTCGTGCCCAGGCGCAAGTACCCAATTCGTGTCGCGGCGCACTGGTGTGCTTCAATTCACTGAGCACAACCATTGCGGAATAGTCGAAATTCCTTACGTCGTCACTTACTTTTGCGCTTCCTCTTTTCCATGCCCACCATCATTCCCGACGACGGGTCCTTCCGGTTCAACGACGCTGCCTTAACGGCTCAAGATTCTTGCGCAACGTATTGCCGGCGTTTCTGCCATTCCTCGCTCTGGAACAACTGCGGGCCGACCTCAATGAGGCGAGGCAACATTTCGAAAACGGACACCGGGGTCCACTTCTCACCTCCTCGCGTGCGGAATCCCCGACGGTTGATTTCGTCAGCAATGTGCGCGTACGAACCTTCCTGGACGATAAGCTCCATCAACTGCAATAAGATTTCCCGTTCGGCGGGATTCTGCTCCAATCCCTGGCAATCAGGGCCGACACGAAGCCCGAACGGTATCTCCGTCAAGAGCTGATCGTCTGCGCTTTCAACCTCCCGCTCCCACTCAATGGCGACCATCTTCCAGCCTCCCTCACTCCGTTGTTGGAGATCGGTGGACGCAAGCGGACCCGAAACCACCTGCCGTACCCGTTCAGTTCTTCTCATTGGTCACCTCATATTAAAGAACATCCAGCATGCGGCGTTCCTTTTGATCCAAAGAAAAAGTTCTGTGCTCACAATAGCCCGTTTCGACGACGCCGTCCGCTACTGGACATAGGCGTTCGGGATCGGACAGGGTGAGTCCGGCGGTCCTACAAAAATCCGGAACCGCTGGCGTCAAGCCCTGGGATCCCGTCGTCCTGGCCGAGATCGCGGCTATTCTTGGAATTGCTGCATTCATCGCCGCCGTTCTGCCCGCGCAGCGCGCCGCCGGGATTGAACCGATGGTCGCCCTCCGGTTCGAATAATTCGCGGTCCGTTTCTAAAAATCAAAGTTCGTGCTTCTCGTTGAACAGGCATCAACGCGGGTTTACTTACTCTTTTGCTTTCTCTTTTCCATACCTACCATCATTCCCGATGGTAGATCCTTCCTGTTCAATCCATATCCCAGCGTCTTTCCCTTCAATCGTCGGCATGCCATCTCCCCTTTCGCGACATTGTATTCTGCTTCTTCTCCGTTAATGCTGATAATGGAATTGAGTCAGGCTCATGGATAAGACTCTTGTCGTTTTTGTGTTGGGGCTCGCGTTTTTGCCGGCCGCGGTGGCTCTCATCCTCATTCGGGCGACTCCTTTACGAGATCACCATGGCTTGTTTAGTTCCGTGTGTTACGCGGCGGTGCTGGGCTGGATAGCTTTATTCATTTTGTGGACTCAACGAGGCTATGGAAGAAGATGGCAACAGTTCCGGGCCCGATCGTGGCAAGAACTTGCCGGTAAATTCGACGAGGGCGAGATCGTCACAATGAGAAAAGGACGGTCAGGGAAGATCACGGGATATCAAGTATGGCTCGGGTACGACTATTTCGCGGACGGAGAGCAAAGCGGCCTGTACATTCTTCCTTTCGTGGGCGAGTTTCCCACCGAAGAAGTTGCAGAGAAGTGCCGCAGAAAAGCGGGAAACCGAGACGTCGCCGTGCGGGTTTCGCCGCTGAACCCTAAGCGTTCATGTGTGCTTGACCAAGATGTGCGCCTTCTTATTGGCGAACCGAACCAGCCGATCGATCACTGATTGTCGATGAATCCCGGTACGGAAGGACGGTGATTGAGCCAATAGCTATGCTGGGGGTTTGAGACTGCGATTTCCCAATGTGACCAATCCGGAGTGCTGACCGCTACATCAATCTTGAAGTAGAGATGCTCGAGGTCGGGTGTTTCGCCACGGGCGATGTTAGTAGCAAATTTGATTCGGGTACACCATTGGTTTCGCCTGTATCACGCAGTCGCCGCATCGGCATAGAATCTGGACAGGAATTCCTCATATAGCGTTTATTTATGGATTGGGCACTGCATCAGCCCGAAATTCGTTTCGACACTCGCGCCGAACGTGCAGAATACGAGCGCCTATTCCAACATCCTGCCCGAGTGCTTCATGATCGCCTTGCTCGACTTGGCGGGGACGACCGAACGAAGGAAATTCCCACTGCTGAGTGGCAAAAGCTGTATCAGAAAGAGGCGCAAGAACGCAGATTGCTGTATCAGGCGAGGGTGCTGGGCTGGGGCAAGCAGAAGACCTACTACTTCGCCCACAAGAACGCCTAGCCAGCACCATTTGCGAAGAGTGCGATCGGCGGTTATCAGCCCTGGTCTGGAAAGCGCCCGGATCTCGCAGTAAAGTACTCTCCTATGTCATATCGCAATCGGCTTGAGAAGCGGGCCACGCTCAAGTTCGCACTGATGATCGGTGCGTGTTTTCTAGCTTTCTCTCCGGCCACAATTTCTGCACAAACCCTAGCCGACCGTCTGGGATATCCTCCCGGCACAAAGTTGATCATCGTTCATGCCGACGACCTTGGTGAAACACATGCGGTGAATGCCGCGGCCATCAAATCTCTGGAGGCTGGCGCGGTCAACTCCGCAAGCCTGATGGTGCCTTGCCCGTGGTTTCCCGAGATCGCCGACTACGCGAAATCGCATCCCAACGTAGACTTCGGGCTGCATCTCACGGTGACGAGTGAGCGAGTCTATTACCGTTGGGGTTCGGTTGCCCCGGCCGATAAAGTGTCCAGTCTCCTGGACGAAAACGGATATTTCCATCATGACTGGGAACATAACCAGCAAATCAAAGCGAAGGAGGTCGAAATCGAATTGCGCGCGCAGGTCGAACGTGCGCTAAGAATGGGTGTTCGCCCTACGCACCTCGATTCGCATCAGTACCGGCTGATTATCAATGGCAAGGAACTATTCGACGTGATGCTACGAGTGGCCCATGACTACAAGTTGCCGATTTTCGTAAACAAAGACTGGTTCGCGGATCATCCTTACCTGCGGCAGAGCCTCGGCCCTGACGACATAGTTCTTGACCACACGATCACGATCGGGCCCGAGGTGCCTCCGGAAAAATGGGACGACTTTTATATTTCGGCGCTGAAAGACTTGAAACCCGGCGTGACCGAATTCGTTATTCATCCAGGTTTTGACGACGAGGAACTGCGTGCAGCCACGAGGGAGCGGGCGACGTGGGGCGCGGCCTGGAGGCAGCGCGATTTCGATTTTTTTAACAGCAATCAGTTTCGCCAGATTCTGGCTCAAGAGAACATCAAGCTGATCACGTGGCGGGAACTTGCCCGCATCGCGGCAAAATGAAGGAATCGTCCGATTTCACTCATTGACGAAATCTTCACAGGTAAGTGGTCTGTTCGACAGGCCACTGCCGACGCTCCTAAAAATATACAATCGTTGCCAAAGGATTCTTGAGCGAAAACAGCGATGCACATTAACATCACAACTCTTCCCGGGGATGGAATTGGGCCGGAAGTAACTGAGCAGGCAGTTCGGGTGTTACAGGCGGTCGCCGATGGATTTCGGCACAAGCTCAAAATCACCCAGAAGAATGTCGGGGGAGCGGCGCTCGTGGCGAGCAACGATCCTCTGCCGGCGGAGACGATCCAGGCCTGCCTGAGTTCCGGAGCTGTGCTGCTCGGCGCAGTTGGCGGGCCGACGTTTGATTCCTATCCGGCGAAGCTACGCCCAGAGGCCGGACTGCTGCGCTTGCGAAAAGAGCTGGGTGTTTTCGCCAACCTGCGGCCGGCGATCTGCATGCCGGGCCTCGAGAGTCTTTCTCCACTGCGGGCAGATGTGGTGCGTGGCACGGATGTCATGATCCTGCGCGAATTGCTGGGTGGCGTGTACTTCGGCGACCGGTCCATCAAAGGAGACTCCGGCCGCCGTCGCGCTGTGGATGAAATGGCGTACACCGAAGCTGAAATTGAACGCATCGCCCGCGTCGGTTTTCAGCTTGCCCGCAATCGCAGGAAGCAACTGACTTCCGTGGATAAAGCCAACGTGCTTGACTGCTCCCGGCTGTGGCGCGAGGTGGTCAATCGCGTCGCGGTTGAATTTCGCGACGTGCAGCTTTCTCACATGTACGTCGATTCCGCCGCCATGGCGCTGGTTTCGCGTCCAACACAGTTCGATGTGATTCTCACGGAAAACATGTTTGGAGACATTCTTTCGGATCAGGCGGGAGCAGTCGTAGGCTCGCTGGGTCTGTTGCCCTCGGCCAGCATTGGCGGCAAAGTCGGCCTGTACGAGCCAATCCATGGCTCTGCGCCGGACATCGCCGGAAAAGGTATTGCTAACCCGCTGGGCGCAATCCTTTCCGTGGCGATGCTTCTGCGCCATTCCTTCCAGCTCGAAGCGGAAGCCGCGGCGATTGAGAATGCAGTACTGGAAGTGCTCGGCGAAGGGAAGCGCACCCGCGACCTGGCGGGGAAAGACCAGCCCTATGTCAGCACCAGCGAAATGGGAGAGCTCGTGGTCAAGCGTCTTCCGGTTAGGTCAGAGATTCCCGCGGTTGAATTGCAGGCTCTCGAGACAAATAAGTAGGCTTCTCGAAATTCAGTGGTATCTTTTTTCAACCGTTTTGGCCTCTCAATTTCCTTGATCAAGGAGCACACATGAAGTGTCAGGCTTGCGGTCTTGCCGTCCTTCGAATTGTGGTTGGCGTGGTTTTCTTCGTACACGGATATCAGAAGCTGTTCAAGCTCGGGTTCCATGGAGTAGCCGGGTTTTTTGCTCACTCTGGAATTCCTCTTCCCATGATTGCAGCCGTAGTTGTGACGCTGGTTGAGTTTGTCGGCGGAATTCTGCTGATAACCGGGCTGGCAACGCGGATTCCCGCGGCCCTGAATGCGATCGACATGCTGGTTGCAATTTTTGGGGTGCACCTGAAGCACGGCTTCTATAGTTCCAACGGGGGTTATGAATTTCCCCTGACCTTGCTGGCCGCAACGATTTGCCTGGTCCTCGCCGGTGGCGGCGCAGCATCGCTGGATAAGTATTAAAGAACCAACAGCTCCGATTTTTTAATGTCGCTTTGGGTGCATGCTGCCGAGATGAATGATGGTTGCAGCCGTCCGATAACGCACCGCGTAAAGCTTTTCGTGCAGGTTCTGAGCGAGCAGCTCGATGCAGTGCGGGTCTCCTCGTTGCGCCAAGGCATCCAGAGCGGCCTCCCGGACAATAGTATTTTTGTCGGTCAGCGCGGTTTGGACTAAAGCGTCACCGGAAATCGAGTCTGGGTCGAGCGCCAGAAATCGCGCGGCTGCGGCGCGTATCGGAGAACTGTCGTGCTTAAGCAGCGTTCGATAGGCTTCGTATCCCATGCTGCCGTAAGGAACGAAGCCCAATCCTTCCTGGAATCCCATTTCCACCACTTCTTTGGGGTCCTTCAGTCGCGTGATCTGTCCCTGAATCAATCCAGCGCTGGTCTTCTTATCGCCCATCAGAATCGAGTAGTAGATTTCGTAGGCAGAGGAGTCTTTGAGAACGAAAAGAGCATAGGCGGCGGCCAGCATGACCGACGGCTCTTTGTCGGAAAGCGCCGCCCGTAGATCCGGTATGGCGCTTGTGGCGCGGAGTTGGCCCAGGGTGGCGGCAGCCGCCGCGCGCACGTGGAAATCCTTGTCGTTGAGCGCATGTAAAGCGAAGGTGGTTGCACGCCGGTTCCCGGACACCAGCGAAAGAGCTTTTACCGCTTCTATGCGCTCGTTCGCCTTCGGATTTCTCAGGCCGAGCCAAAGCACGCGCCAGGCCTCATCCTGATAACTTGCCGCAACTTTCTGAGTGGTCGTGTGCGCGGCGGTATTTGGCGAGACTCGCTCCGGCGGCGCGTTGGCGGTGGCCTTAGTTGGACCGGAGGGAGCCGACTGCTGCAATGCCCATCCATTCAGCAGGAATAGCAAAAACACCAGGTGCTTCGGACGAAATCCTGTCATGAGGCGGTATTTTCCACCATTGGCAGAGGAACCGCTAGTTGCTCCGCAAAGAACGCGGGGGTCGGGTTTTCAGCCGCCGAGCGGCGGGCTTACCAGAGACCTTTTGCCTGCTGGCCTTTGCGGTCGCCCCGCGACGGAATACGCGGGCGAAAATTGCGTCAATGTTGCGAAGTTGACGCTTGAGATCGAAGGCGTCATTTACGACTCGCGCAGGAACTTTTCCTGCGATGGTTGGGTCAGCAAGGATCAGCTGGCGGAAGTTCAATCCCTCTTTCCACGCGCGCATGGCGTGACTTTGCACCAGACGGTAGGCATCTTCGCGTAAAACACCGTGTTCAACCAGGTCGAGCAATAGCTGCCCGCTAAAAACGAGGCCGCCGGTGCTCTCAAGGTTCGCTTTCATTCTTTGCGGGTAGACGAACATCGTGTCGAGAAGGTTCGTGGTCTTGCTCAACATGTAATCTGCGAGCGTGGTCGAGTCGGGGAAGATGACGCGTTCGACGGAAGAGTGGGAAATATCTCGCTCATGCCACAAAGCAACGTTTTCAAATCCGGCTTGCGCGTTGGAGCGAACGACCCGAGCCAGCCCGCTAATCTGCTCGCAGGTGACTGGATTGCGCTTATGCGGCATGGCGGAAGAACCCTTTTGTTTTTCGCTGAAGTATTCTTCCGCCTCGCGCACTTCGGTACGCTGCAGGTGGCGAATCTCGGTGGCGATCTTGTCCAGAGTGCACGCAATCACCGCCAACGTTGCCAGATAGTTCGCGTGGCGGTCGCGCTGGATTACCTGCGAGGAGATAGCCGCTGCCTTCAGCCCAAGGCGTGCGCACATTTTTTCTTCGAGCGCGGGGCTGAGATGGGCAAAAGTTCCGACGGCGCCTGAGAATTTCCCGACGCGAAGGTCTTCGGCGGCGCGATCAAACCGCTCAATGTCCCGCTGCACTTCGGAATACCAGTTGGCCAGCTTGAAGCCAAAGGTGATCGGCTCGGCATGAATGCCATGGGTGCGGCCGATCATTGGCGTGTCCTTGAATTCCCAAGCCCGGCGCTCAAGGATGGCGGCAAGTTCTCGCAAGTCCGCGGCGATAATCTGGGATGCTTCGCGAATGAGCAGGGCTTGCGCCGTATCTACGACATCGTTTGACGTCAGCCCGTAGTGAAACCAGCGTGACTCGGGACCGACAAACTCAGCGACCGCGGTAGTGAAGGCAATCACATCATGGCGCACTTCGGCTTCGATCTCGCGGATACGCTCGACGCGGAAATTCGCCCGTTCACGAATGGCCTTAGCCGCCGGTCTGGGTACGATTCCAGCTTCGGCCAAAGTTTCCGTAGCCGCGATTTCTACCTTCAGCCAGTTCCGGAAGCGATTTTTTTCGCTCCAGATTTGCGCCATTTCGGGGCGGGTATAGCGTGGTATCAAAGCCGCGCTCCTGTGTTCTTCAGATTGTCAATTACGGAAGCAAGATTCTAAATGGCAAATGGCCAGTGCTTCCAGACGGTTCTGGAAGTTCCAGTATAATATCGCTGTACGATATAATATGCATTGCCGGTAAGCATCCGACCCATGCGAAAGAATTTGACCGTCGAAGACTATCAACATCTGGCTGAATTTCGGCATCAGATTCGGCGATATCTGCGATTTAGCGACACGGCGGTCCGGCTGGCGAAGCTTGAGCCGCGGCAATATCAGCTGCTTTTGGCGCTCAAGGGACTGTCGCCGGATGTGCGTCCCCGTATCGGAGAATTGGCTGAACAACTGCAAGTACAGCACCACAGCGCCGTGGAACTGGTGGACCGCCTTGAGGCCAGCGGATTGGTGCGGCGGCAACGGGCGACCGAGGACCGGCGCGAAGTCCTGGTAACGTTGACCGCTGCGGGGGAGAAGGTGTTGCGCGAGCTGGTGCTGCACCACCGCGCCGAACTTTCTTCCAAGGGCCCCGCACTCATCGAAACACTCCGCCGCGTACTCCAAAATAAGAACAACAGCAAATCCGCGCGCAACAGCGAGAACTAATACACACAATGCCTGAGAATAATCTGCCGGCTCCAGCGATTACTGACAACGTTCCCGAGAAGGAAAAAACCCGCCTCGCGGTCACCGGGCTTAACACTGCTGCTGTGCAGCCGCTGGTCGAGCCTGCCCAGTTCCGGCTGGTGTTGATTTCATTTTTGGCCGGCGCCGTAGGCCTGGTGGCTGGATTCATTGCTTATTTGCTGTACAAGTTGATCGGGCTGTTTACAAATATCGCGTTCTACGGCCATTTCAGTTTTTCATTCGCGAGTCCCAGATTCAGTCTCGGGCATCTCGGGCTTTGGGTCATTTTGATTCCCGTCATCGGCGGCTTGGTCGTGGGGGTGATGGCCAAGTACGGTAGTCCGAAAATCAAGGGCCACGGAATTCCGGAAGCAATGGAAGCGGTGCTGGTGAACCGCAGCCGCATCCAGCCGAGAGTTGCGATTCTGAAGCCGATTTCGGCGGCGATTGCGATCGGGACTGGCGGCCCGTTCGGCGCGGAAGGACCGATCATTCAAACCGGCGGCGCGTTCGGTTCGCTGATCGGACAGTTTGTCCATACCACGGCGTCTGAGCGCAAGGTCTTGCTGGCATGCGGCGCGGCTGCGGGTATGTCAGCGACATTCAATACTCCGATCGCTGGAGTCATCCTCGCCATTGAACTCCTCTTGTTCGAATTCAAGGCGCGATCGTTCATCCCACTCGTGATCGCGAGCACGCTGGCTACGGCTGTCCACATGCAGTTGCTTGGCGCCGGACCGATGTTTCACTTTTCGACGGCGATGGATTTCGCCATTCCCCGCGGCTTGCCGTTTTACCTGCTGCTCGGTGTAGTTTGCGGCTTGGCTGCGGTCGGCTTCACCCGCCTTCTCTATTGGACCGAAGACCTGTTCGAAAAACTTCCGGTGGATGAAGTCTGGTGGCCGGCAATCGGGGCTTTGGGGCTCGGAATCATCGGATATTTTGTTCCGCGCGTTCTCGGTGTCGGCTACGACACGATTGGGGACATTCTGAACGCGAACCTCGGGCTAAAGCTCCTGGCCGTGATCATGATTGCAAAGGCAATTGCGCTGGTCGTTTCGCTCGGTTCGGGCACGTCTGGCGGCTTGCTCGCGCCCATGTTCATGTCGGGAGCAGCGATGGGCGGCGTATTCGCCATGGCGCTGAACTGGGTTTTTCCATCGGCACATCTTTCCGCCGGGGCCTTCGCCTTAGTTGCCATGGGCGCAGTTTTCGGCGCTGCCTCGCGCGCGACATTTTCGTTCATCATCTTCGCCTTTGAAATCACGCGTGACTACAATTCCGTGCTGCCGCTGATGCTGGTGAGCGTGATTGCGGATGGAATTGCCATGTTGCTGATGCCGCGCGCCTCAATCATGACGGAAAAACTTACTCGCCGTGGATTGCGAATTCCAACCGAGTATGAGGCCGACGTTCTGCACTCCACCATCGTGTCGGAAACCATGGACCGCGAATTTTCTGCAATTCCCGGCGACATGAAATTGAGAGATCTGGCCGACAGGATTGCCCGCCGCGACCAGGAGATCGGCCGCCACCAAGGCTTGCTGATCACTGACGCCGATGGCAAACTGGTCGGGTTGATAACGCGTGCCGACGTGATGCGCGCGCTCGAGTCAGATCAATCCGGCGCCATGACCGTGCTTGAAGCCGGAACACGAAATCTGGTGGTTACCTATCCCGACGAAAGCATTCACGAAGCTGCCGAGAAAATGCTGCGCTATAACATTGGACGGTTGCCGGTGGTGGATCGGGAGGACCCGCGGCGAATTGTCGGATATCTGGGACGCGCGGCGGTGATGTCTGCACGGCTGCGCAGATTTCATGAAGAGTATGTGCGGGAACCGGGATGGTTCAAAGGATTCCGGCGCGGGACGGTATAGCCGTTGCTTACTCGTAGCGAACACCAAAGCTGGCCTGTCATCCTGAGCGAAGTATGCGAACTCGCCTACGAGTTCGCGTACACAGTCGAAGGATCTATGTAGTTTCACGAAACGCTCAGAAGATGTTGCGTGCAAGTAAGATCGTGAGAAGGCCCGTCGCGGTTGAGTAGATCGTCAAAGTGCAGAGGTCCTTCGACTTCGTGGCTCCTTCGCTTCGCGAAACAGCCACTTCGCTCAGGATGACAGGTTTGAAATAGTTGTTTATGTGACGATCGTTGTTGCGAAAGCGCGGCTTAGAAATTTTTTCTTTGCGCTTGAGCGATCAACGGCTTTAACGCCTGTGACGAGACACCGAGCGTGCCGCCTGAAAAACCGTCAATGTAAGCCGCGTTTATGCCGATGACTTCTCCGCGTGAATTGAAAACCGGGCCGCCGCTGGCGCCATGTGCCGTGGGCGCATCGTAGATCAGCTTGTCGCCTACAACATCGCCAAGATGTCCGCAGGTAGCAGATGGGCGAATGAGTGAAAGCGCGGCGAGTTCGGTTGCCGTGCCCTGATCGTCATGCCGGTAGGCGAGGCGCGCGTAAACTGGGGTCGGCGCTTTGGCCATCATTCCCAACACTCCCATCGGGTATCCCACGACCGCAACCAGCTCGCCCGCATTAGGTTTCATTGTTGCCAATGGAAGCGGACGAAGGTTCAGCGACCCAGCATTGCTGAAGTGCATTACAGCCAGGTCTCCATCTGGCGATAGCGCCGCCGGCGTCAAGGCCAGGGGCGACTCGGATCCGGGGAAATAAGCGACCATCTTTTCCAGTCGGGCAGTCGCTCCTCTGTCAATCAACGCGTCTGAATCGGGATCGCCATACCAGGGCTCAGCCACGTGGCGATTCGTCGCAATCAGACCATCGGCGACCACGAATCCAGTGCCGGAAATGCGTGTGCGCTGCGCCGGCTTCTGGTTGGGAAATCCGACCTGATAAATACCGAAGATGTAGCAGATCGAATTGCGGTAGCGGTTCAGCACCACCGTGGGCATGGCCTGCTCTTGCTTGAGTTGAGCTACTTCGTCGGACAGAGTGCGAATCTGCTGTTGCAGGCTCCTCGAATTTGGCGTCAGAAAATAGTGCGCCAAAACGAGCAGGGTAATTGCCAGAAAAAAGATCAACGCAGCCTGGACGAGACGCTGCCAGGCAATACAAACAGGCTCTTCTTCAGGCTTAGGGCGGTCAAAAGCCATACGAAATCCGGTGGTCAGCTGAGATTTCAGGAAGGGGACGGGGAATTTTCCCGTTACTGCTCGCTGGCTACTGGTTTTCTATGGTCTCGCCGATTTGAGGCGAAGGGTACGGTACTGAAGGATGTGTACCAGAGGGGCATTCAAAGGCGATCAGGAGCTTGAACAATCTGATTCAGGGCGCGCGCAACTTCCTCGTCAAAATTCTTCGCTACTTCGGAACTTCGAGCTGAATACCATTCAAAGGCTGCATCGTATTCAGCGGCAGCTTCACTGTGGAACTCAAGTTTCTCAAGGGCCACGGCGTAGCTTGGCCAGATTGCGTTCGCGAACTTCGGACCACGGAACGGTCTTTGCCTTTCCCGAGTCTAACTCTCTGATTCGTCTTTCTATTTCTTCATCCCAGGCAGCCTGTACCTCGTTGTCAACCTTCCCGCCGAGATTCGAAATCAGCGACTCGGCCAAAGCCTCCTGTTCAGCGATGGATAAGGAGAGAGCCTTCTCCAGTAGCTTGGAAACTTCAGTGGTCATCTGAGCCATAGAGACCTCAACTTAATTCTAGCTTAAGCATGTGTGCGGCCCAGCAACATTCGAAGGCTGCAACAAAAATCCCACCCTACGAAACTCGTGTAGGGTGGGGCAGGTGCAGCATGTTAGACGGCATCTCCTCTTTTTCTCAGAAACGCGGGCACATCCAGGTCCGCCTGCTCAAAGTTGGCGATCATGGCCGTGCGCATATTTTCAAGAGAGATGACTTCACCGGACGGAGCTGGCGCCGATGCGGGAGCCGGTTCGGCGGCTTCCATCACCATTGGCGGCGGAGTCGGCTCGATTTCGAAGTCGTCGGATTCGGTGTTCACGGTGAATCCGGAAGACTCGACTCTTCGCCGCGGACGCTCTTCGTCTTTGAAACCGGTGGCGATGACCGTGATCTTGACCGCGTCTTTCATCTTTTCGTCGAGCACGGCGCCGAAGATGATGTTGGCGTCATCGTCTGCGGCATTTTGAATGATGCTGCAGGCTTCCTGTACTTCGGCCAGCTTGAGGGAGGCTGATCCGGTAATGTTGATCAGAATCCCGCGGGCGCCATCGATCGCTCCGGCTTCGAGCAGCGGCGAAGCAATTGCCTTTTGCGCAGCTTCAGTGGCGCGGCGTGAACCGTTGGCGCTGGCTGTCCCCATTACGGCGTAGCCCATGCGGGCCATGATCGCCTTCACGTCGGCGAAGTCGCGGTTGATGATGCCGGGAATGGTGATGATGTCGGAAATTCCCTGCACGCCCTGGCGCAGAATGTCGTCGGCAACACGGAAGGATTCGAAGAAGCCGGCATCTTGCGCAACTGCAAGTAGTTTTTCGTTGGGAATGACAATCGTTGTGTCGACGGAATCCATCAGTTCGGCGACGCCGCGCTCGGCTTGTTGCATGCGGCGCTTGCCTTCGAAGGCGAACGGCTTAGTAACGACCGCAACCGTCAGCGCGCCCATTTCGCTGGCAAGGGACGCGATGATGGGCGCCGCGCCGGTGCCAGTGCCTCCACCAAGGCCCGTGGTCACGAAGACCATGTCCGAGCCTTCCAGTGCTTCAATTATTTTGTCGGAATCTTCGAGAGCAGCCTTGCGGCCGATTTCGGGATTCGCGCCCGCGCCAAGCCCGTTGGTGAGCTTCACCCCGAGCTGGATCTTCATTGGCGCGCGCGACATGCGCAGCGCCTGCAGATCGGTGTTTGCAGTGATGAATTCGATGCCGTCCATGCCGGCATCGATCATCCGGTTCACGGCGTTGCCACCGCCACCACCAACGCCGATCACTTTAATGCGAGCATCGTTGCGGGTGTCATCGTTGTAGCTGATACGGATTTCATTGCTGCTCTCTTTTTTCATTACTCCACCTCGATTTTGTCGTGCGTTGTTGGTCGTGCGTCGTTAGCAACCCAGCTTCGAGCTATGAGCTACGAGTTTCGAGCAATCGTAGTGTGCGAAGATTGCTCGCAGCTCACCGCTTATTGCTCACAGCTCTACCCCACCAGCATTGTTTTCAATCTCGAACTCCAGCGTTCATCCTGAATTCCTCTTGCGCTTCGGGCCCGCGCGCCGTAAACGACCATGCCGAGTACGGTCGCGAATTCGGGCTCGGCAAGCATGGAGGGCATCTTGGCGATCGGGACAGGCCACGCCATGCGCACCGGCTTACGCAAGACCGAATCTGCAATGTCCATGAGCCCCGGCAGTCGCGAGCCGCCGCCACTGAGCACGATTCCGGCGGCGCAAACTTCGAGCATGCCTGCGTGCCGCAGATTTTCGCGCAGCATCTCGAATAATTCGCGGGCTCGAGGCTCGAGAATTTCGCCGACCACGCGCTGGGAGACCATGCGCGACGGCCGGTCACCGACTGAGGGGACCTCGACTTCGTTGCCCTCGGGAATCAGCGTGACAATGGCATTGCCGAAGAGCTTTTTGATCTTTTCGGATTCAATCAACGGTGTGCATAAACCCACCGAGAGGTCGCTGGTGAAGTGATCGCCGCCGACCGGCAACACGGCGCTGTGTGCGACCGCGCCTTCCTGAATCACGATCAGGTTAGTTGATCCCGCGCCAATATCGGCCAGGCAGATTCCCAGTTCGCGTTCATCGGAGCGCAGCACGGAATCGGCGCAAGCCAGCGGCTCGAAAACCGTATCGTCAACATGCACTCCGGCGCGGTTCACAGCGGTGATTACATTCTGCGTCGCCGAAGTCGCCGCCGTGATCATGTGCACGCGAACTTCGAGGCGAGTTGCGATCATGCCCAGCGGATCGTGCACCCCACGCTGCTCATCGAGGATGAACTCCTGTGGCAGCAAATGCAGAGCTTCGCGGTCGGGGGGCAAGGGAATGGCTCGGGCTTTATCGACGGCAAGCCGAATTTCCTCACGGCCGATTTCTCGGGCGCGATTGAAGATCAAACCGCCGTGGGTGTTGATCCCGCGAACGTGGGCCCCAGCAACCCCTAAAATTGCGTGCTCGATTGGGATTCCGGCGCTGTCCTCGGCGCGCTCAACCGCCTTTTGAAGTGAAGCGACTGCCTTCTCCAGATCGACGATGATCCCCTTGCGAGACCCTCGCGAATCGGCAAGGCCGTGCCCGCGATAACGCAAGCCATTGTCGGTAATTTCCGCGACCAGCACGCAGGTCTTTGCACTGCCTACGTCAATCGCGGTAAGAAATTGTTCGTTCGGCTTGGGCATGGCTAACGGGCTTCCTGTCCTTTCGCGATTGCGGGGCTCGGCTTTTTCAAACCGGAAGCCGATTGTGGCTTAACCAGCATTGCCGTGGAACGTCCCGCGGGCTTCGTCGCCGCGTGCTTCGCTGGGGCAGGATGTCTCTGCGGGGCGGGATAACGCTTGGTATGCTTTGCTGCCACCGGAGTAGATTTCGCGATGCCCTTGTGAACAGCCGGAGCTGAAGCTTTTGTGGCACTCTTCTTTGTCGGCTCCTTGATCGGCACGATATGAACCGGCACAGATCTTGACGGCCCTCGTGCGAGCAATGCACTTGGTTTCACGCCAGAAGCAATTGCTGCTCTGGCTGAGGCTGGCGAAAGTCTCAACTGGGCTGCGGTGTCGTGGAGATCGGGGTTGACGATGATTTGCCGGTCATATCGCAGGTCGACGGATTCGACCTTCTCGAACTGCTGCCTCCATTCGCGAAGGTGCGCAACGTAAATTTTGAAGCGTTCAAGGTAGTCAGAGGATCCCAAATGCACGAGTACCTCGCCTTCGGGATCGTTGGTGAGGACTTTGACGTCTTCTGGATCGGACAGATCCACTTCGCTCAAGTCCTGTGAATAGTGCCCACCGCTCGAATCGAGGTCGTGAATAAGCCGGTCATAGGTCTGCATGCGCGCGGCGCGGGTTGAAATCGGCTCTGCGGCCGACATTCCCATGAGGACTGGGAAAGAAAATTTTTTCTTGGTGCTGAGATCCATCAATACGCCGCTGGCGTCGATCAGCATGACCTTTGCGCCGATGCGCGCAAACGCCACAGGCACGCGTTCGTTGATTTGAATTCTGATCCGGTTGGGCGCAAATCGCATAACGCTTGCCGATGCCACCCAGGGAATCTGCTCCAGCTGCTTTTGCCGCTGATCGAGCGGTATAAAGAAGATGTTGCGGCCGATGTCGCCGCCCATGACCTCCATGATTTGAGCGTGGCTCACATTGGTTAGACCAGCTACTTCAATGTTGTCGCTAGAGTTAAGGCGAAAGCGCCACGAGTGCTCCTCGTAGCGATAGAGACCAGCCGCTCCCACCAGGCACACAATAGAGATGACAGCAGCCAGGGCGGCCCACAACAATCGCGTAGCAGTCTTTTTGGGAAGCGGACTCCGGCGGACGGAGACACGCTTTTGCGCTCGCAGAAAGGGCGATTCCTTCTCCGCGTCCAGATCGAGCAGGCGAGCATCATCCAACTCTTCGCGCGCCGATTCGCTGGGCGTGGGATACAACTCTTCCTGGATGGCAGAGCCACTTCGTCGCGCCATCAGACAGGTCAGTTGTCGAGGGAACCGCTGAGCAGTTTCACTATATCTTTATTCGCGCAAGCTTAGGAAGATAAAAGTTGGTGCGGTTTTGCACAGGGGGAATTCAGTCGTTAGCCAGCCATCAGCCGTCAGCCATCAGCCGTCAGCAGAACCCTTGAACGATGTCATTCCGAACAGCTTTGGCTGTGAGGAATCTGCTTCCTCCAAACAAAAGCAGATTCCTCATGCCTGAAGGCATTCGGAATGACATATGTTGAGGTGTTTGGTCCTTGGGCTGACTGACGGTGAGGGCTGACGACTGATAGCTCGCACCTGCTTCTCTGCTATCATCCACTTCCCATGCATCCCTTCGTGCTCAGCCTTTTGCTAGGTTTAACTGCGGCGGGCGCGAATGTTTTTGGCGGGACGATCATCGTTCGCAGGCAGTGGGAGCGTTCGTATCTCAAGTATTTCGTCGCGCTCGGTGCGGGCTTCATGCTGGCGACTGCGATGATCGAAATCATTCCGCAAAGTCTGGTGCTTGGAGGCAAGAACGCCGCATTGCTGGTGCTTGCCGGCTATCTGATCATTCACTTTTTCGAGCACACGGTCACCCCGCACTTTCATTTCGGGGAAGAGACACACCACGATCAGTTTGTAGCCGCGCACAAAGGATTTTCGGTTCTGTTCGGCCTGATGATTCACACCTTCTTCGACGGCATCGCGATTGCGTCGGGCTTCATCATCTCGAACTGGCTGGGCTGGGTAATTTTTCTGGCCATTTTTCTCCACAAAATTCCCGAAGGTTTCACTGTAGCCTCGGTCATGCTCGCCAGCGGCCGCAGCAATCGAATCGCATGGGGAGCCTCGGTCTTGCTTGGCGGAGCAACCCTCGCCGGAGTTCTAACAATGGTGCTGTTGAAGCACGAGGTCGGAATCGGACTTCCGCTATCGGGCGGGGTGACGATTTATGTTGCGGCTTCGGACCTGATGCCGGAAGTGAATCGCGAACCCGGGGGCAAGATGGCGATGCTGGTGCTGCTCGGGGCCGGGATATTTTTCGTACTGGACCGGTTGGTTCATTGACAAACGTGGAAGAGCGGCTCTTCAGAGCCGCGTCATGTTTGTTGAAAAGATTAAAGAGCGAGCTTAAGTCGCAACTTCGCGCCAGCCTTATCGACGCGGCCATAAATGGCCGCTCTTCCACGAACACTAGTCCACCTGGTGCCTTGCCGTGTAGCCCTCGCGCGCGATCACCTGGTATTTCACATCCTTGTGTTTCTGGTCGACGATCTTTAACGGTTTGCCCTCGCCATCGACCAGCTCAACCTTGAGTTTGCGGTAGGTGCCGTCGAGCTTGGTGTTGGTTGGACGATAGGCGATCGCGTACTGATGACGAATGTCTTCGCCGATGTCCTTGAAGGTATCTACGAAGTCGCCTTCGAACCTGGGCTGATAAAAGCGGCCGCCGGTCAGCCGGGCGAAGGTTTGCATTTCGTTGTCGGCCTGGTACCAGTCGATCTGCTGTATTCCCAGGCTGGCCATGCCGTGTGAGATCCCGGTACAACTGTGAGTTTCGCAATATTCGCGAAGCATCCATCCGATGCTGATGGAAAAGATAGTGACATCGTGCGTAGTCTTCACCTTCTTGGTGATCTGGTCGAGATTGAGTTTGCTGAACGTGTCTATGCCGGTGCTGACGAGCACAATGTACTTGTGTCCCTCGACCCGGTCCAGCCGGTCAAGCGTGTCGTAGAGCGCGTCGAAGAGATTGGTCTCTGAAAACCCGGGTATGCGGAGGGTGTTCAGCCCCTGCATGACCGCGTTCTTATCCTGGGTGAAGTCGACCAGAATATCGGGTTTCATGTCGTAGTCGACGACCGCGACCCAGTCATCTTTTTTCAATGTGCCGGCGAAAATGTAAGAGGCACGAAGGGCATCGATCAGCAATGGATAGGTCGTCGAGGCGAATTCGACCAGCAAGACTGCTGTGATCGGTGCATCTTCGACTTTGAAATCCGTAATGGTCTGCGGGGTGCCATCTTCGAAAACCTTGAAGTTCTCCTTTTTTAGCGTTGATATAAACTGACCATCTTTCGTTGTAACCATGACCGGAACTGTGACCAGCGGTACGTCAACGTGGATGGAGTAATCCGGCATGCCCTCCACTTTTTTCGGGCGCTCCGGAGGCGGCGGTGGAGGCTGCTCTTCACCCTTCTTGGGGATTGCGTAAGGCCCGGCCTCGTTGTTTGGGCCGCCGGCCTCAGGTGGAGTCTCCTGCTGGTTCGGATTCTGCTGGGCGCCTGAGTTCTGACCATTATTGTTCTGGTCGCCCGCGTTCTGCCCTGACTGCTCCTGCGCTGAGGAAATCAAGGCCGTTCCCGCGACCAAACTCAGCGTGAGCGAAAAAGATAGTAAATATGCGCACAATTGTGCAGCCAAAGCAGGTTTCTTGATGCAACTCATCGAAAACATTGGGTTCCTCGTGGAATTCTCTATGCTAGTATAGACGCCATAGCTTCGCGTTTGGGATGTTTTGCCGGCTCGACTCTCCCAACGGCAAAGCGAAATGGCGAAGTAATTTCCAAGGTTTTAGGGACTTACCCCAGGGTTGTCCCGGCGGGACAAAATGAGACGAGCTGCTCTCGTGGTAGCGGTAGTGTATGTAGTTGTACTCACCTTCCTTAGTTCTGCGCCGGAAAGTCACGCACAGTCAACCAAATCGGTCGAAACCATCCCCGTGAGTCAGATTCACGAGGGCATGCGTGGTGTGGCGTATACCGTGTTCCAGGGAACAAAGCCGGAGCCAATGGATGTTGAGGTCCTCGGAATCCTGAAGAACGCGAACGGTCCGAAAGGCGATGTCATTCTGGTGCGCCTGGGTGGGGTGAAGGCAGACTACACCGGAGTCGTCGCCGGCATGAGCGGCAGCCCGGTCTATTTCAATGGAAAGCTCGCGGGCGCAGTTGCGTTTCGGATCGGAGAGTTCTCGAAGGAACCAATCGCAGGGGTTACGCCGATCTCCGAGATGCTTGAGATTAGCGCGCTCGACAGTACTCCGACCAGTGTTCCCGTGCAGGTGAAATCCGGTCCTTCGTTCACGGCTAAGACTTCGGGTCCAGGATTGCCGTCGGCTGCGGGTGAAAGCTTTGCGAACTATTTGAAGCCCGTTGAGACGCCGCTGGTATTTAGCGGATTCACGGAAGACGCGGTGAAGAAATTTGCGCCGCAATTCGCTTCCGCGGGCATTGTTCCGGTGATGGGAGTGGGTTCGGCCACAGACAAAAAGCAGAGTGATCCACTTGTGCCTGGTTCTGCGGTCAGCGCGATCCTGGTTCGCGGGGACATGAACATCGCTGCGACCTGCACAGTGACTTACACGGACGCGGAACATCTTCTTGCCTGCGGCCATCCCCTGATGCAGTTCGGCATGGTTGACCTGCCGATGACGAAGGCCGAAGTTCTGGCGACACTACCCTCACCGCTCAACGCTTTCAAGATCGTCAACGCAACAGAAACCGTCGGCAGCTTTGTTCAAGACCGGCACACCGGAATCATGGGCGAGTTCGGCAAAGAGCCGGAGATGATTCCGGTTACTTTGACCATCCATGGCGGAACTGCTCCCAAGGTGTTCCACTATGAAGTGCTGAACAACGCCCGCCTGAGCCCAGTCGCAATTTCGACCACGGTTTACAACGCGCTGCATGGTGTGAACGAGTATGGCGACGAGACCACGTATGCGATGAAGGGCGACATCCGGGTCGACGGCTTTCCGGATGTGAAGCTGCAGGACATGTTCTCTACCGCCGATGGTTCGCAGCCGGCGGCAATGCTCGCGGCAAACTCTGTCGGCGACTGCTTTGGCAGAATCTTCGACAATCCTTACAGCACGCCGGACATCAAAGGCCTGCAGCTCGATTTCGAAGTGAGCAACGAACGCCGCTGGGCCCGGCTTGAGAGTGCGCGCACCGACGTGAGCGAAGCGCGCCCGGGAGACGATATTTTCGTAGAAGTACTGCTGCGGCCGTATCGCGGTGATGCTGTAATCGAACAGATTCCGGTCCGCATTCCGAATTCTGCTTCCAAGGGTTCGAAGCTCCACATCCTGGTCAGCGACGGCGATATGTTGGATCGCACCCGCCACGGCTCATCCGGTGCCCAGAAGCTGGATCTCGCATCGACAATTGGATTGCTCAACAAGCAGCACGAAAACAATCGCGTCTACGTCTCGGTCCTCGACGAAGATCCCGAGGCGATGGTCGCCGACAAAGTGATGCCCGCCCTGCCGCTTTCCGTCATGAACGTGATGGACGGCATGAAGGGCACGCAAGATATGACCGTGCTCGGCGAATCGTCCGTGAGCGAAACCGCGACTCAGCCGCTAGATTTTGTCGTTTCGGGCGGACAGTTGCTGTCGATCACGATTAAATAATGTCCGTGTGGGTCGGACATCACCTTCCAGGGAGCTCAGGGCAAGCTTGTCCGATCTTCTTTAAGTAAGTGTCCCCGAACATCGCAGTCATTCGGAACCCCCGTGTTACTCTGATTTCAATTGATCTCTCTCCTGAAGAGGCACAACGCTTGCAACGCAACCCTGTAGTTTTCCTTCTCATTCTCCTGTCCTTTTCACTAAACGTGTTGGCCGAGGGTACTCGTACCTGGGAGCAATCCAAGTACGACGATTTTCTTAAGGGCACCACCCATGGGGTAGCAATCTCGAGCGATGGCTTTCTGCAACTCGCGCCGGAATTCAAGCTGATTGCCAGTACTCCGTCGAGTGCGGTTTGGGCCACTGCCGTGGGTCCGAAGGGAGACCTATATGCCGCTACCGGAGCGCCTGCCCGCGTTTACCGCATAGTTCCAGGAGCGCAACCCCTTCCCATTTTCCAGCCGCAGGAATTGCAAGTACAGGCCCTCGTAGTTGACAAGAACGGCGTGCTGTACGCCGCAACTAATCCTGACGGCAAGGTATATAAATTGGAACAAACAAGTGACAGTGGGGCTGTGGGCGTCTCGCCCGCAGGGAAGCAGGACGGGCGGGACGCCCGTTCCCCCACAAACCAAAACGGGAACGGGTGGAAGTCTTCGGTATTTTTCGATCCCAAGACCAAATACATCTGGAGCCTCGCGCTGGATGAGAGCGGCAATCTTTATGTCGCGACTGGAGATCATGGAGAAATTTTTCGCGTCTCTCCCAATGGAGACCACTCATTGTTTTTCAAAAGTGACGAGCCGCACATTCGCGTTCTGGCCTTCGATGCAGCAGGAAGCCTGATCGCGGGCTCCGACGGAAGTGGACTGATTTATCGAATTACCCCGAAGGGCGATGGGTTTGTCCTCTATAGTGCCCCGAAGCGGGAAATCACCAGCCTTGCCATCGACAGTTCTGGAAACATCTACGCCGCGGCCGCGGGTGAGAAGCGTGCAGGACCTTCAAATGCAACTGTTTCACTTCCGGCACCCAAGTCCTCTGATTCTGGCGGCTCTGGCGGTGGATCCGGTTCCTCGTCTGAAGCCTCTGTCACGCTGAACAATTCGAACGCCGGCGTGCCTGGGGGTTCTGAGATTTACAGAATCGCGCCGGATGGTTCGCCTTTGTTGCTTTGGTCGTCGCACGACGACTTGGTGTATGCGCTCGCTTTCGACCAGAAAGGCCATTTGCTGGCGGGGACAGGGAACCGCGGCGAGATTTTCCAGGTTAGCGGCCGGGAGGACTATGTTGAGTTGATCCAGGCCGAAGCGAATCAAGTCACGGCATTCGCCAAAGCGCCGAATGGCGGGCTGTATGCCTCAACCAGCAATCTCGGCAAGATTTTTTTGTTGAACAGTTCTTCCGACGTCGAAGGCACTTACGAAAGCGACGTATTCGACTCGCAGGTATTTTCGAAGTGGGGACGGGTTCAGTTCCGCGGGGAGGGAATTGTGGACCTGTTTGCCCGGAGCGGGAATGTGGATAATCCCGACCGCAACTGGAGCCAGTGGAAGAAGATCGATTTGCAGAAGGAAGCCGAGGTTTCCGCTCCGCCGGCTCGCTTTATTCAGTGGAAGGCGGTGCTGCACCCGGGGCAAACCGCCCCACGCGTGGATAGCGTGATCCTGAACTACTTGCAGAAAAATGTCGCGCCTGAGTTCGACGACGTGACCGTGACATCGGGAACCCGCTACCAGGCTCCGCCGCGGCCTGCGGGGATGGATCCCGGTCAGCGCTTCGATCCGCAACCCAATCCGATCCACGATCGCGGATCAATTGGCGTGAAGTGGAATGTGCACGATGACAACGACGACCAGATGACTTACTCGGTCTACTATCGCGGCGACGGCCAAAACCGCTGGTTATTGCTCGAAGACAATCTTGCGCTACGGTTCTACTCATTCGACGCATCGCTGCTGCCAGACGGTGGTTACACGATCAAAGTTGTGGCATCGGATTCGCCGTCGCACTCTCCGGGCGAGGCGCTATCGTCTGAAAAGGAGAGCGAGCGCTTTGAGGTGGACACCACGCCGCCGCAGATTCAGGATTTGAAGGCTTCAGTCGAGGGTGGAAAAATTCGCGTGCAATTCCGCGCCGCTGATTCATTTTCGACAATCAAGCGCGCCGAGTATTCGATTGATGCCGGTGATTGGCATTTCGTCGAGCCGCTTGGCGAGCTCTCGGACGCCAAAACGGAAAATTACGACTTTTTGGTTCCAGTGACGGGGAGTTCAGGCGAAGAGCACGTGGTCGTGGTGCGCGCGTACGACCACTACGACAACATGAATTCGGCGAAGACGGTTCTGAATGGAAAGTAAGACTTGTCACCGTCATTCCGAACCGCTTCAGTGATGAGGCATCCACTTTTTCCTTGATCTCATACGTGACCTGCGTACAAAGAGTACGTCTCGCAGTTTCGATGGTCGCGCTGCTATGCGCATGCGCGAGCGCACAATCCA
This sequence comes from Terriglobales bacterium, assembly GCA_035651555.1. Taxonomy (GTDB): domain Bacteria; phylum Acidobacteriota; class Terriglobia; order Terriglobales; family Acidobacteriaceae; genus Gp1-AA145. The sequence continues at coordinate 188,318 of DASRFL010000026.1, forward strand.
ACTGGGTCGCGACCTGGGCAGCATCCCAACAATTACCTGAGCCGCAAAACGCTCTCCCGATCGACGACATGCGCGACATGACCATGCGAGAGATCGCGCATGTTTCGACCGGCGGAACTTCACTACGCGTACACGTTTCGAATGCCTTCGGGACCGAGCCGCTGCATTTCACTTCCGTGCACATTGCTGGTCCGGTCTCGGCCGCATCAAGCCAGATCGAACCAGGCTCGGACCGCGCGTTGACTTTCGCGGGCAGTGCCGACGTGACGGTACCTGCGGGAGCCGAGTACATTTCCGATCCCATCGACTATGCGGTTGCGCCGCTTTCGAACCTTGCGATCACGTTTCATCTGGATTCCGCGCCGGTAGGCGAAACCAGCCATCCTGGATCGCGCTCAACTTCTTATTACTTTCATGGAGACTTTATTTCTGCGGCCGATCTGCCGGATGCCAAGCATGTTGATCACTGGTATCAGATTTCGGGAATTGACGTGCGTGCTTCCCCCAACGCTGCGGCAATCGTCGTTTTAGGTGATTCGATCACTGATGGCCACGGCACGACCACGAATGGCAACGACCGCTGGACCGATGTTCTTGCCCAACGGCTTCAGGCTTCGTCGGCGACGCGGGAAGTGAGTGTTCTGAACGAAGGAATCGGCGGCAACCATTTGCTCACTGATGGTCTGGGACCGAATGCGCTGGCGCGATTCGATCGCGATGTGCTGGCGCAAGCGGGAGCAAAATTTCTGATTGTGTTTGAAGGAGTGAACGACCTCGGAGGGCTGACACGGCTGGGCGAAGTTCCCGCGGCAGCGCATGCAGATTTGGTTCATCGCATTGAAGGCGCATACGAACAGATCGTTGCTCGGGCGCATGTCGCTGGGTTGCAAGTGTTCGGGGCGACGATCACGCCGTTTGTCGGTTCGGCGTACTACCATCCTCCGGCCACGACCGAAGCGGATCGGCAGGCTGTCAACGATTGGATTCGCGCGCCGGGACATTTCGACGCGGTGATCGATTTCGATAAAGTTATGCGTGATCCCCGGCGGCCCGATCGAATGCTGCCCGGGTATGACGACGACCATCTGCATCCGTCGGTGGTGGGCTATAAGGCAATGGGAGAGGCGGTGCCGTTGGCGCTGTTTGGTGGGCACTGATCAGGCGGGGAGGATTCATGAGTATAGAGCGGACCTTCAGGGCTGCGTCACAAATCTTATCCGCTCAACGCGGCCATAAATGGCCGCTCTTCCACGGTGATCGCCGAGTCCTTCAGCACGCATCTCACGAAGGCTGTCATTCCGAACCGCTTTAGCGGCGAGGAATCTGCTGTTTCCATGCAAAAAGCAGATTCCTCGTGCCCAAAGGCACTCGGAATGACATTGACTTAAAAAATGTACCCGGGACAATCAATGCACCGCGGCTTCCTCCTCCACTGGCGTCAGCTTGTCCGCCTCTCTTAACTCTGGAAACATCCATGCCCATAGCGCTACCACAATCAGGGTTCCTGCGCCGCCGAGAATCACTGCCGGAACAGTTCCGAACCAGTGCGCTGTAACTCCCGACTCGAACTCGCCGAATTCGTTTGACGTGCCGATGAAGATCATGTCCACGGCATTCACCCGACCGCGGACCTCGTCCGGAGTCGCGATCTGCACGAGCGTTCCGCGGACGACTACGCTCACCATATCCGAAGCGCCGACCAGCACAAGCGAAATCAACGAAATTACCAGGCTTTGCGAAATTCCGAAGACGATTGTGAAAACGCCGAACCCCGCGACGCAGAAGAGCATGATCTTGCCGACGCGACTGCGCAGCGGCTTATAGGCAAGCGTTAACGCCATTGCAGCCGCGCCAACTCCCGGCGCCGCCCGCAACAGCCCGAGCCCCCAGGCTCCGGTGCGCAGAATGTCGCGGGCGTAAACCGGAAGCAGGGCGACCGCGCCGCCGAGCAGCACAGCAAATAAATCAAGAGAAATTGCACCCAAAATTAGCTTGTGCGTCCAGATGTAATGCAGTCCGGCGAGCACAGAACGCGCACTGACTTCTTCATGCGGACGTTCAGGCTCGGTCAGCTTAACCGTGAAAAGAGCGATTGTCGCGATTGCCGAAACTCCCAAAGCAATGCCGTACACTCCGGCTGGTCCGCGCAATGCGGCGTAGAGCAGGCCGCCAAGCGCAGGACCGAGAATGGTTGCTCCCTGAAAAATGGTGGCATTCCATGCCACGGCGTTCGGAAACACTTCGACCGGCACAAGCAATGGCAACAGTGATCGGGCGGCGGGTGCGTTGAACGCCCGCACCACTCCGAGCAGCACGAGCACGGCATAAATAGGTCTGACGTCGTGCATTTTCAAATGAGCGATCTCAAAAAGCAGGGCATAGCAAACACCAAAGCCGATGTAACAACCGACAACCAGTCGTTTGCGATTAAAAACGTCGGCAGCGTGCCCCGCGGGCAGAAAGAAAAGAACGACCGGCAGGAACTGGGCCAGGCCGACGAGTCCCAGATCGAGCGGGCGGCGTGTAATTTCGTAAACCTGCCAGCCGACTGCGACCGATTGCATCTCAAGCGCCGCAACCAGGAAAAAACGAGCGACTGTAAACAACGCGAAATTCGGATACCGGAAAGCCACCAGGCCGGCGTGCGAATGAGGTTCGGACATGTGCTTCTAATGTGCCATAGAGAACGAAGATGGTACACACGGTAGAATGAGCGTTCAGCATTCAGCCAGTCAGCGGCGAGCTGTGAGCAGCGAGCGGCGAGCGAGCGTTACGACTTTGCTGATGGCTCATTGCTGACGGCTGAAATTTCATGCGCTTCGAGTTCTTCATAGCGTCCCGTTACCTGCGTGCCAAGCGCAAGCAGGCGGTCATCGGTGTCATTACCGGAATCTCCATTGCCGGGGTTGCAGCCGGCGTGGCTTCACTCGTGATCGCGCTGGCGATCAACAATGGCTTCCGTCAGGATTTGCAGGACCGCTTGCTGGGCTCAACCTCGCATGTAAATCTTTTGCGCACGATGGGAGATGGCATTCGCGACTGGCGTCCGCTGATGGATCGGCTGCAAAAGCAGCGGCATGTAGTCGCCGCCGCGCCGGACATTTATGAGCAGGTGCTGATCTCGATTGGATCGAATGCGAGGGGAGCGGTGCTGAAGGGGATCATTCCGCAGGATGAGCGGAAGGTCAGCGATTTGCTGAACAGTGTGAAGGAAGGCTCGGTGGGAGCGCTGGAGCCAAGTTCTGCCCAGCCCTCGACGGGCGAGGACGCCCGTCGCCCCACAAGCAGTGAGAGTGATTCGCTGGAGGCGGTGCAGCAGCGACAGGCAGCGATGCCGCCGATTATCCTCGGAACCGAAATGGCGACTGAACTGGGCGCGAAAGTCGGCAGCATAGTGCTCGTTACCAGCCCACAGGGCGAATTGACGCCGCTTGGCATGGTTCCTAAGTATGTACGGTTTCGCGTGGTCGGAATCTTTAACTCCGGATTTTATGATTACGACTATTCTTGGGCGTTTACGAATCTCTCAGCCGCGCAGCGGCTATTCGCTCTGGGCGATGTAGTCCAAATCATCGAGTTCAAAATCGATGACATCTACCAAGCTCCGCAGGTCGGTGACGAGCTCGAAAGAGCAGCGGGCCCAGGATTCATGACCACGAATTGGATGCAGCAGCAGAAACCTCTATTTCACGCGCTGAAGTTGGAACGCCTGGTCACGTTCATCACCGTTGGCCTGATTGTGTTTGTCGCGGCGCTGAATATTTTGATTTCGCTGGTGATGATGGTGATGGAGAAGACACGCGATATCGCGGTCCTCATGTCGATGGGAACCAAGAAGTCACAGGTCAGGAAAATTTTTGTGGCGCAGGGGGCGTTGATCGGCGTCGTTGGAACGCTGATTGGATTGGTGCTTGGATATGTTCTGTCTTATTTGGGCGGGCATTATCATGTGTTCGCGCTGGCGCCTGAGGTTTACTCGATTGACTATGTTCCCTTTGCGCCGCGGGTGATGGATGGGGTTCTTGTGACCGTGGTAGCGGTTGGAACGTCACTCGTGGCGACGATTTATCCTTCGTGGTCGGCTTCGAGGGTCTTGCCGGCAGAAGCGTTGCGGTACGAATAAGCTCTGACGGGCGGGGACGCCCGTCTCCCCACATTCATTTTCCCGGAACGTCGTCCGGCAAATCCCTACCTTCTCGTGCGTGGGCGACCGCGGAACGGTACTGATAGTTTGAGGCCATTTCGCAGGTGGTATAGCCCCGCCTGCCGCTCTCTTCATCACTGAAGCGTTCACCGCGCTTCAGCTTGTACATGCGCATGGTGAAGCAGACTCCATCGTCCAATTTCGCGAGTGGAGCGTCTGTCATCGACGGCTCACCTTCCCGGCGGACCTTCGCAACGGAGTAGATCAATCCTGACGGTTGCTCGACCGCTTGCGTGATCACACTTTGTAAGGAATCTGACGAAGGCGGTGAGGTTGTGTTGTCGGCGGCCATTGCCGCACTTGAGATTCCGGCGAGCAGAAGAGCTAACAATAGAGGTCTGGCGAGGGTCATACCACGCCTCCTGTAATGCGGAAATTATAGCCCTAACCGCCCAGGTTCGTGCCCACCTTCTTACAAACGATGTCATCCGCCCGCTGGCCGGGAGGAATCTGCTGTTCCCACAAGAAGCGGATTCCTCATCACTGAAGTGATTCGGAATGACAGGCACTTGAACGGTTTGTGGCGGTCCCAATATGCAACGCCGTTCCCGACCATGTTTTAATGAGTCAGGCAAAATTCCGGCAGATGTAAAGTCTTCTCCGGGAACTCAGGCTTGAGACGAGGAGCATTCCAGTTGCATCTAAATCAACAGGCGCTACGAGCCGAAGGACTGACAAAGGTTTTCCGGTCCGGTGCCTCAGAACTGGTGCTCTTTGAAAACCTCTCGTTCGAAGTTGGGCAGGGGGAAATGCTCGGGATCGTGGGTGCATCAGGCGCGGGAAAGAGCACCTTGCTGCACATTCTCGGAGCGGTTGATAAGCCTTCTGCGGGTGAAATATACTGCGCGGAATTGCGACTGAATTCTCTGGGGGATGAAGCCTCGGCGGAGTTCAGGAACAAGGAAATCGGCTTCGTCTGGCAGTTTCATTATCTGCTGCCTGAGTTCAGCGCGGTTGAGAATGTGGCCATGCCGCTTCTCATGCGCGGAACTCAGAGGGCGCAGGCGGAGAAAGAAGCCCGGCGCTGGTTGGAAGAAGTAGGCCTTGGGCAGCGGACGCATCACCGCGCCGGAGAACTTTCGGGCGGTGAGCAGCAGCGCGCGGCATTGGCTCGGGCGCTGATCACCCGGCCGAAGATCCTGCTGGCGGATGAGCCGACGGGCGACCTGGATAGCCGCACTGCCGAAGTAGTTTTTGAATTGATCTCCCGGTTGCATCGCGAGTATCAGTTGACCTCCCTCATCGCGACGCACAACTTCGGATTTGCACGTCGTTGCCATCGTGTGATGCGACTTGAGAACGGGCGAATGGAAGAGATCGTGCCAGAGAATCTGGTTGAATGAGGGGAAATGCCGATCTTAAAAGCTGTAGTTCCAGATCGGTTTTGACAACGCATGAACCGAGAAGAACACCGCTGACGGGTGTTCTTAATAAGAGGAGGAACTGCGATAATGAATCGTGGTTCCTTTCGTAACCTTGAACGGTGGTAAAACAGAGTGAAGCCCATCATAATGAGGGCATGGGCTCATTGACCGCAACGTTTTTGGGGTTCCGGAGAAGTTAGGCCGACTCGACCTTTCCGTCTCTGGGGGAATCTGGGGGAAGGGGTTATGTTCGAGCGTTATACGGAAAAAGCAAGGCGCGTCATATTTTTTGCACGCTATGAAGCCAGCCAGTTCGGTTCTCCTTATATAGAGACCGAGCACCTGCTCCTGGGACTCCTGCGCGAAGACAAGGCTCTGACCAACCGCTTCCTGCGTTCGCATGCCTCGGTCGAATCCATCCGCAAGCAGATCGAGGGACACACAACCATTCGCGAAAAGGTTTCTACGTCTGTTGATCTGCCGCTGAGCAACGAGTGCAAGCGCGTGCTTGCCTATGCTGCAGAAGAAGCCGAGCGGCTTTCGCACAAGCACATTGGCACTGAACATTTGCTTTTGGGTCTACTGAGAGAAGAGAAATGCTTTGCCGCGGAAATCCTGCACGAGCGCGGCTTGCGGCTTTCAACCATTCGCGAAGAGCTTGCGCGCAGCAGCCAGGAAAAAGCCCAGCCGCAGCGCCAGCGTGAATCTTCTTTATTGAGCGAGTTTTCGCGCGATCTGACCCAGGCCGCGATGGATAGCCAGCTTGATCCGCTGGTCGGCCGTGAGAACGAACTCGAGCGCGTGATTCAAATTCTGTGCCGTCGGACGAAGAACAATCCGGTTCTGATCGGCGAGCCGGGCGTTGGCAAGACAGCAATCGTGGAAGGACTCGCGCAGCGCATCGCTGACGGCGAGGTGCCATCATTCTTAGCTGACAAGAGAATCCTCGCGCTTGACCTTTCATTGATTGTCGCGGGGACGAAGTATCGCGGACAGTTCGAAGAGCGGCTCAAGACCATCATGAAGGAACTGATGGAGTCGCAGAACTGCGTGATCTTCATCGACGAGCTGCACACGCTGGTTGGGGCGGGGTCGGCGGAAGGTTCGCTCGATGCCGCGAATATCCTAAAGCCGGCGCTTTCGCGTGGAGAGATTCAGTGCATCGGAGCGACGACTCCAGGCGAATATCGAAAGTCGATCGAAAAAGACCGTTCGCTCGAGCGGCGATTCCAGGCGGTGAAAGTTCCGCCACCGAGTGAGAGTGACGCTACCAAGATTCTCTTCGGCGTGAAAGACCGCTACGAGAAATTCCATGCGGTCACTTATACCGACGAAGCCATCAACTTTGCCGTCTCGCACTCGAACCGCTACATCCCGGACCGTTTCTTGCCCGACAAGGCGATCGACCTCGTCGATGAAGCCGGCGCGCGCGTAAAATTGCGCCAGACTTCGCTGCCGGAAGAGATCACGGAAGTTCAGAAGCGGCTCAAGTTCATCGTTCATCGGATGGAGAACGCGGTTGCGAACCATGAGTTCGAGAAAGCGCGCTTCTACTCCGACGAAGAACGCAAGGAGCGCGAAAACCTGCGCATTCTGCGCGAGAAATATCATCTCGATGAATCGGCCACGGGCGTAGTCAATCGCGAGGACATCGAAGACGTCGTCTCGCGCTGGACCGGCGTTCCCATCGCCTCGATTAAAGAAGAAGAGTCGGCCAAGCTGCTGCGCATCGAAGAAGAGCTGCATAAGCGGGTCATCTCGCAAGATAAATCGATCAGCGCTTTGGCTCGTGCCATTCGCCGCAGCCGCGCTGGGCTGAAGAACCCGAACCGGCCAATCGGCTCGTTCCTGTTCCTTGGGCCGACTGGCGTCGGCAAGACCGAAGTCGCGCGCACGCTGGCGCAGTTCATGTTCGGCACGGAGAAGTCGCTGATCCGCTTTGATATGTCCGAGTTCATGGAGAAGCATTCGGTCTCGAAGCTGATCGGCTCGCCTCCGGGATACGTCGGCTACGAAGAGGGTGGCCAGCTTACCGAACGGGTGAAGCGCGCGCCGTATTCGGTCGTGCTGCTCGATGAAATCGAGAAGGCGCATCCGGATGTGTTCAACATCCTGCTGCAGGTGTTTGAAGACGGCCAATTGACTGATGGTCTCGGCAATACGGTCGACTTCAAGAACACGATCCTGATCATGACCTCAAATATTGGTGCCCGGCACTTGCAAAAGCGCGAGGGCCTGGGCTTCCAATCGACCAAGGAAGATGCGATTGCCGACAAAGTCGAGGAACTGGTAAAGAACGAAGTCAAGCGCACGTTCAACCCCGAGTTCCTGAACCGGCTCGACGAAATCATCATCTTCAACGCGCTGACCGAAAACGACCTCATCCAGATTCTGGAGCTCATGGTTACGCAGCTCAACGCGAACCTGGCGCAAAAGTCGATCACGGTCACGGTTGCGGACGAAGCCAAGAAATGGATTCTCAACCAGACGCTCACCGATCGCAGCTACGGTGCTCGCCCGCTGCGCAGGGCCTTGCAGAAGTACATCGAGGACCCGCTCTCGGAAGCGCTGATCCAGGGCACGATCACCATGCGCCCGGCGTTCATTGAGGTCTTCCTCGAGGACAACAAGCTGTTTTATCGTCCCGTGGACTCGAAGGAAAACGAGGGCGTGCTGTTGTACGAAAACTAGCTATTAGCTATTAGCCTTTAGCGAAGCCGCCAGCGAAAGCTGGCGGCTTTTTTGTTTTTACGCGGGGAATGAGCCGTGCTTGCTGTAAAGTTGAGAGTAGAACATATGTCGTTGGCCCTGAAGCCGATAGCGCCAGCAATCATGCGCGGTGTTGCAAGACGACTCGAAATACCGTCCTGTCTTTTAAGCCTTAACGACCTCAGAAAGCTTTTTAGACTATTGGAACAAAAGGCCCAAGAGGCTGCCGATAGACAGGTCGCGGTGTTAACGCTGCAACCGGGACAAACCCCAGCCCAATTACACGAACTGCAGACGTCAGTTCGAACGGCCATGGCACTTGTGCTCCGGCTACAAACCAATAGTGAGTGGATTAACGGCACACCGATGGAACTTTTGGATGACGACAAATTGCCTGACGGCCTTCTGAGAATTGAATTCGATTCTGCCTTTATGTACCGAGCGAGATTCAATAACCTCGTGCCGAACAATGCTTTTACGATCATTCTGGATCTTGGTCGAACGAGTGTTTCGGACATGCAGGCAACACCTCAACAGAATACGAGCGCCGCTAGCATTTCCGGAGTGGACACCACCTGGGCTAATGCTGTCTATGACGAGGTAGTAGGTTTTTTTCGGCAACGGCGCTCCAAACGCGGTTGGCTGCATCTGCCACGCAGTTATGACCTATTACTCTTTCTTGTTGGATTTCCCTTTTCTCTAGATGTTGTCTATCACTTAGACCGAGTCATCAGACGAGTCGCTGAACTGCCACAAGCGCTTTCAGTGGCGTTGTATGTATACGTTGTTTTGCTTGTGTTGCTTTTTTTCCGTATTTCGTTCAACTACGCTCGATGGGCGTTTCCAAAAGTGGAGATAGATGCTCCGCGCCAACACATTGCGGTAGGGCATCGTATTGCGATTTCAAGTCTCGCTCTGATGGTAATTAGCGTACTAGTTGAGGCTGCCCTGAAGTTGGTAGGAATCGGATAAGACTCATGTCTTGTAGGCTCCATAAAGGGCCGCTCTCGCGCGCTTTCTTGGGCTTTCGTTCTCAATCTGCAGATTCCTCGACTTCGCATTTCGCTCGCGCGAAATACTTCGCTCGGAATGACAGTGAATGGAAGACGGACGCGGCCCTGAAAGGGCCGCTCTTCTACGAGCATAGATCTTCCTTAACTCTGCCGCGAACTGCAGATTCCTCGGAGCTGAAGCTCCTCGGAATGACATCGGGGCAGAATTTTGAGATTAGCTAGATAGGAATCGAGCCTGTCCTCGGGAATACCTTCGCCTCGATCGAGTTGATCGAGACCGCGTTGAATCTTCTCATCGATTGTCGCCCGATTTTCCGTGAGCCAGCGGTCTTGTTCCTCCTGGGTATCGAGTAGACGAAGCAAAGCTTCTTCGATGTTGCCAGACGCAGTGCTCTCGATCTGCTTACGCAATCGGGCTACAAGATCAGGATTGCGAATTTCGATGTTCATCCCCGTCAGTTTAGCAGCGGGTCCATGTAAATCTCTGCCGCCTACGAGGGCTCCGCATCATCTACAAACGATGCCGGACAATTCATTAATCGAGCGCATTTTCCACGACGCCCAATTCGTGCAGTCGCTGGGAATTGAGCTGACGTCGTGGGGTGAGGGCTGGTGCGAAACGAGAATCAACATCGAACCTGCGCATCGACAGCAACACGGTTTCATTCACGCAGGCGTGTTGATGACGCTTGCAGACCACACCTGCGGCGGCGCAGCCGCAACGACGATTCCGAACGGCAAAGACGTAATCACCGTCGAGAACAAGATTTCATTCCTCCGTCCTGCTACCGGCAAAGAATTGAGTTGCCGCGCGGAAGTCTTGCGCGCCGGGAAAACCCTGGTTTTCGCGGAAGCGGAGCTTAGCGTGAAGAGCGAGAAAGGCAAGGTCCTGGTCGCGAAGGCGTCGAGTACGCTTGCTGTCATTCCTCTAAACTCGAGGCGCGCTGGCGAACACGGCACTATGCAGGGTGTTTGAAGGTTTGTACCTCTGGGCTTTATATTGGTCCTCACACCAGCCGTCCAGTCAAAAGCGGAACACCGAGAATGGAGACGAGCAAAAATGACGACAACTGAATTTCTGGCGCAGCTAGATGAGCGGATCACCAAATACGACCTGCTGTGTCACCCGTTTTACAAAGCCTGGACTGCGGGCGAGCTGACGCGCGAGGACCTGCGCGAATATGCGCGCAACTATTTTCAACAGGTGAATGCGTTCCCAGAATATCTTTCGGAATTTGCTTCGCGGCTTCCGCAAGGGGAATTGCGCCGCGCTGTGCTAGCGAATCATGACGACGAAATGGGATTGCACGGCTCACGTCCGCATTTCGAGCTGTGGCTGGATTTTCTGGAAGGCATGGGCGGCGGGTGTCACGGAGCTACGACTTCGATTGCGGAGATTGGCGCGCTCACGAGTACCTTTCATTCCGTCGCGCGAGCTGGAAGTCCGGAAGAAGCGCTCGCCGCGTTCTATGCCTATGAGTCGCAGGTGCCGCGCGTGGCCGCCGAAAAGGACCGTGGGTTACGCGAAATGTACGGAGCAGACGCGCAGACGCGCGGATACTTCACATTGCACGCGATTGCCGATGTTTATCATTCGCGAGTGTGGAAGCAGCAATTGTCAAAAATGGTTGAGAGCAATCCGCGGGCCGCCGAGAGAGCGCTGCTGGCTGCGGAGAGTGCCGCAAAGGCGCTCTGGACGGCGCTCGATGGGATTGAAGCCGCGAGGATGGCGAGGGCGGCGTAGCTTTTTGAGCCTTTTATGGAACGGGCCAAGATGCCCGTTCCCTCCGGCCGCTGCCCTTTATTGTCGGAACAAGGATGTCCGACCCACACCGGAATCTGACCCGCACAAACATCCAATCCGCACGATGTACCATTGAGCCGTGCACAAGCTGGCGCAATCGGTGCTCGGCTACGTTCGCAAAAATGATGTGTTGCACCCGGGAGACCGCGTTGGAATCGCCGTTTCCGGCGGCGCGGACTCGGTTGCGTTGCTGCGGCTGATGTTGGAGCTGCGAGACGAGCTTGGACTTGTGCTCTCCGTGGTTCATCTGAATCACACGCTGAGGGGCAAAGAATCGGACGCCGATCAAGAGTTTGTTCGCGAACTGGGACAGAAGCATGATTTGGAATTTACCGCCGAGAGCCGCGACGCTAAGCTGTATGCCTCGGAGAGGAAGTTAAGTCTTGAAGCTGCCTCGCGCGAGCTGCGATATGAATTCTTTTCCGGGCTCCTGTGCTCTGGAATCAATCGAATCGCAACTGCCCATACGCTCGATGATCAGGCCGAGACGGTTCTGCTGAAGCTGACGCGGGGAGCGGGGACCAGAGGGCTTGCGGGAATCTATCCGGAGAAAGCAGTCAGCACTCAGCAATTAGCACTCAGTAGACAGGTGTTCAGCTCAGGGCCGTCGGCTCCAAGCAACAACGAAATTCATGGACAGACCGCACCGAGCATCGTCCGGCCTGTGCTCGGAACCCGCAGAGTGGCGCTACGCGAGTACTTGGCCGAAATTGGGCAAGCCTGGCGCGAAGACGCGAGCAATCGGGACCTGCGGCACACCCGCAACCGAATACGGCATGAAATTCTTCCCCGGCTCGAGCGGGATGTGAATCCCTCGCTTTCCGAGGTGTTGGCTGAAACTGCGGAAATCGCCAGAGCCGAAGAAGAGTATTGGAGCGCCGAGATTTTGCGCTTGCTGGCTGACGCCTGGCAAAGAATTGATCCAAACAACGGCATCCTGCAGCGAAAGAAGCTCACCGCATTTTCTCTAGCCACTCAGCGCAGGCTGGTTCGTGCAGCAGCCGAGTCTTTAGGACTTTCGCTGGAGTTCGAACATGTGGAAGGAGTCCTCAGCCTTGACAGAGAAGCAGGATGCGCGCCGCTCCCGGATACGTGGACCGCGACTCTGCAGGGAGATCAACTTCGGTTTCAAAGATGTGCGAAGCAGGCGGGGGACTATGAATATCGCCTGCCGGTTCCGGGGCGCGTCGCGATTGCAGAAGCTGGGATGGAAATCGAAGCGCTTGTAGCCTGCAAAAAGAACGAGGCACAAAAATACGGCGGCGAGCACATAGTTTCGGAACAATTCACCAGGCTTGGCCTGCTGGTGCGAAACTGGCGTCCCGGCGAACGTTTCTGGCCCGCACATACCAGGGGGCCTAAGAAGATCAAAGAGCTCCTACAGGACAAGCACGTCACGGGGGAAGAGAAGCGCCTATGGCCGGTAGTGGTCAGCGGCGATGAAATCATCTGGATGCGAGGATTCGGAGTAAGGCGCGACTTCCAGGCCAATGAGGATGGTGGAATTCTCATTCGCGAAGCTGCGGGCTATCGAACTCCCCACGCCGCCAGAACGAGCATATCTTGAAAAGGAGCGGCCGGAGGCCGATCCCTCGACGCTCCGGCCACAGTGATCAAGCTACTTTTCGCAAGTTGCTGCGTTCGTTTCCTGACGTCGTGTTAACGGGGGTCGATCCGCCCTCGGTAAGCCGGTGCCGCGGACCGGCTACCAAGCGATACAACCAGGTCAGCAGAATGGCGCCGCCGATTGCGACCAGGATCGTGTAGATCATGCCTCCCTGGCCTTGAAAGCCTACGGCGCGCATGATCACACCACCGACGATTGCGCCAATGATGCCGATCACAATGTCCATTAATGGACCGAAGCCAGAGCCACGCATGATCTTGCCCGTAGCCCAGCCTGCTATGAGACCAACGATAATCCACCAAAGAAAATGCATAAATAACCTCGTATTGTCGTAGTTTTTCGAATTGTTGAATCAGGCGCTTTTGCGTGTCTTTTCGCGTGCTCTTTGAACGTCTTCTTCCGCATCGCCTTCCGTGCGGAGTTCCTCGTGCCGCACCTGGTCGGTGACCCGCTTCGTATCTTGCACTTCGCGCTTCCCGACACGGACTTCCTCGTTCACTACAGGCTTCTTCTCGACGTGAACCCGTTCCTCGCTGAGGGGCACACGGAATTCCTTCTCGCCAGAACCGACCTGAGAGCCGGCAGCCTCGCGTCCCTGGCCGGGAACCCGCTCGATGACCAACTCTTCACGCGTGGTCGGCACCTCAATGTTCTGGTTTTCAGTGACCACTTCCTTGCGCAGGCGAACCTCGCCTCGAGAAACCCGCTCTTTGTGGACTCGCAGGATTTCACCCAACAACTGAATGCGCTGCCCGCTCGCTCCGGGCTGGCGAGTGCCCCTCCACTCTGCGGAAGCGCTGCCCACATCAGCGCCGTTCTGCTGAAGAATAGAAAGGGCCTTGGTTGCTCTTTCGGGACCGGCATGGATTGTGACCAGTACTCCTCCGCGCCCCAGTTCGGAGTTAAAGTACCCCGCCTGTTGCTCTGGAATCCCGCAGTCTCGAAGCGATTCTTCCAGGTCCTCAGCGCGTTCTGTGTGCTCGTGCTTGCCCAAGTGAGCGCCGAGCCTGTCCCAGAAAGATCCGACCTTACCTTCATCGTGTGCAGTGGCAATCCCTATCTGATTTTCTGAAAACCCTGCTACCCTAAGCTCGTCGACAGCCCGCTCCGCCTTGCTCTCGTCTTTGAACAAACCGGCAATCGTTGCACCGGTTGTTTTGGGAACTTTCGTGGTTGTATCTGCCATGTGTCTCCTCCATTCAAGTGTCTTTCGGGCATTAGTGACGCAAAACCCTATGTGAGGTTGCCGTTTACACAGGACAGCACACGATTTTGCGGAGAACTCAACGGGAGCAGCAATGATGTTCCGAGCGCTGCGGGTTCTCTTCCCACGGCAGCTTCGCGGGACAAAAGTATGACCTAAGTCATTTGAACTTGGCGGGAATTTTTGCCGCAGAGCGGAGTAGAATAGGCTAATCGTCATTTTCGACGATCAAAATTTTGGGACGGGCATCTAATCTGATTGGGAGAGCGTGCCGCGTCGTACTCGCGTTCCCGATGATCACGGTTCAGCCGTGAGCGGTTCGGCGAGGGTCCTTTCTCAGGAGCTTTTCAGTGAATTCAACTGTAAAAACGATCATTTTCTGGGTGGTAATTCTGATCTCCGCCGTTGCGCTATGGCAGGTGGTCAAGACGGCGAACTCGGGCCAGAAGGTTCAGGAAATCAACTTCTCGCGCTTTATGTCCGAAGTTGACCAAGGCACCGTCAAGGATGTGACCATCAGCGGCCAGGAAGTGAAGGGCAAGCTGGCGGATGGTTCAATGTTTCACCTGACTGCGCCCGCAAATTACCCAGACATGATCAAAAAGCTCCAGGACAAGAACGTCAGTATCACTGTCCAGGACGTTGGGAACAGCAGTTGGGGATGGTTGATTAACCTTTTTGCTCCTTTGGCTCTGCTTGCCGCTCTTTGGTATTTCATGATCCGCCAGATGCAAACCGGCGGGAACAAGGCTTTGTCGTTTGGGAAGAGCCGGGCGCGCCTACTCTCCATGCAGCAGAAGAAGGTGACGTTCAAAGACGTCGCCGGGGTGGATGAGGCAAAAGAAGAACTGCGGGAGATTATTGAATTCCTGCGCGAGGCCCAGAAATTCCAGAAGCTTGGCGGACGCATTCCGAAAGGCGTGTTGCTCGTCGGCCCTCCCGGGACCGGCAAGACTTTGCTGGCCAGAGCGGTTGCGGGTGAGGCGAACGTTCCATTCTTCTCGATTTCAGGTTCTGACTTTGTAGAAATGTTTGTCGGCGTGGGCGCGTCGCGAGTTCGCGATCTGTTCGAGCAAGGCAAGAAGAACGCACCTTGCATCATCTTCATTGACGAAATCGACGCCGTCGGGCGACATCGTGGCGCCGGCTTAGGTGGCGGCCACGACGAACGCGAACAAACCCTGAACCAACTGCTGGTCGAAATGGACGGATTCGAGTCCAACGAAGGCGTCATCCTTATGGCCGCCACCAACCGGCCTGATGTTCTTGATCCGGCGCTGCTGCGGCCAGGACGCTTTGACCGTCGTGTGGTCGTGAACCGGCCTGACGTGCGTGGCCGCGAAGAGATACTGCGAGTACACACGCGCAAGATCCCTCTTGCCGACGATGTCGATCTCTCGGTGCTTGCCCGCGGCACACCAGGATTTTCAGGCGCCGATTTGGCCAACATGGTGAACGAAGCTGCACTGGCGGCCGCGCGACAGAACCGCAAAGCCGTGCTCATGTACGATTTCGAGCTCGCAAAAGACAAAGTGCTGATGGGGGTAGAGCGCAAGTCCCTGTTGCTGTCAGAAGAGGAAAAGAAAGTTACGGCCTACCACGAAGCGGGACACGCTCTGGTTGCGGCGAAACTGCCGCATTCTGATCCTTTGCACAAGGTGACGATCATTCCCCGTGGCATGGCCCTCGGCGTGACTATGCAGTTGCCGATCGATGACAAACATAATTACACCAAAGAATATCTGGAGACCGAGATCGCCATCATGATGGGCGGGCGTCTGGCAGAGGAATTGTTCCTGAGCCAGATGAGCACCG
This sequence comes from Terriglobales bacterium, assembly GCA_035651555.1. Lineage (GTDB taxonomy): Bacteria > Acidobacteriota > Terriglobia > Terriglobales > Acidobacteriaceae > Gp1-AA145. Next base: position 204,058 of record DASRFL010000026.1, read on the forward strand.
GGGCAGGCAATGACATTGAGCGGGCGACGGAACTTGCCCGCAAGATGGTTTGCGAATTCGGCATGAGTGATCTTGGGCCGTTGACCTTTGGCAAAAAGGAAGAGCAGATATTCCTCGGTCGAGAGATTAACCAGCATCGTGATTACAGTGAAGCTACGGCAATCAAGATCGATGACGAGGTGAAGCGACTCGTCGGCAAGGGATACGAAACAGCGAAGGGCATTCTTGCTGCGAACCACGACACGCTGGTCCGAATTGCCTTGGCATTGCTCGAACGCGAAGTGCTCGACGCCAATGAAATCAAGCTGATCATCGACGGCAAAGAACTGCCGAAGATCATTCCTCCTGCAAAGGGAGATGATGCCGGCGTACAGCAGGTGCTGAAGCCTGAACCGGGACGTCCTGGGATCGCCAAGGGCGGCGAGCATCCGGCTCCGGCGTAAGAGCGATCAGTGTGATTGTCTCAAGATTCGAGGGCGGCCCTGAAAGGCCGCCCTGCCTGTTTTGTTCCTGTTTTTTGTCTGGATTCACTGCTACGCCCAAGCTCACGAGAATCTATGGACGAAGTAATACGTTCGTGGATTACCTACGTGCCACTCGATAAGTTAAGTCAGAGACAATATTAGGGTTCTCCGGATGAGCGTTGGCGTGCGATTTCCACGGAATGGGGTGTGCAAAACTTCCTAAAATATTAAAGCTTTGTAATTTCAGAAACTTACGTCATGAAATTGCATTCATGCACCTAATTAGGTGCTGGACAGCAACTTGCAGAGGCACTTCGCTGCGGACGAACCCGACCGAATGGTCGGTTTTAGGCTTGGTGCGGATTTGGACGCTTTGTTCCACAATCTTTCCACAGGAGAATCGGCTTTAAAATCGCGGATATTCGCACATTCTCCGCATTCAGGCGAGGGATTCGCAACAGATTTGATGGGAGGGCAAGAGTACGCCGCGGCGCTACTCTCCATACTCCGGTGATGATCCATCCGCCATCGATTCAAACCGAGTGGAACTCTTAAGAAAGGCCAGCCTCACGGTACCTGTGGGGCCGTTGCGCTGTTTGCGGATGATGAGCTCCGCCACACCGTCGAGCTCAGGGTCATCGGGTTTGTAGACCTCTTCGCGGAAAATGAAAGCTACGACGTCGGCGTCCTGTTCGATGGATCCCGATTCGCGCAAGTCGGCGAGTTGCGGACGGTGGTCGCCTGATCCACGGCTCTCTGGCGCGCGGCTTAGCTGCGATAGTGCTACGACAGGAACCTGCAACTCCTTAGCCAGGGCCTTGAGTCCTCGAGATATGGCCGAGACCTCCTGCGTCCGATTCTCGTATCTCTTGCCGCCGCCTGACATTAGCTGGAGATAGTCGACTACGATCAAATCCAGCGCACCTTTTGATTGCAAAAGCCGCCTTGCCTTGGCGCGCATTTCGCTGATAGTGATTCCAGGAGTGTCATCGATGAAAATTGGCGCGTTGGCCAGCTTTTCGAGCGCCAGCTGGATCTTGCGCATATCGTCCTGCCACAGCGATCCGGTGCGGAACTTGTGGGCATCTACCCGCGCTACCGAGCAGAGCATTCGCTGCAGTAAGGCTTCCTTGGACATTTCGAGCGAAAATACCGCGACCGTTTTTCCATCTTCGATTGATACGTTTTCCGCGATGTTCATCGCAAACGAAGTCTTGCCCATCGAAGGCCGTGCCGCGATGATGATCAGGTCAGATTTCTGCAGCCCGCTGGTCTTCTCGTCCAGATCCATGTAGTGAGTTTCTAAGCCGGTGATGCGACTGCCCCGTTGCAATAGGGCGTCAGCCGATCCGAACGATTCCCTGATGATCTCCTGTACGCCCATGAAGCCGCGGCCGATGCGCTTTTCGGAAAGCTGGAAGATTTGTGCTTCTGTATCGTTGAGAATTTCCTCCGCGGCGTCACTTTGTTCGGAAGCGCGGGCGATGGCCGCGGTAGCAGTGTGAATCAGTGAGCGCAACAACGATTTGTCGCGCACGATCTTGATGTAATTTTCAATGCTCGGCCGGTCGGGAACGCCGTCGAGCAGTCCGGAGACGTAAGCAGCGCCGCCGATAGTCTCAAGTTCGCCGTTGCGCGCCAGTTCTTCGGCGAGCGTAATCAGGTCGATCGAGTGGGAGGCTTCGGAAAGATCGATCATCCGCGAATAAATGCGGCGGTGCGAATCGAGCAGAAAATCTTCCGGTTTCAGGTGCTCGGCGGCCTGATTGTAGGAGAGATTGTCGAGCAGGATAGCGCCCAGGATGGACCGCTCCGCCTCAACATTTGCCGGGAGTGCTTGAGCGGAGATGTAGTCAGTCGTTGCCAATTACGGTTTCACCATCTACAACGCAAAATTTCGTGTAGGCGAAAGTGATAGTACCTGCATGTCGGTTGTGGAGGAACGGAAGTATTTCGGAAAAACGGATATGAATTATTTTTTTGCGGATAGAGGATTGCAGTGTCCGACGCATCACCTTTCACGATAGCAGAGATAGGCGAATAATAGGCGAATATTTCGGCTGTATGCAACGGATATCTCCGCGCGGGGTCTTTTTCATAACCGTGTCCTGTGATTCGGTTTTTTAGACCCGCACGGACAGGGCAAACTTAAAAGGGAACCGCCGCAGAGCAAAACATCTGAACATCTGGACTGCTAAAGGCTGACTGAAAGCTGCTGGTTAAAAAATAAAATGCGGTTCGGGCCAGCCACCCGAACCGCATTTGCTAAGCGTGAATCTCAACACCCTTCGACACCGCAAAGGGCCTGCCGTTTCCGCGCCCTCGCGGTTTGGCGAATGTCGCAGGGCGACCCTTCTTCCAATCCGTTGTGAGCCGACGGAGCGCAATCGCATCCGAAGATGCATCGCGTCAATCGCGTTTGCCGGTTGCAGTCCCGCCATGCGAGACCGTTTTCTGAGGAGGCCGCAACGCCCGGGTGCCCGCAACGCTTTCACGTTTGGGAACCGCTCGGCAACTCTCCCTGTGTCCACCCAACTTAGCTTTTCCGCTTGCTGAACATGGCTCCAAGGTGGTTGCCGCAGAACCGGCTTTCGCGATCACTGGCAGCGTGACATTCACGCGTGCAGTGAATGCAATGTCTCGCATTCCATGTCTTAGGGCAACGAAAAATGGGGGAACCGCTGTGCGAAAGCTGTGGACGGCAAAACTTCCTTGTGGAATGCAGCGGAAAAACCGGTGGAAAACTCACAATTGCACATTCCGCGGTGCACAACTCCCGCGCTCGCAGGCAACACAGAGCTGCGGTTCCGCAACCAAGCTGCGTTCCACGTGTTTGACTGACTAGGAGGAAAACTCATGCAATCGAAGCTTGGTTTTCTTGGATCGCTGTTGCCGGCTACAGTGATTCTGTTGTCCTTGGCGACCGCCGGTTGCGCACACCGGGTGTACGATCCGTATTACCATGACCATCACCACTGGGATAATTCCGAGACTGTTTATTACAACCAGTGGATAGTGGAAGCGCATATTGATCCCCACACCGACTACAAGCACCTTTCGAAGGAAGACCAGAAGAGGTATTGGGACTGGCGCCACAATCACGATCATGACCGGGATCGGGACCATGACCGAGATCGGGATCACGACCACGACCATGACTATGACCATGACCATCACTAAAACCCAACGTATCTTGATCAGGTCTTCGGCCGGATGGGCGCTGCGTCAGTGAACTTTGCTGCCGCAGCCAATTCCGCCGGCAAGGAATTGTTCAAGCGTTCTGCATCCCAGAAACAAGCGAGGGATTTCATTCTCCTTGCATTGGCATTATCTTCCGTAGCCGGATCGTTAGGCGCCGCTAGGTTGTGAATCGCGATCTGATCTTTTTGTACGTTGCATCCAGCGACTCTGGCAAGACCCGGCTCTCTCCCACCGTGGTCATGAAGTTCGTGTCGCCGACCCAGCGCGGAAGGACGTGCATATGGACGTGTCCGGCTACCCCCGCTCCGGCGGCGCGTCCGACATTCATACCGAGATTGATGCCATCCGGCGCATATATCTCGCGCAAAACGCCTTCCATTTTTTGTGCCAGTGACATCATTTCGGTCGCGGCCGGTCCCGGCACCTTCTGCAATTCGTCCACATGTGCAAACGGCACTACCATCACGTGGCCGGAGGTATAAGGGAAGGTGTTCAGGATGATGAAGCAATGTTTGCCGCGACACACAATTTTTGCCTCTTCGTCTGGGAGTTTCACCAGCTCGCAGAAGACGCAATCGCCAGATTTGCCGCCGGTCTTCGCAGCGGCGGCAATGTACGCGTAACGCCAGGGAGTCCAGAGGTAGTCCATGCTGTCGGAAGGGTAACAAGAATTGAATAATTTGGTAATTTCGTAATTGGGAAATTGATGACGACCCTGGGGGCGCGACCTGCAACGCACCTTTGTGGGGTGTTCAATTACAAAATTACCCGATTACCGAATTATCCAATTTCCCAATTGCTAATATCTGGCCTCGTCGATTGACACCTTTTCTGAGCGGTTGCTATAGTCGAATAGTTCCCTTTTGGGATTCGGGTTCATTTTTACCACCGCTGGAACGCCCATCCGCCAGGATGTGCCAAACTTCAACGAAGACCCACCAGCCGTTCGGTAACCAGCCCGCGTCTCTGACACCGCTGAGAGGCAATGACCTTGTTCGACGACGCCAACAACTATTCCGATTCGACCACCACAACATTAACTGAACAGCTGCCTGCGAGTGACTCACAGCCGGAGCAGCGAAGCCACGAGCATGACGAGGAGCAAAAGGCCGCCGCTGCCGAAGATTTTGCTTCCGCGCTAGAAACCTTCACCACCGAAACCGAGGAACTCGAGGGCGAAGATCACGTGCTGAAAGGCACGCTGGTCAAGTTGACTCCGACCCACGCGGTGGTCGACATCGGCGCGAAATCGGAAGGTATGTTGCCGATCGCAGAAGTCCTCGATCACGAAGGTAAGCCGAAATTCCAGCCGGGCGATGAGATCCATGTGGTGCGCGACAAGGGGGAGACGGAAGAGGGGTACATCAATCTCTCGTTTCAGAAAGCGCAAAAACTGCGCGCATGGGACGAGATCGAAAAGGCCTACAGCGAGAACCAGCCGATTAAGGCCACCGTTCTTGATCGCACCAAGGGCGGTTTGACTGTGGACATTCTGGGTGCCAGCGCATTCTTGCCTGGATCACAAATTGACCTGCGGCCCGTGCGTAACCTCGATGCGATGAAAGGCCAGAGCTTCGACGTCGCTATCGTGAAGCTCAATAAAAAACGCGGCAACGTGGTGGTTTCGCGAAAGCAGCTTCTCGAACAGGAACAGAACGAGAAACGCACAAAGCTGCTCGATCACCTGCAGGAAGGCGCGGTGCTGACCGGAGTGGTCAAAAACCTTACTGAGTACGGCGCTTTCGTAGATCTGGGCGGCATCGATGGCTTGTTGCACATTACCGACATGTCATGGGGCCGGCTCACCCATCCGCGTGATCTGGTGAATGTTGGCGATCAAATTCAAGTCAAAGTACTGAAATTCGATTCAGACAAGCAGCGGGTTTCTCTTGGCTTCAAGCAACTCACGCCTGATCCCTGGCTGGACGCGGAGCACCGGTACCCAGTGGGGGCGCATGTCCACGGCCGCGTGATCAGCGTGACCGATTACGGCGCTTTCGTCGAACTGGAACAGGGAATTGAAGGCCTGGTGCACGTGAGTGAAATGACGTGGTCGAAGCGCGCAAAGCACCCATCGAAGCTAGTCAACGTGAATGACCAAGTCGAATGCGTAGTGCTGAACGTGAATCCTACGGAGCGCAGAATCTCTTTGGGAATGAGGCAATTGGCGGCCAATCCATGGGATTCTCTCATCGAGAAGTATCCCGTCGGTGCGGAGGTTGAAGGCAGGGTACGAAATCTGACCGACTTCGGCGCGTTTATCGAGATCGAAGAAGGTATTGACGGGCTGGTCCACGTAAGCAACTTGAGCTGGACCAAGCGCGTGAAGCACCCGTCTGAGGTTCTGAAGAAGGGTGATCGCGTCAAGGCGGTGGTCCTCGCGATTGATTCAGAAAAGCGGCGACTCTCGCTCGGCGTTAAGCAGTTGCAGCCCGACGTTTGGGAGACGTTTTTTGAACAACATCGCATAGGCGACATCGTGCATGGCAAGGTTTTGCGCATTGCTGCCTTTGGCGCCTTTGTTGAAATTGCCGAGGGAATTGAAGGCCTCTGCCACAATTCCGAGGCCGTTGATGCCAATGGGCAGCAGGTCCACCTGGAGCCTGGCGTCGAGCACGATTTCAAGATCATCAAGATGAGCCCGGAAGAGAAGAAGGTGGGGCTCAGCATTCGCGCGGTCGGCGAAGAAGCTTCGCGCTCAGAGGTAGAGAGTTACAAACAACCATCTTCGAGCACAGGCTCTACAATTGGCGAATTCGTCTCCTGGAAGCGTGCGGGGAACGAAAACGCGTAAATCAGGTTCTGGGCTCTAGGCTTTAGCGCATAGCGTGAATACAAACGGCTCCGAGTTAGCTGATCTAACTCGGAGCCTTTGATTTTTTGTTCGCTGAAGCCCAGAGCCTAAAGCCTAGAGCCTACTTACTCGCGATCCTTGCCCATTTCGATAGCCCTTGCAGGAAGGGCAATGCGCCTTGGGGGGAAGTTACGCTTTGCAGGGTCGAAGAAAACGGCTGCATTTTGCCGTAGAAAATGCGAGTACTCTCGCGATCCTGTTTTACGACCGCGCCGTTCAGTTCAAGCCCGGCAAATACACCGCGGGCTCGTGAATAGCTGAGCACCTGCGCGCGCATCTTCCAGTCGGTATCGGCAGCGGCATGGCGTCCAACCGGCCCCGCAGCCGCGGTCGCGTCTGCGCCAATCTTGAACTTGCTGTTCAGCAAATTTTCCATTCCTTTGTGGTTCATGATCAGCATGACCAGGTCAACCGCCTGGCCACCGATCTGGAACCCGAAGCTCCCTCCCGTAATCGAGAAGAAGGCGGGGTCGCTCCAACCCTTCGCGGTCCTGCAACTTGCGACTCCACGGCCATACTGCGCACCCACCACGAATCCGGCCTTGAGCATCGATGGCACGACCGCCACGCACTCCGCTGAACCCATCACTTCATCGGGAATTCCCGTATCGGGGGCGGCCTGAATTTCCTCGAGAACGATCGACGCAGCCTTTACCCGGTCGGCGGCGGGATTGTCATCCTCGTCCGCCGCGAAACACGATGCGATTAACCCGAACACGAGCACGATAAGCGATAGCTTTTTCATAGTTTTCACGCTTTCTGGGCAGAGTTGTTCTTTATCGTGAACACCTGATTTTAGGAAATTCCTCTGTGGAATAGACGAATGTTGTGGCGTGGAAACGTTGGCGATTCTGGTACTTCGTGAATACACCCGCAAAAAAATTCGGGGTTAGTAATAGCGGACAAGCCGCCACTTCCAACCCCGTCTCCCAGGTTCTGTGGTAGGTGAAGCGAGTATGGGGCAGGGCCGGAAAATGGACAAGATTACTGGGGTCATTGTCCTTTAGTAACCAGAAGCAACTCCAATGCCAGCACGGATTTACACGGATCGGAGGGGTAGAACCATAAAAATTCCGTGGATTTTGATCCGTGAAATCCGCGCATAGAACCGTGAAATCCGTGCATATCGGTGGCCTTTTTCGCTTACCACACGTGGCACTGGTTATCGCGCACCATCGGCTGGCCTTTCTTGCAGTTAAACGCCTTCTGGAATTCGGGCATGTTTGAAACCACCCCGTTGATCCGGAATTGCGCCGGCGAGTGCGGATTCGATTGCGCAAGATATCGCAGGGTCTCTGGCGTCATATTCGTACACCACGCCTGACCATACGCGACAAAGAATCGTTGCTCGGGAGTTAGTACCCCCGGTTTCGGATCGGCTTTCGCCTGGGGAGAATTCTCCAGCGACATCAAAGCGATGCGAACGCCTCCGTTGTCGGCAGTGTTCTCGCCCAGCGTCAGACCTCCATTGAGCTTCGTTCCAGGAGTCGCCTCAAAGCCGGAATACTCGTCGGAAACGCATTTGACGCGCTCTTCGAATTTCTTGCCGTCTTCTTCTGTCCACCAGTCGCGCAGATTTCCAGCCGGATCAAATTTGCGGCCTTCATCGTCGAAACCGTGCGTGAGCTCGTGACCGATGATGGTCCCAATCGCGCCCAGATTCGCGGCATCGTCCATGTCTTTATCGAAGAAGGGCGGCTGCAGAATTCCGGCCGGGAAATTGATCGTGTTCAGTTGCCCGTCATAGTAGGCATTCACCGTGGGTGGCGTCATAGTCCACTCGCCACGGTTCACCGATTTTCCGATCTTATCCAATTGCCGGTGCAACTCGAATTGGCCGCTTCGATAGGCGTCACCGAGCAGGTCGCCGCGAACGATGTTCACGCTCGAATAGTCCCGCCAATGGTTGGGATAGCCAATCTTATCCTCGATAGCGTGCAGTTTCACCAGCGCCTGCTTTTTTGTGTCGGGGCTCATCCAATCCAGTTGCTGAATATCGGTCTGCAATGAGGCCTCAAGTTCATGCACCAGCTTCAGCGTGCGCTGCTTGGCTTCCGGACTGAAAGTGCGCTGAACGAAGCCCTGTCCCAGAGCTTCTCCGAGGTCACGATCAACGTAGTTTTCGCATCGCCGCCACCGGGGACGCTGTTCCTGCTGGCCAAACAGCTTGCGGGCGAAGAAATCGAAATTCTCGTCCACGAAGGGTTGGCTGAGCAGGGCGGAAGAGTCGCTGAGCAGATGCCAGCGTAAGTACGTCTTCCAGTTGTCGAGCGACTCGCTCTCGATCAGTTGATTGAAATTCTTGTAGAAATCGGGAGTCGCCACCAGGTAATGATCTGTCTTCGGCGCGGCGACCGCTTTCAGATAATCATCCCAGGAAAAATTCGGAGATAGCGCGCGCAGTTGCTCGAGTGTCAGCTTATGGTTCAGGTTTGCAGGATCGCGACGTTTGACGATGTCCATGGAGCCTTTTGCCAACTGAGTTTCCATGTCCATGACGACCTTCGATTCGGCCGCAGCTTGCTCAGAGTTTTCTCCCAGCAATTGGAGCATCTTCTGAATATGCGCAACGTACTGCTGGCGCAACTCAACTGATTTGGCGTCGTCGCGCGTGTAGTAGTCGCGGTCGGGTAGTCCCAACCCACCCTGATCGACTTGCGCAACTACCAGGCTGGCATTGTCGAAGTCCTGGCCTGAACCGAACCCGAACGCCGCGGTGGTCGCGCCGGAGTTTGTCTGACCGTCAAGCAGAAACGTGAGCGCGTGCAGATGCGCGATTTCTTGCGCCAATTGCTCCTTGCTGGTCAGTGCAGATATCCGGTCGAGCTCGGGCTTGATGACCTCGGCTCCTTTGCTGTTGACTGCGGATTCATCCATGCATGAAGCGTAGTAGTCGCCGATCTTCTGCTCGATGGCGCTGCGATGTGAATCGTCCTTCGACGCGCTCTCCAAAACCTGCTTAAGTACCTGCTCATTCCGCAATTGCAATTTGTCCCAATGCGACCACGCATTTTCATCGCCGGGGATGGGGTTTGCGGCCATCCACTTATTGCAGGAGAAGGCGTAGAAATCGACGCAAGGGTCAACGCTGCGGTCGAGATCGTCGAGATTGAGGTGCTCGGGAGTGGTCGATGCCATGGAATCGTCCGAGTTCGACTGCGCGAAAGCGGCCACTGCGGCAAGAACTACTAGGAGCAAGAGAGTCGGTTTGAGAGATTGCACTGATTTCTCCTTGGATTGACGGTTTGTGAAAAAGCGCTGAGCTGCAAAAACTGGGAAGCATACACCAAGGTGGTCACGAAAATCTAAATGCGAATACCTGGAGAGTAATAGATGGGACGGATAGCCGTTGCCTAGCGACGGTTACATCCTCGGTAAATGGCTATTGCCTGCGAAAGAAGCGAGGAAGCAGGAATCCGGCGCTGTTCTTGTGCTCGGCAAAAGTTGAGCTGAAAGCTCCGGCGAGAATTCCGTCTTCCCGTTTGGCCTTGATCGAGTAATTCACAAGAAGAATTACGAATGCCAGCACACCTCGCCATTCATCGAGCAGGAGCGCAGTACCCGCCACACCTAGCAATACGCCGGAATAAATCGGATGACGAAGCCGGGCATAGGGCCCGGTGCGGATCAGTTGATGATCGACCTTGAGCACCACTTTGTCGCTCCAGAACTGGCCAAGATGAATGCGGGCCCAGGTTGCCAGGGCGATTCCGAGAATTGCAACGAAAAATCCGATGTCACCAACGAGTGGGTTGTGCGGGAAAAAACTTGCGGCGAGCGGGCCGATGGCCGTCCATCTCCCAAAAAGGAGCGTGAAAGTAATGACCAGGATCGAAAGCCGAATGATGCGGTAGATCGGCGATTCGCTGGTCTGCGCTTTCTTGGCGCGAAATCCCGCGACTACCCAGTAGATGCCGAACACAGCCCAAATCCAACCGAGAATGCGCAGCAACTCGATGTGGTTCATGGCCGCTTGATGGGTTCCACCACGACCGCAGTGCCGTAGGCAAGCACCTCAGTCACGCCCTGCATGATTTCCGTTGCATCGTAACGAGCAGCGACGACTGCATTGCCGCCAAGTTGTGCGGCGTGCTGCAGCATGAGATCAAAAGCTTCGGCACGAGTCTTTTCGCAGAGGTTAGTGAGCAGAGTGATGTTGCCGCCGAGGACCGTTTGCAACGTTGCGCCCAGAGTACCGAAGATCGAGCGTGAGCGGACGACGATTCCTCGAACCACGCCCAACGTGCGCACCACGCGAAATCCATCGAGCTCAAATTGCGTGGTCACCATGTGATGGCCGACCATCGTTCCCGCAGTCGGGTAAGCTACGCCCATAAAGTCCTCGCCTATGTGAAAGGATCATAACTACATTCGCAGATGATGTCATTCCAAAGCGCTCCAGCGCTGAGGAATCTGTTTTCCCTCGACGAGAGCAGGTTCCTCACACCGAAGGTGTTCGGAATGACAGGGCTTAAAGTGAACTCAGACGCCCGGCACAGGCGGACACCCGGGGAACTCTTTCAGGAAGGTGCTGCCGACATAGCCGAGATATTTGATCCCAATCTCGCTGGTGAAGAATCCGTCTGAAGTCATGTTGCGCAGAAACGCAAAAAACTCAACTCCCTGGCTGAGACTATCATCGGCCAGCGCATTATTTCGGTACGCGATCTTGTCGAGAATTTCTTTTTGCTGCGCCGGCGAGCAGTCGAGATATGCGGCATTGTATCGGTCGGAGCAGGTGGAATCGAGCCACATCAATCCGCCGCCGAGAATACGCTGATAGTCGGTATTCTCGCTGGTGAGCAAATCGATAAACTCGGGAGCGCCGCCTTCGATCGCCCCGCCGGAGTCGGCATCGGCCGGAATGATCGTCTGGCAGAGGGTCTGCAGAGTCTTGTAATCATGCGGGCTGAAAAATTTCGGCGCGTAGGTCTGGGTGGCGGCCTTCTCCGCGGCGATCATGTGGTGCGCATATTCGGCTGCCTGCGCGGGAATGACACGCAGGACAGACGTAGCAGCGGCACTCATAGCGAGTGATTTCAGTACGCCACGTCGGGAAACTTTTGAAGTCTGATTTTTCATTTGTATCTCACAATTACTGATTCCTAACCACTGACCACTGAGCCCTCACCATAAACACCAGCCACGACTCACCAGCCACGACTCACCAGCCACGACTCACGACAAATTCCCCTTCTTCGCCTCATCCAGCAGATATTCGGACGCGCGCCACGACAACGCCATGATCGTCAGAGTTGGGTTCTTGTCTGGATTGCTTACAAAGCTTGCCGCATCCGTCACGAACAGGTTCTTCACGTCATGCGCCTGGCAGAAGCCGTTCAGCGCCGAAGTCTTCGGGCTATTGCCCATGCGCACGACGCCGAGTTCGTGAATGATGACTCCGCCGTCGGAAATCCCGTATGGGTTTGGCCCGTCCGGCTTCGTGTACCAGTAGTAAGTGCCACCGGCGGTCTCGACAATATCCCGGAATGTCTCCTGCATATCGCGCGCCATTTTTATTTCGTTGTCGCTCCATTCCCAGTGGAACCGCAAGACCGGAATGCCCCATTCATCCACGGTGTCGGGATCGACTTCGCAGTAGCTCTGTTCGTTGGGAATCATTTCGCCACGGCCGGCAAAGCCGATATACGTGCCGTATAGCTCGCGGCACTTCTTTTTTAATGCGGTGCCGTAGCCTTCGTATTCGTCACATATTCCGTGGAACTCGCCGACGCCCGGCAGTTCTCGCCCGCCGCCGAACTCAATGTGATAGCCGCGCAGAAATTCGTTCTTGCGATTGAATTTCCACCATGGCATGTACATGTGCATGCCGCCGACGCCGTCGTGATTGTGCGCCGGCATACCCGTAAGCTGTGGGAAGTGGCCCCATCCGGAGCTGCCAACGCTATCGGTCAAATACCTGCCGACAACGCCTGATGAATTGGCAATGCCGTCGGGAAAACTCGAAGACTTGGAGTTCAGCAGCAGACGCGCGGATTCGCAGGCGCTCGCGCCGATGATGAAGGCCTTGGCATGAATCTTCTTTTCGCTGCGAGTGGCTTTCTCGATGTAAGAAATCGCCTCAGCTTTGCCGTCTTTTCCGAGAACAATTTCGCGCGCCATTGCGCCGGTGATCAGCGTGAAGCGCCCGGTCTTCTCGGCGGGAGGAATCATGACCTGGCTCGAGCTGAAGTTGGAAGCGCTGATGCAACCGCGTCCGCATTGCGCGCAGTAGTGGCAAGCAGCGCGGCCATTGTGCGGCTGCGTGAGGATCGCCAGGCGGGAAGGAATGCAGATGACGCCCAGCTTGTCGCACGCTTTCTTGACAATAGTTTCAGTGCAGCGCGGCTTGGGTGGCGGCAGGAAGACACCGTCCGGCGCACTCGAAACATTTTCCTTCGTTCCGAAAACACCGATGTAGGATTCGACCTTGTCGTAGTAGGGAGCGACGTCGTCATAGGTGATCGGCCAGTCGTCTCCGGCGCCATCGGTTGAACGTGCGCGAAAATCGACGGGCGCAAAACGAAGAGCGATTCGGCCCCAGTGATTCGTGCGACCACCGACAATGCGGGAACGAAACCAGCGAAAGCGGGAACCGGGGGCGACGGTGTAGGGTTCGCCAGCAATGTCCCATGATCCGTTGGGTGCGAGGAATTCGCCGAAGTCCGCGCTGGCCCGACCGCCAACTCCCGCGCCACGGTGGGGAAGCTGATAAGGCCAGACGTGCTCTTTGAAGTCCGTCTCCGGATGCAGCGGCGGCCCGGCTTCAAGCATGACCACGCTGAGCCCGCCTTCGGTGAGGATTTTTGCCGCTGTGCCGCCGGCCGCGCCTGATCCTACGATGCAAACGTCGTAAACCTTGGGAGAGCGAATTACCTGGGCCATTGAGTCTCCGTTCCGTTGCGTGCGTATCGTTTCCTAAGTCGCTAACGGCGAAGGACACGAAGGCACACGAAGGAAAATGCTAAAACCGCAACTTCTCCAAATACTCGTAGCTCGCCTGAATGCTGGCGAACGGATCTTTGGGATCGTCGAATTCGACGTAGTAATGCTTGATTCCCGCTAACTCAGATTTTGCGAGGATCGCCTTCCAATCGATCTCTCCTTTACCCACATCGGTCATCACCCGGTCCTTGGTGAAGTCTTTTATATGGACCAGAGGGAATCGGCCTGGATATTTCGCGAAATAGGCGAGGGGATCGGCGCCAGCTTCGTGCGCCCACCCCAAATCCATTTCCATCCCAACCAGCTTGGGATCGGTTTCAGCAAGCAGAACGTCGTACGGCAGCTTGCCATCGGGTAACGGCTTAAATTCCTCGACGTGATTGTGATAGGCAAATTTGATACCAGCCTTTTTTGTCTGCTCGCCAGCGTGATTGAAGGCCTCCGCCGCGCGCTTCCAGCCATCCGCCTGTTTGAGCACGGCGCGATCAATCGAAGGATTCACGATGTAGCTGTGACCGAGGATTTTGCTGGCTTCGATCACCTTTGGCAGGTTTTCTTTCGAGATCGCCGAGTAGGGAATGTGCGAGGAAGGACTCACCAGGCCATTGGCATCCAGAATCGCACGCGCCCGCTTCGCTGAAGGGTTGAACTCCGGCAGGTGAGCGAAAAATTGCGCCAGCTCGACCTCCTTGTATCCGACCTTCGCTACCCGCGCGATGGTGCCTTCAAAATCTTTGTCGAGCGCATCGCGGACGGTATAAAGCTCAAGTCCAATCTTCTGAATTCGATGCTCGGCCGCAGCCCATGATAACCGGCTGGCGAGCGCTGCAGTGGCGGTGCTGGCGATGAAAGTTCTACGATCCATGAGTTCTCCTGAATTGCTTATTCGCGGACAGGAGTGTCCGCGCCACACATTCAACTAAGCCAGCTGCGGTTCCGTCAGCAGTTCTTCGCGTACGTTTTTCAGAACATACAACGCGCGCTCCACGCCGACTTCGCCGGAAAGAATCGGGTCTTCGTTCTCTACGCTGAAAATTCCGTCATAGCCGACTTCCATGTAGGCGCGCATAATGTTTTTCCACGTGTTCGCGCTGTGACCGTAACCCACCGCGCGGAATGCATCGGATGCGGTCTTCAAATCTTCCTTCTCGAAGATAAAGTTCAGCACGCCGTAGCGCGCCACCTTATCGGGGAAAAGAACCGTATCTTTCATATGTGCGTGAAAGATAGCGCCCTCTTTGCCCAGCATGCGAATGACTTCGACCGGATTGCATCCCTGCCAGAAGAGATGGCTCAGATCGTTATTCGCGCCAATCTCTTCGCCAACCGCCTCGCGCAGCTTGAGCAAAGTGAGCGGGTTGTAGACGCAGAAGTTCGGGTGCATCTCAAGCGCAATGCGGTGGATCCCGTGTGAACGGGCGTACTTGGCGGCGTCTTTCCAGTAAGGAACCAGGCGTTCCTTCCACTGCCAATCTTGTGCGGCGGCGTATTCCGGAGGCCAGCGATAGGTGATCCAGTTCGGGTTCTTGTCGGTCGGATTGCCACCGGGGCAGCCGGAAAATCCGACAATGACTTTAACATCGAGCTTCTCCGCAAGTTGCACCGTCTTGCGGAACGTCTGGTCAGCGAGATCGGCAACACTTTTATCTGGATGCACTGGGTTGCCATGGCAACTGAGCGCGCCGATCTGAATGTTGTGGTCGTCGAATTTTTTTCGCCAGGCGCGAAGCTTACCTGAATCGGCTATCAGGTCATCAAGGGCGCAATGCTTGTTGTTGGGGTAACCGCCCGTTCCGATCTCCGCCGCTTCCACGCCCAAGCTCGCGTACTTGTCGATGAGTTGATCCAGAGTGAGATCGGGAAACGCGGGATCGAAAACGCCGATGGGAATCTTTCGGCGGTTCTGGGACGATGAAGATTTTTCATCTCTCGACTGCGGCATAGCGGCTGCCGGCATGCTGTGCGGAGCGGCTACTGCTCCTGCGATCGCCCCTCCAGTTGTAGCAAGAAAATTTCTGCGGGTAGGGGACAAGGGACCCGAGTTAGGCATGGAACTCCTCAGCGTGGAGTAGAAGAACGGAACATTATACGCACAGAGGAACGGATGCAAGCGAGGCACAGATCAAAAAACCAAAGCCGCCCTCTCCTGGGCGGCTTTAGCTTCGTGGGTTGAACTCCTCAAGTTGTCAGGCCGGAGGTGGCCGTTACTAAGAGGACGTTGGCTGTATGTTCGCGCAAGACGCCGTCAGGCGCAATAAAGCAAAAATATTAGGCTTTTTGGCCCGATCCGATACCTTTGCCCTCGGTGATTTCATAAGACTTTCCAGATGCTAACTGCTTGAATTCTTCCGTCCTGCCACTGGGCCAGTTGACGACAATTCGCTCGACTCTATCCTGCTTGCCGACGCCAAAGGTGATCGGCAGCTCCGACTGCGAGAGATAACTCGATCCACTGTGGACCATGCGTGTTTGCCGTACTCCGCCGGAAAATAGTTCTACCCGCGCGCCAATCGCATCGCGATTCGATCTTGTTCCGATCAGGCGAAAACGGATGCTGCGATTTCCTGACGTTTGATCGTTGCGGAACAGATACGCCGGACCGTTGTTGGTCGTCATCAGCACATCGCAATCCCCATCTCCGTCAAAATCTCCGATCGCGAGGCCACGGCCCACTTTCGGCTGGCTGAACCCTCCGCCGGCTTCGGCACCACCCTCGCGAAACTCACCTTTTCCGTTGTTCAGGAAAAGCTGCGGTGGCTGTGCATAGCCGACATTGCGGACGTTTCGCACCGTATCATCAATGTGACCGTTAACCGCAATCAGATCAAGCGAACCGTCAAGATCGCAATCCGCGAATGCACATCCGAATCCCAACGTAGTTTTTGAAGGTAAGCCCACGCCACTTTTCACCGCGACATCGCTCAGATTGCCGCCTCCATCGTTGCGATAAAGTCCAATCATCTCGTTATCGAAGTTGGTGATGGCAATTCCGTCGCGACCGGAATTTTCGAAATCACCAACGTCAATACCCATGCCCGCTCGCGCTTTGCCTTCGACGCTGAACGCAATTCCCGCTTCGACGGCGACGTCTTTGAACGTGCCGTTGCGCTGGTTGCGGTAGAGCTTATTAGGCTGCGTGTCGTTGGCGACGAGCAAGTCGGGCCAGCCGTCCTGGTCATAATCGAACATAGCGACGCCCAAGGACTTCGAGCTGCTGTCGAAAATTCCGCTGGACGCAGTCACATCTTCGAATGTTCCATTACCGCGATTGTGAAACAGCCAGCAGGTCTGGCCGACGTAGGCTTCCGGAGTGCAATACGATTTGTGTTTTCCGTCGATGCTGCAAAAAACGTCGTGCTCGGGAGACCACTTCACGTAATTGCAAACAAACAGGTCGAGCAGGCCGTCGCGATCGAAGTCGAACCACAGGGCAGAGGTGCTGAACGCCTGGCGCTTGCCGAGTCCGGTGGAGTTCGTCACATCGATGAATTTCCCGTGGCCGGTGTTCTTGAACAACCGGTTCTGCCCGACGCAAGTGATCAGGATGTCAGGGAAGCCGTCATTGTTGTAGTCACCGACGGCGACTCCCATTCCATACATTTCGATGTCGAGGCCAGCCGCGCGAGTAACATCGGTAAAAGTGCCGTTGCGATTGTTGTGGTAGAGCTTCAGCGTAGATCGCTGGCGCGCATGGCCGGGCCAATCCATGCTATTGACGAGCAGAATGTCCTGCCAGCCGTCAGCGTCGTAATCGAGGAATGCGCAGCCGGGGCCGAGCGTTTCCGGAAGGAGCTTGCCGCCGTACGCGCCGTTGTTGTGCGTGAAGTGAATTCCTACGGCGGAGGTGACGTCGATGAAGTGGAAACCGAGCGAGGATTGTGCGAATACGGATGAGAGTTCCCATCCTGTCGCAAAAGGCGCGACAAGGCTGGGGCAACCCATAATAAGACCATTTTTCAGGAAAGACCGCCGGTTCACGGAACGTTTACCAGCCCGTTGCGGATGGCATAGACGACCAGTTCAGCCGTCTTGTGAATTCCGAGCGCATCCATGATGTTGGCGCGATGCACCGCAACCGTGTTGGCGCTCAACTCGAGTTGCGTGGCGATTTCTTTGTTTGACTTCCCATCGCAAATCAACTGCAGGATCTCGACTTCTCTAGGAGTGAGTCCTGCATTGCGCTCGCCCTTCAGCGATTGTTGCTTTGCAAGTTGCGCGTCAAGAACGGTTTCTCCGTTCATAATGCGGCGGATCGCGGAACTTAGCTCAAGATCCATAGCGTTTTTCAAAACGTATCCGCTGGCGCCGGCATCGAGGGCCTGCCGCACCCAGGTGTCTTCGGTATGCATGCTCAGCATAAGCACGCGAGTTCCTGGCAATGCCTGCAATATCTTTCGCGTGGCCTGCAATCCATTGATCCCAGGCAACGCGCAGTCCATCACGATTACCTGCGGTTTCAACGAGCGCGCCAGCTTCACGGCTTCTTCGCCGTCGCTGGCCTCGCCGACGACGCGGATGTCCGCGTCATCTTCCAGGATCCTCCGAAAACCGCGCCGGACAAGGCTGTGGTCGTCTACCAGCATTACCGAAATTTTTTCTTCAGACATTCGACTCCAACGGCTCGCGGGGAACGCTCATTCTTACAAGCGTTCCGCCTTCCGCCGGACGTTCAATCGTGATTCCCCCGCCGAGCAACTCCGCGCGCTCGCGCATCGCAACCAACCCGATCCCCTGGCGTGCACCGTTTTGGGAAAATCCTGACCCATGATCTTCCACTTCCAGTTGCAGATGGTCGGATGCAAAGCGCAATCGCACCCAGGCTTTTTTCGCTCCCGAGTGCCGCGCAACATTGTTCAATGCCTCCTGCAAAACGCGAAACACGTGGACGGCGGCGTTGCCATGCGCGGGAAACGGAGTTCCCGATTTCTCGTAGGATATGCCAATTCCCGTCTGCCTTTCCACCACCGGCAAATACCATTCGATCGTTTGCTCCAAGCCGCCCTCCTCGAGCGTAACCGGATGGAGGGCTTGCGAGAGGCTACGGACTTTGTCCAAGGTGGTTTGCGCGGTTTCGCGGACCTCAAGCAAGTCGGCACGAAGTTGCGATCCTTCCGGCAATTGATTGCGGGCCCGGCCCAGCATCATTCCCATGGCGGTGAGAATCTGGCCAAAGTCGTCGTGCAGTTCGCGCGAAATATGCCTCAGCGTCGATTCTTGCGACGAAATGAGTTTCTGCGCCAAGTCGCTGCGCTGCTCCGAGAGCACCGCAAGTTGATTGAAGATGAGCCGGTTCGATCGAATCAGGTACAGGCTGGTCAGAATGATCGCGATCAGCGTGCCGATGAGAAAAACATATGCCTGGCGCTCCACCCGATCATAAATTTCGGTGACCTGAGTGGCGGCTCGCTCCTCGCTTTCGTTGTTTTGCACCAGGAGACGAGCTACGTCGGTGGAAAGGGCTGCGAGCCGGGCTTGCAGCGAAAGCCGGATTTGCTCTCGGGCCTCGCTCTGCTTGCCGTTACGTGCCAGATCGAATATTCGCGCGGTTGCGTCCCAGAATTGCGCGAGGGAGCTTTGCAAGTAGTGCTGCTGGTCGGCGGTGCGGCCTTCCGGCGCGACTTGTTGCTCCCGACGAAATGCATCATCGAGATCGACACGCATGCGCTGGAACTGCGGCTGCCACGCGGTAAGCGGGTATTGCTGATTGCGATCGAGCGGATCGGTATCGAGCATGTCCCGCATCGTCAGACCGAGAGAGTTCAGCTCGTTCTGGATGCGCAGGAGCTGAAGTGAATCCTTGCGGTTGCGGTCGATCAGATTATTCTGCAACTGGCGCAAGCCGGAGATCTGCTTCGCCACATACGCTGAGTAGGCCACGACCGCGACCAGCGTTATGACCAGGCCAATATAGAGTGGAGTTGTGGGCGATCGCCCCGCCGCTTGCCGCACGGCGCAAGCATATACCTTTGGAGTTACTATCCCAAATCCGAGGATAGCAAGAGTCTTTGGGGATACGGGCGTCCTCGCCCGTATTGACTATAGCTAGCCGTAAAATTGATCCATGGCCCGGGGTTGGGAAAGCAAGTCGGTCGAGCAGCAGCAGGAAGAGGCGAAGTCCTCCGCAAAGACGAGAAACAAGCAGCTGACGCCGGAACAGATTGCGGAACAGCAGCGCCGCAACGGGCTCGAACTCTCGCGGCAACGAATTTTGCAACAACTGCAGGTCGCCTGTAACCCCCAGCACCGTGGGATGCTGGAAGCGGCTTTGGCGGACCTGGATACTCAACTGGCCGGAATCCCGAAGGTAAAATGAAGGTGTGAAGAAGTTTTGGGACAACACGGGAGTCAGGCCTGCTCTCTCGGACAAGCTTGCCCTGAGCGAAGGCGAAGGGAATGTCCGACCCACACGAGCAGTGGTGCCTTCGTCGGTCCAGATTGGATCGGTGCGGATTGCGCCTGCAACCGTGCTCGCTCCAATGGCTGGCGTGACCGATACCGTGTTCCGGCGGTTTATCCGGAACCTAGGCGGATGCGGGCTGATCATGACGGAGTTCACCTCTGCCGATGGGGTCTTGCGTGCGAAGGACAAAAAGGCCAAACGCTACCTGCACTTTTACGAAGACGAGCACCCGATCTCCGCGCAGCTCTTCGGCAGCGATCCGCAGGTGATGGCAGATGCGGCGCGCATTGTCGAAGACCTCGGTTTCGACCTGGTCGATTTGAACCTGGGTTGTCCGGCGAAAAAGGTGGTGAAGTGCAACGGCGGATCGGGGCTGTTGCGCGACCTGCCGCGAATCCGTTCGATTTTTGAAGCTGTGCGTTCAGCGGTAAAGATTCCTTTCACGGTGAAGTTTCGCGTGGGATGGAACGACGAAGAAATTGTCTGCGTCGAACTGGCGAAGATGGCGGAAGATTGCGGATTGTGCGCCGTCGCGCTCCACGCCCGCACGCGCGAGCAGGGCTATAGCGGCAATGCCCGTTGGGAGTGGATAGCTGCGGTCAAAGATGCCGTCAGGATTCCGGTAATTGGCAATGGCGACATTCGCACTCCCGAAGACGCCTGCGCTATGGTCGCCGCGACTGGTTGCGATGCGGTGATGATTGGCCGCACGGCTCCGTCAAATCCGTGGATATTCCGGCAGATTGAGCAGTACTGCGACTGGCTGAAGCACGGACGGGAAGGGCATGGCTTCAGCTGTGCCGAAAAAGGATTACGTTGGGCGGCTTTAGCCGCTGGGGCCTCAGGCGCTAAAGCGCTGAGTTCTTCTGAGCAGGACGACGGCACGAGTGAACTCGTGCCCTTCCCGTCCGTGCTCAAGCAGAATGATCCTTCAGCGTTCAAATCCTACGACGAGCCTTCCGAATCCGATCGCTACTCGATGATCCGCACCTACTTCCAAATGCTGATCGAAGAGGAGTTGCCGGATGCTACCGGCAAGATGAAGCAGTTCGCGTCCTGGTTCACTCATGGCGTGCCAGGAGGCGCGGCATTGAGGAAAGAGATTTACGAGTCGAAAACGGCGCCGGAGATTTTGACCCGCGTGGAAGAGTTCTTCGAGGCGAAACTCGGGCTGGAATCTGCGGTATTGACGCCGTGAACTAGGGTCACCAGAGCGAAGCTTTTAACCGCAGAGCTCGCCGGGGCAAGTTCGTAGAGGAGTACGCAAAGTTAAAGCTATCCAGATTCGTTGCTTCGCGACCTCTGGTTTTTTCTTTGCGGTCTCTGCGGTTCAAGGCTTTGGTCCAACGCTTCGATAAATAGGGTCACTGCTCACTCTTTCGGATGTGTTCCCGTGAACTCCGAACAGCAGGGCTTCTGCGCAGGGGTAAATTCCATCAGTTCGACCCGCGTGAAGTCGGGATCATATACATTCAGTTGCCACTTTCCATCGCGGCCCATTTGCGCGTGCTCGTTGCCATGTTCTTTCCAGCCGTGGGCTTCGAGCTCGGCCTGCGCCTGCTTAATGTCTTTCACTCCAAGCGAAATGTGGTCCATGACGCCGAGAGTGTGCTGATCGGCGTCGGGCTTTATGTTCAGCATGTATTCCAGCCAGTCGGTGCCATCGGGAACCTGCATGGCGACCCAATCGTTGCGCTCAGAGGTCATGCCTCCCTGCCAGTAAAGACGGAATCCGAGAATGTCTTTGTAGAAGTGGTCTTCGGCGGGACGATCGCGGACCACGAAACCGGCGTGGATCATGTGGTGGGAGATGGGAGTTCCGGAACTTGCACTCATTTGTTCATGCGGCTGGACGAATTCGATCGTGTGGCCCTCAGGATCTTTGATCCTAAAGCTGCGATCGCCGCTCTTTCCGGTGCTGATTGAATCCGGTACGCCAATGCCTTTACCGGCCAAGTATGCACGCATGGCTTCGCAATCCCCGGTTCGAAGGGCGATGTGGTCCATGCGGTTTTTGTTGTTTGGATCAGGCGCCGGGCTGTAACCCACCCATTGCGACCCGATTTCATATTTCTGCGTCTGGCCAGATTCGAGTGGTGGTGCACTCTCGAGACCCAGTTCGACCGTGTAGAAGCGCTGGGTTGCCTCGGGCGAGGTAGTGTAAAACTCGACGTGGTCGATGCCGGTGATCTTGGGGCGCTCGGCGGCATGCGCAACAGTAGCGGCGCTCACAATCAGTATGGTGAATAGGGTTACCTTCATTTGTGTAGTCCGTTTTGCTGACAAAAACTTTTAACCGCAGAGGCCGCCGAGAAAATCTAACAAATTCGCCGAGAAAAGATAACACGCAGGTTGGGCGAGAGCTGACACGGGGTTTCCTCTGCGAACTTTGCGGTTTTTCTTTGCGAACTCTGCGGTTAAAAGGGGTCTTCGCACTATCCTGCCAAAGCCCTCTCTTCTCTCGCCACGATTTTTCCCCGGTCATCTTTCTCCAGATAACTCCAGGGAATGTGCGGATCGTGGGTATACATCGTCAGCCAGTTCTCTGGAATTGCTCGCGAATAATATCGCTTGCGGCTCTCGATAGTTTCAAGCGGATAGAGGTCGAATCCCATTACCCAATTGATCTCGACGTGCTGGCTGGTCGGGATCAGATCAGAGATATAGCAGGCGGTTTTTCCCCCGCTGCGAACCATTATGGCCTGCATGTCGCGCGTGTGTCCGGGAAAAACCTCGACGGAAATCCCCGGCATGATCTCCTGGTTGCCTTTCAGCAATTCCATCTGGCCGCTTTCAACCAGCGGATCGTAATTGTCGTGCAGGTAACTGACCGTATCGCGCTGGCCCTGGTGTGCGTGCTTCCATTCGCCTTCCTGCGCGTAGTACTTGGCCTTGGGAAATGTCGGCTTGATGCTGCCGGCGTCGCGAATGGTGTTCCATCCAGCGTGATCGAAGTGAAGGTGCGAGTTGATCACGACGTCGATGTCTTCGGGAGAAACTCCCACCGAATTTAATTGTTCCAGCAGCTTTGCCGGCTGGCCGTAAATCTGTACCATCTTCTCCGGAAGCTTGTTGCCTACGCCGGTCTCGATCAGGACGGTCTTCTTGCCACCCCGAATGAGCACCGAGTTCAAGCCCGTCGGGACGCGGTTCTTGTCGTCGCTGGGCAGCCGCTTCGACCACAGGACTTTGGGCACGACACCGAAGAAGGCGCCGCCATCCAGGTAGTAAGTTCCGTCAGAGAGGGCGGTCAATTCGAAATCGCCGATGGTGATGGGAATCGGGCGATCGGGTGATCGGGTCATCGGCTGATTTTAAATCCGTGGCGGGTTGCGCGTCGTGCGGAAACCTCTAACCGCAAACATCGCCAAGGCTTCGCAAGGGTCGGAAAGACAAGGATGACCCGATCACCCGATGGACGGTAATGTCCTAATGCTGCGTTGCAAGCAATTCTCGCAAAGTCCAGATGTGGTCGGTCAGGCCAGCCTCCATTGCAGGGGTACAGCGAAGTGTCTGGTGTATCCGAGCGAAGTCGTAATACGCGAAGTGCAAAGCGCACGCTGCTTTCAGGTTGTCCAGTTTTTTCGAGAACGCATTCGTCAATCTCGTGAATCTTCGGATAGATTGACGAATTGTCATGTTCTGTCTTTCGACGTAGCTAGTGCTGATGTGGCGCGGGTCGGGACGCCCGTCGCATATCTTAACTATTGTCTCTATCATTGGCGAGGGCGAATACTTTCCAGCCGAGTCGTGCTGCCCGTAATCGCCATACAGCTTTATCATTTGAGCAAAGTCAGCCTGTCCCGCGAAAACGTCCTCAACTCCCTTGCGGTAAAAGTGAAACCCGTCTGTAGTGATCTGGAAGCGGTGTTCTGGCGCGATGCGATTTCTCAGACTTGTAAGGAACTGGTAGGTGGTTTCACGATTGCGCTTTCCAACAGTGTAGGCGGGAATCAATTTCGTTTCAGCATCAAGCGCAACGAATACCCAAGCATCCCCAACTTCCGGCGAATCCTCAGCGTTTACGTGACGCTGCTTCTTTTGGCAGTATGTCCAAATTTCGTCGGACTGAATCCGCTTGCACTTGAGATTTTGCATCGTGCATTCGAGCAACTGTATGCAGCGTTCTCCAGCGAGAACAAGCAACCGCATGATCGTGTCGCGGTGCAATCCTGTAATTCTCTCCGCGCTGCGAATGCTAGTGCCTTCAATCAAAAGCTGGATCGCAAGCAGTGCCTTATCTTCCGGCACTGTCATCGTGCCGAACAGTCGCGTGTGCGTTTCGGTGTAGGTCTTGCCGCATTGCGGGCAGCGGAAGCGTTGCAATCCGTTCCGGTGTTTCCCAAATTTGCGGCATCCGAGATTGCATTTCGAGCAGTTCACGTTAAGGACAAACTACAGCAAGCGCTTGCTGTTTGTCAAGGGAAAAGTGTCCAATTACTTCCGTTACATGACGAAACCATAGCCAAACCGCAGACTGGCGGTGTCATCTGAATACCGCCATGCCGGAACACGAGCAAGTTTGGGTCAAGGTAAATACAGAGGTTGATAGAAGGATGGCCCGCCTTGTGTTGGCACTGAGTTCCCTAGACGGCCTCCAAACTCTGCAAAGTTGCGAGTGTAATAAGCAGGGCGAAGCGTATATACATTTCTGGTACGGATCGTGGGAGCGAACGTCTAACCTCGTGTTCGCAGAGATTATCCCAGCGCTAGAAAGTGCGGGAGTTTCTGCCACGGGGTCCGTTGAAGTTTTCAACGGAAGTTTGCCCACAGCCCGAATAGGATTCAATGCGACGGCCCTAGAAAAAGCGACCGCCGCTATTGAGACACTTGTTGCTACCGCGTCAGGTTACGCCCATAGCTCCGGGTATTCTCATGACAGGGAATACAAAGAGCAAGCGTATTAGCGAGAGTGTCCGCTCCACCAGCAGCCACTGACGTAACGTGATGTACATGCCATTGGCCTTCGCGAAGCGGAGCGTTGCAGCGGTTGAAAACAGAGTGGCAGTTGCTAGTGCATTCGCATCTTCCGCCTGAACGCCGCCACAATTGATTGATTACCTCTTGACTGACTGACATTTTTCAATCTCCTATATTCTCCCCGTTTCGGAGAATCGGTTGAGCCAGTTGCGGTTAAACGGCGGAAGCGGTAGGATTCGAACCTACGGGTCAGTGCGTCCCTGGCATGGTAGCGCCGACCTGACGGGTTATAAGCCCGCTGCAATAAACCACTCTGCCACGCTTCCGTGTGGATGAGAGAGGCCCATCACGGCCTATCCTGCTTACGTCCCTTCACAGACACCACGGGATAGGCCAGTTATGGCCTTCGCTACGGATGAGCGTTTAGCGTCGGCTAATCAGGGTATTTTCATTTCGTTAGCTCCTTCTCAAAACCTTAACGAACGACGATAACGACCACGACCCATCACGCCATATTTCGTACTAATGTGCTCAATGGCACTTTCGCCATTTTCGGTTAACTCCCATTTACCGTCTTGGAGTTGCTGCACTTCGTTGTGTGGCGCTTCTTTCATGGTGGTCGTCAAAACTGCTGATACGTTGTTCGCAAAATTTGCCGCCTTTGTCTCAATCCCTCCTGCCAGTAGAGCCTCAGCAATTTCTGCCGTGGTTCTGGGTTTTGAGTCGTTCAGGAGGTGGAGAATCGCCCAGCGCACGCTCATGTTTGCGTACTTTTGGTTTGGCGGATGAGAAGGAGTAAACGTCTGAGAGGGGGGCGCATCTGGGTTGATGCGTTTGGAGAGTGTGGAAATGCTATTGTGGAGTTCCTTGAGCCGATTTTGCAGACTGCCAAGCTGATCTTGAACCTGCTGGCGCTCCGTCTCTAGGTCTCTAAGTACTAGCTCGTAAGATGTTTTTAATTCATCAGTTAGCGGCATAGAAGCATTTTCCTCTTGCGCCGCTCTAGGGGAGTGTATATACTGAATTAGCGACAAGAGCGGCGTATATCAGGCCGCATCTCTCGCAGGGCACGCACCCTAAAGACTTGCGCTCATCGTTTGGCTATGTCCAATCCTCTCATCTAAAGGATTGTTCGGGTTGAGATCATCGAAGTCTCAACCCGAAAGTACATTGTACTCTCCTTCCAATTAAGTGTCAATCCCTCTCCCCAATTTATTGGATTTGCGTATTGGATGTTGAAAACAGGAAACTTATGCCAGTTTCCTTCGTTGACGGGAGTCCTTAGATGTTGGAACATCGGAACCACAATAGGTTGGGCTGTCACGCCTCCCGCACACAAATTAACTAAGGCTAGTTAGGCTTGGCGGGGCGTCCGCCTTTGTGCTCTTTCCTCATGGCGGCGATCTTTCGGAAGTAGTCAGGGCCGCGTTTTGCGGTGACATTGCCACCTTTTTTGCCGAGCGTGGCGGCGGGAGAAACTTCGAGGAGATTGTCGGCGAGATGCAACGCAGCGGTGAGAAGTTCGTAAGCGCGTTCTGCTCGTTTTTCTGGAAGCTGAGTTGTGCGAAGAATATCGTGCGCTTCTGCAATCATTGTTCGCAATGAGCGAATATCGTTGCGCCGCGCCATACATTCAAAGTAGCATCACGCTCAACGCAATTCAATTTGCGCGAACATTTCTTCAACGCAAATTCAGGACACTACCCGATGGCCCGATAATCCGGTTATGGCGACATGCGTGCTAAAATTATTCAGACACTCCCGATGTCCCCTGAAATCGAGCATTTAATCTCACTCCAGCGCACCGACCGCGAAATCCAGCGGCTGAAGGCGGAAATCGCCGAACTTCCCAAGCGCGTAGCCGTAATCGAAGAAAAACTGGCTGGAACCAAGACTCAGCTCGAAAAGGCCCGTGCGGCGGTCAAAGCCGACGACGCCAACAAGCGAAAGTATGAGAGCGCGATCAACGACCTGCGAGGAAAAATTTCGAAATATCGCGACCAGTCGCTTGATGTGAAGACGAACGAGCAGTACAAAGCGCTGCTGCACGAAATCCAGTTCGCCGAGCAGGAAATTGGGGCGAATGAAGACAAGATTCTCGAGCTGATGGTCAACGCGGAGGCGCGCGAAAAGGAAGTCAAGGCCGCGGAAGCCGAACTGAAAGCGGAGGCCGCCGACATCGAAAAAGAAAAAAATGTTGCCCGCGAGCAGACGGCGAAAGACGAGAAGGAACTGGCGGAGTGGACCGCGAAGCGTGAGGCGGCCCGTGCTGCAGTGGATCCCGACGTGTTGCGCCACTACGACCGCGTATTGAAGTTCCGGGGCTCAGGCATCGCGGAAGTGCGCGACCAGAAATGCACCGGCTGCTCCGTGGTACTGCGGCCACAGACTTACAACGAAGTTCGCGGCGGCAAGATGATCTTCTGCGACTCCTGCCAGCGGGTCCTCTATTACGATCCGTCGAAGGAGGCTCCAACAGAACAGCGCGTCGAAAAAGGCGGCCGGCGGCGCGCGCATCCGAAAATCGATGCCAGCCATGCCTGGTATTACCGGAGCGAATATGGCGACTCTGGCGAAGTTTTTCTGAGCTTTGCCAACTCGGCAGGATCGGCAACCCGGCGCATCTACGACGCTGCCACCGGGCGCAAGCTCGGGGATACGTTGATGCGTGAGGGTGGTTACCGTCAGGCGTTTCCCGAAGACCTTGACGACTCGATTCGCCTGAACGGCCACTGGAGCGACGCCGAGCAGGACGAATGGGGAGAAGAGCTGCCAAGCAACGTACTCGACGTGTTACAACGCGACTTGGACCTGGCCCGCGCCGAGGCAGCAAGTCATCCGCACAATGCGGCTGTAACCGCGCCGTCCAGCGTGGCCAGCTAATTCTCAATCGGGCAACAACTTAAGCCCAAGTCATCAGTCCCTATTACCTCCGTAAGCCGCTTTTGGGGCTTTTCCCGCCGCTATTCCACCTGGGTT
Source organism: Terriglobales bacterium (assembly GCA_035651555.1). GTDB lineage: Bacteria > Acidobacteriota > Terriglobia > Terriglobales > Acidobacteriaceae > Gp1-AA145. Next base: position 231,821 of record DASRFL010000026.1, read on the forward strand.
CGGGATAATTAAAGACTGCGTACTTTATCGACGGGGGCTTATGAAAGATCGTTTCCGTCTGGTGCTGCTTCTGGCACTGGTCTGCGCTGGCCTGAGTTCCGCTCAACAATCAGATTCTGTTCCCGCCAGCCTTTCGAGTTCTGAGAGCGGCCAGGAAAACCAGGACTCGGGCCCGAGCCTTGCCGACCTGGCGCGCAAAGTCCGCAAGGACCACTCCGAAGACACGAAGATGACCGACGAAGATGCCAAGAAACTCTTCGCCGCGGTTGACCGTATTGCGGAGTTTGCATCCGAGGACAGCGGCTTTCCTCTGCATTCTCCAGTAAAACGGCGCATGATCGGGCCGGACGATCTGGAACAGTCTGCACGCGACAATCTGTCGAAAAAAGAATACGCCGACCGTTTCGCCCGTTCCGAACTGACAATGAAAAAATTCGGCCTGCTGCCGAGAAATTTTGACTTGAAAGAATTTCTCATTAAGGCCCAGCGCAAAGATATCGCTGCCTACTACGACGACCGCACCAAGACCATCTCGCTCCTGGACACGATTCCGATCGAGCAGCAGGAAGCCATTCTCGCCCACGAATTAACTCACGCTTTGCAGGACCAGAACTATGACCTGCAGTCGTGGATGAGACCGCAGACAGTTGAGCCCGCCGATGGTGAATCGATCGACGGCGCTGATGAGAGCAGCGCAGCCCGGCGTGCAGTGGTCGAAGGACAGGCCACGGTGGTCTACATCGATTATTTGCTCGCGCGGACCGGCAGAACGGTCGAGAACACGCCTGGGATTGTGTATCGAATGGAAGATCCCATGGTAAAGGCTTCGGTGGACTCTCAGCTGATGCACGACGCGCCTATGATCCTGCGGGAGTGGGGCGCGTTCCCCTATCGTGAGGGCCTGATTTTTGAAGGTGAGCTGCTGCAAGCGGGCAGCAAAAAATTGGCGTTTACGGATGTGTTTGCTCATCCTCCACGAACCACGCACGAAGTGATTCAGCCTCGCGCGTATCTCGACAGCGAAAAGCTCGCAGCCATGCCGATCCCGGATGTAAAGAAAATTTTGGGTGATGGTTACGAACTTTACGACTCGGGCAACGTCGGCGAATTGGACGTGCGCGCTCTGCTGTGGCAGTTAGGGAGCAGAACACTGGCCGACGACCTCTCGAAAAACTGGCATGGCGGAGCATACGTTGCACTACGCAAGAAAGCATCAGGCGCGGCTGCTGCTTCAGACCTGAAGCTGCTTTACATCTCGCGATGGAGCACTGCTGAGGCCGCCCGCCGTTTTGCGAAATTCTACGTAGCGGCAGTTTCGCGGCGCTATCAATCCGTGACGCCGAATGACACCGATTCTTGCTCGTCGGATGACTGCCCGGTCTCATCGGCCGTGATCGCGACCGAGGAAGGTCCCGTCATGGTGGACCAGTGGAAAGACAATACAGTCCTGGTCTCAGAAAGTTTCGATCACGCGACCGCGGCAAAACTGGTGAGTGCGACCCGGGATGCAGCGCAGAAAGCAGCCTCGGTCGGCGCTCCCTATGTGCCGCAGCAGGAACTGGGAATGAGGTTTTACGATGTGCCGGCGTTCCGCAGGTTTCAGGAACTCGTGGGCGATGAAATGCTTCGCCGCTCTGATCTCAGCCAAGCCGGAAATTAATCTGGAGTCTTAGTCTGAGCGGACCTACGGCCCTAAGACGCTGTCTTCCAGTTTCTGCGTCTGCCATTTCGCGGCTGCGCTCAAGAACTCTATGATCACCGGATGCGGTTTTCCTGACTTCGAAGAGAGCTGCGGCTGAAACAAGGTGGCGATAAAGAATCTGTGGCCGGGAAATTCAATCGCGCGAATTTCTCCCTGCTCCCCTCGAGCTGCGATCGAGAAACCTGCTTCGATGAGCGAGCCTTCGAATTCCGGATTCACTTCGTAGTTGCAGAAGAATTCTTCCGTAATTACATCTTTCTTGTAAAAGGAATGGAGGTACGAGCCCGGGCGAATGCGAATCTCCGGAACCGGCCCCGAAAGCTTAGGCGCATCACCTTTGCGGTCAGGGACCGCGCAGGCAACCGGACTAATGATTATGTTTTTGGACCCGGAATTATTCTCCGCCGAGTCTGCATCTTTGATCCCGAGCACGTTGCGGGCGCACTCGATGAGCGCATACTGAAATCCTCCGCAGGTGCCGAGGAAGGGCCAGTCGCGGCGCCGCGCAAACTCAATGCCCCGCAACATGCCCTCGAAACTCTTGTAGGGACTTCCGGGCGCCGCCCACAGTCCATCGAAGCTTTCGAGCTGGCTGTCGATTTCAGCGCCGGCCAGAGAATCGGTCGGAAGCCATTCCGGCTTGGCCGCAATTTTCAGCTTCTCGGCGGCATGCTGAATCGATTTCTCGATCGATGGGAGCGTTGGCGAGTTTGCGTTGTAGTCGCCAAGAATCCCGACCTTGATGGGCTCAGGCATCGAACTATTTTAGAGCAGCAGCTCTGAACGACGAATCAAAACTAGCTACCCGCCCCGAATGTCATGGCCACATCCGCTTTGTCGGCTTCGTCGATCTTCAACATCATGCGCGGAGTCAGGCGCATGAAGGCTGCCACGAAGGTGTCGGGTACCTGCTGGATGCGAATGTTGAATGTGTTCACTGAATCGTTATAGAACTCGCGCCGGTCGGCAATCTGGTTTTCGAGCGCAGTGATCCGTTGCTGCAATTGCTGGAAGTTGTTGTTGGCCTTCAGGTCGGGATAGTTCTCCGCCACAGCGAAGAATCCGCGCAGCGCAGAAGTCATGCTCTGGTCGGCCTGCGCCTTCTGGTCAATCGTGACTGCCTGCTGATATTGACTGCGCGCCAGCGTAATCTTGGTCAGCGTGTCGCGCTCGAAGTTCGCATAGCCCTTGGTGACGTCAAGCAGTTTGGTCAGTTCGTCGTGTCGCTGCTTGAGCAGTACGTCAATATTGGCCCAGGCCTTGTCGATGTCATTCTTGATAGCGATCAGGCCGTTGTAGATCGTGACCAGATAGATGAAAAACCCGGCGATCACGAACAGAAAAGCCAGCAGAAATACTGTGTTCATAGTTATCTCCCAACGCGCGTCGTCTACAACAAACCGAAATTTGCCAGCAAAAAGTAAACACAAGCAAGTGTCAGCGCCGGTCCGCCCCAGATCATCAGCGCTGATTTCCATCCCAGCGAGCTGAGAACGTCCTTCTGGCTCCGCCAGGAGATGAAAAACGTCGGGTCATGCGTCCCCTGCATTAACGCCACCGGCGGGTGTGGATCAAAGTTGGAGCCATCAATTGCCTGGTCTGTCGGCGAGCCTTCCGGCCTCGAAAGCCCGCCCGCATAAGGTCGGACCGCGTTTTCGGGCTTGACCCCAGCCACCGCCCATGCCGCAGGATTTGTGATTCCGGCCTTGGTGAGAGCAGCAGCAACGCGCTGCTGCTGGGTCATTTCGGTGGCCGGCTGCGAGGCGTTGTCGCTGCCGAGATGAATAATCTGCCGATAGTTGGCTCCCACGAGCGGCATGCCGTTGGCATCGACCAGAGGTCGGCTGTGTCCGACCGCGCTGGCCGCCACGACTGATGCACTCTGAGGGGCGGCGGGGTTTGTTGCCGGCACTGGGTCTTTCACGTGCTGCTGAGGATTTTGCGCCAGCGTCCCCAGCACGAAAAGAAAATGTTTCGGCTGAATGCTATATTCTTCGACCTTGAGCCGCCTGCCGAAATCGGCCCCGACCCGCGACAAGAACTGAGTTACTCCATCTGGCATCTCGGATTGTCCGAACAGTGAGCCATATTCTTCTCGAAAGTCGCACTGCAAATCCATTTCCGCGCCAGTTGGGCCAATCAACACAGTCCCCGTGCCGTCATCGATATAAAAGGGAAGGTGAAACTTTTCTTCGCCGATCTTCACCCAGCGGCTGTTTTTGCCCTCGCGACGCCACTCCCAGGCGATGCTGCGATAGTAAAAACAGTCGAGCTGTTTGAGCGGGGAAGGGATGACATGGGGGCCGGTCGCAAGCCCGCTGATCTCGACCAATCCCATTGAAGCGCTGCGAATTTTAGAGGATGGAGTGTTCAGGATGAGCCGCCGCCGTTGCAGCAGGCGGAAGCCGCGATAAAAGAAATAGACGCCTGCGCCCACTCCAAAGGCAGCCGCCACGACCAGATTTCCGGACGTGGAGACGGCGAATATTGAGACAAAGTGAATCGTCGGCATCGAAGGGAGGCCTGAACACACTCCTGAGTCTCGGGCAGTGTAGCCGACCTTTTCCTTCTGATCGCGCAAAATGCTCGGTCCGCTCTTACCGGAGTAATTCCGCGAGTCCAGCCAAGGGAAAGGTGTGACCTTCGTAATTGCGAAGAAGCGTTACCGCATTTTCCACCGTCCCTGCCCCGCCTAGAATCTTGAGGTGGACGACTCCGCTTCGGACCGTCTCCTGGCTTCGCGCATGGCGGGCTGAAACCTACCTATGGCTGAGACTCTAAAACGGGTTGACCGGCAAGAAATCGCCAGGAGAGTGGAGCGTGGCGAGAAGCTCCTGCAAAAGGGCAAACCCGCCGAAGCTCTGGAAGAATTCCTGCAGATATTGGCGCTTGATTCGGCGAATGACACCGTCCGGCAAATGGCAGCGGACCTCTGCCTTTCGTTGCAGCGCATGCCGGACGCCGTACGCTTGCTCGGGGAGCTTTTTGAACGCCAAATGGCGGCCGGAGATGCGATTCGTGCCAGTCTCACCTACAAAAAATTGGCGCGCTTTACCAGCCCCAATTGCGATCAAAAGATGCGTTTCGCACTGCTGCTCGAAAGCTCGAATCGCAAGCTGGCCCTTGAGACCTACGAATCCGCACTCGAAGAGCTGACTAAGCTGAAGCGCAAACCAGATGCCTTGACAGCGCTGAAGCGCATGGTTGCTCTCGACCCGTCCGAGAAGAACATGGTGCGGCTAGGTGAATTGTGCTCCGAACTGGGTGAGCACAAAGATGCGGCAGCGGCGTTCCTGAAAATTGCGCAGCAAGCGGAAGGCTCAGGCGCCGATGCGAGTCAGTGGTTTGAGCGTGCCTATTCGGAAGAGTCCACCAATGAAACCATTGCTTTGGGCTACGCGAAGTGCCTGATGCAACAGCAGCAGATTGGCGCCGCCATTTTTGTGCTGGAGCCTCTGGCAAGCACGGGGCAGAATTCTCCTGAATTTCGCGATGTGTACGCGCGCGCTCTCTTGAGCGCAAACCGTCTGACTGAAGCTTCACCGCTGGTCTGGCAGATTTTTGAACAGAACCCGTCGCGGATTGAGCAGGTGCGCGATCTTATCGGCGCATTCCTCGACTCTGAGCTGGATCGTGAAGCTGTCGTGCTGGCGGAAAAACTCGAGCATTTCCAGCGCCGCAAAGGGGAACGCCGCGCATTCCTCGCGATGATGCAGGACATCGCTAATGGCCACCGGCCATCGGCGGAGATGCTGGAGTTTCTTGCCGACCAGTTCAACACCGCAAATCGTGAAGCCGACTATTCGGCCACTTTGCTCAAGCTCTTCGATGTCTACATCGAGAAGAAGAATTACATGAAGGCGGCGGATGCGCTTGACCGTGCAGCCGAAATAGACCCCTATGAATCCGGACATCAAAAGCGTCTGGAGATGCTGCGTGGCCGAGTCGAACAAAACCGTCTCGATGTTATCGCTTCCCGCTTCACCGGGACCTCAGCTTCTCCGCCGACCCGCGCTGCTGCGGAAGAAAAGACGCTGGGCTCGAGTACCCTGCAAGACCTGATGCTGCAGGCAGAAATCCTGGTGCAGTATGGAATGCGCAACAAGGCCCTCGAACGCTTGCAGCGCATCCAGCAACTGTTTCCGCATGAAGAAGATCGCAATCCGGATTTACGTCAGCTCTACATTACCGCTGGAATGACGCCGCAATATCCCGGTGGACAAAGTGCCGCGCCATCGCCAGCTGCCTCGACTCCATCGGTTCCCGCTGTTCCGGCGCAAGCCGCGGGAGCGGAACTCGACATGGCAAGTTTCTCGCGGGTGCCCGACATTACTCGCAAGCTGAACAAGCAAACTACGGCTGACGCGGTTTTAAATACCGCCGCAACCGAAATCGGAACGCAGTGGAAGCTTTCGCGCTGCATGGCGGCGTTGCGAAGACCCGGACTGGTGACCAGCACGGCCAAGCAGTACGCCGCCAGCGGACTGCAGCCGGCAGATTCGGAAGCAGTAGAGCAGATCGTTTCCACCTTGCACGAACTTGCCATCACTCGCGGAAGTTTGGTTTATCCCGATGTCGCTGCCGTACCAGAACTGCAGGCGTTGAAGCCGCAGCTCCTTGCCATTGCCGCCCGGTCGATAGTGGCACTCCCATTGATGGACGGCAACGATCACTTGGGTGTGCTCCTGCTGATTGACTCGAACCAGCGCTCCTGGCCGCAAAACGATGTGCTGGTTTTCAAAATGATTGCCGAGCAGGTGACGATCGCATTGAACAATGCTGGGCTGCGGCGGCTGGTAAAGAATCTTTCGGTTACGGACGAGAATTCAGGGCTGCTGAAACGCGCATCTTATCTTGACCTCCTGATGGGAGAAGTTCGTCGTGCGGCGCAGCAGCAGAGCCCAGTCTCAGTGCTGCTGATGCGCTTTGGAGAGCGGGCCGCAATCGCTAAAGAGCAAGGCGAAGCCGCTGCCGATCAACTCATGCAGCGACTTGGGCAGCTGGTTGCAGCCAACGTTCGACAAAACGATCTTGCCTTCCGCTATGCGGGAAACGCGATTGCCATCGTACTCGGCGAGACCGCCGAGACCGAAGCCCTGCGGGTGGTAGAAAAGATGCGAAGGCTCATCGGCACCGCTATTAACGAGAAGCAGATCGCTGCCTCCTTTAACGCCGGCGTGGCAGAAGCAGTTGTGCGCCAGCAGTTCGATGCCGTCGATACCGTCACCGAGGTGATTAATCGCGCCGAGCGTGCGCTGGAAAAATCCGTGGCCGAAGGTGCAGGCAAGAGCGTCGCAGTACAAGCGGCATTAAGCGCAGCCGCCGTGGCTTAGCTGGCCTTTGAGACGTAAGGTTCCGGTTCGATGTAGTTGTTGACCATCCGCTTTATCCCATCCTTTAAAACGGCCACATGAAAGTTAATCAAAAGTCCAATCGGCAGGTTGAGCAGACGCAGGTGTGAGAGTAGTTGCGCTTCGTCAAAGGATGAAAGACCTCTTTGCACTTGAGCTCGACAGCCACCGTATCGTCGATAACCAGGTCAGCACGAAAGCCACAATCGAGCTTGACTTCTTCATAGATGAGGGGAACTGCACGTTGGCGATCGACCCGTCTGCCAAGCTTCATAAGTTCATATGCCAAGCATGCTTCATATGCGGATTCAAGCAGCCCGGGGCCGAGTTTCCGATGAATCTTAATTGCAGAAGCTATGATGTCGGAGGTTAGCCTTGACGACATGCGAAAAAGATTTTGACCGCAGAGCACGCGGGGAATGCGCAGAGATCGCAGAGAAAACTCTTCCAGGTTTCATATTGGGAATCGTTGTTGCCGGTAGCTGCGTGCACGAGAAACGGACATTTTTCCAGCTCTGTTCTCTGCGCTCTCCGCGCAAGGTCTGCGATCCCGGCGGTTAAAGGCTTTTTCTGAAGGTCCGCAGAGTGCGCGGTGAATGCGCAGAGATCGCCGAGAAAATCAGAGCCAGGTTTCCATTTTGGGAATATGGCTAGCCATCGGGGATGAGAATAAGGTCCTTCAGATTGGCTTCTCTGCGTTTCAGCGCAACTTCTGCGAGCTCTGCGGTTAAAGGCTTTTCTGAAGTTCCTCTAAGGGTTCGATCCGCTGCTGGCAACTGCATTCATTCGGCTGATAAACTACGCTGTTCCGCTAAGCATCTTTGAATCAATCTGGCCCTCATGTTGAAACCAGGTGACATTGCAATCGTAAGCGGCGCACGCACGCCATTCGGCCGTTATTGCGGAAAACTGAAAGATTTTACCGCCCAGGAACTCGGCGCCATCGCTGCCAAAGGAGCGATGGACCGCGCCAAAGTATCTCCCGAAGAAGTCGATCATGTAGTCTTCGGAAACGCGCAGCAGACTTCTGGGGACGCTTTATACGGGGCGCGTCACGTCGGCCTGCGGGCTGGTCTGAAAATTGAGACGCCGGGGTTGACCGTGAATCGCCTTTGCGGCAGCGGCATTCAGTCCATGGTGAATGCCGCGCAAATGCTGCAGCTACGCGAAGCTTCTGTGGTGCTCGCCGGCGGAATGGAAGCGATGTCCCAGGCACCGTTTGTCATCCGTGGGCGCGACGGATTCTCTCTTGCTCCCGGGGGCAAGCTCGAAGATTCGCTGATGGTCGCCCTGCTCGACAGCTATTGCGGGCTCTATATGGCGAATACTGCCGAGCTCTACGGATCGCAGCAGGGCATCACGCGCGAAATGCAGGATGAGTTTGCGTTGCGTTCGCAAAAGTGCGCTAACGATGCCTACAAAGCTGGACGCACTCAGGAGGAACTCGTTCCGGTGCCGTTGAAAAATTCGAAAGGCGAGCCTACGGGGGAATCCCTGACCGAAGATGACCATCGCCGTCCGCAAACGACCTTAGAGGGCCTGGCGAAGTTGAAGCCGGCCTTTGGTCGCAATGGAACCGTAACGGCAGGTAATGCGAGCGGCATTGTCGATGGCGGCTCGGCCGTAATCATGATGTCGCTGGAAGAAGCAGGCAAGCGGGGCAAATGGCCACTCGGCAGAATTGTGAGCTGGGGAATCGCGGGGGTCGATCCCAAGATCATGGGCAGTGGCCCGGTACCGGCGACGAAGATTGCGCTACAAAAGGCCGGCATGACACTCGATCACATCGATCTTATCGAAGTGAATGAAGCCTTCGCGGCGCAGTATCTCGCGGTGGAAAAAGAACTCGGCCTCGATCGCGAGAAGGTGAACGTGAACGGCGGCGCGATCGCCTTGGGCCATCCGCTGGGAGCGACCGGAACGCGCCTGGTGATTACGTTGCTGTATGAGTTGCGTCGGCGAAAGAAGAAGTACGGGCTGGCGACGGCGTGCATCGGCGGCGGGCAGGGGATCGCGATGGTGGTGGAGAGCTTGAACTGATGTCATCCCGAATGCGGCCTGCGAGCAGGTCGCGAGAGGGATCTTACGATGCGACTGAACTGGCATTGACGTCGATGTGAGTAAGAAGGAATCGGCCTCATCCTGTCGGCTGCACGAAAGGGCATAACGGTCGTAAGGTCCCTCTCTCGCACTCTTTCAGCGTGCGAGTTCGGGATGACAAGTCTTTGGGATCTCCGTGCCTCTGTGTCTCCGTGGTGAATTGATTTGATCTGCGTCAATCCGCGGCGAAAGAAATTAGGAAGATGGAAATTAGGAAAGTTGGCATCTTTTTTTGTGGGGTGATGGATTCCGTATCCGCCTTGCACGGCCGCAGAAACCGCGCTAGGGTTGAAGGTATATGAACGATTTGCGAAGCCAGATCAATAGCCTATCCGCTGCCGAGAAAGCGGAACTGCTTGATACGGTGTGGGAGAGCCTGGAAGCGGACGCGGCATCTCTGACCGACGCCCAGAGCGCCGAGCTTGATTACAGAATCAGCCGGCACGAGCAGAACTCTTCCGATGTCATCCCGTGGGAGCAAGTTAGGACCGGCCTCTTTAAGAAACCGTGACAACTTTCCTCGAACGAGACCGGCTCGACATTCGATCCGGTACACTGCACTGGTCGCGCAGCCCATCGTAAGGTCCCTCTCTCGCACTCTTTCAGCGTGCGAGTTCGGGATGACAATTTTTTGTTGTGCTCCGTGCCTCCGTGTCTCCGTGGTGAAATGATTTGACCTGCGTTTATCCGCGTAATCCGCGGCGAAAGAAGTTAGGAAGATGGAAATTAAAAAAGTTGGCGTACTCGGCTGTGGTCTGATGGGCTCCGGCATCGCTCAAGCCTCCGCGATGGCAGGGTTCGAGACCACTGTTCTCGAAGTTGAACAGAAGTATCTCGACAAAGGCTTTGCCGGTATTGAAAAGTCGCTGAGCAAGTTTGCCGAGCGGCCGCCGGAGAAGGGCGGGATCACGCAGCAGCAGAAAGAGCAGACACTCGCGCGGCTGAAAGGGACGACGCGCAGAGAAGATCTCGCCGACTGCGACATCGTCATTGAAGCGATCATCGAAAGCGTTCCGCAGAAGAAGGAAATGTATGCCGCGCTTGACGCGATTGTTAAGAAAGACACCATATTCGCATCGAACACTTCCTCAATTTCGATCACCGAGCTGATGACCGCGACCAAACGCCCAGAGCGATTCATCGGTCTGCATTTTTTCAATCCTGTGCCGCTGATGAAACTGGTCGAAGTGGTACGCACGATCGCCACCGCGCCTGACGTTTATGACGCGGCTTACGAGTTTTCGAAAAAGCTCGGCAAAGTTCCTGTGCGCACCAGCGACAAGACGGGGTTCATCGTAAATCGGCTGCTGGTGCCGTATCTGCTCGACGCGATTCGCGCCTACGAAGAGGGCGTAGGCTCGATTGAGGACATCGACCAGGCGATGAAACTTGGCTGCGGTTATCCCATGGGGCCTTTTACGCTGCTCGATTTCGTCGGCCTCGACACGACTTACTACATCACGCACGTGATGTACGACGAATTCAAAGAGCGCCGGTTCGCCTCGCCCCCGTTGCTGAAGCGATTGATGATGGCAGGCTGGTATGGAAGGAAGTCGGGCAGAGGGTTTTATGATTATTCGGACCCGAATAGTCCGAAGGTGAATAAACTTTGACTTCCATTAACGAGGTGACCAGATCAGGAGCACGTGAAATGGGGCGCTTCAGTTGGATTCACATAACCATCGCCGCACAACTCACCTGCGCATTGTCGTATCTTTGGTTCGTAATCTACGTCTTGGCTCTCATCCACCGATGGGGATTTCATTCTGATTCGAGTCTCCACACCATAACCGGTGCAGCGATGTTTCTAGCTCCGGGTGCCGCGGCTCTAATTGCTGGTATTGGCGTGATCAGACGCAAGTTTTGGGGATGGCTCATTGGTCTCATTAGTGATCTCGCCATCCCTATCATGCTGAGCTATATGATGGCTGATGATGGCTGGCGCAATCTTGATGTTGAGAGCGTTGCGTTTGCCGTCCTGGTCGCGAGTGCATTCGGGCTGCTGTTGACTCCGTCGGTAGTGAAGGCATGTTGGCGTAAAGCGGAAGGCCATCGAAGCATGCCGAACCGTGCGTTAGCGCAAGACCCATAAAACTTCTTGTCATCCTCAGCGAAATGAGCGCTTCACAACGTGAAGTGCTCATGAAGTCGAAGGACCTCTGTACTGCTGGAATTTAGACGAACCTGGAAAGGCATTTTCATCATGGCTGCCCGGGTAGAATTCCCTCAAGCGCTGTCGGCGTGTTCGGAAGTGCATAGGCCCTTCGACTGCGTTGAATCGGTCGCAAGCGAACGATCCAACTCCGCTCAGGATGACAAGTCCTGCAACGTGAGTGGTCGTAGAGATTAAACCGAAGGAGATCGAACTCTTGCATCGGCTGGCAATCAAATTCATCTCGGCATCGCTAATATTCCCGGCGTGCATGATTGCAGACGATGTGCGGCCCGCATCGACCATTCCAGTCTGCACCAATGCGAAGGTCAACGGTAGATTTCTGAGCACCGGCAGACTTCGCTATGTTGTCCCCAAAAACGCAATTGTAAAGAAGGTGAAAGACATCGACTACGGCGAGTACAGAATATTCCTGAAGGCGCAGGGTCGGATAGAATTTATGGCGCTCTTTTCCTGGGGAAATGGATCGCCGTATGGACTATGCTCCGCCGAACACCATCGATCGTTGAGACTCCCTGACGGCACAGAGGGTGCCGATGCGCGTTGTACGAAAGGAACCAATAAAGAGTCTCGCAGTACGGGTTTCGAGAGTGAGTACGCATACTATGATTCTGTGTCCTCCGAAAGCGTTAAGTACTTCGATCCAATCATCGATTCAATGTGCTACGCCGCGCCGAAGAATTAGCTATGCCTATGAACTTTGAAAACATCCTCTTCGAAAAGAAAAACGCGATTGCTTACGTCACCGTGAACCGGCCGAAGGTGTTGAACGCGCTGAATATGGCCACGATGGACGAGCTGCGCGCGGCTTTTCATGACATAAAGAATGACGCCGGCGTGCGCGTGGTGATCCTAACCGGGGCGGGAGAGAAGGCGTTCATCGCGGGCGCAGACATTGGCGAGTTGGCGCAACACAATACCGTTACCGCGAAGGAGTACACGCACCGAGGACAAAGCGTACTCAATCTGATCGAAAACCTGGGCAAGCCGGTGATCGCGTGCATCAATGGATTTGCGCTCGGCGGCGGGTGCGAGATCGCGATGGCTTGCACCATGCGGCTGGCGAGTGAAAACGCGAAGCTTGGCCAGCCAGAGGTAAAGCTGGGCCTTATTCCCGGGTATGGTGGAACGCAACGGTTGCCGCGATTGATTGGCAAAGGTTTAGCGATGCAGCTCCTGCTCACGGGAGAAATAATCAGCGCTCAGGAGGCGCAACGCATCGGGCTGGTGAACGAAGTTGTTTCTCCCGCCGAGTTGATTCCGCGTGCCGAGGCGATTGCGCAGAAGATCATCGCGAATGGCCCGCTTGCCGTGCAGTACACAATGGAAGCGGTAAATAAAGGGATGGAGATGCCGCTGGCGGAAGGGCTGTATCTTGAAGCGACGTTATTTGGCGTGGCTTGCGCAACGGAAGACAAGAAGGAAGGCACGTCGGCGTTCTTGGAAAAAAGGCAGGCGCAGTTTAAGGCGAAGTAGCTCCTCTCACGGACAGACATATCTCACCACCGAGACACAGAGGCACGGAGAAAGCGACCGAAGAAAAGATTCGGCGGAAGACTCGCGCCGGAAAACTCGATGCAACTGGCCTTCGCTTCGGGATCGTGGTCTCGCGATTTAATGAATTCATCACCGATCGCCTGCTGCGAAGCGCCTACGACGGGCTGATTCGTTCTGGCGCGAAAGACGACGACATCGAAATCGTTCGCGTTCCCGGCTCTTTCGAAATCCCCTCGGCCGCGCGCACCCTCGCTGAAACCAAAAAATACGACGCGATCATCTGTCTTGGCTGCCTCTTGCGCGGAGATACAGCCCACTACGATGTGATCGTGAATGAAGTCACGCGCGGCATCGGCCAATCGGCGCAGGAAACCGGAGTTCCGCATGCATTCGGCGTTCTCACCTGCGACACGCTGGAACAAGCGATTGACCGCGCCGGCTTGAAAATGGGGAACAAAGGATTCGAAGCTGCACTGGCCGCGGTGGAGATGGGGAATCTGAAAGCAGCCATCAGCCCTCAGCCATCAGCCATCAGCAAAATCAAAATCAAAACGAAGAGCACAAAATCCCGATCTGCGTCTTCGAAAAAGCGGTCCTCCTGACCTGTACTCGCCGTTCCTTCCTGTAAACTGGCGTGAATCCCATCGCTCAGCTTGCTGACGGCTGATGGCTGATGGCTGATGGCTAATGGGTACCCGCCGCAAATCGCGCGAACTCGCATTACAGATGCTCTACCAGGCTGATCTCGGTGAGCAGACGCCGGATGATGTGCGCAAAACATTCTGGAAGGGACGCGGTGAAGTAGATCGCGATGTGCAAGGTTTTGCCGACGATATCTTTCGTGTCGCCCAGGACCGCAGCGAGGAGATCAACAAGCTGATTCAGGGCCACGCCGAGAATTGGCGCATGGACCGCATGGCCGCCGTTGATCGGAACGTTCTTCGGGCGGCAGTGGCCGAGCTGATCGGATTTCCGCAGACACCGCGCGCGGTGGTCATCAACGAAGCCATCGAGATCGCGAGAAAGTTTTCAGCGCCGGAGTCGGCGCAGTTCATCAACGGTGTGCTCGACAGTATCGGCAAGGAACTAGAGGCGGCGAGGGTTCAGCGATAGAGTGCGGCTTAAGATAGCGGAGCTTTGCTCCGCCGGACGGGCGTGGGCGCCCGTCCCCACATGGTCACTGGTCGTTACGGTTTCACCACAACCAAGTCCGGATTGCAGGAAATCGGAACCGTGCCTACGCCGCTCTGATTTGACGCGGTTACACCCAGCGAATTGGTCACTGTAAAGGTCGGGTTCCCTGATGCGTCTGTGCCCAGAGCGCTGATGATGAATGTTCCGATGTTCCCGCCATCACTCATGTTGGAGACCGTAACGCTCTGCCCGATTTTCAACGGCGGACCCGAAATCAAACTGTAGCTGTAGGTTGTCAAGGACCCATTTTGCGCCGCCCCCAAAATCTTTAGTTGAGAAAGCGGCACCTGCGTAGACGGAGTTCCCGGCCCGAAGCACAGCGGATTGGTCTGGAACGGGAAAGTCACTTGCTGTGTGTCCACGCCTGAGGCGGTGTCGACAATATGCACGGCGCCATCATCGGCTCCGACGAACAAAAGATTCCCGCCTGGAGAAAGAGACGCGCTCAACGGCGTGGCGGAGTTCGCCAGTGAAATAACTGAGGAAGTTCGGGCGTCAATGTTGAATACAACGACGAAAGGCAAGCGAGTGGGCGGTGGGCCCGCCGAAGTTTCTCCCAAAATGTATGCTGTTGAGCCGGTTGGCGAAATGAAGAACTGAGTTGGAGTAAAGCTGCCCTGGCCCAGATTGAACGATGTGCTCGTATCTGTCAGAGTTCCGGTGCAAAGCAGCAGGGGATTGCTCAGCGTGACGGAGATCAGATCGATATTAGGAGGATCGAGCGCGAGGAGCGTATTGCCATCGGGTAACGCGCGCAGGATCAGTGGATTGTTCGACGTCGTAAGGTTCGCGGACGAAAGCTGCGAATTGTCGCAGGTGCGATAGGGCGAGATCAAGTTTGACGGCCCCGAGACAAAAGCGAATCCACCTTCAGGATGAAATGCAACATCCGTGGCCGCGCCGCCAAGCGGAATCGACTGCAATGGATCAGTTTTCGAGTAAACGTAAAGCGTGCTTCCAGCCAGGATATAGGCCTTCAGGCTGTCCGGCGAGAAAGCTGCAGCCGTTGCTCCCTTGATTAAGAGCGATGTGACCGTGCGCCCGCTGCCGCTGCAGTTGCTGCAGATGAAAAGCTGGTTCGGGGTATCGAAAGTATCCGAGATAATGACAGTGGAGTTACTCGTATCCGGGGAAATCGCCAGCACTTTGCCGGCAACATTGGTCGCCGTACTCACCGTACTGCCGCTAAAAGCCATTACTCCCTGTTGCCCAAACCGGGTGGAATCGACTCCCAGATAAGCTGAACCGGACGAGCTGTTACCGAACGTGAAAGTGTTCGGTGAGGCTGGCAACGGAATCGGAGTCCCCGCCGCAAACTGGGACGTCGTAGAAGCGGCGGTTATCGGAACCAGCGTTGGCGTGCAGGCGGCGCCGCTCGGGTTCGCGAGCGGATCGGTGCAGGCGGTAGTAGTCGCATACGCCGTGGGAATCGCGGGAGTGGTGCTTGTGTTTTCCACTTCAAAGTTGATTGCGGCTTGCGGATAAATGGGCAACGAGGGTTTTATCCCAGCATTGCACGTGGGAGGCGTGCAGGAGGCAATCACCGTGCCCTGGCCTGTGCTAGAAGCGCTCGCCGTGCCCACGCTCGAAAAAATTCCACCAGTATTTACGCCGGAAATGCCAACCGAAGCCGGGTTCGATGTGCTCCACGTGAGCGGCACGTTCGTGACCGCCTGGCCGGCGATATCGGTCGCAGTTGCGTTTAAGGTGGTTGAACCACCACTGCTTACAAGAAATGAAGTTTGGCTACCCGTTGGGTCGCCTGTGGTCGAAACCAGGATCTTTTCGATCCGGCAGGTTTCAACCGAGATCGGCTGGCTGTTGAATCCGCTTGCAGTGGTGTAGATCTGGCTCACGCCCGGCGTGCTCGCTGTGATCCTTTGCTGGTTCAAACATTGCCCCTGAGGACTGAGCAAGCATCCCTGTGTGCCGTTGGGGGGCGTGGTCAACAACATTACGTCTCCTGCGCCGGTGGGATTGATCTGCTGCCAGGAAAATGGCCCGACGGAAGACGTGATGTCAGTGCTTCCATTGAATGCATGCGCCTCGAGCAGCCAGCTTTCCGGCCCCTGCGCCGGACCTTTTGAAAGGCAGTCCGTCCTGAGCGTCTGCGGCTGGCCGGCAACTTTGTTGATCGCCACGCTGGTGATTGGCGCGTGTACGTATACGGTTACGGGTGTGCTGGTGACGCCCAGCGTGCTTGCTGTTACCTGGGCCACGCCGGTTGGACCAGGGGTGCAGACCGTGGGAGCGGTGAGGGAGTTCCAGGTTCCGGCGCAAGCCAAGCCGTTGGTCGCAATGGTGAGGACATTGGGGTTGCTGGATTCGAAAAGAAATGTGTCCGGCGCCGGGGTAGCTGTGAAGGCCTGGGTTTTTCCACTCTCCAGCGAAATTGGCTGGCTCGGATTGATGGTCACGGAGGTCGGAAGTACCTGAGGAGCGATCTTTGTGGGATTGCTGCTGCCGCATGAGGGCAAAAGCGCGCAGCTGATCACCGCCAGGATTAAGCAAAGAACGGAATAGAACTTTCCCATCAAACCCTTCAAAAAGTGATAGCTCGCCTGTTTTGGAAAACATTTAGTGTAGAGGGTCATCATTATTTTGGGCAAGCGCCGAGCGGTGAGCAACGGGCAGTGAGCCTCGCGGATTAAGCTCACCGTTCATTGCGCAAAGCTCATCGCTCGAGTTAGTTATTTTGTGAGATGCACGAATTGTGAGGTTGACGATCTGCTTTGGCGATTGCTATATTTAAACAGTTCCGCGAGTTTGAATTGCCTTGCCTGTATTGTGTCCGCCTGCGCGGTCCAATTAAAGGTTAAGTAGGATTTAGACGCAAGTCTTCGGAAATGTTGAAGACTCCTCGCTGAAACGTTCCGCGAACCGCTCCCGGCATGGGAGATTATGCGGAGCGAACCTGGCGAAACGGAGCGCCTCCCGAGCAGGGCGTGGAGCCACCGTCGTCAGACCTGTCAAAGGGAAACCAAATCTCCGGCGTTGTTCGCTGGAAGTATGGATGGCGCAGCCATCCAGTCCCAAATCCTGGAACGATCCGGGAAAAGCGATTTTCGGCCTTTGTGCGTTTGAGCGTAAGGGCATAGCAGCGTCGAGGAGCGGCAAGAGTGCCTACTTTTAATCAACTGGTTCGCGCCGGCAGGAAGCATCCGCGGTACAAGACCGCAAGCCCGGCCTTGCAGTCGTGCCCGCAGAAGCGCGGTGTATGCACCCGCGTGTACACCCAGACGCCGAAGAAGCCGAATTCGGCACTGCGCAAAGTCGCTCGCGTTCGCTTGACTAACGGAATTGAAGTTACGACCTACATCCCTGGCGTAGGGCACAACCTGCAGGAGCACTCGATCGTGCTGATCCGCGGCGGCCGCGTGAAAGACCTGCCGGGCGTGCGCTATCACGTGATTCGCGGAACGCTGGACGCTGTTGGCGTCGCGAACCGCAAGCAGGGAAGATCGAAGTACGGGGCGAAGAGGCCGAAGTAGTCGTCGGTCGTCGGTTGTTGGTCGTTGGCCAAACCGGCGAGTTTTCAGGTTCAAGCTAGGAGCTAAAAGCTGGTTTTATGCCACGCAAAGGACATGTTCCAAAACGCACGGTCGAGCCGGATCCGATTTACGGATCAGACTTGGTCACCAAATTCATCAACTCGATGATGTGGCAGGGCAAGAAGAGCACGGCTGAGGGCATCTTCTATGAGTCGTTGAGCCGTCTGCAGCAAAAAGGTGGCGATGAAGCCCTGAAGCTGTTCAAGAAGGCGGTCGAGAACGCAAAGCCTTTGCTTGAGGTCAAGACCCGACGCGTTGGTGGCGCGAACTATCAGGTCCCGGTCGAAGTGAATCCCGACCGGCGTACCTCGCTTGCGATCCGTTGGCTGGTGACTTATTCGCGCGGGCGCGGCGAAAAGGGCATGATCGACAAGTTGTCGAACGAATTGCTGGACGCCGCGAACGGTCGCGGCGCGGCGATCAAGAAGAAAGAAGACGTGCACCGCATGGCCGAAGCCAATAAGGCGTTCGCGCATTATCGGTGGTGAGAAAGCGGCTCTTAGGCTTTTAGCTCTTAGCCTTTAGCTAAAAGCAGAACGGGCAGAGGGTTTTCTCGGCGAACTTTATGGTTCTGCTCTGTGTTCTCTGCGGTTAAGAGCTTTTGAAAAGAATTTAACCGCAGAGTTCGCAGAGCAGAATTGAGAACACAGAGGAAGCTAACAGCTAAAGGCTAATAGCTTTAAAAGCTGAATTTCATGAGCAGTCCTGCAAACACAGTCGGCGAACAGGAAGTCCGCAAGGACGACAAGAAGAAAGCCTCGTCTCGTACGGTGCCGCTCGAGCGCTGCCGCAATATCGGCATTATGGCTCATATCGACGCGGGCAAGACCACGACGACCGAGCGCATCCTCTTCTATACCGGACGAACCCACCGACTGGGCGAAGTGCACGAAGGCACCGCCACCATGGACTGGATGGAGCAGGAGCAGGAGCGCGGCATCACTATCACCTCCGCCGCTACGACCTGCACCTGGCGCGACATTCGCATCAACATCATCGACACACCTGGCCACGTGGATTTCACCGCTGAAGTCGAGCGTTCGCTGCGCGTGCTCGATGGCGCAGTCGCGGTATTTGACGCGGTTCACGGTGTGCAGCCGCAGTCCGAAAAAGTCTGGCGCCAGGCTGACAAGTACGGCGTCCCGCGAATTTGTTTCATCAACAAGATCGACAAGATGGGTGCCGATTTCGAGCACGCCGTCGATACCCTCCGCAAGCGCCTGAATGCCAAGCCCGTCGCGATTCAAATTCCTATCGGACAAGAAGACAAGTTCAAAGGCGTCGTCGATCTGATGACGATGAAGGCCATCCTCTGGAAGGATGAGACGCTCGGCGCCGAGTACGTGGTCGAAGAAATTCCTGCCGACCTGAAAAAGAAAGCGGAAGCGTTTCATGCAGCGCTGGTCGAAACCGTCGCCGAAAATGACGACGAGATGCTGCACAAGTTCCTTGAAGGCGAAGAAATTTCCGCCGCCGAACTGAAGGCTTCGCTTCGCAAATCGACAATCGGGTTGAAGGTGTTTCCGGTCGTGGTAGGAACGGCGTTTAAGAACAAAGGCATTCAGCCGTTGCTTGACGCCGTCGTTGATTACCTGCCTTCGCCCCTCGATGTTCCCGAAACGCACGGAACCGATCCTGATTCCGGCAAGGCAATCACGCGTAAAGCCTCCGACAGCGAGCCATTCTCGGCGCTGGCCTTCAAGATCATGGCCGATCCGTTTGTCGGCCAACTCACATTCATTCGGGTTTACTCCGGGCAGTTGAAGTCCGGCGAATCGGTTCTGAATTCGCGCACCAGCAAAACCGAGCGCATTGGTCGTCTGCTCAAAATGCACGCCAATAAGCGCGAAGACATCCAGGACATTCTCGCGGGCGATATTTGCGCCGTGGTTGGCCTCAAGAACGTTGCCACCGGCGACACCATTTGCGACACCAAGCACCCGATCACGCTGGAGTCGATCGAGTTCGCGGTTCCTGTCATCCACGTCGCAGTCGAGCCCAAGACCAAGGCCGATCAGGAAAAGATGGGCGTCGCGCTCAACAAGCTGGCGCAGGAAGACCCTACTTTTAAAGTTCACACCGATCCTGATAGCGGTCAGACCATCATCAGCGGCATGGGTGAGCTGCATCTTGAGATCATCATCGACCGCATGATGCGCGAGTACAAGGTTGAAGCGAACGTCGGCAAGCCGCAGGTCGCGTATCGCGAAACCATCCGCAAGCACGCCGAAGCCGAGGGCAAATACATTCGCCAGACTGGCGGCCGCGGCCAGTACGGTCATGTCAAGATCAAGCTGGATCCACAGGAGCCGGGCAAAGGCTACGAGTTCATCAACGAAATCGTTGGCGGCGTGGTGCCGAAGGAATACATCAAGCCGGTCGATCAGGGAATTCAGGAAGCGCTCGAAGGTGGAGTGCTCGCGGGCTATCCGGTCGTCGATGTGAAGGTCACGCTTTACGACGGCAGCTATCACGAAGTCGACTCGAACGAAATGGCTTTTAAGATCGCCGGCTCTATGGCGTTCAAAGAAGCTGCGCGCAAAGCTTCGCCGGTATTGCTGGAGCCGGTGATGGCGGTCGAAGTCGTGACGCCGGAAGATTTCGCTGGGACGATTATGGGCGACTTGAGTTCGCGCCGCGGACGCATTGAAGGCATGGAGCACCGCGCCGGTTCGCAGGTGATCAAGTCCATTGTGCCGCTGGCGGAAATGTTCGGTTACGCGACGCACATGCGCTCCTCAACCCAGGGCCGCGCCGAGTACTCGATGCACTTCGGGCGTTATGAAGAGGTGCCTAGGTCAGTTGCTGATGAAATTATCGGCAAGGCGCAGGGCGGGCC
Source organism: Terriglobales bacterium (assembly GCA_035651555.1). GTDB lineage: Bacteria > Acidobacteriota > Terriglobia > Terriglobales > Acidobacteriaceae > Gp1-AA145. The sequence goes on from DASRFL010000026.1 coordinate 252,228, forward strand.
AAGCAGATAGGTGATGTTGGAGACGCCGGTGGTGATTCCCGGCGTTAGGTCAGGTTCCTCACCCTGCCGCAAGCGGCAAGGTTCGGAATGACAAGGGTTTTAGATTTTGAGCTAGTAGCTAAAAGCTAGGAGCTAAGAGCTGATTTATGGCAAAAGAGAAATTTGAACGCACTAAGCCGCACGTGAACGTAGGGACGATTGGTCATATCGATCATGGCAAGACCACGCTGACGGCGGCGATCACCAAGGTTCTGTCGAAGCACAATCCGAAGATCCAATTCCGGTCGTTTGATTCGATCGACAATGCTCCGGAAGAAAAAGCCCGCGGAATCACGATCGCGACCGCGCACGTCGAATATGAGACGGCGAACCGGCACTACGCGCACGTCGATTGCCCGGGTCACGCCGACTACATCAAGAACATGATCACGGGCGCGGCGCAGATGGATGGCGCGATCCTGGTTGTCGCTGCGACCGACGGCCCGATGCCGCAGACGCGTGAGCACGTGCTCTTGGCTCGCCAGGTGGGCGTTCCATACATCGTGGTTGCGCTGAATAAGTGCGATGCGGTCGATGATCCTGAGCTGCTCGATCTGGTTGAGCTTGAAGTCAGAGAGCTGTTGAAGGGTTACGAGTTCCCGGGAGATGACGCGCCGGTGATCCGGCTGTCAGCTCTGGGCGCGCTGAATGGCGAAGCCAAGTGGGAAAAGCAGATCGATGCGTTGATGGAAGCAGTGGACAAGAGCGTCCCGCAACCGCAGCGCGAGCTCGACAAGCCGTTCCTGATGCCGATTGAAGATATTTTTTCGATCTCGGGCCGCGGCACGGTGGTGACGGGCAGAATCGAGCGCGGCAAGGTGAAGGTGGGCGAGGAAGTTGAAATCGTCGGCTTCCGCGAGACGAGGAAGACGGTCGTGACCGGCGTCGAGATGTTCAAGAAGCAGCTCGATGAAGGCCAGGCGGGCGACAATGCCGGACTCCTGCTGCGTGGTATTGGCAAGGAAGATGTCGAGCGCGGCATGGTGCTCGCGAAAGGCGGATCGATCACGCCGCACACCAAGTTCAAGGCGTCGGTGTACATCCTGACGAAGGAAGAAGGCGGGCGGCACACGCCGTTCTTCAAAGGGTATCGGCCGCAGTTCTATCTGAGAACGACGGACGTGACCGGAGTGGCCGAGCTGCCCTCGGGCACGGAGATGGTGATGCCCGGGGACAACGTGGAACTGGTGATTGAGCTGATCACGCCGGTGGCGATGGAGAAGGGGTTGCGCTTTGCCATCCGCGAAGGCGGGCACACGGTAGGTTCGGGAGCGATCTCGGAGATTATTCAGTAAGGCCGTGTGGGGCGGACACTCTTGTCCGCCGATCAGCGGGCAGAAGTGCCCGCTCCACACGAGCAAAGCTCTTTCCTTCCGGGTGAGCCGGAAGGGTTAGGAAGAAACGTGATAGGAAACGAGAAAATTCGCATCCGGCTGAAGGCATACGACTACCGCGTGCTCGATCAATCGACCACGGAAATCGTGGCTACGGCGAAGCGCACAGGGGCGCAGATCGCAGGACCGATTCCTCTGCCCACGATGAAGAACAAGTTCACCGTGCTGCGTTCGCCGCACGTGGACAAAAAGTCGCGCGAGCAGTTCGAGATCCGCACGCACAAGCGTCTGCTCGACATACTCGATCCGACGCCGCAGACCGTAGATGCGCTGATGAAGCTCGATCTCCCGGCTGGAGTTGATGTGGAGATCAAGGCGTTTGGGAAAGAGCATAAATAGCTGTCAGCCATCAGCCGTCAGCCTTCAGGAAAACCTGAGGCACTGAAGGCTGATCTGAACGAGCCGCGCAGCGGCGGAATTTAAACAGCCCATGGCGTAAGCCGTGGGTAGGCGAAGAAAGAAAAGAAAGTCCCTTTAGGGACGGCAGAAAAGCAGATTCCTCACCGCTCAAGCGGTTCGGAATGACAGAAATTATGGTTTTGAGCTAAAGGCTAAGAGCTAGAAGCTAAGAGCTGATTTATGGCAAAGGTAGCAGGCATATTAGGCAAAAAAGTCGGGATGACGCAGCTCTTCGACACGAAGGGCGACGTGCGTCCGGCGACCGTGCTGCAGGCGGGGCCCTGTGTGGTCACACAGCATAAATCGCAGACGAAAGATGGATACGATTCGGCGCAGATTGGCCTGGTTGAATTCGTGAAAGAGTCGCGCCTGACGCAGCCAATGAAGGGGCACCTGGCGAAGAATAATCTGCCACCGGTGAAATTCATTCGCGAAGTTCCGATCGAAGCCGACGGCGATGCTTCGGTGAAAGCTGGCGACCGCGTGCTGGTTGAGCTTTTTGAGGGCGAGAAGTTTGTCGATGTAGTCGGCATTAGCAAAGGCAAAGGATTTCAGGGCGTGGTGAAGCGCCATCATTTTGGCGGTGGCCCGAAGTCGCACGGTTCGATGTTTCAGATCACAGGTTCTATCGGATCCTCTGCGTTTCCCTCGCGCGTGTTCAAAGGCATGCGTATGTCGGGACACATGGGCAACGATCGCGTGACGGTTCGTAATCTGCGTATTCTCGGGGTGGACAAAGACGACAACCTGCTGGTTGTGGAGGGCAGCGTGCCGGGGCCAACGGGCGGATATCTGGTGATTACCAAGGCAAAGCATCCGCCGAGAGAGCGCCGTGGATTTGCCGGCGCGGCAACGGTCGATCCGTTGAAGGCAGCGAAACGAGCAGCGAAGAAAGGTTAAGAGCAGTCATTAGTTATTGGTCATTGGTGGTCGGGTGACTGTTCGGAACAACAGGTTTTGAGCTAAGAAGCTACAAGCTAGCAGCTAAGAGCTGATTTATGGCAACGATTGACATTCACGATCTAAGCGGCAAAAAAGTTGGCACGCTGGAGCTCGCCGACGAGGTCTTTGGCGCGGTTAACGAAGACCTGCTCTGGGAAGCGGTGAAGCACTATCGCGCCGGGCAGCGCGCGGGAACGCATGCCACCAAAAACCGCTGGAAAGTTTCGGGATCCGGCAAAAAGCTGTGGCGGCAAAAAGGTACTGGGCGGGCGCGTATCGGTTCGATCCGCTCCCCGCTATGGCGCCACGGCGGCACCGTTCATGGTCCGCAACCGCGCTCGTACGATTACACATTTCCGCGGAAGAAGTTACTAGGAGCGCTGCGCTCGGCGCTGGCCGCGAAATTTGCGGACGGCAAGCTGATCGTGGTGAATGCGTTTGACGTAAAAGAGCCGAAGACGCAGCAGTTCCGCGAGGCGCTCGACAATTTGAAGGTCGATAAGACCGCGCTGCTGGTCGAAGTTGCGAACCATGGCAACCGCAATCTGGTGCTGAGCTCGCGCAATCTCGACGGCATTGAACTGGTGGCCAGCACTGAAGTGCATCCGTTTCACCTGTTGCGCTACGACCGGGCCATCTTTTCGCAGTCGGCGATTGAGAAGCTTCAGTTGTCGCTGAAGAGCGTGGGTTCGCGTAAGGCACGCAAGTCGGGCGAAGGCGAGAGTGCGAAGAAGACACAGAAAGCTGCGCGCAGCCCGCGCACACGCACCCGGAAAGCGGCGGAGGTAGCGTAAGAAATGAAGACCGCATACCAGATCATCCGCAAGCCGGTAATTACCGAAAAGGGTCTTGGCATCAAGGAACATCAAAACACGCTGGTGTTCCAGGTTGCACCGAAGGCTACAAAGACGGAAGTCAAAGAAGCGGTGCAGGCAATTTTCAAAGTGAAAGTCGCTTCCGTGCGCACAGCGAACTATCCGGGCAAGGAGCGGCGGCGGGGGAAGTTTGCCGGCTACCGTCCGGATTGGAAAAAAGCGTACGTGAAGTTGAAATCCGGCGAGAAGATGCCGGAGTACGCGCAGAATTTGTAACAGTCGTGCGCCGTTCGTCGTGCGTCGTCCGCAAAAGCGTGCGACTCGCGACGTGAGACGTGCGACGAAAAGCTGAGAGCTTTTTATGGCAATCAAGACTTACAGACCGACGACGCAGACGTTGCGCTATCGCACGACGCTGGTCAATGACGACATCACGACCCGGCATCCGCATAAGCCGTTGCTTGAGAAAAAGAACCGCACCGGCGGCCGCCGCAATTCGGGCGACACCACCATGCGCTTCATCGGCGGTGGGCACAAGCGCAAGTTGCGCATTATCGACTTTAAGCGCGATAAGACCGGCATTCCGGCAACCGTCATCAGCATCGAGTACGATCCCAACCGTTCTCCTCGCATTGCGTTGCTGGCGTATGCGGACGGCGAGAAGCGCTACATTCTGCAGCCGGAAGGGCTGAAGGTTGGCCAGAAGGTCGTTAGCGGTCCCGATGCCGACATTCTGGTTGGGAACGCGCTGCCTTTGAAAAATATTCCACCGGGCACGACGATTCATAACCTGGAGCTTCGCCCTGGAAAGGGCGCGCAGATGGTGCGCTCGGCGGGTGGGCAGGCGCAGTTGGTGGCGAAAGAAGGCGAATACGCCTTGGTGAAATTGCCTTCCGGCGAAACCCGCAAAGTTTCGCAAGACTGCATGGCGACGATTGGGCAAGTCGGCAATATCGACCACGAGAACGTCACCATCGGCAAAGCGGGTCGTTCGCGGTGGCTGGGTAAGCGTCCGCATAACCGCGGGGTTTCGATGAACCCGGTCGACCATCCGCATGGCGGCGGTGAAGGCAAGACGTCAGGTGGACGCCATCCGGTGACCCCGTGGGGGCAACCGACGCGTGGTTACAAGACGCGCAACAACAAGCGTACGGATAAGTTCATTGTGAGTCGGAGCAAGTAGTCGTGCGTCGCACGTCGTGAGTCGCGTGCAAAGCAGATTCCTCACCGCTGAAGCGGTTCGGAATGACAAGAGTCTTAGAGTTTTGATTTTGAGCTAAGAGCTAGGAGCTAACAGCTAAAAGCTGATTTATGGCACGTTCGACAAAAAAAGGTCCGTTCATCGACGAATATCTCTCGTTGCGAATCGAGCAGATGAACTCGCGCAACGAGAAGAAAGTTCTGCGCACCTGGTCGCGGCGCTCGACCATCATCCCGGAGATGGTGGGGCACACGATCGCAGTGCACAACGGAAAGAAATTTATCCCCGTGTATATCACCGAGAACATGGTGGGCCACAAGCTGGGCGAATTCAGTTTCACCCGCCAGTTCAAGGGTCACTCGATGAAGGCGGCGACCGAAGCGGCGGCGCGTCCGGCGGGCGTTCCCGGCGGCCCAGGAGCTCCGGCCCCAGCGGCTGGCGCGGCCCCGGCAGCACCGGCGCCGAAGGCATGAAATAAAGCTCTTAGCCATTAGCTTTTAGCCTTTAGCTAAAAGCTAAGAGCTAAAAGCTAAAGGCTGATGAAAAATGGAATTTCGAGCACAAACCCGATTCGTTCGCGTATCACCGCAAAAGGCGCGGCTGGTGCTGAACCAGATCAAAGGCCAGCGGGTCGAGAATGCGCTGAATACGCTGACCTTCAGCAAGAAGCGTATTGCCGGCAAGATCGAAAAGCTGGTGCGCTCGGCAGTCGAGAATGCGAATTATCTGAGCACGGAAAAGAACATCGATGTCGATCTCGATAACTTGTATGTGAAGCACGCCGTGGCGAACGATGGACCGCGCATGAAACGGATTCGTCCGGCGCCGATGGGGCGCGCTTATCGCTATGTGCGGCGGATTGCGCACATCGAGATTGCGCTCGCCGAGCGCGGAAAAAATGGCACCGGTGATCTGGCGACTGTTGTTGGCGAAGAAAAGGCTGCCGCGCCTGCTCCGGCGAAGAAGAAGCGCGCGGTGGCAAAGAAGAAATCGGTCGGCAAAAAGGCAGTGAAGAAGTGATCAGTGACTAGTGATTAGTGGTCAGCAGGCTTTACTGATCACTGGCAACTGACAACTGAGGTTTCTATGGGTCAAAAAGTACATCCTTACGGATTTCGGCTCGGATACACCAAGCCCTGGAAGTCGCGCTGGTTCGTAGAGCGCGACTACGACAAACTGCTGCTTGAGGACGTCCGCCTGAAGGGCGAACTGAAAGACAAGCTGAAGTCGGCGGGCGTGAGCTCGATCGAAGTCGAGAGGCCGGGCAATAAACTGCGGGTCATAATCAAAACGGCGCGCCCCGGAATCATCATTGGCCGCAAAGGCGCCGAGATCGACAAGCTGAAGCAGGAAGTGCAGAAGCGGACCAACCGCGAGGTGTACATCGACATTCAGGAAGTGCACAAGCCAGAGCTCGATGCACAGCTTGTCTCGGAGTCGATTGCGCTCCAGCTTGAAAAGCGTGTCGGTTTCCGCCGCGCGATGCGTAAAGCCGTTGATTCTGCTCTCCGCTTCGGATGCAAGGGAATCAAGGTTCGCGTGAGTGGACGCCTGAATGGAAACGAAATCGCGCGTTCGGAGTGGTACTTGCAGGGACGCCTTCCGTTGCACACGCTGCGCGCGGACATCGAATACGGTTTCAGCGAAGCGCGCACCACATACGGCGTCATTGGCGTGAAGTGCTGGATTTATCGCGGCGAAATTCTGCCGACCAAGAAGCGGGAATCGCAGGCAGTGGGGGCATTCTGATCGAGTGATCTGGTGATCGGGTCATCGGGTGATCGAAAAAACGTCGTGAGTGGCGCGTCGCACGCAATTCGGGTTTTAGCGCAGGACGCACGACCAGGGACGCACGACAGGTTTTTGAGCTGAGAGCTGATTTATGTTAATGCCGAAAAAAGTTAAGTACCGCAAGCAGCAGCGCGGACGCATGACCGGGAAAGCCTGGCGCGGCAGTGAGCTGTCGTTCGGAGATTTCGGGCTGAAAGTGCTTGAGCCGGGATGGATCACCGACCGGCAGATCGAAGCCAGCCGTGTGGCCATGACCCGTTTCATCAAGCGCGGCGGAAAGATTTGGATCCGCTTGTTCCCGGACAAGCCGGTCACGAAGAAGCCGGCCGAAACCCGTATGGGCAAAGGCAAAGGCGCGCCGGATCATTGGGTCGCCGTGGTGAAGCCCGGCAAGATCTTGTTCGAGATGGAAGGCGTGAGTCCGCAAGATGCGGCGGAGGCAATGCGGCTGGCGTCGCACAAGCTGCCGTTGCGGACGACGCTGGTGCAGAGAGAAACAGCACATTGAGCCGAGAGCTACGAGCAATGAGCGGCGAGCAGTCAAGGGTTGCTCACCGCTCGACGCTCACCGCTCAGAGCTAATTGAGAGCTTTTATGGAAGCAGAAAAAATCAGAAACCTGACCGACGAAGAGCTTCGGCACCAGGAACGCGAAATGAGCGACCAGCTTTTTAAGCTGAAATTCCAGCTCAACATGGGGCAGACGGAGAGCCTGAAGAAGATCCGCGGCTTGCGCAAGGACATCGCTCGGGTGAAAACGATTGCCCGCGAGCGAGCAGCCGCAGGGGAGAAGAAGTAATGGCGGAAACACAAACAGCCGGAAGGCGCAAAGAAGTGATCGGCAACGTGGTTTCGAACCGCATGAACAAGACCATTGTCGTGCAGGTGGTCCGTCGCAAATCGCATCCGCTGTATTCCCGAGTGATCTCGAAGGCGAAAAAATTTTACGCGCATGACGAGAAGAACGAAGCCCATGTGGGCGATGTGGTTCGGCTCGAGGAAACCCGGCCGCTCTCAAAGCTGAAGCGCTGGAAGCTGAAAGAAATTGTGCGCAAAACCGCGCTGGTACCGGAAGTGGCCGGAGCGGAGGAGCAGAAGTAAGGAAGCGTTGAGCGAAGAGCGATGAGCTCCGAGCTATGAGCGAGCGTTTTTTGGGTTGCACATAGCTCGTTGCTCACGGCTCGCAGCTTAGGGGAAGACTTATGACCATAATGATGCGAAGCATGCTCGAAGTCGCCGACAACAGCGGCGCGCGCAAGCTGCAGATGATCCTGCCGCTGGGCGGATCGACAGGTCTGCGCGCCGGACTGGGTGACGTGGTCACGGCGAGCGTGAAGGAAGCCGCACCCGATGGCCAAGTGCAAAAGGGAAAGGTCGTCAAGGCGGTCATCGTGCGCACACGCAAAGAGCATCGGCGGCGCGACGGGACTTACATTCGTTTCGATCAGAATGCCGCGGTCCTGATCAACGAGGCCGGTGAGCCGGTGGGGACGCGCGTGTTTGGACCGGTGGCGAGAGAGCTGAGAGAAAAAAAGTTTTTGAAGATAGTGAGTTTGGCGCCAGAAGTTCTGTAGGAGATTTGGTAATTGGGTAATTTTGTAATCGGGTAATTTGAAACCACTCAATCAACGCGTGGCTTTCAATTACAAAATTACTCAATTACCAAATTACAAAATTAATTTATGTCAACTGCAACGGCACACAAACATATCGACATTCGCCGCAATGACACGGTGAAGGTGTTGAGCGGAAAAGACAAGGGCAAGCAGGGGCGCGTCTTGCGTGTTTTCCCAGACACCGGGCGTGTTCTGGTTGAGCACGTAATGATGGTGAAGAAGCATTTGCGCCCAACGCAGACCTCCAAAGGCGGTATTGCCGAGCAGGAGAGTGCGATCGCGGTTTCGAAAGTGCAGTTGGTTTGTCCCAGCTGCGGCCCGGTGCGCATCGGTCACGCGGTGCAGGGCGACCGCAAGATGCGCGTGTGCAAGAAGTGTGGGACGACACTGGACAAATAAACCGTCGTTGGCCGTCGGCTGTTGGTCGTCGGCCAAATCGAAAATTGGGTTTGGAAATGGCAAAAGACAAGAAGGACAAAAAAGGCGGGGCGCAGGCTGAAGAGAAACGGGCGCCTGAAGTGGCACGTCACAGCGCCAAGGAAACGCCGCGGCTGAAAGAGCGCTTCCGCAAAGAAGTCTCGCCTGCGCTGATGAAGGAATTCTCGCTCGAAAATCCCATGGCAGTGCCGCACCTGAACAAGATTGTGGTCAACATGGGCGTGGGCGAAGCCACACAGAACGCGAAAGTCCTCGATCCCGCAGTGAACGAACTCGGCCAGATCACCGGACAGAAGCCGGTAGTTACGCGCGCGAAGAAGTCGATTGCCGCCTTCAAAGTCCGCGAGAACATGCCGATTGGGGCGATGGTCACGCTGCGGGGCGACCGCATGTGGGAATTTTTCGATCGCCTGGTAAACATTGTTTTGCCGCGCGTTCGCGACTTTCGCGGGGTCTCGACAAAATCGTTCGATGGCCGCGGGAATTACACGATCGGCTTGCACGATCAGCTGATCTTCCCCGAGATCGACTACGCGCGGGTTGACAAGTTGAAGGGCATGAACGTGACGATTGTGACAACCGCGCGCGATGACAATCAGGCGCGGGCATTGTTAAAGCATTTGGGAATGCCGTTCAGGGCTCAATGATCTGGTGATCGGGTCATCGGGCGATCTGTTCGTCGTGGGTCGTGCGTCGCACGGCTTCTGAGTCGAGGGTTTGGCGGACAGCGCGAGACGGACGACGTGCGACAAATTGAGCTAGGAGCTAGAAGCTAAGTGGCAACCACAGCAAAACGAGTGAAAGATGCGGCCGAGAGCAAAGTCAAGCCGCAGAACGTGAAGAAGCCGAAGTTTTCAACGCGCAAGCACAACCGCTGCAAAATTTGCGGGCGTCCGCGGGCGTATCTGCGCAAGTTTGGTATTTGCCGGCTGTGCTTCCGTGGGCTGGCGTTGCGCGGAGAGATTCCAGGAGTCTCAAAGGCTTCCTGGTAGGGCGTCGGTGGTCTTCGGTCTTTGGTCATTGGCCAGAGCAGTTTTGAAGGCTGAACAGGCGAGCGACCAAAGACCGACGACCGGCGACGAAAAGAATCAGTAGTTTTGTCCACGAACATGTGGGCATGGAGAAGCAAAACGTATGAAGTTGACCGATCCGGTCGCAGACATGCTGGCGCGGATTCGCAATGCGATCAGTGCCCGGCACCAAAAAGTCGATGTTCCGGCCTCCAAGCTCAAGGTGGAGATTGCCCGCATTCTGAAGGAAGAGGGCTATATCTCCAACTTTAAGCCGACGGAAGAGGAAGGCCACAAGGTCGTCCGCATTTATCTGAAGTATGACGGCAACAACGAAGCCGCTATTTCGAATGTCGAGCGTGTGTCGCGGCCGGGCTGTCGCGTCTACGTGCGGCGGACTGAGATTCCGCGCGTGCTCGGCGGGCTCGGCATCAACATTTTGACGACGCCGCGCGGTGTTATGACCGGGCAGCAGGCGCGCAAGCAGGGTGTTGGTGGCGAGGTACTCTGCGAAGTTTGGTAAGCAGCTTCGAGCGATGAGCAGTGAGCTCTGAGCAAGATTGCTCGCTCACCGCTCGCGGCTCACAGCTAAGCAAGGAAATTTGGAGCTCAAGAGCTTCTTTATGTCACGAATTGGAAAAAAGCCGATCGCATTGCCCAAGGGCGTGACGGTCAAAATCGAAGGCAACTTGGTCGCGGTACAGGGACCAAAAGGCAAGCTGGATACGCGTGTGCCCGCTGGCATCAAGGTCGAGCAGCAGGACGGACACATTGTCGCTCTGCGCGAGAATGACTCTCAGGCAGCTCTGCACGGATTGACCCGCGCACTCGTCAACAATGCCGTTGAAGGCGTGACCAGGGGCTGGACCCGCGAGCTCGAAATCGTGGGCATCGGATACCGCGCCGAAATGAAGGGGAAAGGCACGGTTGTGTTCACGCTGGGCTATTCCCATCCGATCGAATATCCCCTGCCGACGGGAATTGACGTCGCTGTCGACCCCAAGCAGACGCGTCTGACCGTCACCGGAATCGACCGTCAGAAAGTCGGCCAGGTCGCTGCCGAAATGCGCGCCTTACGTCCGCCCGATCCCTATAAGAACAAGGGTGTGCGCTTTGTGGGCGAACGCTTGAAGAAGAAAGTTGGAAAGACGGGAGCGAAGTAGAATTTGGCAATTGGGTAATTTGGTAATCGGGTAATTTGGAAACCATTTGGCCGCGTTGGTTTTCAAATACCAAATTGCGAAATTACCCAATTACAAAATGGGTTTACTCATGCTGACACTTACATCGAAAAATGCCACGCGGCGCCGGGTGCACGAGCGCATTCGCAAGAAAGTTTTAGGCACCGCAGAGCGGCCGCGGTTGAATGTGTACCGTTCACTGAACCACATTTACGTTCAGGTTATCGACGACTTAAAGGGCGAGACCCTGGTTTCCGCCAGCAGCGCGGAAGGGAAGAAAGACGCCCGGACGAGCGGCGGAAATCTGGCCGCGGCCAAGTCGATCGGCAAGACCATTGCCGAGCGTGCCAAAGCCAAAGGGATCAGCAAGGTCGTGTTCGATCGCGGGGGATACATTTATCACGGTCGCGTGAAGGCGATTGCCGACGCGGCGCGGGAAGCGGGATTGCAATTTTAGGAGCTATGAGCTTCGAGCCGCGAGCGATGAGCCAGTCCGGTTTGCTCGCCGCTCAAAGCTCATAGCTCGCAGCTAGGAAAACGAATGCCAACAGTCGTCAAGAAACTTGATGCCGGCGCCTACCAACTGAAAGATCAGGTGGTCGCCATCAATCGCGTTACCAAGGTTGTCAAAGGCGGAAAGAACCTTTCCTTTGCAGCGCTCGTCGTAGTCGGAGATCCTTCGTCCGCGGTCGTCGGCTACGGTTCCGGCAAGGCGAAGGAAGTGCCGCAGGCGATCCGCAAGGGAATCGAATCGGCCAAGAAAAATCTGGTACGCGTGAACCTGACCCAAACCAGCATTCCGCATGCGGTTCTCGGGCGCTTTGGCTCGGGCATGGTGCTGCTCAAGCCGGCCCCCGAAGGGACCGGCGTGATCGCCGGCGGCGCGGTGCGGGCTATTATGACTTCTGTTGGAATTCAGAATGTGTTGACCAAATCGATTGGCACTACGAATCCGCACAACGTGATCAAGGCAACTTTCGACGCGCTCCGCAAGCTGAAGAACAAGGAAGCGGTCGCCGGCGTGCGAGGCAAGGCGGCGGAAGAATTGTGACATTGTGCAATTGGGGAATTTGGTAATTGGGAAATTGGAGAACGCGTTTCAATACACAATTACTAAATTTCCCAATTACACGATTTTAGGAATCTGGACAATGGCAAAGAAGGCAGAACAGACGGGTGGCAAACTTCAGCTCAAGTGGGTGCGCTCGGCGATCTGTGCGCCGGTAAAACAGAAAAAGGTTGTTCGCGGTCTGGGTTTCACCCGGTTGAATCAGGTGATTGAACGGCCGGACACGCCTGCAATACGGGGCATGGTCGCCAAAGTGCCGCATTTAGTCGAGATCGTTTGATGGCCGTCAGCCGCGAGCCATCAGCCGTCAGGGAAACCTGGCTTGGGCTGAGCGCTGAGGGCTGATGGCTGAGGGCTGGTTTTATGAATCTTTCAACTATTCGAAAACCCCGAAAGGCTTCCGAGAACCGCAAACGCGTCGGGCGTGGCATGGGTTCGGGCATGGGCAAGACTTCTACGCGCGGCCACAAGGGCCAGCGTTCGCGCAGCGGTTCGCGCATGATGCGCGGTTTTGAAGGTGGTCAGATGCCGTTGCATCGCCGTCTGCCGAAGCGCGGGTTTACCAACATCTTCCGCCAGGAATACAACATTGTGAACCTCGAGAAGATCGCGGCCCTCGGCGAGAGCACCATTAATCCCGACGTTTTGCGCAAAGCCGGCATCATCAGCACCAAGCGGCCGGTGAAAATTCTGGGCGATGGAGAACTCAAGTCCGCCATCACCGTCCAGGCCCACAAGTTTTCGAAGTCGGCCCAGGAGAAGATCACCAAGGCAGGTGGTAAATTCGAGTTGTTGGAAGGGTAACTTAGCTCTCAGCCATCAGCCATCAGCCATCAGGAAAACGAGGTTTGCTTTTACTGATGGCTGACGGCTGATAGCTGAAAGCTGGTTTTTATATGTTCGAGAAGTTCGCAAACATCTTTCGTATCCCCGACCTGCGCAAGCGTATTTTCTTTACGCTGGCGTTGCTGGCTGTGTACCGCATCGGCGGACATATTCCGATTCCGGGCATCAACTCGGACATGTTTTCCCAGTACATTCAGCAAAACCGTGGGACGCTGCTGGGTTTCGTGGATCTCTTCTCCGGCGGTCAGTTCCGCCGCATGACAATTTTTGCGCTCGGCATCATGCCATACATTACGGCGTCCATCATTCTGCAACTGTTGACCGTGGTCTATGAGCCGTTGGCAAAGTTGCAGAAAGAAGGTGAACTCGGGCGCAAGAAAATCACGCAATGGACGCGCTACATCACCCTTGGCCTGAGCGCAGTGCAATCGCTCGGCATCGCCGTCAGTTTGCAAAAGGGCGGCGGTTTCGTCCTGAGTCCGGGTATCAGCTTTGTCCTGATGACGGTTCTTACCCTGACCACGGGCAGTGTTTTCATCATGTGGCTGGGCGAACAGATTACCGAACGCGGTATCGGCAATGGAATGTCGCTTTTGATCTTCGCCGGCATCGTCGTGGGCTTGCCGCGCGGCGTTTACGACTTGTACGAGAAGGCCAGAACCGATGCCTGGGGGGCTTTGACTCTACCTCTCATGATCGGCCTGATCATCGTGATGATCGCGGTAGTCGCGTTTATCGTTTACGTCGAGCGCAGCGAGCGGCGCATCCCGGTGCAATACGCCAAGCGAATCATCGGCCGCAAGATGATGGGAGGGCAATCGACCCATCTGCCTTTGCGCGTGAATTCCGGCGGTGTCATGCCGGTGATCTTCGCGTCGTCGATCGTGACCATTCCCCAGACCTTGCTCTTGGGCTTGCGAGACAATCCGCATTTCGGCCCGGTTTTGCGCGCTCTCTACTGGGGTGAGCCGCTCTACACCGTCCTCTATGCGGCAGGCATTATTTTCTTTGCCTACTTCTATGTATCCATCGTCTTCAACCCCAACGAAGTTGCCGACAATATGCGCAAGTACGGCGGGTTCATTCCTGGCATCCGCCCCGGAAGAAGGACCGCTGACCACATCAACGAGATTCTCACTCGTATCACCCTGGTGGGCGCGATCTACCTGATTATCATTTCCTTGATTCCGGAATGGATGATTACCGGTATTCACTTGAACCACTTGTACGGCGCGCTTGGACGGTTCTTTGAAGGTTTGCCCAACTGGATGCTTAACGGTCTGGGGGTGAGTTTCTACTTTGGCGGTACTTCGCTGCTGATTGTGGTGGGCGTGGCCATGGACACTGTCAATCAGGTCGAGTCGCAATTGATCATGCGGCATTATGACGGCTTTACCCCCCGCAGCGGCCGGGTCCGCGGTCGTCGCAACTGGGCATAGCGAATATCGGCGGCGAGTTTTCAGAGCGGTGAGTACAAGGGTAAGCTTCCCCATCGGACCCGATTCAGGTTCGGCGGAATGTGACATCGAGGTTCCTGCGAAGCTGACTTTGCGGGCGCGAGGAGCGGGCGGGGCCAGGGTGATGGCGGAGCAGGTGTTGCGGATTATCGGGCCGGTCGTGCTGCTGGGGCCACCGGGCGCTGGCAAAGGCACCCAGTCCAAGCGGATCTCGGAACACTACCATATTCCCCAGGTTTCAACCGGAGACTTGCTTCGCGAGCACGTGAAGCAGCAGACCGCGCTGGGGATGGAAGTACAGTCCGTCATTGCCCGCGGCGACCTGGTTTCAGACAACATGGTCTGTGACATCGTAGCCTGGCGGCTGCGACAGCCAGACGCCGAACGCGGGTTCATCCTCGACGGTTTCCCGCGCACCCAGAAGCAGGCGGCGTGGCTGGACGCATTTTTGAAATTTGAGTTCTTTGAAAACGGAAAATGGGCTTCCTGGCTGCCGATTGTGATCCGTATCCAGGTCGATTATAATAAGTTGTTGCTCCGGATCACTGGACGGCGGACTTGCCCCACTTGTGGGTCGATCTATAACGTCCATTCCAATCCGCCTCGGGTTGACGAAATCTGTGACAAGGATGGCTCGAAGCTGGTCATTCGTGACGATGACCGCGACGAAGTCATACGTGAGCGCCTGGATACATACGAGCGCCAGACCAAGCCCGTGGCAGCTTATTACGAGAAATTGGGCCGGGTAGTTACAATTAACGGCGATGAGCCGGTGGATGAAGTTACCACCGCCATGTTCAAAGAGATTGATGGCCACGCTTGTGGCGCGGCCAAAGGGAACTGACGCGCGTGGCGATTGTTTGCAAGTCGCAATCCGAGATCGAAAAAATGCGGCGCAGCGGCCACATCGTGCGCCAGATCCTCGACGAACTGAAGAGCATGGTCGCACCAGGCGTGACCACGCTTGATCTTGAGAAGACGGCCGAGAAGAGGATCCGGGAACTGGGCGCGAAGCCAGCGTTTAAGGGCTATTACGACTACCCATGCGTGTTGTGCACGTCGGTGAATGATGAAATCGTGCACGGCATTCCGTCAGCCAAGCGGGTTTTGAAGGCGGGAGACATCGTCTCGATCGATTGCGGCGTAGTTCTCGACGGATACTACGGCGACGCGGCCATCACAGTTGCCGTCGGCGACGGGGTTTCGCCAGAGCGAAAGAAACTGCTGGAAGTAACTGAAGCTTCGCTTTACAAAGCGATCGAGCAGGCAAAGGTCGGCAACACGGTCAGCGATATCGGAGCGGCCGTGCAGGAGTATGTTGAGGCCAACGGCTTCAGCGTGGTGCGTGAGTTTGTCGGGCACGGCATCGGCACCAAGCTGCACGAAGAGCCCCAGGTTCCGAACTTCCGTTCGAATGGCGGGAGTACCCGGCTTCGCGAGGGTATGGTGCTGGCCATTGAGCCGATGGTGAACTCAGGCCGTCCGGAAGCGAGAGTCTTGGATGACAAGTGGACCGCCGTCACCGCTGATGGCAGTTCGAGCGCCCACTTCGAGCACTGTGTGGCAGTGACGAGAAATGGGCCAGTGATTTTAACTCAGTGATTAGTGGTCAGTGGCCAGTTCCACTTCTTACTACTCACTAACCACTAGTCACTGACCACTGATTTTAGGAGCGAATGAGCAAAGAAGACGCGATTGAAGTGATGGCAACGGTGCTTGAGCCGCTGCCCAACGCCATGTTCAAGGTGGAACTGGAAAACAAGCACCAGGTGCTGGCACATGTTTCCGGCAAGATGCGCAAGAATTTCATCCGCATTCTGCCCGGGGACAAAGTCGCAGTCGAGCTCTCGCCCTACGATCTGAATCGCGGAAGAATTGTGTATCGGTACAAATAAGCTTTGAGCTGTGGGCGGCGAGCTTCGAGCGGCCGACCAACGACGAAGGACCAAGGACGGGTTTTGTGAAGGTACGCGCATCGGTAAAGAAAATTTGTGATAAGTGCAAGATCATCCACCGCCGGGGCGTGGTGCGCGTGATCTGCGTGAATTCGAAACATAAGCAGCGGCAAGGATAATCAGCACTTAGCTGTTAGCTCTTGGCCTTTAGCTGGTTCAGTTTGGCTAAGAGCTAAAGGCTAAAAGCTCAAGAGCTGACTATTAGAGCTGCCGGAGGTAAATAACACATGGCACGCATTGCAGGCGTCGATCTCCCGCGTAACAAGCGGTCGTTCATCGCGCTGACTTACATTTACGGAATCGGCGTTCCGCGCTCGACGCGTATTCTGGCTGAAGCCAACGTTGACCCGATGAAGAAAGTGCAGGACCTCGGCGAAGACGAGGTCAACCGCATTCGTCAGGTGATCGAAGGCGAAGGACTGGTTGAAGGCGATCTGCGCAAGGAAGTTTCGATGAGCATTAAGCGGCTGATCGAAATCGGTTCCTATCGTGGGTTCCGGCATCGCCGCAACCTGCCAGTGCGCGGTCAGCGCACGCATACCAATGCTCGCACCCGCAAGGGTCCGCGCAAAGGGACCGTCGCACAGAAAAAGAAGGCGACAGCAAAAACATAACCGTCGTAGGTCGTCGGTCTTTGGTCGTTGGCCAAAACCGATGTCGCAAGTGATTTTGCGAACGACCAACGACGAACGACCAAGGACGATACATGGCAAAACCAGCAGCAGCAGCGGGCGGCGCAGCGGCGCCGGAGAAGAAGGGCAAAAAGAAGACCTTCAAAAAGAAGGAACGCAAACACGTCTCGTTTGGCGTGGTGCATATTCAAGCGTCCTTCAACAACACGATCGTGACCATCAGCGATCAGGCCGGCAATGTACTCTCCTGGAAGAGTTCGGGTTCGCTCGGCTTCCGCGGATCACGCAAGGGTACTCCGTTCGCCGCGCAGCAGGCGGCGATGAATGCCGCCAACATGGCCCGCGATCACGGCGTGCGCAGCGTGGAAGTGCGGGTCAGCGGCCCGGGATCGGGTCGCGAGTCGGCGATTCGGGCGTTGTCGGCTGCAGGGATCGATGTTCGCGCAATTAAAGACGTGACCCCGATTCCGCATAACGGCTGCCGGCCGCCGAAGAGAAGGCGTGTGTAGTTTTACACTTCGTCGCACGCCGTGAGTCGGGCGTCGTGCGCTGAAGAACTAATCGTGCGACGCAGGACGCGGGACGCACGACAGGATTTTCAACCGGGAAGAAGGGATGCCAATCCTGTAAACCGGTTTCAATAAGGAGAAGCAAACTTGGCACGTTACAAAGATGCAGTCTGTCGCCTTTGCCGCCGCGAGGGCATGAAGCTGTTCCTCAAGGGACCGAAGTGTTTCAGCGACAAGTGTCCAATCGAGAAGCGTAACTTCGCTCCCGGCCAGCACGGTAAAGACCGCAAGGCGAAGGTCGTCGGATATGGCCTGCAGTTGCGCGAAAAGCAGAAAGCCAAACGGATTTACTTCACCCAGGAAGGCCAATTCCGCAACTACTTTGAGAAAGCCGTGCGCCATAAGGGCGTGACCGGCGAAATGCTCTTGCAGCAGCTCGAGCGCCGTCTCGATAGCGTAGTCTTGCGCATGGGATTCGGAATTTCCCGTCGCCAGGCGCGCCAACTCGTTCGTCATGGCCACGTTTCGGTCAATGGGCGGAAGGTCAACATTCCTTCCTATCAGGTGTCCGTGGGCGAAGAGATCGCAATTCGCGAAGGCAGCCGCAAGCTGCCGATTCTCGAGCAGGCGAAGGAATTCGCGGCGCACGCGAATCCTCCGAACTGGCTGGAGATCGATCGCGAGAATTTCAAGGGCCGCGTCACCGCGCTACCCAAGCGTGAAGACATTCAACTGCCGGTGAACGAGCAGTTGATCGTGGAGTTGTATAGCAAGTAACGTTTGAGCTTTCGTCGTTCGTCATTGGTCGTTCGTCGTCGGCAAAACATCGCGGCATGCGGCAAGTGTTTTGGCCAACGACTTAAGACCAACGACCAACGACGGTTTTAAAGGTCCACTTTTCGTGCCAGATCAGCCTTTTGTGACGGTGACCTGAGTTGGACCACTCAGCGAGTCACGATTGAGCCACATGGCCGAAGGAGAAACAAATGCTTTGGAAAGGTTTTCAAAAACCAAAACGTCTCGCAGTCGATAATTCAACCTTAACCGATAAGTACGGAATCTTCTGGGCGCAGCCCTTTGAGCGTGGCTTCGGCACCACCATCGGCAACGCGCTTCGCCGCGTGCTGCTGAGCTCGATCGAAGGCGCGGCAGTGACCGCCGTTAAAATCGATGGCGTGTTGCACGAGTTCCAGTCGATCCCCGGCGTGGTTGAAGACGCGACCGACATCATCCTGAACCTGAAGCAGGTTCCCTTTAAGCTGAGCGGCGATGCGCCCAAGGCTATTTATCTTCGCTCCGATCAACCGGGGGTTGTGACTTCCGGCATGATCGAAGCCGACGGCGATGTCGAAGTCCTCGATAAAGACGTCTACATCGCGACGGTCAGCGAAGGCGGCAAGCTCGATATGGAAATGCGCCTGAAGCGCGGCCGCGGCTATGTCTCAGCCGATAAGAACTTCGACGAAGATCTCGGCATTGGATTTATTCCGATCGACTCAGTCCACTCGCCGGTGCGCAAGTGCAACTACACGGTTGAGGCCGCGCGTCTGGGACAGATCACCGATTACGACAAGCTCACGCTCGAAGTTTGGACAAATGGCTCCATCACTCCGGCGGATGCGATTGGGCTTTCGGCAAAACTGCTGAAAGACCACATGAACATCTTCATCAACTTCGAGGAAGATATCGAGACCGGCACCACCACTGAAGACCGCAAGCCCGAGATCAAGAACGAAAATCTGAACCGTTCCGTCGAAGAGCTCGAGCTTTCGGTGCGCAGTTATAACTGCCTGAAGAACGCGAACATTCAGACCATTGGCGAGTTGGTGCAGAAGACCGAAGCCGAAATGCTGAAAACGAAAAATTTCGGCCGCAAGTCGCTGAACGAAATTAAGGAAATTCTCGGCACCATGGGTTTGAGCCTGGGCATGAAGATCGACGAGCACGGGAACGCTGTCCCCGGCCCAACGTCGAACGTCCCGCTCCCGGCTTCGGCCTACGGTCCGGACGATAATTACTGAGTGGCTAGTGGCTAGTGATTAGTGACTAGCCACTTCTTTTTGCCGCGGATGATTGCAGAGCGACTAGCCACTAATCACTAGTCACGAATCACTGGGGTTAACCATGCGTCACAAAGTATCTGGTTACAAACTCGGACGTACCACCTCTCACCGCCGCTCTTTGCTGCGGAACATGGTCACTTCGCTCATCATCGAAGAGCGGATCGAGACCACTGTCCCTAAAGCGAAAGCGCTACGCCCCTCTGTCGAGAAGATGATCACGCTCGGGAAACGCGGAGATCTCGCCGCGCGCCGTCAGGCTGCTTCGTATCTCATGACTGACGAAGCCGTGAAAAAGCTTTTCGAAACCATCGGCCCGCGTTTTGGCGATCGTAACGGCGGCTACACGCGCATCGTTCGCACCGCGTGGAGAAAAGGCGATGCTACGGATACCGCTTTCATCGAACTACTCGGCAGCGAACAGGTGCTCGACGAAAAGCGCCAGAAGCGCGCCGAACTTCGCGCCAAGAAAGCGGAAGAAACTCGCAAGGCGATGGAAGAAGCCGAGCAGCAACGCGCCGAAGCTGGCGAGTCGGGCGCAGCCGCCGACGTTCCGGGCGAGACAAAAGAAGAATAATCGTGTGGCGTGGGCGGCTCGCCCGCGAAGTACATCAATATCTGGGTCGGACATTGCTGTCCGACCTTTTTTGCTTAGAGTCTGTTTCTCTCGATCTCGACGTGGAAGCGCGGCGCTTTAGCGCCGCGTTACAAGACTCGAGCAGTGCCCCTTTTGGCCTGTCGAGCTAAAGCTCGCTTCTGCTGAATGCGTCATGAACGCGGCCATAAATGGCCGTTCTTCCACCGCCATGACGGACTTCACGGGTTTCGCTTGATGCAGCAAAAGCTCGTGTGGGTCGGACATTTCCCTCGACTTTCGCTCGGGGCAGGCTCTGTCCGACCTTTTTTGGGGTGCCTGGCAGGAACAACGTGTGCTAGCTCTGAACGGTCCAACGCGCGTTCTGTGGCGATCATGTGAAAACATTTTTCGACCAACGGCGCCCTTGGCGTCACATCTTTTACAAACGCGAGTTTCAGTTGTAGGATTCCCTTCCGGCGAAAGAGTCGTTGAAATCCCAGTTCGTTTGCCCTTGCAGTCTGGACACGTCATGTTTCTATTAGATCTTTGCGAAACGACTCACATGGGTTACGACCGAGATTCGGGGGAGGGTCGGCATGAGTATATTGAGGTGGTCGTTCGTCATCCTTAACGTTGTTGTTTGTCTCGGGTGCCTCTGGAGCACTAAATGGAGCTACAACGGATTCGGTGAGAGACAAAAATGGACAGACCCGTCTAACTGGATCTGGGTTTGGCAATTGGTTGGGGTGTGCTTAGTTCTTTATTTCAAACTAAGTCCGTGGCATCTGCTTTGGTGGTTCGTAATCGGTTATCCAATGTGCGTTTTCTTCGGACGGATTTTGGGTTACAAGCTATCGTAGCTGGGCTCAAAATGTTCGTTGGCTATCGGGCCGCGGACGCTCCGCAATTTCGAAGACTGACATGGGAGTGACTTGCGCCTTCTTGCAGGAGCATAACCGGGAAGGGCACGACTTCAGTCGTGCCGATAGGGCACCTCGTGAAGATGCGGCTTTAGCCGCTGAGGGAATACTGTTCGCGGCGTGACCTCAGCGGCTGAAGCCAATCACTCGATCCCCAGGCATTCGGCACGAAGTAAACTCGTGCCCTTCCCGGCCCATGTCATTGCCGAGCGAAGCAAAATTTTGGCGACTGTTGACCTATCTCACCTGCCCCACCATCGCCGACACCGCCATCCTCCCCATATGTTGCGTACTCTGTACCGGATGGTTCTGGTTCCACGTGTGCATGCCTGGCACATAACCGGTAGCGAGCACATGGTTATGCACCACGTCGAGCGAGAAGCCGCTGTCAATCGTGACCTGATTGCCTTCGTGCCCATAACCCGCAATGTCCGGTGGAAGATGAGGAACCACGTCCCACACGTTTACCACGCGATAGCAAATGTTTATATGAGTGTTGTAGAAAGTAATGAAATCATCATGCCCGACGCGCGGTTCGGCCCAGGTATAAACCACGGGGGCAAGATTCGTGTTCACATTGACAATGTCAACTGCAGCCAGAGCGCATAACGCACCGCCCAGGCTGTGACCGGTGATCAGAATTTCGTTGAACCCCGGCGAGTGCTGGTTCAAGAGGCCGATCAGGTTGTCGCGAATCGTCAGGTAAACCAACTGAAATCCCTGATGCACCGTTCCGCGCCCCGGCACCGGCGCATAGGGCGCTGGCACGAAATCGAAATCATCGAGCCAATCGTGGATGAATTCTGTTCCGCGAAAAGCGGCGATCAGCCGATTGTTCGGCTGGTCCAGGCAGAACCATCCGAAGTGCAAATTCGCTGCTGGTGCCGCCGCGAGCGTCCGCACGGCCGTGTCCGACGCTGCTCCCTTCGGCTGTTTCGGCTGGCTTAACATACTCTGCAGCACCTTCTGGTGTTTCGCTTTTTGCGCTGGATCCAATCGTGCCATCCGGTTCTGTACAGACGGTTGAGCCGGGTTGGCAAGGATTTCGAATGCGGTTTGGTTCAGTACGAAATTTTGCGGCGGTTGCGTGCCATCGTACGCCGCCGCCGCCAGCGGCAGCATGGTCTGTTCGGCAAATTGGCCATCAAAGGGAATCATGGCGGACTCCTTCTATTGAAATCGGATGAAGTTGTCGGGGAAGGAGGCAAGCATAGTCGCGATCCTTCGGGCCCGCAAGAGCAAAATTGCTAAAAGAAAAGAATCGCGAACCGGCTAGGGTTTTGTGTTCGCGAGCGCGCGGTAGGCCGCGCCCAGCACTGGCGCGTCATGATTGAGAACCACCCAGATCGGAATTCGCCCCAGTTCCTCGCTGAGCAGGGTCTTGTCGCGAAACGCTTTCACGAATGTTCCATCCTTGAGCTTCGGCAGGATCTTCAACGCGATTCCACCGCCAATGTAAACGCCACCGAAGGGCAGCGCGCGTAATGCCATGTTTCCCGCTTCGGAGCCGTAAGCCTGCGTCCAGATGTGCAGACTCTCAGCGCACGCGGTACAGGAATTGGCAAATGCCTGGTGCGTGATATTGGCCGCCGCGTCAGAGCCGTTTGTAAAAAACGCGTGCTGGACATCCGGGAAAAGACTCTCGTGAATGGCGCGAAACCCGCGACCCGAAACGATCTCCTCGGTGCAAACGCGCGGCATGCGCCTTCGCATGCTCGCGAGCACGCACATTTCCTGATCGGTGCCGGGGGCAAAATCACTCAGCCCGGCTTCACAAGCAGAGACTCGATAGCGCTCACCGCTCCAGAACAGGATCGATTCACCTAGTCCAGTGCCGGCTGCGATATAAAGTTTTGGAGCTCGCGGTTGCGGCGTTCCGGGATTGAGCACAAGCAGATCGTCGCCTTCCAGATATTCAAGGCTCGACGAAGCCGCCTCGACGTCGTTCAGGAGCACAACATTGGCTGCTGGAATTTTCAGTGCTTCTGCGAGTCGATTGCGAGTGATCGTCCAGGGCAGATTGTTGCAGACGACCTCATCGTTCACGATCGCGCCCGCGACCCCGAACCCTGCGCAGCGGAGGACCCCGTCTCTGATTGCGTGACCTTGTTCGGCGGCGGATTTCCTGAAGTCTTCGAAAAACTTTTCTATGCCGGAGAACTCGGCCGTGAGCACAGTACGACGGAAAACCGGCACCAGCTTCCGGCCATCGCTCTCAAACAGAATCAAATTGCATTTGGTGCCGCCCAGATCGCCCGCGAGGATCATGAGCTTCGAGCG
Source organism: Terriglobales bacterium (assembly GCA_035651555.1). GTDB lineage: Bacteria > Acidobacteriota > Terriglobia > Terriglobales > Acidobacteriaceae > Gp1-AA145. The sequence continues at coordinate 275,358 of DASRFL010000026.1, forward strand.
TAACTGGATTTTCCGCGGACATCAAGCGCACGCAACGGCGGATAAGGCGCTAATCCCCCGCCATCTCCTGCAGTTCGCGAGCGCCTTCGCTCTCGAACACTGGTACCACAGAATCGGGGTTGGAGACTAGCCCCCGTTCCCGCCGTAACTGCGCTTCGAGTTCCGCGAGTTGGCGATCAATATCCTCAACGGCTTTGCGCTTCCGGATTACGTCTTCGCGATATCGACGCAGGAAATAGTCGATCGTCTCGACCCGGATTCGGATCGAGCCTGTGGGCTTATTCTCATCGAGGTCCTTAAAGCAGAAATACGGCGTGCCGGAATTTTCGATGATGCCTTCGATCACGCCGTAAATCGGCGCATCGTGTCCGCACTTGAAGCTGGAAATTTCGAGCGCCACCAGGTTCGGATGCCGCGCTGTGAACTTCGCCGCCCAAACTTTGTGGTTCGTGCTGCACGAATAGGAATTCTTCCAGGCATCGTTAATATCAAGCGGACTGGTGATCACGCCCGCGCGAACTTCGTCTCCAAACAGCCGTTCCAGCATGTCTTCGTCGATAGGTAGAGTGTTCTGAGAAAAAATCGGATAGCCGAGTTTCTGGAATTCATCGAGGATTTCGTGGTTCAGGCCCGGATCGTGATGATATGGACGGCCCAGCATTACGATCCCGATGCGGTCCTCGCGCTCAAGCTGATCCAAAACCTGGCGCGCGCGACGGCGAATGCTGGCTTCGTACTCTTTCAGGGCCGCGAAACCGGCTTCGCAGGCGCGATCGTTTTCTTCATCGGACAATCCGAGCACTGACTGGAAAGCCTGCAGCATTTGAAACGCGAACAGCTTGTGGTCGGCGAAGTTCAGCACCGGGTCGATGTACTGCACGTTGTTCTCGGCGAAGACGTCGTTCTCTTTGGTGAACGCGGCTTTTACGGTTTCCGGAGTGGCAGTTACAGTCGGGCAGGCGTTGGTGCCCTGTAGATTTACCAGCGGCGAATGCAGCACGTCATACATGGGGAAGAAGATGACGTTGAGCGGCTTCTTGCGGTGTTTTTCCTGAATCAGGTTATAGACGTGCGAAATGCCGATCTTTGCCGGAAAGCACGGATCAATCGCGCCACGGCTTGCACCGGCGCGATAAAGATCGGAGCTGGTGTAGTCGGAATAAATAACATTCTCCGGCTGCACGCCCAGGCTCTCAAAATATGCGTTGAATAGCGGCGCGTAAGTGTAGATATTCAGTACGCGGGGAATGCCGATGCGAATCTTGCCGCGGCCTTCGATCAGCGCGCGCCGTTCTTTCGCTTCTTTGCTCCAGCGGCCGAGGAACCCGGCGGTTGGAAGCGGGTCAGCAATGTTCTTCGCATTCGTCGGCCGGAAAACTTCCTTCGAAGCATAATCCACGAAGTTCGGATACTGGTCGCGCAGTTTGTCGAGACCGGCCTTGATGTCCTTCATCTCATTGACATCTTCGACCAGGCCTTTCTCGCAGGTCGCAATGATCAGCCGCTGCTCGCCCTTCATCAGCGGAACTTTGGTGACCTTCTGAATTGCAATTAGTTCCTTCGCGGGTTCGGTGCGGACGTCAATAAACGTACGCAGGCAATTGTTCTTGCAGAAATTGCAGCGGGTGGATTCGTTGCGCGTGGTGCGATATTCAATACGGCGGACTGCTTCAAGTCCGATGAACGTGGTTGATTTCCCATTACGCCACAGACGCAGCGATTCCTGCGCTGCGCCGATCGCGCCCGACTCTCCGCAATGCTCGTGAACGATGATCTCTGGTTTTTTCCCCGCCGCGCGAAAACTGTTGCGGATGAAATCTACTTCAGCCTTAACGACGGCGAGATTGTTTTGTGTTCCGCCTTGTAACACGAACCGCGTGCCGAGCGCTGCGAGATTCGGAATGCTTGCGACATACAAGAAAACATTCTTCGGCAGCACAGCAGCCAAACCCGCTAGAATTTCCTGCGCCTGCCAGCCCTGGCGCTGGAAGTTGACGATGTCCGATTGCATGAACACGGCGCAGCCGTAACCGAAGACCGGCATGGCTTTCGCTGAAAACGCGAGATCGGCGTACTTGTTCACGTCGATACCAAAACCTTCTGCCGTTGATTGCAGGAAGTAGCCGTTGCCGGCCGAGCACTGCGTGTTCAGCTTGAAATCTTTTACGCGGCCGTTGTGCAGGATGATGATCTTGATGTCCTGCCCGCCGACATCGACGATCACGTGCGGATCTTCGTAAAACTTCAGCGCGGATTCGGTGTGCGCGACCGTCTCAACCAGCGCGACATCCGCCTTCAGAACATCCTTAAGAATATCTTTTGCGTATCCGGTGGTCGCGACGCCGAGCACTTCCATCTTCGCGCCCTGCGCTTCCACCTGCCCGCGCAAGCTCTCGAACATGTCGATGGTGTCCTGGATCGGATTGCCGTTCGAGAGTTGATACGACTTGCAAAGAATCTCGCCGTTCTCGTTCAGCAGAACGGCTTTCGTAGAAGTCGAGCCGCCATCAATGCCGATAAATCCCCCAACCGTGCTCCCTTTCTGAAGAACTGCGGGCGTGAACTTCTTACGCTTGTAATCCTCTTTGAAAATGTCGAGTTCTTCCGGCTTTTCAACCAGGCCTTTGCCGCCAGACTTCTCTTTCTCTTCCTGGCGCCCGTATTCGATGTAATGAAGAAGTTGGTCGTAACCGCGATAGCAGCCGATGCAATCGTCTTCGCTCTTGCCGAACTCTACGGCCCCGATTGCCGCGAAGTATTGCGCGTTTTGCGGAACCTTGATCAGGTCCTCTGGTTTCGCCCCTTCGGGAACCTGAACCTTGCGCTCTTTCCACATGCGCGGAATGTTCGCCTGCCAAGCTTCGCGCATGCCGCGGATAAAGCTGTTCGGGCCGCCCAGCAAAAGCACATGGGGACGCAGCGTGTGGCCGCGGGTGAGCACGCTCAGATTTTGCAGAACGATCGCTTCAAAGAGCGACGCCATCAGTTCGTTCGGAGGGGTTCCGACCTTCTGTAATCCGTTGATGTCGGTTTCCGCAAACACCCCGCATTTCCCGGCAACCTTATGCAGCTTGATTCCGTGGTATCCCTGGTTGCCCAGTTCGACCGTCGGAATCTTCAGCTTGGCATTGATCTTGTCGATGACTGCGCCCGTGCCGCCGGCGCATTTGTCATTCATTGAGGGGATTTTTTTCTTGCGCCCGGTTTCTTCGTCATCTTTAAAGACGATAATCTTCGCGTCCTGCCCGCCGAGCTCGATGACTGAATAAACCTCGGGATGAAGCTTTTCAACTGCGAGCGAAACCGCCGTCACTTCCTGCACGAACTTCGCGCCGATCTGTTCGGCGATTCCGCCACCGCCCGAGCCGGTAAGAAACATTCGCGTGTTGTGCCGATTGATGCCGGCGTCGGCTTCCATGCGCTTCAGGAATTCGAGGGTTTTCTCCGGCTGCTTGGTTTCGTGACGCTGGTAGTCCTGCCAGAGAATTTGGTCGCTGGCAGCATCGACAACGATCGCCTTCACCGTGGTTGAGCCCACATCAAGACCGACGAGGAACTTGGTGGTATGGTCGTGCGGTTTCTGTGGCCTCGGCTGGACCGGCTTGGTTTCGATTCCCGCAATCTGAATCAGTGCTGGACCCTTTTTACTGTGGTCGTGCATCATTCCTCGCTCGTCTAAGTCAAAAGCATTTGACCGCAGAGATCGCCGAGTTCGCCGAGGAATGTTGGTCTTGTTTTCTCTGCGATCTCGGCGTGCTCGGCGGTGAAGCTTGTTTTAATCGCCTGACATTGCCGGCGCCGTTTCCTGCACTCGCACGCGCGATTTCTTCCAGAACCGGGTATCTTTATCGATCCGGTCGCTCACGTGCAGAATGAACTGCGCCGCAGTTCCCGCCACGCCTTCGCGGTGCGGCACGTGATAAAACGGCCGCTTCAGCTCCGGATGCTCGTCGATATACTCTCGAATTTCGGCCATCGTCTTGCCGGTCGATTTCAGGCACTGCTCGAATTCTGCCTTGGCCTTGACCTTGGCTTCGCCAAGCGCCATCTGCACGCGGCTGTGCGCATTGACCTCGCCTTCGCCGGAAGTTTCGATAGGCAGAAAAATCATGTCTTTGAACTTGTTGATGACAGCTGATTGCGCGCCATCCGATTGCGTTGACGGCATGCAGCCAAACGGCTTCAGCGCCAGCACCATATGTGCCAGCTTGTGGATCGTGTAATAGATGTTCTTGCCGACTTCGAGGTGACCCTCACCGCCGCGGGCCAATTGGTTGTAGAACGGCTTCGCCAAGTCAGCCAGTTCCTGCTGCGGCGCCAGATGGTGGGTGATGCCGCCCATCTTCTCGGCCGTCCGGTGATAGAAAAAGTTCCACATCTTCTGGCCGACGCTGATTCCCCATAGTTTCTTGCGCAGGCCGATGTAGTTCGCAAATTGTTTTTTGAACTCGTACCACTCCGGATTCTTGTAGGGCTGCTTCGCTCCCCATTTTGCCTTGGCGTGTGCCTTGGCTTGATACATCAAGTACGCCACCCACGTCGCGATCGGCTCAACCAGCACCTGCGCGCCTTCGCGCTCCAGGAACTCGAACATGTGGAAATTCCCATCGCCTTCGGTGGTCTGCGCCCAGAATTCGCCGGTGATTTTCACCGTCGGCTTCACGCGCGTGCGGTCGATCTCGATTGCGTTCATCTTCTCTCGCGCGTGTTCGAGTGCGGCCAAGTAATCCTTGCCCCACATGTGCTCATGCCACTTGCCGAAGACGTTGAGGGTGTTGCGCAGGATCTTGTTCTTCTTGACTCTTGGTTTCAGCCATTCGGGCGCACTCTGCTCAATCTCGAATGCCTTACGATTTTTCAGGTCTTCGCAGAGACCCTCGACCATCTCGTGGAAAACGCGATCAGTCTCGCCTTTGTTCACTTCATAGGGACGAATCTGATAGATAAGATCATTGATCACGTCGCCTAAGTGCAACGCGTTCAACATGCCAAAACCGAAATCAATCGTGAATTTCAAACCCGGCTCGCCGGACGCGGCCTTGATTCCATCGCTGTCTTTAAACAGCAGCACGCGGAAACCATCAAAGCCGGCGTTCTTGAGCGCAAAGCGATACTCGGCCTCGTACATGCCGAAGCGGCAGGGGCCGCACGATCCCGCAGTAAAGAAGACATAATTGTCGAGAATCTGCTGGCGAGGAATTCCTTCCTTCTCTAGAAATTGCAAATATTGCACCAGATTCCCCACAGTGAAATACGTCGGATTACACTGGCCGTTGTTGCCATACTCCTTGCCGAGTTGGAAGGCGGCGACGTCGGGCACCGGAATCTTTTCGCACTTATAGCCGCAACCTTGAAAGACGGCGCGAATCAGGTCCTCGTGCTTCCAGGTGAAGCCACCGAAAAGAATCGTCGTGTGCGGACGCTGGTCGGCAGTGAACGCCCGCTCGATCGGACGGTGAAAGTGCTGCGGCTGGTCGAGCCCAGCCAATTTCCGCAGCCGCGCGCGCTCGGCTTCCAAACGGGCCTTGATGTCAGAATCATTTTCAATTTGGACGAGATTCGTCGCCATGTCTTCCTCCGGCAATTGCTGAGTTGGCTTGTCTATTGGAAATCAGTGGACTGTGGATAGCGCGATGCTTGTGACAGTATTTGGAAGTGCACCAGGCGCAGGAAGGGATTCCAGTCTGGTCACGCTTTTTGAACACCAACATCCGAAACTCCAAAAATGGCTAGGAGGTTTCGTGTCTTACACCGGCGGAACTGCTGCGAGGGAGTTCCGGAGGCGCCGGATTCTACGATTACAATTTCCCCTCTGATGATGCGTGCTGCATTGCCTTACAGATTAGGTTCGGTTTCATCTAATTGCGGCCGTCTATGGTCCGGACGGCGACATAGGGCTCTTTCTAGCACAAAGGCCGACTCTGGTTCAAGTTGAATGGATAAGCTTGTGGCGCCACGGGCGTCCTCGCCCGTGGTCCTAACGCCAAAAATGCTCAATCGGCGCTCGCGACTTGGGGAGTTGACGCAGCTTCCTTCCCCGATAGGGTTTCCCATCCCCGTCGCGACAAATCCCAGAAGATCAAATAGCCGGCAATCGCGGCGATTGCGAGCAGCAGTATTCCCTGTCCCCACTGCTCGAATACCAACTTGCCGATTCCGAAAAGGCAACCATATACGAGCACCACGCCCATCACCCAACTGAACGCATTACTCGCGACGTCTTTTACTGGCGGTAGTTCAGGAACAAGGCTAGCGATGCGCTGCCAGCCGTAAACCGTCGGATGCACACGCCGATAAAAAGCGATCAGCGTCGCATCACTTTCGGCCGGAGTGAGGAACGTAACCACGATCCAGGCAATTGTGGTGATCCCGCCGGTGATCAATGTTTTCTTCGCATAAACCAGCGCATCATTTCCCGCGAACGAGAAATCGCGCAAGCCAATTGTTACCGCCGCGGCAACGACCATCGCCGAAATCTCGCTCCACGCGTTAATCCGCGACCAATACCAGCGCAGGATGTACACCGCGCCCGTCCCGAACCCAATATTCAATACCAGTTCCCATCCCGCGCCGATCGATTTCAATTGCGCCGCCGTGTATCCACTGGCGAGCACCAGCAGAACGGTGATAACACGGCTGATCATTACGTAATGCCGCTCTGTTGAATTGCGGACCAGGAAACGCTTGTACAAGTCATTCACCAAGTATGAGCATCCCCAGTTCAACTGTGTGCCCACGGTTGACATGAACGCCGCCAGAAAAGCCGCGACCATTACGCCGCGAAGCGCTGGAGGCAAGAAGTCACGTAGAACCATTACGTAACCTTGCTCGGGATTCGCTGCGAACGCCGCACTCGGCTGAAGACCGCCATTTGGCGAATAGACAACAATCGCAACTAAGGCGGTCACGATCCATGGCCATGGTCGCAGGGCGTAATGGGCGATGTTGAACCACAATGTCGCACCCAGCGAATTCTTTTCGTCCTTGGCGCTGAACATGCGCTGGGCTACGTATCCTCCGCCACCCGGTTCGGCGCCCGGATACCATGCCAGCCACCATTGCATGCCGAGATACACGATGAAAGTGAGGACCGGCAAAGTCCACAGCGCGTTGCTTACCCATCCTTGGCCAAAATCAGGAAGAAAAGCCATGGGATTTGAAGTCGCTGTTCCCGTAGCCTGAATGTTCTGATTGATTGTCTGCAAATGTGCCTGCAATGCGTGCATGCCGCCAATCTTCACCACCGCAACCCAGGCGAGCACGATGATCATGGCCATCTTGAGCACGAACTGAAACAGGTCCGTGACCAGCACGCCCCACAGTCCGCCGATGAACGTATACAAACCCGTAAACGGAATGATGATAAAGATGCAGATTGCCAGCGCCGTATTCCGCGGATCGCCCAGCGTGTAGTGGCCCAGAAACCCGAGGTTCAGCACGCGCCCTTCCGCAATCATTGGCCCCAGGATCACCGTGATGATGCTTACCATCGCCCGCGTCACCCAGCCGAGGATGAAGCAGTTCATAAACAGGCCGAGATAAATTGACTTGAAACCTCGGAGGAATGCCGCGGGCTTCCCGCCATAACGAATTTCGCAGAATTGCACGTCCGTAAGAATTTCAGCTCGCCGCCAGTACCGGGCGAAAAAGAACACCGTCAGCATTCCGCCGACGCAGAACCCCCACCAGATCCAGTTGCCCGCGATTCCTTGCTTCGCGACTACGCCGCAAACGAACAACGGCGTGTCGGCCGCGAACGTGGTCGCCACCATCGAGGTCCCTGCCAGCCACCACGAGACATCTCGTCCAGAAACGAAGAACTCTTCCGTATTGCCGCTGGCGCGCCGCCGGTAGTAAATCCCGATCGCGAGATTCACCAGCAGGTATCCGACGATGACTGCCCAATCGATGGTGGTTAGGGGCATGGGATTTGTGTACCTCCTTGGGTACCCCACGAGGCTCAGATGGACAGCTGCGATACTGCTATATAGCAGTATACGTTGTCAAACCCAGAATACTCACCGAGTTTTTTCAGATGTCTGCAAATGGGAGCGAAGTGTACAATCTACCCGGTTTTTAGTGCGCCGGACGGAAGGAACCACCTTGAATATGCTCAACTCTCGGATTCGCGGCCTTTCGTTGATATTCATTCTGCTTGCGACCGCCGTCGGACTCAGTGCCGCGGCAATCGATTCAACTCTTTCAACCACGTACTCGTTGTTGGGCAGCACCAAAATCGACTGGAGCGTCTGCGGATCTGTTGGTGAGACATCGGGTTGCTACGGCGCGGGCACGATTGGCCCGTTTGGGAAGATAGGGCCAATGATTGAAGGAAACCCGGCGTCGAATCTAGCAAAAGGCACTGTGACTCGCAATATCTACGTCTTGGATACGGCTGCCGGCTCGAGCGGAACCGGCGTGGAGCTTTACATTTACAAAAAAGTCGACACGATTACAGCAGACACCGACACCATCACCGTCACGTTATTCAAGACAGTGAATTTACCTCTGACGGGCGGCGCGACCACGATAGCCTACCTTGCGGCAAACAAGAATTTTCTCTTCATCGGAACCAACCAGGATTATTTCGCGATTCGGGTTCAGAAAAATAATTTAGCTCTCCAGCAATATGGAGAAGTTTCAGGGCCGGCGACAGTAAGCGCAATCACGGCGGACCCCTATGGTTTTGTTACCGTGACTTGGGTGACCCCGGATGGATCCCACGCCTTTCTCGTTTTTAATCCAGACGGGCTTGAAGAGGAGGACGGCGGCGGAGCGCCATTCATGTTAAACACAATCCAAGCCGTACCCACTGCACTACCGTGAAGCTGGTTGCAAACTGAAAGGGCGTTTCCCCGAGCGGAATCGGTACACACCGAGCCGGAAGACACAGCTTTTGTGCTGACTAGTTAATCGGCGTTTGCAACTGCCCAAAGACTTGTGTAATTGCCGAACGTCGGCGCAGTTCTACCAGCAAAGCCTGCGCGGCATTCTGGTACGTCTTGCTTGGGTCGGAGGTGTCGGCCCACACCGCGTCATACACGATCTGCGCCGCTTCGCGAAGGTCGATGTGCATGGCGGCTTCAAGCACGTCGACGCGCTCCTGGAGTTCGTCATAGCAGCCCTGGCAGATGTCAGCGGGAGCGGCGGAATTGGGATGTTTTTCATGGCGATTGCAATGGTGCGCCGGCGTGGCTGACTCAGGTGGCAACGGCGCCGCTGTGACCTGCGACTTGAGCTCATGTAAAAATCGTTCCCGCTCGGCTTCCAGTTGTTTCGGATCTGGCAATTGCTCGGCGGGCGCAACTTTGGTCGGCGCTGCGGCCGGCGAAACTCTTTGTGGGCTTTGACATACCGGACAGGCCGCGAGATCGGCAGTGTAGTAGGTCTTGCACTTGGCGCAAGGCAGACCGTAGCCAATGTGCTTGGGGCCCAATCCGGGCTCTTGCTGAAACCGATCAACCTGCCTCGCGGGCGCTGGGGCCGCCGCACCTGCTGTCTGAGAATTTTGGGGATTCACGCTGGCCATAAATGACCTCTCGTCGTGCCTCGTGCAAATTGCAAAACAAAAATTTATTGCTGTTTTGTGCCCAATCTCATCAGCCGCATCAACTCTTCTTCCCGTGCATGATAGAGCTGTTTTTCCGGATCCAGCCGCGTCGCAGTCTGCATCTCGGACAGCGCCTCACTGTCGCGCCCCATATTCATCAGGCACGCTGCCAGAGCATAGTGATGTTCGGCAGAAGGCTCCAGTCGAACCGCCTCCTGAAACTCAATCAGCGCAGCCGGAAGTTGATTGGTCTCGAGCAGCCCCGTGCCCAGCGAATAGTGAGAAGCTGCCGAGGCCGGATCGAGTTCTACCGCAACTCTGAGTTCGCGCACGGCGTCTGCCTGCTGATCAGCCGCCAGAAGCAACTGGCCAAGCGCCCGATGCTGGCCGGCGCTGGCAGGGTCCGCTTCCACCGCTAATTTCATCTCCGCGATTGCCGGTGCGTATTCGTCCTTAGCCATGTACGCGCGTGCCAAGGAATCGTGGCCATGCCGCCAATTCGGGTCCGTGTGAAAGAGTTCGCGATATTCGGAGATCGCCTTATCGTAGTCACCTTTCCCGAAATAAATGTTTGCCAGGTTTTCACGCACTGAGGGTTCAGTTGGCGCCAATGCCTTTGCCTTCTTCAATTCCGCAATGGCTTCGTCGAACAACTTTCTTTGCCCGAGGACCGCCCCCAGGCTGTTATGGACCTGCCACCGTTTCGGATTCAGCTCCAGAGATTTGCGGAAATACTGGACCGCCTCTGCCGCGGAACCTTGATCTTTTGCAACCAGGCCCATTTCGTAATATGACTCGGCATTTTGAGGATCGCGGGTGAGGGATTCGCGGAAGGCATTCATCGCCGCCTCGTACTGCCCGTTCGCGTAGTGCCCCAGTGCCAACATTCGATACGCTTCTGGGTCGTCAAAGTCCATGCTCAACGCGGTGCGGGCTTCGCCGATCGTGTTATCGCCGTCGTCGCCTTGGTAAAAAACCAGCGCCAGCCGGTCGTGGACCTCAGAAAAACCAGGTTCAGCGTTCTTGGAGTTGGTGTACTCATCGAATGCATCGTCCCAAAGCCCTTGTTGCTGGTCGATGTATCCCAGCGCGAAATGCAGCGCGCCATTGTTGGCGTCTTCTTCGAGAAGCGCGCTTACAATTTCTCCCGCATCGTCAAATCTTTTTTGATAAGAGTCTGCGGCCGCTTCGGCGAGCCTTGCGGGGCAGGCAATCTGTTTCTTTGTGCTTTGGACCTTGCGCAACAGATCGATGAGTTCAGGTCTTGCTCCGGCTGCCGTGAGCTCATTCTTCACCGCCACGCTGAGTGGAAAATCCACGCCGCGACTCGCTACAACCGCAGTCAAAACGTGATTGGAAGCCCCACCTGCGAGCCAGGCCAGTATGTGAGCACAATCCAGCTGTGCATTTTCTGCCGTAAGAGAGGGAACCGCGGCCAGAATGAGACCGAAAAGAAGGAAAACTCTACGCACAGGGACTCCCAAACTTCGGCTGGTATTGAGCCGGAACTTAAACTCTGTCAAGAAGATAGAGGCGAGCAGGTACTCTGGCCTAGGTAACGGAGGTAATAGCTATTGTTAGAAAAGGTACAAGCACCGGTTCGCGGAAGTGGGACATTCGGACCGGTCGAAGCCTTTCCACCCTTCCATCGAAAAGCCAGACGCTGCCGGAGTTACACCGCATCTGGAGACCTCATCTAATTTGGTATTCATAAGAGGTGCAATAGTGCCGAAAACTCCCCAAGGTGATCCTAAGGGTGCCGAGCAACCCAAACCAGCTCGATCCAACGAGGAACGAGAAGAGAACTCTCTCGACAAAACGATTGAGGATAGTTTTCCCGCGAGCGATCCACCATCGTCCATTCCCGACCCGGATGAAGATCCCGGTGAAGAGGAAAAGAACGTCGCCTGATTTGCGGTCTATAATTTTCGTAAGCGCATCCTCATGGCTTTTACTCTTCTGGTAAACGGCAAGGAGCACCAGGTCAACGTCGAACCTGAAAAGCCCCTTCTGTATGTCCTGCGAGACGATCTCGGATTGACTGGGGCGAAGTACGGCTGCGGCGAGGGCCAATGCGCCGCTTGCACCGTTTTAGTGTCGGGCTCGCCGGTTCGTTCCTGCCGCATGCAGGTTTCTTCTGCTGCGGGGAAAAAGATCACAACCATCGAAGGGCTTGCCCGCGGTGACAAGCTTCATCCGGTGCAGCAGGCATTTCTCGAGGTGGAAGCCTTTCAATGCGGCTACTGTACTCCGGGAATGATTCTAGCCGCGAGCGCTCTGCTCGACCGGACTCCGACTTTAACGAATCAACAAATCGTCAGCCACATGGACGGCAACATTTGCCGCTGTGGCGTGTACCAGAGGGTCGTCGAAGCCGTTCATCGCGCGGCAGAGCTGAAGCGAGGTGGGACTCATGCCTGACAGCAATTCCATGTTGGCATCGCCTGAATCGCACTGTCGCGACAGGGAACTTCGCGAGCATGATTCGATTTCCAAACTAGGCCACCTCTTCGATCTCGACCGGCGGAATTTCTTCAAAGTTCTTGGAGGAGGACTGTTCGTCGGAGTCGTCTCGTGTTCCTCCTTGTCACAGGAATCCGGCGCTTCCTCGCACCACGGCCACGAGTTGCCGAAAGATCTTGATTCCTGGCTGCACATCGATGAAGACGGCCAGGTAACGGCCTTTACCGGCAAAGTTGAAGTCGGTCAAAACGTACGGACTTCGCTTGCCCAACAGGTCGCTGAAGAACTGCGCGTGCCGCTCTCGTCGGTGCGCATGCTCATGGGTGACACCGATCTCACGCCTTTTGACATGGGCACGTTCGGCAGCCGCACTACTCCCCAGATGGGAACTCAATTGCGGAACGTCAGTGTTGTCGCACGGACAACGTTAATCGAAATGGCCGCAAAGCGGTGGTCCGTCGAACCCTCGGCGCTGCAGGCGAAGAACGCAGCCATTCACGATGCAAAAACGGGCCGCACGATTTCCTATGGCGAATTGGTGCATGGCCAGAAGCTGGCCACGGTTCTTCCAGATGATCCCGATCTCACCCCGGCAACCGACTGGAAGATCGCCGGCGCTTCTGCTCCTAAAAAAGACGGCAGGGACTTCGTCACCGGCGCCCACAAATACACTTCCGATCTCAGTTTGCCTGGAATGCTCCACGGCAAAATCGTTCGCCCGAACGCTTTTCACTCGAAGTTGACTCTTTGCGACACGTCGCAGGCGGAGAAAATTCCAGGCGTGACCGTGGTCCGTGACGGCGACTTTGTTGGAGTCGCTGCCGACGATGTAATGATCGCCAATCGTGCCGCGCAGTCTGTCCGCGCGCAGTGGGAGTCGCCTTCACAGATTTCTGATCGCGACCTCTTCGACCATCTACGCAAAACTGCCCGCGAAAATGACGATGACCGGGAGCAATTCGTTCAGGGCTCGGTCGAGCAAGCGCGAACGGAAGCCGCCAAAACGCTCAAGCAGACGTATAACGTCGCTTACATTGCTCACACTCCGCTTGAGCCACGCGCCGCGGTCGCGGAATGGAAAGATGGCAAGTTGACTGTCTGGACAGGCACGCAGCGGCCATTTGGTGTTCGCGGAGAACTGGCCGAGGCGTTCCATCTTTCTGAAGACAAGGTGCGCGTAATCGTGCCTGACACTGGGGCGGCTTACGGGGGCAAGCACACCGGCGAAGCCGCAGTCGAAGCAGCGCGGCTCGCGAAGGCTGCGGGAAAACCCGTGAAGCTCATCTGGTCTCGCGAGGAGGAATTCACCTGGGCGTACTTCCGCCCCGCCGGAGTCATTGACATCGCGAGTGGGGCCACGGCAGATGGCAAGCTCCTTTACTGGGAGCACGACAACTACAACTCCGGCCCTTCCGCGATGCGCTCGCCATACGAGGTCCCGAACCAGCGCAGCGCCTTCCACCCTTCTGATGAGCCGTTGCGCCAGGGTTCGTATCGTTCGCTGGCTGCCGCCGCGAACACTTTTGCGCGCGAATCGCACATGGACGAACTGGCGGACGAGCTGAAAATCGATCCACTCGAATTCCGGCTAAAGAATTTGAAGAATGATCGCTTGCGCGCTGTGTTCCAGGCGGCTGCCGAGAAGTTCGGATGGGGAAAGCAGAAATCCTCTGCCGGGCGCGGCTTCGGCATGGGAGGCGTAGTCGAAAAGGGAGGCCACGTTGCCGCTTGCGCCGAAGTCGCAGTAAAAGATGGCGTGGTCAGCGTAGCCCGCGTTGTCGAAGCCTTCGACTGCGGCGCGGTTGTGAATCCGCAGGGACTGAAAAATCAAATTGCCGGAGCGGTGGTGCAAGGCATGGGCGGAGCATTGTTCGAGGCGATCCGCTTCGAAAATGGCCGGGTATTGAACCCTCACCTCGCCGATTATCGTGTGCCCCGCTTCAGCGATCACCCGCAAATTGAGGTCGTACTCGTCGATAGAAAAGACCAGCCATCGATGGGGGCTGGCGAAACTCCGCTGACCGCAATCGCTCCCGCCATCGGCAATGCAATCTTTAGCGCGACCGGTATCCGGCTGCGTTCTATGCCGCTTGCTCCTGGCGGATTACCCCAAAAAGCGAATTCCTGAACTATCTTCTGCAACCGTCGCGTCTTAGATTTCATCATCTGTTATTGCTGCAACTTCATGATCGCAAGGTGAATATGAAAAGAACTCCTGCCGTTCTATCGATCGTCTTCTGCTGTGCCGCAATCGGAGGCGTGCTGTTCGCCCAGAGTTCCTCTCCTTTTTATGACTACAGCTCCGAGAAGCCTGGCAGGATGCGCAAGATCACGGTTAACGATCTGCCGAAGCCCTTCGCTACGAAATCCGCGAACAACGAGCCCGAGCCGGCTTCACGTCCACAAGGAGCCATGCCGCAGACGTTGCCGGGATTCACCGTGGATCTTTTCGCCAGCGGTCTCGACGAGCCTCGAGAACTGCGCACTGCGCCCAACGGCGACGTGTTTCTTGCCGAAAGTTCAAAGGGAGAAATCGAAGTGTTTCGCGGCGTCAGCAAAGACGGCAGGCCGGAGCAGACTTCCACTTTTGCCACGGGTTTGCATCGTCCCTTTGGAATTGCTTTTTATCCGCCCGGCAACAACCCACAGTGGGTGTATATCGGAGACACTGATTCCGTAAAGCGATTTCCCTATCACAATGGCGACCTCAAGGCGAGCGGTGCTGCGCAAGACATTGTTGCCGAAATTTTCCCCGGTGCCAGCCATGCCCATGGGCACTGGACGCGCGACGTCGCATTTTCGCCAGACGGCAAGAAAATGTTTGTCTCAGTCGGCTCCGGTTCCAACATCGACGATCCCGACACGCACAAAACAGAATTTCACCGCGCGAACATTCTTGAATACAACCCCGACGGTTCGGGCGTCCGCGTATTCGCCTCCGGTATTCGCAATCCGGTTGGTCTGGCAATCAATCCCAAGACTGGTGAGCTTTGGACTGCGACCAACGAGCGGGACGCACTCGGCGACAACTTAGTTCCTGACTACACCACCCACGTGCAAGATGGCGGTTTCTATGGTTGGCCTTGGTATTACATTGGCGGCAATCACGATCCGCGTTTGCCGGACAGTCATCCCGATCTGCGTGCCCGCGAAATCACGCCGGATGTGATTATTCAGCCTCACAGTGCTCCACTCGGCTTCGCCTTTTACAACGGCAGCCAATTCCCCGCGGAATTTAAAGGAGACATGTTCCTCGCCCTGCATGGCTCCTGGAATCGCCAGCCGCGGACCGGTTATATGGTTGTTCGCGTTCCGTTGCACGGACAGGGCAAGTCGTCAGGCGAATATGAGGACTTTCTCACCGGATTCGTGACCCCCGAAGGGGGTGTCTGGGGGCGACCTGTCGGGATCGCTGTCGCGAAAGATGGATCATTGCTGGTCAGCGACGACGGCAGTGGGTCAATCTGGCGCGTTAGTTACACGGGGAAATAGTTCGTAGCAGTCTGGTGTACTGAACCGATCCTGGGGAAACGGGCATCCTCGACCTTTTTTTGTCTGAGTTGTCGCCCACCTGCCGATAAGTGGCATAATCGACGCCCATGAGCGCGCCACAACCCGTGTTTATTGCCGGCGGCACCGGATATATCGGTGTCCCGCTAATTCGGGAGTTGGTCAAACGCAAGTACGAAGTTCGCGCGTTGGTACGCCAGGGAAGCGAGCACAAGCTTCCCTCCGGCTGCAGACCGATAACCGGGAACGCGCTCGATTCGAGTTCGTACTCCGGCCACATCTCACCTGCGAAAACATTTGTGCAGATGGTCGGGGTCGCGCATCCCAGCCCGGCCAAGGCCGCTGAATTCCAATCCATCGATCGCGTCGCGGCTCTCGGCGCGATTCAGGCAGCAGCCGATGCCGGCATCGAGCACTTCATTTATCTAAGCGTGGCCCAGCCCGCACCCATGATGAAAAGTTACATTGCGGTTCGCGCTGAGTGTGAAGCTGCGCTCCAGGCCACAGGCATGAACGTGACTATTGTTCGTCCCTGGTACGTTCTTGGCCCTAATCACCGCTGGCCCTACGTTCTGTTACCGATGTACTGGATTTGCGAACGAATTCCCTCAACCCGAGATGGAGCGAAGCGTTTAGGCCTGGTTACTCTCGATCAGATGGTGCGCACGCTCGTCTCAGCCATCGAAAACCCCAGTATTGGCGCGCGCTTTGTCGAAGTCCCGCAGATTCGTACCGGTTCAGTTTTCTCCTGACTCACTCCGCAATCATCGTCTGCTTACCGAATTACGAAAGCGCATGGACATGGGACATCTTCTTGCTTTCCATGCTGGATGAGATGTTGAATGCGTTCGAGTAAACATGGCCAGCAACGAATATCTCGATGATGTTCATGTTCGCATGTTGCGCGTGACAGAAGACCTGCGCGCGATTCAACAGGAACTCAATTGCGCCGCCATGCAGGCGCCGAACGATCCCGAGCTAATGGAAAGCCTGGCTCGCCTGCCGGAGATTGAATCGCTCGAGATGCTGAAATCAGCGCTCGATCAGATGCGTCACTTTTTGTGGTTCTATGTACAGGTAATGACCACGGGCTCAGAAGCTGGCGACCGTCCGCAGCCCGCTCACAAAGCACAGCACAGGCACCAGGAACCGCTCGGCAAATACAACTCGCTGACTGAAGCTGCCCTCATTCGCCATTTCGCGAATACCAAAAACCGCAAGCCAAACTAGTTCGTACTCCCGCAACAACTATTCCAGCGTGACTGACTTCACCAGGTTCCTGGGCCGGTCCACGTCCAGGCCTTTTCGTACCGTCATATAGTAGGCGAACAGTTGCAGCGGCACGATCTCGAGAATCGGTGAAAGCAGCTCGGGTGCCTCGGGCACAAAGAAGGTGTAGTCGGCCAGGCGCGCAAGTTCCTCGTCCCCTTCAGTCGCGATAGCAATCACCCGCGCGCCCTGCTGTTTGAAGCCGCGAATGTTCGCAACATTTTTCTCATAACGAAGTACTGAACCCGCGTCGTTGCGGTCGCAGGTGGCAATAATAACTACTGGCAAATTCTCATCGATCAGCGCGTTCGGCCCATGCTTGGTTTCTCCGGTGGGATAACCTTCGGCATGGATGTAAGAAACTTCTTTCAGCTTTAACGCCCCATCCATTGCGATCGGATAATGGATCGCGCGCCCAAGAAAAAGAAAATCCTCAAATTTGTGAAAGCGTTCAGCCAGACGCTCACACTCGCCGGCGTGCTGCAAGATCGTTTCTGTTTTCTCAGGGAGGGCCAGGAGTTCTGCAATCCATTTCCGCCGCTCTGTTTCCGAAAGTGCCCCGCGAACCTGCGCTACATATGCAGCCAACAAGAACAGAACAGCCATTTGTGCAGAGAACGCCTTAGTCGAGGCAATGCTGATCTCCGGCCCGGCGTTCGTATAGAGAACACCATCGGCTTCACGCGCGATGGTTGAGCCTACGACGTTTGAAATCGCAATGGTTCGGGACCCTTTTTCTTTCGCCTCGCGCTGGGCTGCGGTCGTATCGGCCGTTTCGCCGCTTTGCGTGATCACAATCGTGATCTCGGCCCCTCCGATAATAGGATCCCGATATTCAAATTCGCTGGCGTAATCGACTTCCACCGGAAGATGCACCAATTGCTGAAACATGAATTGGCCGGCAATCCCCGCGTGGCGGCTGGTGCCCGAGGCGACAATGTGAATCCGCTTGAGCTGCCGCAGCTCCGATTCGCTGATGCGGACTTCGTCCGCAAGCCGTACTTCTGACTTTTCTCTCGAAACCCGAGGCGCAATCGTGTCTTCCAACGCCTTCGGCTGATCGAAGATCTCCTTCAGCATGTAGTGCGGAAATTTGCCCTTATCTGGCATTGCTCTCCTCATTGGATTATTGAACTAACGTCCCGCCAATCACGGTAGCTCGAACTTCGCCGGTTGGCGTGAGCACGACAAAATCGGCGTCCGCCCCGGGTTCGATTACGCCCTTGCCGCGCACGCCGGCAGATTTTGCCGGATTCGTGCTGGCTGCGCCCGCCGCGCTTTTTAGATCGACATGCGCGAACTCCATCAAGTTTCGGACCGCTTTGTCCAGCGTCAGAACGCTGCCCGCCAAGTTTCCGTTACGTTCACAGCGGCCATTTTTCAATTCAAATTCCATTGTCCCGAGTCGGTAATGCCCATCGGGCATGCCTGCTGCAGAAAGCGCATCGGTGATCAACACTACGTTCTCGATCCCCTTGGCTCTGACCAACAAGTCGATCACGCTGGGATGAACGTGAATTCCATCGGCGATTACATCAGCACTGATCTGGTTATTTGTCAGCACCTCGCCCAGAATGCCCGGCTCGCGATGATCGAGCGCCCGCATCGCATTGAACGTGTGGGTCGCATGGCGCGCGCCAGCCTTGATGCCCCTTTGTGCCTCATCGCGCGAGGCATTCGAGTGCCCAATGCTGATGCAAACTCCGCGCTTGGTCGCTTCGGCGATCACTTCTTCCGCGCCATCCAGTTCGGGCGCGATGGTCATCATGCGCACGTGCCCGCGCGCCGCCTGCCAGAACTTCTCGAAGACAGCGATTGTGGGAGGGATCAGATTTTCTGCCGCATGGACACCGCGTTTGGCATGGCTTAAGAACGGCCCTTCAAGATGGATTCCAAGTGGCCGCGCCCGCCCCGCCTCATTGTTGTTTCGCTCAATCGCGTTCGCCAACTGCTCTAGAGCACTCAGCGTTGGGTCGACAGGTGCGGTGACTGTGGTCGGAAGGTAACTGGTCGTTCCGTGTCGGGCAAGAAATCTCTCCATTGCTTCCAGTTCACGCGCGGTTCCGCGCATCACGTCGCAACCCGCTGCTCCGTGAAAGTGCAAATCGAAAAAACCGGGTACCGCGACACAATCGCCAAAATCGTGAATGTCTTGATTTTGTGCCGGTTTCGCTGCGCTACGCTCGCCTGCAAATGCAATTTTGCCATCGCTCGCCAGGATCGCAGCGTCGGTGATCGTGCGGCATGGCGTGTACAGCGTCTTGAAGAGAAATAAGCTCATTCGCTTGGGATAAGAAAGCCAGCACTTCAGTATAACAACTCTGGCCCTTGTTAGGTTTTCAAATCCAGCCAACCGATATAGAGCGGTTGAGCGACACACAACAGAACAACCACCGCGCGAGTATCGTCCCCTCCAGGATTTCTCGGCGAAGCGGGCCAAAGCGGGATTGTTGAAGAGACTACGCGAAAGACAATTCCCTGCAATGACGCCAGCACAAAAGAGAGCCGCCGAACAACGATGTATAATCGACTTGGTTTTTCTTTCCTTTGCGCGTCCAGCAGCGCAAGCAGTGTCGGGGAGTGGCTCAGCCTGGTAGAGCACCTGGTTCGGGACCAGGGGGTCGGAGGTTCAAATCCTCTCTCCCCGACCAATTCTTTTCAGTCCTGCAATGCTTCCTGTATTGCGGAAAAGTCTCGGCACAAATTCCATTCGGACTCACGGCCTGTCTCGGTTCGTGGTTCCCACCCTTGCAAAGTACGCAAGGATGGGGCACCCTCAGTCGTGGTGAATCCGAGGAAACAAGGTGGGCCACCCGCCAGCAAGTTACCTAAGCTATCCCCTCTAAGTTAAGAAGGGACCTAGACGCGACTTTGCGAAAGGTAGGATAGTTTTTCAAATATATGTTGACGGTATCAAAATGACGTGACATACTCCGCTCTCTCGCGGCCCTGGGCCGAACCCAAACACAAAAAGCTACTTAAAACTATACCTCTGGAGGGCGACTATGCCAGAACGAGAAAGAAGCCATGGCCACATCCATCGTTTAAGAACAAGAATTCCTGGCTTGAAGTTTAGTCATTTAGTATTGGCGACGCTTGCTTTGGTAATTTCGCTGTGGGTCATAAAGTCGAATCCCGCCTCAACTGTTACCGTGCTGTTTCTGTTTTTTGGTTTCATGGCCCTCTTGCTAGTTTTTGAGGGCTACACGGATGACCGGTCAATTCCGACTTCACTCCTGAATACACTAACATTGATTGCGCCAATTATCTTTGTCGTTGCTGTTTCTGTATCCCTTACTTTTCTAATAGTCGGCAAATCTGTCGGCTATGTGCCACCCGATCAACGAAAAAACCCATCTCCGCCTGTCCTTCAGCCTGCGCCTCAACCCGCGGTCACCCCTGTACCACCCTTGCCTCCGTTGCCTGAACGGGTGAAAATTGCTTCCGCCTATCAAGAGGCCGGCGGATGTCAAGACACAGCGAGAGCATTTGCGGTATCCATTCCTCATGTAGAAAGACTCAATACATCGTTGTCGGGCCCGATTTCTGGGATCGAACTGGTCCAGACCACCAACAACGGAAGATCGGGAATCCGGAATCTAGCATTTGGATCGGGTTCAGTAACGTTTGATTTATTTGCAGGTGGAGGTGGGAGTGCGCAGCATATTCCATGGCCAGTTGACAGGGACGTTTGTGTAGGAGCCTCAGGTGGGTCAACTGGGTATGACGTGTATGCCCACTACAGCGCCCCCAATTCATAGAGCCCTCGGCTTGACGATCAGCGGCACCATTATGGAGGTAAATATGGCAAAGCTCAAATATTCTCTCGAAAATATGGATAACCTCATCGAAGGTATGACTTGCGATCAGTGCGATGAGATGTTTCAAGCCTGCATTGCCGAGGTTGATCCCGATCAGCCGCTAGGATACGAAGTTTGTCAAGTATTGTGGGACCACTGCAAATCTCAGTGCAATGGAACCTCGTCCCTAACTCGAACCGATACCAGGCAGATTGTAAAACAGGCATACGCAACGGCTTTATCTCGTGGCAAATAAAACGTCGTATGGGCTGTCCGGTGTCAGACGTGAGTGTGGAAACCATTTCAGGGCGGGTGGCCTACCCTTAATATAGGCGCTTTTCTTGTGGGCAGTGTTCCCGTCTGCGGGTGCCCCATCCTTTCGCGTTCTGTGCGAAAGGGTGGGTAACACGAACCTCGACTTCCAAACCGAAGCGCAAGAAAACTTAGCTTCGATACCCCCACCCCTTGCAAAGAACCCTTATGACTTCCGCTCAGGGGAGCTCCAGAATGGGGCACCCTCAGTCATGGTTGTTCAAAGAAGGAGCGTGCTAAGATGGCTCTCCTGCAGCATCCACAGAGTTTGCGACAACCGGTATGGCGCGCTCGGTTATCTTTTTCTCATTGCTTTTTCTGATCAGCGTGCTATTGGCCGTGCTATATGCGTTCGGCTTTTTTCAGGTCTTTCTTGCAATCCTGAGCGCTACCACACTCCTCATTGTTTATCTCTTGTTTCACCCGCGCAATCAATGGCTGGTCGCCAACCGATCGCGCGTAGATGGCGCACGCTGTGTGGCCTTGACCTTCGATGACGGGCCCGATCCCGTGTACACGCCGAAACTCCTCGATTTGCTCGGGGAAAAAGGTGTGAAAGCAAGTTTCTTTGTGATCGGGAAACGGGCCGAGCAACATCCGGAAATAGTGCGCCGTGCCTGGGCAGAAGGACACCTGATCGGTAATCACACCTGGTCGCACTATCCTCTGTTTTGTTTCCTCATGCCACGGCGTTTGCGGTCTGAGATTGAGCGTTGCAGCGAGAGTATTCGCCGCAGTTGCGGTTCACCGTCACGGTTTTTCCGCTCACCAGTAGGTTTGCGCCACCCGCTTCTGGCTCCTTGCCTTGAAGCTCGCGGTCTGGAATATATTTCCTGGCGAATTCGGACCTTCGACACAATGATCACCAATTCCAGAGTTCTCGCCCAGCGGATTCTGAATAAAGTCGCAGCCGGAGACATCATCCTGCTGCACGACTGCCTGCCTCGGGGAACCGAAACCATGCTCGAAGCCTTGCCTCGGGTGATCGACGAGCTAAGGGAAAGAGGATTCGATTTCGTTCTCGCCGGACCACGGGAGGATTCAAAAGGTACACTGGAACCAGCGACATGCGAACCTGTGCCTTGATCCCGGCTTTCAATGAAGCCCCTTACATTGCAGATGTCGTAGAGCGGACCCGGCCGCACGTTGCCGAGGTGGTGGTGATCGACGATGGATCCGGCGACGCGACGGCGGAACTCGCCCGGACTGCCGGAGCGACTTGTCTGGAGTTGTCCAAAAATTGCGGTAAGGCCTCGGCCCTGCGCACCGGTATTGCCTACGCGCGTGACCGCAAATTTAGCCACGTAATCACCCTCGACGGCGACGGCCAGCATTCGCCGGAAGATATCCCGATCATGATTCGGGTTGCCGAAGAAACTGGGGCCGACCTGATCATCGGAGCGCGCCATTTCGATCGGGCCCGCATGCCTGCTCCCCGCTATTTTTCGAACGTCATTGGCAGCCGGTTGGCTTCGGCGCTCGTCGGCCAGAAAATCCAGGACAGCCAAAGTGGATTCAGGCTGTTCCGGTTGGACAAACTGAACGGGGCCAATCTGCGGAGCCGCTGCTACGAACTTGAGATGGAAATCCTGATTAAGATGGCCCGCTCGGGCTGTACCATCGCGCATGCTCCCATCAGCACGGTCTACGACGCTGGCCAGGCGCGCTCGAAGATGAAGCCGGTACGAGACACGGTGCGCGTTTGTCTATGGTCTCTCGCGTTTCGCTTTCTCGGAGCGTGATATCGACCGCGATTCCGCCATTATGCGTGGCGTTTGCGTTTCTAATTCTTTCGGGGCGTGCTCTGTTTGATCCGAAAATTCAAATCTGAGCGGCGTAAAATTGTCGGCCTTTTGCTCAAGGAGAGGCTTGACCCAGCTCACGCCGCCGCTGCTGTCTTCGTAGGAATTTTCATTGGCATAGTGCCGATCTATGGATTTCAAACTCTCGCGGCAATCGGCCTGGCCCTGCTCTTCAGATTGAACAAACCGCTGACCGTGGCCTGCACTTTCATCAACAATCCTCTACTTCTGCCCTTTATTATTTTTTCTTCAGTGGAACTGGGGTGTTTGCTCCGCCGCGGCACATTTCAGCCGCTGAGCTTCGCCGACCTGGCTGGCATGCGTGGCCATATCAATAAGGAGCAATTTCTGATTTGGATAGTTGGTAGCGTCGCACTCGGAATTATTGCAGGCGCGATAGGGGCGGTGCTGACCGCGGTTGTCGTCCATCATCACGGTAAATCTGATCCCGTGATGCGTGAGCGCCAGCGCTATGTGAATCGAATTTTTTCGAAATGCGGGATAACGGCGCGCAATTTCGTCCGCTGGAAGCTTCGTCTGGATCGCATCTTTGAATTACTTGCCGCCGAGGACCTGGGATCGGGAACGGTCGTGGATCTAGGTTGCGGCTATGGCATCGCCCTTTGTTTTGCCGCGTTTCGTGACGACCGCAGGCGTCTGGTCGGTTGTGACCTGGATAGGAAGCGCATCGCCGTCGCTCGCAAAGCACTCGCCCCTTTGAACGCGGAGGTGACCGTTGCTGACGTTCGCGATTTCGAAGTTCCACCAGCCGGTCTGATCTTGATCATGGACGTCCTGCAATTTTTGTCGGCTGATGAGCAAGCGACTTTGCTGAAACGGTGCTGCGGAGCACTCATACCCGGCGGAAAATTGATTTTCCGGATACATGATCTCGAATGCGGCGTTCGCTCCGCGAGCACCATGGCTTTCGAGCGGCTGATCTTTGCGAGCAGGCGCGACAACTTACGACCGCAAATCTTGTCAGTTGCCGAGTACCGTCAGGTGCTCGAGGACTCCGGTATGCAGATAGAGGAGCGCCGTTTCCAGAATCGTCTGCCGTTGGCCCACTTCCTGATCGTGGCAACAAAACCTCTGCGCGAAAGTGCGCTGGATGGTCCGCGTTCCGCTCAGTCCGCTTTCTCGAAAGCACATTGACGATTGATTACCATCGGTGATTGAATCTTTTTACTCATTCCCGGGTTGCCCGCCTTGACTGATATCCACAAAACCATCGTCGTTACCGGTGTGGGAGTCATCAGCCCTTATGGCATCGGGCTGGACTGCATGCAAACGGGGATGTTATCGGGCAAGTGCTGCCTGGAGCGCACGAAAGATGATGTGTATCCCGGCTTCGAGGGAACGACTGCCAAGGTCCGCGACTTGGGTTTTTTGGCTGGAGAGTCCAATCCCCAATATTCTCGTACCGATCACCTCGCCATCATTGCTGCACAGGACGCAGTGGCGAGTTCCGGTCGTAACAACTCTGCTTTCCGTGAAAGCGGCATTGTGATGGCGAGCACGCTCGGGGGGCTGACCGAAATCGACACCGGAATCGCCAAAGATCCGGCCGCGTGGTATCGCCGGCCGGGCGGATTGGCGCGGGCGGCTTCTTATCCGTTCGCGCACGTTGCTGATGCGGTTGGCGATCATTTCGGAATTTTCGGACCACGTTGCGCGATCTCAGTAGCTTGCGCATCTGGAGCCATGGCCATCGCGCTCGCGGCCAACATGCTGCTCGAGGGAGCCGCTCCGATTATGTTGGCAGGCGGCAGCGACCCGCTATGCGCGTTTACCTTGAGCGGATTCAACTCCCTGCAGGCGCTCGATCCAAATCCCTGCACTCCCTTTGATCAGAATCGCAAGGGCCTGAACATCGGCGAAGGGGCGGCAGTTCTTGTCCTCGAAACGCTCGCCGGCGCCAAAGCTCGCAATGCCAGAATTTCGGCGGTGTTGCGTGGATGGGCGATGACTAACGATGCATTTCACAGCACAGCGCCGCAGAAAGAGGGAAGCGGATTAGCCGATTGCATAGGGCTTTCCATGGAAATGGCGGAAGTCAGCAGGGATGAAATTGGATACGTGAATGCGCATGGCACTGGCACGCCCCTGAACGATAGCGCCGAGACCAATGCCTATGAGGCTGCTTTCTGCGGTCGAAAGCATCCCATTCCTGTATCTTCCACAAAGTCTTACTTCGGACACTGTCTGGGCGCGGCGGGCGCACTCGAAGCAGCCATCACGATCATGGCGGTCCGTTCAGGGGCGCTGCTTCCGACGCTGCGGCTCACCAATCCCATCGAGAGCCCCGGCGTTCATTGGTTAACAGGAGACGCGACGCGCCAACCCCTCGCTGTGGCGATGTCAGCTTCGAGCGGCTTCGGCGGCAGCAACACCGTCCTTATATTTGGGAGCGGCCCGTCGTGATGCCGAATTCGCGGTCTGTCACGATTACCGGCATCGGTAGCGTCAGTCCTTACGGACCGCTGGCAGGACTAATCCCACAAAGTCCCCTCGAACCTGCTGCTATTACAGCCTGGACTACTACCGAGCCACGCCGCGCGTTTCTCGTTCCGCCGTTTCGCCCTGCAACCGTTGTGCTGGGCCTGAAGACCAGGCGCCTGGACCGCTTGTCGGCGTGGGCCCTGGTCGCTTCTTCCTTAGCTCTCAGGGATGCTGGGATCGACATGAATCACGTGGACCGGTCCCGCGTTGCCGTGGTTTTTGCCACCGCCTTCGGGTGTGTTGAACTCACGGAAGCGTTCTACCTCAGCGCTGCCGAAAATAGCTGGAACGGAACCGATCCGATCACGTTTCCGGAAACTCTCGCCAGCGCTCCCGCGAGTCATGTCGCAATGTTTCACAGCCTGCGTGGGCCGAATATCACGGTGAGCAACAAGTATTTCGGAGGTGAAAGCGCCATTCTGCAAGCCGCTTCGCTACTTCGACAAGGTCAGGCCGACTTGGCGATCGTTCTTGCTGGCGATGCGATCGCGCGGACTTTGTATTCATGGTACGAGGAGGCGGGGTTGCTCTCGCCAGCGTGCTACAACTCCGAACCCGTGGGGCAAGCCGGCGGATTCATCCCGGGTGAAGGGGTGGCGGCAGTAGTGTTAGAACTGTCCGACAATCTCCGTCCAAACGCGCGCTCCTATGCTCGAATCACATCCGGCCGCTGGGCGGCTGGTGGTGAACCTGCGAAAATCGTCCGGGAGATGCTTGCAGGTTCCGTGCCTCGCCTTGCAATCTGTAGCGGGAACGGTGCGCCTTGCGCGGTTAGTTCAACAGCCGCAGTGGCTCATGAGATTGTCGGCGATGGAGTTCCTATTCTCCCGCCGGATCTATTTGCGCAAGGTTTGGCAGGCAGCGGCGCACTTTTTCACTTGATTCTTGCATTGAGTAGGCGTCAGGGCACCGAACCAGCCTTATTCCTGGGAACGGCCCGCAATAACGGATTTGCCGCTCTCCTCTTGGAGCTAGCGTGAATATGAACGTGCGCATTGCAGCCGCCGCCTACGCGATTGCCACCGGCGAAGAGGTTGTGGACGACATCCTGGAGCGAGAACGAAGCCGGATCGAGTCGGCGCTTTCTCCTTTAAGCCCCGAGTCGAGGCAAAAGGCCGTCGCGGGTCTCGGATTAAATCGCGTCCGGGTTTGCGGCGATAAGCAACTTTATGACCTGATTTCCGAAGCCGCCTCGAAGGCCATCGCCGAAGCTGCAATCAAACCACGCGACATCAATCTCATCCTCGACTTCAGCACTTGGTCGGCCGAGACCTCAGAAGGGCTTTCCTTCGCGCACAAGCTCGGCGCTGATCTAGGTGCTGAAAATTCGATGGTCTTGAGTTTTAAAGTCGGCGGATGCGCGGGACTTCACGTCGCTATCAAGACCGCGCTCGGCTGGATGTCCACTGATGAAAGCATTCAGACGGTCCTGCTGATAACCGGCGACGCCGCTCCTCCCGGCAATCGTTCGTTGCTGCCGATCACCATTCATGGCGACGCGGCGAGCGCCGTCGTCCTGCGCCGCGAATCTGACCAGGGCCCATTGCTGCTGGGCGTCGAAGCCATGACTCTCAGCCACCTGCATAACGCCATCACCATCGCCAGAAAGAACGGCCACTTCGATATTGTTGTCGATGCCATGTGCATCGAGCGCGAGGTGATGCCGGTCTACTTTCTTAATATGCTTCGAATGGTCAATCGGGCTCTGGATGCATCTTCGCTGAGTCTGAAAGATATTGACCATTTCATCTACTCAAACATCAGCCGGCGCGACCGTGAGGCTTTCGGCAAGATGTTAGGACTACCCAAGGGCAGCTTGCCGGTGACTCCTATGTCAGAGTATGGGCACACCTTTGCCAGCGATCTGGTTATTAATTATGTGAACATGCGCCGCGAGGGGCTCATTCACCCGGGCCAATTATTATTGTTCGCATCGGCGGGGATCGGTTTTACCTGGGGAGTAACGATTGCCCGAGCCTGACGATTGATTTCGCTAAACTAAAATGCGCCGCGTACAGTTCATCGAACTCCACGAGCAGCCGTGGTTCCCGTCTTCGCTTCGAGATGACGTTACGGATGCGGTGCAGTTTGGCTTCAATCTGTTCAAAAGCTATGAGCCGATTGCACCTCTGTTGCAAAGCCTCATTGACTCAAGCGGGAGCGGGACTAATCGTCCACAAGCAGTTATCGATATGTGCTCCGGTGGGGGTGGCCCCTGGCTGGACCTTTCTCGCAAACTAAAGAGCGGGACGAATGAAAATTCCGCAGGCGTTCAGATTTTGCTCACGGATAAATACCCCAATATCGAGGCATTCAAGAGCCTGAGCGCGGCTCCCGATAGTAATTGTGACTGCCGCATAACTTACTATCCGGAACCGGTCGATGCAATGAATGTTCCCCGCGCGCTCAGAGGGGTGCGAACGATGTTTACATCGTTTCACCACTTCTCGCCGGATGCCGCTCGCGCAATTCTGCAGAATGCCGTCGATGCCGGAGAAAGTGTCGGCATATTTGAGATCACCCGGCGCGCTCCGTCGGCCATCGGAATAATATTTATCGGCGTTCTACTCATGTTCCTGCACACGCCGAGGATTCGCCCGTTCCGTTGGTCGCGATTGCTGTGGACCTACTTGATTCCCATAATTCCATTGGTCTTGCTGTTCGATGGAGTAGTATCCTGCCTGCGCACTTACCGGCCGCAGGAGCTGCGTGAGATTGTAGAGACACTTACCTCATGCCAATATCAGTGGGATATTGGAGAGCTTGCCGGTAAGAGGGCGCCAGTTACTTATCTGATTGGGTATCCGAAAGCCTGACAATACCGTAGGCTTTTCGGGTTATAAGGGGAATAGAAAATCGGAGATTTCTCATGAAACAACTTACATTTGCGCTGGCACTACTGCTGCTGTGCATTTCTGTGCCAACTTCTCTACCGGCTGCCAAGGTCGAGGTAGAAGGCAAGGCGTGGCTGGACGCGCAAAAAGATCCGCCCGAGATGAATGTGAACGGCGCATGGAGCTCGGAAGAATGGGGCGACTTCCATCTCACGCAGCCCGAAGGGAGCCGGGATGTGAGCGGCAATGGCGGAGGTTACCAGATCATGGGCGTAGTCAGCGGCAAGCGCTTATTCATGCTGTTCTACGAACACCACACGGTTGACTGCTGCGCGACCCTGAGCCCAAACGGAGAAAACAGCCTGGCCGGAACTTACTCCAATCGCAAGTCGCGGCTGCACTCGGGCCTTTGTCAGGAGTCGAGCCGGCCGATGAATATGAAAAAGCAGTAGGGATAGTCTGGGCAGACGGAACGTTCTCCAGTTGCGACGAATGGATCGAAGGGCCTCTTTGTGAAATCCTCGCTTACCCCACGACCGCAGCCAACTCACGTTCAACCACTTCCTTGTGCGTCTGTGGAAAGCGAGCTTTCGGTTCGATCCCTAGGCGGCCAGCGTACGCGAGAAGCTTATCTACGCTCTTGTTAGCGATCTTTCCATTCAACAATTCACTTACTCGCGGCTGTGGTTCTGCGAAGATAGCCTCCAACTCTTTAGGAGAGTATTTTCGAGCATAACGCATGATGGCGCGATACAAGTCCGCTTTGAACTTGAGCGTCGCTGCTTCTTCTGGGCTGAAGCCTAAATCGTCGAATATGTCGCCTCGCGTTATGTGTGCGGGTCTATTTTTTCCGTTTTGCATGTTTCTTTTCCTCTAATAAATAAGCGCGCACTGTCTTGAGATTCTGCTGAGCGATTTTCTTCTCCTGCTCCGGAATCTTCGCAGTGTCCTTCTCAAATGCGTGCACAACATGGATGACATCGTTCGTTCGAGAAAGGTAGATAATTCGGTACCATCCGGCTCGATCCTGGTCTCGTAATTCAAAGAGACCCTTTCCGATCGAAGGCAAAGGTCGGTAATCCGCCGGCTGTTCACCCCATTGCAATTGCCTTAAAGCGAAGCCAAGATTCCTCTTTACCTCGGTCGGAAAACCGCTCACGACATCCTTATGTTTTGCCCCACCACCAAACCTCCGCATCATTGGTGCTGCGATCACCCATCTATTAAGTAGAGTGTAGCGCAAAAATCGCCACTATACAAATAAATGTATATTGTGGCGAATGAAAGGCGAATAAAAACGGCGGGAGACTTCACCTTGCTAATCCCATCGCCTCCACTGCGCCCAGAAATGCGCGGCTCGCCAACCCGACCGGATCAAGCAACACTTTACGCTGATCGAGCATTTCTGCCACCGGTTGTCCCTGGTAGCTGGCAATCTGCCGGTAGCGGGAGATAAAGAACAGCACCCGCAGCGTAAGTTTCCAGTTCAGCGGGGCAAAATATTCGGGGGTCACGAAGGGCACTGCATGGCCTTCCTTCACTTCGGCGACGAAGTCTTTGAAGCTCGCGGCGCGTGACACAGAAATCACCGAACTCGGTACCAGCAGATGGCTGTCCCCTCCGCCTACCACGGGTTTACGCCATTGCCGGGCAAGTTCGAGGACGGCGTCGTTCTCCTCGCGAGTCCGCATGCCATTCACTTCCAAAGCGTGAATCGCCCATCCATAGCGCGAGAGGAGATCGGTGACGGGAATTGAATTCGCGCCCGGCCTCCACGCAACCAGCGGGTGATTCAACACCACAAGGCACCCGCGGGCCGCGAGCGTTTCAAATAACTCGTCGTAGCGCTGTGCCTGCGCTGCCGCTTGAACTTGCGCGTGCGTTTCTGCCGCTCCACCCTCGGGCATGTTAGAAACGCCCAGGTGAAACAGATGCCCTTCGAACCAGAGTGAAAGTTCCTCGCTGACGGTGATACGCCCATTCAGATCGGGCCGCCCGCGCAGCAAAGCCAGGCTGCCGGCAAACTCGTCATGATCGGTGATAGCGAGATGAACTCCGTCGTATCCCCACTTCGCCGCCGCACGCGCCTCCATCTGGTAGACGTCCTCCGGCGTATAGGGCGGATTGAAGGTTACGTCTCCGTAGTTCAGATCAGCGACGCCGCCCAAGCCAAACGAACGTTGCACAATTCCGCTTAGCGGGCGCATAAACGCCTTCTTTACAACGTGGTTTAACGCCGCAAGCCTTTCTACCGAATAGTGGGAGTGATTGTGCAGCGAAACCGCATAGCCGTACTCGCGCTGGGGCTGGGGACATTCGCGATAGATATAGTTCTCGATTTTCCAGGCAGGCAAGCGTTTCATGCGTCGGTCTGGGGAATGTGTAAGTGTAATTTTCGCTAATAATACCCTGCAAGGAGAAGTTGTTCCGAAAGAATGCGATCTGGTAATCTTCAACGTCCCAGTAGGCGGCTGGGTGTCGCTGGCCTGCACGTTCCGGCAAGGAGTCGACATTGTGGCCGGCCCACCACGGAGTATCAGGCGAATGCATAAGCCCATCAAGTACCTCGAAAAGGCGATGTCAGTTGCCGCGAACGGCGCGTGGCGAATTTTCTGCTTGAGTAACAATCTCTTTGCCGAGAGCCCATCTTTCACTCCCAAGTGGTCAGATAAACCGCTGCTGAAATCCCGTGAAAAGTCGAAGCCTCCTCTGGGCTGGCCACGGGAGACCGATTCCTTGTGCCCGCGCTGCGTACCGGAGATCCGCAAGAAGATTGTCGACGGCAAACAGGATTACAACATTCTGTTAAATGACAGGCCCGGCGAAATCAAAGCCCAGATCATTGAGCGCGACGGCAAAATCCTGATGGTCAAAGATTGCGCAATCCACGGGCATTTCGAAGATGTCCTGTCCATTGATCCGAGTTTTTTCCGGCACCTGGAAGAGGTATTCCCCGGCCGGGATATCCGGGCCCACAACGACGAAAAATTGCACAACCACGGTACCAGCACCATTAAGCATGGCCGCGGCTCGGTCCTCACCATCGACCTTACCAACCGCTGCAACATGATGTGCGATCCCTGCTTCATGGATGCGAACCAGGTTGGGTTTGTGCACGAACTTACCTGGGAGGAAATCAAGACCCTCCTCGACAATGCGGTGACTATCAAGCCGCGGCGCCAGATGTCGGTGCAATTTTCCGGCGGCGAGCCGACACTCTCGCCCTATTTTCTTGACGCGATTCGCTACGCCCGCCAACTTGGCTACGACAGCGTGCAGGCGGCAACCAACGGCATCGAGTTTGCGAAAAGTCCGGAATTCGCGGCCCAGGCTGCGGAGGCGGGGTTGCGCTACGCCTACCTTCAGTTCGACGGCATCGGCAACGCGGCGAATTCGCATCGCAATGTGGGCAATCTCTTTGATCTGAAACTTCGCGCCATTGAGAACCTGCACTCCAGCGGCGTTGAGATTGTGCTTGTGACCACCGTCGTCAACGGGATCAACAACGAGCAGGTCGGTCGTGTGGTGCAATTCGCCCTCGACAATCCGGAGAAAATCGCTTTCGTGTCGTTCCAGCCGGTATCTTTCACCGGACGAGACGAAGCCATCACCGAAGAGCGCAGGAAAGCGCAACGCTACACGCTCTCGCACCTGGCCCATGATGTGAAAAAACAATTAGGCATCGGCGAGCCGGCGCGCGACTGGTATCCGTTATCGTTCCTGAGCACGTTTTCCGACTGGGCGGACCTTGTTCACGGGCCTGACGCCGCCTGGGGGCAAGTCGCCTGCGGATGCCATCCGAACTGTGGAGTGGGGATGGCGATCATGGTGGATAAGCACACGCGTGAAGCGGTTCCGGTAACCGCATTCCTGAATGCCGACCAGTTTGCCAAAGATGTTGCGCGAATCAACGACTGGGCCCGGCGCCGTTGGATATCGGTTGCGGGAATGGCTTTGGCGGTGGTTCGCAATTACGATGCGTTTCGCGCGCCGAAGCACTTTCGCGCGATCGACATGCTCAAGAAGCTCGACAAGGGCCTGACGGCGACAGGACACGACTACGGCGATGTCTCCGGCAAGCGGACGATGGCGGACATCCTGCACCGGCGGCGCGACCGCTGGAACCTGCTATTCGTGGCGGGCATGTGGTTCCAGGACTTATTCAACTACGATTTCCGCCGGACCGAGCAGTGCATCATTCCTTACGCCACGCAAGAGGGGGAAATCTCGTTCTGCGCTTACAACACCGGCATGGGCTGGCGGCAGATCGTTGAGAAGATGCATATGACCGCCACATTGACCAAATGGTACGAGGAGCACGGCCGGCACGAAATTTTTGCCGGTGGCAAGAAAGTGAATCTCAGCAGTACGGAGCATCACCTGGTGTTGAAGAACGAGATTGTCACCAAAGAATCCCAGAATGATCTCGAACAACTGGGCGTTGCCAAGAATGCTCGCGAGGAGAAGCTGCGGGCCCAAGCCGAGCGGCTGAAGCGGGATAGAGAGAACGTGCGCATGGCCAAGCTCTACCGTGAAGTCGTGCTGAAAGAACAACCTGCTCCAGAATTAGTTCAGATTGGGCTCGGCCCCGCGATGCCGCCCGCTGAGAGGGCCACAAGCTGTGAAACCAGCGGAGACTAAGAAAGCAGGTTCGGCTCTAAACCCGCTTGCGCCATTATTTTTTGCTCTTCTCGCGTTATTGATTATTCCGGGAGTTCTGGCCGGCCAGCCCGCTGGTCAATCGGACGATCTGCTGAGCCGAATTTGGGACGGTGTCGGGAAAGCGCAGAAAAAATACACCAGCATGTGCGGGACCATCACCGAAACCCGCACCTCCAACCTGATGGCGAAGCCTCTGGTGCTTCACGGCAAATTTTGCGCCGAGGGCATGAATCGATTCGCACTCGAGTACTTCGAACCATCCAGCATGCGCATTCGGGTGAATGATAACTACGTCAATGTGACCAGCGGCGCCAAAACAGAGGTTACCGACATCGGCAAGAGC
Organism: Terriglobales bacterium; assembly: GCA_035651555.1. Taxonomy (GTDB): domain Bacteria; phylum Acidobacteriota; class Terriglobia; order Terriglobales; family Acidobacteriaceae; genus Gp1-AA145. Next base: position 308,405 of record DASRFL010000026.1, read on the forward strand.
GTTCACCGGGCTGAGTCTTATTTCGGCGGCGATAACTCCCTCGGCAACGTAAGGAAAAATTTCAATGTCACCGTGCAAGAGGTTGGAAGCGATTACCAGATGAAACTGGTTCCGCGGACAAACACATTCCGCGACAAGCTGAATTACCTGATCATCAAGCTCGGCAAGCGGGACTTCCTGCTTCGTTCGATCGAGGTGGACGGCAAGAGCGGCGTGAACAGCGTGTTCCTCATAGACATAAACTCGATGAATCCAAAAATTCCGCCCGATATGTTCGAGGTATATAAGCCACGGTGACGAAACCCAAGATGATGGAGCGAAGTGAGATCGAGACGCTGATACCTCATCGCCCTCCGTTTCTGTGGATTGATCGCGTGGAAGAGCTCGAACCGGGAGTTCGTTGTGTTGCGGTGAAGTTTGTAGATCCGGCGAGCCCGATTTTTTCTGGACATTTTCCCGCCAGGCCAATTCTTCCGGGAGTTCTTCTCATAGAGGCCGTGGCCCAGACCGCCGGCGTAATGTTGGGATCTGGGACGACGCAGGCGGGCGACAAGGGCCCGGGAACCATGGCGCTGCTTGCAGCCGTAAACCGGTTCAAATTTCTCAAACCAGTTACACCAGGACAGGAACTGCGCGTCGAGACCACGAAGCTCACCGAAGCCGGGCAACTGGTGTGCATCGCGGGAACGGTGCATGCCGCCGGAGAGATGGTCGCGAACGGCGAGTTGACGGTGGTTGCAGGTTAATGGGCGGGAGCGCAGCATGATGGCCCGTAGCATGCGCCTGATCGGCCGCCTCGTAGTCGGTCATCCAGGATTGGTTACAACCCTGAGCCTGATCATCACCTTGTTGCTCTATGCGAACATCCACAACCTGCGAACCGGCACCGACCTGGCCGATTTGTTTGGCAATCGTGACCCGCAATGGCGCGCGGCGAGCCAGATCGGTAAGGAACTTGGCTATGGCAATCAGCTCTTTGTTGTAGTCGAGGCGCCTTCAACGACCACGGCAGGAATTGACGTTACTACCCAGATGGAAGATATGGCCGACCGTCTCGCCGCGGACATGCAGGCCAGTGGACTGTTCGTGGATGCCCGTTGTGGTTTAAAGGATGAGGAACTGCTCAAGATGGTGCGGTTCTTTACCTGGAACTTTCCTTCCTTTGCTCGGCCAGGGCAGATAGACGCCTTAAAGCAGCGGCTCGATCCCAAGCAGATTCATGAAAACGTCCGCCGGGCAGCGACCGAACTGGTCAGTCCATTCTCTTCATTGGGGACAAACTACTTTGTTGCGGATCCACTCGGCCTGATGCCGGTGATAACCGGCAACGGCCAGGGGCTCTCGGAATTTGCCAACTTCGATCTCAACTGGGGATCCGGGAATCGGTTTTTCAGCAAAGATCATGACGCGCTGCTGATCGTTGCCGAGCCGCGACAGTCGGCCATGGATTACAACTTCGCCGAGCAAGTAATGCAGTGGACGCGGGAACACATCCAGTCTATGAGCGCAGATCCCGACCTGCGGGCTTCCGGCGTGCAAGCCACTGCGGCGGGTGCTTATGTTTACGCGGAGCAGGAACATCGGCTGATTGAGCGAAATATTCGGCGGATTTCGCTGATTTCGATAATCGGAAATCTGCTGCTCTGTCTGGCGATCTATCCGAGGATTCCACTTCTGCTTTTATCGCTGCTGCCTGCCAGCCTCGGCATTCTGTGGACTACCGGCATCGCAGCTTCTTACCCGGGAGAAGTGAATCTCATTAGCCTGTCTTTTATCGCGATCCTGGCGGGGCTGGGGGACGACCAGATCGTGCACTTTTTCAACCGTGTGCCGCAGCAATGGGCTAAGGGCGGAACGCTGAACGATGCCGTCCTGCGAACCTTCGAAACCACGGGACTCAGCGTTTTCCTGTGCATAGTAACTGCGGCCACTGCCACGGTTTCGCTGGCGACCGCGAAGTTCAAGGGCCTTTCAGAGTTTGGATTCATTCTGACAGTTGGAATGTTCATGATGATGCTGCACACGCTACTGACGGTTCCGGCGCTGCTGCAGTTATGGTGGAAAATCTCGAAGCCGCGAGAGCCGCAGACGATTACCTTCCGGTTGCTTCCGTTGGTGGCGCAAAAGTCGGTTGATTTCGTAGGACGACACGCCCGGCTGGTGTTGGGCCTAGGTGTGGGAGTGTTCCTGCTGTCCTCAGTATTTCTGCCGACGATTAGATTCGAAAAGCACTTTGAGATTGCCGGCAACGATAACCCAGCCGTCGCCGCGCAGAACCTGCTCTCCCAAAAGTTTGGAATTGAAGGCAGCCCTCACGTGATGTTGATCGCGGGGGGCGAGCAGGAGGTGCTGAACAGAGCCGAAAAATTGACTTCAAGGCTCGAGGACTATCAGCATCGCGGTGTCATCAAGTCGATTTTTTCACCCACGTTCCTGCTGCCATCAGCTCAAACCCAAACTGAACGAGCCAGCTTGCTGGCTGGGGTCAATTTTGTCGCGGCGGCACGAGCTCTCGAGAATGCGCTTCGCGCGAATGGTTTTCGAATCGATCCAATCCAGCCCTTTATTGATCGCCTGCGCCAGCTTGGCAATGATCGAGGACTTACAAATGATCCGATCACGCTGGAAACGGCCGCCAAGTATCTGCCCCCGGGACTGCTGAACAACAGTATTCGCAAAACGCGGGACGCAAGCTACGTGGCCGCCATCGCCTTTTATGGCGCCAATCCCGATGCAGTTGAGCTAGTTCCGCCAAGTGTCATTGAATCCTGGCGGACTCAACTGGGAGGGTTCACGGAGTTTTCGTTCGACGCGATGAACCGGGACTTGCAGAGGCAGGTGCTTCACGACAGCAGAAAAGCACTGGGGTGGACGGCGGCCGGCATTCTGCTGATTGTCTATCTCTGTTTTCGCAGCGTGCGCGTGTCGCTCATCGCGCTGATCCCCATTATCTTTGGAGTGGTTGCAACCTTTGGCCTTTTACTCCTGGTAAGACATCGCTTCAGTTTCATTTCGATAACGGCGATTCCGCTCATCATTGGAATCGGCATCGACAATGGCATCCATCTGGTAAGGCGCTACCTGGAGAGCGAATCTAACGATATTCTTGCCGTCACAAAAGCTTCAGGCGCGGCATTGATTCAATCGAACCTGACCACGATGGTCGGCTTCGGGGCACTCATGACTTCAAGTTTCGCGCCACTTGTGGAAATGGGTCTCGTCACTACGTTGGGCGTTGCATTGGCACTGGCTGGCGGCTTGTTGTTGATTCCCGCCGTCTTTCTGATAGGCGAACGTCGTCGTCCAGGGAGCTTGCAATCGTGAAGGCGACGGGGATTGATTTGGCACAAAGTTTTACAGAGACGTAGTGCACATCCAGTTACAATTCTGAGTTGCCGGACTTATTTTTAATGAAATCGTCTCTTCGCTCGGCAACACCGGTCTCGTCATGCTCAATGCCTGGCTTCTTCCGACGCATAACTCGCATGACGCTCTCGCCGACGTTCTTGTTGTCGATTCTTCTGCTTTTGCCGCTCAGGGCCCAGGCTGGGCTGCCGCGGGTTGCCATCTCTATTCCCACAGATCAGAGTCTTGCTACTGGATTAGCAGCCGGTGAGCGATGCGAGGTTCCGGGCAAAGTGATCGTGCTGCCACCGCTCACTTTCGACTATAGCGGTGGCGAAATCACCGCCAGCTTGTCCGACGCGAAGGCCGTCGACAGTGCGCCCAACGGAGCCGAAATCTGGCTGCACATCGTGGTGAAAGCCGATTCACTTGACAGCAAAGAATCCGAGCAGGAGATTACCGACCGCGTCAACGCATTCGTGAAGTCGCTGCCTCTTTCGACGGCGGCGATTCGCGGGGTTTTCCTGGAGATTAAACAGTCGCGGATGAGTCCCGATCTGTTCGCGTTCGGCTTGGTACGCCTCGCATTAGCCATCAAGGCCAACAATGCCGCCTTACAGCTGGCATTTGTTTTTGAGCCGGGGTTCGTCACCAGCCACAGCGATCTTGTAACAAGATTGGCAAACTATTCTGACCTGCTGGGAACCACCTATGCTCAAGGTTGGGGTCAAGAGATGGCGCGGATTGCCAAACTGGCCATGAATAAGCCGGTCGTTCTCAAATTGGATCCTGGGGCCACCGCGATACCGTCTCCGTTCTTGTCGGCGATGATCGCTCGCGGCGAACCTTCGTTAGAAATTGTCTGGGCGGAGCCATCGGATGCCAAGTCTGCTGCAGCCTTGTGCAGGGCAAGCAGCTTCCTGAGTCATTCCGTTACAGCCAACATGTTCGCAGCCGATTCCGCAGCCTCTCCGTTCAGTGTTGCAGTGGATGGCTTAAAGGACAACGAGGGAAAGTGGTTCGTTGGTGGGCCCTCGGATGTGGTCATTGTGGCACACGTTAATGCGAGTTCCAATTTGCCGAAGACGGTCAAACTTTCCAGCGTTAAGCCAGGCCCGTTCGAGATCAAGTGGTATGACCCGGCAAATGGCACCCAATTCCCGGCAGCCGAAGTGAAAGCGACTGACAAGGGATTCGAAGAGACCTTCGAGTGCAGCAGTGAATATGCCCTGATCTCGATCCACCGCCAGAGTGAAACCGATCAGACGGTCTACAACACAGTGGATGTTAAGGCTGGCGCTGAACTCAGCGTCGAAGAAATCATCGCGCGCTGGCAACAATATCGAGAGGCGCAGAGGCAAAGGCTGGATAACTATACGGCTTCAGTATTCATGAGCTTGCACTTCGAAGCCACCACTCTGGAGCCTGGGTTCGACTTTTCGATGCAGCTCAAGCAGTTCGTCAGCGGGACAGGGCCGACAGAGCTGGCGCAGAAACAGTTCTATATCAATGGAGTGAAGTTCGGGAAAAATCATGAGTTTCCGCTGCCGGAAATTGAACCTGAAAAAGTGATGACCCAGCCTTTGGAACTGAAGCTCACCGAGCGTTATGACTACAAGTTGCTGGGGGCTGAACGGGTGGATGGAATCCTGTGTTACGTGGTGGGAGTGGAACCAAAATCGCGGAATGAAGTGCTTTATAGCGGGAAGATCTGGATTGATGGTACGACTTTTCGCCAGGTCAAGCAGTATTTGACCGAGCGCGGCGCCAACAGCAACGTGTTGGTAAATGTGGAGACCCAGAATTACGAACTGGTCCGAGACGAAAAGGGAAATGAATTCAACCTGCTGCGGTCACTTTCCGCACAGCAGTTGCTGAACGCTGCGGGGCGAGATTTTGTCTTGCAAAGGAAAGTGCAATTTTCAGATTACGTCATCAACAGCCCAGGCTTCAGTGCCGCCCTGGACGCTGAGCATAGTTCTAGGGACCCTATGTTCCGCGATACGAACCAGGGACTGCGGTCATTGCGCGTGAAGAACGGCGAGCGAGCTGTGGTGGACCAGAATGCCAAGCGCATAAAGTCCGTGGTTGCCGGTTCGATGTACGGAGGCACGTTCAACTTTCCTATTCCGTTCCTTGGCACCAGTACCGTGAATTTTGATTTCCATCACACGGGGGCGCAGCTTTCGACTTTTTTTGCCGGGCCGATCGTGATTTCCGATCTCTCCAAGCAGTTCCGGCCCAAGTTCCGCCTCGCATTCGACTTGGCGCTCTCAGGATTGCCCGGCCAGAATCGCATCTATGGCAACAACACGGAATTGTTGCAGGGAGAAGTCTGGACATGGGAACAAACTGTCGGCGTGCGCGCTTCGTGGCAAGCCGCTACGCATCTGAGCGTCACCGCCTCGAATTATTTTGCCTATGACAACTTCCTGCGGACTTACCAGGCGGTTGAGCAATACCGGATGCCTCGCAATGGCTTGAACATACTTCCCGGAGTTGAAATCAAATACAGCCGCGACGGTTACGTCTTCGACGCGCAGGCAACGCGAGGCGAAAGGATCGGTTGGCGGCCCTTCGGATGCGTTTCCCTCGCGCAAACTGCACCGGGTTGCGGGACCTTATCCTCCAACTCCTCGCCCAACCCACCGCCGGAAAATGCTCTATTGATTCAGCGTCCGCAAAGCGCATTCACGCTCTACAGCGCCGATTTAAATAAGGACTACTACATTCACAAGTTCACGAAAGGGGGATGGGATATTTCCTATTGGGGCGGCAATCAACTGGATCGCTTCTCGCGTTACTTCCCGTCGTTTCTGACGTCCCCGCGACTTCACGGCATTCCTCCGGGCACGGATTCTTTCGATGCCATCGCCATGGCGAACGTGCACTACGGTTTCAATGTGATGGACCTGGTGAAGGTCGATGGAATGTACGCGTATGCGCGGGCTCGCAATCTGGATGAATCGCCGCGGTTCCGTAAATTCGACGGCCTGGAACTAAATTTCAACACCCCTGCTCCATTCGGCACGCTGCTGCAGGGCACGGTTTCATACGCGCTGGATGGGAACATTCCGCGCTACAACTCACGCTGGGCCGTGTACATGCTGCTCTTCAAGCCATTGCGATAGATTCGAGAGTGACTGAAACAGATTTTACGGAAGCAACACATGACGGAAACAGGCGTGAGTGATCACATTTCCGAGCGAAGGGTCGCATTAGTCACAGGAGCATCAGGGACCATAGGTGCCGCGATCGCTGAAGAGTTGGCAAGCGCCGGATTCCGCGTAGCTGTTCACTATCGTCATGGAAAAACATCCGCAGATTCGCTGGTCGAGCGCATTGTCGCTTCCGGCGGAGAGGCCTCGACCGTGGAGGGCGATCTAGCGCGCGAAGAGAATGTCGTCGCCATGTTTGATCGCATTGAACAGCAACTCGGCACGGTCCATTACCTGGTGAATAACGCGGGAATGAACCGGGATGGGCTGCTGACCTTCATGTCAGAAGATCAGTGGGATGAGGTGATCAATGCAAATTTGCGCAGCACGTATTTGTGTTCGCGATTGGCATTGCCGGGGATGATGCGCCTGGGCGGCGGAGCGATTTGCAACATTGTGTCACCCGCAGGAGTGCGCGGGCAGGCTGGCCAGTGCAACTACTCGGCAGCAAAAGGCGGCGTTATCGCTTTCACCAAAGCTCTTTCTCGGGAGGTGGGCCGATTCAACATTCGAGTCAACGCCGTTTGCCCCGGCGTAATTCCAAGCCCGATGTCCGCGAAGTACATTGAGAAAGAAGAGAAAAAATTGCTTGCGGAAATCCCCCTCGGCCGCCTAGGCACGCCCGAGGAAGTCGCTCCGATCGTGGCGTTTCTCGGATCCGAGCAGGCGAGTTACATCACTGGCCAGGTGATCGCGGTAGATGGAGGGTTGCTGTAATCTCGCGGTTTGTACATGGGAAGCCGATCCCGCAAACCACCCTTCCAGACGGCCCTTTCGGCATATTTGTAGGGATTCCGACGCCGAACATTGTGGTATTCTGGTGCCTCAAATAACCAGCATGGCGAGCATTAAGGAGCAACTTAAGCCCATCATCCTGAAGAGCCTGCGGATCACAGACATGACCCCTGCGGATCTGCGCGACGACCAGCCGCTTCTTGGCGGGGAACTGGAAATCGATTCCATCGACGTCCTTCAACTTGTCCTGGAAATTGAGAGACATTTCAAGATCAAGCTGGTGCAGGGCAACTTCAATCAGAAGGACCTCGAAAACATCAACTCTCTGGCCTCGATCATTGAATCGAAAGTAGCGGAAGCACGGTCCTGATATCGACAATCTCTCAAGTGCTTCTGCTTATCTTCACCAATCCAAAATTTTGCAAATACAATAGCGCGTCGTTCAACCTCGACGACAACCTTATGACAGGCGCAAAGTGACGCGCTGGTACGAGCATCGTTTTCATAACACCACCGCGCTGCGGATGATTTTCGTTATCATGCCCAGATTGCCGCGGTTCCTCCATCCTCCGGTTGCGGCGCTTGCGGCCATGTTTTTTTTCGCGCTGTTGAAGCGGGAACGAAGGGCGGTAACTGGAAATCTGCGCCGGGTTTCGGGCAAGAGCGGGTTCGCACTGCAGTGGAGAGTTTATCGAGTTTTCTATTCATTCTGCGATCTCATGGTTTCGTATTGTTTCGTACCACAGGCCACGAACGCCCAACTGCTCGACATGCTGGTGGACTCCGACAGCGGCACCGCCAAGATCCAACAATCCCTGGCCGCGGGCAACGGCCTCATTGTTTGGACGGCGCACGTGGGGAATTGGGAATTCGCCTCGCGACTGCTCTCAATATATGGACGAGTTAATGTGGCGCGAGTGGTCGAGGACAATCCAGCGGAGATGACGCTGAGGAGTCTGATGACCAGCGACCGGGTCAAAACTATAGACCTCAAACAGGGAATTCCGGCGACGCTGGAGCTTTTACAAGCTTTGCGCCGTAATGAGATCGTGGCCATGCAGGGAGACCGTGTTTATCAGCGGCACACTTTTAATTTGCCTTTCTTTTCGCAGCCCACCAGTTTTCCCGTTGGGCCTTTCATGCTTTCTCAGGTTTCGGGGGCTCCGGTGCTGCCCGCGTTCGTGATTCGCCGAGGTTGGCTCCGTTATCAGGCGCTGATCGGAGAACCGATCGCGGCAGCTCCGCCACGCGACAAATGTGGTGACCACGATGCGGCCCTGTACGAGGCTATGTCCCAGGCTGTCAGGTTTTTGGAGGGAGCATTGATGGCGCATCACGACCAGTGGTTGAACTTTTTTGATTTTTGGCCTGATGGCTCTCCCAATTGATTCCCAAACCTGTTGCGCAAGGATACTCCTGCTGACGAGAGGGCCCCGTCCTTTCGCGTTGTCTGCGAAAGATGGGATGAGAAGGCGCTGGCGTGCGGCACTCTGCTAAAACGGTGCCAGGAGGATCTCATCCCAATGGCGAAGAACGGCGTTCTGGCAACACGCCTCAATCCCATGAGCCCCGGAACTATGGTGGGTCACCGAATGGAGTGAGTTCCGAGGAGTTCAGGACTAATGTGCGAACCTGCGTTTGAGTACCAGCAGGAGACTTGCGCGAATCGTGCGGCCGACCTTCATTTTGCTTGCGCCTTCTTTAAGGTCGTAACGCAGCACCATGGGAACTTCGGTAAAAATCAATCCCAGCGGACGAAGCTTCAGCAAAAGATCCACGATGCACTGGAATCCTTGCTGGTCAAACAGTGCTTGACCGTGGTGCTCCTGGCCGCGCATCAAAGCATCTGCGCGATAAGCCCGGAAACCGCAGGTGTAATCGCGAACTCCCTCGACCGGAAGAAATAGACGAAAAATCAGGCTGCCAACAATACTCAACATGCGCCGGTATCCAGGAACGCCCTTCGTCTTGCTTCCTGCCTGATAACGGGAGGCAATTACCACGTCGTTACCTTCACGAATTAGCTGGCCCATGCGGGGTATCAATTCCGGGTTATGGGAGTTATCGGCGTCCATGGTTACGACGATGTCCTTCGGATCGGCCTGGGCGATTGCTGTCAGGACGCCGTCGCGCAAGGTAGCGCCTAATCCCATGTTTACCGAATGAGTTTCGATGACCAAAGGAAGATTGCGAGAATATTCCGCGGCGATCCGGCCGGTGGAGTCTTTGCTACCGTCATTGACAACGATGACCCGATACGGCAGTTGAGCTGCCGACATGGCTTCATCGATACGGTCGAGGAGTCGCGGCAAGCACTTTTCTTCATTGTATGCAGGCAAGACTATCCAATGGCACTGGCGACGATGGCCCTTGGCTATACCTTCATAGCCCGTCGAGTAGCTACTCGGAAAATCGGCGAGTTTACTGGACATGAACGGAATCTATTCCCACGACTGCCGCTTGCTTTGCGAATTGTTGGCCTTCCGGGCCGGGAGCAGCTAAGCCAGCGTTCCCATCAATTTTTTTCCAATTCTCTTGAAACCACGTAATTGTATTTTGTAAGCCGATTTCAAGGGGAGTGCTTGCGTTGAAATCGAGCAACTGGCGCGCCCGCATGGTCGAGCCAAGGCGGCGTGCTTTGTTGTCCCACTTTCGCCGGTCCGTCAACTCGATACCGGCCCGGTTTCCGACGAGACCATTAACCATCTTTGCCAGATCGCCAATGCTGGTTTCCCTACCTGTCGCGATATTCAATTCTTGCCCGACGGCAGTAGCCATTGACCCGCAACGGAGCAATCCGTCGACGGTGTCGCTCACATAAGTAAAATCACGTGTCTCTTCGCCAGAGCCGGTAATAAAAAGCGGCAGGCCTTTGATTGCCCGATATATGAAATTGGGAACGACGTTGCGGTACGGCCCGGGAAGCTCTCCGGGACCATAGTTATTGAAGAACCTGGCCTTCACGGTCTTGACGCCGTAGTGGTTGAAGAAGAAGTTGCAATAGAGCTCGCCCAACATCTTCGTAGCCTGGTACGGAGTCGTAAGCTGCAATGAAACGTAGTCTTCAGTCAGCGGCAGAGGCGCCTCACCGCCATATACAGTGGAACTAGAAGAGGCAAACACGAATCTTTCAACGTTGGCCAAAAGCGAGTATTCCAGAGCCTTCAGTGTGCCCATCCCATTGACCATCAAATCTCGCTCCGGATGGTCTACTGAGTTCTGGTTAGCGAAAAAGCCAGCTAAATGAAAGACGATGTGCGGCCTGTCAAAAAATATTCGCTTCAGCTTAATTTCATCGAGGATGTCGCCTTCGACGAAAACTACGTCTGATCTCGCAGGCACATTCCAGCGCACGCCCGATGAAAGGTCATCCAAGATCAACACACGCGCGCCCAAATCGGCGAGCTCGCGACAAAGATTCGATCCAATAGCTCCCGCCCCGCCGGTTACAAGGACGACCTTTCCGGAATATTGATCGCGATAGCTGGTCATTTATTTGAGGGCTGGTCTAGGCTAGCATCGTTCCCGAGACCCGTCCCGTAACTCCGCTGATTCAGCGAATGCTTTCCACCGCCATTCTCAAAGTCGGTTCCTATAATGATCGCCATGGGACGCGCGTATGTGCTCGTAGCCACTCTGTTCCTGACTATTGCGGTAATTCGAGTGCTCGAATCGGATAGAACCACGGGGCAGGGGTTCGATGAGCCGTGTCATGTGGGAGCGGGAATTGAATGGCTGGACAAGCACACGTACACGCTTGATCCGATCCACCCGCCTTTGGCGAGATACGCAATCGCCTTACCGCTCTATCTGGCCGGAGCGCGAATGCCGTATTTCCCCCCAGGGGATCCACGAGGACAAAACTATAACGATGTGGGCGATGCGGTCCTCTACAAAGACGGTCAATACCGAAAAAATCTATTTCTCGCGCGAGTTGGCGTAATTCCGTTTTTGTGTCTTGCCACGCTGGTGCTGTTTTTTTGGACGAAAAGATATTTCAACAGTGCTGCTGCATGTGTCGCGGTTGCAATGTTTACCACCACTCCGTCAATTCTCGGCTTCTCCGGAATGGCTTACAACGACCTTCCTGTTGCTGCCCTGCAGCTCACTTTCCTCTGCTTACTTACGTTGTGGATGGAAACCCCGACGCTGCGTATGAGTATCCTGCTTGGAATCGTCGCGGGGCTGGCGATATCGACGAAGTTCACGTCATTGTTATTTCTCACAGCAAGCTCGCTGGCAATGTTGCTATGCAGAGTTTGGATTGATCGCCGAGCACGCCGGACGAGCCGCTATAGTTTCTCAGGCATCTTCCTGCGCTCTGCGGCAGCTGGAGCGTTGGCAATCGCTGTCCTTTGGAGCACGTACGGATTTTCGACCGGACATGTTCGTGAAGCTACGGGGCTATCGCCGGCTGCCATGCCATCTTTCCAGCATTTTCCAGGCCCACTAAGAAATGTTGCCAGGAGGGCAGTCCTCACCGATCCATTGATTCCGGCGCCGGAACTAATCAATGGCTTCGCCCAGATTTGGGTGGCAAATAAAGAGGGGCCGCCGGCTTATTTGTTCGGGCACATAAAAAATGGGGGATGGTGGTTTTTCTTCCCGATTGCACTGGCGCTTAAAGCTCCATTAGCTTTGTTGATTCTGGCGGTGATTGGGATCATCTGGATAGTTTGCAGTGAACCGCGCGAATTAAAGTGGGCTCAACTCATGCCGGTTGTTTGTCCGTTGGCAATTCTTGCCGTTAGCATGATCGGCCGATACAACGTTGGCACCCGTTACCTGCTGGTGATTTTTCCATTGCTTGCGATCTTGGCTGGCGTGGGCGCTTGCGCCATGTGGCAGGTCAGATACGGCGCGTGGAGCAAGTGGGTGGTGCTTGTCTTGTTCTTGTGGCAAGCATTTGCAACCATTTCTGCGCGGAGCGATGCGATTGCATATTTCAATGAATTGGCCCCTTCGGACCCGTCACGAGCGCTTGTCATCGGCTGCGACCTGGACTGCGGCCAGGACCTCTTTCGCTTGACCACCGAGCTCCATAATCGCGGGATATCACACGTTGGACTAGCCGTTTGGAGCAGCGCGGATGTTACGCAAATCGGATTGCCAGACTTCACCGTGCTCCAACCTTCCGAGCCAGTGACCGGCTGGGTTGCAGTGAGTGCACGGGCCGTACGCGCCGGAGACGTATTACACAAAACGTACCCCGTGGGATCATTGGACTGGTTGAGCGCCTACCAGCCTGTCGCTCATGTGGGAAAAACCATTTTGCTCTACCACATTCCCGGATAGCCTGAACTCTGCGATTCAAGTTCAGGTAAGGTCAAGCCACAGTTCTGTTGTTGCGATATGCCAATTGCGCAATAGGAAAGGTGCGGGTCTGCTTGCACCTCATCGTTTACAAAACCGGGGCTATTTTTGACTTACCTTGGTTAGGACGTCGGTTGCCGCTTGCGTAAGCAGCGGAGTTAACACATCTTCTCCGTCAGATTTTGCTTTGCCTTGCAACGAGTTCTGCGCGATCGGCGCAGTTTGCCCAGTCGGCACAAGCTGATATTGAACCGTAACATCGTCTTTCGATTTGATCTGGCCGTTAAAGCCCGCGAGTTGGTTCATCGCCTGCTGCTGGGCCATCTGTGACGCAGCCATAGCCGCACCTTGCGCCGCTACAGCGCCACCCATGCCTTTGGCCATGGCTCCCATGGGGGTCATGCTTGCGGCCATGCCGCCGAATTTTGCAAATTTTCCGAAACCGCCCGAGCTGTGTTTCACGGCAACACCGGAGAACAGGATGTAATCGCATTGCTTCTGCTGGGCTTCAGCCTGAAGCTGCATGGCGATGTGGGAATCGAGCGCGGCAATCTCAACTGCCGGCCCGCTCATTAACGCGATTTCCGCATTGCGGATCGGCGTGCTGTAGTCAGCTCCTGCGTTGTTGCCTTGTCCAACTTGCGCGTCCGGCGGCGCGACTCCAATGCGGATTTTTCCCGGAGCTTTAGGGCCGAGCGCCTGCGGAGCGGCCACCTGCGCTCCACTCGGATGATTTCCGCCCATCATCTGTTGCGGCATTCCGCCCATCTGTGGCATACCTCCCATACTGGCCATTGCCGCTTGACCCATTGCCATCTGTTTTTGCATCGCTGCCATAGCGCTTGCGTTCGCCGCCGGAGCGGCCATCGGATTCAGCATTCCCGCCATGACGGTGGACTTTAAAGCTGTTGCGCTTGCTTGTGTTCCAACTTGTGGCGCCGCTTGCGGTGCAGGCTGCGACATCGGCGGAGCCATCCCGGTAGTTTGTAGGGCGGCTTGCGGACCGGCGCCGTTCAACTCCGCGAGAGAACTCACTTGCCGATATCCCGCCGGAACATCGAACAATTCATCCGGAAGCGACTGCTTGGTCAGCTCCGAAGTGATGATCCCAATGGTCATCGTGCCACCGTCTGGAGAAGGAACCGTAATATTTTCCTGCAGCGGGTAGCCCGGCTTGCCGCTCCCCACCCGTCGCGAGATTACTTTGTCCGTGCAGCCATTGCTCTGCTGTACCGGGGGAGCGAGCGTCGCGCATGCAGATTGCTCTTTCGTTATGTCTGCAAACCAGCCGTCGATTTCGAAGGATTGCCTGGCCTGGCTGCACGCGTCCGCTGAAGGTTCTTGCGTAACCTTCGCCTTCAGGTGCCGTGCCTGGTATCCATACATTGTTTTTCGCTCACCGGTGTCGGTAATCGTGGTGGTCACGACAATCTTGCCGCCTTGCGCTTCGGGCGCGGAATTTCCCATCACAAGCGCAGCAGCTTTGGCGGCGTTCTCGTCCTGAGGATCGTTGTTGACGAGATAGGTCTGCGCCTGCTCGTTCAACGTCAACGTGCGCTTAAGGTCGCATTGCCGCAACGTGATTGTGCTTCCGGCCGGCGTCTGCGTCACGCTGCGCTCGCGAGCTCCTTTGATTGAGGTCTCGGTGCTCGAAACAAAGTTACCGCCAACGGTAATGCTTTTCTTAATGTGAATGTCTTCTGCTTTTTGGCCGGCAGCGGCGAGCGACGCGGCGATCAGTATGACGAGGCAGCTGAGATAACGCGAAGTTTGGGCGGGCATGTTCCACTCCTGGGACGAACTTGTAGGCACGCACTCGGCAGGCGTCGCGGATAGCTTTCTCGTTGGCTTACTTAGATTGCCCCGCGACGGCCTGCGAAGTGCTCCCCCTATTTGGAGAGGCGTAAATTAAGGGATAAATTGGGTCAGGGAATCGCGATTTGTAAATCGAGAAGTGGCAGTTGCTTCACTTCCGGGTCAGTTCGATGGTGCAGGTTCCGTGCCCATCTCCATCCTGAAAATGAGAGAACGTACCACCGTGGACTAAATCCAGATGGTCGAAGCGGCACCCGAAGTTGTAGTTCCTCATTCCGTCGTGGGCTTGTTCAGAGCAGTGGTCGCCATCCGGGACCTTGCCCGATTCATGCAGGTTCAGATCCACGCTCAAGCGCAATTCCACCACTCCTCCGTAAGGTGTACCACCCGCCTCAGCCTTGATATTGGCGTCCCCTTCCCCTTTGCCTTTGTATCCATTCGCACAGACATTAGGCCCGGCTTGAACCTGTTTGCGTTCGACTTTGAACTTGCCCGGTTCCTCTCCTTCAAGCCCACCCATTTTGCTGTCCAGATCGAGTTCTCCACTGGCCGTCTGCTTCTCCTGGATTCCCATTTCTGTGTTGTTGTAGGAGTATTGCAGGGTCAAATGCATGGGGCGTAGATTGCCCGGCATCATAGGGCTGTCACAGGGCACAACCATTTTCTTAGCGTTCGCAATTTCCTCTTCGGCAAATTGTTCGATCGCCTGATCGTTCGCGCTCACAATCGGCGATATCAGTACCCCAGTACCGAATGGAAGTTTTTGGGTGACCGCGCCTGCAGCGATATTAGCGACTTTGGGGAAAGCCGTTCCCTGAATTTCCCAGGACGAATTGTCGAGGCTTCCGATGACATTGTTCTGGTACTCGCTCGATCCAGACGCTTTTTGCGTCAGCGGATTCGTGGGGTGCTCGGCACATTCCTTGAGTTCGGCAATTTCCCCCAACCAGTTGGAAATCTCGTTATACCCGTTCACCACGTCTCGCATGGTCAAAATGTTGTCGACGAACTTGGCGGATTTTTCCCACTCCATTCCTTCCAGCAGCTTTACATCCATGCTCTTAACCAACTCCATCACGTTCCACGTCACGAATTGCCCGCCATTATCGCCGCCCTCTTGCGCCCAGGCTTTGGGGACAATGGTGAAAAACTCCCGCTGTGAAGATTGTGCTGCCGATTTAGATTGGCCGATGCGCTGCAGGATCTGCGGAGGAAGCGCTGCCTCGGACAAGTAGTACTGCAAAGTGAAGACCCTCTCCCGAGAACTGATTTGCTTGATCGCCAGGCTTGGACGAAAAACCTGCGCACGGGCCTGCGTCGATTTTTCCACTTCAGCTGAAGTTGGAGTGTATTTCTGGTTGGGGATGATGGTTATAGTTTCTTCGCTGGTCACGCCATCAGGAAATGTCTGGAGGTAATGCACGGAAGTGTTGGTCTCGCCAAGAATCTCAAGCTTTGTTCCTTTCAGATATTCCATTGCCTGAGGGCTAAGATCGTTTTGGCCAGCGCGTACACCAGTTGCGTATTTCAGCATCAGAGCTTGGGCGTCACTCATCCCTGCAAGCTTTGCAAGCTGCGACATATCCGGTGCTGACGCGCCAGACGGCATCTGGGGCGTATACGCAGGTTGGATCACCTGTGCTTTCGGCTCGCGGGAGAAGACACCCTTCAGAGTCCAGCCAAGCAGCAGGACAGCCAAAAGCGCGATTCCTCCGCGGATCAGAAACGTCTTGCTGATCGGAACCATTACACATCCTCCTCGTTAATTCTGGGCGGCGCTCAGTGGTTGTTGCAGCCCGTCGCTTCAGAGAGCGGCAATGCCGGCCGCAAATTCCCCGGCGGAAGCGCCTTCGTTTAGAAAGGCGAAAAATCGGGGCTGGCTTGGGTCATGAAGTAATAAGGACGCGCGTGGGCAGCAAGTCTGTAAACGTTCATAGGTGCCGCTCGCAAGTTTTTTCGCGACGCGAATCCGGTCGACCCTGCATGGCATCGTCGCCCTCGCCGCAAATGAACCAATTCTTGACGGCGTTTTCGCCTATGTAAGTAGCAGGGGGATCCCCACGGTTCTTGCCCAGGAGGTTTAAATGAAGTCCAGCGTTCGGAAGTTTCTCTCTCACGTTTGGCTGTGTTTCGCGTTGTGCCTGGTTCCGGAGTTGCTTTCGGCCCAGACCTATACCGACCTGCACGACTTCGACTGTTCGGTAGAAGGCTGTGATCCCGAGTATCCCGCGATCCTGGCGCAAGGCCGCGACGGAAACCTCTACGGAACCACGAACGGAGGCGGTACAAAATCAATGGGTACGGTCTTCAAGATGACGCCTGCGGGAGTCGTCACGACCCTCTACAACTTCTCCGGACTTGACGGACAGAATCCAAATGGCGGACTGGTGCTGGGCACTGACGGCAACTTCTACGGCACCACCCGCTTTGGCGGCACGAACAATCTGGGCACGGTGTTCAAAATCACGGCGGCAGGGACGCTCACCACCCTGTACAGCTTCAGCGGAACCGACGGATCGGAGCCGAGGCCGGGGCTCGTGCAAGGCAAGAATGGATCCTTCTACGGCACCACATGCGGGTTCAACGCGCCTTGGACGGCGTACTCGATCACGTCCTCGGGCAAGCTCAAGACCATTATTAGTACCGCCACAAACGGCACGTTTTCACCCGTCTGTTTCGCTCCCCTGACGCTGGGCGCTGATGGAAATCTATATGGTGCGGCGAACTCCGGCGGCCCAAGTCAACAGGGAATGGTGTTTCGCTTGTCGCCAGCAGGTGTATTGAAATCAATCTTTGCCGCGAATGGCCTTAGCAACGGCACCAATTTCGAGGGTGGCGTAGTTCAGGGCAATGACGGGTTGCTTTACGGTACGGCTGCGGGTGGAGGCCCGGGTGGGTCCGGCGTCGTCTATAAACTCTCTCTTACCGGAAAGATTACGCTGCTGCATAGCTTTGGACTCGACCTTATCAACGATGGCTTCGATCCTTCCGCTGGATTGGTTGCGGCAAGCGATGGCAAATTCTACAGCGCGACACAGGCAGGACAAAGCGGCAGCAACGTGCCGAATGGGAATTTGTTCAGCGTAACCAGTGGCAGCACCTACAACATGCTTCACGCCTTTGACGGTACTCACGGCCGCCTGGAGCAAGCCACCCCCATGCAGCATACAAACGGCAAGATTTATGGCACGGCCGTCGCCGGTGGGGCACATGACGGAGGCGTGATCTACAGCCTTGATACCGGAGCGCCACAGTTCGTCAAGCTGATGACACGTTGGGGCAGCCCCGGGCAACCGGTGGAGATTCTCGGGCAGGGGTTTACTAATCTGGTCGGTGTCACCTTTGGAAGTGCCGCGGCGAGCTTCAACGTGGTCTCCGATACGTACATGACTGCTCTCGTGCCTCCGAACGGAACCACGGGATTCGTCACAGTGACTACACAGTCGCGCTCGCTAATCAGCAGTCAGAAGTTCTTTGTGACCCCGATCATTACCGGGTTCACTCCGGCCAGCGGAGCTGTAGGCGCACAGGTCACGATCAGTGGCGGCGGATTTGTCGGAACCACCGTCGTCAAGTTTGGCACGGTGAAGGCAACTGCCTTCAGCGTGGACCCTTCAGGAATGAGCATCACTGCAACCGTGCCAACCGGGGCAACGACGGGCAAGATTGCGGTCACTACTCCGGGTGGGACAGCGACCAGTAAGGCAGTTTTCACGGTCTTGTAGGGAATTAGAAATTGCAGCAGCAGCGCAGGGCCCAGTCTTGGCAATGAGCAACTTCATCTCATCTGCCCGGCCGCTTTGTGGTGCTTGCGGGCATGGTGTGCTTCGCAATCTTTCATTCCGATTCATCCATTTCGAGGACGAGTACATTGCCTTGACTTACCTACCTGAGGCGTTTATGCTTCGCTTCCAACGCGCTTCCCCAGCGCGCTGTGGGGAGACACATTGCCAGCGCCTTCCTCTGAAGTCACAGAACTGCTGGTTCGATGGCGCGGTGGGGACCGCGAGGCGCTCGACGCTCTTCTTCCCCTGGTCTACGACGAATTGCGGCGCATCGCCCGGCACTATTTGCAAGGCGAACGCTCCGGCCACACGCTGCAAAGTACGGCACTGGTCAACGAAGCCTACGTGCGTATGGTTGCGCAGGACTTCCCGGAGTGGCAAAGCCGTGCACATTTCTTCGCCGTGGCGGCACAACTCATGAGGCAAATTCTGGTTGACTATGCGCGCAGCCATCGTGCGTCGAAGCGCGGAGGCAACGTTTATAAAGTGACGCTGGATGAGGCCGAAGGCCAGCCGGTCAAGACCGACGTTGACATTCTTGCGCTCGATGAGGCTTTGAAAGAACTCGCCGAAATGGACCCGCAACAAAGCCGGGTTGTCGAGTTGAAGTTTTTTGCTGGACTCTCGATTGAACACACCGCCGAAGTACTCGGCGTCTCTCCTTCCACCGTGAAACGTGACTGGGTAACCGCGCGTGCCTGGCTTTATCGCGAACTGGACCGGAGTTCGGCCACGTGAAAACCGAAAGATGGCAGTCTGTGCGCGCCGTTCTGGACGGAGCCATAGATTTGCCTGCCCATGAACGACCTGGATACCTCGACCGCCAATGCGGAGGCGATCCGGACCTGCGGGCTGAGGTCGAGTCGCTTCTCCGTTCTCATGAGCGGGCCGGTGTCGAGTTTCTGAACAGTCCTGCAATCGATTTGCGGAGTCTGGTCGGCCCAGGTGCGGCGAGCTGCATCGGACGCAGAATCGGGGTATACAAAATCCTGGAAGAGATCGGTCAAGGGGGCATGGGAGAGGTGTATCGCGCTTCGCGGGTCGATGGCCAGTACGAAAAACAGGTCGCAATCAAGTTGGTGCGGGTCGGACTAGATTCACCATTTCTGGTCGAACGATTTCTGCATGAGCGGCAGATTCTGGCTTCGCTCGATCATCCCAACATCGCCCGCTTGTACGACGGCGGCACAACCGAAGATGGAATTCCATATCTCGTCATGGAGTTGGTCGAGGGCACACCGATTGACGAATATTGTGAGCAGCGCGGTCTAAATACAGATGAACGGCTGGAACTCTTCGTTCACGTTTGTGCAGCCGTGCAATACGCACATCAGCGGTTGGTCATTCATCGCGATATCAAGCCGAGCAATATTCTCGTAACCGCTGAGGGCGAGCCCAAGCTGCTCGATTTTGGAATTGCGAAAGTTCTCGATCCTTCTATCGCCACCGAGAACACAATGTTGCATCCGCTAACACCGGAGTATGCCAGCCCGGAACAGATTCGCGGGGAACCAATTACCACCGCAACAGATGTGTATTCACTGGGAGTCGTTCTCTACAAACTGCTCACCGGGCGAACTCCTTATCCACAGAAGACCCGCACTTCCCTGGAGTTTGCGAAAGTAATTTGCGAATTCGAACCTATCCGCCCGAGCGCGGTGGCGTGATGACCACGGTCCTGGACCCGTCACCAAAGGCGTCAGTGTCCGGGAAGCCACGGGTGCCTTTGAATTCGGTTGCTTCTGCGAAACTCAGGCGCACCCTCAAGGGGGACCTCGACAATATTGTCCTGAAGGCTTTGCGCAAAGAGCCTTCGCGCCGCTACGCCTCCGTCGAGCAGCTCGCAGAGGACATTCGCCGCCATCAGCGAGGTCTGCCGGTGACTGCAACCCCGGACTCTGCTTCCTATCGCGTCAGCAAATTCGTGCGCCGACATAAAACCGGAGTGGCGGCTGCGGCGCTGATTGCACTCGCTGTGGCGAGCGGGGTGGCGGCGACCTTGTGGGAAGCCCGGATCGCGGTGCAGCAGCGAGCACGCGCCGAGCGCAGATTCAACGACGTTCGCAGGTTGGCGAACTCTTTTCTGTTTGAGTTCGACGAGGCAATCAAGAATCTTCCCGGATCCACGCCGGCTCGTGCGCTTGTCGTGAAGCGCGCTCTGGAGTACTTAGACGGGCTTGCCGCAGAAGCGAAGGGAGACCGTTCACTCCAGATGGAGATCGCTTCGGCTTACCAAAAAGTCGCCGAGGTTCAAGGCGATCCCATGTTCCCGAACCTGGGGGATTCCAAAGGTGCTTTAGAAAGTTCCAGGAAGGCGCTGGCGATTCTGGAAACCGTGTCTAATGCAGAACCGAATAACCAGCAGGTCCGCTTGGCTCTCGCGGAAAATCAGCAGCAGATCAGCGATGTGCTCCATTTTTCAGGCGACACCGGAGCCGCAGTCGAACACTCCGGGGAAGCCCTGAAAATTTACGAAAGCCTGGATGGAAGTCTGGCAAGCGACCCGAAATTTCAAACGGACCGGGTAATTCAGACATATCACTATGCAAACCTGCTGGGCTTGGCCGGTAACTTGGATGGGGCGGCGGGCGAGTACAGACAGGCCGTCGAGCTTAGCCAACAAATTGTCGCGGCTCATCCTTGGGACCAGGACGGAAAGGTTCATCTGGCAACCAGTCTTGACGGGCTAGGGAACATCCTTCAAGAGAACGGAGATACTGCTGGGGCGCTCGAGAACCGCAGCAAGGGGCTGACGATTCGCGAAGAATTGAGCCAGCTCGATCCGAACAACGCTCACTACCGCCGGCAACTGGCTTTTTCTTATCACAACGTCGGGTTGTCACTTCTGGAAGCTGGAGACCTCGCCTCGGCTCTGGCCCACTTCCGGAAAGAGCTGAGTCTATTTCAATCGCTTGCTGCTGCTGACCCAAAAGACGCTCAAGCCGGAAGAAACCAATCCCTTGCTCGCAAACAGATTGGTGACGTACTCATGCGTAGAGGCGAATTTAAAGATGCGCTCACCCAGTATCGTGCCGGATTGGAGATTGATCACAGTCTCGCAGCCGCCGATCCCGGCAACTCTCAAGCCGTGCTTGATTTGTCGTTCAGCGAGAGCAAAGTCGGATCGGCTTTGGGAAAGCTCGGTAACGCGCGGGAAGCGATGGCGATGTTGCGCAGAAGTATCGCGACCCAGGAGTCTCTGGCTGCCAGGGACCCGAACCACATTCTGCTCCACAATCATCTTGCGAACAGCTATACGCGTCTTGCCAATTTCTTCTTCGATAGCGCGAACACGAAAGCTGCGATTGAGTACTATCGAAAAGCCATTGCCGAGCGTCTCGCGTATTCAGAAAAAAGTCCAAACAGCAGCATGAATCGTGGCGCGCTCGCTGAGGGTTACGCGAACCTTGCGAAAGCACTCGGCCCGAGTGACCATGCCGACGCCTTGAAGCAATATGAAAAAGCCATCGACCTGTTGGAAGCGCTTACTGTGACGGACAAGAGCAATGCGCGATATCGCGTTGCATTAGCAGACGCGCTGTCAAGTATGGCCCGGCTTTATGTCCGCATGGCCGACGAAGACGAGGATTCCTCCACTCGCGTCCAGCATTGGACGAGAGCCAGATCGTTGTATCAGCACAGCAACCAGCTGTGGATGGAACTGAATAGAACCAGCAAAGCTCCACCAGAAAGTAGTGGTGCCATCAAGGTAGTCAGCAGCGAACTCGCCCGCTGTGAAGATTCACTCGCGAAGCTACAGCAGACCCATTAGCGGACTTGCAGCCCACTGCGCACGACCTCTGGCTTGCGAATTTTCAAGGAATCTTGTTGTCCTCTAAGACCGTCAGGCCAAATTTGGTGTCTGGATTCCTTCGCCTGCATTGCATTTTCCGCATCCAACCCCAACGGTGATTCATGCCAAACAGAGACATCGTAGTTATCGGCGGCTCGGCAGGAAGTTTGCAGGTCCTCCAGACCATTCTCTCTACCCTCCCGTGGAATTTCCCGGCTGCGGTTTTCATTGTCCTTCATACCAGCGAGGATAGTCCTGGCCTGCTGCCTGAAATCCTGAACCGCTATAGCAAACTGCCGGTCATGTATGCGGTTCACAACGCCGAACTTTTGCCGTCGCGTGTATATGTCGCTCCTGCGGGTCAGCGACATTTGTTCCTCGATCGCGGAAACATTCGGCTAAAACCCGGACCACGAGAGAATCGTAGCCGGCCATCGATCGACGTTCTTTTTCGCTCAGCTTCGCAGGCGTACGGAAATCGCGTGATCGGTGTCGTATTGAGTGGAAATCTTGACGATGGAACCGCGGGCTTGCTGGCCATCAAAGATCGCGGTGGCATCGCCGTGGTACAAGATCCGGATCAAGCTCTGGCTCCGTCCATGCCTGCAAGCGCAATTGAAGCGACAAATGTCGATTTTGTCTTAAGCGTTGAAGAGATCGGTCCAAAACTCATTGAGCTTACGGCGATGGAAAGCGTTGAAAAAGTCCGAGAAATTTCTACGGCTGGTAAGACCCAGTCTTCGACCGGCCATGCATACTCCTGTCCGGATTGCGGCGGGGTACTCGAAGAAGTGGAAGAGGGAAGCATGTTGCGCTACCGCTGCAGGGTAGGGCATCTCTACTCTCCTGAGAGCCTGATGGCTGATCAAACCGAAGCGGTGGAAAGAGCGTTGTGGGCTGCAGTTCGCAGCATGGAGGAACAGGCGGAATTCTCCGAGCGCCTGGCCAATAATTCCCGGCAACGGAAACGTCCGCGGCTGGCGCGCCGCTTTGCGGAAAAAGCCGACGCCAATCGTGCCAATGCGAACATTCTGCGCGACCTGTTGCAGAAGACTGCGGATGAGGTGCTTGAAATCCCGTTGGAAGATCACGCCTCAGAATATGCGGATACAGGTACAGATCGGAGATAAGTAGATGACCAAACTGGACCGAAGGGGGCAGGCGATTGTCGATGCTGTAAAGAAATTCGAAGAGACTGCCCACCAGATCCATACCATGGAGGAGCAGCTTCAGCAGGAAACGAAGAAGTTACACTTCGAGTCCGTTGCCATACGTGATCGCGCGCGTACAAGGGGGAAAAAAGCACAGAAAAGGGGTGCGGGAGACAAATACGGGACTTATAGGTCCAAAAAATGAGTGTGAGACAGGAAAGAAATCAAACCAACGAGCGGACTAAGATTTGATTTTCGTATGGCAGTGCAAAAGATCAAGCCGCCACTGACTTCCCCGCTTTTCGAAAAGATCCAGCGGGATCGTCTGCAACGGTGCGCGGAGACAGCACAGTCGGCAAAAAAAGCCGTCGAGAGGAGCAAACAGCTGACCGAGGAGGCGCGTGAACTAATCGAGCGGATACAAAGGCATCGCCCGGATGCCGGGCGGCAATAATCGGCTGGTAGCCTTTTCGCTCTGGTTTTTTGTTGCGAAGGACTAGAATTGCTGCACGCAGGGGCAAGGTGGTCACTTCCAGACGAAAGCGGCGCGTGTCGGCGCGCGATGAGTGCGAACTCATTGCCATTGGCGCATCTGCAGGGGGCTTGCCCGCGCTCATGAAGATTGTGAGTACCATCGAGCCGGGAGGCCCGGCCATTCTTGTCGTTCAACATCTCGATCCCCGGCACAAGAGCCAAATCCCGCAGTTGTTGGCACGCAGAACCAACCTTCACGTTAAAGAAGCTGAAGATGGCGAACTCATAAACCGGGGCACCATCTATGTAGGCCCGGCCGACGAGCACCTTCTGGTCAGCGAAGGTAAGATCCAGCTCGCGCATTCGCGCCTTGTTCGATTCTCGCGCCCATCCATCGATGTAATGTTTGCTTCCGTAGCCGCAACTTATGGGAAACATGCCATGGGTGTTATCCTGAGCGGCTCGAATCGCGACGGAGCTGATGGCATTGCCGCCATCAAACGCGCAGGCGGCATCACGGTAGCGCAAAGCCCCGAGAGTGCCGAATATCGCATTATGCCGCAGGCCGCAATCGACACCGGTTGCGTCGACCACATTATCGCGCTGGATAACATGGGAAAGGCTTTGTCACAGCTCTCATAGAGCGAAGTAGACGAAATGGCCAAGGACGTCACTTTAAAAGAGCTTTTGCAGGAACTCGCGGAGGAACGACATTTCGATTTCCGTGGGTACAAAAAGAGCTCACTGGAACGCAGGTTCCGGCGCCGGATGTTTCAGCTTAACTTGTCCAGCTACGCCCAGTACGGCGAGTTTGTCCGCGAGCATCCCGACGAAGTCAATCAGTTGCTGAACACGATTCTGATCAATGTCACAGAGTTTTTCCGCGATCCCCCTGCATGGGAGATTCTGCGGCACGAGATCTTGCCCAGCCTTCTGAAGCGGATCAAGCCCGGTCACTCCTTCCGCGCATGGAGCGCAGGATGCGCCAGCGGCGAGGAAGCATATTCCGTCGCCATTCTTTTGGCCGAGCATTTTGGCTCGCGTATTCAGGAATATGACATCAAAATCTACGCCACCGACGTAGACGATGATGCCTTGAATTCGGCCCGGCGAGGCGAGTATTCCATTGAAGCGACGAGGCGCGTCCGCCCGGAGTGGCGCGAAAAGTATTTTCACGGCAAGGGGCTGCTCCGGGTGAACCGCGAAATTCGCCGGCTGGTTATTTTTGGACGCAGCAACCTGGTTCAGGACGCGCCAATTTCCCACGTCAACCTGCTGGTCTGCCGCAACGTGCTCATCTACTTCGACTCAGACCTGCAGAAGCGGCTTTTGACGCGCCTGCACTATGCCCTTGAGTCGGGGGGCATTTTGTTCCTGGGCAAGTCCGAGTCGCAACTTACCAATTCGCCGCAATTCCAGCGGCTGAACGCGCGTTGGCGGATTTTTGAGCGCATTAGTTCGCCTCCCTTCAACGACGAACGGGCTGACCGTCGGGCAGAAATCGAGGAACCGGTGGCTAACCCAGGTCGATCCAGTCATGAATTGGAAACGCTCAAGCAACAACAGCGTTATCTTTTGGAAACCTTGCGCATGGGCGTCTTTTCGCTATCTCTCGACGACACCATCACTCAGCACAATACTGCTGTGTTGACTCTGGCCGGACTACCGCCCACGAATCTGGTCGGAAAACGCTTGTCCGACACCGATCTGTTTATCCGAATTCCCGAAATTGGCGGGCAACTGCAAGCGACCCGCGTTAACAATGAATTGTCGCGCTTTCCGACCCGCGTCAAATCCGGCAGCGAAGAAAAATTGATCGAAGTCACCATTCGTCCCCTGTTCGATGAACGCGGCCAACGCTGCGGCACACTGCTTTATTTAGACGATCAGACGGTTCAGGAAAAGCTTCAGATCACCGTAGAAGAACTGGAATCGACCAGCGAGGAGTTACAGTCCGCCAACGAAGAACTCGAAACTACAAATGAGGAATTGCAATCCACCAATGAAGAGCTCGAGACTACGAATGAGGAATTGCAGTCCACCAATGAAGAACTCGAGACCACCAACGAAGAGCTGCAATCCCTCAACGAGGAGCTGGAAACTACAAATCAGGAACTCGAGGAACGCACCAAAGAGCTCGACCAGGTGAACAGCGTCTATGCGCAGACGCTCGAGAAGATTCGTTTGCCTGTAATGCTGGTGAACCAGGAGCGCCATATCGAATTCTGGAACCAGATGGCGCTGCGGCTGTTCGGTTTCAAAACCAAGCCGCCCATGGACCTTACGATTGACCAGCTTCCGCTTTCAGAAAACATACGCCAGTTGTTGATTCGCCGCCACCGCGCCGTGCTCCTGAAAGAACAGCCCATGATTGCGCGCGCGCAGGATCTTGGAGGCCGGTTTGATACCAGGGCTGACGTGCATTTCAGCGTGATTCCGCGCGAGGACCGCACCCGCAACGTGCTGATAATATTCGAGCCGCAAAGCGACTCTCGGGTCACCTCCAGAAAAAAGAAACGGCGTGGCTGACATGGAGCGCAGGAGCCGTCTATCCCACCCTGTCCCGCATACGAATGATCCGCGCCTGAAGCTCTTCCGCCTGGCGACGTTGGCGCACGCTGGCTTCCGCGATTTTTTCCGTCAATACCCGCACCGACAGCAATAGGCGCCTGGAATTCTCAATCGGCGTCTCGCCCTTTTGTCGCCTCAAAATGACTTCCGGATCCGGGGCATCGGGGATATTGCCCTCATTCCGTGCGGCCGCAGAGGTATGGAACCAGAATTTCAGCTCCCTCACATTGGCGTACACGGGACTGCGCTTGCCCTTGCCGATTCGATGTACCGGCAGTTGCAGATCCCGTTCCCAGCGTTGGACGGTCCTCACACCACGGCCCAGGTATTGAGCGATTTCTTTCCAGGAATTAAGAATGAGTGGGTCGCTATTTAAGGCAAGCCGCGGCGTGTGTACCTCCAGAGAGGCGGAACAAAGAAGTTCGCCAGCCAAGTATAACCCTAACCTGGCAACTCCGCTGGAGTTAATTGCGGCCTATAACCTACTGAAAACAAACGTGCGTCTGGCTTGACCGAGGGCTAAGTCAAAAAATCATTGTCGATGTTCTGAAGCTGATTTCGAATGATTCGAACTAAACCTCCCTTCGGAGTGGGACGGCTTTTCCGCGTCTTCTTTCTCCTCAAGCAGTTGGTTTATCCTTGATGCCAGTTCAACAAGTTTCTTCGGATTTTGCTCTTCGGCAGCCTGGGCGCAAAGCTCTCGCCAGTTCTCTGAGTCGCTTTCCATGGAGATACTCCTTCCGCAAAGAGCGTGCCCCCAACACCAACTTTCGGCGTCGAGGGCATCCAGCTACGCTTGCCTGTAGCAACTGACATGCTAACCCTGGCGAGGGTAGTTGAAAGCGCCAATAAGCGCCGCATTGAAATTGTTGCCCGGAGCAAAGTACGGCCGTGTGGGTCGGACATTCTTGTCCGACGCTTTTGATCTTGGTTTCCAATGAAGGTTGCACGAACGGGAAGGGCACGGCTTCAGCCGTGCCGTAGACAGTCGATCCCGATTTCAGCGCGACGGCAGGAGCGCCATCGTTACCGACACGATAGACTAACCCGATGGCAGGAACATACCGTGATCCGAGCATCGACGAGTACCTGCGCAAGCGGCTCATGCCGGTTGAAGGTGTAATCCCGCATCTCCCCGGAATCGAGATGTACGGCAATTCGGTCCCCGCCGGCACTGTTGGCGGCGACCTGTTTGAATACATAAATTTCCAGCAGCGCTACGACATTGATGCCCGCACTCAGCGGGCCCGCAAATTAGCCAGGGAGTATCTGGAACCGCTGCCTCCCGGTCTGCCGTCGCGCAATCCGGTCGATGATCAGGTAGCGTGGCTGAAATCAAAGCCAGACTTCAAGCCGGAGATGGAGAGTGAGTACCGCTACGCGCGAAGCTCCGAACAATTGCGGGTGGCCGAAGATCTGCGCGAACTCTATACCACGGCGGGGGTCTTGTTGGTCGATGCGCAAGGGCATGGAATTATCTCCGCCAAGATTGCTTCCACCGTTCACGACACCTTTCATGCGCTGATGTTGGTCGAACTCGATGAGTATGGCCGCACGACGCCTGAGTTGTTTGAAAGATTGAATCTGCGCTTGGCCCATTCGGTCACTGCCCGCAACGCCCTCGGCCGAAGCGGAACGGAAAGTGCCCGAGAAATTGCAACCATGCTCTACGGCGAGGTGCGCCCCAATGGCCACTTTCGCTTTGTGAATTTCGGCCATCCACCGCCGCTGGTGTTCTCGGCCGAGTTCCGCAGATTCGTGGAGATCGACCGCAGCCGCATGGTTCATTTCTCTGAACTCGGCCTGGAAATCCCGGAAGACCACCCTGACCGCAATCGCTATTACTCGCTGCAGTCGCGGGCGCGCCAGACAAGTTTTTCCGACATCGCCGAGATCACTCTCATGAGCCCGGGTGACATTCTATTTCTCTATACCGATGGCGTTTACGACGGAAGCGACGACGACGCGCGTGGGCAGCTTGAAATCGTCATGCGAGACAACTACTGGAAATCCGCAAAGGAAATCTGCAACGCCTTCCTGGAATACGCGCAGAAGGTCGATGAAGGCTTGCGCCAGCAGGGAGATTTCGATCTCATTGACGACAAGACGGTTTTCATTATCAAGCGCAACTGATCTTGCTAACGCAAATAAAACGCGGCGGACGAGAGCATTCGTCCGCCGCGTAAGAGCCAAGCCGCGCTAGAAGTTGAGCTTCAGGCCAAACTGAATCAATCTCGGAAGATTGACGGTGTTGGTCACTATGCCGAAAGTCCCGCTGCCCAGCGATCCTCCCGGCGGCCCAAACTGTGGATGGTTGAAGAGGTTGAAGAACTCCGTACGGAATTCAAGATTCACCCTCTCGGTAATGTTCGTCCTCTTGAAGATCGCGAAGTCAAAGTTATCTACCCCCTGCTGACGCAGCGAGGCGTCTACACGTGGTTCATCGCCGAATCCCCAGGCATTCGGCTGGACGAAACACGCAGTGTTGAACCAACCATTGAGCGCGCGGGAAGAGGCGCTTCCGGAAGTGTTCTTGTCACAACCTGGCACTACATCTGGCCTCAGCGAACCGGTGCCCAACCCAAGGGCAGTAAGCGAGTTCCCAATACCATCAGTGATCTTGACCGGGAAACCGCGCTGAAGTGTCGTAATTCCATCTATGCCCCAGCCCGAAACGAACCCGCCGGCAACGCCGCTGGCGTCAGACAAATACCGCTTGCCATGGCCGAACGGCAGGTCGAGCACGTAGCTGATGACCAGGCGCTGAGAAACATCCTGCGAAGAGAGCGACCGCTCGCCGGCAAGATTGTTCCAGTCCTGAATGCCACCTACTCCGCCGCTCGTACCACCCTCAAGCCATGAAGTCAGGGTATCGGTGTTCGACATCAGCTTGGCGTTGGTGTAGGCGACCAGCATCGTTCCACCTTCGCCGAATCGTTTCTTCACTGTGACTTGCAGAGCGTTGTAACTGCTTCCGCAGCAGCCGAAGCCATTCAGGTTCAGGCCCGAATATTGCGGGAATGGCCGATCCAGTTGTCCTTGAATCAAACCACCGGGCCCTAAGCTGCCAGGAAGACTTTGGCTGAACGGATAGGTAGTGACCGGTTGCGCGATCGCCACCGGTTGTCCGGCTGCAGCTTGTTGCTGGGCTTGCCGGATGAAGCTGTCCGGAATCTGATTGATGTTGGTGTTGAACTGCTCGAGGTGGACGCCATGCGAACCTGCGTACGCGATATCGGCAAAGAACCCGCCCGGCAGTTCTCGTTGGATGTCGAAGTTCCACTGCTGGACATAACCGTACTTCTGCACGGTATAGCCTGTGGCAGAGAAGTTGTTCTGGTTGAGGATGAACTGCGAGACATTCGGTTGGGGATTGCGCCCCGGTACAGGGACAACGCTGTTGGCGCCTTGTCCGAATGGGCCTGCGCCAGTGCAGTTCAGAACATCATTGCCGCCCCAGCTGCAACCGTTAGCATCGAGAGTAGCTGACGGAGTGAGGCCCTGGTTGGTGCTGGAAAAGAAGTTTGAGGTTGCGCTGCTGACCGGATCTACGTATGGATTGGTTCCGAACGAAACGTAGTTCGGAATGAAGAAGATTCCGTAGCCGCCGCGGACCACCGTCTTGGAATCCACTGAGTAAGCGAATCCAAGGCGCGGCAGAATTTCCTTCTTGGACAACGGCAGATTGTTTCGTGTCTTGTTCACCCCGGTGCCGACCAGGAACAAATCTCCAGGGCACGGGCTGCCTGCGACGCCGCTGCATCCCGTTACGGATGAGTTGACCGCCGTCGGGTTGAAGTACGTCATCTTATCGAATCGCTCAGACCAGGGTCCTTGCAATTCATAGCGCACGCCCAGGTTGAGGGTAAGTTTGCTGGTGGCATGCCAGTTGTCACCGAAGTAGAACGCCCGATAAGTCTGTTTCCCCGAGACCGGTCCGGAGATGACCAGCGAGCCGCTTGTCTGGTTTCCGAAAGCTGCACCCTGACCGTTGCCATAACCGAGCAGGAAGTCAGCAAAGTCTTCGCCGTTGCCGGCTAGTGGTCCTTGCACGTTACCGGCGCCTGCGGCTCCGAGAACGTTGTTGGTCCACGCGCCACCGAAGGAGATCAATCCACCGCCGGTGTTGGTCTGCAGATAGTTGTCGTACCCCTCTTCAAGCTGGCCACCCCACACGAACGAGTGGCGTCCGCGAATCATGGTGATCTGCGGCGAAATATTGAATTGGGTATTCAGATCGTTGATTGCGCTTTGCCCCTGGCTGCAGCCGACCAGCGAATCGTTCTGGCCGAAGCAAGGCGTCAATGGCGTGCGCTCAATATTGGGAATGAGCGGATTGTATGTCGCCGGCCAACCTTCCTGCGTCACATCGAAGTTGTCATTGATTGGCGCGCGCAGATAGTGAAAGCGGCTGATGCTTGCGTTCACATTCGCAATCGTATTTGAGCTGATTGCGAAGTTGTAGCCAATTGCCAGGCTCTTGCTGCGGGTATTCTCGGCGCAGCGGTCCTTGCACAATCCTGTGCCGAACGGATCCTGGGCGAGGCTCAGGAGTTTGAAATAGCTGAAACGACCGAAAACTGTCTGCCTGCTGGTGATCGTCTGATCCACGCGCGCTACGTATTCGTCGGTATCGCCACCGGTGCTGGCGTCTTTCAAGAAGTTAAGAACCGTCCCACCCGAGGTCGGATTCGCAATGAGCTTATCCAACAAAAAGGCGGAGGTGGGATTAATAAAAGCCGAAATGTTGTTGTTCGCGAAGGGAACGCGGTGCGAGGCAATCTGGCTGCCTGTATATGCAATCGGATCGTAGAGCTGGTGAACGTTCACGCCAGTTGACGGATTCGTATCCGAGCAGATGTTAATGCCCGAACCCGAGGGATCAGGCGTGTTGAAGCCTGTTTGGCACAAATCCGAGAAATCACCGCCACGCTCCGCTACAGTCGGCACCGTGGTCTGGAACGGCGTTCCCGTACGGAGCCTGAATCCCTCGTAGCTTCCGAATACGAAGGTTTTGTTCTTGATGATTGCTCCGCCCACGTCTGCCCCAAACTGGTTCTGCGTGAACGGCGGCGGCTGGTTGGATGTGCCACTGCTCAGCTCGCTACGTTTGTTGAAGAACTCGTTGGAATTAAAAATTTTGTTGCGGAGATATTCGTATCCCGAACCATGCCAGGTGTTCGTGCCGGACTTGGTGCTCATGTTGATGACGCCGCCGGCAAACTTGCCCCATTCCGGTCCCAGGTTATTGTTCTGGACCTTGAATTCGTTGATGGAGTCCTGTGTAGGCACGATGAAAGGCAGATTGATGTAGCCGATGTTGAGGGGCTGGCCGTCGAGATACATCGCGCCTTCGTTGGCGAACGATCCCCCGATCTGGTAATTCGCAAAGTCAAACGGGTTCTTGCCGACGACCGTGCCCATCGTGTTTCCTTGCGGAACCACGGACGGAGTGATGGTCGTGAGGTTGAAGATGTTCCTTCCGTTGAGCGGCAGTTCGTTCGCAGCACGCGTATCCACCACAGTTCCCAGTGACGACGTCTCAGGCTGAAGCAGAGGAGTTTCGCTGGTCACCTCGACGGTCTCGCTGACTTGGCCGACCGAGAGAAGCGCATCGATCTTGTTGGCCTGATTCACCTGCACAACAATGTTGGTGCGGGTGAAGTGCTTGAACCCCTGCTTCTCCACATCAACCCGGTACTCGCCGGGAATCAGGTTGACGAACGAGTAGAGTCCGTCGCCTCCCGTTTGCTGGACGCGCTTTTCCGCAGTGCCCAGGTTGGTGAGCGTTACTTGCGCATCTGCGACCGCGGCGCCTGAGGAATCCTGCACCGACCCGGTGATGGAACCATATGTAGTCTGTGCGGTGGCGAATGGAGAGGAGAACGTCAGAAGAGCGATGACGGCAGCGAACAGCCAGGTACTGCGATAGCTCATACAACCTCCAGATTGCGTCTTGCATGCGTGCAAGGGAGCGCGAGCGAAATTCTGCTCGTGCTGATAACACGTCGCCTCGACGGATGCAGGGAAATTACATCAACGCAATAACGGTTTTCCAGCAAAAAAATGAAAATTAGTTCTTGTTGTTGGTTCAAATTAATCGAATTTGTGATGGACTATAGTGAGTTGGTAGGTGGTCAAAATCGTGGCTGTTCCCGTCTAAAACGTTTTTGTGAATGACTTGCGCAGACAGAATTAGGTCAAATTGGCTCGCGTGGGTGATGTTCGCGTCCACTTTATTGTTGATCGCGGCCACTTCCGGGGCGATATTCGCACCAAAACTCCCACAAGGCTTGGATTTCACGTTGGAAAACTCGCCAACTTCGCAGAAATACCTGATTGAAACCATGCCGGGTGGCGTGGCCTTGATCGATTATAACAATGACGGGCTCTTGGACATCTTTCTCGTAAATGGCGGTGCGATCAAAGTTCCCATGTCCTCGCCTGAGAATTTTGATCGCCACGACCCGAAGTATTGGAACCGACTTTACAGACAAAATCGTGACGGATCTTTTACAGACGTAACTGCTCAAGCCGGCTTGGCCAATGCAGGCGACGGAAACTATGGCATGGGAGTCGCAGTTGGCGACTACGACAACGACGGATTTCCGGATCTCTACGTGACCAGCTACGGAAAAAATATTCTCTACCACAACAATGGCAACGACACCTTTACCGATGTCACCGCGAAAGCCGGAGTCGCTGCCGGCGGATGGTCAGTCTCCGCTGGGTTTTTCGATTACGACAATGACGGCAAACTCGATCTCTTTGTGACCCGCTACATGGAATGGGACACGAAGCACAGCAAAGATTGTGGCGGAAATTTTCATACCTACTGCCCTCCGGAAGAATTTCCCGCGACCACCAGCATTCTTTATCACAACAACGGTGACGGAACTTTTACCGACGTGAGCCAGCGCTCCGGCATCGCGGCGAAAAAAGGTCGCGCTCTTGGTGTTGCCTTTGCCGACTACGACAACGACGGCTTCACCGACATTTTCGTCGCCAACGACGGGATGCAACAATTTTTGTTTCACAACAACGGAAATGGGACCTTCAGCGAAGTGGGCATGGAAGCCGGCGCGGCGCTCTCAGATAATGGCCGGCGCCTCTCCGGGATGGGCACGGTTTTTCAAGACTATGATAATGATGGTCGGCCGGACATCATTGTGACCGAATTGCCGCGCGAAATTTATGGTGTTTACCACAACGAAGGTGACGGCACGTTCAGCTATCGCAGTCTCGAAACCGGACTAGGCGCGCTTTCGAGTGGCAGTTCCGGCTGGGGAGTTGGTTTGGAAGACTTCGACAATGACGGATGGAAGGACTTGTTTGTTGCCCAGAGTCACGTGCTCGATAACGTCGAGCACATCGATCCTTCTTTGCACTACCGGGAATTGCCCATGCTGGCTCTGAACCACGCGGGCCGATTTGAACGCAGCGATTCCGGTGTGACCGAACCACTTGCCGGACGCGGCGCGGCATTCGGAGACATTAATAATGACGGCGCAGAGGACGTCATCGAAACTGTGCTCGGCGATCATCCTGTGGTGCTCTACGGCAAGGCAAATCCTGAGCGGCACTGGCTGACCATCAGCCTTCACGGTACCCGCAGCAACCGGGATGGCCTTGGCGCGCGAGTTGTCGTGAACGGCCAGACTCGCTTTGCAACTACTGCGGGAAGTTACGGCTCGGCGAACGACAAGCGCCTGCACTTCGGTCTTGGCCCCGCGACTACCGCAAAGGTCGAGGTCTCTTGGCCTTCGGGCATTCACCAGACTCTAAGTGATATTCACGTCGATCGGTTTCTAGAAATTCGCGAACCGGAGAAGCAGTGACCAACGCCCTCTTACTCTTCTCGCTGTTTTTCCAGATGACCTCTCCTGAGGCGTTGCAGCATTTGCAGGCCGGAGCAGCCGCAGAAAAGCAGGGAAGATTCGAAACAGCGATCACCGAATACAAAAAAGTCACTGAGCTCGCGCCCAATTCGCCCGAAGGTTTTGCGAGTCTGGGCCAGGCTTACATGGAGGACCACAATTTCGCCGCGGCCGTCAGGCCGCTGAAGCATGCCGTTGAACTCGATCCCGAGATGATTCCGGCGCAGCGCCTGCTGGGCTACGCACTTCTCGCGCAGGGTTATGCTGCCGAGTCCATTCCTCATCTGCAGAAGGCGCACGAACAGGGAGCTGTTGGGATCGCGCAGATTCAAACCGGCGAACTGACTCAGGCAGTGGCTAACCTGCAAGCCGCGCTTGGCGCTCGCCCCAATGATCCCGATCTTCTTTATTATCTCGGTCGCGCCAGCGGTCTCTTATCAAAGCAATCAATCGATACGCTGGTTCAGCTTTATCCTGACGGCGCGCGGACTCATCAGGCGCTTGGCGAAAACTATTTTGTGTTGAGGCAAATGCCGGACGCCGAAAAGGAATATCAGGCAGCATTGCAGAAACAGCCCGACACTCCCGGAGTTCATCTCGAACTCGGCGAAGTCTACGCCGGTGCGTCGCAATGGTCGAAAGCCGAGGAAGAATTTCGTGCAGAATGCAAATTGCAGCCAGGCAATGCCGAAGCCGCTTACCGCCTCGGATCAGCTTTATTGCAACAAGGCAAAGCGCACGAAGCCCACACGGAACTGGCGCGCGCAAATCGGCTGAAACCCGAAATGCCTGAGACGCTCTACGCGCTCGGCAGAGCCAATTCGCTGGAGGGCAATGCTGCGGAAGCAGAAAAGGCCTGGACCGATCTTCTCAAGATCGAGAACGATACTCCGCTCGCCGCTCAGGCACATTTCGGGTTGGCAGCTCTTTATCGTAAGCAAGGGAAAAAAGCGCAGGCCGACCACGAAATGCAGGAGTACCAAAAGCTCCAGGTCCCGCAGGATCGCGCGAATTCTGGTTCAACAACTTCTCCCTGATCCGCCGCCCACGTCGATCACCGCGCAGTCATATATCGCCATGTGGGATTATTTTGATCGCCAATACGCTCAGCCTCGCCGGCGTGTGCCATCAAGTTGAGCACGCGCGTGATGGCGACCATAGGCTCTTCTTCCAGCGCGCCAAATGAAAATGAACCTCGTCGCTTGATAAGCGCATATATCTGATGTGAGCTTGCGACTCCGCCCATTTCCATGAAAGCGATCCTGCACGCCCGCCACAATTGCTCGTAGAGTGCCCGATGCTTGCGGGTCGCTTCTCGGTCCGCAGTCCGCCATCTTCTGGACTTCGAAACTTTGCTGCTCGAACTGTCTCGGCTTCCCCGAAGTTCATGCAACACGCGACGCAGTTTCTGCATTCGTCTGCGCAAACCTTCCTTCTGTTCCAGAAGGTGGTCCAATTCGTTCTGCATCAGACGTGCGAGGTTATTCAGTGACTCATGAGGGTCATCGGAGGAAGGGGCATTCATGGCTCTATTGGAAGTCTGCTTGCTGCAAGCGCAACCAGTCGCCAGCGAGCGATCTCCGGTCAGGTTGCAACAAATCGCAAGCATTTGGAATCGCTACTTCGCTACAGTTAGACGCGACTTTGTCCGCGATGTGAGCCGAGCGTAGCCCTATTTCTGCGTTCTGAAAATTGTCATCAGTTCATGTAGT
This sequence comes from Terriglobales bacterium, assembly GCA_035651555.1. GTDB lineage: Bacteria > Acidobacteriota > Terriglobia > Terriglobales > Acidobacteriaceae > Gp1-AA145. The sequence goes on from DASRFL010000026.1 coordinate 344,194, forward strand.
TGTCATTTAGGCGCTGCGTTCTGTCAGATGATCGTGGGAGTTTGTCCCACGCGTACTTGTATTGGCTCTCCAGAAACTGTAGTTCATAGAGAAGAAACTCCTTTTGGGAGTCCCGCAGTGGTCAGCCAGGGCACACAATTACCGGAAGCTCCAGCCAACGTTCAGATCTCCGCGTTCGAGGGAAAGTCCGCGGAGATTGACAATGGGGAGCAGGCGGTCGAGCGTGTGCCCCAGCATTCTCAGCCGCACTCCATCGATGAAGTGAGACATGAATTGCTGTCCTTGTCTCTCCAGCATGCTGACGTTCTGAAACGAATTCGATGCTTGCGGAACGCCTTAGTCGCTCTGGTCAACGTATTTGGCCCTTACGCAATAGCCAGCCAAAGGCATGCACATCGTGAGCAAGGGTTCACTGCCACAGATGTGCAACCTGCCGTGGTCTCTCTATGCCGCGAGGTGCTGAAGAATTCGCAGGGGTGGCTGACGATCCGTGAAATTCTAGATGCAGTTCGAGAGCGCTCTCCGGTGGTGTTGGCCAATTTCAAAAACCCGGGAGTGTCGGTTTCGAATGTTCTTCGAAGGCTTCGCCGGCAGCGCGAAGTGGAGCTCGAACTCGATGTCGCAGGTACCCGCTGGCGCTGGGCCGAGCGCGAAAGCAATGCCAGTTTTTAGAAATATAAGCCAGTTCCGAATACTTACGAATCAATAAGCTGCTGCAGGCCTGTGCGATAACCGCGGCTGCACGACAATTCCTTTCCGTCTTTGAGTACCACGATATACTCGCCGCTATTAACTGGCTGTAATTCCTTGATTCTCTCGATATTCACGATCGTCGAGCGGTGAATGCGAACGAATTGAGTCGGGTCGAGACGGTCAGCAATCTCGCCAATACCTTTCCGGAGCAAGTAAGATTGTTTCCCGACATTGATCTTCACATAGTTGGCCGCCGCTTCCAGCCAATCGATTTCATCGCAGTTCAGAAAAATAACGCGTCCACCAGACTTAATTACCAGCCGTCGATCGGATTTTTGTTTTCCTGCGGTTTCCGACAGATAGCTCAAAATTCGACGCGTAGCTGCGCGGTCATCTGCTTTCAACAATTCGGCGCGTGCCCTGTCTACCGCGTCGTGCAGCCGCTCCTGATCGAACGGCTTAAGCAGGTAGTCAAGTGCGTGGGCTTCGAAGGCGCGCACCGCATGTCGATCGTAGGCGGTAGTGAAGATGACCAGCGGCACATCGGCTGTGGGCAACTTACTGAGGACCTCGAAGCCATCGAGATTCGGCATCTGGATGTCCATCATCAGCAGGTCCGGCTTGAAAGTTGTCAGTGCGCGAAGCGCTTCCTCGCCGTCCTGGCATTCAGCCAGAACTTGCACGTCAGGCTCTGCGTCCAGCATCAGGCGCAATTTTTCGCGCGCCAGAGTTTCGTCATCAGCAATTATGATGCGCATGCTTGTACACCTCGTTCCGAATCTAGAGAGACTGTTTTAAAAGGTATGCAGATCGCTACCTCGGCTCCTGAGGGCTTCACCGCTTTGATTTCCACGCTCTGATCTTCTCCGTAGAGTGTGCGCAGGCGCTCCTGCGTGGCTCTCAGGCCCAAGCCGCCATTGGGACGTGATGGGCCCGGGTCTGAGAAGCCCGGCCCGTTGTCGGAGACTTTCAGCCAGAGCGACCCCTGGTCGTAACGGCTGATCATCCGAATCTCGCCTCCGGATGTCATCTTGGCGATCCCATGCCGAATTGCATTCTCGACCAGCGGTTGCAGGAGCAGATGCGGTACCTGAGCGTCAAGAGTTTCCGCGGCGACATCCAGCACAACATTCAACCGGTCGCCGTATCTGACCTTTTCAATCTCCAGGTAGCCATTTACGAATTCGAGTTCACGGCTGAGGGTCGTTACCTGGTCATCGCCATCTTCCAGGCTCATGCGCAGCAGATCACTGAGACGAGACATCATCCTGTCTGCAGCAGCGGTGTCCGTCATCATCAGCGCGGAAATCGAGTGCATGGTATTGAACAAAAAATGCGGCTGCAGTTGTGCCTTCAGGGCCTGCAGATTGGCTTTTGTAAGTTGACCTTCCAGTTGTAGTGCCCGTCGTTCGCGTTCACGCGAAGTGCGATAGAAAGAAACCACATGCGCGCTCAGAACGATTGCCAGGTAGGGCTCAGTGATGTCGTCCACGATGTTAGAGAAAAAAAGCCCTTGAAGGATGGGCCAACTGATTGCGAACTTGTGAGTGCCTGGCTCCCAAAATGCAGCATGCCAGGTGTGAGTTTTCGCAATCCATGTGGCGAAAGGAGTGAGCCCCCGCATGGTTATGTGGAGGATCGTAAACAGCAGGCCTACGCCAAGGTAAAGCAAAGTGCAGCGCAGCCAGCGGTTGCGCCTAAAGGGATACCGCGTGGCAAAGGCGAACACGAATGGAGTCAGAAGAGCGTAGGGCAGGATTTGGCTCGCTTCGAGTCCTACAGTTTCCCAGAACTCCATGGGCGCGCCGCGTGAGCTGTAGTACTCCGCAATCGAGGCGGTTGCGCCGATAAGCACCAGTCCCCATGCCCCAAAGCTGATCGCCCAGATCAACCACCAGCGTTTTGGTTCAGGGGATGTCGAAGAAACCGCAACAGCGCCGCCGAATCGACGCGGCCGGCGCATCAGTTCCCCTCCGCAATTTGGGCACGAGGCGTTCAGAATTGAGCTGCAAGGCGCACAATATGTGCACTCGTACGAGCAGATGTAAGCCTCGCCGCTCGGCAACAGGGTCGTGCTGCAGCGCTCACATCGGGCTTTCATCTCAAGTTCCATTGACGTGCCAACTCGTCCTTTGTAATCGACAACTTAATTCAAACATGGTGAACTGGTCCCAGGCTTTAAAATCGGCTCCAAATAGCCAGCGATTTATAGCGATTTAACGTGTATTCGTCCCATGAACGGCGATGGATCCGGCTGGTCTTTTATACGCCCCGCTCAGGCGAGCGGTTCAGCTGTTTTCGTGCTGGCATCTGGCGGGGACTTCTTTTGTAGCCGTGTTCAACACGTAGTTCTTCAAGAATTCGCGAGATCGAGCGGCAACCCAACATAATTCTCAGCCAGGCTCTGGGATGCAGCTCGCGAGCTCGTCACATAATCCAGTTCCGCTAACTGGCGCCGTTGGTCAAACGGGTTCTCATCCGGGAATCGGTGTAGCATCGAAGTCATCCACCACGAGAATCGCTGTACTTTCCAGACCCGCCGCAAACAGATTTGCGAATAGTTATTCAAAGTTGCAGTGCTGCCGGAGGCGTAGAACTCTGCCAGACCTTTCGCCAGCACTTGCACATCGGCGACGGCTAGATTCAATCCTTTGGCGCCGGTGGGCGGAACGATGTGGGCCGCATCGCCGGCCAGGTAGAGCCGCCCGAACTGCATCGGCTCGACCACGAAACTGCGCATTCCCGCAACCCCCTTTTGCAAGACTGGACCTTCGGTGAGCTTCCAGTCTTTGGCGGCAAGGCGTGTGTGCAATTCCCGCCAGATACGATCATCGGACCATTCGCCAATATCTTCATCGTGCGCGCACTGCAAATAGAGTCGGCTCAGTTGAGGCGTGCGCATGCTCAGCAGCGCAAACCCGCGATCATGGTAGGCATAGATAAGTTCGTGCGAAGACGGCGGAGCCTCAGCCAGAATCCCCAGCCAGCCAAAGGGATACGTGCGGTCATACACTGTGAGCACTCCATCTGGAATACTCGGCCGGCAAACTCCGTGAAAGCCGTCGCATCCAGCTATAAAATCGCATTCGATTGTTTCGGCTGTGCCATCCTTTTGAAAACGGACCGACGGATGGGTGCCTTCGAAGCCCCTAACTGTTACCTCCTCGACCTCAAAAAAAACCTTGCCGCCGGCAGCAAGGCGTGCCCCGATCAAATCCTTTACAACTTCGGCCTGCGCATAAATCGTGATTCCTTTTCCCGTGAGCTCCTGGAAATCGATCCGGTGTCCCTTGCCGTTAAAGCGCAACTCGATTCCGTTGTGCACCAGTCCTTCCCGCGTCATGCGCTCACCGACGCCGGTGGCATTGAGCAGATCGACGGTATTTTGTTCGAGGACTCCGGCGCGGACCCGCTCCTGAACATACTCCCGGCTGCGGCACTCAAGCACGACAGAGTCAATTCCCTGCAGGTGAAGCAGGTGAGAGAGCACCAATCCCGCCGGCCCCGCACCTACTATTCCCACTTGTGTTCGCATATGTAAGTGACTAGCGCAGGAATTGTGACAGATTGTTTGCGCTTTCCTGAAGAATTGGGAGGAAGCGGTGGATCATTTCTCCGGCAGAAACCCGCGCGGCATGCACCCCGATGTTCATCGCAGCAATGATGCATTCATGTCGCGTGCGCACCGGCACGGCTATTGAGCGCAACCCGAGTTCCAGCTCTTCATCGGTCAACGCAAAACCATCGGAGCGCACGCGGCGAATGATATCTCCGATAATCTTCTTGTCAGTAATGGTTTTTGGCGTGTGCGATTTCACTTCCACGCGCTCCAGGTAGGCTCCGAGTTGTTCTTCCGGCAAAGCGGAAAGCAACACGCGCCCCATCGAGGTGCAATAGGCCGGCAACCGGCTGCCCACAGAAAGCCCGACGGACATGACTCGCTTAGCGCTCGAGCGGGCGATGTAAACAATCTCATCGCCATCGCGCACGCTTAGTGAACTCGATTCGTCCAAAGCCTCGGTGATTTTGTCCAGCTCTGGCTGAGCGATCGTCGGCAATGACGCCGAGGAAAGATATGAGAACCCGAGCTTGAGCACGTGAGAGGTTAGCCGATACGCGCGTCCGTTCGATTCCGCGTATCCCAGGAATTCCAGCGTAATCAAGAGTCGTCGAACCGCCGCGCGCGAGAGTTTGGTCCGGCGGGCGATATCGGCGACAGACTGTCCTTCGGTATGCCCCTGGAAAGCCTCAATCACCTTCAACCCGCGTGCTAGGGATAAGACGAAATTCGGATCGCCACCGAAGGCCGCGAAGTCGCCGGCGACATGAACGGGAAGATACGCGCGACTTTCAAAGATGGTATTCAGATCGGCCAATCTTTCCTCGCAAACGCGTGTGCCGGCACTTGGGCGAAGAAGGCCAATTCTTGCGGTATTCGCACACCTATACCAGGATTTTCCTGTTCACAACGGTTGTCAACAGGGAGTATCTCTTCTTCGAACAAGTCGCCGATTATCGCACAAATTCTGGGTTTTTGGGATCGCCATTCATTCGTTCGACGCACTAAATATCCTTGGCCGGGCGAATATCGATGAGGTTTATTCAGTGTTCGGCGCACCGGATTTTATCCGCCCCGTCCCACAACACAATAAGGATGGAATCATAAGTCCGGCTGGTCCACTCTTCGGTACGCCGCGGACGGCATTCACTCCAAGGCAAACTGAGTCGGCAGATTCTAAGTCTTGCGAGAGTGTGAGCACCACATCAAAGGCTTTTTCGGCGAGGTCGGACTTGGCACTTTCTGCAGAGGGGGCAATGTCTACATCGAAGCCTTCGGTCTTGTCAAAACGAAATCTATTTCAATTCCTGCAACTTGGCGGAAGCAATCTGCCCCGCTTCGCTTTGCGGAGCATCTTTCTGGATTTGCTCGTATTGCTTTTTGGCGTCGCCCGTCATGCCCGCATCCTGATAAGTCTGCGCGAGTTCGATTTGGGCCGCAGACTTGCTGACTGTGTCGGACGGATTTTCCATCAGTTGCTTGTATAAATTAACGGCATCCACGGTCTGCTTTTTGTCGCGGTAGATCCCTGCCAGTGCGAGCTTCGCCAATGCGGACAGGTTGCGGTTGCGATACGAAGCCACGGTTTTCAGGTCCTGTTCGGCTGCCGCGCTGTCGCCGAGCTGAGCGGAGGTCACCCCAAGAAAATAGCGGGAAAAATCAGCAGCGCGGGTGTGCGGATACTTATCAACAATCGCCTGGAATTGTTTATGCGCTTCGGTTGCTCGTTCGGTGGACGACGCGAAACTGGGAGTGTCTGCCTGCGGCGCCATTCCTGCCGGCCTGACTGGCTCGTTCATTGTCTGCAAAGCCTTACCGAAGTCGACACTGGCTTTTTGGTCCTGCTGCTGCAGGTAATACCATCCTCCTGCGACCGCGGCCGCAATCACGGCCGCGACGACACCAGCGGCGATCAGTAAATTCTTATGCTCCGCTGACCAGTCGACGGTCTTTTCCGCCACCTGCATGGTGGTGCGGCTAAATTTGTCTTGCTTGAGTTGATGGCGTTGCTCTGCGCGCACAAGTATCCTTTGTAGCTGAGATTCGGAAAATTCAGTTTATCAGCGGAAAAATGGGGAGGTCAAAAAGGATTGAGTCATTGAATCCTTCGACCTAATGATTCAATGACCCGATGATTCAATGATTCAATCGTTTTATCTCGAGGCTTCCTCGAGCATTCCCTTTTCCAGCTTCTCCTGGCATTCGATGCAGTGACGGGTCCAGGGCACAGCTTCCAGGCGCTTGGGATTGATCTCCTTACCGCAGGAGATGCACTCGCCAAAACTTCCTTCGCGAATGCGGGCAAGGGCGCCCTCAACCATCTGCAGAAGTTGGCGGTCGGCGTTGCTCTGGTGAAACAGGAACTCTTTGTTGTAGGAACTCGCGGCCTTGTCAGCGATATCCTGCGCCACGTCTTCATCGGCGCTTCGGCCATCTTGCTGGTTGCGAGATACCATGCGGCGCAGCTCCTGCTGCCGCTGCTCCAGCCGCTTCTTAAAAGCTTCCACCTTCTTCTTTTCCATCGACATTTCCAAGCTGAGACCCGCTACTCTGCTTCGCGGGTCTCAAAAGTTAAACCGGAATAATATGCGCCTAAAATAAGATGCGTCAACTGTGGGAAACGGTGCAGGAGCATTTGGGGCGGGAAAGGCGCTTTCGCTAGACGTACACATGTACATTCTTAACGCTGCGACCGGACCGGACAAGTACATCATTGTCAATTCTGAGTTTCATCGTGAGGTCGACTACCTCCATTCCATTAACTCGAACGGCACCTTCTTTAATCTTTCTAGCGCCTTCGGTGTTCGAGCTCACAAACCCTCCTTTTGACAGTAGCTTGTCCACGCGGATGGGCCACTCCATCGTGTATAGGACATCCTTAAACTTAAACGGATCCTCGCCACAAATGTCCACGAACCGAACTTCTACTCGTGGAATGCTCTCCGGCATTTCCCCCTTCTGGAACTGCTTCGCCCAGTCTTCCGCAGCTTTCGTCGCCGCATCAGCAGAATGAAAGTCCTTCACGATCCGCGCAGCCAAATCCTTCTTCGCCTGCATGGGATGCGCCTCGCGCTTCATTTTCTCGATCTCTGCCATCTGCACATCCGTTAGCAGTTCGTAGTAGCGCCACATCATGGCATCGGAAACTGACATCACCTTGCCGTACATTTCGAGCGGTGGCTCTTTGATCCCAATCGCATTTCCATATGACTTCGACATCTTCTGCACGCCGTCGAGGCCTTCGACAATCGGCATAGTCAGCACCACCTGCGACTCCTGCCCATACGCCCGCTGCAACTCGCGCCCCACGAGCAGATTGAATTTCTGGTCCGTGCCGCCGAGTTCGACATCCGCCTTCAACATCACCGAGTCATACCCCTGCGCCAACGGATACAAAAGCTCGTGCAACGCGATCGGCTTCTCCTCCCGAAACCTTTTATGGAAGTCCTCGCGCTCGAGCATCTGCGAAACGGTAGTCTTTGCCGCGAGCTTGATCCAGTCCGCCGACTTCATCTTCTCGAACCACTCGTTGTTGAAACGCACCTCGGTCGTTCGCGGCGAGAGAATCTTGTAAACCTGCTCCATATATGTCTTGGCGTTTTTCATCAGCTCTTCGGCGCTGAGCGGCGGCCGCGTCGCCGAGCGCCCGGTCGGATCGCCAATCATTCCCGTGAAATCGCCGATCAGGAAAATGACCGTGTGGCCCAGGTCCTGAAAGTGCTTCAGCTTGCGCAGCAACACGGTGTGGCCAAGATGCAGGTCCGGCGCGGTCGGATCGAATCCGGCCTTCACGCGCAGGGGTTTCCCCGCAGCGCGAGATTTCTCCAGTTTTTCGCGCAGCTCCGACTCCTTCACAATTTCCGAGGAGCCCTTCTTTATGTATGTCAGTTGTTCTTCAACAGGGGCGAAGTTCGGCATTCAGGAATTATATCTAGAGCCCGCGCCGCTGTTGCCTCCGCGCGCCTCGCGGATTCCCCCAATTTGCACTACACTCTTCCGCACTGGTGAAACGATGACAAAACTGCTCGGAAGAATTTCACTCTTATTCCTCGCCTTGTATTTTGCCTTCCCGCTGGTTGCCGCCGAGATGCCGCGCCTGGTCAAGAAAGACGGCCGCTACGCCCTGTTCGTCGATGGCCAGCCGTTTCTGATTCTCGGCGCGCAGATCAACAATTCGAGCGCATGGCCGGCGGTTCTGCCGCAAGTGTGGCCGGCAATCGAAGACATGCACGCCAACACTGTCGAGGCCCCGATCTACTGGGAGCAACTCGAGCCCCAGCGCGATCGCTTTGATTTCTCCGTCACCGACGAACTGGTGAAGCAGGCCCGCGCGCACCACGTATACCTGGTGCTGCTCTGGTTCGGGACCTGGAAGAACGGCAAGATACACTACATTCCCGAATGGATGAAGACCGATCCGGTGCAATACCCGCGTGTGATCAACGATCGTGGCGAGCGTATCGAAGTTCTCTCTCCATATTCCGACGCAAATCTCGAAGCCGACAAAAAAGCATTTGCCGCGCTCATGCAACACCTCAAGCAGGTCGACGGCAACGAGCACACTGTGATTCTTGTTCAGGTAGAGAACGAATCTGGAATCCTGCACAGCGTGCGCGATTTTTCGCCCGCCGCAGAAAAATCGTTTCAGGGTCCGGTCCCCGATGATCTGGTGAAAGCGCTCCATCGTCACGCGGGAACCTGGAAGGAAGTGTTCGGCGCCGACGCCGACGAGACATTTTCCGCATACTCCGTCGCCCACTACATCAATCAAGTGGCGGTCGCCGGAAAAGCCGAGTTTCCGCTGCCCATGTACGTGAACAACTGGCTCAAGTACCGCCCGAACGCGCTTCCGGGAGTCGAATATCCGAGCGGTGGCCCTACGTACAACATGCTCGATGTCTGGAAGGCGACCGCGCCGGCTATCGACATGATCGGTCCCGACATCTACAACGATGACTCCGATTTTTACCGCGAGGTGGTCGGCCAATTTCATCGCCCGGACAATCCCACCTGGATTCCTGAAACCGGGCTGGAAGATTCTTACGCGAAGTTTTTCTTTTATGCGCTCGGTCAAGGCGCAATTGGTTTTTCGCCATTTGGAGTCGATTACACCGGCTGGACCATACAGGACCAAAAGCCTCCCGCCTTGCATGCGGAAAATTATGCTCTGATCGCGCCCATGGATCGCGAGATTGCGCAGCTGAATTTTGCTGGAGCTCTGAAAACAGCAGTCGAAGAAGAAGGCGCCACGCGCGAGTCGCTCGATTTCGGCAAGTGGCAAGCGACGGTCTCATTCGGATTTCGTCAATTCGGTGGCGATGGCAAGCCGCCGGGAACGAAGGATCACCGCGGTCGCGCGCTTATTGCCCAGCTAGGGCCGGATGAATTCCTCGTCACCGGAATCGACGCGCGAGTTGAGTTTCAGGTCTCTTCAAAAGAAACCGGCCACGCGCAGATTCTGCGCGCCGAAGAAGGCCGATATGAAAACGACAACTGGAAATTTCTGCGTCTCTGGAACGGAGATGAAACCGACTTCGGTTTGAACTTCACCCACCAGAACAAAGTCGTACACGTAAAGCTGGGAACCTACTGACTAAAAACAAAAGGACTAGATAGAGAGGCGTCATCCCGAAGGCGCTCGCTTCGCGGGCGCCAGAGGGACCTGACGATGCGATTGGACCCGCAGCGGCGTTAACGAGACATCAATCGCGTCGAGTATTTCAGCATGCGCTCAGGTGACAATGCAACAATCAGAGTCTCTGCACACATCCTGCGCATCCCTCAAATAGAAACCTCTAACAGGAGCACAACCGTGGTGCGTGTCGAAGGAGTCGATCCGAAGCAAACCTCATTCTTCATGCGGCAGGTGTTCAAGAAAGTCAGAAGAATGCTTGGCCGCGACCTCACGCCGCAGAAGATCCAGGCCCGCGTGCCACGCGTCTTCTGGGTCAACATTCTTACCGAGTGGCTGCTCGGGCAAAAAGCGAAGGTCCCGCAGCGCCTGCGTTCTCTGATCCTCTTGCGCACCGCCGCCCGCGTCGGCTGTCCATTTTGAATCGACGCCAATTCTGCCGGCGGCAGAATGTACGGCCTGACCGATGAAGAAATCACCGCGGTTCGCGAAGGAAACTACGAGCACTTCGTCGCCCCCGACGTGGCCTTGCTTCGCATGGCAGACGCGCTTGCCGACACCCCCGCCAATGTCAGCGATGAACTCTACGCCGAATTGCGCCGGCATTTCTCCGAGGAGCAACTGATCGAGTTCGCCGCCAGCGCCGCCCAGGAAAACTTCCGCGCCCGCTACAACCGCGTCTTCAATGTAGGAAGCGATGGGCTGTACCGGAAGGGATTGAAGTTCAAGGAAAGGTGAGGCCGTAGCCGGGTGGGTCGGACATTCTTGTCCGACAAAGGTCTACGATGCTCCTGGTATCGAAGGAGCCAACTACCTCGGGGCCTTCAAAGATCATCGATGACTAAGCCGGGCAATGCTCGCGGGGTTTCAATCCGTATTGATCGCACATGCGAATCACGCGGTCCCATAATGTTTCGGACTCTTCAACTTCGCGGCTGGTCATCCAGGCAAAGTCCGGCAATCTGAAGTCTAGCTGCAAATTCAAAATTGGATCGCGTTTCGCTCTGTCGACCATTTTGTTGACTCCTCGGAGCAGAATACTCAAGCAGTGCGATTGTGCGTCACGTCGACTGTTCGATTCAATACCGTGAGTTGCCGATTACCAAAGCCCATGCACTCAGCTGGTTCGAAGGGTGGACGCTGCAAAATTCACTGCGGGGTCAAACGAGGATTTCGACGCCTTTACGAGCTTACCGAGACCGAGATCGCAGCCGGATTCTCAGGCAAGCTTTGAAGTATCCGTAAGTCTGCTGCGCGGTTCAGCGGAAGTCGGTTGCTTGCCGAGGTGGGCTGCGTTTGCTTTTCCTTGAGTGGGCCAAAAGGGCGGCTGAGAAATGGGCTCGATACGTGCCCTCAATTGAATGCACCGCACGCATTGGCACTGAAAATCGTTGTTTTTTGGCGCCGTGACATGCCAGCAACTCGGGCACGCATAGCGGTTTTCTCCCACCGGTGTCATACGTCGAAAGTCTTTGTCCGCCACGCAGAAGGGACAGCGTACCGTGCCTGTATCCATGTGCAAACCTGCCGAAGAAATTGGGACGAATAGGCGCGGCGAACCAGGAACTTGTCGAGCACTCAATTCCACGCTTTGGCCATGCCTGTTGTTGTGCGCGGACGATTTCGCTCGACTACTTTGGATTGATCCTAGCTTCAATGGATGACTTGGAAAATAGCCCAGTCGTGCTAAGGGAGCTTTCGGAGGTTGCCCCACCCTGTCTCGCAAAATACGCTAGACAAGACCGGGGCACCCTCATGCTCTGTCGAGTGATATCAGCTATACGTAACCTTGCGCTCGCCCTTCACAATCCTTCCGACGGCGTAATACTTTTCTCCCGCGCGGTCGAGCACGCTTTCGGCTTTCTTGAACTTCTTGGAGGGAACAACCAGCAACATGCCGAGGCCCATATTGAAGGTGCGCATCATTTCGTCTTGGGAGACGTTGCCGAGCGCCTGCAGGTGGGTGAAGATGGGCAGCACCGGCCATGATCCAAGCTGGATGCCAGCGGCGGTTCCCCGTGGCAAAACTCGCGGAAGATTTTCAGTAATGCCGCCTCCAGTAATGTGTGCCATAGCCGACACACATTCGGCGGCGAGCAGTTTCTTGATAATGGCCCAGTAGCTGCGATGGGTCTGCATCAGCTCGTTGCCGACCTTGCCCTTAATTTCATTCACGTAAGTTTCGGCTTCATATTTCGCTACTTCGAAAAGCAGCTTGCGAGCGAGCGAGTAGCCGTTGGTATGAAGGCCGGTGGATGGCAGGCCAATGATTATGTCGCCGACTTCGACGGTTTTCCCGGTGATGATCTTTTCGCGGTCGACCACGCCCACGATGAATCCAGCAAGATCGTATTCGCCCTCGGGATAGAAGCCCGGCATCTCGGCGGTTTCTCCGCCGATCAGCGCGCAGCCATTGTGTTTGCAGGCTTCGGCCAGGCCTTCAATCACTTTTTCCGCAATTGCCCGGTCGAGCTTGCCGACCGCCAGGTAGTCCATGAAGAACATAGGCGCCGCGCCCTGCACGGCAATATCATTTACGCAATGGTTCACCAGGTCCGCACCGACCGTGTGGTGAACGTTCATTTCGAAGGCGAGTTTGAGCTTGGTGCCGACGCCGTCGACGCTGGAGACGAGAATGGGATCTAGGTACTTTGCCTTGTCGACTTCGAAGAGGCCGCCGAATCCACCAATCTCGCTGAGGACGCCTTTGGTGAAGGTCTTGTGCGCCAGGTACTTGATGCGCTGCTTGGTGCGGTTCGCCTGGTCGATATCAACGCCGGCGTCCGCGTAAGTGATGGTTTTGGGAGGATTCGGTGCCACTGTATGCTTCGGTCAGCCGCGAACTTCGAAGAAAGCCTTTAAGAGACGGCCATTGTAGCACGGGAATGTACGAGGAAATTGAGTCGGGAATTCACCACGGATCTCCAGCCCAGGAACCACTTCTTTGCCACGGATTCACGCGGATTTGCGCGGATCTAACAGCAACGCTTGACAAACGTGTGATGCCATCCACGCCGTCTGTGTTCTGCGACGAAAGGTTTCTTCATACCCGAGTACGCCGAGATCGCGAAAAATCATTCGAGTTGCAGATCGTATTTCAAAGATTCTTTCTTGATCCGTGATAGTCCGCGTAAATCCGTGGCCAAAGAAGTTGCTTTGCGTTCTCGGCGACCTCGGCGGTGAAAAGGCCTTGTTCGTTCCTTTTCGGGAACCTTTGCACAAATCCTGTTGAAATTCGCCTTTTCTTCGCTTTCACGACGCGATATACTCCGACCAGTTTCAATTAAATTTTGGCGGACGAGGCGTCCGCCCTACAGGGTGAGGATTTCATGGCTGACGAGCGGACTCGGGCGATTGATCTGGCATTTGCGCAAATCGAAAAGCAGTTTGGCAAGGGTTCCATCATGCGGTTGGGGTCGAAGGAGGCGATTGTCCCGATTTCCGTGATCTCGACGGGTTCAATTTCGCTCGATGCAGCGCTCGGCGTCGGCGGTGTTCCCCGCGGCCGCGTGGTGGAAATTTTCGGGCCGGAATCCTCGGGTAAGACGACGATCGCGCTGCAAGTAATTGCCGAGGCGCAGAAGCAAGGCGGAATGGCGGCGTTTGTCGATGCCGAGCACGCGCTCGACCCGATCTATGCCAAGAAACTCGGCGTCGATGTCGATAACCTGTTGGTTTCTCAGCCCGATTATGGCGAGCAGGCACTCGAAATCACGGAACAACTGGTCCGTTCAGGCGCTATTGATGTCCTGGTGGTCGATTCAGTCGCGGCACTGGTGCCCAAAGCAGAACTCGATGGCGAAATGGGTGACAGCCACATGGGCCTGCAGGCGCGGCTCATGTCCCAGGCTTTGCGCAAGCTGACCGGAACGGTCTCGAAGTCGCGCACCTGCCTGATCTTCATCAACCAGATCCGTGAAAAAATCGGCGTCATGTTCGGCAATCCCGAAACTACCACTGGCGGCCGCGCCCTGAAGTTCTACGCTTCCGTCCGCGCCGACATTCGCCGCATCGCCGCCATTAAAGATGGCGACGTGGTGACCGGGTCTCGCACGCGCGTGAAAGTCGTCAAAAACAAAGTGGCCGCGCCCTTCCGCGAAGCCGAATTCGATATCGTCTATGGGGAGGGGATTTCGAAGGAAGGTGACCTGCTTGATTTGGCGGTGAACCAGAACATTCTTGAAAAGTCCGGGGCGTGGTTCAGCTACAAAGGTGAGCGTATTGGCCAAGGGCGTGAGAATGCCCGCCAGTTCCTGAAAGACAATAAGGACGTGCTGGCGCGGCTGGAAGGCGAGGTACGGAAAGCGCTCGGGCTGGTCCACACGCAACCTGCTGCCCAGGCTCAGGGGGCAGCGCAGGCTGCCGCGGCGGGGACCAAGGTGACGACCATGCCGACGGGGACGGAAGGGAAAGCGCCGGCGAGAAGATAACCTTCTCCGCTGTTTTTGAGGGAAACGCACAAAGGCATTCCGAATCCGGATTGCCTTTGCTGTTTTTGGCCTCTAAAATCAATTCATCCCGGCCCGCCCGTTTCAGAGCACAACCGAGGCTTATTGAACAAAGTCATTGCCATTTATCCTGGGTCATTTGATCCGCCGACGAACGGGCATTTGGATTTGATCGGGCGCGGGAGCCATATTTTTGACGAGCTGATTGTTGCTATATTGCGGAACCCGGACAAGAGTCCGTTGTTCAGCGTGGGTGAGCGGCGAAAAATGCTGGAGGACCTGACCGCCAGCTTCAAGAACGTTAGCGTCGATACCTTCGACGGGCTGACAGTGGATTACGCGGCCAAGATGAACGCGAGCGCGGTGCTTCGAGGAATTCGGGCGCTGAGCGACTACGAATACGAGCTGCAGATGGCGTTAATGAATCGCAAGTTGCGTCCAGATCTTGAGACTGTGTTCATGATGCCGGCAGAACAATATTCGTACTTAAGTTCCAGATTAGTCCGCGAGGTGGCGCGGCTTGGCGGCGACATCAGCGGCCTCGTGCCAGAGATTGTGGAAGAGCGGCTCAAGGCAAAACTTGATCCGGCGTACAAACTTTCAATTCGAAGAGTAAAGGTGGAAAAGGATGACCCCAGTTACGGAAGCTCCCGCAGCGCTAAAGTTCGCCGAGCGGATTAATCGCATTGAACCCTCGGCCACGATGGCCGTGGTAGCCGAAGCCGACAAGCTGCGCCAGTCAGGCGTTGACGTTGTCGATATGAGTGTGGGCGAGCCGCATTTTTCGACGCCACAGCACATCAAGCACGCGGCCATTGGTGCGATCAATAACAACTTCACTCGTTATACGGCGGTTGGTGGCACGCTGGAGCTGAAGGACGCCATTATTCAACGCCACGCGACCGACTTCGGTTCCGGCTATAAGCGCGATGAGGCCATGGCTTCGGTCGGTGGCAAGCATGTGCTGTTCAATGCCATGCAGGTGCTGGTGGACCACGGCGATGAGGTCATTCTTCCGGTGCCGTACTGGGTTTCTTTCAAGGACATTGTGCGTTACGCGGGCGGCAAATGCGTGATGCTAGAAAGCGACGAAGCCCAGGGTTTCCGAGTGACGGCGGATATGGTTTCGCGCCTGGTCACGCCGAGGACGAAGCTCATCATTCTGAATTCGCCATCGAATCCGGCGGGCGCGGTAATGTCGCCGGAGGACATGACGGAAGTGGTTCGATTTGCGGCGGAGCGCGGCATTTGGGTGATGTCGGATGAGTGCTATGTCTATCTGAACTACACCGGGCGCGAATTTTCGGTGGGATCGCTGAATGAATATCGTGACCGGATCGTAGTGGTCGGATCGCTATCGAAGACCTACGCTATGACCGGCTGGCGCATGGGATACGCGCTCGCCCCCGCTCCGGTGATTGCCGCGATGCAAAAGCTGCAAAGCCAGTCCACCTCGAACCCGACCTCGATTGTGCAGAAGGCGGCAGTTGCGGCCCTTACCGGACCTCAGGAGTGCGTAGCCGAGATGCGGAAGGAGTACATACAGCTTCGCGACCATGTGCTGGCAGGGCTGAGCACGATTAAGGGCATCACATGTGCGAGACCCGAGGGTGCCTTTTACGTTTACCCGAATATTTCGGCAATTCTTGGTGCAAGCGTGAATTCCCCGGCGGCATTTTCGCGCAAACTCCTACATGAAGCGCATGTTGCGACCGTCCCGGGAGAGGGTTTTGGGACGGACGAGCACATTCGAATCTCCTACGCGACGTCGCAAAAGGAGCTGGATCGCGGACTGGAGCGGCTAAGGAAGTTCGTTTCTTCGCTTTGATTTTCGAGATCCCACCTTTCCTAGGCCGAACTGAAAGTCAACATTCCCGCCCTGTCCCAAAGACTGGACATGGGCGGGGCAGCACCCTCGAGAATTTCTTGCCGAACCTGCAACTCTTTGCGGGCAGCCTCTCTGCTGAGTTACGCTTCTAATGCAGGCGGCACAACTCAGGATGAGCAAGGTTTATCCACTACTGATGCAGCCTCTGTTTGACCCACGCCCGTGGGGGACGCTGGATCTGGCGCCAATTTATCCTCAGACGTTCAAAGAAAAGATCGGCGAGTCGTGGCTAACGGGCGACAACTGCAAAATCCAGAACGGGACGTTCAGCGGAAAGTCGCTGGCGGAGTTGGCGTCCCAGTACAAGCGGGAACTGGTTGGCGATGCGCCTGCGGAGCCCGACCGCTTTCCGTTGCTGGCGAAATTTCTATTCCCCCACGAAAAATTGTCTGTACAAGTGCATCCCGACGACGCCGATGCGCAGGCGATAGGGCAGCCGTGCGGAAAGACTGAATGTTGGTATGTTGCTCATGCCCAGCCGGGCGCGGAAATCGGGTTAGGGTTGAAACCGGGGACGACGCGAGCTGAGTTCGAGCAGTCGATTAAAGAGAACCGGGCTGAGGAGCTACTGAATTGGATAAAACTCTCGGCCGGCGACATGATCTATGTGGCTGGCGGCACAGTGCACACGCTAGGGCCAGGATCAATCATCGTCGAGACTCAGCAGCAGTCAGACACGACGTTTCGCCTTTACGACTACGGCCGCCCGCGCGAACTACACCTTGAGCACGGCCTACGAGTAATCAAAGAGAAGCCGGGATCGGGAAAAGTGAAGCCGCAGCCGTTCGCAAAGCTGGGGACAAATGGAAACCGGTCGTCGTCGTTAGTGTCGTCATCATTTTTCATCGTCGAGAAATTCGAATTGCACAGTGAACACGCGTTTTACGCGCCCAAGGGCAAGAGTTCGGCACAAGTTCTGGTTGCGGTGAACGGCGCGGCGGTCCTTGAAGCGGCTGGTTGCGACCCGGTTCGCTTTGGCAAGGGCGATGCAGTTGTGGTTCCGGCGAGGATCAAGGATTTCCGAGTGCTTCCGGAAGCAAGCGTGGAATTTCTGAAGTCGTATGTGCCTGGTGAGAAAATTAGCGCGCCTCAGACGCAATCGGATTAGCCGTCCATTTCCAGATGCCTGCCAACTTCCATCCCGTAATTCTTGCCGGTGGACGCGGAACGCGCTTTTGGCCTTTGAGCCGCAAGAAGCGGGCCAAGCAACTGCTTGCGCTTGATGGCAAGCAGACGATGATTCAGCAGACCGTGGCGCGGCTACTGCCCTTGGCGGCGGCGAAACAGTTCTGGATTGTCACCAACGAAGATCTACGGCCGGAAATCCTGCGACAGGCGCCAAAACTGCGCGCGCCGCAAATCATCGCGGAACCGGTTGGTCGCAACACCGCGCCGGCGATTGGGCTGGCGGCGTTCATCCTGCAAAAAGAAAACCCAAACGCCGTAATCGGACTCTTTCCTTCTGATCATGTGGTGGCAAATGAAGTGCGTTTTCGCGAGGTGCTGACCGAGGGAATCGAGATTGCATCATCCGGCGAGAATATCGTGGTGCTCGGCATTGAACCTTCGCGCGCGGAGACCGGGTACGGCTACATTGAGGCTGCATCACTGGCTTCCGGCAACGCCCGTCATGTGCGGCGTTTCACGGAAAAGCCGAATGCTGAGCGGGCTGCCGAATTCGTACGCTCAGGGAATTTTTATTGGAACAGCGGAATGTTTCTGTGGAGCGCGAATACCTTGGCGAATGCGCTGGCCGAGCACCTGCCGAAAACAGCCAGGTTGCTCGAACAAATCGCGGGTGATTATGGAACGAAAAAGTTTCCCTCTACTTTCAAGCGGCTCTATCCGAAATGCGAGGACATCAGTATCGACTATGCCGTGCTTGAGCCGCGATCGGCCAAGGGCGAGCAGGAATCGAATATTTTCTGCCTGCGCGCGGACTTTGGTTGGAATGATCTGGGCTCATGGACAGCCCTGCACGAACACCAAGTTGCCAAAAGCACGACGGCAGCGGATGGAAACCTGATTTCTTCTGATGGAGCGTTTACGGTTAACGCCACTGGAAACTACGTGTATGCGCCGAAGAAGTTCGTGGCAGTGGTTGGCGTGAGTGACGTTGTGGTCGTCGAAACCAGCGACGCGCTTCTGGTGACGAGCCGCGCGAATTCGCAAGATGTTGGCAAGATCGTGAAGTATCTTGACGAGCAGAAGATGAAGAAGCTGGTGTGACAACCGTCGTGCGTCGTGGGTCGTGCGTCGTCAGCAACCCATGGGCGAACAATTCCGAGTGAGGGGCCAACACTATGATCGATACCACAATGGAAATCACACACACATCTCAACGAACGGCGGACGACTCACGACGTGCGACTCCGATCAAATTCGGAACCGATGGCTGGCGCGCGGTGATAGCAGATGACTACACGTTTGAGAACGTGCGCCGAGTGGCGGGAGCGATCGCTTCGTATGTACTGAAGCACGAAGACGCATCGCGTGGCGTGGTGGTGGGATATGACACTCGCTTCGGTTCGCCTCGTTTTGCACGTGTGGTCGCCGAGGTTCTAGCTGGAGCCGGCATTCCCGTACGACTTGCGAACGATTACTCGCCAACGCCCTCGATTTCATACGCAGTGAAACATAACGGCGCGGCGGGAGGCGTGGTCATCACCTCGAGTCACAATCCGTGGAATTGGAATGGGGTGAAGTTCAAGGCGAAATTCGGCGGATCGGCTACTCCGGCGATCATGAAATTAATCGAGCAGGAAACGATTGCCGGTGCGATGCCGAATGGGCGCAACGCAAATATTGAGGAAGTTGATCTGAAGGCCGACTATATTCGCGCGGTGTGCCAGTTCGCTGATCTCGATCTCATCAAGAAAGCTCGGTTTCGTTTTGCGGTGGATTCGATGTACGGTTCGGGCCGAGGCATTCTGGCGAAAATATTCAGCGATCACGATATTGACTTCGTCGCAATCCGGCAGGAGGTGAATCCTCTTTTTCCGGAGATTAATCCTGAGCCCATCGAACCGCATGTGCGCCTGTTGCAGGACACTGTAGTGCGCGAGCATTGCCACGCCGGCTTTGCTACAGACGGTGATGCCGACCGCATTGGCGCTGTGGCGGAAGATGGAAGCTTTGTCGATTCGCACAAAATATTTTCCGTGTTGCTCAACTGGCTTTTGCGGCGCAAGCAATGGCCCGGCGAGGTGGTGCGGGCATTCAACACGACGAAAATGCTCGACCGTATTTCCGCGCGCTATGGACGCAAGCTGAACGAATGCCCGATCGGTTTTAAGCACATTGCCGATCTGATGATGGAAAAAGAAATTCTGATTGGCGGGGAAGAGTCAGGCGGAATCGGATATTCGCGCTATCTTCCAGAGCGGGATGGAATCCTGAATTGCTTGCTGCTGGCCAATGTGATGGCGGAAGAGAAGAAACCGCTGGGAGAGTTGGTGGCCGAACTACAGAAGGACTACGGGTCGCACTTTTATGGACGCCGCGACTTGCACATTCCGGATGACGTGAAGTTTGGGGCGATTGACCGGGCTCGATCAGAGCAGACGAAGCGGCTGGGACAATATGGAGTTACTGCCAAAGAAGGGCTGGACGGGATTAAATTCTTTCTGGACGCTCCGAATGAAGGCAACGGGGGCGATGCCTGGGTGCTGTTCCGCGCCTCAGGTACTGAGCCGCTGCTTCGGATCTATGCCGAAGGGGCGTCGCCGGAGTTAGTTCAAGAAGTGCTGGAGTCAGCAGAAGAGTTCGTGCTTGGCATGTAGTGCGAGTACGCTGGTTGACCCAACTGCACGCCGCGATTCTGTAATTTCCACTCCCATGCGCTGCGGACGATTTCTTGAAGACTTGAGCTACGAGGTTGCCAATTCAGGTCACGCATCAATTTTGCCGGGCTAGCACAGAGTACGGCTGGGTCGCCTGGTCTTCTTGAAGAGAGACGGATCTCGATGGGCTTTCCCGTAACCAATTCAACCGCGCGCATTACCTCGCGAACTGAATAACCTTTGCCGGCACCGATGTTGTAGGCAGAAAAACCCCGGTGTTGTGTCTCCAGGGCGAGCAGGTGTGCGGCCGCAATGTCGGATACGTGAACATAGTCGCGGATGCAGGTCCCGTCGGATGTCTCGTAGTCATCGCCATAGACTTCGAAGTACTCGCGCTCCCCAGCTGCGACTTGAAGCAGCAACGGAATAATGTGTGTTTCCGGCTGATGGTTCTCGCCGGATTTGCGGGTTGCTCCTGAGGCATTGAAGTAACGGAATGCGACTGCCGACCAGCCGTATGCTGTGGCGTACCAGTGAAGCGCTCGTTCAAACATCAGCTTGGTTTCGCCATAAGAGTTCACGGGAGATTTTGGCTGATCTTCATCAATGGGTATCGTTTGGGGAGAACCGTAAACCGCAGCCGATGAGGAGAAGATGAAATTCTTTATTCCGAACTGGCGAACCGTTTCCAGGAACGCGATACCAGAAGCAACGTTGACGTCGAAAAAAAATCCGGGATTCGAAACCGATTCCGGAATCAGCGCCTTGGCTGCGAAATGGAATATCGCGTCAAATTCATGCTGTTGCAGGATTCGGGCGACTGCGGCTCTGTCACCGTAATCCAGTTCGTAAAATTCCGCGTCTCCTGGAATTGCGTCGGAGTGTCCGGTTGAGAGGTTGTCGATCACGACGACTTTGTTCCCGCGATCCAACAATTGGTGGCAACAGACCGATCCGACATAGCCTGCCCCGCCGGTCACAAGCACAGTATGCATTTAATAGGCCCCCACGCCGCGGATTACCACTAATGGAGTTCGCAGCAGAATTTTGCAATCCAAGCCAAACGACCAGTTCTGAACGTAAAACAAATCCATCTGTATGCGACGTTCAAAGGAGACTTCCTGTCGTCCGTGGACCTGCCAGAAGCCAGTGAGGCCAGGCCTGGTCTGACGAAAAATCCAGCCAGCATCGCCGTAGCGCGCCAATTCTTCGGCGGTAATCATGCGAGGGCCGACGAGACTCATCTCGCCGCGAAGGACATTCCAGAGTTGAGGCAGTTCATCGAGGCTGAGCTTTCTTAAGATTGATCCAATTGGCGTGACCCGAGGATCGTTGCGCAATTTGGAAGCAGCGGCAAACTCGCTTTTCAGAATGGGGTCGTGCTCGATGATTGCATCCGCGTTGGGGCGCATGGTGCGCAGCTTGAAGGCGTCGAACTCGCCATCTGGGCCCACCACGCGGCGACGATGGAACGCAGGGCCCCGATCGTGCAATTTGATAAGCACTGCGCACAGACCAATCAAAGGAGCAAAGAGCACCAGCAGGACGAAAGCTCCGAGGAAATCAAGCGCTCTTTTGAGTGCGCGGGTTTTGATCGTCATAGCTGTAGAGGAAGCGCGGCTGAAGAGAATTCTGACAACCCAGTACTTTGTAGTAAACGGCCAGAGTTTGCTCGGCGGCCTTGAGCCAGGAGAAGTCGCGAGCTCGGGCCAGGGCACGATTGCGCCAGATGTAGCGTTGTTCGGGATCGCGTAAAAGGGTTGCAACGGCCCGACCCATGCCTTCGGCATCCATGGGATCGAAGACCTGAGCGCCGGCGGCGGCAACCTCCGCCAAGGATCCGCCATTTGAGGTCACGACCGGGCAGCCGCAAGACATCGCTTCGAGAATTGGAAGACCGAATCCTTCGTACAAGGAAGCAGTGATGAACAGGCTGGCGTGCCGTAGGAGGGCGGCGAGATCGTCGACTGGGACGTAGCCGAGGCGGTGAACATTCATGCCAAGAGCGGGATGCGAGTGGCCCAGGGCATCGAGTCCAGTATGAGATCCGTACACGACGGTTTGAAAATCGATAGAGGAAAGTTTGTGCGCGATATCAAGTGCGTGAAGCGGAGTACTCAGATTCTTGATGCGCCAGTTGTCCGCGCTCGAAGTGAGAACGAATGGGGCTCGGAGGGAATACTTGGCGAAAAGATATTCAGCCTCAGCAGCAGAATCGTCGTCGTGAGGGCGGGGGTGAAAGTGTTCCCCCGAAGCTGCCAGGTGAATGGCTGTGATGCGCTTCGGGGGAACCTTGAGAATGTTGTGCACGTCGCGCGCGGTGTTGTGGGAGTCGCAGATGATGTGGCTTGCGCGATGGGCGGACATCCTGTAACCCAGCTTCACCAGCGGCACTGCCAGGAGTTGTTTCAGCCATGAGCGGGTGGGGAAGAGGAAAGGCGTCAGGTCATGAACCGTGACCACTAACGGGCAGGAAAGAAAAAGAGGAGCACCGTATTGATAAGGGACATGGAAGAGATCAATTTTTTGGGATTCGCAAATTGTTTTTAGTTCGAATTGCGCGCGAGGTGAAAACCGCGAAGAGCGAACCAGCACTCTCGAAATATTCAGACGGTCGTTAGCCGGCAATGGGTTTTGCGGATCTTCGAAGAGTACGAGTTCGAAGTTTCCCGGAAGCATGGCCAGTGCAGGCAGCAACTCAGCGACATATGTACCAACTCCAGACCGGTTGTACCAGCGACCATCGAAGCCAATACGCATGGTCATGTGTTCCTCGCCGGAGAAAAAATCGGGGTGGAGTTGTTGCCGTTTTGTGCTTCTGAAATAGAACGAATTCCCAATCCGACGGGGAACCATAGCCAGCAAGCGAGCGGGAAGACGTCGTGGAGGGCGGCGAACATCATTACCGTGCTGAAGCCCGCCAATATTCCAACTCCGACATAACTACGTTGTGAAGGTGCCCGCCATAAGAGTAAAGCCGCGGAAGCGAGGAAACCGACGAAACAAAACAGGGACAGCAATCCGTATTGCGCTGCTAGAGTCAAGTAAGTGTCTTCAATTCCTGCGGCGTTTTCATCCTGCTTGACCGCAAATTTGCCTACGCTACCCGGGCCCGTGCCCAATGGATGAGTGACCACGTACTTCATGCCTCCGAGCAGAGATTCCTGGTGGCTCTGGCTTGAGGGATCCTCTCCGGCTTTGGTAGAGAGAAGATAGTCAGTCAGCCCAAGCAGAGGAATCGCGATGATGATCATGACGAGGGCTATCGCTCCGTACTTAATAAGCCGCTTGGTCTGATTCATAGCAATTGCAAGCACCACAACCGCCACTGCAGTGCCGAGCCAGGCAGAGCGGGTGACCGAACAGACGAGGCCCGCAGCAATCATCATTCCTGGGAGCGGCTTTCGCGAATAGACCCACCATATAACCAGAGCGGCCATGCAAAGCGGCGCAAATTGAAGAGGGCCGAACATGGTTGCAGACTCCCGCAGGCCTGAATATTCGTTGGCGTGAAAAGCTGCGTCGAGAGTTTGACCTGACGTGCCACCATTTGCGACTGCCAGATAAAGGACAGTCCTCGGCGCCTCGCCGATGTAGAAGACCTCGATCATTCCCAGCACTGAAATGACGGCAATTATCCAGACCGCGCGTTTTGCCCAAACTTGCTCCCGCTCGGAATTCAAGACTGTGACTCGTCCCGCAGCGTAGGCAATCAAGAAGTTGAAGTCGGTTAAAAACCCGAGAACGGTGCCAGAGAATGCAAGTCGCAAAAGAGCCAGCCCAAAACAGACCAGAAGAAATTTGTCCGGAAGAGTGAGCCTGACCCGGTTGCGATACCACAAAATGCAGGTGAAGAGCAGTAGAACGACTCTGTCGATCCCCTCCAATGATCCGAGGTACCGGGGTCCAAAGAACTTTGCGACGAGGAATGCCAGCGTGTAAACCGGTATGAAAGCGAGGAAGCCACCTAGCCCCGACATTGGATATCGGAACGCCAACCAAAAAGTGAGCGCTGCCGCGCACACGAGCGCGAAAGGGATAAGTGAAATGCCAAGCGCTCCCAGCAGTCCAACCAGTGCGAGCGTGGATAGAGCAACACCAACCAGAAATGCACGTGAGCTGGTGTTTATATTCTGCGTTGCGGATTGAATCGCGACGCTCACGAGGTCCAATCAGTGGGCCGCAGTCATCTTAAGCACGGAAAAGGTCTCTTCGGCACACCGGCGCCAACTGAAGAATGAGGCCCGTTCTTTCCCTTTTGCCGCTAAATCCTGACGAAGTGAACTATCCTCAAGCACTTGATCAATGCAGGTTGCCATTTCGTCAATCGAGAGCGCACTGAAATAGCGCAGGACTCCGCCTGAGATTTCAGGCAGACAAGATGAATCCGAACAAATGGTGGGAGTGCCGCAGGCCATCGATTCGAGCAAGGGAAGACAAAATCCTTCGTATAGGGATGGAATGACGGTTGCCGTCGCAGTCTTGAGTAATAGGGAAAGATCAGGGTCGCTGATGGGGCCGGTGAATATTATTCTTCCCAAGCCATCCGTTGCCTTTGCTGCAGTCATGGTTTCCTCATATTGCCAGCCAAGATCTCCAGCGAGGACCAGATCACAGTCCAGATTGCGATTTCGTGACAATGCCAGGCGATAGGCTTCGATGAGGCGCTTCAAATTTTTTCGCGGCTGAATTGTACCGTGATGAAGCAAGAAAGGCTTTCGTATTCCAAGTTTGCTCAAGAGAACGCGTGCTGAATCCTGGTCTGCGGGTTCGCCATTGAACACCATCTCATCACACCCGAGATAAATGACATGGACCGAAGACTCTTTCAGGCCAAACGCGTTGATCAGGTCTCGCTTGGAGCAGAGTGAATCTGTAATGATGGCGCGAGAGAATCTGGCAGTGTTCGCAAAAGCGAACCGCAATCCTCGCGCCAGTCGCTTTGGGAACGAAGGAAAGACGACAGGCGTCACATCGTGAATAGTGGCCACAACCGGCGTAAATCCAAAGGGGAGTGTAGTGCCCGAAGGGCAAAACAGAAGGTCGGCCTTGCTGTTTGCCGCAGACAGACATGCGCCGCCATAGCGCCATACTCGACCGATCCGCAAAAGATTCGTGTCGTAGGGACTGAACCTGGAACTAGGTCCGAATTGATTTGCATCGTTGGCAACCGCATGGGAGATGAGCGGTCTGACTTGAACCGAATCCTCTGCGGCCAGCTCACGGAAGTGCGACAACAAATTCTTCGCGTAGACATAAATTCCGGTGTTGCGAAACTTGCTTAGCAACGGCCAAGTATCGACTGCAATCGTAATGGCCGACCCATTCTCACTCATCTGCGCCGTCGGTCAGTTGCCTCATGCGCCCACTCTATGAAGCACCGGCATGGTCCTCAGCCACGAACGTAGGCGCAACCGAAGTGGGTCGTCCAAAGTCCAACGCCAAACGACTCCTGCAAAAATGCCAACCGACGCCAGGAAAAACAATAATTTGAGTACGGTTTCCGTGATCCCGCAGGCGATTACCAGGACCGCGGTGCCAGCGGTCATCGTGATCCACAATCTTGGCGCAAGAACATTCCTAAGGAGGAAAAACAGCACGGCGGCCTCGACGCTCAAGCTGATGGTCCAGGCTAGCGCAGCGCCTTCGATCCCATGCGCGCGGATCGCCCACAGGAGCAGCGCGATATAGCAGGGGGCTTCGACGAGGTGAATCTTCGCGGTTAAATCTGGTCTGCCGGAGGCTTGGAGCAAGGCGTACGGCATGTTGGCCAGACTATTGGTAAACACTCCGATAGCAAATATTTGAAGCACCGTGGAACTACGAGCGGCGAAGTCGTTGCCCAGCCAAATTCGCAGGCCTTCATGCGCGAATAACACGCACGCGAGCACAAGCGGGAAGAGAATTGAGAAGGTGGTGACCAGACTACGCTCGTAAAGTCCGGTTACCCGTACTTGGTCATTGATCGCCAGACTCTCCGAGAATGCAGGGAACAAGACACCGGCCAAAGCGGTAGGAATCATCCACAGCTTGGTCACTGCATCGAAAGGGACCGCGTAGTAGGCGACTGCGGAAATCGAGATCAGGGCACCGACAACAAAGCGATCGAGATAGACGAGCAGCGGGGTGATGATATTACTAATCGTCATCCAACTGCCGAAACCAATCAGGCCGCGAAACGCCTGCCTGCTCCAGGCAAGACGTCGAGAGAATACCGGAACGTATCGGCCGCAGGCCCAGAAGTGAAGAGCGCAACTCGCGATGCGGATGATGGCCAGAGTCAGGATGACGGGAAACAAATTGCGCGAAAATAGGACGACCGCAAGCGGGCCAAGGTAGCTGAAAAATCCCAACGCTGCGCGCAGACCGTTCACGATCGCGAAATTTTGTTGTGCCTCGAGTATCCCCCGCAAGCCAGAGGTGACGATTACGAAGGGGATCGAGGCGGCGAGCCATGGTATGCAACGCAAGGTTTCGTGCTGCAAACCTGATGGAACCTTGAGCAGCGAACGTGTGATCCAGGGTCCGAGAACAAATAGTAGCGCACAGAAGAACAGCCCAAGCAGCAGCATGGAGAGCAGCGCGGTCCCAATCAGGCTCGCGGAATTCTCAGAATCGTTAAGAGCAATTTTTTCCGCCAGCAGCTTGGTGATGGCACGGCCCAGGCCAAAGTCAAAGAGGCTGAAATAACCAACCAGGATCCATGCCAGGGTCAAGACTCCGTAGCGATCGACTCCAAGCTTATGGACGAGAATCGGTATCGCGAAAACCGCCAGCAGCAAGGGCGAGACCTGGCCGGCGAAATTCCACAAGCTATTCAGTGCCACGCTTTTTCGGAGCGATGGAGGCGTGGTTTTGGTGTCAATAGTCGAGCTACTCACTTGGTCAATTCCAGGCAGACGACGGCTTCTGCGGCAGCGAAAGCGGGTTCGCCAGCGTGTCTTTGTGCGGCATCACAGTAACCAGCGTCGGCGCAGGCTGCGAGGGACGAATACTGCCAACCTGAATCGGTGTAGCGGAAATAAATTTCACGGCAGAGTTTCGGAGCGAAAATTTCCAACAGAGTTTTGATTTTTGTTTGATCGAAAACTTGCAGCCATCCAAGGTTTGCGGCGCGCCCGCATGGCATGCTGAGGAAAAGTGTGCCACCAGTCTTGAGCACCCGGCGCATCTCTAAGAGCGCGCGCACATAGGACTCCGGGCTGCACTCGTTTTTCGAAGAATCGCGCGTGTAGTGACGGGTGTTGTCCAAACCCACGTGTTCTAAGGTAGAGAGACATGCGACGCAATCGAAATACTCATCGCGGAAACAACAATCGCGCAGGTCGCCATAGACGTAAGAGATTCCACGATCGCAGTGGCTCTCGTCTTCAGGAGCGAGGGTGAAGATTGAGATTTGCTTGTTCTGCAATTTCTGATGCGACAGCACGTATTCGTGATTGAGAATCGAACCGGCGTCGAGGAGCCTGCCGGCTGTCTGCGGAAGTCGCGACAAAAACCACGGATACTCAACTACGCGCTCGTCCAACCACAAGCCCCAGTTTTCGGGCAGCGCTTGATCCGGAAGGGTCTTGTGAACGTATTCTTCCAGTAGGATCTGGCGGTAGGAAATGTAGCCTCGCGCGAAGGGCCGACGGCCGCGGGCGAGAAAAACTCGCGACTTCAGACTTCTTAGCCTGGACTGGAAACTGGTCATGTTGTCGGACAACCTAAGCTGCGGCGGGCTCGTACAGCGACTGTCCAGCGACCTCTTCGTATGCGCTCAGGCATGCAGCCGCGGCATTTTTCCAACTGAAGCGCTGCAGGTTTCGAAACCCCCGGCTGATCAGTTGCCGCCGAAGGTTTTCGTCAACGAGAGCACGATGCAGGGCATAGGCGAATTTTTCCGGATTTCGGGCGTCTGCGTACAATGCTGCGTCTCCAGCAACTTCCGGAAGCGAGGCTGAGTTGGAGCAGACTACCGGCACATTGCACGCCATAGCTTCGAGCACCGTGAAGCCGAATCCTTCGTACGTTGACGGACAGGCGTACACGCGGGCTGCAGAATAGAGAGCACATAGTTCCGCGTCATTCACAAAACCGGTAAAAATGACGTGAGACGAAATTTCGAGTTCAGCAGCCAATCGCTGTAACGCGTGCTCCCCGGCTCCGACCGGACCAGAGATTACCAACTTTGCCTTTGCACCAGCAGAGAGCAGGTGCTGAAACGATTTCAACAGACCAGCGTGATTCTTCCGCGGCTTGTAGATGCCGGTATAAAAAATGTAGTCGCCGTCGATCCCGTGTTTCGAGAGCACTTGCTGCAGGCGGTAATCATCTTGGACCGGTTGAAAGCTGGAGTCTACGGCGGGATAGATTACCTGAAGTTTCTGCTGGCGGACGTGCAGGTAGCGGACGATCTCGTTCTTCGAGAATACGGAATCTGTAACGATGGTTTTGGCGCATTTCGAAGACGCGCGCATCATTGCGCTGTAGTAAAGGCGGCCAAGCGGCGAGGGCAGATCCTCACGGCAGGCGAGATAGATTACGTCGTGGATGGTTACAACTGCAGGGCAGGGGAGAGCCAGAGGCAGGAGAAAATGAGGGGAGTGGAGAAGATCAACACGATGCTCCCGGAGAATACGAGGTAACTCGATCTGCTCGTGAATGGAATAGTATCGCGCGCGCGGGATGACGCAGGATAGCTTGCAGAAGTCGGGAATTGCCAGTGAACATTTGTCCGGCGGGAGCAAGAGAACGTACTCGTTATCGAGATGCTCTTGCAAGACCGCTTCGACCAGGCACTTCATGTAGCGCCCGATTCCGGGGTTTCCGATACGGCGCAGGTCGAAGGCGATTTTCATTGAGACGAAGCCGGCAGATATGCGGTCGAAACTACTTCGATACCAGATGTCCTGGAGAGGAAGTGGCGGGCACTGAAGAGATCCTTGAGGCCTGCCGATCAGTGCCTGCCAGCTCAGCGCGCCAATAACTGAGTAAATCGCGAAGCGTTGTAGGCAAACTGATCTCTGGTTCCCAGCCGGTTGCGGCATGAAGCTTCTGGAAGCTGCCGCAAACTTCAGACACTTCGCCGGGTCGAACCTTGGCCGCATCGGTCTGAATACGAACCGCGATGCCGGAGATCGATTGAAACTCCTCGACAATTTGCTGCACCGACCATGTACGGCCGCTGCAGACGTTGTAGATCTCGTTCGGGCGACTTTTTTCGAGCAACGAAGAATATGCGCGAACGACATCGCGCACATCAGTGAAATCACGTTTCACTTGCGTGTTGCCGAGCGAGAGCCTGGGCTCGCGGAGGCCGAGTTCTATTTCCACAAATTGCCTGGCGATGGAAGACAAAACGAAGGCGGAAGACTGCCCGGGGCCGCTGTGATTAAAGGATCGGGCGATCAATATTCCACCTTTGTAATGCACACGCAAGAGCTCAGCCATTGATTTGCTTGCGGCGTAGGGATTCTGTGGAGCGAGCGGGCTTGATTCGGTCAGCGCGGAGGCGCCAGGCGCATATACCTGTGCGGTGCTCACGAGTAAAACTCTCGGCTGCCGGGAACATGTGAGTGCGGCCTCAAGTACGTTCAGGGTTCCGAAGACGTTTACGTCGTACGTGAAACGTGGGGATTGCTGTGAAGTATCAACGGATGATACCGCCGCGAGATGATAGATGTGGTCTGGCTTGAAATCGTGTGTTGCGGCACGGACGGCCGCCGCGTCGCGGATGTCTGCTTCGTAGAAATGCGTCGATGAATCAGCTGACTCGAGACTCCCCTGCGCCTTCGGGGCAAGTATGGCGACACGTGATCCTCTGCTATGTAGGAACGATGCGAGATGCTGGCCGACAAAGCCAGTTCCGCCGGTTATGAGAGATCGAATCGACATTGGTCAAATTGTTCCAATTACGCGGCGGACAAGGCGGAAACGGGAGCAGGTTGGGAGAGCAGGCGTATGTCGTTTTCAACCATGCTTGCAATCAGTTGTTCGAAGCTCATGGTTGGCGTCCATCCGAGACACTCGCGGGCTTTGGAGCAGTCGCCACGAAGGTGATAGACCTCGGCCGGGCGGAGCAGCGTGGGGTCGACTTCCACATAGTCACGATAGTCGAGACGAACATGAGCAAAAGCCACTTCAACCAGCCTTCGCACGGTGTGGGTAATGCCGGTAGCGATGACGTAATCGTCGGGAGCTGACTGCTGCAACATGAGCCACATGGCATGAACGTAGTCTCCGGCGAAGCCCCAGTCGCGCTCGACATCCAGATTGCCCATACGAAGTTTCTTCTGCATCCCTAGCTTAATGCGCGCCACGCCGTGACTGACTTTGCGAGTTACAAATTCAATTCCTCGGCGAGGTGATTCGTGATTGAACAGAATTCCGGAGCAAGCGAAGAGGTTGTAGCTTTCCCGCGCGTTCACAGTGATCCAGTGGCCGTAGAGTTTGGCAACCCCATATGGACTTCGAGGATAGAAACGTGTGTGCTCGTTCTGCGGGGACTCTTCCGCCTTGCCAAACATTTCGCTCGAGGACGCCTGGTAAAAGCGAATGGCCGGATTTACGACCCGAATCGCCTCCAGCATGCGTGTAACGCCAAGCGCGGTGAACTCGCCGGTGAGTACCGGCTGACTCCATGATGTTGGCACAAAAGATTGCGCGGCGAGATTATAGACTTCGTCCGGTTCGGCATGATCGAGAGCCGAGAGCAACGAACTCTGGTCGAGCAGATCACCGGGAATGAGCTCGATGCGGTCCTGCAAGTGCGCAATGCGCTCGAAATTGATGGTGCTGCTGCGGCGTACCAGGCCATAGACTGCATACCCTTTGTCGAGCAGGAAGTCGGCGAGATAAGAGCCATCCTGTCCGGTAACGCCGGTGATAAGAGCTTTTTTGGGCATAGGGTCTGCCTTCTTTCCTAGATGATTTCGAGCTGTTGAAACTTTTCGCGGGGAATGGACTAAGCGGTTTTCTTCCCTGAAGAACCATTGCGGCCGCTCAGCTTCGCCCAGACCTGGTGGGCAACGAGCGTCGGCTTGGAATTACCATTGGCCACTTGCGACCATACTTCGGTGGCAAATTGCTTTTCGGGAGACTGATTCGCGCGCCAGGTCTCGGCTCCGATGATGGCCGTTGAGACCACGGAGAAAGCGAAGAGTGTTCCGAACAAGGTGAGTAAAATGCGCGGGGGGAACGACTTCTTCTCCGGAACCATGGGCGCGTCGAGCACATTCACGGTAGGTATCTCTTTCGCTTCCTGAACCTTGGCGAATTCGTACTCCTGAGTCAGAAGCTCATAGACGGTTTCCTGAATTTTTGCCTCTCGATAAAGATTTGCCCACTGTACGCCGACGAGAGGGAGTTTGCGGATGGACGGGAGATCGCCGACAATCTCAGATTCATTCGAACTCAGGTCCGCCTTGTTGCCGCTCATATTTTCAATCTGCTGTTTGAGGCCGGCAATTTTGGCGCGGAGGGTCCGCATGCGAATGTTGTTGTCTGTATAAATTTGCTGAAAACCCTCGAGTTCGGATTCGGCGGCAATAAGTTGGCCTTCGAGGGTGGCTTCGCTTTCGAGCATGGCGCGGCTCTGCGAAGGAACATCAAGAGCGCCGCTTTTGCTCGAGTACTCGCTGAACTGCTTTGCAGCGACGTCAAGATTTTGCTTTACGGCTTGCAGGCGAGTCTCGAGAAACTGGCGCTCCCGGCGGGCCGACGAAGTGGATACCTGCGCGACCAACCCATTTAAAGCTTCAACGTAGGCTTGTGCAATTTGCTGGGCCCGATGGGGGTCGTGGTCGGTGACCGCGATCGTTATGACTCCACTCTTTCGGTCTTCCTTGATGTCAGTATGTTTTGCGAGGTCGTTGCGCGCGTCCTGGAAATAGCGGTCGCCATACACTTTGCGCAAGTCAAACTTGTTTATGACCTGGTCCTGAATGGTGGGACCGCCGAGCATGTCGACAAAGAGAGCGCCCGAGGTCTTTAGTCCGAGCAGGTCGCCAGCTACCCCGCCCAGACCACCGCCAAGTGTCGAACCTAAACTGCTGCTTCCAGAGCCACTGGCCTTTCCGGCCAGTGCGGCGATTGCTGCCAGACCAGACCCGGCTTGCTGATCAGGTGGCATCAGGCGAGCTTTTGATTCGAACCGTTTGGGGATGAGCAGAGCAAGAACCACACTGACCACAAAACCTACCAGGATGGTGCGTCCCAACAGTCGACGCCTGGCCCAGAGCAAGCGCGCCCACACTACTCGCGTCCGGTCCGCCGGCGGGCCGCCCGCGGCGATGTGGCCGTTCGCAGGTTCGACCTCCGGGCGGGTTTCAACTACATGGATCGGATTCTTGTCAGTGGGACTCAACCAGGTGGGTAGTCGCGCTTTCTCGACTTCAGGCTAAAGCTTCGCCGCCTCACTTACGGCGGCGTGTGTGAGCTAACCGTTGCAAAATCAGAAATTTGGGCTCTGAAAATGGACCTTTGGCACAATCGAAACCTGTGCGGAGGTCGCAAATTCCGAGAAGTTTTTGGATGGCCAGCTAAGGACAGCCGTTGTCCGGAGTCGCTGAGCAGAGCAGCTGATTAAGTGAGTTGGATGAAAGGGAAAATGCGGCACAAACTTGTGCCGCATTGTGCAGGCTTTTAAGCGGCTCGTTTTCGGCTGTTGCTACGACGGGATTTCGCAGAGCTCGTGCTTGCAACTCGGCCGGCGCTCTTTTTTGGGGCTGCCGATCGCCCGGTTCGCGCCGATCGGGAAGATCGAGCCGATCGTGAGCTGCTCTTTCCGCGAGCGCCCCGAGTTTTGGAAGTACGACTTTCTGCGGTACGAGTTCGGGAGCTTCTCTGGTTGCGGCCTTTCCTCGCCTGGGCAGCGCTTCGCCGTCCCTTCTTAGAATTCCGGCTGCTTTGCTTCAGTGGTTGGTGTTGCCTACGGCTCCGCGAATTGGAGGCACTCACGCGAGCGGGGCGAACCTCTTCAATGTCCATTTCTTCCTCTTCGACATCGGCGTCCAGGTCACTATCTTCGTCGCCAAGGTATTCTTCCGATTGTTCGTATTCCTGGCCATTGCGCTCGCTGCTCTTTCGCGATGAGCTCTCGCCTCGCTGCCGGTTTCTTGAAGAGGACCGGCTTTCGCCGATATCAAGCGTCTCCCTATTCACCAGCTTGTTAAAATTGCTGGTTTCTCCGCGAGCGGTCCTCTCCTGGACAAGCAATGCCAGTCCGCTCTCGTCGAACTTGTCGAACCAATCGTCCCAGGAGATTTCCTCCAGCTTGCCTTCGCCGGAGTAGCCCGGAAAATCCAGACGGATCATGCCAATATCCTTCGAGTCGCCTGTCCCGCGCACGCAAGCTGGCTTGGCGCCACGGTCTTCAGCCCAACGGCGAATCTCATCGTGATCGGTCAATGCGTGCGAAGATGCTGCTGTGCGTGCCATGCGTATCCTCCTCGGGGAAATTTGCTGCGAGAGATTCCACGTCTAGGATGCCGCGGGAAACATCTGCGGTTTTATTTGATCGATTGAGCACAAATGAGAAGAAATTGTTTTCAGTTTTGCTTCGTGAGGAGCAGTTTCGCAAAGCTGCGGAAGCTTTCGTTCCAGCGTTGATGGCCGCGTCCATACGGTGAATGCTGTATCTTTCCCGAAGCGCGCTGTGAAGAAGCTGTTGAAACTGTGAATGTTCTCTGAAAATTCTTACAGTTGTTCCACGCGCCGCTGAAGCTCGGCAGCAATTCGCTCGGGATCGATATTCTCTGGGAAGCTGATAGGGGCGCCGATTTTTACTCTGATCTGAAATGGTCGCGCCATTCTCCTACCCTCCTGCTTCAGTGCGAACAGTCCATCGATCCGCATGGGAACGACAGGAATTCTCAAATTGTTCACCAGCAGCCCGATACCGGTCCGGAAGGGATTCATGGCGCCGCTGGTGGTGTGGCGGCCTTCCGGGAAGATGAGAATACTGTAGCCCCGGTCCACCGACTCTCCCGCAAAGGTAAAGCTCTGGCGAAATCCCGCCGCGCGGGGCAGGGGAAACAGGTTCAGCAGCGAGACACCGAGCAACCATCCGATACGGTCGAAGAGTCGCACAAAAAAATTCCTTGTAGCTGGAGGCGTGCGCAGTGCCTCAAGCGCTTCGCCGCCAGTCGCCGTCGCGAGTTTGTGGCGTAAGTGAAACGGCAGCGCAGTTTGTATGAACCCGACATCGACGTCGCCAATGTGATTACAGATGACGAGTACCGGGCCCTTAACATCGCGAAGGTTTTCGCGTCCGGTGATGCGAGGCCAGCCCAGTATGAACACAGAGGGCCGCAGCAAAAGATAATGAATGATGAACCGAACCCAGGTCACGGGCCAACGCTGGACCCACCCTGGGTAGTGATAGATGGTACGTGCAGCGGGTCCGCCAGCGAGCAGCCGTTCCAGATCGCCGACTGTATTTACGGCGGAAAAGCGGGTCTCACTGATATCAAGCTGGTAGCGATCTTCAAGCGCACTAAGAAGCTCGACCCGTTCAAGCGAGCTGAGATTTAAGTTCGAATCGAGGTTCGAGTGGGTTCGAAGTTCCCCGAGCGAACGTTTAGAGATTCTTGAGATCAGGTCGGCCAACGGCGAACTGGCGGCCGCCGGTCTTTTTCCGTCTCCGCTAATGACCTTTTGGGCGATCTCAGCAATTTCCGCGCGGCGCGGCTTTTGGGTGGAAGTTCGAGGAAAGTCTTCAGAAGGCCAAACTATCCAACGATGAATCCGTTGATATTCGGCCAAGGTCTGGTTCGCTCGCTCGACTACTGCCGCGATATCAGCATCGGGAGTTTTCGTGATCACAACTGCGCAAGCCTCGGCGTTCCCGTTGACCGCGAGTGCCACCACAACGCTGTCCTTGATCTCAGGTTGGGATTTCAGAGCATTCTCCAGATCTTCCGGGTAGACGTTCATTCCTGCGGGGGTGACGATGACATCCTTTTTTCGGCCTCGGAAGAAGAGATTGCCTTCCGCATCGATTTCTCCGACATCGCCGGTACGATACCAGCCCCCGTCAGAGGTGACCGGCTTGAGCTCTCCAGTGCTCCAATAGCCGGATACGACCCCGCTGCCACGCACCAGAATTTCTCCGTCGGCTGCGAGCTTTACCTCACGTCCGGCGAGGACCTTTCCAATGGAACCGCGGCCAACTTTAAAAGGATGATTGACGCTGATGAGGGATGTGGTTTCGGTCAAACCGTAACCTTGAATTACTGCAAAGCCGAGACGTGACCAGAATTCCTCAGTTTCATGATCGAGGGCCGCACCGCCGGAAATGAAAGCCCAAAATTTCAATCCGAATTGGCGATGAATGCGACGGAAAATCCACCAGCGATGGAGAAAGTGTTTTTCCTGGGCGGCAATGTAGCGATCGCGAAATTTCTGGAGCTGGCCCAAATCGTCCAAGTCGCGCTCTACCTTTTCCCTCAATGACTGCAGGATCCGGGGCACAGCAACCAGCACGGATATACGCTCCCGCCGGATAGTGTGAATTATTTCCGACGGCTTAAGAGTTTCCTGAAAAAAAACGGTCCCGCGCAACAATGAGGGGAGATAGATTCCGAGAAACTGCCCGAAGACGTGGCTGAGTGGCAGAAGGTTAAGAAACCGCAGGGGATGCACTAAGCGGAGGTATTTCGAATAAGAGGAAATTTGTGCTTCGAGCGGCGCCACGTTGGCCAGAACGTTGCCGTGAGTAATTACCACCCCCTTAGGCTCGGCTGTAGTGCCAGAGGTAAAGACGATCTGCAGAGGATCGGCTTGAGAAACTGGCTCGGCGGGTGAGTCGACGGGTGGGTGCGGAGGCGGCAAGCCCGGCAAATCCTCAAACAAAAGCACGGGGAGGTGAGCTAAGACGTGGTCGCGGGAGCAAACCAGAAGGCGAGCCTGGACCTGCTGAGACACGCGCACGGCAAAGTCCGACGACGCAGCGTCATCCATGGGGACGGCAATCACTCCTTGCTTAGCGCATCCCAGGAACGCCGCCACCCAGGCGGCAGAGTTCGGCCCCCAAAGCATGACGCGCTCGCCCTTTCGAATGCCACGGGACAACAACTCTGCTGCGAACCGGAATCCCAGGGCGGCAACATCTGAGTAGGTTGACCGTGAAAGGCGATAGCCGACATGCTCGGCATACGCCATCTCACCGCCAAGCTGCTGGAAATCAGCAAGGTAGTCGCCGATACTCTTGCGCATGTTGTAAGCGTAACTTATTTGGATTTAGGAGCGGTGCACTGGTCAGTAGGCGAGGTTTGTACGTGATGGCTCAATTTGAGAGCTGAAGCCGGATATCTCGGGAAGATCTGTTCCGGGCGCAGCGAAGGACATGGCTGGCGCCTATGCTCCACGCGAGATTCTCGCGCGGCTGGTGAGAACGCGGGATTCGGAATGACTTTCCCAGTTGTGCCGTCAAAAATGACCCCAACCGGTTTGTAAAATGTCTTGCGCTCGAAGCGTCCTTGGGCCTAAAATCCACCCGTTTCCTATTCCCGTCCGCTCCCAGATGTAGATTTGTCCGACAGATTCGTTCGCGGGCTCCCCCGCGCGGAAGGATCGTCGATGAGTTTCGTAGCCTGGAAAATTCTCAGGGTCCTGCCTAAGCCCTTGCTGCTGGTGACGGTGGTGTTCGTGCTGGTCGCGGCTGCGCGCGCTTAAGGCGGTTAATTTCCTTCTCGCCAGGCGCACCCTGGTGGTTTTGTCTTTCCTTCCGTATTCCTGTACAAAACTCGTTTGAACGTACTGGCCGCAATTGCGGGCGTGGTGACAGGGGCAAGCATTGGTTACTGCCTGCTGTGTGTGTTCGCCGCGAGGCGTTTCGCAGGTCAACAACAGCATTCCACGCCGCTCCTTTCTGAGCTTCCCGGTGTCTCCATCCTGAAGCCGCTCAAGGGAAGTGACCCGGAGATGTATGAGAGTTTCCGATCACACTGCGTTCAAGACTATCGCGGCTACGAAATCCTGTTTGGCGTCCACGACCAGAATGATCCGGCGATTGCGCTTGTGGACCGACTGAAACGTGAGTTCCCGGACCGCGATATACATCTGGTCTATTGCGAGAAACGGTTGGGGGCGAACGGCAAGGTCAGCGTTCTGGCGCAACTGGCTAAGATCGCGAAGCACGAAGTGTTGGTGGTCAATGACAGTGACATTCGCGTTGCGCCGGGCTATCTGCGGACAATTGTCAGTGAGTTGCTCAAACCTGATGTTGGCCTCGTGACTTGCCTTTATCGTGGCATCCCGGCGCGCACCCTCGGTTCTCGCCTCGAGTCTTTGGGGATCAGCACGGAGTTTGTCCCTGGAGTTCTGGTTGCTCAACAGATCGAAGGCGGCTTAAGCTTCGGGCTGGGGTCGACCCTGACCCTGCGACGCGAAACTCTCGCGGCAATCGGCGGGTTCGAGGTGATCGCCGATTTCCTGGGCGACGATTATGAATTAGGCAAAAGAACCACCGAACTGGGGCTAAAAGTAAAGCTGTCCACTTCCACAGTCGAGACATTTCTGCCAGCTTACGATTTTTCGGGATTTCTTTTACACCAGTTGCGATGGGCACGCACAATTCGAGCTTCCAGACCGGCTGGGTATTTCGGCCTTGTGCTCACTTACACCTTGTCTTGGGGGATTTTGTGCCTCTTGTTGGCGCGAGGCGCATTGTGGGCCTGGGGCTTCTTGGCCCTGGCGGTGCTTATGCGTCTCCTGGTCAGCATAGTGACAGGAGTTTCAGTCACCCGTGAGCGCCGGGTTTGGCGGGGGCTCTGGTTATTGCCGCTGAGGGACATTATGGCAGTGGCAGTGTGGATCGGCGGCATGTGGGGGCGAAAAATTCTCTGGCGCGGCGAGGAATTCATCCTAGAAGGTGGAAGGCTCAGGCGAGCTGGGGACTAGAGTGCTGCAATTGGCGAAGCTGCGCTGTGACGGTTCTGAGGAACAATTTTGCCGTCCTCTGTGAAGCGGTAAATTTCGCCTCGCCAGTAAAAGGTGTGGCTCAGGAAGCTTGCCACCCAGACACAGAATCCTTGCAAGTCGCGCAAGGGATACAGCCAGCAGAATCTCAAAGCCCGCGAGTCTTCGAGGAACCATCCACCGACGAAAATTGCTTGAATGACGCGGTTGATGAATGCTGCCAGAAGAAGTTCCAGACCTAAGGTGGGTTTGCCAATTGCGATCGCCGCGATGAGTCCGAGTAGTCCAAATGGCATGGCGAAGGTGAGGCCGGTGCCAACGTGTCCCCAGGGGCGTGAATGACGGGTGCTTTTCATCCAGCGCAGTTGGTCACCGAGTGTTCGAAGCAGGGTGCGTGGCGTCAAGACATGATGAATGAAGTAGTGGGAAAAAATGACTTTGTAGCCGGCAGCCCAAATCTTATTGCCGAGGACGTAATCGTCTGAGTAGTAATCGGCGGTGGCGCGAATTCCACCGATCGCATC
The DNA here is from genome assembly GCA_035651555.1 of Terriglobales bacterium. Taxonomy (GTDB): domain Bacteria; phylum Acidobacteriota; class Terriglobia; order Terriglobales; family Acidobacteriaceae; genus Gp1-AA145. Next base: position 382,624 of record DASRFL010000026.1, read on the forward strand.
GAGTGAGTCGCGGCGAAGGGCAACCGCAGGTCCAAGCGCAAAGCGAATGCCTTCCAGCATGTCGGCGGTCACGACACCGGAAGGCATCTCGACTGACATTCCCAACGCCTCGAGAAGGGACCAGAAGTCGGAAGCGGGGTCGCCTTGATACAAGCAAGTGACCAAGCCTAGCTTTCGGTCGAGAAGTGGCGGGATCACGTTGCGGAGAAACTCCGGGTCAACACGCACGTCGCTATCAGAGATAACGAAATAATCGTTTCGCGAGAGCGGCACCATCTTATCCAGGGTGAACACTTTGGCATTTGGCCATTCCGGTGGTCCGGAAATCACAATGCGGCTTTTCACCCCTGGGTAGCGCCGGCGAACATCCTCCGCCAGCACGATTGCGGGATCATCTTGGCGGCGTGCTCCGATAATTACTTCGTATTGGGGATAGTTCTGCTGAAAAAAACTCTCGAGATTCTGCTCAAGCCGTTCCTCCGTGCCGTGTACCGGTTTGAAAATCGTGACGGGAGGAAGATCGGCTAGTGTGATTGAAAGGGCAGCGTTGCGTTCTTTCTCCGCGCGACGTTTGAAGCGGATAGTGGCGATTAGCGCGAGGAGCAGAAAAATCGAGGAACTGATCAGTCCGAGAACTGCGATGCCGAGAAGTGCGCGGAAAGAGAGTGGCAGCATATAAGATTCACGCACTCTTGATGTCTGTCTGTGAAAAGTCGCTGCCGGCGTAGAGTAGTGGTAAGCCGCTGACCGAAGCGAGTGCGTAAGACATGCAATCGCCGAAGTTGAGGGCGGCTGCATGCCGACCTTTTCCAAAGCGCAGGTATGCTCCTATCGCAGCTTCATAGTGCTGGTGGTTGAAATCGACGATCTCCGCGTTTATGCGATAAAGAAGGCCTGCGAGCATTGGTCTGGCGTCCATACCAAGGCGACTAGATAATACGATCGCGGATTCCACCGCAGTCGGTGCACTTACGAAGACAATTTCTGCGCGATTGAGCTTCTCGATCAAAGTTTCGTATCCCGGTTCTTTCAGCAGGATCGAAATCAATGCGGAAGAGTCGAGGATCACTCTGGAAGTCCATCGCGGTTGAGACCGAGAATTTGTTCACGATCACGCTTAGTCAGGCTTTTGCCGCGAAGTCCGGCCGGAATGTGCGGCCATACCTCCCGTTCCAGGTACTCCTTTACTTGCTGAGATCGCTCGCGGTGCTGGAAGGTCTTCAAGACGAGCCGATTTCGTCGATCCTCCAATGCCCTGCGGATTGCCTCGGTTTTTGTTTCGCGAGCCATCCGAGCGACCTCGGTGGCAAGGCGTTCGACTTCCGCGTTTTTGATATTAAGAGCCATGATGTTGACCTTACACCATAATTATACCATTACACCTAATCGGCTCTGTGGTTGGCGAAAATCGACTTTCCACCCGCACGCGCCAGCAGGTAATGCGGCAGATCAGCCAATTCTTCCGGGTGGTCCTGATCCGACCAGATGAAGACAGTAACCGGCGTGTTCCAAAGCTCGGCGAATGAAGCCGGAGTCTCGAATACGTGAGGAGCATCCGGGAATTGCGAGCCGTACCATAAATTCCCGCTGGGCGCATGGAGCACGCGCACGCGTGTGCCCAAATAAAAGTTCAGAGTTGAAGCTTGATGGTATTGCCCGTCGATCACGATAACATCACCGGGCTGATAGTGCTTTTGAATGGCAACTGCCAACTGCTTTGAGGAAAGAATCGGTGAAAACTTGACGAACGCGGAGTGAACACAGAAGAGCAATCCGACCATCATGACAGCCAGGCTCGCATTTCCGTAAGTTGGTTTTCGGCGATGTCGGAACCATAGGTTGATGGCGCCTCCCAAAAGCAGAGAGAGAATCGCGCCGACGAGCTGCGGACGAAACATTCCCAGAGCTTCGGGTGTGAGATCGAGAAAATGACCGAGAGAAAAATCGTAGTCCTGTGGATTCTTCTTCAGTAAATCGGCAAGGTCGGCGCCCAGAGCAGGGGACTTCGAGGAAATCAGCAATACCAGCCCAACGACGGACCCGAACGCTACCATGACGAAGAATGTCCAGGAGGAGATTCTTCCGGCTTTGGATTCGCTTTCAACGGGTTCGCTCGCAAGCCATGCACCGATCAGAAGCGCGAGCGCTGGAACGGCGGGGATGGTGTAGTACTCCTGCCGGGTCGAAAAACTAAAAAAGCCCACGGTCACGAGCGCCCAGATCGCAAAGAATAAGCTGGCGCGCTGGGCCCGACTGAGCTGCGAGTGCCAATCCCGAACACGCCAGGGCACCTTGCTGAGAGCCTGGGGAAGGAAGACCATCCAGGGAGCCAGCCAAAGAATGGTGAGAGCCCAAAAAATGAGAAGCGGGACGGTGTCATAACCTGGAGGAACGCGCTTGCCGAGATAGCGCATGAATTGTTCATTGACAAAATAGAACCAGAGAAAGCCTTTAACCGTCCCCTGGCTGGGGTTGCGAAGCGCGGCAAGGATGTGCCAGGGAGCCGCGATCGCAAGAAAAACCAGAGCGCTAGAGAACAGGCGCAGTTTGAGAATGTGCCGAAGATTTCGGGTTATGAGCAGGTACAAGAAAATCGAGCCTAAAGGGAACACCAGACCGATCAGGCTCTTAGTCAACACATTCAAAGCGCAGGTTGCGGCGAGTCCCCAGCAGACTGCACGCGTAGGAGACCCCTGCTCAAGCGAGAGCAAGAAGAAGTACGCGCTGAGCGTGAGCCAAAGGCCTACGGCTATATCAGGAATTTCAAATCGCGTGAAAATATAGGGGCCGAGCGAGGTGGCAAGCACTACGGAAGCATAGAGTCCTGCGCGCTCGCCATAAGCATGCTTGCCCAGGGCATACGTCACCAACAGAAGGGCAAGGACACACAAAACCAGCGGAAGACGCGTACTCCATTCGCTGATGCCGAATAGCTTATAACTGGCAGCGACGCTCCAGTACATGAGCGGAGCCTTTTCAAGATAGCGAATGCCGTCGGTGTAGAGGGTGACCCAGTCGTGGCGCAATACCATCTCGCGGGCGGCTTCGGCATGGATAGTGTCGACATCATCGAGCAGGGCGGGACTGAAAATGGCAGAGAGATAGATGGCAGCCCACAATAAAGTTATGAAGATGAATGAGGAGTAGCGCAGCTTGTAGGCGCCCGAGGGAGCAACAACAAAAGGTTTGTCTTCGCCGCCAATGTCCTGGCGCGAAACTGAAATTCCCATGCTCGGGAGATTATACGAGAGCAGCCGGACTATCTTCCCGCGGCTGCCGCAGCAGCCAGCGCAGACACGGGCTCATCGAGTAGTTCCCGAATCTTGGTCGCCAACGATCTCAAGGGGAAAGGCTTTTTCAGAAAATTCGCCTCACCGGCATCGATGCCTTTTCGGAGTACGACATCTTCGGCATGTCCGGAAATGAAGAGTATTCTGGACCGATGACGAAGTGACGCGACGGCCCGCGCGATCTCTCGGCCGCTCATTTGTGGCATCACCACGTCGATCACAATCAGATCTCTTCGGCTTTCCTGCAAAATTTTTAAGGCCTCAACACCGCTTGACGCCGAGCCCACTTCGTATCCCAGGGAGGAGAGAAATTCGACCATCGACTCGCGCAGGTGCTTGTCGTCCTCAACTACGAGAATAGACTCGTTGCCGCCTGGAATTGAGACCTGCTCCCTGCACAAACCCGCCGTTCTTTCAACCGGCTGGCCGGCAATGGGAAGGTAGATGTTGATCGACGTGCCGACCCCTGGTTCACTAATCGCCGAAATGGAACCGCTGCTCTGCTGAATGATTGATTGCACAATTGCCAGTCCCAGGCCGGTTCCCTTGCCTTCGGATTTAGTTGTGAAATACGGCTCGAAAATTCGGGCAAGCTCATTTGGCGCGATGCCTCGGCCGGTATCGGTGACTGTGAGCCGCACATATTCGCCTGGTGAAAGACCCACATGCCGTTTTGCGAAGGCCTCGTCCAATTGGATGGCATGGGTCTCGATGAGAAGTTCCCCGCCGTTTGGCATAGCATCGCGAGCATTGATTGCAAGGTTCAGCAACACTTCCTCGATCTGCCCGGGATCGGCGCGCACCAGGCCGACGTTTTTGCCGAGAGATACTCGGATCTCAACATCTTCTTCCATAATCCGGGCCAGCATTGAGGCAACGTCTTCGATGATCCAGTTGATTGAAATCAATTGCTGACCCTTGGTCTTGCGGCCAAGCATTAATAGCCTGCGACTCAAATCTGAGGCGCGACGAACGCTGGCCTGGATCTCCTGCAGATTCCGACGCACGGGATGTCCGGGATCAACCGCTGCGAGCCCCATTTCAGCGTACGCGCCGATCACCATCAGCAGATTGTTGAAGTCATGGGCGATACCACGGGTGAATGCCCCGATAGGATCAATTTCCGCCGGACCGTTTGCGGCGAGAACATCTTGTTCTTGAGCCAGAGCCAAACCGGTGCAGGCAAGCATGACTTCCTGTGTGCGCGGGTTGAGAACAACTGTGATGGCCAGCTGGAGTTCCACCGCCGAGCCATTTTTACAGCGAAAAGCGATGGTGCCGTGGGAAACTCCCTTTTCAAGTGCTTTGGCGCGCAACGACTCGTAGCTCTCGCATTTGGGGAGTTCGGCTGTAATCCGCTCGATGTTGTCATCGACCATTTCAGCGGCGGCATAGCCAGTGAGGATTTCGCAGGCGGAGTTTACGTATTGAACCACTCCCATCGAATCTGTGATAAACACCAACTCGTCGCGTGATTCCACGGCTCGGCGTAACGTCAGATGCTTCCGCCGATTGGAATTGGAAGATGCTGACTTGGGTGCTGCATGCTGCATACGACCTTCTAGGGTTTACATCGACACGTCGATGACAATGATTCCAAAGGAAATGTGCCCTATCACTTTCGCGTTGCAGATCCCGTGCCGATTTGGGAGTTGCCCGATGTGGAAAAGCTTTACTGGATCGCCAGCAGCTTCGAAGAATTGCAAAAGGGATGACTTTGGGTTACCAGATGTCCTTTCGCGCTTGACACTCTCAAAAAACCAAAGCGACACTCCGAATAGGTATCCATGGCACCGGCAGCGGCAACCAAGCGCGCATTGTCCTCTCCGAGTCCGGAGACTTCCGGACACGCCGAATTTGTGTTGAACGCAAGAGTTGAGTTTTACGCATGCATGCAATTGCTCGCCGATAGGGCCAGATTCATCACCGGCGCTGACTGGGCCGCCCTGGGCTTGCGGGAGGGCGACCGGTTCGTATATCGCGCTGCTTCTGGCGTTGATGCACCAGAAGTTGGCAGTGAAGCGAGTGTAAAACCTGAGGAGATTGGCACACGAGAAAGCGTCGCCCATGAAATCGCGAAGAGTTTGCTTGTTGCTGTGGTCCGCGATTCGAAGACGGAAGGATTTTTTCAGCTAGCCTCAAGTGGGTTTGAATTTAGCGATGGCGATCGCCAATCGGCCGAGCGCCTTGCAGAATTGGTGAGCACGGCGCTGGAGCATATGCAAGCGGCTGAGAATTCAGATGAGGTGATTCTTTCCAGCGCAACAAAACCAAGTGCAGTGAGCACTCCACTTTCATGGCACGCTCCTGAGGCGCTGGAATGGGAGAGTTTTCCAAAGCCTGCCGCTTCCGGTCGTGCGGTAACGACAGACGTGCCTGTGTGCCAATCTTGCGGATTCCCGGTCTCGCCGGGTCGTGCTATCTGCATGGATTGCGAAGAACGAAGTGTCTCCGGACGCCCGGTGACGGGACTTTTCAGCACTGAAAAACCAGAAAGCTGGATCAGCGCGCACGGCTACACCATTGCTACTCTGGCGATTACCGCGGTCGCCGCCGCCCTCATCTATTGGCTACGCTGATGGCGCATTCCTTTCATACTTTCTATCGCCGGAAACGGGTTCTGGTAACCGGGCACAGCGGCTTTCAGGGCGGATGGACGGTCGCTTGGCTGAAACTTCTGGGTGCACAGGTTTGTGGATACGGACTGCCCCCCGCAGCGCGCCCGAATTTTTTTGACGCAACCCTTCTCGATCGCGGCACAACCTCGATTTTCGCTGACGTGCGCGACCGCAACTCTCTCGCCAGCGCGTTTGCTGAATTTCAGCCGGAGATTGTTATTCATTGTGCGTGCCGCTCCACTCCTCAGCTTGCCATTCGTGAACCGGTGGAAACGTTCCACACGAATGTGATGGGGACGGTGTTCATCCTCGAGGAAGCCAGGCTAACGAAGTCTGTACGGGTGATCGTTAACCTGTGCAGCGGTAGTCATGCTGGAGATGAACCGAAGTCTTTCCAATCGGCGTCGAAGACAATTGACATTCACAGCGCAACCATGGCAAGCATCGAACTGGCTAGCTCGGCATACATGCAATCGTTCTTCCGGGACAAAAAGACTGCGGTTGGGATCGCAGTTTCGGCTGACGCGATCGGGGGTGGGGATTGGAGGGAGGGCCGCACGGTGCCGAACCTGGTGCGCAGCATCATGTACGGCGAACCGGTAGATGTCAGGAATGGACCAATCCTTCCCATCTGGCATGTTCTCGACGCCTCATCGGCGTGCCTCTCGCTGGCACAACGACTGTTCGAGAACGGTCAGAAGCACTCGGGTGTATGGGAGTTTTCACCTAACCCCGACAGCCATATTTCAGCCACCCAGCTCGCCAAGGATTTTGTTCAACTTTGGGACGAGGATGAATCGAATCCCGCACCCATGAGGAGATCCAGAAAGCATGCACGCTCAAAGCCGGCGAATTCTTCGAAAGTAGAGGCGCAACTCGGTTGGTCAAATATTCTGAGCAAAGACGAGGCAATCGCGTGGACGGTCGAATGGTATCGCTCGTTTTATGCCAACTCTTCGAAGGCGCCGCTTAAGACCGAAGAACAGATCGAGCGGTACATGTCCTACATGGCCTGAGCTGGCTTCGGACTTTATTTGGGGGAAATCGGCTCAAGCGCGGGCCCGATAGCGGCTGCCTGAAGTGGGTGTTTGGCTTTTTCGGGCTCCAGCCATTTGCGGATCTCCGGAAGCATGGCGCGGGTAGCCGCTTCCCCGATGGACACCAGTTCGGCACTGTGTTCGAAATCGTCGTAACGATATCCGGTGACGTCCGGCTCGATCACCAGGTCGGCGCATTGACGGGCAGAGGCGCAGTTTATGTCCTGGGCAATCGAGAAGCATTGACCAATTACATCGAAGATGTGGCGCGGACCTTCGTTGTTTTTCCAGTGACTGCGGAGGCTGACGGCGAGCACTCTATCGGCGCCCATATCGCGTGCAGGTTGTGTCGGCAGAGAGTGGGCCAGCATGCCGTCGACTAATAATCTGCCATTCACTTTCACTGGAAGAAAAACGCCAGGATAGGCGCAACTGGCGCGAACGGCATCGTTCAGCGGGCCGGAACGAAAAACTACGCCTTCGCCGGAACCGAAGTCGGTCGCCGTCACTGCCAGCGGAATTTGCAACTCCTCAAATGTGTGCACTTTCAGAACTTTGTTCAGGAACGTGATCATCCGCATGTTGGTTGCGAAGCCGTAGCGGGAAAGCGTCCATCGAGCGAGGTCGCGAAAACGTACCCGCGCTGCGACCTGCTCCAACTCAGCCGGAGTCACTCCGCTGCAATAAGCGGCGCCGATCAACGCGCCTACGCTGGTTCCAGCCACGCAACCTACAGGAATTTCCTCCTGCTCGAGGACCTTGAGAACGCCGATGTGAACGATGCCGCGGGCAAATCCGCCGCCAAGCGCAAGTCCGATTGCAGGAATTGGAGAGGGCGACAGCGAAACAGATGTGCCAGAGATGCTGCGCCCCAGAGCGCGCACCGACCGAACGATCTTCTGCAAGCCCTTCATGGCCATGACTCAGGCCTCTTATTGCTATACAACCTACAGCAAGTTAGATGCCTCTCCCCGCAGGACATATTCCCGCAGGAGTAGCTGGAAGTTACCGTATTTCCCAATGTTTCAAACACATGACGAAGCCATTTGTTCCTGATAAGTTGGAGCGGGGTTACGGGCGATGTTACGAGAGATCTCAGCCGGGGGTGTCGTACTTCGGAAGGCCGCAAGTGGCTGGGAAATAGCCGTGATTGAGCCACAGGGGGATCCTGATTCGTCCAAAAGTGACAAAAAACGTCACCCAAAAGAACGGCTGGCGCTGCCGAAAGGCCTGATCGACGCAGGAGAAAAAGCCGCGGAAACTGCGCTACGCGAGGCTCGTGAGGAAACCGGAATTGCGGCCACCATAGTGACCAAACTCGGCGATATCAAGTACGTCTACGTGCGCTCTTGGGGAGACCAGCAGCGGGTATTTAAAATAGTCACCTTTTATCTATTAGCTTACGAATCAGGAACCATCGATGATGTTTCGCCGGAGATGCGGATTGAAGTGCGGCAGGCGCGCTGGATATCGCTCGAAGATGCGGAGAAGAAATTGTCCTACAAGGGGGAGCGTGACGTGGTCCGGCTGGCACGAGAATATTTGAAAACTCACACCCTGGAGGCAAAGCCCTGATGGCACACGTTGCTCACGTGGAGAAGCATTTTACCGCCAGCAATTTTGTTCGCGATGTCGTGATCGGTATGTCGGATGGCCTTACGGTACCGTTTGCGCTAGCGGCAGGACTTTCTGGCGCGGTGATGCAAACCCGGCTGATTGTAGTCGGCGGACTTGCCGAAATCGCTGCCGGTTCGATTGCAATGGGGCTGGGTGGCTATCTGGCGGCGAAGAGCGATGCGGAACACTACGAACAGGAGCGAATACGAGAGTATCGCGAAGTGGAAGAGATTCCGGAGCAGGAAAAAGCGGAAGTCAGTTACGTATTCCAGGGCTACGGATTGACAGCGGAGCAGAGCAAGCCGATTGTTGACGCCCTGAGCCAGCGTACGGATGCGTGGGTGGACTTCATGATGCGCTTCGAATTAGGGCTGGAGTCGCCTGATCCGAAACGAGCGGTTACCAGCGCGGCCACGATTGCAGGCGCCTACATTGCTGGCGGATTGATCCCCCTATCACCGTATGTGATCCTTGCGAATGCGCATCGGGGATTGTTTATTTCAGCGATCGTGACGCTGGCTGCACTGGGTTTCTTTGGATTTGTGAAAGGAAAATATACCGGTGCGAGAGCATGGCGCAGCGCCTTGCAGACCATGGTGATCGGCGGAGTGGCTGCAACGGCGGCGTTCCTGCTGGCGAAGCTGATTGCGTGATTTCTGCCGGCTAATCCACCGTCCAACTGCCACAATGCGGAATGAGCACGGGCGAGGACTCCCGTGCCCCACCAATAAAAACATTGAGGAACCTCGAACGCCTCTTTTTTCTTTTTGATCTTGTTCGGAAAATCTCTTAATGATTCGTCGAGCGGTCTTGGTTCTGCTTCTTTGTGTTGTTTCGAGTACATCGTTTGCACACTCGCGCAAAAAGCTGTCCCATGTGGTCGATGGTTCGTACAGCTCAGCCCTGGCGGCGGCGAACAGATTCCTACATGCGTGGCAGACCGAAGATCATGAGACGGGAATCGTGATGCTAAGTGACTCGGCGCGACAACATGCCAGCTCTGAAAAGCTGCAACGCTTTTTCTCGCCGGGACCGCAGGCAGCCTACGAGATTGCTCATGGAAGGCGAATGAATGAAGGTGAGTACTCGTTTCCGGTCGTCTTGTTCAATGGTTCCGATGCACCAGCACGTCCGCATTTCAGCACCATTCTCGTTACTCATGAGGGCAAGAGCGGATGGGCAGTCAGTAAGCTCCCCTAACAAAGAGCGATACGGTCACCTATGCCTTCGGCTACTCCAACGCAGGAGAACAAGATGCGTAGGCCAGTAGATCAGGAGGGGAACCGCGACTAAATATGCGATCAGATAAAGCCATGCGGGCATCGTGTGCTGCTCGAAGCCGAGTCCACGCGCCCAGTTCACGTTGTATTGCGGCCGCCAGAAAAAATTCACCGGCACCAGAATCCACATTGTGAGCGTTTGAAGCTTCAGCGCGCGCTGATCGTAGCCAAGCCGATGGATGCCCCATAGCAGCAACGGCGGAACTACCATGTGATACAAGCCCAGCAAACGAACCAGGAGATGAATGTGGGGATCGAACATGTACTCGGTCCCGCCGAATATATGGTGTGAGAATAAAAATGCGGCGATGAGATCGAGGGCGTAGAGACTCTGGAAAACGAGAAGCGCGACCGCTTGCCAGGAAATGAGGAGCGGGCTTTCGAGCCAGAGGCCAGCGGTGATGAATAGATTCCCAACGTCACAAAAATAGAGAAAATTCTGAGCACCGTACTGTCGCCAATAGACCGGTATCCAGACTGCGATCCAGGCGCTCCACAAGAGCTTGAGCCACAACGGAATGCCTGAATTGGCGTTTTCGTTTCGGGGCATTACGCAATTACGTCAGTAACTTGCTGCTCGATACCAGTGTACCTACCATCGCAGTATGAGCTACAAAGCCCTCCTTTTCTGCCCTGACGAGGAATCTGCGCGGCTGGTCACTCAAGTTCTGAGCGAGCTTGAGTTTACCGTCGAGCTCTCGTTTGAACCCTTCGTCACGGTAAAGAAATTGAGCGAGGAGCCCTTTGACGCTCTGGTGGTTGACTGCAATGACGAGCAGAATGCGTCGGTACTATTCAAGGGAGCACGAAGCTCAAGTTTGAATCACAGCTCGTTGTGCGTCGCCGTTGCGGAGGGACAAGCTGGAGTTGCGAAGGCATTCAAGATTGGCGCCAATCTGGTACTGACAAAGCCGATCAACATTGAACAGTCGAAAAATACCTTGCGTGTTGCGAAAGGATTGCTGCGCAAGAATACGCCGCCGCAGCGGCCTGCGACTGGAGCAAGTGATCACGCGGAAAGTGTAAATCCAGCTCCGGCAAATTTTTCAGCGTCCGCACATTTGACCGAGCCCTCGCATGCGGCTCCACCTCCAGTTGTTTCGTCGCAGACGGGCCTACCGGCCAGAAGCGCCAACATGCCTTCCTCGTTGTTTGAAGCAGAGCAGAAAAAGGGGCCGGAGCCCGTCCCTGCAATCGGGGTTAAACACGCGAATCCCAATGCCGGCTTCGCAAGCTCAAGCTCGGGTGCGGCAGCGGCGCCCGCTATGGCACGCGAAAAAGCCGATCAGGTGGGTACCGCCGCAACGGAAACCAGAACTGCACACGAGATTAAAAGCGCGCCGCCGTTGGCAACGCATGATCCGATTTTCGCGGACACCAGTTTTCACCCGCAAGCCGAACCCAACATTCCGACGATCCTTTCCCATGCGCGCCGGCCCGCACCAAGCAGCGGAAGTGGAAGCAAAATTTTCTGGATCATTGCCTGCCTGCTGGTTGTTGGTGTAGGCGGCTTTTTCGCCTGGCGCAAATTTCAGCCGATGCGCTACGTGCATTTTGGAGCTAGGCAAGCCGAGAGCACAGCCTCATCGTCACCGGCACCGATCCAGGGAGAACCGCAGGACACAAAACCCTCGCCAGATTTGACCGTAGCACCCGATGCCCAGCCATCTTCCCCTTCGACTGCTCCTGCGAGTGGCAACGTCCCGACTTTGAGCGTGTCTCAAGGTACAAGCTCTGCTCCAGAAGGATTTCCGACTAAAGAAAGGATCGATATTTCAATACCTGCGGAAACACCTGAGCCCGAGCCAACCGTGGCCACAAAACCGCTTCAGGTGAACAGGAGGGCGGCCTCTACGACCGCTGAGGAACAACCCGCGTCCGCGCCAGCGCCGCCGACGCTTGTTCTGCCGAGTTCGAGCGGATCGGATTCTGAACTGGCCAAAATTGTTGATACCAACGTAGTGGTACCCAAGCCCACCCCGGGAACGCTTCGGATTTCCCAGGGCATCACTCAAGGTCTGTTGGTGAAGAGAGTGCCCCCGGAGTATCCAATGGCTGCCTTGCAGATGCGCAGAGAAGGGGTGGTGGAACTTTTGGCGAGCATCGGTAAGAACGGAGCCATCACCAAAGTTAGAGTTCTCGCCGGGGACGCTGCGCTGGCGAAGTCCGCTGTGGACGCTGTTCGACAATGGAAGTATCGTCCTTATCTCTTGAACGGCGAGCCAGTCGAGATTGAGACCCAGATCACAATCAATTTCAAAATGCCTCATTGAGCGCCGCTTCTGTGGCGCCGGTCGTAAATTACTCCACGCTATAATTTAGAGATGCTCACCTGCCGAAATTCCTTTCTGTGAGAGGGCGTTTCTTTGGCGTGAGTGGAGTGCCGGCTTCTCCGCAGGTTTTTTCGAATGGATTTCCGACTCATCAGCGACTACAAGCCGAAAGGCGATCAGGGCGCTGCTATTGAAGCGCTGGTGCGTGGTGTGTTCGACCGCGACCAGCATCAGGTATTACTCGGCGTTACCGGATCGGGCAAAACCTACACAATGGCGAAAGTCATCGAGCGGGTAAACCGCCCCGCGCTCGTGATGGCGCACAACAAGACGCTGGCAGCACAGCTTTATCACGAGTTCAAGAATTTCTTCCCCAATAACGCGGTTGAATATTTTGTTTCGTACTACGACTACTATCAACCCGAGGCCTACGTTCCCGCCGCCGACCTCTATATCGAAAAAGAAGCCACAATCAACGACGAGCTGGACAAGCTGCGTTTGTCGGCCACGCGCTCGTTGTTTGAGCGACGCGACGTTCTGATTGTGGCATCGGTGAGCTGCATCTACGGCCTGGGATCTCCGGAAGCTTATTACGGAATGCTTTTGTTCCTTGAAAAGGGGCAGAAGATCAAGCGTGAAGACATCACGCGCAAACTGGTGGAGATTTTGTACGAGCGGACCGACGGCGATTTTCGCCGCGGAACTTTTCGCGTGCGCGGCGATGTGATCGAGATTTTCCCGACCTACGACGACATGGCGTATCGCATCGAACTGTGGGGCGACGAGGTGGAATCGCTCTCGCAAATCGATCCGCTGTTCGGTACGGTGAAGCAAAAGTATGTCCGGCTGCCAATCTATCCCAAGACACATTATGTGATGAAGCCGGAAACAAGATCGCGTGCAGTCGACACAATCAAAGAAGAGCTGGCATGGTGGGAAAAGGAACTGGAGAAGCAAGGCCGAATGGTCGAGGCGCAACGCGTGCACCAGCGCACCATGTATGACCTGGAGATGATCAAGTCAGTCGGATATTGCCATGGCATTGAAAATTATTCGCGGCATTTCACCGGACGCATGCCGGGTGAGCCGCCGCCGACGCTGCTGGATTACTTTGCGCGTGACTACGTAATGTTCATCGACGAGTCGCACCAAACGGTGCCCCAGTTGCACGGCATGTATCATGGCGACCGCTCGCGAAAATCAACTCTGGTGGAATACGGCTTCCGGTTGCCCTCTGCGATGGACAATCGTCCACTGACGTTTGAGGAATTCGAGCACCGAACGAACCAATTGGTTTACGTCTCCGCGACGCCGGGACCGTATGAGCTGACTAAGTCCGCAGGGGTGGTGATTGAGCAGATTATCCGCCCGACCGGGCTGGTCGATCCGCCTGTCGAAGTGCGGCCAGTGAAAGGCCAGATAGACGACCTGCTGCATGAGATTCGCGACCGGGTTTCGCGTGGAGAAAGGGTCCTGGTAACGACGCTGACCAAGCGCATGGCCGAAGACCTGGCGGAGTATTACAGTGAAGTCGGCGTGAAGTGCCGCTACATGCACTCCGAAATTGAGACGCTGGAGCGGGTAAAGATTCTTCGTGATCTGCGACGCGGCGAGTTCGATGTGCTTATTGGAATCAACCTGCTTCGTGAGGGATTAGATTTGCCGGAAGTTTCACTGGTTGCGGTGCTCGATGCCGATAAAGAAGGATTCCTACGATCAAGCGGATCGCTGATTCAGACGATTGGCCGTTGCGCGCGAAATCTGAATGGTAAAGCCGTGCTGTATGCGGACCGCATGACTGAGTCGATGGAAAAAGCGATCAACGAGACCGACCGCCGACGCGCGATTCAGGAAGCCTACAACACGGAACACGGAATCACTCCGCAATCCATCGTGCGGCCGCTCGACATGTCGCTGGCAAGCATTGTGGAAGCGGACTACGCCGAGCTCGCCAGCACTGAGGCTGACGGCATCCCCGATTTCAAGAACCAGGAAGAACTCGATGCCTTCATCACCAAGCTTGAAACAGAAATGCGCGAGACTGCGAAAAAGTTTGAATTTGAGAAGGCGGCCAAGCTTAGGGACAGGATCAAGGAACTGAGGACTAAGGAATTTTTGTTCGCGTAATAGCGGCTTACTCAGCGGGTTTTCCCATCGTTTGCTCCACGACCGCAATGAACTGTTGAACCCTGAACGGTTTCTCCACACAAGGTACGCCGGTTCGTTCCAGAGTTGCTACCGTTTCCTCATTCGCTACATCCCCTGTTATGAAAACGAGTCGGCCCGCGAGGTTCGGGCGATTGGCCGAAATCCACGCGAATACATCGGCGCCATCGACCCCACCGGGCGTGCGCATGTCCGAGATTACGCCTAGAAACTCGCCGGATTCGAGTTGCCGCAGCCCATCCACACCCGACTTAGAGCAAACGACCTCGTAGCCATTGCGTTCGAGCGCAGCCTGAACGTAGCTCATGACGGAGGGCTCATCCTCGATCAGCAAAATCGGCAAAGTCTTCCGGTGCAGAGCCGGGCTGCTCACGATTGCGTGCCCCCTGCTGAAACTGATTCGCGCTGCGGCGCTCGGGGCAACCTGATGATGAAGGTTGCGCCGGGGCCATCGGCGTTATTTTGGCAGACGATTTCACCGCGATGCTCCTTCACAATCCCATAGCAGATGCTCAGGCCAAGCCCGGTGCCTTCGCCGACCTGTTTGGTGGTGAAAAACGGGTCGAATATCCGGTCCGGCTCGCTGATCCCACACCCATTATCGCGGAACGTAACCTCGATGAACTGATTTGTGCTGCGGGTTGAGATTTCGATCCGGGCAGCCTGTTCTTTGTCGCGGACGGCGTCATAGGCGTTGTTCAGAATGTTCAGGAACACCTGTTGAAGCTGATGCGGGTCGCCAATCACCAGGGGCAGGGGATCGCGTAAATCCTCGTTAACGCAAACTCCGCGGCTCTGCAGATCGTAAGCCCGCAACTGGACGGTGCGCCTCAGAATGGGATTCAGTTGCAGAGGCTTGCGTTGGGGCGGCATCTGGCGGGCGAAGCTCAACAAATTCTGAACGATCTGTTTGGTGCGCTGCGCCTCTTGCAAAATGACACGCAAGTCCCTGCGGGCGCTCTCGGGAATTTCCGGATTTTCCATAAGCAGGTCGGCAAATCCCAAGATGGCGGTGAGAGGATTGTTCACCTCATGCGCCACGCCGGAAACAAGTTGACCCACTGCTGCCAATTTTTCGGTATGCATCAACTTCGACTGTAACGATGCGGCATCGGTCACATCGCTCATGACTACAACGATGCTGCTCACTTGTCCGCGATCGTCCCGCATAGGACTGAGATTGACAGAGAACTGCCCGATCCGCCGGTCAGAGCGCAGAATCTGCAAATCGAGATTGTCCACCTGATTGCCGGAGAGGGTGGCGGCATAAGCCTCGCGGAACGCGTCGTTGCCGGCGGGCGCCACCAGCGATGCTAGAGGCTTGCCGATGATACTCTCCTGTTCGTAGCCCATCACCTGCCAGCGGCGATTGGCATAGTTGACAAGGCCGGCAGCATCCACGACAAGAATCAGATTCTGGGTATTGTTGAGGATTTTGCCCGAAAAGTCGCGCTCCCTCTGCAACTCGGCCTGATACGCCTTGAGCCCGCTGATGTCGAGAATCAAGCCGCGATACTGAGAAATCTGTCCGTGTGTGCTTTGAACGGCAAATGCATTGATCAGAACGTGTACCGGGCTGCCGTCTTTGCGCTTGAGCACAGCCGGACCGTTGTGCAAGGCACCGGCCTGCTCGAGTGCGGCGAAAAGGCTCGCGTGCTGTTCTGGAGAAAGAAAAATTTCCTGGCGCGGGTCGCAATGCAACAACTCTTCGCGGCTGCTACGCCCAAGCATGCGGACCAGAGCATCGTTTACTTCGACGAACCTGCCGTTGGGACTGCAGAAAAACAGGCCTTCCTGGATGTTGTCGAACAGTTCGCGATAGCGCCGCTCCGCTTCGCGCCGATCCGTGATGTCCTTGAGAACATGAACTGTATGCAAACCCTCGCTGCTGGCGGCATGGACTTGTGAAGTTGACACCAGGAATGTCCGCTCCAGCGCCGGATGCACGTACTCATCAGACAAGTCGCCGGTTGGCCTGCAGAACGGACAGGAAAGCGACAAAGGTCCGGGGGTTCCTGTGGCCAGCAATGTGGACATGTTTAGTCCGATCAATTGTTGCGGCTGTACCCCGATGAAATCCGCCAGGGCGCGATTTACCCGAAGCACATTTCCCGCCTCATCATGGGCGACTATGAAATCTGCTATGGCATCGAAGGTTTCTACCCAGTGACGGGTGGTTTGCTCCATGCGCGTGAAGAAGCGCGCATTTTCGAGCGCTACCGCCATGTGCGCAGCAAGGGCCTGGGTCCTTCTGATGTCCTCCTGCTTAATGGGTTCCTGTCCGCGTTGGTCAAGGACCCCGAACGCGCCGATCGGCTTCCCTTCAGCTCCGAGCAAAGGAACCACCAGCAGTTGGCGGATGTTGAACTGTTCGACGATCTCGGCATTTACCCCCGTGACTTTCGAAGCATCGTCGGTCCAAAAGGTCTCTTTGTTCAAGATGGCGCGGGTCAAAACGCCGTCAGGAATCAGGTAACCGCCTGGCCCTTGTTTGCCATCCCGAAAACTCCAGTGGACTTGAAGAGCGGAGTTTTGAATGACCCCCACGAACGCACGCTCAAATCCGAGAAACTCGCAGGCTTTTTGAATCAGCCTGGCCATGAATTGCCCAAGATCGGATATGGATCCCAGTTCCGCAGCGATGTTCAGGATCTGCTGAAGTTCCTGGGCCTGCGCGCGCGCGGTTCCATAAAGTTCAGCGTTCGAAATCGCGACCGCGGCGAAGCTGGTGATGACTGGTAAGAGTTTTTTTTCTTCTGAGGTAAATGCGCCATCGTGTCGCGGATACACAAGCACGGCGCCTTCTTTGCTCGAGGTTCGAAACGGGACGGCGAGGAGAGTGCCGGCGGGAACAAATTCTCCAATAGAATGCGACGCGGGATTTACTGAAATGGAAATCAAGCCGCCAGCGGAGATTGCGCGATGCGCAATGTCTGACGCAAAATGGAAGCCCTTGCGGTCCTGGCGCGCGCGGACACTGTTGGCCATTGCCGAATCGTCAGCGCCGACGGCCCATAGCCTGAATCCCCCGGCCTCGCGCCCATAGAGGCACACCAGCCGGGTGCGCAGCAGAACGCGAAGGTGGTCGACGAACAAATCGATCAACGCATGTGAATCCGGCAGGTCGCGAAAGCTCTCGGCCACATCCGCCAAAATTTCCGTGCGACGTTTTTCTTCTTTTTTCTCTCGTGACAGGCGTGCGGCTTCAAGCAAGCTACCCAGTTGTCCGGCCAGAATGGTGGCTTTGGCCGCGTGGTCCTCGGTGAAAAAATTTGAATCAGAGATGTGAGTAAAAACTGCTGCACCAATAACTTCACTAAAAACGATGAGAGGAACCGCCAGTAGAGACTTCGTCTGGAACTGCGCTGCCATGGGATAGACCGCCGGATCCACCGAGTTGACCAGGATGGGCTTTTGTTTCCGAATGGCCTCGATGACAATTGCGCTTTGGTTGGTTTTCAGTCGCACCCTGAGAAGTTGCTCCGCCATCCACCCGTCGGCCTCTACTGCCTCAAGTTGGTCTGGAGGAACAAACTGCCATATGTAAGCGCCACTGACTTCGAAATAAGATCTGACGCTCCGGCAAAACAGACGCAGGATTTCCGTCGACGGCAGGGTCTTTGAAGCGGCATTTGAAAATTCCAGCAGCAGCTGCTGAAACCGAGCGTTCTGGCTGGGTACTTCAGGCAGTTGTCCCACAATGTGCTCGGTTCCCGTAATCGACTCCTGAAGGTTCAGCGTTCCAAGTTATTGATTAATCGGACTCTATCGTGCGCTCTCAATTCGAGTCAAGGGAAAAGACTCATGTGGCAGAACGCCGCATCTGGTTCCGAGCTCAGGCACATGGGCATTCGCCCGTGCCGGTGTGGTCGGATACAGCTGACTTTTGAGACGGTACCGACGTAATTGGCGCCTTCCTATTTCGGTACAACTTCATGACGAGTTAAGTGAAGATTCAGGTAATCGCTTACGCGAGGCCTTTGCAGTGGATTTGTATCGAAAATCCATTTAATTCGAGGGGGGAAGTGTCCGTGACAACCGTGCGAAGTGTGCGGAGTTGCATTTTTGTGGTTCTGTTAGTGGCTGCAGTATTCGGTATCACATCCTATTCCGTCCGGGGATTTGCCCAGGAGCATTCTGACCGCAAGGTGAAGAACCGGGTCTATCCGGAGTATCCCGAGATAGCGCGCAAGATGTCGCTAACGGGCGTGGTGAAGCTGGAAGTCGTCATTTCGGCCAATGGCACAGTGAAGGAAACGAAAGTAATCGGTGGTCACCCGATTCTTGTGACTGCCGCGGTGGATGCAGTGAAAAAATGGAAGTTCGACTCCGCCGGCGCCGATACCACGGAGACCCTGGAGTTTAAGTTCGACCCCACTAACTAGTGGCGTTCGCGAGTCGAAGCAGCGGAGCGACATTCATGTCTATAACCAAGCAACTCTACGTGAGGTTCGGCGCCATTCTGGCCACAGTGCTGATCCTGCTGGCGGTGATCCTCGTCGCAGTGGAACACGAGAGCAGCGCGAAGGCTTCGGCGCAGCAAGCGCTGGAAATGGAAGAACTGACGGACCACATCAGCTTTCAGCTCATGCAGAACCGGCTCTATTTGGGCAACTATCTGTTGAGTGGCGACAGCCGTGAAGTGGACCGCATGAACGACGGGATCCGCGACCTGAGCCAAGACGTGGAAAAGGGCGAGAAGCTGGCTAGTTCCGACGGGCAGCGCACCGCGCTTGACAACATGGCGAAGAACGAAAAGGCATGGGCATCAGAATTTGCTCAGCCAATGCTCGAGAAACGGCGCGAGGTGGATGCAGGGAACGCCACTGTGGCAGATCTACAAATCTATTACTTGCAGAAAGACGCGTCCGCCTGGGTCAAGACTTCAAGCGATTATTTGAGCCAGGTGAATCAGGAAACGAAGAACCTGGTCGACCAACGGCGTAAATCGGACAAGGAAGCCGAGACTGAAATCATTGTCATATCGCTGCTGAGCACATTCGTCGCTCTTGGATTCGGAATTTTCATCGCATACCGAACGGCAAAGTCGATCACCGATCCGTTGGCGAACCTCATGAAAGTAGCCAAACAGATCGGCGACGCGGGAGACCTGGAACACAAGATCGATATTCAGCGAACCGATGAAATTGGACAATTGGGCCGAAGTTTCGAGGGCATGGTTACCTACCTCAAAGAAATGGCCAGCCTTTCTGAAGCCATTGCGGGTGGAAACCTTCGCATTGATGTAAAGCCACGCTCCGCGAATGACACTTTGGGGAACGCATTCGCGAAGATGGTCGAGGGCCTGCGGAGCCTGGTTCGGAACGTGAAGGATGCGGCGTCGCAGGTGGCCAGCGCTTCCGCACAGGTTGCCGGAGCGTCGGACGAATCCGCGAAGATCAGCCTGCAGAGCTCGTCAGCAATCGATGAAGTCACCAGCACCATGCACGAAATGAGCGTCAACGTGCAGAACATGGTGAAGAGCACGCAGATACAGGCATCGAGCGTGAGCGAGACCTCGGCTTCGATTGATGAAATGGTCGCGTCGATTCAGCGAGTAGCCGACACGGCGAAGGTCCTGCTCGATATTTCTAATCGTTCGCGCGAAGAGGTACACAGCGGCATCACCACGATGGAAAAGGCCACGGAAGGCCTCAACAAAATCAACGGCACAATCCTGGCTTCCGGAGAAATCATTGGAGTGCTCGGGCACCGGGCCGATGACATTGGGAAGATCATCGAGGTCATTGACGATCTTGCAGAACAGACCAACCTGCTGGCGCTCAATGCGGCCATTGAGGCGGCGCGTGCCGGAGAACATGGGCTCGGCTTCGCCGTGGTCGCCGACGAAGTGCGCAAACTGGCAGAAAAGTCTGCGCAGTCGACCAAAGAAATTTCTGAGCTGATTGAGAGCATTCAGAAAGAGGCCCGAAAAGCCGTAGAGAACATGCACGAGAGCACCGAAATTGTCGATCAGGGCCTGAAGCTTGGAACCGACCTGCATCAGGCGCTGCGCAAGATCTCGAACGTGGTCACGGAGGTTTACAAGTTCGCCCAGGAAATCGGGGCTGCGACCAACGAACAATCACATGGTTCTTCGCAGATCGCGCGAGCTACAACTCGCTTGAACGAAATTACGCACGAGATCAATTCCGCGGTCGAAGAACAAGCTTCCGGCGCACATGCTGTTGTCAAAGCCATGGAGCGGATGCGCGAACTGGTGCAGCAGACCACATCGGGTTCGACGGAGCTGGCGGCATCGGCAGAACAAATGTCCAAGATGTCGCGAGGCCTGCTGGATTCCATGAACCGATTTGGGATCGAAACCGATCCTACGGTGCTGGAAGATCGACGCAGAGCCATGCGCCAAGCGGCGGGATCGCGAGCATGAGCACTGGGCAATCAGTCGGCCGCGAGCTTCACATCGTGGGCTTCCAGGTCGGCCGCGAGACATATGGCGTGCCGATCACGTCCCTGCATGAAATTGTGCGGGTGCCGGAAATCACCGCGGTACCCGATGCCCCGGAGTTCATGGAAGGGGTAATCAACCTTCGGGGAAAGATTGTTTCCGTGCTCGATTTGCGCAAGCGTTTGGGCGAGAAGAAAATCGCTCCCGCCGGCAAACGAAACCGGATTCTGGTGGTCGAGCATCACGGAAGGCTTTCCGGATTGATCGTAGATGCGGCTTCGGAAGTGTTGAAGATTCCAGCTTCTGATGTGGAGCCTTCGCCTGCGGCCCTGCAAGAAGGCGGGTTGAATTGTGTGACCGGGCTTGGCAAGTACAAAGGGCGGCTGATTGTGCTCCTGGATATGACCCGCCTGTTAGACCTTGGCGCAGCGCCGAAAAACGTCCCAGGCGCCGAAGCCAAAGATAAACCCCGGCGGGCAGCCGCTGGCAAGTAGCGCAAAGGAAACCCATGAGCTCTCCGGCCGTCGCAATCCAGCTCAGTGATGCTGAAATGCGGTTGCTGCAGACGCTCGTCTATCAGGAGTGCGGAATGCACTTCGATGCGCGGCGGACACATTTCCTTCAGGACCGCCTGCAACGCCGGCTTCGCGAGTGCCGGCTGGATTCTTTTTATAGCTATTACCGTCTTTTGATCAGCGACGAGGGCAAACCGGAGCTTGCCCGGCTGTTGGAAGACCTGACGGTGAATGAGACCAGCTTCTTCCGCAACAAGGCGCAGCTGGATCTTTTCCATCGCTACATCCTCGACGAGCTGATTCACCAGAAGGAATCGAGCGGAGAACGATCGTTGCGCATCTGGAGCGCGGGTTGCTCGACGGGCCAGGAGCCTTACACAATTGCCATGCTGGTCGCCGATGCGCTGGCCTACCACCAGTTGCGCTTGCCCAATCCGCCGAACGCGACATGGCCAAAGCCGCTTGTGCCTCCACCATGGAAGGTGGAAATCCCCGCCAGCGACATCAATTACTCGGTGCTGCGAGCAGGCCAGGAGGGCACTTACAACGAACACCAGATGTCGTCGGTGGATTACAGCTATCGCTTGCGCTACTTCGATAAGGTCGGCGAGCGTTATGCCGTAAAAAAAGCGGTAAAGGAACTGATTCACTTCGATTTTCACAACCTGAAAACCGAATTCTTGCCGCAATGTAACGATGTGATCTTTTGTCGGAACGTGATGATGTACTTCGACGAAGCTGAGCAACGAAGGCTGGTCGACAAATTCTACCGCTGCCTTGCCCCCGGCGGATACCTGCTCGTTGGCCACGCAGAAAGCTTGCTCGGTCTGACGGAGAAGTTCGCCATGGTGTATCGCAACAGCGGGACCGCGTATCGACGCCTTGAGGTGGCGGAATGACGCAATTTTCCGACGATCGCGGCGCGGAGATGCGCGAGCTCTTCTTTGAGACCTCGCAGGAACTCCTGCAGACGCTCAACGACGATGCCCTGAAACTGGAAAAATCGCCGCGTGACACCGAAACTGTGCGCAGCATCCGCCGCACGGTCCATACGCTGAAAGGCGATGCCGCGGCTTGCGGTTTCAAAGAGCTAAGTGATCTTGCCCACAAGCTGGAAGACGCGCTGGCCGTGGACATCACCAAGTCTCCCGTTTCACTGGTGGAGCTGAGTTTCCTTGCGGCGGATGTATTCGCCGAGATTCTGAACGCTTATCGTCATCAGAGCGCCATGCCCGATACTTCGGCATTGCAGCAGATGGTAAAAAATCTCGCGTCGGCGGCTCCCGCGGCAAAGAACGGCGAGGCCAAAGCGCCTCCCGTGGAATGGACTGAATACGAGCAAAAAGCTGCTGAGGCCGCACGCCAAGGTGACAACCGGATATTCCATGTGGTCGCGCACATTGACCGGATGTGCGCTATGCCGATCGCTGCCCGCCAACTGGTGGCAACGGCACTGGGATCGGTTGCGCAGATCGTGGGCGTAAGACCAGAAGGGTCGGCGGAGCGCGCCAAGAAGCTTGACCTTTTGATTGCAACTGCCGCCCCGGAAACCGTGATCGTCTCGAAATGCCTGATTCCGACAGTAATCGCGCGAGTCGAATATTTCGAAATGTATCCCTCGGGGGACGCGCAGCCTGTGCCGAGCGTGGGAGAAGCTTCTCTTGCTGAAGAGCAAAAACAGTCGGCCGAAGACCCGGTACGGGAGATTTCGACTGGGCCGGTTCACACTGCTGAAAATGTTTTGCGTGTAGGCGCTGAACGGATCGACAACGTCCTGAATCTGGTTGGCGAGCTGATCATCGCCAAATCGATGCTGCAGCAAGCCATGCAGGAATTTTCGCGCCGCTTTCCTAAGGACTCACTGCGCTTGCGGTTCGCCGATGCGATGGGGTTTCAGTCGCGAGTCATGAACGATCTGCAGCGGTCGGTGATGAAAATCCGCATGGTGCCGGTTGAGCAATTGTTCAGGCGTTTTCCGCGCATTGTGCGCGATACAGCCAAACGCTGCGGCAAAGAAGTAAAGCTCGAGATCAGCGGCCAGGAGACGGATGTAGACAAGGGCTTACTGGATGCGATTGCCGAGCCACTAACCCATATCATCCGCAACTCGATCAGTCACGGCATTGAGGCCCCCGAAGAGCGCGCGTCGGCGGGGAAGCCGGCGATGGGAACGATCCGGCTGCACGCCTATCATCAGGCGAATCATCTGATAGTTGAGGTGAAGGACGATGGCGCGGGCATTGATCCCGAGCAGATCAAAGCCAAAGCGGTGCAAACCAAGCTGATCACGCGGGAAGAATCGGCGCGCATGTCTGCCGAGGAGGCGTTCGACCTGATCTTTCGTCCGGGGTTTAGCACGGCGGACGAGATCACGGAAATTTCCGGACGCGGAGTTGGGCTTGACGTGGTGCGCAGCGTGCTGTTCCGCATGAAAGGCAACGTGGAAGTCGAAACCGAGATGGGGAGGGGTACTACTTTCCGGCTGAAACTTCCTTTGACGCTGGCCATTATTCAGGCGCTGATGTTCCGGATAGAAAGCCGGCTCTATGCAATTCCTTTGAACTCGGTGGCCGAGATCGCGCGCGCAACCGTGGCGGATCTCCACCGAGTGGATACGACTGAAGTTTTGCAATTGCGAGACCAGGTTTTGCCGCTGGTGCGGGTAGCGCCGCGTCGTGCATCGGAGGCCAATCCTGAGAAAGGCAAGATTTTCGTGCTGGTCCTTACCTTCGGAGAACGCAAGTTAGGGCTGATCGTCGATTCCCTTGAAGGAGAAGAGGAACTCGTGACCAAAGCTTTGGACGATCAGACAATTTCGACCGATCTGGTCAGTAGCGCTTCTATTCTGGGTGATGGACGCGTGGTGCTGATCATGAATCTGGCGGCGGTAATGGAGCGATTTGCTAAACATGGCACCGATGTACGCCAGCCGCAGATAATCACGCCGATGCCGCAGTCTGGCACTTCACCGGAGGTGCGGCAATGAGCTCGCAGCCGGTACGAGTCTTAGTGGTGGACGATTCGGCATTGATGCGGAAGCTTATTCCACAACTCATCGAGACCGACGGGTCGATCCACGTAGTGGGCACGGCGATGGACGGGAACTTCGGGCTGAAAAAGATCCAGGAGCTTAAGCCGCAAGTTGTCACACTCGATCTGGAAATGCCCGGCATGGGCGGCCTCGACATGCTGAAGGAGATCATGCGGAGGCACAAACTTCCCGTGATCGTGGTCAGCTCGCACAGCACACAGGGCGCGTCAGTGACCCTGAAGGCGTTGTCTCTGGGCGCTTTTGATTTCGTTGCCAAGCCGGCGGATGTGACTTCCCGCATGCAGGAGAGCGCTCGCGAGCTGATTGCAAAGATCAAGGCGGCGGCGCAGAGCAGGGGTCTACAGATCGCTGCTCCCGATGGCCTGCCGGAGCCGGTGCGGCGAAAGAAAGGACCATCTGCGCTGGCGCAGCCGGCCACCAAGATTGTGGCAATTGGGGTTTCGACCGGAGGTCCGCAGTCTTTGCAATATGTGCTTGCGCAATTACCGGCGGACTTTCCGGGCAGCATCGTCGTGGTGCAACACATGCCGGATGGATTTACCGAAATGTTTGCTCGTCGCCTGGATGAGTGCAGCTCGCTGAACGTGAAAGAAGCGCAGTCGGGCGACATCTTGCAGGCTGGTCGAGTCCTGATCTGCCCGGGCAGCAGGCATTTGAAAGTCAAACGCTTGCCCCTCGGAGATGTGGCGGTACTGAGCGACGAGCCCCGAGTAAACGGACATCGCCCTTCTGCCGATGTGTTGTTCAAAAGTGTGGCAGAGGAGTTCGGTTCGCGCGCGGTGGGCGTCATTATGACGGGAATGGGGGATGACGGGGCGAATGGATTAGGTTCCATTAAGGCTGCGGGCGGGGTGACAATCGCGCAAAGCGAGCAATCCTGCGTGGTCTTTGGAATGCCTAAGGCGGCGATCGAACGGGGATACGCCATGCGCGTCGTCGATCTGCAGGCACTGGCCAGCACATTGCAAGCGCAATGCTTGAGTCAGCCTGCATCGAAGAGAGCACAAGGGGCAGGGCAGGCATAGATTTTTCCGGCGTGATCGAGGGCGCCGGGGAGTGGAGAGAAAGAGGAGGAGTTATGGAGCAGTTTGCAGCAATCAAGCGAAGCAAGGACGGGCAGGCAGTCCGCTACCTGATCGTGGACGATTCCGTCTTCGCGCGCAAGAATCTCGCCCGCATTGTCGAGTCGTTCGGGGGAGAGATTGCGGGCGAGGCGGGCGACGGGCTGACCGCCATCAGTGAATATGACCGCAGCAAACCAGACATTGTGCTCATGGACATCACCATGCCGCAGATGGAAGGTATTGAGGCGGCCGAAAAGATCGTGCAACAGAACCCGGATGCGCGCATCGTGATGGTGTCTTCGGTGGGCTACCAGGAAAACATTGTGGCCGCATTGCAGCGCGGGGCGCGTCACTTCGTGCAGAAGCCGGTCAAGCCGGATGTTCTCTACGAGGTCATCAAGTACGTGCTGGGAGAAGATGGAGTGGTTGCTGCCGCAGCCGGCGCAGGAGCCTAAACATGAAGATGGGATTGATCCAGCCGTTCATTAACGCGGCCGATGCCGTGCTGTCGCAGGGTCTGAACTCGCGCGTCGAGATCGGAAACCTGACCATGGAAGAGGACGCATATCGCCGCAAGGGAGTTGCAGCCATGGTGGAATTGAGCGGCGACATCGAAGGGCGCATCATTCTGGATCTTGCGCCGCATACTGCCGCGAAGATCGCCAGCTTGCTCTCTGGAACCGATCTGCCGGAGACCGACGGTTTGGTGAGAGAAGCCGTCTGCGAACTGGCGAACCAGGTCATCGGCAATGCTGTTGCAACCTTGAACGATGAGGGATTTCATTTCCGGGTGCATCCCCCGCATTTGCATACTTCCGAACACGGAGCGAGAAGCACGTCCGACATTGAGGCGCTGGTGCTCTGTTTTGAAACTGCCAGCGGCACCGTGTTCATGAACATCGCCCTCCGCTATAGCAACTCTGCCGCCGCGGCCGTATAAAGGCCTTCCCCTCACTGCGGCTACCAAGTCATCGCAAGATTCATCCCGCGTTCACTGTTAAGCGAATTGGAAGGTCTCACTTCGGCTGTGCACGTAGGAAATTGTGCGACTACGGACCGCCTACAAGAAAAACCGGGTTCTGCGAGGGCGGAATTCCGGTCGTGAGAGGCGGGAAAGTGCTGAGCGGGCCCGAGACCTGTACTCCCGAGTAGGTGTCGGCCGGATTGTTGTTTACAGGGTACGTATTAATGACAGCGATGTTGCCGGCATCGCATTGAGAAACGTAGACCTTGAAGCGCGAATTTGTCCCGCCCCCCGAAGAGGCTGCGAAAGCACGGAAGCCGATTGACCCACAGCCAGTCTGCGCCGAGGTATCCGTGGATTGAGTGAGTGGAATCGTTTTGAGCAGCGTCCCGCTACCGGCATCGATAACCGATGCCTGGGTACAAATGGTTCCTGCACTGAGCTGATAGCTGGCGACATAGGCCTTGGTTCCATCACCAAGCACGGTGACAGATTGCGGAACTACAGCCGTGGCGCATGAAGAGGATGCTGCCGATATTGCGATTGGAGTTCCGGGACGGGTCGTGGGTGTAGGGCCTGCAACGTCGAAGATGCTGAGGGTGCCAGCGATGGGATTGGTCACGAACAAACGGCTGAAATTCGGGTCAAAGAACATGAAGTTGGCGCCCGCGCCAGCGGAGAGCGAGGAATTCAGGACGGTGTCCGACGCCGTATCGATCACGTAGATCGTGCCGTTTGCATCAAGGACAAATACTTGCCCGCCGTCAGAACGTGCCGTGACCCAAACTGGAGCGGGGCCGAATGCGCAGGGGGAGCCGCCGGCCAGACAGAGTGTTTTCGAGACGACACCCGAGGCCGTATCGATAACCGAAATGCTTCCGGCAGCTGCGCTGCTGCCATGGTTGGCCACATACACTTTCTGATTATTGGGTATCTCTGCCAGGGAGACCGGGTGCGCCCCGACAGGAATCGTGACGCTGACGACATTCGTGTTCGTGTTAATCACGGATACGGAATTGGTCCCGTAAGCCGCGACATACATATTGTTGTTATCGGTGGTGTTGGCGAATACAGCATTCGGTATCTTCGCCAGCGCGCTTGGAGGTTCCGGATTATCGGCACCTGCCGTGGAATTGGCGACCGAGAATGAGGTGGCACTCGCGCCTGAGACGGTAAACACACCGTTGAACCCAGCCGTGCTGCAACCTGCTACATAGACGGTGTCGCCGACTAAAAAAAGGCTGGTTCCACCGCTGTAAGAATATGTCGCCGTGCTCCCGTTTCCTGAAACCTGGGTGATTTGGGCCGCAGGCGAAGGAGGCAAGCTGACGGTGGCTGCTACCGTGGTAGGTGCCGAAGGGTGGTTCGCGGTAACAGTATCTTCGGCGCTGTTTACGACATAGAGAGCTGCGCCATTGGGAGTCAGCGCGGCGTGCACCGGGGCCGTGCCGACGATCAAGTTGCCCTGGACACTATCCCCCGATGCGTCGATGTCACTGGCGGAGCCGTTGCCGCGGTGGCTGTCACCAATACCGTCGGTATTGACCGCGAATATCGAATGGGCCTCTGCGGGGCTGGGTTGGATGCCTTCGATGGGCTGCGCAACCGGACGGTATGTTTCACCGCAGCCGGCGTAGCTCATAACGCCCAGCAGGATAAATCCCACTATCCATGCGCGGGACGCCATCTGAGGCAAATTCGTCGTACCCAGAACTCTCATTGGGAATTGCTTATTCTAGCGGCTTGAGGCGAAGTTCGCCACCGAAGCCCTTTCTTAAGGGATTGAGAATAGGAAGCGGTGCAAGGAGCGGAAGGTTGTCTGGAAGAGCATTCGGCGTCCGTCGTGCATCGTTCGCGAAGCTGATGAGGGGCTGCCGCCCAACGACGAACGACCGTCGTTATCTCTTTGCTCTTTTGCGCGGGGCTTCGGCTACCGCTGCCGCCGGCTTTTTCTTTCCTTCCATCTCGGCGAGGCTCTGCTTTAATGCCGCCATCAGGTCAACCACGGGAGCCATCTTTTTCGGCTTTTCGACTTCGGCGATCTTGCCGCCCTCGAGCTTGGTCTGAATAAGATTTTTCAGGTTTTCCTGGAAGTCGTCGTGATACTTTTCGGGTTCCCACTCGGTCGCAAGCGCCTCGATGAGTTGATGAGCGACCTTCACTTCTGCATCTTTCAGTTCCACGTCCGGCGCGCCGAAGCCTTCGACTTTGCGCACCTCTTCTTCGTAATACATGGTGTGCAGCATCAGTCCGCCTTCATGGGGACGGAGGAACACGGTGTACTCGCGGTTGTGCATTGTCAGCTTGGCGATAGCAACGTATTCGCTTTCTTCGAGGGCCTTGGTTAGTAGCGCATATGGCCGCCGGCCGGCTTCCTCGGGCATCATGTAATAAGAAGACTCGAAATAGACTGGATCCACTTCGTTGGACTTGACGAACTCGAGGATTTCCATTGTCTTCGCGGTCTTCGGTTCAATCTTTTTGATCTCCTCTGGCTCGATCACCACGTATTCGTTCTTGCGATATTCGTAGCCTTTCACGATCTCACTGCGGTCAAGGACTTTGTTGTCCAACGGGCAGATGAGCTGCTGCTTGACGCGGTGAAGATCGTCGCGATGCAATTGATTGAAGGAGATGCCCGAACTGCGGGCACCGGAAAACAGCCGAACCGGCATTGAAATCAAGCCGAAGGTAAGATACCCAGACCAGACTGAAGCAGCCATAGTGTCATCCTCGACGAACGTTTTGCCAGAGCGGGCGCGCTAAACGGGAAGAACGCCGGGTAGCAGTTTAGACTACACCGTACATTTTGATGCACTGGAATTGTGCAGGTAATCGGATCTGAAAGCTGGATGAGTAGTGGTGGAATTTAGAAGCGACAATAGCTGGTGTTTACCTCTGAGGTTCGGGATGCAAGGTAATCAACCGGTCGCTTAGACGTTAGTTGTTCTCCTTAAATATGAGCTACTTGCGGGTTTTGCTTGGCATTGACCTTGCCCATCCACCCGGGAAAATCTTCGAATTTGCGGCTATAAGCGTCGTCTTCGCCGCCTTGGGCAGGGTAGTGCGCGGGGTGACTACGGTGGGCGCAGCAACTGGAGCGGTCATCTGTTTCGTTCTGTTATGGGCGGGCGGGCTGGCCGGGTTGACGGCACTGCTGATGGTCTTTCTACTGACCTGGGCGACGACTCGCGTGGGCTATAGCCGAAAGCAGCCTTTCGGGACGGCGGAGGGGCATTCCGGACGGAATGCGCTGCAGGTTCTGGCAAATCTGGGAGTTTCCGCTGGATGCGCGGTTTTGTACGCACATTTTCCGAATCGGGGGCTAATTGGGGCGATGGCAGCGGCACTTGCCGAACCAGCCGCCGACACGGTTTCTAGCGAAATCGGTCAAGCTGTGGGCGGGGCTCCGCGGCTGATCACCACCTGGCGGACGGTCGCTGAGGGAACCAATGGTGCAATCACCCTGATGGGAACGCTTGTAGGGGCTTTCGCGGCGATAGTCGTAGCACTGGTGTTCTTCGCCTTCGGGAAATTAGGACGGGCATCATCCGTCGTGGTTGCGCTCTCTGGGATCGCTGGCATGGTGGCCGACAGTCTTCTGGGAGCAACTATCGAGGGCCGTGGACGGATGGGAAACAATGCGGTGAATTTCATCTCCACTGCCGTTGCCGCGATCGTTGGGTTCCTGATTGTGTCCTAAATCCGATGCAATGCTCTGTGCCTTCCTCCATGTAACGCAGTGCCTCTGTGGTAAAGGTTGAAAAATCATGATCACCACGGAGACACGGAGGCACGGAGAATTCAAAGCATGTAGGACCTTGTTCGGCTCAGTTGTTCTTCGTTCGATATGATTCAGACCCAGCCCTCTCCGCGTGTCGGTGTCCGCGTGGTGATCGGGCTTTTTGCCGTGTTGCTTAAAACAGGCCCAAAAAACCTACCGTCCCGCACATTGAGAAAAACCTCACCACAGAGAACACTGAATTACACAACAGAGGAAATCCACAGAGGCAAGAAAAAATGCGCCGCAAGTTCGGACTGCAACATCCGATAGGTACTTTCCTCGCGTAAGGAGCCGGAATGTCTGATCCTCGTTTTCCCGTTGGGAAGTTTCACTATCAAGGCGAACCTTCACCAGAGCAACGCGCCAAACTCATTGCTGCGGTTGAGAAAACTCCCGCGGAACTTCGGGCTGCGGTGAAAGGGCTTACGGCGGAGCAACTGGATACTCCTTACCGGGACGGTGGCTGGACGGCGCGACAAGTTGTGCACCATGTTCCAGACAGCCACATGAATGCCTACATGCGATTCAAGCTGGCATTGACGGAAGATGAGCCGACGATTAAACCCTATGCAGAGGACCGGTGGGCGAAACTCGATGATTCTCGATCAACGCCGATCGAGGTTTCACTTACGCTTCTAGAAAATCTTCACGATCGTTGGGTGAGATTACTGCGCTCACTGAGCGAAGAGGAATGGAAAAAGACGTTCAAGCATCCCGAGTTGGGACTTATGCCGCTCGAAAAGAACCTCGCACTATACGCCTGGCATGGAAAACACCACACCGCGCATATCACTGAATTGCGAAAACGGATGAACTGGTAAACGCGTCAGCCCTGGCGCTTTTTTAACACTTCGACAGCCTTGTCCAGTTGCTCGTCCCGTTGAGGAGCCGCCTTCTTTTCGATGTCCGAAGGAAGAGTATTTTCGTCCTCATCGGGAAGGAGGGTGTCATCGTTCACATCCGCAGCAAGGATGTTGGGAGTCACCGCGGTATCCTGAATAGCTTTTCCTTGCGGCGAATAGTATTTCGCAATCGAAAGAATGAGAGCTCCACCGCCTTCGGGCAGCTCGATGAGCTTTTGGACTGACCCGTCGCCGAAGGTCTTGTCGCCAACCACGTCGCCGCGAGCATTGTCGAGAACCGCTGCCGCTACGATCTCGGCCGGTCCTGCAGTGCCCTTATTCACCAGAACCACCAGCGGCAAGTTGGTGATCGCTTTTGAAGGATCCGCGTTGAAGGCCTCGCGGGGATATTTTTGTCCCTGCAGGTAGGTGATGGTTCCGTGGTTCAGAAAAAGATTCGCAGTCGCGATACCTTCGGATTCTTCACCTTCCGCACAATCACGCAGGTCAAGAATCAGTTTGCTGGCGCCCGACCTCTGCAAAGACTTTATTTTGCTCGCGATCTCCTGCGCCTTGCCCTTGGTAAGGGCGTCGACTTTGATCTGTGCGATTCCGTCCGGAAGAATTTTGTCCTTTACCGGTGGTATAGCAACTACGTCGCGGGTGACGACCATCTTTTGTGGTTCAGAACGTTGCGCCCGCACTACGGAAAGATTGACATTCGAGCCCTGCTCGCCAGACAGCCGGCTGCGAATTTCTGCGAGCGACATTTCGCGCGTGCTCTTGCCCTCTATCGATTCAATAATGTCTGTGTCCTGCATGCCGGCTTTGTCGGCTGGGCCGCCGGGAATCACGGAGACGACCGACGCATAGCCGAACCGCTTCGAGATCGCCGCGCCGATGTCAGCCTTCGCGGTCGTTTTATGCTCTTTATATTCCTTGTACTGCTCGGCATTCAGATAGCTGGAATTAGAGTCCAGGGATTCCAGAAGGCCGTGCAGGGCGCCATCAGTCACCGTGGGGAGATTCGGTTCTTCCACGTATTCGCTGCGCACTCGCGAGAGCACCTCGCTATAGACTTCCATCTGCGGATATGCGCCGTCATTGTTTGAGGCGCGAACGCGGCTGATCTGGCCGGCGAAAGAAAAAAGCAGAATACCGGCGGAGGTGACTAGCAGGGCTGTCTTGATTTTGTTGGACATCGGACTCCCGGAATGTGAAAGCTGCGTTCGAAACGCAGCCGAATGCTCAATTATATCTTGGTTGGATGCGGGGTTCCCGAACTTCGGTGCATGGAGGGAACGGGAAGTAATCACCTGCAATCTGTTGTAAGATGTCGAGCTTCGAGGTCGCGCATGCTACGGTATCTACTTGCCTGGATTGGTGTTCTCGCTTTTTCTTGCTCTATTCACGCCCAAACTGACGACTGGAAACAGCTTTTCGATGGTAAAGACCTGACCGGCTGGAAGCATGTCGGGCCCGGCTATATGACGGTTGAGGATGGCCTCATACACACGCATGGAGGTATGGGGCTGCTGTACTGGACGGGCGGCAAGCTCGGTGACTGCCAGATTCATGTCGTCTACAAGATGCGTGACCACAATGACAACTCCGGTGTTTTCATCCGTATCCCCATTGAGCCGCGGGAGGAGTGGATGCCGGTGCACTACGGGTACGAGGTGCAGATTGACAATCAACCAGAAGATTCAAAGGAAGACGAGTACCACGTAACCGGCACTCTGTACTCTTTGACGAAGCCGTTGGCGCGTCCGGGGAAGCCGGGCCCGGAGTGGAACACGATGGACATCACGCTCGATGGGCCCCACACGACTGTGGTCGTGAACGGGGTGAAAGTAACGGAGTATACCGAGGGTGACCCAGTTCCCGAACGCAAATTCAACTTTGAGCCCCAGCGCGGGCCGCGGCCGAACGAAGGCTACATTGGACTGCAGAACCACAGCGACAACGACATTGTATTTTTCAAGGAAGTTGCTGTGAAAATGCTGAAGAAATAGCCGTCGAGGTGGGAGAAGCAAAAGAACGAAAGTCGAATTTAACGCTGGGGCGTTACCGATGCAGGATCGGGAAGTATCGGGGCGGGGGATTGACTCCTGGCGGTGCGGTGGTCGGCCACCGAGACCTGGTAGTCGCCATAGTCGATGGTAAGTGTGGCAACACCTCCCATGCGAATGTGGCTTACTGAACTATTGTGGGCGATGAACCAGAAATTGCTGACCTTTTGCCAGCGCGATTCAATTTGTGTGTCTCGTATCCAGAATGAGGGCGATTTCGCCGGCTCACCTTCCATACGCGTAACCGCGAAGTCGTTCGCATCAACCCAAATTTTTCCCTTGTAAAGAAATGGATTCTGCTTACGAGGGCTCACTGAGAGCACGTAACAGAGGTCTCCTCCGGGCGCTTTCTCGGTCCCGACCAGTTCGAACCTGTAATTGTCGGGGCTCAAATCGATCTGCTTGCGGTTTTCGAAAGCTTGCCGTTCGCTATCCAGCAATTTCAAGAGCACGCGATTCAACAACAGCTTCGAACCGGTTTGCGAGATGACGGTGAATTCACGATGATCGGGCGCCGAGTAAGTTGCGAGCACTTCCATGCTCGCGTCACGCCCGCCGAGGAAGCCGTGATATTGCAAGTGGTACCATCGCTTCCCCTGAAAACCGCGCAGCTCCGAAGCCCGGCGCGCGCTGGCACCTGTCATTTTTTCAACAATCGCGTCCGCCGAAACTGAGCTTGATTCTTTAGGCCCGAGTTCAACCGGTTTACTTTCGCGCGCAATCAGATATTGCGAAATGTCGATCGCCGTAAGCGCTCGTGAGGGCTCGGTGAAGGACTTTTGCGCGAAGCTCTGGCAGACGAACAGTGACATCGTCGCGATCGCCGTGGTCAGCGCGCTCCAGGGCATTTGAGCGCGGATGTGGTTGCTCGTGCCAACACCCACGCGGCTCGATTTATAGCGGAGAAAGTTCATCCTCTCTCTCTCTGGCGTGGTCGTCGGGGAAGTGATCGCGGGCAAACCGTCTCTCGAGGTACTTTCGCGCCAGATCCTTGCCGCCCAATCCGAAGGCAATAGCCAGGCCCAACATCAGCGCGCCAAACGCCAGCGAAAAAGCTATCAACACGGTCCGTGATCCAATGCCGATCTCCTCGAACGCCATGGAAACGACGAAGAGGATCATCATGATGCGCAGAGTCTGACTGATGAGGCGGGGAGATGGGAGGTCGGCGTTTACTCCGCCAAGCAAGGCGGCCCTCGAAAAGAAGGTGGCTGCGAGCGATCCGAAAAACAAAATGAGGAAAGCGGCAACCAGGCGCGGAAGGAATCCAAAAAAATTCGAAATGTGCTCGCCGATCCATGGGACCGGCAAGACGCTGAGGCCAACAAGAATAAATGCGGCCCATGCCACCCAGAAAACCGCCCGGCTCAGGACCTCGGTGGGCGAAGGAAGCGCGGAGCGGCGCAGCAGTTGCGCTGCCCCGGTGTGCTCGGAGAGCTTATCGAACCGGGCAATCCGCAAGACGCTGCGCACTGCTATTTGCAGCACATAGGCAATGATTCCGCCTACCACTACCAGCAAGAGCATTTCGAGAAAACGAGGTACGAATCGACCGAAACTGCGCAGGATCTCGTCCATGGTTCCTGCCAGCTCTCGAATGAAGTTCTGCCACATAGAGACCTCACTTCCCGCCGTTCCACAGCTCGACCAGTCGCGGTTTTTGTCTTTCGAACGCCTGAGACAATTCTTCGATCCGGCTTTCCACTTGTTCGGCAGAAGAGTCCCGGTTCTCAGTCAGGAACGTGTAAACGCGTCCCCGAAACAGCGGAACCAGGGCCTGCACGATGTGATCGCGGCCAATCACGGCCTTGTGATATGCAGTCGCGAATTCATAAACGGTCCGCGCCCAGAATTCACCCGAATAAGAAAATCTTTCCTCGGGCAAGGACGCCAAACCTTTGAGCTCATCATGGGTCTCGGAGCTCAGAATCGACAAGAACACAGGGTCGAGTTCCCGTACCCCGAACTTAAACATGTCAAACAGACGCTTGCGATTCAAACGCGAAGGTTCCTCGCTGATCGCCGCCTCGCAACCGGAGCAAGGCGCATGGACTGGCTCTGGGGTTGAGTGCCACACGGGCAAATAGGCGTCGAGCGAATCGAAAAGCGTGCCCGCGGTTTCGCGCATGGCCCCTACCAGATCAGATGGCGCATCCTCGCGCCGCGTTTTCGTTCCTAAGAAGGTCTGTGACAGTTTCCGCCGGCCATTTGCCGCCCACAAAGTCATCCACAACTCCGTACCTCGCCGGCCTTGTTCCTGGTTCCAGATGTCTTGCGCGAGAAACTGGCTGCCCAGCTCACCAGAAAAAGCGAAATCGGCGGGATACGGTTCGCGGACGGCACAGCCATACAGCGCTTTTGCCATCGGATATACAAGATTTCTGATCAGAAGACCGTCAAATTTGTGGCGCCGGTAGACCGGCAACACAAGCTCATTGTTTTCACGAAATACGGGTCCTAATAAGCGTTCAATCCACTCCGGTTCTAAAGTTGTGGATTCGGGAGAAACAATCGCGCACGCGCGGGCTTGAAGCAACTCGGCGCCCGCCAAAATTGTATGTAGCGCGATACCGCTGGCAGGGCCATCCGAATACTGCGTGGTAATGCTGTGCAGCGTACGCAACGCCCGGATGTCGCTGGTCGCATTGATATCACTGATGGCCGCTGCACAAACCAAATCCTGAGTGCCATCTCGAGAGCCTCCGTCGGCATTGATGATGACTGAACGCTCGCGGGGAAAGTATTTCAGCAACCCGGCGCGGACCGCCTGCACTACCTGACCGACGCTGCGAGCGTCGTTGTAGGTGGGGACACCGACAACAATGTCGACGTCGCCGACATTCATCAGCTCGCGAACAAAACTATCCGAAAGTATGCTCTCGTCAGGCAAGCCAGCTCCCAGCAGCGAGCGGCGAGCAGTGAGGCTGAATCAGTTGGGCTGGCCGAACTTGCTCACAGCTCATCGCCCACTGCTCGAAATTAAATCCTTCTCAATCTAAACCAGTAAAACTGATACGGCCCCAGGGTCAGTAAGTACGGCAGGTCCCCAATGCGCGGAAATATATTCCGCCCAAACATTTCAATCAGGATGCTTCCCTTGTATGGCTTTAAGTCAAGTTCCACAGCCTGGGCTTTACTTGAGAGATTATTGACGGCCAGAATGGTTTCGTTTCCCAGCTTGCGCACATAGGCCAGTACACGGTGATTTGCCGGATACAGGAATTCAATTGATCC
The DNA here is from genome assembly GCA_035651555.1 of Terriglobales bacterium. Taxonomy (GTDB): domain Bacteria; phylum Acidobacteriota; class Terriglobia; order Terriglobales; family Acidobacteriaceae; genus Gp1-AA145. The sequence goes on from DASRFL010000026.1 coordinate 418,841, forward strand.
CCGTCCGAGAGTTGGGGTTGCTTTCCGCACCCGAATTATCCGCTTCATCCACGAAAGGAGCGAGTGTTCGAAACGTTTTTGGGATTGCACGTTGATGGCCTGAAACCCGTACACCGGATTCAGCATCAACGGCGAATAAAGGGTCTCAGGATCGGCGGTCGAAAACCCTCCATTCCAACTGCCGTCCCACTGCATAGGAGTACGAACGCCCTGGCGGTCGCCGAGATTCACATTGTCTCCCATGCCGATTTCATCGCCGTAATAGATGATGGGCGTGCCGGGAAGCGACATCAGCAGGCCATTCATCAATTCAATGCGGCGGCGGTCATTGTCGAGCAATGGAGCGAGGCGGCGGCGGATACCCAGGTTGAGCCGCATGGACTTCTCTTTCGCGTACTCGTCGTACATGTAGTCGCGTTCCATGTCGGTGACCATTTCGAGGGTGAGTTCGTCATGGTTGCGCAAGAAGAGGCACCACTGGCAATTCTCGGGAATGGCTGGAGTCTGCTTCAGGATTTCGGTAATCGGCTTCCGGTCCTCGAGCTTGAGCGCCATGAACATGCGCGGCATGAGGGGGAAATGAAAAGCCATGTGGAATTCGTCGCCATTGCCGAAATACGCTCGCAAATCTGCCGGCCACTGATTTGCCTCTGCCAGCAGCATGCGGCCGGGAAATTCCTCGTCGACCCTCGCGCGCAAGCGTTTGATGATGGTGTGTGTTTCCGGCAAGTTTTCGCAGTTCGTGCCTTCCCGCTCCACGAGATATGGAATCGCGTCCAGTCGAAAAGCGTCGACCCCCATTTCGAGCCAGAATTTCGTGATCTGCCACATCTCTTCGAAGACTTCGGGATTGTCGTAGTTCAGGTCGGGTTGATGGCTGAAAAACCGGTGCCAATAATACTGTTTGGAAACCGGGTCCCACGCCCAGTTCGAAAGCTCGGTGTCCAAAAAGATGATTCGTGTGCCTTTGTAACGGGTATCGGTGTCGCTCCACACGTACCAATCCCGCCGCGGATTCGTGCGCGAACTCCGGGACTCCTGAAACCAGGGATGCTGGTCTGAAGTGTGATTCATCACCATTTCGATGATCACGCGAATTCCGCGCTGATGGGCAGCCTCAAGGAAAGCTTTGAAATCTTCGAGCTTGCCGTAGGTGGGGTTGACCGAACGATAGTCGGAAATATCGTAGCCATCGTCTCGCAGAGGCGAAGGGAAAAATGGCATCAGCCAGATCGCGGTAATGCCGAGTTCCTGCAGGTAGTCCAGCTTCTGCGCCAATCCCCGGAAATCGCCGTTGCCGTCGCCGCTGCTGTCATAGAAAGCGCGGACGTGTACCTGATAGATGACTGCGTCCTTGTACCAAAGCCCGTCCTGCAGTGCCAAATTCTTTCCCCGAGACTGTGTGTTTTCCGCCGCGGACTACGTGATTGAGGCAAGATGAAATTAGATGCCGATTGTGCTCTGGATGAGAATATCCCTTTACCCGAAGCTCTGCCGTTTCGACGTCACTTACTACTGTAAGCCAGCAGCTTGAGGAAATGTGAACGGAGCGGCTGCATATGTGCCGAGAAAGCGGCACACTGCCGCTTGTTCGTCATCCTGGCGAGCTGTCTCGCAGGTCTGAAGCGGTCATATCCATTGCAGTCTTGGGTACTTACGAAGCTATTCCATTCTGGTATGCCAAGTGCGTTAAGCCCAAACACGTTCGCGTTGTCTTGGGAGTACCAGATGCCACTTCGGGAGGCGTTAGGGCTTTCCGCGGGTATTCCAGCCCAGGTTCCAGTACCTTTACTGAGCGGATTCCCTGTCAAGAAGCCGTGTCGATCAGTTCCAAAGGGGGCCATCCTTCCGGCCAAACCAGTTCCTCATCGCCCGCAGCAAGTGCGTTCACAGCCTGCAAAGGTCGATCCTCTCTTCCTTTTCTATTGTGGCCTTCAGTGGCACAAGCACGCAGAGCCGGCAGCGGGTTGGGAACTGGTGCAGGCCCTGCGCTCGAAAAATCTGGGAGCGAGAGCCCTGGCGGCGGAATTGTTTTCAGATACTGAGGATGGCCGCCTGCTGGTTCGAGACCTGCGCCGGACGCGCGGCGGCCTCAACCTGATCCTGAAGGAAGAGCCAACAGAAAATCCAACACAACAGGGAGAGGGAATGATCACGCCATATGGGCTGCCGGTAGTCGAAAACTGTCTGGCATGCCCGCTTAAGAAAAAAGGTTGGTTTTGCCATGTCTCCGACAATCTGTTGCGACCATTCAACGCTTCCAGCCACCTGAGCGCGTATCCAGGGGGAGCCATCCTTTTTGTCGAAGGTCAAATGCCACGCGGCGCATTTGTGTTGTGCTCCGGACGGGTGAAGCTCTCTACCACCTCCAAGGAGGGTAAGGTCCTGGTGCTGAAAATGGCGGAGCCGGGAGAGGTGATTGCTTTAAGCGCCGTGATCTCGGGAGAACCCTACGAGATTACGGCTGAGACGTTGGAGCCCTGCCTGGTCAACTTTGTGGAGCGGGACGGGCTGCTCCGGCTGATGGAGCGGAGCGGAGAACTGGGACTCCGCTCCGCGCAAGCCGTTAGCCGCGAATTCCAGTTCGCCTATCGAGAGATTCACGAGCTGGTGCTGGCACGGTCTTCTTCAGGGAAATTGGCGAGATTGCTGCTGTCCTGGGTGCACGGGATGGAGCCCGCCCGTGAATTCAGGATTCATGCTCCGGTCACGCATGAAGAGATGGCGCAGAGAATCGGTGCATCGCGTGAAACGGTGACCAGACTTTTAAGCGAATTGAGGAAAAAAGATTTGATCAAATTGGAAGGAGCAACGCTGGTAATCAAGAACCGGACGGCCCTCGAAGCGTTAGCGATGTGAACTGCGGTTGAGTCATTCGCAGCGGCCGGATCCTCCTCCCCGGCCGCTTTTTTATAAACCGAACAATTCTCTCAGTCGCTTGGTTTGCGCCCGGCTTACCGGAATTTCGGTTTGTTTCTTGTCGTCCATCCGAAGTTGATAGGAACTCTTGAACCAGGGGACGACTTCTTTGATGCGGTTGGTATTTACCAGAAAAGAGCGATGAGCGCGCCAGAATAGATTCTGGTCGAGGCTGTCGAGCAGTTCTTCAAGAGTACGGCAGTTTGACTGGCCTTCCATGCCGTTTGGTCCACTCGTGACTACGGTGATAATCCCGTCTTCTATCGATGCGAAGCAGATGTCTTTCTGGTTGACAAGAATCAGTCTTCCCGCAGCTTTCAACAGGATCTTCGAAGTTTGCGGCTTCTGGGATTCAAGCATTCGGACGAGAGTATCCAGCTTGTCCGAGGGGCTGCTGGACTCGGACATTGAGCGGGCTTTCTCGACCGATTGGGCCACCCGTTTGCGATCAAAGGGCTTGAGAAGATAGTCGACCGCGTTAACTTCGAACGCCCGCACCGCGTATTGGTCGAAAGCAGTGGCAAAAACGATCTTTGGCAGAGGAACTTTCTTGTCCAGAAGTTTCTTGATTACTCCGAAGCCATCGAGGCCAGGCATTTGAACATCGAGAAAGACCAGGTCCGGATTGTGCTCGCGGATGAGGGTGACTGCTTCAACCCCATTTTTGCCTTGCGCGACGACGTTGATGTCGTCGATGTTCTTGAGCAGGTAAGCTAACTCATCGCGCGCAAGTTGCTCGTCATCCACGATTACTGTAGAAAGCGACAAAGCTCCTCCTGCCAAGAGTATAGCGAAGCACCACGATGAGCGCACATAAAGCGACGGCTATTGTGCCTCATCATGATCTTGCCTCCCGAGTGCGCCAGTCTACATGCAGTTCGAGTTTCCGGAAAGCTTCTAGTGTCCAGCTTCAAGCAGAAACGATTTAAACTGAGCATTCCATGAACGTGATCTACGGCATCAATGCGGTTAGCGAGGCGCTCCGAGGACGTGGTCGTGCGTTTGAATGGATTGGGGTTGCAAAGGAAAGGGATGACATCCGCCTGCAGCGGGTGATTCAGGATTGCCGGACCGCGGGGATTTCGGTCAGGTTTTTGCCGCGCGTTGAGCTGGACCGCATGGCGCGAACGGCATCTCACCAAGGTGTGGTCGCTGTAACCTCGGCGAAGGCCTATGTTGACGTCGACGACGTGATTGCGGCGAAGCGGGGAGAATATTCGCTGGTTGTTGTTTTGGACGGGGTGGAAGATCCACACAATCTCGGCGCGATATTACGAACGGCAGATGCCAGCGGAGCGGATGGCGTGGTTATTCCGGAACGGCGCGCAGCTGGCGTGACCGGCACCGTAGCGAAATCGTCGGCAGGAGCGAGCGAACACCTGCCGGTGGCAAAGGTGACGAATATTTCGCGGACGCTCGAAGAACTCAAATCGAAAAATATTTGGACCGTCGGACTTGATGAACGAGGCGACAAAAATTACGACGAAGTGGATTACAAAATGGACTGTGCCATCGTGCTGGGCGCGGAAGGCAAAGGGTTGCACGATCTGGTGAAGCGCAAGTGTGATTTTCTGGTTTCGATTCCCATGCTCGGCGAAGTGCCGTCGCTCAATGTGTCGGTTGCGGCTGGAGTCGTGCTGTACGAAGTCGTCAGGCAAAGGCGGAAAAAGCCTGTATGAGCAAGTTCTTCGGCCTGGCCTGGATTCTGATCGTGCCGCTCTGGGTCCATGCCATCGATCGTGAAGCATTCACCTTCACCAAATACGACCTCGATGTTCGCATTGAACCGGAACAGCAGCGGCTTGGTGTCCGCGGGCGAATGACTCTGAGGAATGATTCAAGCTCTCCGCAGAAAAGCCTCTCGATCCAAATTTCCTCGTCACTTAACTGGAGTTCGATTCAATTCGAGAAACAGCCGGTTGAGTTTGTTTCACAAACCTATACGTCGGACATCGACCACACGGGAGCATTGTCAGAAGCGATCGTCGTTCTGCCTCGTGCGATTGCCCCGAAGCAGAGTATTGATCTTGATGTCGGCTACGAAGGAGTAATCCCACTGGATACGACCAGGCTGGCTCGGATCGGTGTGCCAGTCGAGACGGCCAAGCATACGGATTGGGACCAGATCAGCCCGACTTTCACCGCGGTGCGCGGGATTGGATACGTGGTTTGGTATCCGGTGGCGACCGAGGCTGCGAGTTTGTCGGACGGAGATGCCGTTCCAGAAGCCCAGGAGAAATGGGAAGAGCGTGAGGGGTCCACAGAGATGAAAGCCGTGTTTGCTGTTTCCGGCAGCTCGGGGGAGAGCCAAAAGTTATTGTGCAACGCACCGAGTACCGGACTGGAAATCGAGCAGATCGGCATGTTGAGCATTTCAAAAACTCAGTGCGACTATTTGTTGCGGCACTCGGCCCTATTCTCGATTGGAAACTTTGCTTCGCTTGACCGACCTGCAGTCAAGATCGAGTATCTTCCGGACCACAAAGCGGGTGCGGATGATTACGCTTCCGCCGTGGACGAGGTAACACCTCTGATAACGAAGTGGTTCGGAGATCATCGCGAAGGGAGCGGGACCAAAGCAGAGCTTATAGACATGACCGATTCAGAATCCGCAAGTTATGAATCGGGGAACTTCTTGTTAATGCCTTTAAATGTAAGCGATACCAAGCTGTTGCTGGCAGCTTCGCAGCAGACTACGCATCTTTTCTTTCCATCGCCGCACTTTTGGATTCATGGCGGACTTGCCAGCTACGCGCAAGCTCGTTTGATTGAGGAAAAGCAAGACCGGGGGGCAGCGATCAAATACTTAGAGGGGCATCGTGGCGGACTGCTGGAACTCGAAAAAACAGCGGATGCCAGGGACCAAGATTCACTCACGAACAGCCGCGATGAATTTGCGGTGCAATTGAAAGCAATGTACGTCTGGTGGATGTTGCGAGACATGATCGGTGATGAAGATCTGGCTGCGGCCCTGCACTCTTACAAGGCTGGTGATGATTCCGGTATGGATCACATGCAGAAGCTGATCGAAGCCCAGTCGCATCGCGACCTGCAGTGGTTCTTTGACGACTGGGTATACCGCGATCACGGACTGCCGGATTTTCGTGTTGTTTCGATCTTTACGAGCGATTTGCCCACCGGTGGCTACATGAGCACAGTTACCATTGAGAATCTCGGCAGCGCGGGAGCCGAAGTGCCGGTCACGCTGCATCTTCAAACCAGCGGCGTGACGCAGAGGCTCGTGGTTCCGGCCAAGGCAAAGGCATCGGTGCGAATTCAATCAGCATCGCTTCCGCAGAGCGCGACCGTAAATGATGGCAGCGTTCCCGAAAGCGACACCAGCAACAACGAATACAGAGTTGAATCATTGAATCATTGAATCATTGAATCATTGAATCATTGAATCATTGAATCATTGAATCATTGAATCATTGAATCATTGAATCATTGAATCATTGAATCATTGAATCATTGAATCATTGAATCATTGAACTCCCTCCTGGGCAGGTTGGTTGAACGACTGAATGATTCAATGACTTAATCACTGAACGAGCAATCCGGAGGACTTTTTGGCCTACATCCAATTTTTGGGCGCAGCAGGGACGGTGACCGGGTCGAAGCACCTGATCAACACCTCCACAGATCTATCCGGCAAGAACGGAACGCAGGTGCTGGTTGACTGCGGAATGTTTCAAGGGCAGAAGGAATGGCGCGAGCGCAACTGGCAGAACCTGCCACTCGCGGCGAACGACATAGAAGCGGTGATTCTTACGCACGCCCACTTGGACCACTGCGGTTGGATTCCGAGACTGGTAAAGCAGGGATTTCGGGGCTCGATATACGCCACCCCGGCGACGATTGACCTGTGCAGCATCATCCTGCCGGACTCCGGACATCTGCAGGAAGAAGACGCCGAATTTCATAACCGTCATAAAACTTCAAAGCACGATCCGGCGTTGCCGCTTTACAGCGAACAGGAGGCGCAGGAGTGCCTGCAATATTTCAAGCCCGTGAATTTCGGCGAGAACAAGCAGGTGTCACCTGGGATCAGTTTTCGTTTTGTTCATGCCGCGCACATTCTTGGATCGTCGATGGCGGAAATTAATCTCAGCGCGGGCGAGGGCGCCAGCACTAGACGCCTGCTGTTCACCGGTGATATCGGACGCGTGCGTGACCAGAACGTCGCGCCCGGCAAAGTGGTTTATTCCGGGCCGCAACCCGGGGAGAACGCCGATGTTTTGGTTATGGAATCAACTTACGGAAACCGCGCCCACCCGACCGACGATCCCCGACCACAACTTGCGGAAGTGATTTGCAAGACTGCCGAGCGCGGGGGAAGCGTGATCGTTCCGGCATTTGCAGTCGAACGTACGCAGAAATTCGTTTTCATGCTCAAGGAGTTGATGGAGTCTGGGCAAGCGCCAAAGTTGCCGGTCTATTGCGACAGCCCGATGGCGATTAAAGCCATTGAGATCTTTCTTAAGCATGGAGAAGAATACAGTGATGAGACCAGGCAGTTGATCAGACGCTACGGTTCACCATTGGAATGGCAAGGTTTCCATTTTGCGGAAACTTCGGAGGAGTCGAAGAAGATCAATGACAGTCGTTTCCCCTGCATCATTATTTCTTCGAGTGGAATGGTGACCGGAGGACGAATCCAACATCATTTGATGCAGCGGCTTCCTGATCCCAAAAACACAGTGCTTTTCATTGGCTTCCAGGCGCCAGGGACACGAGGGTTCACGATTAAGAGTGGGGCGGCGGAGGTCAAGATGTTCGGGCAGAACATACCGATCCGTGCCCAGGTGGCTGCACTCGAGCAATTCAGCGATCATGCTGACATACGCGAACTGCTGGAGTGGTTGCATACCTTCGCAAGCAGTCCCGGCGCCACATATCTTGTGCATGGCGAGCCCTCTGCTTCTTCGCAATTGCGGGACGCGATGACGAGAGAATTAGGATGGAACGTACAGATCGCGCAGTGGATGCAGAAAGTCTCAGTGTAAAAGCCGGGCTATGCTGAGTTCGGGGCGTGCTGCTGGCTGAATTTGATCAGCTCTTCCAGTTTCTTCATGGCTGCCCCGGAATCAATCGATTTTGCGGCCAATTGAACGCCGTCCTTGAGATTCCCAGCCTTGCCTGCGGCGACCAATGCCGCGGCGGAATTCATCAGCACAACGTCCCGTCTGGCCGATTGTTCCCCGCCTAGAACTTTGCGGACAATTCCGGCATTTTCGGCAGCGTCCACTCCGCCGGAAATTTCTTGGATGGGAGCAGGCGCGAAGCCAAACTCGTCAGGCGAAATTTCGTAGCCGTGCACTTGCCCCTCGAGAACTTCGGCAACTCGAGTGGGACCAGTGATCGTGATTTCGTCCAGCCCATCCAATCCATGCACAACAAACGCACGATGGGTTCCCAACATGCTGAGCGCTTCGGCAACTTTTTCTACAAGGTCGATTGCGTAAACGCCAACCACTTGTGCCGACGCCCCCGCCGGATTGGTAAGTGGTCCCAGCAAATTGAAGACAGTGCGGAGACGAGTCTCACGCCGAGCATTCTGAACATACTTTGCGGCGGAGTGAATTGCAGGAGCGAATAGAAACGCGATCCCAATTTCTTCCAAGCACCGGCCGATGAGGGCAGGTGCAAGTTGGATATTGACGCCGAGAGCTTCCATTATATCGGCGGCGCCGCATTTTGTGCTCATTCCCTTGTCTGTAAGCTTCGGAGTCGAACTGCGATTTCCATGCTTGGCGACGCGAACTCCCGCCCCTGCAACGACGAATGCCGTCGCCGTCGAAATGTTGAAGGTCCCGGCGGCATCACCGCCGGTTCCGCAGGTGTCAACCAGGGATTCGCGCCCAGTGCCGCTGGCATCGAGAAGGGAATGGGAATGGACAGAAACCTGAACCGCTGCAGCGCGGATTGCTTCGGCGAAGCCGACAATTTCTTCGACGGTTTCGCCTTTCATATGAAGTCCGACCAGCAAGGCAGCGATTTGCGCATCGGTGCACTCGCCCGCGAGCACTTCCGCCATGACTGCGCGCGCATCCCCTCGCGAGAGAGATTCGCGATGATTCACGATGGAATGGAGAGCGTCGATGATCACAGGCTTTAGAAAGCAGTATCAGAACCGATGGGGACGCGCAAGGTCGATGCACTGCATAGGCGGCGGCCTAGGGGTGGACCGGCTCTGTGTTTGAGCTTGCCTTGGAACCGGCAAGTGATTCAAATGCGAGCATGCGATGGCCCCGGCGATGAATGTTGAAGCGCGAGTCCATAGCGGCGACAGTACAGAGGGCATAGAACAGCGCGGCATTGGCAGGTATCTGCAGGTTGAAGTCAAAAAGGCTATGAACCAGGATGCCGCTAATGCCGATCAAGGAACTCACCGCAATCGCCCCATTCAAATTTGATTGCCACTTGTGAGATTTATGAATGGCGGGCCGGATGGTGCAGAACAGGAACCAGATTAGGATTGCGAAGCCGGCGATCCCGGTCTCCGTGAGCGTCTGCAAAAAATCATTGTGTGCGGCGTTTACCAGGCTGTCGCCATAGAAGCTGCGGAACCGGGGATATACATCAGCAAACGTTCCCGCGCCCCAGCCGAGTAGCGGGCGATGCCACCACATCTTCAGCGTGTCGCGATCGATCTGCAGCCGGACATCGGTAGCAAGATCAGAGTGCTGGTCGGCTGCCAGAGTGGAAATTCGGTTCTTGATTTCCCGTCCGCCAGTCCACGCCGCTACGCCAATCAAAATCAAGAGGAATGCCGTCAGAAGCAGCCCTGCATTCTCTTTTTGCTGCTCGCGAAAGATCAGGAACGCAAGAAGCGCAATTTGACATGCGAAGGCGATCATCCCGCCGCGCGAACCGGAAAGGAAAATCGTTGCTCCCATGAATGCGGCTGCGGAGGCCGCAATCCAGCGCTTGCGTCGATGGGCGAAGCGGCTGAAAGCATAAACAAGCGGTATGGGCGCGAGCATCTCCATCAACCCGGCGTAATGGTTGTGATTAACGTAGGGGCCATAAATCCAGCCACCGAAGCGGGGCGTTCGAAGCCAATAGAGTTTGGTTGGCGAACTCAGGTTCTGCAGGACAGCAAATAACGCCACAGCCACGCCAAACGTGGTGAGCGCAGTGCCGATTGTGCGTACCTGGCGATTCCGGGTAACCGTTTGCACCAGCAGGAAGCAAACCATTCCGTACGCAACGAATCGCAAGAATTGTGAGTAGGTCGCGTGCCAATAGGCGGAAACGCCAGGAACGAGTTGGATGCAAAGCAATCCAACGAAGGCAATCATGGGTGGAAATAGCGGGCTCCAATGGATGCGAGGTGTGTCCAGTTTCAGGAAATTCGCAGTCCATACGGCAAGCAGAATTGCCGATGCGGCTTCGAGGATAAAGATCGCCCAAGGTTCCACCGCGCCGAAGGCCAGCGGAGAGAACATGAGTAGACCGGCCAGCGAATACGATATCCAACTGTTGTGTGGTAACCGGGAAGGCTTACGCTCAATCTGCTTGGCCGGCAAGTCGGGAAGAGGTAGAGGCGCTGTCACGGCTGTTCCTCATGCAAGGCCGCAAGATGACTGGCAGTAATCAATTTCAGATCGTCGACCCAGAGTTTGCCACGAATTGGGCTTCCGGCGGGCACTCTGGCGATTTGAAGAGTCACCAGATGAGTGTCTGGGCCGGTGGTGAATGCTCCGCGCGCAGGTGTCCAGGATTCAGTGTCACTCAAATCGGCGCTCATGAATATCGGTGTGCCGTTATAAAGGTCCTGAAAGCAAAATCGCACGCCCCCGGCTCCGTCCATCTCTTGTGCTTTGTAATAGCCGGAAAATTCGTATCGCGTATTAGGGTCGACGAAGACGATCTGGCGAATCCCAGCGTCTGAAATTCCAGGGCCTTCAAAGAACAAGCGGAGCGACCTTGCGCCGGAGTGACCGTTGATGGGATCGAGAGCGAGGGAGACGCCGGAGGTCTTGCGGTATGTCCAATCGAAACCTCCGTTCGTGACATCGAGCCTGAAATCGCCATTGACCAGAAGGTTGTCGTCGCTCGGTTCATAAGCAGCCAGGCCAGAAAGGGCCGCGGCCTGTTGCCACACGCGTGCGGCCTGTAGAGCTTCACCGACCGCGAAAAGATGGCGCAGATAGTCAAACAGAAAGCGACGCTCGACCGGCTGCCGTAAGGAGACAATTCGTTCCCAGACCTTCGCGGACGCTGCGGATTGATTTTCGGAAACCAGATAGCTGAGGAATGCCTGGTAGGCATTCGCCGGGACCACATTCTGCAGCAATAGGTCGATGTCAGGCCGAATCTTCCAGCAGATTTGAATCGCGGTTGGGGTTAAATGCGGATCATTTTCCATCACCCGGCGATATTGGTTCAGTGCATCATCAACCGCGCCCTGGGCGAGATAAAGGTTTGCGACTTCCCATGCAGTATTGGCCGAGCGAGGGTCCGCGGCGACCGTGTTGCCCAGAGAGACTCGCTCAGATCCGAGACTGCCGATCAGTTCCTCGACATTGGCGCGGTCGAGCCAATACCCAGCGCGGTATGGATCCAGTCGAGTTGCGGCTTCCAGCGACGGGAGGGCGCTTGCGGGCGACTGACGCGCGAGCAGATCAAAGCGCCCTAAGTGATCCCGATACTCTGCATTGAATGGGTCTAGCTTTACCGCCCAACGCAGACGACGCTCGGTTGGACCATCGGACAGGTATGCGGCGAGGTACTGAACGCTAACCAGCAAGAAGTAGAAGGCGATTCCGGAGAAAGAAAGAAGAACAACTACCCAGCTTCTTCGAGAGAATCGAATCTCAACACTCATGCTTCCACTGGTTATGCGCTGGATGACGCGGCGCGACTCGAGTCTTGCTCCGACTCTACGTCATCATCGTAATAACGATGACCATATTTCCCCTGATATTCGTAGTAGTAGTAATAGTCCGGTGAATCCAGGTCTACCGCATTCAGCAAGACGCCAGAAACTCGGGCGTTGACCTGCGACAAGATTTCGCGCGAACGCCGCAGCGCGGGTTTTGTGGTTTGGCCGCAGCGAATGACAAGCACAATGGCGTCCGCTAAGGGCGAAAGCACAACCGCATCCGTGACCGAGAGGGTAGGGGGTGTATCCATTACGATGTGATCGTAATGCTCTCGAAGGCCGGAGAGTACTTCTGCCATTTGTGCGGACGCCAGAAGTTCCGCAGGATTGGGCGGAGGCGTACCTGCCGGCAGAATATACAAGTTCGGCAGCAAGGATGACCGGAAGGTGGCTTCCTGGACATTTGCGCCGCCAGTCAGAACATTGCTGAGCCCCATGCGAGGCCCAAGCCCCAGCGTCTTGTGAATGCTGGGACGGCGAAGATCGGCATCAATGAGAAGAACGCGAGTCCCCTTTTGTGCAAGAACGGTCGCGGTGTTGATGCTGGTGGTGGTTTTGCCTTCCTGTGGAAGCGCGCTGGTGACCAGAATGACCTTCGGAGGCGCGCCCACCGAACTGAGCAACAATGATGTTCGCAGGGCACGGTAGGCTTCCGACATTTGCGACTGCGGACGCGATTGGGTGATCAGCTCCACCACTTCTTTAGAACTCGCGACCGCCAAGCTGTGTGAGCTGATTTCCACATTCGCCTTCGAACCCAAAGGAATCATTCCCAGTGATGCCAGCCCGGAAATCACCTGTGCCTGCTCTGGGGTGCGGACGGTGTTATCGACGCCTTCCAGCAGGAAGGCGAGTCCAATCCCTGTGGTCAGTCCCAGCACAAGACCGAAGCCGAGATTTCGTGGGATGTTTGGTTCGGCAGGAGCTACGGGAGTCCGCGCGATATCAACTTGACGAATGTTGTTCGACCGCAGACCGGCGGTGACTCCGGCTTCTTTTAGTTTTTGCAGCAAGCCTTCATATAAGGTGCGGTTGGTTTCGAAGTCGCGTTTGAGGAAGCTGTACTCGATGGCGCTCTCATTGAGCTTGTTTTCTTGCTGTTTCTGTTCTTCCAGAGCGGTGCGCAGCATATTTTCGCGCTGTAAGGAAGCGAGGTAGTCGCCGCGCAGTCTGCTGGCCACTTTTTTCATTTCGCTTTGCGTCTGGGCATCAACCTCCCGGATCTGGTTGTTCAGTTGCGCCAGCTTCGGATATGCGGGGCCGAATTGGGTGCTGAGTTGGGCAAGTTGAATCTGCAGATCTGCCTTCTGCCCCTGAAGTTTTTCAAGGAGCGCCGAGCTGCTGCCCGTCACTTTGTCCTGCGCTGCTCCGGTCGCGACAGCGGCTGCGGATTCAGTATCACCCGATTCCGCCAGGCGGAACACCGATTCCTTCTGCATGCGGTCCGACTCTGCGGCGGTCAGTTCCTTGTTCAGTTCGTCGAGCTTTGCTGTAGTGATGTTCTGCTTGTCATCGATACCGAGAATCTGATGATCTTTCTGGTATTTGACGAGCTTCTCCTGCGAAGTTTCGACCTTCATCTGCAAATCTACTAACTGGCGAGAGAGCCAGTCCGAGGCCTGCATGGTCGACTCAAAGCGAGTTTTAAAATTTTGCTCAATGTAGGTGCTGGCGACGGTGTTTACGACCATGGCGGCCAGATCTTTGTTCGGGCTACGGTAATGTATGTCGATGATTCGCGTGTTTGGCTCGAGCATTACGCGGAGATTTGCCTTGAAACCGGCCAGCAAGGAATTCGCGCGTGCCGAATCCGGCTGCAACGTGTCGGTGGTGAGTTCTAATGCTGAAGAGGACGGCGAGCCATTGCCGCCGAATTCCGGACGCCGATCAAGGTTGAGCTGCTTCACAACCTGCAGTGCAAGCAAATCACTGCGCAGGATCCTGACTTCAGTATCAAGATCGGTGGGGTCGTAGTATTCCTCACCCGCAGAGCCAGCTTCACGCAGGCTTTGCAGCACTGGGTCCGGCTTGTAGATCGCGATGCTGCCGAAAGCGTCATAAATCGGAGTTGTGCGCAGGGTCGCGATCAGAGATCCACCGAAGACGATTGCCAGGCTTCCGAGAACTACCCATTTCCGCTTAATGAGAACCCGCAGGTAGTCGCGAAGGATGGAATCGTGGGTAGCCAGCAATGGGTGCTCAAAGCTCGGATTGCTGCGAACTGCGAGCGAAGCCGGCGTCAATTCGCGAATGTTTTGAACGCTGGTCAGTGCGGGCGCAACTGGTTCCATCATCCTCTCTTATTTCGGCCAGTAACAAGTGACATTGCGGTGCATGGCGCGCACCACGGATCCTATGTTGCAGTATGGCAGACAAAGCCAAAGCCAGGGCTTGATTGAAATGGTTCCGTGAGGCGAAAGATTTCAGATTCACAGCGCCAAGCGGTTAAAAATGCTTAGTGATCGCGTCGCCGCGGCGGCTGCAAGCCGTGGTTAGGAAGAAACCGAGGGGAATGCATCGAATGAACTGGGCGGATCAGGTTGTACTCGTCACGGGAGGAACCGGCTCTTTCGGTCGCAAGTTTGTAGAGATCATGCTGCGGGAGTACCGGCCGCAGAAGCTGATTGTATTCAGTCGCGATGAACTCAAGCAGCACGAGATGCGCACCTGCGGACTGGATGATGCGAGCGTGCGCTATTTCCTCGGCGACGTTCGCGACCAGCAGCGGCTGGAGCGGGCATTTTCCGGAGTCACGGTCGTGGTGCACGCCGCGGCCCTGAAGCAAGTGCCGGCATGCGAATACAACCCATTTGAAGCCATCCAGACCAACGTCATGGGCGGCAAGAACGTAATCGACGCAGCGATCAATTGTGGCGTCCGGCGCATCGTTGCGCTAAGCACCGACAAAGCCGTGAATCCGATAAATCTTTACGGGGCCACGAAGCTGTGCGCGGAGAAGATGTTTGTTCAGGCCAACGCCTACTCGGGAGAGCAGGATACGCGCTTCAGTTGCGTGCGTTACGGCAACGTTGTCGGAAGCCGCGGCAGCGTAATCCCAATCTTCATGAAGCAGCGCGCGCGGGGAAGACTTACCATCACTGATCCGCGAATGACGCGGTTCTGGATCACGCTCGAGCAGGGAGTGCGCTTTGTCATCCGGGCAGTCGAAAGAATGCATGGAGGAGAAATTTTTGTACCGAAGATCCCCAGCATGAAGCTTCTGGAAATGGCGCAAGCCATCGCCCCCGATTGCCAGATCGATTGCGTCGGGATCCGGCCAGGAGAAAAATTGCACGAAGTGCTGGTTTCAGAGGATGAGGCACGTCATGCCACCGAAACGACCGAGATGTTTGTCATTCAGCCCGCGCATGCTTGGTGGCGAAGGGAAAACTGGAAGGACGGAGTTCCTTTGGATGAAGGTTTCCGCTATGCCAGCGACACCAACTCGCAATGGCTGAGCGCCCAGGAGCTCTATGCACTAGTGGAAGGGAGCGCTCCGCCGCCGAGTTTGATCGAGAAGCCAACGCAGTCACGCGCCAGCGCCTGATACCAGTGCCTGACAGAAGATGAACACAACCTTCGTGGCAAAAGAAGAGCTTGCGATTTACGGCGGTAAGCCGATACGGGACAAACTCCTCCCCTATGGACGCCAACAGATTGATGAAGAGGACATCGCCGCAGTAGCTGATACCCTGCGTTCCGATTGGCTGACGACCGGGCCGAAGGTCAACGAATTTGAAGAGGCATTCGCCGCGCGAGTGGGGGCGAAATATGCGGTCAGTTTCAGCAGCGGCACCGCTGCACTGCATGGAGCGGCGTTCGCGGCGGGAATCGAAACTGGGGACGAGGCGATCACTTCGCCTCTGACGTTTGCGGCGACGCCGAATTCTGTTCTATATCAGGGCGGAAGGCCAGTATTCGCCGATATCCGGCCAGACACGCTGAACATCGACCCGGAATATGCCGCGCGGTGTATTACCCCCCGAACGAAAGCGATCTTGCCGGTCGACTATGCAGGTCATCCTGCTGACCTCGACGAAATAGGGCACATTGCCGAGCATCACGGCCTGACAATCATTGAAGACGCCTGTCATGCATTAGGCGCGGAGTATCGACGAAGTCGCGTGGGAAGCATTTCGCACATGACCATCTTCAGCTTTCATCCAGTCAAACATTTAACGACGGGTGAAGGTGGAATGGTTACTACGGACAATCCACAATTTGCGAACGCATTGCGAAAGTTCCGTAACCACGGAATCAGTGCGGACGCCCACGAACGTCAGGCGAGAGGTCAATGGGAGTATGAAATGGTGTTGTTGGGTTACAACTACCGTTTGACCGACATCGCATGCGCACTTGGACTGCGGCAGCTTTCTAAACTTGAGCAAAATTTGCAACACCGAAGACAAATTGCAAAAACATACTCCGCTGATTTGAACGGAGTGCCTGGAATTCTTTTGCCAGCCGTTTTGGACTACGTGGCGCCTGCCTGGCATTTGTATTCGGTGCAACTGGATTTACAGAAGATGGGTGCGAACCGGGCCGAGATTTTCCGTGCTCTCCGTGCAGAAAATATCGGCGTGAACGTTCACTACATCCCTGCGCATTTTCACCCGTATTACCGGCAACGATTCGGTTATCACGGCGGCGAATTCCCGGTCGTAGAAGCTGCCTATGAACGTCTGATCACGTTGCCGCTCTTCCACGGAATGAGCGAAGAAGACGTCGAAGATGTAGTAAGCGGCGTAAAGAAAGTCATGAACTGCTACACAGACTGAAAAGCATGAAAGAAGTCACGGCCATCGTTCAGGCGCGAATGGGAAGTAACAGGCTGCCAGGGAAGGTCCTCATGGACTTGTGCGGTCAGACGGTGCTTGAACGTGTAGTGCGAAGGCTCGCGAAGGCTTCGTCAATTGGCAAAGTTGTGATTGCAACGTCCACCCAGGCACAGGATGACGTTGTAGCGAGTGAGTGTGATCGACTTCGCGTCGCGTGTTTCCGAGGCGATGAGCAGGATGTTCTCGGTCGATATATGCAAGCGGCCGAGCAGTTTCACTGTGAAGTGCTCGTCCGCATTACCGCTGATTGTCCACTCATTGATCCCGGAGTGGTGGACCAGGTGGTTACTGTCTATTTTGAGAACTCCCCTGACCTCGCCTGCAATGACCTTCCCGCTACTTTTCCGCGAGGGCTGGATGTGGAAGTGTTTTCGATTGAGACTTTGAGGGAAGCCGACAAAGTGTCGGGCTTGGGCTATCAACGTGAACATGTCACTGCGACAATGTATGAGCGCACCGATCTGTTCCGTATTGCGACGGTGCAGGCAGAACAGGATTTCAGTCACTATCGCTGGACCCTCGATACAGCCGAGGATCTTGAATTGATCCGCGAAATCTATGGTCACTTCGGTGGGCGAAATGATTTTCGCTGGCGGGAGATCATCGAGTTCCTAAAATTCAATCCGCACCTCCTGCAGATAAATGCGCATATCAGACAGAAACCGGTTTGCCACGTAGAGACATCAGCGTGAATTGATGCGCATCCTCCTTCTCCACCCCGAAGATGATCCCGCACAGGGTTCCTGGACGCGCGAGTCGTGGGATCGGATTGTGGATATTGGAGCGGCATCTGAGCAGGCGCGCAGTCATTGGGGCGATTTGCTGGGCTGTCGTGTCGAGGCACTCCCAAACTCTGATATTCAAGCTGTTTTCGCTGTGCGTGAAGCGCTCTCCTTCGGACTAGGCTACGTTGTTGACAGGTGCGGGCTCGATTGGTGGGAACTGATCGCTATGCGCTTCTGCGATCAGTTCGAAATTCTGACGCGATTGCGCAGGTTAGCTGCATCTATTTCTACCCAAGACGAACTGTTCGTCACCCGAAACTCCATCCAGGCCTCGCTCCTCGGTGCAATGGGTTTCGAAAAAGTGAAGTGCTTGGGAGTTGAACGGTCCTATCTTCAATCTTTCGGTTGGAAGATCGCCGCTGCGGGTAACTTTTATCCCTCCCAGTTGATTCAGATACTGAAAGACAAGTACGACCCTACCTATCGCATTCGCCGGCTGACTACGTCTCCGTTAAAACAGACTGGGATCCCAGCTGTGCTTTTGCCGGTTGCTCACGTGAATGCTGCGCGAACCGCCATCTCTTATGCTGCCATGCTGCCGGAACAGAAATTCCTGCTTGTTGCTACACGACAGAATGGCTGGATCGGCGATTGCCCCGCGAATGTGGCTGCCAGCAAGCTTGCCGCTTACGCCCCAGGCAGGTGCAATCTGGCGGAGCAGCAGGAATTATTCGCGCGCTGGCGGCATCTGGAAGGTGTATTGAAACAAAACGCAGATACATCCGTCCTCTTGCGCCTTGGACTTTTCACGAATGCTGCGAAGTCACTGAAGAATGGATTGATCATTCGCGATTCGTGGCTTCGCGTATTCACGACCTCCCCTGTCGCTGCCGTACTTTGCACTGATACCACTAACCCCAATACTCATATCCCACTTCTCCTGGCGCGGAACAAACACATCCCAACGGTAGCCTGCCATCACGGAGCGCTGGACGGGTATTACCGCGTGAAAAGAAACCATGCGGATGTCATTCTGGCGAAAGGGGAAATGGAACGCGACTACCTTAAGAAAACTTGCGGCATCGCGGAGGGAAAAATTGAATGCGGTGGTCACGACTTGCCGCCACGAAAACGTTTGAAGGGCACAAAGAACGCGATCGTATTCTTCTCCGAGCCTTATGCACTCGGGGCAGGTCGCTGCAGAGATATTTATCGCGAAGTGCTGCCGCGGCTGGCTGAACTTGCACGACGGTTGAACCTTCAGCTTGTAGTCAAGCTGCACCCCATGGAAAGTAGGCGAGAGAGAACCAAGTTAGCGGAAGCAGCTTTGTCCGGGACCGAGCGCGCTGCTCTTCGTATTCAGGAAGGACCATTAACGGATGATTTGCTCGATGGCACGCGATTTGCGGTGACAGTGCAGTCCACGGCAGCAGTGGATTGTGCGATCAGAGGAATTCCGGTCTTTTTATGTTGTTGGCTCGGCTACTCGCATTACTACTATGCAGAGCAATTCGTGAAATTCGGTGCAGGGATGCCACTTAGTTCTGCCACCGAAATTTCCGCAATTCCGCACAAATTGGACGGGTTGTCGCCGCCAGCTTCCCAACTGTGGGAAACCATTTCGCAAGAGAAGCTTCGATCATTGCTTCAGCCGCTCCGGATGGCGGCCGCGGTCTGATTTTCAACGTATGGGCCTGGGAAAGATTCTAATTCGGGCGGACGCAAGCGCCGAGATCGGTACGGGGCACGTGATGCGTTGTCTGGCGTTAGCACAAGCGTGGCAGGATGCCGGCGGAGAAGCGACATTCGTTATGGCGCGATATACGACGTCAGTTCGCTCCCGGCTGATCAATGAAAATTGTCGTGTGCTTTCGATCGACGCAGACCCGGGAAGCTTCTGCGACGCAAGTTGTACCAATCGTTTCATCGAGTCGCATACGCCTGACTGGGTCGTCCTGGATGGTTACAGATTTGATGCCGAGTATGAGAGCGCGCTGAGAAACACCGGATACCACCTTATCTGCGTCGATGACTCGGGCCACCTCGAGCACCCCAGAGCTGACCTCGTGCTGAATCAGAATGTGACCGCACGCGAAAATTTCCGCTCTCGAGTTCGAGCGGACCAGAAGATGCTTTCGGGCACGCAGTTCTGCCTTCTGCGGCGCGAGTTTCTGCGTTGGAGAGCCTGGCGGCGGGAAATTCCGGTCGTAGGAAGCCGCATTTTGGTTTCGCTTGGCGGCAGCACGCCAGTTGCAATGGGCGAGAAAGTGATGGAAGCAGTCAATCGGATTGAACTGCCCGGGCTTCACGCGGTATTTGTAATTGGCGGAAGCACGCCTGATCCCGCCGCTATGGAGTGCGTAGCGGCGATGTCCCGAGGGAAAATGTCCATTCGGAAAGATGTGTCGAATATGGCTATGCTGATGTCAGAATCAGATGTAGCCGTTTCCGCGGCGGGTTCAACTTGCTGGGAATTGTGCCTGCTGGGGTTGCCCTCAGTGCTGATTGACGTGGCAGAAAATCAGACTCCAGTGGCATTGGAGTTACAGCGGCAACAATGCGCACATTACGCCGGCAGTGCAGAAGAAGTTTCAACGGAACATCTGGCGAATAGGATCGCTGCATTGCTTAAATCGCAAGATGAACGCAGATTGCTTTCGCAACATTGCCGCGAACTGGTGGATGGGCATGGCGCCGAGCGCGTGATTGCTGTAATGCGGTTGGTTCAAGAGGGGCGGGCGCTGGCGGCGTCCACAGGTGCAAATACTTGAGAGTCGCGATCAGTCAACCGACTTACCTGCCCTGGATGGGATATTTCGACCTGATCGACCAAGTTGATCTGATAGTTGTGCTCGATAATGTGCAATTCGTGCGTCAATCTTGGCAGCATCGCAATCGCATCAAGACGGGCAATGGTTTGCAATGGCTCACAGTGCCAGTCGCATTCCGTGGACGATTTGGCCAGGTAATCAAGGATGTTGAAATTCGCGATCGGGAGTTTGCGCGCAGCCACTTGCGGGCCATTGAACTGGCGTATCGGCGGTCTCGATACTTCGCGGAATATTTTCCGGGGCTGCGCGAAAGATTGAACGGTCACCAGGAAGGATTACTTTCAGAACTGAACTTGAGCCTGATCGATTGGGCGCTGGGGATTTTGAAGATAAGTACCAACCTGGTGCGCGCTTCCAGCCTGCACGTGAGCGGAAAACGTACAGAGTTGCTGGGGGAAATTTGTGAGGCCGTTGGTGGAAGTGAATATTTGTCGCCTTTGGGATCAGCAGACTACCTGTTAGCGGAGCAGAATCTGCTGCGGGATCGTGGCATAAGGATTCTTTTCCAAAACTACGAACATCCGCAATACCGGCAGCTCTTCCCGCCATTTGAGTCCTTTGCATCCGCCATTGATGTGATCTTTAACTACGGCCCCCTTGCGCGGGAAATTATTCAGAGTGGCCGTCGAGAGCCGTTCACCGTCGAACAACTTTCGCGTCAGCAATCCTTGGTTCGTTCGGCTGAGCCCAGTAGCGTGACGTGATCAAGAATCGAAAAGGAATTATTTTTCGGCTGTGATCAGCCAGTCAGAGTTGACCCTGGTACGACGGCCGAAGGTGCACTCTGACTTTTCGAAACTTACGCGCGAAAAATCCACGAAATATTCAGGGATGTTCTCTTCCGCCAGGAAGTGTTGAACCGTGCCGAGCTCGTTAGTCTCGGAAATATCCAGTTGAAAGGTCCGAGGTTCGAGCTGGCGCCCTTTGCCGTATCGATAATCGCTCGTAGTGCGCAGAACCGTGAATGATCGTCCACCTTTGGCCAAGACCCTGTTTGCCTCTGCGATTGCCTGGCGCATTTGCTTTTGGTCCCCGTAGTAGAAGGACCCGAAGCTCAGAACAGCTTCGAAAGTCTCGTTCGCGAAAGGAAGCTGCGTCATCGACGCGACTGCGGCGCGGGCATGCCTGTTCATTGCTTCAATCCGTTCACGCGCATGGGTGAGACCGGTGAAGGAAATGTCCACTCCGCATACCGAGAAGCCCAATTCGGCCGCCAATCGCATGTGTCTGCCGCCGCCGGCGCCAATATCCAGAAAACGCGGTTGGGATGGAGATTTCAACTTGTCGCGAGTGGCCAGAAGAAAGCGGACGACATCCTCGTTTGGATAGGAAGGTCGAAACCGCGGGTTAGCATGAAGCTCGTTCCAGTGCCGGGCTGAGTCGGACATCGCACTCACGTTATCGCAAAAGATTCCCAATCGAAAGTATTGTTGCAGGGGGGAATTGTTGCTCACTAAGATTTGGTCATTGTGGCAACCGCAATCGACCTTATTTCTGATCGTGTAGTTTTCGATGCAAGCATCAAGATTGCAGGCCGGAAAATTGGGCCTGGAGAGCCGGTCTACATAATTGCCGAGCTCTCGGCGAACCACGGCAAAAGCTTCGATCGGGCAGTAGATCTGATTGAAGCAGCAAAAGAGGCCGGCGCCGATGCGGTAAAACTTCAGACTTATACGGCCGACACGATTACCGTCCGCAGCGAACGAAGCGAATTTCGTATTGGGGGCGGAACGATTTGGGACGGCCGCTCCCTCCACGACCTCTACGGAGAGGCTTTTACCCCATGGCATTGGCAGCCGAAACTGAAAGCTGTCGCGAATGCGGCTGGGCTGGCGTTGTTTTCGTCACCGTTCGACGAGAGCGCGGTGGATTTTCTCGAGAGAATGGATGTCCCGGCATACAAAGTGGCCTCGTTTGAACTTGTCGATATTCCGCTGATTCAAAAAATTGCCAGCACGGGTAGACCAATGATCATGTCAACCGGCATGGCTTCGATCGAGGAAGTTGAGGAGGCGCTGGCCGCAGCGCGAGGTGCAGGTGCACGCGAAATCGGCCTGCTGAAATGTACCAGCGCTTATCCCGCACCAGCTCACGAAATGAATTTGCGGACACTTACGGAACTCGCGAAGCGGTTTGGCGTTCCTGTCGGCCTCTCCGACCACACCATGGGAATTGCTGTTCCAGTTGCGGCGGTCGCGCTTGGCGCAACCATCATCGAAAAGCATTTGACTCTGTCGAGATCAGACGGAGGACCGGATTCCGCGTTTTCGCTTGAACCTCACGAATTCAAAGACATGGTGGAAGCGGTGCGCATTGCGGAGCAGGCTTTGGGACATGTGCAGTTCGGGCCGGCACCAGGAGAAGAGGCAAGCTGTGTTTTCCGGCGATCGCTTTTCGTAGTCGAAGATATGCGTTGTGGCGACCTTTTTACGAGTCAGAATCTACGTTCCATTCGTCCCGCGCATGGTTTGCATACGCGCCACTTGTCAGAAATCTGCGGGCGTCGAGCAACCTGCGATATTGAGAAAGGGACGCCCATGAGATGGGAGCTTGTCGAGGGATAGCGCATTCGCTGCTGTCATTCAATGAACCCTACTTGGCATTCCTTGCTGAGAGTCGCCCCGACTATTCTCGAAAATTGAACTGAGACTTTCGCGCATAGATGAGTGCCGCCACCAACATCTCCCAGCCGGAAGTTGCGATGCAAGGCCCTGTGCTGCAGGGGAACGCAAGCCAGTTTCGAAGTTGCCTGGGCAGTATCTCCCGGCAATCTTTTGTCTATTTGGCGGGAACGATTCTGGCCACTGGCGCTGGGTACTTCTTCAAAATTTATTTAGCGCGCGCTTTGGGCGCCGAAATTTTGGGCATTTATGCGTTGGGAATGACGATTGTGGGCTTCGTCGGTGTTTTCAACTCTCTTGGCTTACCGACTGCCGCATCGCGGTTTGTGGCTGCATATTCAGCGAAAGGAGAGAGTTGGAAAGTCGCCGGATTCCTCCGGAGCAGCCTGATCGTGCTGACAGTCTTGAACGTAATGTTGGGTGCAGTGATCGTGATTGGCGGCCCTTACGTCGCTGCGCACTTTTATCATGCCCCCAAACTGAGCAGGTATCTTTGGGCGTTTGCCGCGATCATGTTACTTGGAGTGGTGAACGCTTTTCTAGGACAGGTGATGGCGGGCTATCGTGACGTGACCCGCCGCACGGTCGTGACCCACTTCATTGGAACCCCCGCGAACATTGTGCTTGCGGTAGGGCTGATCGTCCTGGGCTTTGGCCTCGGCGGCTATTTGATTGCACAAATTGTCAGCGCGATTCTGGTTACCTGCATTCTCGGGGTCTTGGTGCGCAGAATGACCTCATTCCATGGCGCTCCAACCCGACGCTATTTCGATCGCGAGGTGGTGACATTTTCAACCGTCGCCTATGGGATTGCGGCCCTCCAGTTTGTGCTTGGGCAGGCGGACATGATCATTCTGGGCCACTACGAGAATGTGCGGCTAGTTGGTATCTATGCGGTTGCAATGGCGCTTGTCGGTTTTGTTTCGATTGTGCTTGATTCTGTTAATCAGATTTTCTCGCCCATAATCTCCGAGTTGCACACCAAAGGGAATCGCCTGGTGCTGCAGCAGCTCTACTCCACTCTCACAAAATGGATTCTGATCTTCACATTGCCGCTGGCCATTACGCTCATAGTGTTCGCGCGTGGAGTGATGTCCGTCTTTGGGCTGACTTTTATGCTTGGCGCAAGCGTCGTAGCGATTGGAGCTGTCGGGCAGGTGCTGAACTGCGCGGTTGGTTCTGTCGGCTACCTTTTGATGATGTCAGGCCATCAAGCTGAGTTGATGCGCATTGAGGCAGTGAACGCAGCGTTGCTGCTGGTTCTGAATGTGGTGCTTGTTCCGCGTTTTGGAATTGCTGGCGCGGCGATCGCCACTGCGTGCGCGACGATGACCACAAATCTGTGGGCTCTGAACTCGGTTCGGCGCATTTTGAAGATATTTCCGTATCACGCGGGCTATCTCAAGCTTCTAGCGCCTGCAGTCGGGAGCACGGCTTGCGTGTTGATTCTGGCCAACACCTTCGACGGATTTCAAAAACAATGGCAGATCGCGGGAGTCGCGTTAGTGATGGCCTATGTCATCTTCCTGGGGACGATTTTTCTGTTGGGCCTGGACGATGACGATCGCGAATTGGCCAGTCTGGCGTGGACGAGAGTAGGACAAAGCTTCCGCAAAATGGTGGTGGTGTGGCAATGACTGAAATTCGAACAATTGCCTTGCCGACTGAATTGTGCGATGCCGCAGAGCAAAAATTCGCGCATCGTTTCGGTTCATTGGAGGAGCTTTTGGCGGCCCTGTTGCACGAGTTGCTTCGGGATGAAGCGCTGAAGATGGACGAGCAGGAGCAGCGCGTAATTGAAGATCGGTTGAAAGCCCTGGGATACGTCTAGGCTGAAAAGGAGAAGAGTTGCTGCAATTCGCAAAGAACCTGGTGCGCAGGCAAACGTCAGATCCGGGATTTGTATTTTCCCGGCCACTGCTGGCGATCCAGAGCGACGATTGGGGAAGAGTTGGCGTCCGCGACCGGGACGCTTGCGATTCGCTTCGCGCGCAAGGAGTAAATCTCGGCGAACACCCATACGATTTCTATTCCCTAGAAACTTCCGAAGATGTGGAAATGTTGGGTTCGATGCTTCTCAGACACCGCGATTCAATTGGCAGGCCGCCTTGCGTGGCCATGAACTTCTGCACGGCAAACCTTAACTTTCCCAAGATGAGGGCCCAAGGTTATGAGCACATCAAATTGCTTCCACTGGCCAGTGGTTTGCCTGGATCGTGGTCGCGGCCGGGACTGTTTGAGGCTTACAAGAGCGGCATTGCGAATGGCGTTTTCTTTCCCGCCATGCACAGCCTCACGCACTTTTGTCCAGTAGCTGTAGAGAATGCTCTCGCAAGAGGCGGTGAGCGCGCTGATCTGTTGCGCAAGTTCTGGAGAGCTGAAACTCCATATGTTTATTGGCGCATGCCATGGGTCGGGTATGAGTATTGGAACCCGGAACGTCCTCATCGGGGTTTTTTGTCGGCCGAACTACAGGAACTACAAATTCGAAAGGCGGCTGCGTGTTTCTCTGCCATGTTTGGCACGCCGCCCATTTCAGCTTGCGCGCCTGGATATTTCGCCAATCACCACACACGACGTGCTTGGTCTGAAGCTGGCATTCGGGTTGCGCAGAACGGCACCAGTGGCGGGATGAACGCGCCGCATATCGATGCTGTAGACATCCTGCACCTGCATCGGACTATCGATCTAGAGCCGAGTCACCGCGAATTGGATGTCGAGAAATACGTGCAGATATGCGACGCGTATTTTTCGCGCGGGTTGCCGGTAATCATTTCCAGCCATTCGATAAATTTTCACTCGACGCTGAAGGATTTTCGGTCGGCCACCCTGGCAGCGTTGGACCGCCTGCTGAGCGCGATTGAGTCAAAGTATCCCGATTTGCTGTATGTCCACGATCAAGACCTACATGCGATTGTCACGGAAGGAGTGTTCCGCAGCCGAGACGAACGGGTGGCTGTATTGGCAAAACGCGAGTGGAATCGTCAGGTCGTGCACCAGGGTGCGGTGTGAGACGGCCACCTCGTTCCTTGGTCTTGATTACGGTCGATTGTTTGCGCGCCGGCCATGTAGGCTACGCAGGCTATCCAGTTAATACAACGCCGTTTCTGGATTCGCTTGCGGCTGAGAGCTTTGTCTTCAGGAATGCCGTTGCCTCGGGCGTGCCCACGTACTATTCGCTCCCGGCCTTGCTTTGCTCGCGTTATCCGCTGGCCTTAGGCCGCGACCTAGTCGGCATTGCCCCCAACGAAAATACTATTGCGAGCGAACTGAAAGACCGCGGATTCGGGACGGCCGCGTTTGTTGCCGCGAACCCGTACGTATCCCCGGCGTTTGGGTATGAAAGAGGTTTTGATTTTTTTCGAGATTTCCTCCGCGGCCAGACAAACGCGATATTGGATGAGAGCGTAGCGGAAGAAGGCCAATCCAGCTTGCGTCGAAGTGCGAACCGGCTGTTGTCGAAGGCGTGCCACGGCTTGCCCTTGCTCGGAGAAGCATACGACGAGCTTTACTTTCGGTACTGTCAAACTCTGAATTCGGCGCGAGAGTCTTTCGATGCTCTGCGCAGATTCCCTTCAGCTGAAGTGATTGTCGATTGCGCTATCGAATGGCTCAATCAGAATTCCAACACCCCGTTTTTTCTGTGGCTTCATTTGATGGATCCGCATGCGCCGTACTACCCAACGTCGGAGGCGCTGCGACAGATGGGGCATGATCTGTCGGCTGCGGACGCGAAATACCTAAATTCCTACTGGCAGAGGACCGATCTCGGTCCTGAACGCCTTCGAACGAAGAGACCGGATGTGATTGCTCTATACGACGCAGGCATTCGCTGCGTCGATGTGCAGATACGCAGGCTGACTCAAGAATTGCGTCGACTGAACGTGTGGGACGAGTGTGCGTTCGCAGTTACAGCGGACCACGGTGAGGAGTTTTTGGAGCATGGAAGAAGGTTCCATGCGCCGGTAGCCTTACCAGAGGAGTTGGTGAACGTTCCATTGTTGTTGCGGGTTCCCGGGTTTTCTGCGCGGTGCGATGTTGAATATCCCTTCGGGCTTGTAGATCTTGCGCCAACGCTCTTCGATGTACTCGAACTGCCCACACCCGGCAGTTTTCGCGGAAGAAGTTGCTGGAGAGGACTGACCGGTGGTCAAGGTTGGGGCTGGCCGGTGTTCACGGAGTGCGCATATGCGTGCACCAATCCCTTCGACACATCCAGGAGATATGCTCAAAGATTGCTGGCTGTTCGAAAAGGCCAATACAAGCTGGTCGTGAACTTCGCATCCGGAGCCGAAGAGTTTTTCGATCTCGCATCAGATCCCGGCGAGTTGGAGCCGTTAACAGCACACGGGGCCGGGGGACTGGAATATGAGTTGCTGGCTTTGGCGCAGCGGCATATCGCAGAGTCTTACAAAACGCGGGACGCGGACTTGCGGCTTGGTATTCAGATGAGAGACTTTCGCCTGAGCGTACAACAGGTGACCGGCAGGGCAAATTGAACTCCGTTCTGGCCTTCCACTCACCGACAGCGCCGATTCGTATTCTGGTGGACAGTTTCGCAGATGCAGGATTGCCCAATGCGCAAATGGGGAACGCGCGGGAGATTGTGAGTCGTTTAGATCCACACCGCTTTCACGTGACCATGTTCAGGCTACGAGCGCCCGATTTACGAATCGCTAGACGTGCCAACACCGTGCTGATTCAGCTCCCCGAGCGACGGCAAACACTGCGAATTCTCCGCGAATTTCTGTGGGGACCGCATCATCTCTTGTTTTATTTGAAGTCCGCGCCGGCAAGCAGATGGTACTTGAATCTGCGTCGAAGATGGAACGATTGCAGGACCACAATCGGCACGTTGGAATCGCAATCGGATGCATGGAATGAGCCATCGCTTGCACCTGAGGGAATTCGACTTTGGGAAAATACGGTGCTTCGCTGCGACTATTTGTACAGCAATTCCGGTTCAGTGCAGAAGAGCCTTGAGCAGGAATACGGCCTCCAGAGCGAAATTATCCCAACGGGAGTAGACACAAGCTTTTTTGTTCCCGCCCTCGAGCGCGCGCCGAATCCAAGACAACGGGTGTTATTTGCCGGATCACTTCGAACATACAAGCAGCCAGATGTCGTGGTGGAAGCAGCGCGGCGTTTTCCTCAGGCCGACTTCCGGATCGTAGGTGAAGGACCGCTTGCGCCCGAACTCACGAAGCGTATCGAGGAACTTCAGTTGAGAAACGTGTCGCTGACAGGTCTCTTGTCCGCAGAAAAGCTTCGGGAAGAATACCGCGCAGCAGATATTTTCCTGTTTCCTTCGCGATGGGAAGGATCTCCGAAGGTAATTCTTGAGGCCTCTGCCTGCGGGCTTCCGGTGATTGCGCGAAATGACTATTCGCCGGAAACGGTGATACACGGCGTGACGGGCTTTCAAGCAGCCTCAAACGAAGAAGTCTTCGACTATCTCGGACGTCTTCTTGTAAACCCGCAGCTCGGCCGGGAGCTCGGTAAAAACGCACGGCGACACAGCACGAACTACGACTGGAACGTAATCACCGCACAGTGGGAAGAGGTGTTTATCAGATTGGCTGGGCTGCGCGCGCAGGCAAGGGCGTCATGATCGACGAACTCGCCAGCATCGAGGCGCCTGAGCTTGCGTCCGATCGCTCTGGTTCAAAAGGCAGCCGCCGCCCGCGCGTTCTTGTACTGACGCCCTTTTATCCTTCAATAAAGGATCCCAGCCAGGGCAGTTTCATAGCCGAGCCTCTCGCGCATATCGGAGAATTGGCGGACTGCGAAACCATAGTCGTGCAACCGTTTTATCGTCGGAATGCGGGGCCAGTGCCCGATCCAAAGGTTGAACTGCATAAATATGCCTCTTTTCCGACCAATCTTGGCTTGGCGGCTGCAGGCGAGCTTCTTGGCGCGTCTCTGATCTCGACCGTCACCAGACGCCATCGCAGAGCGCCGTTTGATCTCATTCACGCGCATGCAGCGTTGCCTTGCGGACTGGCGGCTGCTCGCTTGAGCAAGCGGCTATCCATTCCATTCGTGATTTCGGTGCATGGGTTGGACGCCTTCTTCGAGAAACAGGGCGGTGTAGTTGGAATGTGGTGCAAGCGTGTCGCCACCACCGTCTATTGCTCGGCCAGTGAGGTGATCTGTATCAGCCACAAGGTGCGTGAGCAGGTTTCAAGGGAAATCGAAAGAAATGTAACCGTGATTTACAACGGAGTAGATACCGGCCTGTTTTCGCCCGGCGTTGAGTCGGATTTACCAAAGATCGTGCTGAGCGTTGGAAATCTGATACCGATCAAGGGACATGCCCTCCTGCTTCGCGCGTTCGCTCAAATTTCGGCGGCAGCCAGGGACTGGACGCTTGAAATTATCGGCGATGGACCGGAGCGTGGGAACCTGGGTGCACTCGCAAGGAGCCTTGGAATCTCAAACCGAGTGAAGTTTCATGGGCGCCAGAGCAGAAGCAAAGTTGCAGATGCCATGGAGCGATGCGCAATATTTGCCCTGCCTAGCGCGTACGAAGGGCTGGGCTGCGTTTACCTGGAAGCAATGTCGTGCGCAAAGCCGGTGATTGGATGCTACGGGCAGGGCATTGACGAAATCATTGAACATGGCGAAACCGGAATGTTGGTTCCTCCTAATGATGAATTGTACCTACGTGATGTGATGTTGGCTCTCGTGCAGAATGAAGAACTCCGGAAGAAGATCGGTACAGTGGCGCGTAAAGCCATTCTTGGCAATTACACGCTGTCTCACCAGGCAAGAAAACTGGCTGAAGTCTACCGGTGGACTGCGGCATGAAGCGACGGTTGGTGGTAGTCACGGAGCTGATTGCGCCGTATCGGATCCCTGTTTTCAACGAACTTGCGAAGCACGAATGCATTGATTTGAGCGTCATTTTTCTCTCTGCCACCGATCCCACCACGCGGCAGTGGCGGATCTATTCGGACGAGATCCGCTTTTCATATCAGGTGCTGCCTTCCTGGCGAAACCGGGTCGGCAAATATAACCTGCTCTTGAACCAGAATGTGGCAGAAGTCCTCCAACTACTGGGGCCGGACGCGATTCTGTGTGGCGGATATAACTATCTTGCATCGTGGCAGGCTCTACGCTGGTCGAGGCGAAACGATGTCCGATTTCTGCTGTGGTCTGAAAGTACAACCAAGGATGCGCGGAGTGGCAACATTCTCCTGGAATCACTGAAACAGAGTTTTTTCAGCCGATGCGATGGGTTCGTTGTCCCGGGAATTTCAGCGCGTGAATACGCTCAGCAGATGGGCGCACTTCCTGACGTCACCTTCGTTGCTCCGAACGCAGTCGATAGTACCTTGTTTGCGAGGAGGGCGGAGTCTGCCAGGGCGGATGCAGTTCGCATCTCCGGAAGGCTCGGATTGCCTGCGCGTTACTTCCTGTTTGTTGGACGACTGGTGAAAGAAAAGGGAGTCCAGGAATTGCTAAATGCATATGCAACTCTGCCTGAATCCGTGCGCTTGGAAGTCGGCTTGGTTCTGGCTGGCGACGGCCCCCTGCGGGCAGAGTTGGAATCGCAGGCCCGGACCATATTTCCTGGGTGCATTGATTTTGCCGGCTTTGTGCATCGCGAGGAATTGGCCAGCTACTACGCACTGGCTGAGTGTCTCGTCTTTCCGACGCACAGTGACACCTGGGGCATGGTGGTCAACGAAGCTATGGCTTGCGGGTTGCCGGTAATTTGCACCTGGGTAGCGGGATGTGCGGCTGACCTGGTCTCGTCAAATGGCATTCTGGTAAAGCCGCAAGATTCGTTCGAACTTTCATGCGCCATGCAGGAGATTGCCTGCAACTCCGCTTTGCGGGAACGGATGTCAAATAAAAGCCGTGAAATCATCCGACGCTACGCTCCGGAATGCTGCGCCCGCGGAATTGCCGAAGCGACTCTAGCGGTAACCGAACGGGCTGATGCCACGCCCTTTTTCAATTCTGCCGGCTTGATCTCTGAAACCACTTCCAGCGAAAGCAAGCGGCTGTGACGCGAATCTGGTTTGGCAATGATGGAGAGTTTGCTGGCAGTTATGATTCGAATACGGTCGACAGGAAGCGACCGTCACTCTCATGCTGCGGTCCGAGTTGCGCGCGCCCATTGCACTCTTGGCTGTTCTTGCCATTTTCGCGGCAGTGCTTTTGAAACTTCCTGGCTACCTGGCGAGCCCGGAAATACTCGGTACGGTCATCGCTGCGCAGGTCATCATCGCCGCACTCTGCAGTTACAAGAAGTACTTTTTCGCGGTATTGATGCTGTCGTTTCTGTGGGCAGGCATCGGATTGCCGCTAAGTGGAGCATGGTTGCAGGGGCGCTGGATCATGCTCGCGGTGGGCGCCTTGGCGGGATTGGCAGTCTACATGAAAGAGCGCGATCATCACTTTGGAGCGATCCATCTGGTGTCTTTTTTTTGTGTGTTGTCGGCGGTGGTTTCCGCTTCAGTTTCCGGCTACCCGCAAGAAGCCCTGCTTAAGTCGGTGAGCTTGTTTTTGCTTTTTTTGTACGGGGCCGCGGGAGCACGCCTTGCAGTGCCGACCTTTCGCCCTGAAATTTTCTTCCGCAGGCTTCTCGTCGCGTGCGAAATCGTCACATACGTGTCGACAATTTCGTATTTTGTCCTGCGCGTTCCAATATTTGGGAATCCAAATTCTTTGGGCGCGATCATGGGCGTTGTAATTGTCCCTGTCATGCTTTGGGGATTTCTATGTGCAGGCACGGTGTTAGTCAGGAGACGCTTAGGTTTTGAATTGTGCCTGGCATTGATGCTTTTGATGAGCAGCTTTTCGCGTGCCGGTATCGCAGCGGGAATTCTCTCCTGCCTGCTGGTCTGCATGGCTCTAAAGCAGCACAGGTTAATCCTGAGTGGCGCCGTGGCAATAGTTGCGATCGCGATGGTGGCTGCAATGTTCGCGCCACGTCCAACCGAGGAAATGAAAGACGCAGGTTCCGAGTCTGTGACGGCCCTGTTTCTTTATAAGGGAAAGCCACAGCAAGGGCTTCTTGGATCGCGTAAAGGCCCTTGGGAGCAGACCTTTTCAGTTATCCGGGACCATCCCTGGTTCGGGAGCGGCTTCGGCACCAGCGTAACCGCCCAAAGCACAACAGAATTCGAATTAACGCGGCAACATTTCATCGATTCGCGGATGATTCGGGAGCATGGGAACAGCTATCTCGCGATTTTGGAGTGGTCTGGACTGCTCGGGGTTTTCCCGTTTTACCTTCTGGTCGGTACAGCAGCATGGAACGCAAAGCGAGCGCTCACTCAGTTGAGGAGAAGCCCGACCGTATTCTCCCCGTTAATTCCGGCAGCCGGCATCGTCGTGGCGGGCTTCATCGGCGCCGCATTTGAAGACTGGCTTTTCGCGGTCGGCTACTACGTCTGCGTGTTCTTTTGGGCTATGGTGTTCATTCTTGCCGATCTCACCCATCAGGGGCCCGCGGAGCTAAGAGTTGCCGAGCTTGCCGGCCACACCGTCCTGATGCCGGCCGCACACTTTGCCGGTTCACCCGCCAGTCAATGATTCGCATATTCCTCAATGGACTCGCTGCTAGCTCCGGATCGGGGCTGACATACCTGCACAATGTTGTACCGCACCTCTCGGCGTTGCCGAACGTGCGGACTATTCTAGCGGTACAGCCAGCCCTGAAAGACAATTTTGAAAACTTTCCCGGCGTGACCCTGATCTGTCCGCCTGAAACTCTGACGACGCTGCGGCGCTTCTGGTTCGAACAACGGAGATTGCCCGACTTGATTCGCAAATCCCAGGCAGACGTTCTGATCTCAGCCGGCAACTTTGCGTTGAAAAATTCTCCGGTGCCGCAAATTTTGCTCAGCGGAAACTCACTGTATACGTCCGCTGATTTTCGCCGCGATCTGCGCTCGCGCGGAGAATACGGGATGTTGGCGGACAATTTCTACAAAGGCATGTTGGCAAAGAAATCGGTGCGATGGGCGGACCTGACCATCACTCCCAGCGAGGCATTCGCGAGTGAACTCAGGCGTTGGACGTCTAAATCTGTGCTGGCCCTCCACCACGGCTTCGACGGCGCGACATTCTTCGCAGACTCACGGCCCTTATCTCGCGAAATGGAGAAAGAATTTGAGGAAAGTGGAGCATGTTTGCGATTGCTGTTTGTGAGTCACTACAACTACTACCGCAACTTTGAAACTCTGATCCGGGCCCTGCCTTTGATTTGTGAAAAATTGAAAAGCAAAAAAGTAAAACTACTGTTGACCTGCAAGCTCAAAAGAGGCGCAAACCCGGGCGCGTATGACGCAACAGATGCGCGTCGGCTGGTGCAAAAATTGGGAGTGTCCGAGCATGTAGTAGAACTGGGCGCTGTGCCATATGCTTGCATCCATCAGCTTTATCGCCGCTGTCATATTTACGTGACCCCCGCGTATGCCGAGACGTTTGCTCATCCTTTAGTTGAGGCTATGGCATGTGGACTGCCTGTCGTTGCATCCGACATTCCGGTGCATCGGGAAGTTTGCGGTGAGGCTGCGCGATATTTCCAGTGCTTTTCCGTTGCTGCGCTTGCGGATACGGTAGCGAACATCGCGCAAAGTGCTGACTTGAACTCTCAACTTGTAGCGGCGGGAAGGGAGCGATCTGCACAGTTCAGCTGGGCAGGGCATGTGCAACACCTGTTATCCCAGATATCTGTTGTCAGCATGCATTCACAACCTGCAACCCTGCAAACGCATTTGCACCTCGGGCGCACGTCATTTCCATAACACGCTGCCGATTTCGCGTTTGTCAGGGTTTTGCTCGGCATTCGCAAGCTGGAAATGGTCTTGCAGGAGCGCGTTCAATAGCGCAGCGCCATTACCGGTTCTCGCATCATCGAGGAGAAGAACTGAATCAGCGTTCAGTTTATCGACATCGGTGATTGCAAATTCAATCTTGCTATCTGGCGGAATCTTCGCGTCGAACCCAACCATCCTGCACTGCCCGAAATAGCTGGCGTAAATTCCGGCCTCCCATCCGACGCCATGCGCCGGAAACGGGCCGCTCCCAATCACAACCAGCCTGTTGCATTTTGGGACGCGGCTCAGTGCGGCAGCCAGTTGGTAGACCCCGCTTTGATAATCGCGTCGAATTGCTCGAAAGGGAGAAGTCTTATAGCAATAGAAAAATGCGATTGAGCCGAGGAATAAGAGTCCGAGGGCGGCCCTCACTCCCGTGCCAGACAGGCGTTTTTCGCCCGGCCACAAGAACGGCGTCGTCGCGATCATCAGTAAGGGTATGAGAGGAAGCACATACCTTCCGTCGAACACGAGCATGCAATATCCCAAAACGCAAATTATCGAGCCAGTGACTACAACCCCCACCCAGAAGAACTCTGATCGCGTCGCATCACTATTCAAACTACGGAGCAACAGTGGGAGTGTCAGGATGCCGGCAGGAGTAATCAGCACAAAGATCCGTCTAATTGCCTCAGGAAGGTTAAGGATTTCTTTGCGGACTATCTGGGTTGCGAGAGGCTTGGTATGGAGTCGTTGATCCCATAGAGGAGACGATGGATACATATTGTCTACGACCATGTACTTGTCCATGGTCTTTGAAGTGTCCGTGAGGTAGAAAAAATTCCTAGTGCTTTCGGTGTTCTGTGCTTCGGTGCTGAGGAGATTCCATTTCGACTGATATCCGGGCGTGAATCTCCCATATCTGGTGGATAAGATCGTGCCCCATGTAATCCAAACGGCGAAGGGAATAGTCAGGCCCAGAAGCGCGGTGGCTGTTACTTTCTTCGAATTTCGCCAGCCTAGAAGAATTCCTGCTAGCAACGTGCAAACGGCCAGCCAAGGCATGGCGAATGCTTTTATCAAGGATGCTAACCCATGCACAGCGCCAAGTTTCAGCCAGTTTGCCGGAGCGGGATTCCGCAAGCAGGCCAGCAGAAGAATAAAATACGCCAACACTGCCGCGGTGAGGAAAAAGTCTGCGCCTATGAAGTAAACGGAAAGGGCGACAACTCCACGTGATAGCGTGAAGCAGAGAACGGACAGTGACGCGAGGGTCATCGAGCGCCAAAGCTTGAACGACAAGAGGTAGATAAGCGGCAAGCACAAAACAAATGATGCAATGCTAATAAGTCGGGCGCTCAGCAGGAAATTGTGCGAGAACAAGGATGCTGCAGCAATACACCAGGAGAATGCCGGACTCCAATACCCTTGTAGCGATGCATGGAAATCGCCATCAACCAGATGACGCGCAATTCCTATGTAGGAAATGGCGTCATAGTTAATATTGCGCGCGGTATACCGCCAAAGCCAAATGATCTGAAACAGGCAGTTGAACGCGGCGGAAACTAAGAATACAGCTGGCCACCAATAGGCTTTTCGATCGACGTGAGTGAGCACCTTGACCTGTGCGATCTTAGTTTTCGGCGGACTTGTCGAGATTGTGCCAGAGCTCATACTTTTCGCGATTGAACGAATGTAAAGCGTTCCTTGGCGCGAAGAAACGGCGTTTCAAAAAACCGGTATGACGCGGCTGCAAGCGATACGCTGATGCCGAACCCCAACACTTGGATCAGCACGAAGCGAAAGTAGTGGGGCTCTGAGACTAAGCGCAAGATCGAAGCGTGGCTTGATACAACCTTCTCAGCGCAAAACAGAGCCAGCATATGGAAAACATAGAGGCCATAAGAGATTTTGCCCAGATACGCCAGTTTGGCTGGTACGTGTTGTTGCGGAATGCCGAGGAAAGCGAGAAACAAAATGAGACATCCGATTGCAACTAGACCATAGCCGGCGAGCATGGAACTGCTCGATAGGGTCCCTGCGTCATCCTTTATGTGGAATACCACTTCAGCCAAAAGCCATGACAGAAGTCCGACCAAAAAAAGAATGAGACGGGAGATTGTCGTGAGGGTTGGGGTGCGGTGACGTAGGGAAAGAGCGAGAATTGCACCAAGAGCAAAAAACTGGAATTGAACGAAGCTGTTCGCCCAAATTTCTCGTCTTGCTTGAATCCCACTTCGCGAGAGCCAGAGAATGATTGCTGACGAGACAGGAAGAAGCAGAAAGGACGTGCGCCTAAGACCCGACCGTTGCCAAAATTTTGCGATCCAGGGCCATGTTAAGTAGAACTGCTCCTCAACGGAAATGCTCCACAACGGTGCAATGGGACTTAACCCGCAACCAAGAAAGGCGGCATACCAGTTTCCCGAGAGGAAAATCAAAGCCAGCAATCGGCCAGGCTCAATACGGAATGCAGGGACAAACATGCCAAGGGCGAGTGTTGCGGCTAGAAAAGCGAAATACAGCGGCCAGATCCGAAACATACGCCGACGATAAAACGAGGACACGTGAATTGTGCCGGTGGAGGACCTTTCTCTCTCTAACAATTCAGTGATCAGGTAGGCGCTCAGTAAGAAAAATAGACAAACTCCGAAGCTGCCCGCCTGCTTAAGCGCATTCCAAATGATCGGAGAGATTGCTCCCGCATGGTGGGACAGATCGAATCCCGGCAGTGAATGGTGGAAGAATACGCATAGAAATGCGAAAAAGCGCAACAAGTCCAATTCAGGGCGATAAAATCGGGAGTGAATATTTCTTTCACGACCTGGGAGCAGAACCAAGCGATCGGCGGTTGAGGAATCCGGGGTTGAGGCCAGCTCCAAATGCGACATTCCAGCACTCAATTGCAGGCTCTCGATGGTTTTACTGCGCTGATCAACAGAAACAGCCCCCATTTTCGGCCGAATTTCCTAACCAGTGTGCGGGGGAAGAGTTTAAAGAGCATCCGGTAAGGCGTACCGCGGAATCGTTGCGAAGGTTGATGAAGCAGCAGATCGCCGGGGCTAAAGACCTGGTCAATGCTAACATCCTCGAAGCCACGCATCAGGTTCAGCACTTCGTCGCGGGTGAATGTTTTAGTGCCGGGACTTTCTAGCTTTTCATAGACGCACTGCCGAATAGACTGTGCGCGCCAAATGCCATAACGCAGCCAGAGCATTATCCCGGTCAATGAGACATGGTGATAGAGCATGATCCGCGCCTCGCCGCCGGCTTTGAGCACGCGCAGCGCTTCCTGAATGCAACGGCCCGTGTCGGGGCTGTGATGCATGACCCCGTAGGAGTAGACGCGATCGAAAGATTCTGAGGGGAAGGGCAAATTTTCGGCGTCAGCCAAGTGAAGATCGGGCGTGAATCCCGCAAGCTCGCATCGCCGGCGAGCACACTCCAGCGAAGATTTTGAGATATCCACACCGGTTGCGAGAGCGCCCGCTCTCAGCCATTGCTCATAATCGGCTCCTATTCCAACTCCGATTTCAAGCACTCTTAAGCCGCACGCTGAGGCGAACCCTGCAAACTCCGGAATGTGCGGTTCCAGCAGGTATCTGGCTTGGGAATGGCTGGTGAAACTGGAACTCTCGCCCAGATAGCGGGTGCCGCACGGTTCCGTGTTCCAGAACTCGGCGACTTCAATCTTCAGATCCGGAGGTGTAGCCGTGCACGCCACGGGCCCAGAATAGAGAAGGCACTTGTAGCTGTAGAGTACAAAGTTGTGCACTCCCTAAGCGATTTTCCGCTTACCACCTTCCAGTAAGATGTCCCCAGAACTCACCTCAAATGCCAGAACTGACGGCGTCTGCACCAGTATGGAGCGAGTCGGAAGCGGCAGTTCTGTCTGCAAATTCCCGGCTGCATTCCTTTCCGGTTTCACTGCCCGTGAGCGTCATTGTTGCAGTTCGGAATGATGTTCGAAACCTGCGGTCATGTCTGGAATCATTGCGTGGTGCGGGCGAAGTCTGTGTCATCGATTCGCAGAGCACTGACGAAACAATCGAAGTTGCGCGGTCCTTCGGCGCCAAAGTGGTTCAATTTCACTATCACGGAGGATGGCCGAAGAAACGTCAGTGGGCACTGGACACGCTGTCTTTGGAATATGAGTGGGTATTACTCCTCGACGCAGACGAGTCTCTCAGCCCCGAGCTGGTTACCGAGATCCGGCGCGCAATTGCTGATCCTAACGCGGACGGCTACTACATTGGCCTGGATATATTTTTTCTTGGTAAGCGGCTTCGGCACAGCGGAGCGACGTTCTACAAACTTTGCTTGTTCCGCCGTGGGAAGGGGCAGTTCGAATGCCGCACGCGTCTGCAGGACGCATCGATGTGTGACATGGAAGTCCATGAGCACGTCGTGATTGACGGACCTGTGCGTAAGTTGAAGGCGCGGATTGTACATCGCAATATTGAAAATCTCTCCCGATATATTCAGAAGCACAATGAGTACTCCAACTGGGAAGCGCGGGTAGGGAAATCGCATGGAGAAAGCGCGCTTCAACCGAAGCTATTTGGTTCGCAGGCTGAGCGTCGGCGCTGGATTCGTGCGAGGTTTTTCAACTTACCGGGTTCTTCGATTCTGTTTTTCTTCTATAAGTACGTCTTACGCTTTGGGTTCCTCGATGGCGTTCCCGGGCTGATCTACTGCGGCTTTCAGGCTGTGCAGTTCTTCCATATCAAGGCCAAGCTGTACGAAGCGAAGCTCTTTTGCCAAGACGTTTCTCTCAGTCAGCAATTGGCCGTTCTCAAGGACTCGCATGTGCGGCATTAGCGGCCTCGCGAATTGGGGCAACCGCGAAATGCTGGCGCGAAT
Source organism: Terriglobales bacterium (assembly GCA_035651555.1). GTDB lineage: Bacteria > Acidobacteriota > Terriglobia > Terriglobales > Acidobacteriaceae > Gp1-AA145. Next base: position 457,306 of record DASRFL010000026.1, read on the forward strand.
GAATGCCGCGCAATTTCATCGGGGTCCCGATGACTCAGGAATTTGGGAGCACCATTCGCCGAACGGCTCATATTTTGGGTTGGGCAGCCGCCGCCTTTCCATCCTCGATCTGACGACTGACGGACACATGCCGATGTCGAACGAGGACGGCACTGTCTGGATTACCTACAACGGCGAGATTTACAACTTCCGTGCCTTGCGTCGTGAACTCGAAGCGAAAGGGCATCGATTCAAGTCTGGGGCCGATACAGAAGTTGTCGTTCACTTGTACGAAGAGGAAGGCGGCGAGTGTGTCCATCGACTGAAGGGAATGTTTGCGTTCGCCATCTGCGATCTGCGCGAATCCTCGCCGCGGCTGTTCATGGCACGCGACCACTTCGGCATAAAGCCGCTTTACTACACATTTCGCAATCACAGGCTGGCGTTCGCGTCTGAGATAAAAGCGCTGCTCGAGATCCCCGGCATCGAAGCCCGGATCGACTTCCAGAGCCTGGATCAATATCTGACGTTTCTATGGGTGCCTGAGCCGAAGACTCTATTTGAGGGAATTCTGAAATTGCCGGCAGGGCATTCGGCTGAATTTCGCGACGGCCATCTGCATATCTCTCAGTACTGGGATCTAAGTTTTCCTCCAGAAAACTATCGGTTTTCTTTTTCTGAGGAGATGCTGGCGCGAGAAATTCGCGATCGTTTCCAGCACTCGGTCGAACAGCAGATGATGAGCGACGTGCCGCTCGGCGCCTTCCTGAGCTCGGGACTCGACTCATCGAGCATCGTCGCGATGATGGCCCAAACGGCGAAACGGCCGCTGCGCACCTATACGATTACCTTCCCGCAAAAATATCGCAATGGAGAAAACTCTCTCGACAATCCGGCAGTAGCCGCCGGTTTTGCGAAACAGCTTGGATGTGAAAACCGGCAGATCGTGGTCGAGCCGGATGTGGCCAGTCTGCTGCCCAAGTTGTGTTGGCACATGGATGAGCCCGTGGCAGACCCGGCGATCATCGCCGCCTATCTGGTTTGCCGCGAGGCGAGCCGCGATGTGACCGTCCTGCTCTCGGGAGTTGGCGGCGATGAGTTGTTCGCTGGCTACCGGAAATACGCGGCGCACTACTGGGGGCAAGTATTTGGATTTGTGCCCCCGGCGGCATGGAGGATGGCTGAAGCGGCAGTGGACCGCATTCCCAGCTCACGAGTTGCTTTCACGTCACAGTCACGGCTTACGAAAAAGATGCTCCGTTCGGGTGGGCTGGCACCACGAGCGCGCTTCAATCAGAACGGCACGTATTTGGGAGCAGATCACAGGCAGATGTTGTATTCGCAATCCTTGCGTGACGAAATCGATTGCACGAGAGCGAATTCAATCCACGAATCTGCATTCGATCGAGTTGCGGGCGCAGATTTTCTGAACCAGATGCTCTATTTGGATACCAAGATCTTTATGCCCAGCCTGAATCTCGCCTACAACGACAAGATGAGCATGGCGTGCTCAGTCGAGGTGCGGGTTCCATTTCTTGACCACGAACTTGCAGAATTTGTGGCATGGAATGTTCCACCTGGCTTAAAACTCAAAGGATTGTTTTTCCCGAAAACGAAGCACATTTTCAGGAAGGCAATACAAGACGTATTGCCCACCGAAGTACGTCGACAACCGAAAGCCGGCTTCGCCGCCCCAGTTGACTACTGGCTGGCAAACGATTTGAAGGAAATGACCGATGATCTCTTGTCGGAATCGCTCCTGAAATCTCGTGGTCTTTTTCGTCCACGCATGGTCCGGCAACTTGTCGAGGAACACCGTAGCAGGAAAAAAAATTGGTCAATGCAGATTTGGCAATTTCTCACACTCGAGTTATGGATGCAGGACTTCCTTGACCGGCGTAGATCATTTTCTGAACAGGATGCCGTTCAGGCAGCGATCGCATGAAACAACTACTGCAAAGTGCGCGGACCGGGGAGATTCAGGTCGCCGATGTGCCTCCACCGGCGATTGCGGACGGCTGTGTGCTGGTGCGAGTTGCGAACTCCCTCGTATCAGCTGGAACGGAACGGGCCTCGGCTGAGTTTGCCTCGAAGAGTCTGGTTAAGAAGGCGCATGCGCGGCCTGATCTCGTCAAGCAAGTTTTGAAGAAGGTTCGCCGAGACGGGGTGTTGTCCGCAGTTGATGCGGTACGCAGTCGGCTTGACGAGCCGTTGCCACTCGGGTACAGCAGCGCCGGTACAGTAATAGAAGTGGGAGTCGGGATTGATGACTTGCGCCCGGGAGATCGCGTGGCATGCGCAGGGGCTGGCCAAGCTGTGCATGCGGCGTTTGCCTGTGTGCCGCGGATGCTCGTGGCTAGAATTCCTTCGGCTGAAATCGATTTTGAGAGCGCTGCCTTCACCACTCTCGGGGCCGTTGCCCTCCATGGAGTGCGAATAGCCGAAGCGAAGCTCGGTGAAGTCGTGGCCGTGATCGGACTTGGTCTTCTGGGGCAACTGGCGGTGCAAATTCTAAATGCCGCAGGATGCCGCGTAGTTGGGATCGACCTGTTGCAAGAGCGTTCTGCTCTTGCCGTACGTTGCGGTGCTTCTGCGGCAACGACGTCAGCGAACGAATTTCGTGACCTTTGCCTTAGCCAATCCAACGGATATGGAGTCGACGCAGTTGTGATCGCTGCCGAAAGTGCGAGCAGTGGTCCCGTCAATATGGCTGCTGAGGTCGTGCGCGATCGAGGGATAGTGGTGGCGGTAGGAGCGGTGGGGATGGAACTGGAACGGCGACCTTATTACGAAAAAGAAATTAATTTCCGAGTGTCTCGTTCGTATGGACCAGGCCGCTACGACGCTGCCTTCGAGCAGAAGGGCCGGGATTATCCCATCGGCTATGTTCGCTGGTCAGAGACTCGCAATATGGAAGCCTTCCTGCGGTTAGTCGCAGAGCGGAAGGTGCATCTGGGGCCGCTGATTTCCCACCGCTTTGCTATAGAAAATGCCACCTCGGCCTATGACATGATCACCGGAAGGGTGAAGGAGCCTCACTTGGGAGTGATCCTGGAATATGCGGCCAACCAGAGTGGCGAAATCGCCCGGTTGCAATTGATCCGGCCTCGCGGCGCTTTATCGAAGTCGAAGCCGGTGAAGGTTGGCCTGCTTGGAGCAGGGAATTTTGCCCGCGGCGTTTTGGTCCCGGCGATGAGGCGGGATCCCATCACAGAATTGACAGGAATCTGCACCACCAACGGAGCTCGTGTTCATTCACTGGGACGAAAGTTCGGGTTCGAGTTCTGTACCACCGACGAAGACGAGATCTTCGGTAACCCTTCGATCAACACAATTGTGATCGCGACTCGGCACCATCTCCACGCCGCGCAAGTGAAGAGGGCAATCGCAAGCGGCAAGAATGTTTTCTGCGAGAAGCCGCTGTGTATTCTCGAAGATGACCTTCAGGAGATTCAGGAGTTGTACCGGAAGACCTCAGATTGTCGCCTGATGATTGGCTTCAATCGACGCTTTGCTCCTATGGCCAAGAGTCTCAGGTCATTTCTCGCCGCTACCGCTGGGCCATTCACGATGATCTATCGCGTTAATGCAGGTACATTGCCTACGGAGCATTGGATCAACGATCCCGAGGAAGGCGGCGGGCGCATCCTGGGAGAAGTTTGCCACTTCGTCGATTTGCTTTCGTTTTTATGCGAGGCGACCCCCGTTTCGGTGCGAGCCCAAAATTCGGCTACGCTGGCGAACCCTGATGTGACCGCAACCATTGCATTCTCGGATGGCTCGGTCGGCACCATTGTTTATGCCTCGAATGGTGATCGGGCGTTTTCGAAAGAGCGCATAGAAGTGTTCGGGGGAAGTAGCGCGGCGGTTCTCGATGATTTCCGGCGGCTTAATCTGGTCCGTAACGGGAAAAAACAGTCACTTCGTTCCTGGCTCAAAAAAAACAAAGGTCACATCACAGAATGGCAGGAATTTTCCGAATGCATATGCACTGGCTCGCCTTCCCCGATATCATTTGACGAAATTGCCGCATCGACGTTGGCGACCATCCGAATAGTTGATTCGCTCCGTAACGGTCGCGAACAGGAAGTGCACACTACCGCCGCCAAGTGCCTCGCCGCGCCCCTCGTGTCCTGATTCAATTGGATACTCCCTGATTGGCCCTCGACCGTGATGCTTTAGGTTCCAGCGAGGAAGGGAAACCCCCAATTCGATGCTATAGTCTGCCCAGCTTCATACTTGTGCACAAATCGTGAACGCACTGAGCTACTACCGCCGCATTTTCAGCGCGTACCTTCTGCCTGGGAAAAGCCAATTGAGTTTTTGGCATGACTCCGCCGAACTGAATCCCCATGCTTCGGTGCATGCCTTGGGTGAGTACTACATGGCGCTTGCTGAAAAGGCTGTTTACCAGGGCCCGCATGACCGAGACGGAATTCCGCTGCTTGACTATCGCGGCGCCATTGGCCAGAGACATAACCCAATCGCGATCGCGCAATGGGGACTGGGCAACTACAACCTGCTAAACAGAACCGGTGACGCTCAGGCTCGGGAAAAATTCTTGCTTGCGAGTGAATGGCTGTGCACGAAGCTGGAGCAGAATTCAGACGGCGTACATGTCTGGAACCACGATTTCGACTGGGAATATCGGCAGCGTTTAAAGGCGCCCTGGTACTCCGGACTGGCTCAAGGGCAGGGTATTTCGCTGCTGGTGCGCGCACACGCAGAAACCGGCGAAAAGAAATATCTGGATACCGCCACACATGCGTTTCAAAGCTTTCTCATCGATGCGGCCTTAGGTGGCGTGAGCTTTAGGGATCGCGAGCAGAACCTGTGGTTCGAGGAGTACATAGTCTCGCCGCCGACTCACATTCTGAACGGATTTATGTGGGCTGCGTGGGGTATATACGACTATTTCCTCGCGACTGGATCAGCAGAGGCCATTCGCCTGTTCGGCGCCGTAGTGAAGACAATGCACGACAACCTTCACCGCTATGACCTCGGATTCTGGTCGCTTTACGAGCTCTCGGGCACGCTGATCCCCATGGTTGCGAGTCCGTTTTATCACCGCCTCCATGTGACGCAATTGCGGGTGATGCACAAAATCACTTCAGAAAAGTTCTTTCAGGATTACGCGGATCGCTGGGATGGGTACGCGCGAAGCCAATCCAAGCGTACGCGCGCGCTTTGCTACAAGGGAGCTTTCAAACTTTGCTACTACTGAGGCCGCTCTGAAGATACTGTACATCTCGCAATATTTTCCGCCTGAGATGGGAGCTCCTTCTGCGCGGGTCTCAGAGCTGGCCCAGTATTGGGTCAAAGAAGGTCATCAAGTTACCGTACTCACCGGATTTCCCAATCATCCGAATGGTGTCGTACATCCGGAATACAGGCGGCGATTCCGCCAACTGGTCCACCGTGAGCAGGTGCACTCGGTTAACGTTGTACGTTCGTGGTTGTTGCCGTTTCCTAATCGCAAGCCCTATGAGCGCATTCTGAACTACAGCTCATTTTTTGCCTCCGCGGCCATTACAGGTTCATTTCTTGAGCGGCCCGATGTGGTCATTGCGAGTTCTCCGCAGTTGCTGGTCGGGCTTTCGGGCTGGTGGATTGCGCGACTCAATCGGGTCCCTTTTGTTCTCGAAGTAAGAGATCTCTGGCCCGAGTCGCTGGTCGCGGTGGGAGTGGGAGACGCCGATTCGGCGCTGCATCGCGTGCTGGGAAGAATCGCTGGGTTCCTTTATCGCCAGTCCGACCACATGGTTGTCGTCACGCCCGCGTTCGAACAGTACCTTGCGGAGAGGTGGAGGGTGCCACAAGAAAAAATGTCGGTGGTGCCTAACGGCGTGCAGGCTTCAATATTCAGTCCACGGCGAACGAACTCTGATTTGCGTGCCGAATTAGGTCTCACAGAGAAATTCGTGGTTTCGTTCATCGGAACTCTGGGGCTGGCTCATGGTTTGGAGACACTGATTTCCGCCGCAGAAAAGTGTCAGGTTGAGCAGCCTGCGATAGCGTTTCTGGTCGTCGGAGACGGTGCCGACCGCCAGCGCATCATGGAGTTGGCGAAATCGAAGCGCCTTGGCAACATCACCTTCGTTCCGCAGCAGTTGCGGGAGAGAATTCCGGATTACATCTCCACTTCTGATGCCTGCCTAGTCCTGCTGAAGAAGTCAGAAGTTTTTGAGACCGTCATTCCGACAAAAATGCTGGAATTTATGTCCTGTGCGCGCCCCGTGATACTCGGTGTGGAGGGCCAGGCGCGGGAAATAATAGAGCGCAGCAACGCCGGCTTGTGTATCCCGCCGGAAAACTCCGCGGCCTTATGCGACGCGATACTCAGATTGCGGAATGAAGACTGGTTGCGGGAAAGGCTGGGCTGCAGTGGACGTGAATATATCGTGCGCAACTTCTCGCGTGACCGCACCGCTTCCATCTACCTCGATGTATTGAATGAAGTAACGGCAGGGGCGGGCGTTTCAGAGGCTGCCGTGGCCGCTTAAGGCCGGACCGCAATAATTCCCACAGAAGTCGCCAATTGCACCGCGGCATCCGCGGTACGTGCTTGCATACGCTTGCGTGAACTGGTCGGCACGAACAGAATGTCGTCGGCATTCATCGGCAAATCGTTGGCCTTGGCTTCCATCAACTGCTTCAGTGGAACGGGCACCATTGTGAGTCCAGTTGGCCCTCTTCGCACGATGCGAGCGCCATTTATTTTTGCGGTAGAGTTTACCCCTCCCGCAAGCGCAATCGCCTGCAGCACGCTGATGTGACCACTATCCATTAGAAATCCGCTCGGGCGGTTTACGTCACCGACGACGTACACCACATCTGCACGACGCACAACTACCGTATCGCCGGGAAGAATCGCAACGTTGCTCTGTGGGTGGTCCTCAAGGTTGCGAGAAATGGCAACCGTGATCGGCGGTTGATCATGGTGAGTGATGGTAATACTGCTTCCCGCGCGATCCGTAAATCCGCCGGCCGAGGACAACAGGCTGAATAGTTTTTGACCGCCCAGGATGGGATAAATTCCCGGTTTAGCGACTTCCCCAAGAACGCTGGCCCCTTGCGAGGTGTACTCCTGAATAAAGATCTGCACATGCGGATTTTTCACGAACCCGCCACTGTCAAGACGACGTTCAATCACGGACTCAGCCTCGTCGATTGTCAAGCCATCGACGTGCACGTAATTGATGAGCGGCAGGTTGATGTCTCCCCTGGTGCTCACGCGAATCTTGGTGCTGAGTTCCGGGACGTTGTAGACGCTAACCTCGATCAGGTCCCCAGGGCCCAGTCGCACCGCGGAAGCATCGCCAGCGGGAACAGCCGCGAGTTTGGAGAGATTTGCGTCGTCAACATCAGATCGGGAACTGGGCTGGGCGGACGGGAATACAGTCTGGGCTGTGATCGGTCCGGACAACAAGAGCAATGCGAAAGCCAGAACTTGGAAACGTGATTCGGAAAAATTCGAAAGAATTCGCATTTTGGCTGGAGTCTAGCACAGCGAGTTACTGACGCGGCCTTCATTTGCTTGCGCGTACACAACTCGGAAACAGCGGTACCCACAGAGAGAATAGTTTCGCGAGAGCGCTCAGCCTATAGTGATCAGAAGATCGCTCGGTCTGGGTGTTCGAATCAGGATCTGCCGGACCGCAACAGTTCTGAGGGGGAACTGCGTTTGCTAGTTCTGGTCCTGGGCTTTGCCATCTCGCTTCTGTCCTCGTTTGTCCTGACAAAATGTGTTCGAGATGCTGCCATTCGCAACGGATGGGTAGCTGTCAGTTCGCACGGTCATCATCTGCATGATCGGTTGGTTCCGAGGCTGGGAGGGATCGCGATTGTATTCTCTTTCTGCGCGGCCACGGCCTTTGGTCTTGTGGCCGGGCAATTTCTGGGAAGCGCACAGGGGAATTTTTCACTAACGCCCCTGCTTACCATTTTTCCGCCTGCAATCATCGTTTTCCTGTTAGGAATTTACGATGATCTTTACTCCGCCAGCCCATACCTGAAATTCTCAGTTCAGGCACTCGCCGGGACTATGTTGTTCGCGGGAGGACTGCGGATTTTTGATTTGCCTCTGCTGCTCGGCCATCATCAGTTCTCGTGGTACACGAGTTTGCCGCTCACCATTCTCTGGGTGATCGCGATCACGAACGCATTCAACTTGATCGATGGCCTGGATGGGCTGGCAGCAGGATCGGCCCTGTTTTCAACTCTGGTGGTGTTCGTGGTCTCGCTGGTGGGAAGGTTGCCTCTCATCACCCTCATCACTTTGGCGCTCGCGGGCGCAATTCTCGGGTTTCTACGCTTCAACTTCAACCCGGCGACCATTTTTCTCGGAGACTGCGGAAGCCTCTTTATCGGCTTCATGCTGAGCTCTATCGCGCTCTATGACGCTCAAAAATCGCCCACACTCATTGCGGTAGCGATCCCGGTAGTTTCCTTTGGACTACCGATCCTTGAAACCTCGCTTTCTGTGCTGCGGCGATGGATCAGTGGCAAACCTCTTTTTGGCGCGGACCGTGAGCACATCCATCACAAACTTCTGCAGCGTGGCATGTCGCACCGGCAGGTGGTGATTTTGCTTTACGGCGTTTCGGCGCTGTTTGCGCTGCTAAGCCTGTTCTTGCTCTGGCCGACTGGAAGCACACTGGGGTTAGTTCTGGCTGTGCTGGGTGTTGGAATTTGGATTGGAGTTCAGCACCTGGGTTACCTGGAATTTGGGGAGTTGCGAAGGGTAGCGCAACGAACCTTGGAGCATCGACAGGTCTTCGCAAATAACCTCGCAATACGGCGTGCATTGGAAGAGCTTAAAAGTGCTGCCGACTTTCAAAGTCTCTGCCGGATACTGAGCGCTGCATTTGAGTCGAACGATTTCGACGCGTTTGAACTACGCGCAGAGATATCGCCGGCTGAAAATAACCTTTCGGTTCAGCCTACCGTGTGCCCTCATGTGCGATGGAGGAAGCCGGGCAGTTTTGCCGCTCCTGGTTTCGGGAACATGTGGAGTCTGAATCTAGAATTGGTGACCAGCGATAGGCGCTATTGCGGTACGTTGCTGCTGTTTCGCTCTTATACAAACCGCGACTTGCAATTGGATATTAATCTTCTAACCACCAGCTTGGTCACAGTTCTTGCCGATGCGCTGCATCGCACGGTGGCATCGGATGTCAATTCTCTGCTCTCCAGGCAGAGCCCGGTGTTGCTGCAGGCCGGCTGATTTCCACAGACTGAACCTATTCAGCTACTTTCCTTCCCATGTCGATGAACTTTAGCGTGAATACTTTCCCGCGGGGAGGAAGCTTGCCAGATGGCTGCACGATTGCCGGGTTCGCAGATACATTTTCTCTCGCTGCAAACTGCCATTTTTTGCGTTCAATGTGAATTAATCAGTTCCAACAACACACCTGCATGTCTCGCTTGTGGCAGTAAAGCCGTGCTCAGTCTTTCACGGCTGTTCGGGGGCTCCCTTCGCGCGCAACCCTTAGCGCGAGTAATACAGGACAACGAGCTAAACCGCATCGTCCGCGACCTGCTCTACACCATTCCCGGAGAAGAAATTTTTTCTTCGGAATTGAGCCATGGATTTGAAAATTCTGAGCCGCTGAGTGCGCACCTGGAAGAGACGGGTATCTATTCTTTCTACGGTTCCTCTTATGGTGCCCCAAAATTCGACGTGGAGCCAGCAATAGGCGTCATAACCGAGCGAGCGCAGACTCTGACCGGAGCAACGGGAGCCGCCATTGCTCTTCGCAGCGGCGAAGGAGAAGTAATATGCAGGGCACGCGCCGGCCGGACAGCGCCCGATGTGGGAATTCGTCTGCAGACAGATTCGGGAATCTCGGCCGAATGCCTGCGTAGCGGAGAGATAGTTCTTTGCAACGATGCGGAGGATGATCCTCAAGTGGATTTGGCCAGTTGCCGCCGGCTGGGCGTCAGGTCGATTCTGGCCGCCCCTCTTCGCCAACGCCAAAAGACACTGGGTATCTTTGAAGTTTTGTCAGCCTCCCCAAACGCCTTTCACGACCAGCACGTGAACACCATGCAACTGCTTGCCAGCATGATGGTTGCGGCTATCTCGCGGGTCTCACGCCTGAGCGCTACCGGTACGTACTGCTAAGAACTGACCGGCGGCATATACCCCGTTTGTGCCACTTGTGTGGAGTGTCTAGTGGGGTAAGATTGGTGAAGTCTGTTCGGAAGGTGAGAACTGGCTGGTGGAGACTGCCGCTAAAAATGGCGCCCATGGCCGGGAGCGTCGGCGTGTGACCCGACATCCGGTGCACACCCCCGCCTACGCCAGTTTGAATGGAAGTTCGCAGGGGGCTCCAGTCGAGCTTTGCGAAATCCTGAATATCAGCGAATCGGGAACATGCATTCAATCGCCGATGCCGATGAAGGTAAACCGCCTTCTCCCTTTAGTTCTCGATCTCTCAGAAACCAACACCCGCATTCACACCACCGGGCACGTTGTATGGGTTGAAAGCTCCGGCAGAGCGGGAGTCCGCTTTCCAGAGCTACCCGAAGTCTCGCTGCTCCAGCTTCAGCGATGGTTAGCAGTCAATGACGAAGCCAGTACAAAGAACCAGGTTGAGGAGAGTCAGATGGAGCCACGTCCGGCATTCGTTCCCCAAACCATTGCACCGAGACCAAGTTCCGCTGCCAGCTATACATCGCTGATCGCGGAGTGGGCAGAGATACAGAAAGACGTGGAGTTGTTTGGGCCTAATCTCGAGGGAGCATTGCAATTGATTGCCGACCGCGCTCTCGCCTTAACGTGGGCCAGCGGAGCGGCAATTGCGCTTAAGGATCAGGACGGAGCCGATCTTATTTGCGTCGCGCGGGCGGGAAACGATTCGCCCGAAATCGGAGTGCGTCTGGACGCGGCGACCGGATTTTCCGGCGGCTGCCTTCGTTTGGGATCGACACGAAAATGCGACGACACAGAAACCGGCGAGGAACTGGAATGTGAGAGCTATCGCGCGCTTGGGATACGCTCAGTGATCGCCAGTCCCATTAAAACCTTAAAAGGCGAAATTTTGGGGGTCATCGAAGTATTTTCGGTGGAGCCGGCGGCATTTTGGGACAACGACTCCCGCACAGTGGAGCGGCTGGCGCGGATTGTGGCCCGGGCCATCAGCCAGGCAATGCACTCGACCGGGAAGCCATTGCCGGTCATCGAACTGCCAGAGCCGAAGCCGGCAGCCGCGCCCGAGCCGGCCGATTCCGCCGAACACGACGCAATGTTCGAAGAAGCGTCAACTACGGTCAGGAATGCAGTGTTGTTTTCGACCGGAATTGTTCTGGTAATTTTTGCGGTCTGGTTTGCGGCCCCCTGGATTTCCGAAGTGATGAGCGGGTTTGTTTCGCCCCCAAGATCACAAGCCGCGGAACAGGCGACTCCGGCAGACTACGTGGGCATGAACATGGCCGATCTCAAGAAGGCTGCAGTCGGTGGCGACCCGGCCGCTGAATATGAGATTGCCCTGCGATTTGGCAGTGGCAGTGGTGTCACTCAGGACTATCACGAAGCCTTGGGCTGGTTCCTAAAGGCTGCCGACGGCGGAGACTTTCGAGCTACGGCGAAAATCGCCAGCTTGTTCTGGGCGGGTAAAGGCACGGAGCGGGACTTCAGCAAAGCCTATTTCTGGGGTTTGCTGGCGCAAGCCAGCGGCGATGAGACCGGGCGAATGATTGTTATCGATAGCGCCCCGCGTTTAAGCAATCACCAACGCCATGCTGAACAACAGGAAGCAGACGAATGGCGCCACAGCCACCATCTTACGGCGGGATCGCGCGCCTCGCGATAGCACTGCCCGTTAAGGCCATCTAAAATAGTGGCAGGGGTTTCCGTTGTCTTCCCTCCGAGAAGTTCTGAATGAAAACGTTCGCGAAGGTGAGCTGTATGGGCCGATCGAGCGTAATCGCATACGTTGCTTCGCCTGTGGACACTGCTGTCCGATTCCCGAAGGACAATCTGGAGTCTGTAAAGTCCGCTACAACCAAGGCGGCAAGCTTTACGTGCCCTGGGGATATGTTGGCGGTGTGCAATGCGACCCGATCGAGAAGAAGCCATTCTTCCACGCCTATCCAGGAGCGCTGGCTTACAGCTTTGGCATGTTGGGATGCGACCTGCACTGTTCGTACTGCCAGAATTGGGTAACCTCGCAGGCGCTGCGCGATCCGAACGCGGTTTCACCTCCGCTCGAAGCCACGCCGGAGTTGCTGGTGCGTGATGCTCTTCGTCTTGGCGCGAAGGTCCTGGTCAGCACCTACAACGAGCCGCTGATTACCGCGGAGTGGGCGGTTGAAATTTTCAAACAAGCGAAGGCGGTAGGTTTAAAAACGGCCTTTGTCTCTAACGGCAACGGAACTCCGCAAGTGCTCGAGTACATCCGGCCCTGGATCGATTTTTACAAGGTTGATCTGAAGAGCTTCGATGACCGGCATTATCGGCAACTGGGCGGGCGAATCGGGCCAATTCTCGATACCATCCGATGGCTGCATGAAAACGGAGTCTGGATTGAAATTGTCACGCTGCTGATTCGAAGTTTTAATGATGCCGACGAAGAACTACGGCGGCTGGCGGAATTTCTGGCAAACGTGTCTCGTGATATTCCCTGGCATGTGACGGCGTTCCATAAAGACTACAAAATGACGAGCGCGGAGGACACGCGGCCAGAGGACCTTTTACGCGCGGCTACCATCGGCAAAAATGCCGGGCTGAACTTTATCTATGCCGGGAATTTACCAGGCCGAGTCAAGGACCTCGAAGATACCCGCTGCCCGAATTGCAGAGCGATGCTTGTGCGCCGCTATGGATATTTGATCGAAGATTATCGAGTCACCTCGAATGGTTGCTGCCCCGACTGCGGGGCCACGGTGCCAGGACGATGGGCGGAAAAATTCGAAAGCCAGATTGCGGTTCGTCCCTTCATCCCGGGAGGCGGAAGGGGCCTTCTTACTCTGAGTTAATATTTCTGCGGGCACTCGCCAGCTTGGTGTGCTTCGTTTCAGCGCGATACTTCGCTACGCCACGGTATATGGCGTCTGCGATTTGCTGGCGGTAAGCTGAGTTTTGTAGGTTGTTTTCGTCAACCGGGCTGCTAACGAAAGAAACTTCCGCCAGAATTGCCGGCATTTGGGTTCCGGTCAGCACCACATATTGCGCCTCTTTAACCCCGCGGTCGCGGATAGCGGGAGTTCGCGAAGCCAATCCACTGAACAGCGCGTCTTGAACATCCGAAGCGAGACGATGCGAGTTGGTGACCTTTTCGCGGATGTCGACTCCAGTCCAATTCACATTTTTCAGAGATGCATCATCCTCTACTGTGCGGGCCTTTACGGATGAGTATGTGGTTGTGTAGTAGGTTTCGACGCCGCGCGCGGTTGCAAGATCGCTGTAATTCGCGTGCACGGAAACGAACAGGTCGGCTTTGGTGACGTTCGCAATTTCTGCGCGTTTCTCGAGAGGCAAATACGTATCATCCTGCCGGGTGTAGATAATTTGCGCGCCAAGTTTCTCTTCGATCAATTTGCCGAGCCGCTGCACGATGTCAAGCACCAGGTCTTTTTCGAGCAGTCCTTTGCGGCCCACGGTGCCGAGGTCCCAACCGCCATGGCCGGCATCGAGCACCACACGGAAGTCGGAGGAAGAGGCAGCCCGTGAGCTCTGCTTGGGCGCGGTTGCAATCGATGGCGAAGGCTTGGTCAACGGCGCGGGAGTGGCGCTGACCGGTGGTTTGTGCACATCGATCGTGAGCCGATACGGATTGGGATCGAGTTTGACAGATACCTCGGTCAGGCCCTTGGTTTCGAGCACCACGCGCGTGATCCCATCTGTGGGTTGGGCCATGCGCAGACGCTTGATGAAGACATCATTGACATCGATGCTCTGATTCAATAGCCCCGGCGCCATCTTGGTATCGTGCAGGTCGAAATAAACTCGCGGAGGATTGTCGAGGGTGTGAGTCTCGTATTGCACCTGATCTTCGACATCGACCACCACAGTGCTCGAATCGGGTGACGACCAGTGACGAATTCCCGTGACCTGCGGGGTAGCGCCTGGTTTCGGCGGCGGCTTTACCGGCAACTCAGCTTCCGTAGGCTGTGCGGACGCGGGCTTGAACGGACTCGCCTGTGTAGTGTTCGCACTCGTGAGTTGCTCAGCATGGTGCACCCATGCCCAGCCAAGTCCAATTGCAACCAGCAATAGAGCGGCAACCAACAGTGCACCTGAAAACGAGCGCTGCTTGTGTTCGGGAAACGTGAGGGCCGGAGCAGAAAATGGAACCGGCTCCGGCACAGGGATCGCAGTTGGCGCAGTCGGGGTTGCCTGGTTTATGGCTGATATGCCGGCGCTGCTCAAACTCGGCAATTCCGATTCTTTTACCTTTTCGAGAGCAGCCGCGATGACGGACTGGGTGAATGGCACAGCCGGGGTCGAAGACGACACACCGGTGTGTGGCGAAGTCCTTAGATCCACCAGAACTGAGGACGTCGGTGGTTCAAGTTCCGTCGACTTCACTGACAGATCTTCCGGGGCCTTTATTTCGAGCTTCGGTTCTTCCGGTTTCAACTCGGGAGGTCTAGGAAGAATTTGCTCAGCCAGTTGTGCGAGGCGGTCTTCTTCTGCCGGGTGAATTGCAGCGAGGATCAGCTCACCAAGCAGATTGAGGCTCTTGACGTCACTTTCATTAAACCCGAAGGTTTCGGAGGAAAACGCTTCGATTAACCCAATAACCCGCCCCTTTGCGGTCAAAGGAACGGCGACCATGGATCGCGTGCCAAGAACGCGACAGGCCTGGGCGTTCACGCGTGAATCAGTTTCCGAATCGTCGCAGCGGACGGTTTGTCCATTGCGAAGACAGGCGCCAGAAAATCCGGATTCCGGATCCAGTCGCATGCCCGCATCGGGCGCAATCTTGCCGTTAGAAGCGCGGCAAACAATCGCATTATCCTTCGCAAGCGCGATGGCGACGCCATCCGCGCCGGTAATGGCCGCAGCACGCGCGGCTACCAGGCGCAACACGTCATCGAGACCAAAGTATTCGTCAGGAGATACTTCCAGGCTGCCAGCATTCCCGCTTCGGCGGCGCTGTACCGCTTGCTCATGTATGCAAGCGAATGCCAGTAAAACCTGCAGCGCGTCCTGACCATCCTGAGCTGGAAGCTGCGGCGCAGAGAGCGCCGACGGCACTTGCGGACTGCCCCATCCGGCAACTGCATTCTTTGGAGTTGAGCTCATGCCTGAATCGACCGCACCTCGTGTCGCCACGGTTCCTGGTCGCGTCCGCTGGATCGGTCCCAGTTTCGACTGGACGGGCTGGGGAATGCTTATAGGTAAGTTACAGCGGTTTGGCGGCGTTCGCAATATCCCTGAACGAACAAATGAGCCCTCGGTGCTGACTTTCGTAAGGCCTTTTATGGGGTTGACTGCTAGAATCAAGGTCTCAGGTTCGCGCGATGGAGAAGGAAAAGAAGTCCCGCTGGAAAGTCCCTCTTGGCCTTGTAGCTACAGGGGTTGCAGGCGCCGCAGTGCTGGTGCTACGCGGCTGCTGGCACCGCAAGATGAGCTGGCCGGTGCGCTACCAGGAACATTCCTACCAGGTTTGCCTTGGGTGCGGGATTAAACGGCTTTTCGACGAAAAGACCTTCCGCGCCTTTGGACCCTATAGCTACGATCTCAATCGTTTGGTGAAGTGGGATTCGGAGAGGCGCAGGGTCGAGGAAACAGAGCAAAGGCGACCAGCGTAGAAGGGCCAAGATTCAGACGTGCAGGGATGCGCGTCTCCCCACAAGCAAATCCGAATTATTTCCGGGGAGCCGGCTCGGTGATGAACGAATACTCGTTCAGTGGGCCGAATCGTCGTCGCTCGGCGTACATTCGCCAACGGCGCCACACAATTCGCAAGCTCGCCATTACCGGAATGGAAAGATAGACACCCAGAACGCCAGCAATTTCCCCTCCGGCGAGAACTCCAAAGATGGCAGCGAGCGGATGCAGTTCCATGCTCTTGCCCATGATCCGCGGCGTGATCACATAGTCCTGAATCAATCGCCAGGCAATCAGGAAAATCAGAACGATCAACCAATGCGCTCCTGTTAACAATGCGACGCCGGTAATGAGAGCGGCGGCCACGAGCGGCCCGACTACGGGAATGAATTCGAGCAGTCCGCCGGCGGTGCCAAGCATTAGCGCATAAGGAACGCCGGTAGCGCCGAGAAAAGAAGAGTAGACCACCCAGGAAAGTGCAGCGAGGGTCAACTGTGCGCGAATGAAATCCGCCAGCATCTGATTCATATCGCTAATGACGCCCTGCATGAATTCACGTTGTGGCTTCGAGTGTACGAATGAGAGCGCGACCTGGCTGAAGGTGTGCCCATCGTGAAGGAAGAATGCCGCCAATATGGGGACCAGAATCAGCAGCCATGAGTTTTGCGCCAGTTCTGCCACTCGCAATCCGGCTTTTTGCGCCAGCTGCACCAGATACCCGCGATGTGCGGCCAGGAATGCGCTTAGCTGCCGGCTCGTGGTGGCGCTCAGGTGGTGGGCCACGCCGATTTCTATGGCGATCTGTCCAGTGCTGACCTTTTCCAGGAGCGACGGAAGCGATTCAGTAAGCTTTTGTGTTTCATGTCCGATTTTCGGACCGACAAAGAAAAAGAATGTAGCCAGGAGAGCAATGATCAGCGCATAAATGATGGCGATCGCGGCCCCGCGGCTCTTAGACCAGCGTTGAATACGGGACACGGCGGGATCGACCAGATACGCGAAGAAAACAGCAAAGAGAAATGCGATCAAGGTCCGGCGGGCTACGTAAAGGAAACCCAGGCCGATGGCGAACAGAAGCACGGTAAACAGGACACGCGTCGTGCGGCCATCAATGAGTGCCATAGGAGCCCTTTCCTGCAGGGCCGGAGTCCGAGTCCTTCCCAAGACTACCGCAAAGCGGAGTGCTTGGTTCAGCGGGTCGCAAATTCCGGAAGATCAGTCTCGCACCACTTCGATGCCATTGTCGCCGAGCAGGCGCACGAGTTTGAATTGGTCGTCGAGCCAGAAAGCCCAGTCGCCGGTTTCGGACTTGAGCATAAAGCGGCTCAGCTCACGCTCTGACCCGCGCACGGTCACTTTGTCTTTCCCCGTGAAGGTAATACTCACCAGCATGGAGCTGCGCGCATGTGGGTTCAGGGTGCCCAATTGCACCTTCTGGTTCGGCGGGCAACCAAGGCCCGTGGGTTGCTGCTTGCACGCGGTCGCAAGAAATTTCCAGGCAAGAACTTCGCGCTGGATGAAAAAATAATCGTCCAGAATCGCGGTGGACGCGGGCAGCAGGAAATTCTGATCATGCGGTTTTTCGGTGGGCGATGTGAAGACGTGCTCGATCAAAAATGTGTCATTGGGTTCTACGACCGCGTTCATTTTGTCCGGGACCAATTCCTTCCACTCGTAGCGCTTCAGCTCTACGGAGGGCGTAAGGTCGAGTTCCGACGATTGGTCTGCCGTCTGCTCACCCTGTTCCGACTTGAACTCGGAGGAGACCACGCTGCCCTCGGAGCCCTGCTTGATGGAGAAAGTCTCAGTGGCAATTCGGTGGGCGCCGTTAAACACGCCGAAGGTTCCGGAATCGACAACAGTGGCGGGGCCGCCTTTTTCCCTCTCAGTGGCTGACGCGGGCGATAAGGCGGACGCGATTACCAGTAGCGAGACGATGGCGGTCGCGGAAAATGTTGTGAACGGTGACGGCTTCACGGGGAACTCCTGAATTTAGATCAATCCAAGCCTAAGAATAATTTCTTCGGCTATTGACACGATGTCTCTGTCTGCAGTCTGAACGCAAAGTGACGCTTTCAGATATGTTGGCCGGCGCGCTTCAAGCAATTGATCGAAGTGTTCACGCTCGCCGAGCAGTGGGCGAATCACGTCCGGCTGCGCACACCGGCGAAACAATTCCTCGGCGGGCGCGTCCAGGAACACCGTGTGAACTTTATTTTCGCGCAGAAGCTCCCGATTTGTATTGTCGATGAATGCTCCGCCCCCTAACGAAAGTACTGTCGTCATAAGGGGAGGGGAAAGGGCGATTTTTCGTAAAACCTGCTGCTCGATGGCCCGAAATGCAGTTTCACCGCTCTGTTTGAAAATTTCCGGTATGGTGCGGCCATCGTGAGCTTGGATCAGATCATCAAGGTCGAGGAATTGCGCATGCAGCCGGCGCGCCAGCGCCTGTCCCACGGTTGTCTTGCCGGCACCCATAAATCCGACCAGGACAATGAGGTTGGATTTTGTTTTCTGGGTTTGCGAAGAGGAACACCGAGACGAAGCGGAGTCATCCGTCATTGTTCAGAAGTTAACAGCCAAATTCAACCTAATTCTGACGCTTCTTGAGACGGATTTTACCACTGAAGGAAAACAGGTTGACCGACGAAGCCGCCTTACCGAGGGTACCGGAGATGGCATTGGCACCTCTGATGATAAAGGGCGCATGTTTCGGCTCGAGCGAAAAATCGCTCTGGACGCTCCCATTTGTAGAGCGTGCCAGAACATCGATTGACGCATATGCGGGAGCTACCGCGTCAATGTTGCCGGTATGGCTGGTGAAGGCGTAATCACCCTCCTCGCCAAAATCGCCTTCGTACTCGATCCTGCCGCTGTTCGAGTTCACAGCAACCAGAGTGCCGGTAACGCCACGCATCACAACGTCTCCTCCGACGGACATGATCTCGATATGGCCATGGACGTTGCTCAGCGTGACCGTTCCATTCAGGGTCCTGACATGCACGTGTCCGTCGGTGCAATCGGTCACTTCAATCGGACCATTGTTGCCGGCCACGGTGAGGTCGCCCTGCAACTTCTCGGCGTGAATTCGTCCGGTCTCGGATTGCAGGGTCAGGTCTGTGTCGGCCGGCACTAAGACCTCGTACTCAACGAATCCGCTCTTCTCGTCCGCTCCCGCCAGAAGATGGGAGGTGATATCGACGCGATTGTGGCTCTTGCTCTGGTCCAGTTCGACTTTGTCTGAATGAAGCAAAGCAATCACTGCAACCTCATGCGCAGCACCGGCTTTGACCACCACAGGTCCATAGGGATTATTGATTGAAACCGTCGGGTGCTTGCCAACCTTGAAATGAAGATCTTTGTGGATCGTATCTGCGGCAAGGGCCAGGCCAGAGAGCATGAGGACAGCTGCGATTCCGGCGGCACATTTACCCGAGGACATGGTGGTCTCCCAATTACTGCTCATCGTTATTCTCAGTCTCGTCGAGGGCAAGGCGATAGAGCATTTGCTTCTGTTCGTAAGCGTTGATCAGTAACTGCTGCGAGTAAATATCGTTGGGATTGTTCCGGACAGCTTCCTGGGCATCGCGGATGAATGCGTTTGCCTGGTCCAAATCGTTGCGATAGGCGGCAACTTGTGCGGGCGGACGTGAAGCCACCGTCGACATTATGTCTTTGTCTTCAGGAGCGATTGCAGGCGTAGCCACGGCCGGGCGGGCTTTTGCAGGCGCTGGAGAAACTTTTGCGGTCGGCTGGATGTCGCCGACTCTGGCAGGTTGATACAACTTCACCCCAGCTACGATGGCGAGTGCTGCAGCAACTGGTACAAGCCATGCGGTACGCCAGCGCGAAAAAAAACCGCCCGTTGCCTGCGTCTCAGGCCTTCGAATCAGACCTTCGCGGCGCAACTGAATTTCAAGGGCATTCCAAACTCGCGGGCTCGGATCTTCCAGTTCGCGAAGAGAAGCGGCCTGAGTGCTGATAAGATCCAGGTCCGCAAGGAGAGTTGAGCAGGAGGTGCAAGCGTTAAGGTGCGCCTGCTGCTCGGCAGTTCGAGAACCCTCGAGATACTCCGGCAACGCATTTTCAAACTGCAGGCAATTCATACAACTCCCACGCCCCCAAATCCCCCGCACTATCTCTTCCCAGCCCGTTCCGGCCGGTTTGCCCGAAGGAGATCCCGCAACTTTATTCGTGCCTTGTGCAACTGCGACTTGCTATTTCCGATTGAACAGCCCACTAAATCGGCAATCTCGTTGTGCTCGTAGCCCTCTACGTCGTGCAGTACAAAGATCGTACGATAACCTGGAGGTAGTTCGTCAACCGCTCTTTGTAACTGAAGTCTATCAATCGACCCGGTCAGGCGCTCATCCGGAGCGCCCGGTTCTTTTCTGACTACGCCCTCTTCGTCGCCCTCAGTGGTTTCATCAATCGGCACCAGCGGCAGCCCCTTCTTGCGGAGTTGCATTAACACCACATTTACCGCCATGCGGTGCAGCCAGGTGGAAAAGGCGGACTCCCCTCGAAACGTGCCGATCTTGCGAAACAACTGCAGGAAAGCTTCTTGAGTAAGATCTTCCGCCGAGGCGGTATTTCCGGTCATCCGAAGGCACAGCGAGTACACCCGCCGCTTGTGCAGGTTGTAGAGGAATTCGAACGCCTCTGGATCGCCCTGCTTGGCCTTCTCAATCGCCTCAGCTTCAGAGAGCTTATTGCCCTGTGGTCGTCTCGCGTCCGTCAAGTCGCCTTTTCCGGCCGCATTAGGTCTGATGCGGCGCAAAGTTCTTTTCGTTGTACCGCTTGCGGCAGAGTAGCGGATGGAAAAGTTACCCTGGTTCGCAGCCTAAAGCGTACCGTGGACTCAGTCAACTAACACTGAATCACGCATTCTAAGCGCGGGCAATACGGAGAACAAAAGCCCAATGAATTGCCATTTGCTAGGTCACGCCGGACATTAGACGCTTCGTAGGTTTTACCAACAGGGCCAGGATGCCCGCAGCCACAATCGGCACGATTGCACTAATGCCGAAAAGTTTGGGCAAGGGCATCGACTGGAAAAGCGACCCGGCTTTGCCAGCCAGCCACTCGCCGATGCTGGTTGAGAGGAACCATATTCCCATGGCGAATCCTGCGGCGCGCGCGGGAGCAAGTTTGGTCATTGCGCTCAGGCCCACGGGACTCAAACACATCTCTCCCACAACGCTAAGAAAATAGCAGGTGTTCAGCCAGTTAGGCGAGACCCCGGTGCGCGAGGCGGGTGGGACAAGCACAGCAAAACTTAGCCCGACAAACAGAAGCCCAACCGCAAACTTTGCCGGGCTGGACGGTTCGCGCCGTCCGAGCCTGACCCATAGCCATGCAAAAAAAGGCGCGAGAATGAGCACAAACAAAGGTTGCACCCACTGAAACCAACCGGCAGGGAACTCCCTGCCGAAGAGATGGCGGTCGGTATTGCGATCAGCGAACAGG
This sequence comes from Terriglobales bacterium, assembly GCA_035651555.1. Classification (GTDB taxonomy): domain Bacteria; phylum Acidobacteriota; class Terriglobia; order Terriglobales; family Acidobacteriaceae; genus Gp1-AA145. Next base: position 478,535 of record DASRFL010000026.1, read on the forward strand.
TTAAGCGAAGAACCCGCCTGCTCATAGGCTCCCCAAAAGAGAGCCGAGGCGATGAAAAGAACCAGGATTGCGCCGGCGCGTTTGCGTTCCACCGGCGACCAGCCCTTGCCGAAAATCATCCAGGCGAATACAGCGACAGAAATGAACGCCAGTACCCAGCCTAGGCCATTCGAGATCGACTCAGCGGTCAACTGAACTGTGCCGTTTGAATTCAGGAAAAGAATCACACCTAGAGCAATGATCGCGAGGCATCCCATTAGAAGAGCATTACGTTTTTGCGCGCGATCTTTTGCCGGATCCTCTAATCTCACCGGGTGCAGACCGGCTTCACCCAAATACTTTCCAGTAATCAGGTATTGCGCCAGTCCCGCCAGCATTCCAATTCCCGACGTGGCGAATGCGAGTCTCCAGTTGATGTCCTCTCCGATCCAGCTCACGAGCAGCGGAGAAAAGGCGCCAATGTTAATGCCCATATAGAAAATCGAAAATCCGGCGTCGCGACGGCGATCCCCCTGCGCATAGAGTTGACCGACCATAGTGCTCACATTTGGCTTCAGCAAGCCTGTGCCAAATATAAGAAGCCCGAGTCCAGCGTAGTAGCCCGTGATGCTTGGAGCAGCAAGGCAGAAGTCACCAGCTGCGATCAGGATTCCGCCGATCAGAACTGCTTTGCGCTGGCCAACGATCCGGTCTGCAAACCAACCGCCGGGCAAGCTCAACAGATAGACGGTCGCAGTGTAGAAGCCGTAAATCGCTCCAGCTTTGGTGACAGAGAAACCGAGCGCGCCGCTCGCAACGGAGTGGGTCATGTAGAGGATCAATAATGCGCGGGTGCCGTAGAAGCTGTAGCGCTCCCACATTTCGGTGAAGAACAGAGTCGCGAGTCCGCGAGGGTGGCCGAAGAAGCTAGTGTCAGATTGCTGTGGCAGGACGGTGGTAGAGCTTGCTCCCATGCGATGCTCGTGATCAGAGACGCGCTGCGCGTGTCTGGTGAAAGATATCAGAGATGTGCGGGTTTGGCACGGTGCTTGTCAAAAAGATGAACCTGGAACCGTAAAAAATATAGGGCAGTGAGTTACCTATGGCCAGCGTACTTGAGCCATCTACTTGACGACCCGCACAGCCATGAAAATATTGGCTGCGACGGGGCAATTTCTGACTGGAGACCTCACTTATGCGTTTGAACTATCTCTTGGCTGCGTTGCTGATGGCCGGCGTGGCCCAAGCCCGAGAGCCAAAACATTTTCAGAGTGGCAAGCTGTTGAAGATGGAATCGGTGAAATGTGGAGTTGACGAAAAAGATGGCAACAGCCTGGCGGGAGAGATGATTGGCACCGACTCATCTCACAAGAAGACACGAGAGCTCCTTTGCCAGCAGTACATGCTCGAAACTGACAGCCTGGTGTATACCATCCGTCCTAAGGATGAAAAACATCCGGCGCTATTGCCGGTGGGAGACACAGCGCAATTCCGTTTGGAAAAGGACAAGATGTTGCTTCGCGTTGAAGACGGCGATGACAAGGAACGAGAGTATTCCGTAGTCGCGATCGTGCCAAGAGGGACTTCGCAGACCGCCGACAGCGCCGGTCTTAGTGTCACGAAATAGCAGTGTTACGCAATAGCACCGAACGAAATCACAGGACCGCCTTTCGCAACTTTGAGCTCACGGAGGGCGGTTTTGGGTAGTGCCTCAGTTTTCAAACTGAGGCACTACCCGGTTTTGTGTGCTCAATCTCCCACCTTAGGAATCGCATACTGGCATTCATTTAAGGTCTCGCTGCTAAGCCGCAAACCCAACCACCACCATACACTCAGCATCAAAAATTTCGAGCTGCTGCCCTGAGATTCGAAGCTGGGGGAAGGCGCGAGCAGAACTAACTCTGACTAAAAATCTAAGGAGACGAGGATTCCAATGAAACGCATGATGTGGTTATTACTTGTCGGGCTGCTAACAGCAGCGCCTTCGTGGCTGGCCGCCCAAGAGGGTGGAGGTGATTACAATCACGCGAGTGTCGGCATATTTGCCGACTACTTCCGCTTCTCGCCGGGTTCAGCGACAACGAACTTTGTCGGCTTCGGCGCGCGTGCTGGATTCCATGTGAGTAGTCACGTGCAACTGGAAGGAGAAATGAACTACGATTTCGAGCGGAATTTTACTTCCGTGTGTAATAGCGGTACGTGCGCGAGTACGTCGTTTTCTACAACCCGTGTGCGTCCTCTGACCGCACTGTTTGGTCCTAAATTTGAAACACCGGGGCCTTTCAAGTTCTTTGTGACCGGCAAACTCGGCTTCATCAACTTCAACAGAACCACCGCGGCCGTAACCCCTGGAACAATCGGGAATACAATTTCTGGTATCGGTGGCGGCGGCACTCACTTCGCAATGTATCCAGGCGTGGGTTTCGAGGGCTTTTGGGGACCGTTTGGGCTTCGCCTTGAAGCCGGCGATGAGGTCTACCTCAACAACGGCACCTTCAACAATCTGCGGGTGACCTTCGGGCCGCAGATCCGCTTCTAAGTCGTGCATGCAAGTTGAAAGGCAGCCTGCCAAGGCTGCCTTTTTTATTGCAAGGTGACATTCAACTTGCGCTTGTCGCAATAGACAAGCAAAACATGATCGGAGCCTGCGCCCAGGTCTGCATCCAGCGTTTCGATCTGGTCGTACTTGTTTGCTGGCGATACCACGCGCACCTGGATCGAATGCTTTCCTGGCGAAAGCTTAAAATTTGTGACCTGATCCACTTCCACCGTGCGCAAAAGCGAGTGGCGCTGTTCTGCCTCGCTCAGGTTTTGAGTTGAAACCAGATTGTCGTCGAACCAGATGGATGCCTTCGCCCCATTGAGGTGATGCTGAATTTCGATTCGTAGGCTTGCAGCTCCAACTGGCGCGTCATTCCGAGAAGTGGGCGAAGTCGAAGCCCGTCGAGGTCTTCGGGCGGGGAGCTTGGGCAGGACATGCGCGGCCCTGGAAGTATTTGCCGGATGCGGAGCGGTCGAAGCGAGTTTTTGAATCCGGTTCATCTGGACTTCTGCGACTACCTCGGGCGGTAGCGGAACGTCATATTTTTTTGACATTCGCCAGGCGAATATCGACGCGGCAACAACTAAGGTCGTGATTGCGGCTAATAAAAGTCGAGCAGGCGCGGCCTTGCTGACCACAGATTCCCGGTTCTTCGTGTCTCCCTCTACTGCCCGCGTAAAGAATTCAAGCTCTTCATGCGAAGTCGACTCCCCCAGGCGAAATGCCTGAAGCGCGCGCACCAGGGCTGCCCCGCTGGGATAACGTTCATCGGGATTCTTCGCGATCGCCCGGGAAACAATGGCATTCAGTTCAGGGGGAATATCGCTTTGGAAACTGGCCACGGGTATCGGCTCGATGTTCATCACCTTGAAGACCACGGTCTTCGCGCTGTTGCCCTGAAATGGCCGGAACCCGGTAAGCATTGTGTAGAGCACGACGCCCAATGAAAACAGGTCAGAACGTGCGTCGGCTTGCTTGCCGGCCATCTGCTCGGGCGCCATGAAGGCCGGGCTGCCAACGATTTCGCCGGCCTGGCTCATTTCCTGATTCAGCCATGCCACGCCGAAGTCGGTGATTTTTGCGTGACCGTCCTCGGTGATCAGAATGTTCTGCGGCTTGATATCGCGATGAACCACCCCTTGGGTATGTGCATAATCGAGGGCTTCAGCGATTTCCTGTGCGAATTGCAAAGCGGCGGAGAGCGATAACTTGCGACTGCGAGATAGGACTTTGCTGAGCGGTTCCCCGGCGATATATTCCATTACCAGGTAAGGTTCTCCGCTGACGCCATCTTCTCCAGCGTCGAAAATTGTCACAATCCCTGAGTGTAGAAGCCGTCCGGCGGCTCGGGCTTCACGAAAGAATCGCTGACGGTACTCTTCCTCGTCGGGGAAATCTGGCGAGTTGAGGGAAATCGTCTTGATCGCGACAGTACGCCCAATTTGCGGATCGTACGCGCGGTAGACGACTCCCATAGCACCACGCCCGATCTCGGCCTCAATCAAATAGCGGCCTAGCGACTGGTGGAGAGTTGTCACACGTAACTAAATCTTAGTTGCTCTAATTCAGGAGTCAGTACGGAACCGGCGGTAATGGAGTTACTGCGGTAATAGGGGTCCGCCTGCGAACAGTTACTCTGGAGCAAGCAGGCAGGCGCGCTTCGAGACTCCCTTATGGCTGGTTTCGACGCCGTAACTCGAGCTTTTCCGATTGCGGAGGCAGCGAGAACGGAAATTCGACGGAGATCCCTCCAAGGGGGAATCTCAGCACGAACTGCTCGGGCTTGCGCCACGGGCCGATCCAGCGGTCTTTTACGCTGAAGAACACCCAGCCGCTGACGGAGGAATTTGCGGAATTCAATGTGGTCGGGTGCAGCGCGCGGGTGCTGATGAAATCCGTCATCTCGGTATAGTCCTTCAGTCGTTCCTGAAGTTCGGCCTCTTTTTGATCCCTGAGTTCCGGATGTTTTGGAATTTCATGCCGCTCCACCTGGTGCGTCAGACCTTCAGCATTTTCCTGGAGCTGACGGACGAGCTCATCGGGATCAAGGGACATCTTTAACACCTGCGAGTGTTTTACGAATTGCAGAGCGAAACGGTCCCGGTGAATCGGAAGCTGCGCGCTTCCGAGATAGCGGACGGTTACGAGTATGGCGAGCATCGGGGTAGCACGGCGGGAGACTTTTTCAAGTTCATGGGAATCTACGGCGAGAGTCACCTCGAAATCTGAGTTGGCGAGTCCGTAGTAAGTACGCCCATCCTCTGCTTGGCGAACAGAGCAATCCGGCGACCCTTCTGTCCAGCGCAGCGAGGGAACCGAGGTCTTTCCTGCGCTGGCCAATTGTGCGCTGAGAAGGACCACAAGCCCGAGAATCCGGCAGCTTGGCACAGCGGCAGTATAGGGGAAACGGTGAGCTCCGCAACAAACTGGCGGCGATGGACTACTTCAGAATTTCACTATGCATCGAAAAACCAACGCTTTCCTGATCAGCGAAATTTGATTTGAAGTGAAGGTGTGAGACATGGCAAGAGGTGTATTTAGCCGAACTCTGGGCGGGTGCGTGGTGGTGTTTCTGTTTGCGGCTTTAGCGATGGGCCAGGAATATCACCGATTCAATTTCAGTGCGGGAGCGGGAGTTTCGTTTCCTACTGCCGACGCCAGCGGGAACTTTAATACTGGATGGAACATGGACTTTCGTGGCGGCATCAACGTGGATCGCAATCTCCTGGCAGATGTGGACTTTTCATACAACTACTGGGGCCTTACGAACGCCGCGTTGGCGCGGTTTGGCCAGCCCGGAGGGTATAGCGATGTCTGGTCTCTGACATTTGCACCTGAGATCCGGGTTGCGCCGGCGTCAAAGTTCGACCCTTACGTCATCGTGGGAGCTGGAGTTTACCATCGCGCACTGGCTTTGACTCAACCAGCGAACGTGCAAACGATTTTTTGCGATCCATTTTTCGGGTACTGCTATCCGGCTATCGTTGGCGTCAACCAGGTGGTTGCGTCGTTTAGCACTTATAAGGGTGGATTCAACGGAGGAGGCGGATTCGAGGTGCGGCTCGGCTCGAGCGGGATGAAGGTATTTGCCGAGGCCCGGTATAACGAAATGTTTACAAGTCGCGGCCCGAACCTGAGTTATCTGCCACTTACGTTCGGTGTGCGTTGGTGACGATACTGTAGTCCACCTTACAAGAGGCAACTCTGGATCGAGAAAACTACTCTTCACTTAATCAGATTTTTCGAGGGAGTCGCCTGAATGATCCATGTTGCCCGATTTGCCGCGTTAGGTGTGCTCATTTCTCTCTCCTCAAGCATCGCCTATGGTCTGCCTTGTCCCTTGAGCAAGACCAATCCTTCGGTCACGGTTTGTACGCCGACGCCGAATGCCCTTGTACAGAGCCAGGTCCACGTAGTGGCAGGCAGCACCGACTCGAACGCGGTCACAGTGATGCAGATTTACGTGGACAATAAACTCGTTTATCACGTCAGCGCTGCGACGGTGAATACTTTTATCCCGCTTACAACCGGCAATCACCTGGTAACCGTGCAAGGGTGGGACACCACCGGCGCAACATTCAAGACCAACGTGCCGGTCGCAATGCAGCCGCCATGTGCCCTGAACACTGCGAACAAAACAGTGACCATTTGTTCTTTGGTGAGTGGATCGATCGTTAGCCAGCCATTTCACGTCGTGGCAGCCGCGACAGATACGAACCCAGTCACGTCCATGACATTATTCATCGATGGCAAAGCGCACGGCGGAATCTCCAACTCCGCAATTTTCGATTCGTACGTCAGCAACCTGACGACCGGAACTCATGCCATCGCCGTGCAGGCGCAGGACAGCACGAAAGCGATATTCAAACAGAAGTTCAATATCACGGTAACCGACCCAAGCGCCGGTTTATCCAACTTGAAACACATAATCTTCTTCCTTCAGGAGAACCGGTCTTTTGACAGTTATTTCGGGCTGCTGGGTCAGTACAAGGCCTCGAAAGGATTGGCGAACGATATTGATGGCCTGAATCTCAACGTCACGCTGCCCAACACTCAAGGCAAGCCGGTACACCCGTTCCACTATCAAACCGTGTGCACGGAGAATCTCAGTCCTGCATGGAATGAAGCCCATGTGGATGTGGATGGGGGATTGATGGACGGGTTCATGCGGACCTCGACGTCTGTACCTTCGCAAATTGATCCTACTGGAACCCGCGCCATGGGTTATTACGACCAGACTGATCTGCCCTACTACTACGAAGCGGCAGCACGCTTCGCAACCAGCGATAGATTCTTTTCGCCGGATCTGGCCAACACGATCCCGAACCGCCTGTATCTATTCACCGGAACTTCATTTGGAAATGCGTTTCCTCCGACGCCTCCGCCGGGCGGGTTCACCCAACCGACGATATTCGACCGGCTGCAGCAAGCTGGTATTAGTTGGCGCTACTACTATCAGCAGAGCGTGACGACTGCCTTCATTCAACAATTTTCGGGATATAAGGCTGAGGCCGCGAACGTGGTTCCCATCGCTAACTGGTACAACGACGTGATGAACGAGAGCACGTTGCCCTCGGTGATCTTCATCGAGCGGGTCAATGCCACCGACGAGCACCCGGATGCGAATGTTCAAACGGGTGCAGCATTTGCCTCCAAAGTGATAAACGCACTCATCAACAGCCCCTCCTGGGCTGATTCAGCTCTGATCCTTACTTATGATGAAGGCGGTGGTCTTTACGATCATGTGGTACCCGCGCGAGCGGTGCCACCGGATTCGATTCCGCCCAATTTGAGTGCTACTGATAAACAGGGAGCATTCAATCAGACTGGCTTTCGTCTTCCGCTGATAGTTTTTTCGCCATGGGCCAGGCCAAGTTTTGTTTCCCATACAACTCGCGACTACATGTCGATCCTGCGATTGATTGAAGACAGGTTCAACCTGCAGCCCCTTACTTTGCGCGATGCGAACGCCGATAACATGATGGAGTTTTTCGATTTCTCCGGAGTTCCACCATTGCTCACGCCGCCGCAGCTTCCAACTCAGCCGACAAACGGGACATGTAATCCGAAACTGGAAAAAGCGCCTGGGTTTTAGCTGGTCATACAACAATTCGAGGCTTCAATAAAAATTCCACGAACTACAAACCCCCGAGCCACGGATTACGGATCAACCCCCATTTTTCGACCCAGCCGTTAATTTGAGGCGGCTGACCTATCAGCGCAAACCGAATCTATTTAGCTAATTCCGCGGCAGATTCCGCGCTGTTAACCTCAGCACAGTGTGCCGGGCAGAGGTGATGCTGTCCGCGTCGGAGCATTCATGGAGCTGTATGTTCGTTCAGAATCGGTAGTCTCCCGGGTCATTGCGGGGGAAACGCTGATTGTCCCGATCAGAAAAGGGGTGGGCGACCTGGCGTCTATTTACAGCTTGAATGCAGTCGGTACGACGGTCTGGGACGCGGTTGCGAGTCCTTGCACCAAAGAAGAAATCATGGACCGGGTGCAGCAGCAATTCGACGGTGATCGTCAGGAGATTCAGCGTGATGTTGAATCGTTTCTTGCTGAAATGCAGAGCGCCGGCCTTATCGCGCCTGCAGGAGCATCTGCGCCGCTATGAACTCAGCTTCCTACGGCGAGTTCAGTCTCTCACTGCATAATCATTTCGCGAATCAGCGCGTTCCGCTCGAAGCCACCCTTGAAATTACCCGCCGTTGCCCTCTCGAGTGTCAGCATTGCTACAACAACCTGCCCATGTCTGACCTCGCGGCGCGCAGGCAGGAACTGAGCAAGGAAGAATATTTCGGCATTCTCGATGAGTTGGCACAAATGGGAGTGGTCTGGCTCCTGCTCACCGGCGGAGAGATTTTTGCCCGTAAGGACTTTCTTGAAATCTATGCTCATGCGAATCGGAAGGGCTTCCTGGTTACGCTCTTCACTAACGGGATTTTGATCAACGAGAAGATCGCGGATTTTCTGCGGGATTTTCCGCCATTTGCTATCGAGATCACGCTTTACGGCCATACCCGCGAGACCTACGAGAAGTTGACGCAAATGCCGGGAAGCTACGACCGCTGCATTCGTGGCATACGCCTTCTGCTTGAGCGGGGATTGCCGCTCAAACTGAAGACGGTGGCCACGGCCATCAATCGCCATGAAGTTTTCGCGATGAAAACTTTCGCGGAACAGGAACTGGGCGTCGAGTTCAGGTTCGACTCAATGATCAATCCGCGCATCGACTGTTCCTCGGCTCCGTTAAACGTGAGACTTTCACCAGAAGATGGGGTTGCCCTCGAAATGCGATTGCCGGCAGTTGCCGCCGAGCACAGGAAAGCCCTGATGCGTGAACAGTCGGCCGCGCGCGCTCAGAGCAGCAACTTGTATACCTGCGGTGGCGGCGTCAGAGCTTTTGCCATCGATCCATCGGGACGAATGAGCATTTGCGTTCTCTCCCATAAAGAGACTTATGACATTCGCCAGGGAAGTGTTCGCGAAGGCTGGGAGCAGTTCCTGCTAAAGGTGCGGCAGAAAAAGCGCGTCCAGATTTCAAAGTGCGTGGACTGTCGAATCCGGAGTGTTTGCAGTATGTGTCCAGCAAATGGGGAACTCGAAAACGGCCACCCCGAATCCCCGGTTGAATTCCTCTGCGAAGTCGCTCATCTGCGAGCGATGGTGCTAGGTCTCGAAATCTCAGCACATGGGAAGTGTGAATTCTGCCCGGGCGGAGAGAGGCACGAGGCCCTGCTCGAGTCCGCGCGGCGAATCCGCTCGCAGGAAGTCGATCCTCACGCGTGGACCGCGCCACAAGACCTCTTTCCCGTCCTCAATACCGCGGCGGCTGGTGCTGGTTGCGGTGGCTGTGGATCAATCCACTAAACATGCTGGCCCGCCCAACTGAGACGCCCCGCAATTCATTCCCCGATCCGATACAGAACCGTTCTCGACTATCGGTGAATAGACCCTTCAATTTTCGCCAAGTGTTCAGAATCGGAGAGGTTTCATTTGCGCTGAATGGGAATTCCGCCAACGACGTTCGGGGGGATAGCGAACTGGCGCAATTCGCCGCGCGCGACAGTGATCCCAATATCGAGGTGAATGTAGTTTGGGTTGATTCGTTGCGGCCACAGTCAGCCGAGAGCGCATTTGATTCGGGAGCAACCTGGCGAATGTTGCGTTGCGATGATGGCATCCTTTTTGAGTTCACGAGTCCAGTGCTCGAAGCGGCTCCATATAAAACCTTGTGCGTCGACTCCAGCTTCAGGAAAGCAGAGCTGACTTTAAGCCGCGATGCGTTGCGGCACTGCCCAGAGATCTCGCCGGTTGAATATCCCGTGTGCGAGTTGCTGATCACTAATTACCTCGCATGGCGGGGGGCCGGAGTGGAAGTGCACGGCTGTGGTCTGGTCGATTCACAGACAGGAGGCCACTTGTTCCTGGGTCATTCCGGGGCAGGCAAGAGCACAACCGCTCGCTTATGGCAGTCTCTTCGTGATCCTGAAATATTGAGCGATGACCGTCTGATTCTGCGCCTCCATGATGGCGAGTTGTGGATGTACGGGACGCCCTGGCACGGTGAGGCCGCGTTTGCGCTGCCAAAGAAGTCCAGGTTGAACAAAATTCACATCCTTCAGCATGGGGTAAAAAACAAATTTTCCGTGGTCCCCGCCGGTCGCGCTCTGGCGGAGATATTTGCTCGCTCTTTCCCACCCTTTCATAGCTCCCAAGCGGTCGAAAGGACATTGGAATTTCTGAAACACGTTGTAGACGTTGTGCCTTGCTATCAATTCGAATTTGTTCCGGATTCAAGCGCGGTGGCAGCAGTACTTGGCTTTCATTCGGCTCAAATGAACAATGAATAGAGACCGTGCAGAGTCATGCGTATTTCAGCAATTCGCGGGTGACCTGATTGCAGGAGGCTTCGAGTTTTGCTTTCAGGCAAAAGGCCGGAGCATGTTACCTACTATTCAGGATGGAGAGATTCTGCACATCCAGCCGGTGATTACCGGCAAGTTGCGGATCGGACACATCGTGCTGCTGAGGCGGGGAGAGCAGTTTCGTGCGCACAGGATTATTCGCAGGCGCGGAGAATTCTTCGTGACGCGCGGAGATGCTGGCCTGCAACATGATGGCTTCATTCCGCGAGGGCACATCCTTGGACTGGTGATTGGCAAACGCTGCACCATTACCGGGCGCATGGTTCGCCTGGACACTCCCGGTGCACGGTTGCGGTTCTTCGCGGATGAAGCTCGAAGGCGGGTCGCGATGCTGGTTGGGGTATCCCCAAGTGAACGCATGGAGGAGCCGAGGCCCGAATCCAACTTGTAATCCCAGAAAACGCGTGTAGAATATCGTTTTTCTAATACATTACAGCTTCCGCTCCCGAGGAGTTATGCGAATGCTTGTGCGCTTATTGTCTCTTGCCGTCGTCATTCTTGGCTTTGCGGCATCCACTCCCTTTGTTTTCGCGGGAGACACAATTCCCAAGGTCGCCTGGAAGCGCGGGATCGGACAGCCGCTGGAAAATCCTGGCGGACGCAAGCCAGCGCTGGCGCAATCGGGCATGATCGATGACGGCTATTGGCAAGGCGCACCTGTCGGCGGTTTCGGGTCCGGAACTTTTTCCCGCACTTATCGCGGAGATTTCGCGCGCTGGCACATTAAGGCCGGTGTTCATAAATACCAAACGGTTTGGGCCAATCAGTTCGCGGTGTATGAGAAAGCTGAAGACGGAGAACCTGTCGCGCAAGTGCTGACTGCGGGACATCCGGATGATGGCGAACTAAATTCCTGGAAGTGGGACTATCCTGTCGGCGCCGGAGACTACTACGCGCTGTATCCGAAATCCTGGTACGACTACCGGTACGAAAGATTTCCTGCGCACGTGATGCTGGAACAATTTTCTCCAGTCCTGCCCAACAACTACAGAGAAAGCAGTTATCCGGTCGCCGTCTACCGGTGGCACGTTGAAAATCCCACTGACAAGCAGGTGACGGTTTCAATTCTGCTTTCGTGGACAAACATGCTGGGGTGGTTCCGTGACTTTCAGCACGATATGAAAGGCGCGCTGAACACTGGCAATCACAACAAATTCATGGATGAGAGCGCGGTGGGTGGGCACGTAAAGGGCATCGTGTTCGACCGTGTGCACCCCAAGGGCGTGCAGGATGATTGGGATGGGCAGTGGGCGATTGCGTCGGTTCAATCAGCTGGCGTGGACATCACGTATCAGACTACATTCGAGCCGGGCAATGGTGCTGATGTCTGGCAGGCGTTCTCGAAAGATGGACGCCTTGCAAATAACAACCAGGAGTGGATCAGCAGCGGAGAGCCACTAGCTGGGGCCATCGCAGTACGGTTTATTCTGCGGCCTGGTGAGAAACGCACGGTTCCGATGACGATCGCTTGGGACATGCCTGTGGTGCAATTTGGCTCTGGACGAAGCTGGTATCGGCACTACACGAATTTCTACGGCACCGGTGGCAACAATGCCTGGAAAATTGCGAAAGACGGCCTGCAAAATTCCGTCAAGTGGAGCAACGAAATCGACGCCTGGCAAGCTCCCTATGTGAAGGATGAAAGTAAGCCCGAGTGGTATCGCAGCGAGCTATTCAATGAGTTATACATACTGACTGACGGCGGATCGTTCTGGGGGAAACCGGTCGGTCCAACTCCTCCTCCAAAACCGGTCAAGTCGACCGAGCAGAGCACCGACAGCTTCGCATTCATGGAGTGCTATGACTATCCGTTCTACGGAACGCTAGATGTCCGCTTTTACGGATCGATGCCGCTGATCAAGTTCTGGCCGGACCTAGACAAGCTGGAACTGAAAACATTTGCCGACACGGTTCCCCAGGACCTGACACAAAAATATTTGTGGATATGGAAATCACAGCATTCGCCGTCTCTCCAGTTCCGCGTGCGCAAGGCGAAAGGCGCGGTGCCGCACGATCTGGGAGTTCCCGAAGAAGATCCATTCAAATTGCCCAACGCGTTTAGCTGGCAGAACACGAATGACTGGAAGGACCTGAACAGCAAGTTCGTGCTCATGGTTTATCGCGATTATGTTTTCACCGGCAGGAAAGATGTTGCATTTTTGCGCTCGACATGGCCTGCGGTGAAACAGGCGCTGGAACATCTTCGCCAGTACGATCGCACCGGTGACGGCCTGCCGCAGGGCGATAACTATCCCGATCAGACGTACGACGAGTGGATCGTGCAAGGGGATAGCGCGTATTCAGGCGGATTGTGGCTGGCATCGTTGCGCGCTGCGGAGGAAATCGCGCACGTGCTTAATGACAATGCTTCCGCAACCAAGTACAAAGACTGGTTTGCCAAAGGGCAGAAAACGTACATCGACAAGCTGTGGACGGGCGAATACTTTCGCTATGACACCGACAGTGAGTATCGCGACAACGTGCAGGCCGATCAACTCGCCGGCCAGTGGTATGCCAACATGACCGGACTAGGCGACATTGTTCCGCATGACATGCAGGTGAAGGCGCTGAAGAAAATCTTCGACCTGAACGTGATGAAATTTGAAAACGGAGAAATGGGTGCAGTGAACGGAATTGCCGCCGATGGCACGTTAATTACCAGCAATGAGCAGGTGCAGGAAGTGTGGACGGGCACGACGTTCGGCGCCGCCGCGCTCATGCTGAGCGATGGATTGAAAGACGAAGGATTCAAGACGGCATGGGGCGTCTATCACACGAACTGGGAGAAGGAAGGATACTGGTTTCGCACGCCTGAAGCGTGGGACAAAACCGGACATTATCGGGCTTCCATGTACATGCGCCCGGCGGCAATTTGGGCGATGGAGATGACGAGCCCGCCGAAATAGATGCTGAGCTTTGTTCGCACCTACTCGCAAAAAAACGCGAGTAAGGGCGGGGCAACCGCAGAAATTAAAAGCATTCTCATCCCGCCTGTCTTATGGTTGTCATTCCGAACCGCTTTAGCGGTGAGGAATCTGCTTTTTCCTTTGCCAGCTCACCGCGGCACGAAATGAATCACGATCTTCCGCGGGCTTTGACTGAATGAAGAGACTACCAGGCGTCCATTTCTAAGTTCTGCCCCATCGACCGACGCGACCTGGCTGGGATTCCACATTGCTAGCTCGTATTGTTGACCCGTAATTCCGGCGACGTCGAGGGTGAGCGTGTTGACGGTCCAAGGTTCCGAAGTGATTCGCAGTCCTTGGCTGGCGCCGGCTAGAGACGGTAACGAGTTTGAGTAGCTCGTGGCAAAATCATCTCGCAAACGAATGCGCAGTGTGCTTTTGCCTGCAGGAACCGAGATAAGAACCGTGACATGCTGATCGACGCCGTTCTGTGTGGTCTGGAAGGGTGTGCGCTTTCCATTCAGGTCGGCGCCGAGAATCCGTGCGCGCGGGCTGAGTGCCGGTGAAAACTCAAGCGACGAAGCCCCGCTGCTTTGAATACTCAAACTGATTTCCTCAAAATTCCGGTGTAAGTCGAAGCTTAGTGTGGCTCCGCCGGCGTGAACATTGTGAATGGCAAACGAACTCCAATCGGCGGGAATATGCGGAGCAAGAATGACTTTGTGCTCAGCGGCGTTGGTCTGTAGTCCAAAGAGACCGCGCAGAATCGGGCTGATCACCATGGCCGCTGACCAGATCTGGTGCGGAGAGCTCGTCGAGAGCGGCTGGTAGTAGTCTCCGGAGAGAACTTCGGTGACGTGGCCGAGGGAACCGTCCAGGGCGAGCAGGGCGTTGGAGCGCAGATTTGAATACGCCGGAAACGCGCGATGGTAGCGGTATTCGCCGACTGAGGCCCATCCTGTGAACAACGGCCATACGGAGCCATAGTGGTAGCCGCCGGCATCGTAGCGCGATGCCTGATTGGAGATAATTCTCATTCCCCAGTCGGTCTGATGATCAGGTCCGGAGAGCTTCGTGAGCATTGAGTCAGCTTTTTGTTCTTCAAGCAGCCCAAACCACATGGGAACGGTTGCCAGCACGCTCGGCTCGATCACCTGCTGGTTGTTCTTATCGAGAGCGAAGGCGAAAGTTCCGGATTGCTGCGACCAGAACGCCTGATTCACAAGCTGTTTCTGGCGAGCGAAATCTTCGCCTAGTTGTTTGCTGACATCGTCTTTGCCTGCAAAGTGCGCCAGATCGGAAAGCGCTGCAAGCGCCTGGGCCCCGAGGCCGCTTTGATATAGCTCCGTCTTCACCGGAAGCAGCGGCCCACCTTCGACCCACCCGTGGCCGAAGCCGAAGTTTTCTGGCAGACCCTGCGCATCGTAGGTCGAGCGCAAAAATTGATAGGCCTTCCACAAGCTGTCCCATTTTTCGCGGGCGAACGCCGTGTCGCCGCTTTCGGTGACGTAGTCGTCGGCTGCGATCAGGTAAAGCGGAGTTGCGTCGGCCGAAGCGTAGGGATATGGATAGTCCTTAAACCAGTTCACGAAACTTGCGCCTTGAGCGATTTCATGCGGAATCTTTCCATCCGCGCGTTGATATTTCGAGATGAATTCGAGCGCGGTGCGCGTGGTTGAGAAATCTCCCTCTGCGTCAAGGGCCTGTTCGGTCCAAAAAGAATCACGCCCAAAATACCACGCGAATCCCGGGCGCTGGCTTGTGCCTGATGTGCGATATCCGGCAACGAGTCCGGTGCCGAGATACGGATTTGTGACCAATCCCTGAATCACGCTCACGCGGGCCCAATCGTATGCCTGCTGAAGCTGAGAATCTGGAAGATCTACGCTTGTAGTGCGCGAAAGATAATTTGCATAGTATTGGGCCGATTCTTTTTCGAGGGCGGCGTAGTCAGACGATAGATGTTTATATGTGTTCTCGGCTTCAGCGCGGCCATTGACCGAAGCGGCGATCGCTATGATTTTCGTGTCTCTTCCTTTGGCGGTCACACCGAGCCGGATAGCGCTTTCCTGCGAGGCGGAATAGTTCGTCTGGTATTCGAGTTCCGACATTTCTCCAGTCGGTGATCCCACGAAGGCAGAAAACTTTTTCTGTTCTTCGCCGAGGTAGAAAGCGCGCAAGGGGGAATCCCAACCGATATAGGTCCCGCCCAGAGATGCAGGCCATTCCAACTGGAAATCACGTTCGAACGCGGCTTCGATCTCGAGTGGATGCGCAGTTTCGACTTCGAACTTGATAATCGCTCCCGCCTCGTGCACCGGCACGAACAGAGTCTCAGTGACTGCAAATGTGTCGCCGGAGTAGATGATTGAGCTCGAGTCCGGATTAACGCTCACTGTGCGGACCAGTGACTCGGCCGGCAAACTGCGGCCCTCAGTAAGGAACCGCACATGGAAGTTTCGAAAGAGTTTCAGCGGATATACCCAGGCCTCAAGATTTCCGCTCTCGTTACCGAATAGTCCCGCACGCGTCCCGGTCGCGGAGAAAAATTCCCAGGGGCGTGCAGGGCGGGAGAGGTTGAGATAGGGTGCTTGCGAAAATGAGCAGAGACAAAATGAAACGCAGAACATTAGCGTTCCAACCGCGCTACGAACGCCACGCAGGATCGGGCACGCCACAAAAGTGGTTCGAAGCTTCGTGCAAACAGGATTGATGTGATCCATCCGCGAGTGGGCCAACTTGAACACCGAGAAGCCGTTCACTATAAAAGTAGCTGGACACCTTAAGCAAGCTCTAAAGTCGGGAAGGTAATTTCTCGTTTGTCTTCTTCACGCCGCTGGTTTCTGAAATCCTTGAGTAGCACCGCCCTGGTACTTCCGTTGAACGAGGTTCTTGCGCTTGGGCAAGGTGCTGCAGGATTGCCGGCGCAAGTTCAAACCTCAGCGCCTGATCCAATTGGCGCAAAATTCATCGACGTTGGCCGTGAAGCCGAATTGAACGCTAAGACTACTTACGGCGGAGAACACAAAAACAAATATCTGCTTGAGACCACTGGCTGTGGCGTCGCCTTTTACGACTACGACAACGACGGTTGGCTCGATATCTTTCTGGTGAACGGCTGGCGGCTTGAAGGCTTTCCTGCGGGCCAGGAGCCAACGTCGCATCTCTTCAAGAACAACCGCGATGGGACTTTCACCGACGTGACTGTGAAGGCCGGGCTTGTGCATCACGGGTGGGGACAGGGCGTTTGCATCGGTGATTACGATAACGATGGTTTTGATGATCTGTTTGTAACGTATTTCGGAAAGAACGTTCTTTATCACAACAACGGCAATGGAACGTTCACAGACGTGACGGACAGAGCGGGAGTAGGCGGGAAGGGAAAACGGTGGAACACCGGTTGTGCTTTTGTTGACTACGATCGCGACGGGAAACTGGATCTGTTCGTCGCGAACTACATCGATCTTGATCTCGCAACGGCGCCCGTGCCGGAATCTGGCCCGTGTTTGTACAAGGGCATCATGGTCGCGTGCGGGCCACCGGGGTTAAAGGGCGGCAAAAATATTCTTTTTCACAACAACGGAGACGGCACATTCACGGATGTCTCCGAAGCGAGCGGAATTCTGAATGCAAACGGCACGTATGGGCTGGGAGTGCTGACTGCCGATTTCGATAACGACGGTTGGCCTGATATCTACGTGGCAAACGACTCGGCGCCAAGCGCGCTTTATCAAAACAAGAAGAACGGGAAGTTCGAAGACATCGCCATTGAAGCCGGATGCGCGCTGAGCGCCGATGGCAAACCGCAAGCTGGAATGGGTGTTTCCGCAATCGACTACGATCTTGACGGAAATCTCGACATCGTGAAGACAAATTTTGCCGGAGACACTCCGTCTCTGTATCACAGTATTGGCGGGGCGAATTTCGAGGACACAACGTTTGCGGCCGGTCTTGGCGCGCACACGCAATATCTAGGCTGGGGCTGCGGTTTCTTTGACTTCGACAATGACGGCTGGGCCGACATTCTGATCTGCAATGGCCACGTTTATCCGGAGGTCGAGCAATTGAAAACCGAAGCCGGATATGCGCAGCACAAGCTGCTTTATCGAAATATGCGGAACGGCCGGTTCGAAGAAGTGACTGATCTGGGAGGGCCCGGAATCACCGCAGCGGTTGCGGCGCGGGGTTGTGCATTCGGAGATTTTGACAACGATGGCGACATCGATGTGGTTGTTAACGTCGTGAACGGATTGCCGCAATTGCTGCGCTGCGATTCAAGTTCTGGCAACAACTGGATTAAAGTAAAGCTGATTGGAACCAAATCGAATCGTAGCGCGATCGGTGCGCGAGTGCTTTGCACCGCTACTTTTCCGGGAGAGAGCAAGCCACATCGGCAGATGGATGAAGTACGCAGCGGCGGCGGCTATTTTTCGCAGAGCGACCTGCGAATTCACTTCGGTCTCGGCAAAGCGGAGAAAGTGGATTTGATCGAAATTCGGTGGCCGAGCGGCCAGGTGGACACATTGAAGAATCTAGAGGCCAACGAGTTGGTGATCGTTAAAGAGGGAGTGGGAATTTTGCGGAAAGAAAAGTTCACTCCAAAAGCACTTAAGAGCTCTTAACCGCGAAGTTCGCGAATAATTCATTCCACCGCCGCGATCAGAACGCCAAACGGCTCCAGCTTCACGCCAGTCAACGCCAAATCGGAATTCGCCCGTTGGGGTGCGGCGAGCAATACGTGTAGAGAATTTCCTTGCACGCCGAATCCCTTCAACGAAAAGTTAACCGTTTGCGGTTGTGCGCTCATGTTCAACACAACCAGTACCGGATCGGTGCCATTGTTTGCACTCCGCAGATAGGCGAGCACATTCGGATCATCGCGATTTACCGCCACATAAGAACCGTCGTGCAGAGCGGAGAGTTCACGCCGCAACGCAATCACGTGCTTGTAGAAGTTGTAAATCGAGGTCGGATCGTACTTCTCTGTCGAAACGTTGTACTGCGCTGCGCTCGGCGGAACTGGAAGCCAGGTTTTCGTCGCGGAACTGAAGCCGGCATTCTCTGAAGTGCTCCATTGCATCGGAGTGCGCTCGCCGTCGCGGCCTTTGTCTTTCGGCCAGCCAGTGCGCCCAACCGGGTCTTTCACGTCTTCAATGCGGGTTGGGACCGTGGTCCGCATTCCGATCTCTTCGCCGTAATACATCTGCGGCGTGCAATGTGTGGTCAGCAGCAGTGTTGCCATAAGCTTGGCGATTTGATCATTGTGAACGCCGTCGCCATAGCGGTCCCAGGTGCGTGCCTGGTCGTGATTGTTGAAGAAAAAGTATGGCTGCCCATTGTGGTGATTGAATTCGATTTCGTCGAGCAATTCGCGAAAGCGCGGCGCTGATACCCTGTTCACATCGGCTACTTGGAAGTCCATCGGCAGCTGTACTTCGTCGTTATTCTGCCCATACATCTTTTCAAGGTCTGCAATTGTTGGTTCGTCGGCTTCGCTGATCATGACCGGATCGTTGGGGTAGCTGTCAATCAGGCTTCGCATCTCTCGCAGCACGTCGTGAACTTCGGGAAGATCGTCAGTGTATTTATGCTGGATGTTGGGATCGCCGAATGCGTTCTTGCCGGGCAGGATTGGATCATCGTGAAGGTTGGGATCTTCAAAGAGGCGCGACACTGCATCCATGCGGAATCCGGCAGCGCCGCGATCGAGCCAGAAGCGGAGCACGTCGTACATTGCCTTGCGAACTTCGGGATTCCGCCAATTCAGGTCTGGCTGTTGAACGTAAAAATAGTGGTAATACCACTGTCCGGTTTTGTCGTCGTAAGTCCACGCGGAGTGCCCAAACCATGACTGCCAATTGTTTGGAGGCTTGCCCGGACCTTTGCCGTCGCGCCAAATGTACCAGTCGCGCTTGGGATTGTTGCGCGAAGAGCGAGACTCAAGGAACCACGCATTCTGGTCTGAAGTATGGTTCGCTACGTAGTCCATGACGACGCGAATGTTTCGTTTCCTGGCTTCGCTCACGAGCCGGTCAAAATCGGCCATGTTGCCGTATTGCGGATCAAAGGATTCGTAGTCGGCGATGTCGTATCCGAAATCCACTTGCGGCGAGGGATACATCGGAGTGATCCAGATGGCGTCGATGCCGAGGTCCTTCAAATAGTCCAGGCGCGAGGTGATGCCATTCATGTCGCCGACGCCGTCGCCGTTTGAATCCTGAAAACTGCGCGGATAGACCTCGTAGATGATCGCGTGCTTCCACCAGGGATCGGTTTTGTGGTGAGGATCGATCGCTTCCTGCGCTTGAAAAGGAACAATCGCCAGACAGGCCAGTAGGGCTAGGGTGAACGCGGATCTAAACAAATTGTGCCCTCGGAAATGAAAAAACTTGAGTGCAAGCGAGAATATTACTTATGTCAACCCAGAGCGCAAGGGAAATTTAAAAGCGCTCATTGATACCACGCGTCAACAAGCCACCTGGCGACATGGACAACGTCGCACGGACTTACTCGGACTTGTTGGCTGAGCCGCCCGTTCCTTCTTTCAACTCGTGAATCGAGTCGACCGGAATATTGCTGAACCGTTCGGTGAGTCCACTGGGCCATCTCACCTCGACAGAATCGATTTTCGACGTTTGCCCCAGCCCGAAATGCACACGGATGTCGCTGCTGGAATCGTAGCTGGATCCGCTACGCACTTCATCCACTCGCGCTCGTCCGCCAGCATTTAAGGTGATCCGCGCGCCGATGCCGTCGCGATTGGATTTTGTCCCCACGGTCCGAAACGCAACCCAGTGATTGGCGGACTTTACTTTGTTCACCAGCAACATTGGGTGGGCGTTCATGTTGGTGATCACCGCCGAGAGTTGGCCATTGTTCCAGAGATCGCCGATCGCAAGGCCGCGCGCGGAAGTTGCGGTATTAATTGCCGGGCCGCCATCGGCTGAAATATCGGTGAAGGTCCCGTTTCCATTGTTGTGATACAGAATCTTCGGCTCCTGGAAATTGCTTCCCAGGTGCTGTTTGTCAACTTCAGGGTAGACGTGGCCGTTTACAACCAGAATGTCGGGCCAGCCATCATTGTCGAAATCAAAAAACATCGTTCCCCAGCCGAGATATTGAGTGTGAAGGCCTAATCCTGCGGCGTAGGTCACATCGTCGAAAGTTCCATTGCCATTATTGCGGTAAAGCGTGGAAGTGTCGTCGGAAAAATTCGTGCGGAAAATATCGAGCTTGCCATCGCCGTTGAAATCGGCGACCGTGCTGCCCATCCCGGCCTGCGCGCGCCCGTCCTCATTGAACGCGGCGCCCGCGACGATAGCGACGTCCGTGAATGTCCCATCGCGATTGTTGTGATAAAGAATGCTGGCCGTACTGTCGCAAGCGACGTATATGTCAGGCCAACCGTCGTTGTCGTAATCAAGCGTGGAAACACTGAGGCCGTAATGGCCGTTGCCCTGATCGATGTGGGATTTTGCGCTTACATCTTCGAACTTTCCCTTGCCAAGATTGTGATAAAGGATGTTTTTCGACCAGGGCAGCCCATGCGGTCCGCACATGACCGGCACGCCTTTCCAGACGCAGTCGGCCCGGTCACCGGGCTTGGGCGCGGTTGAAAGGTCAAAGTCGACGTAGTTTGCCACGACCAAGTCGAGCAGACCGTCACGGTCGTAGTCGACAAAAGCGCAACCGCTGCCCCACAATTTGCCCGAACCGGCGACTCCAGCTTCTTTGCTCACGTCTTTGAAAACGCCATGCTCGTTGTGATAGAGCCGGTTCGATCCGTAATAAGTGACGTAAAGATCTTCCCAACCGTCGTTGTCGTAGTCGCCTACGCAGACGCCCTGGCCCCAACCGCTCGCCGCTACGCCCGCCCTTGCCGTGACGTCGGTAAACGTCCCGTCGTGATTGTTGCGGTAAAGATGATTTGTCGGGCCGTCCTTTTGAGAGCCGGCCTCGAGAGTGGTGCCGTTTACGATGAAAATGTCGGGCCAGCCGTCGTTGTCGTAATCGAAGATCGCGACGCCAGTTCCGGTGGTCTCGATAATGTATTTCTTCGTATCAACGCCACCGAAGACGGTGGTCATCGTGAGGCCCGCCTTCTCCGCGATATCCTCAAAATTCGCCAGGCGCGCGGGTTGTTCCGCATAGCTGGCTGTCAGAAGAAACATGACTGCGAAGCAAGCAATGGCAGCCGGCATGAGACCGGCGAGACAGCGAAAGGTGAAACTCCCGTAGATGCGCATCACTACTGCAAATACTATATGTGCCCGGTAGTTCGCGCAGTTTTCCGCAGGTTCTCCGTAGTAGCATGAAGTCTGGAAATATTGATGTTTCTCCATCAAGCGACCAGGTTCGTTCCCTTCTTTTGCTTCTCAGTTCTCATCGGAGCACTACCGTCCCTGTCACAAGAATCTGCGGCTCCAAGGCAAAAGAATGCGGCTAGAGCCAAGGAGATTTATTCAGAAGGGATATCTTCGCTAAAAAAGGGGGACGTGATTGCGGCCCGTGCGGCGTTTGAAAAAGTGGTGCGCCTGGCGCCGAATACTCCCGAGCCGCATAACTCGCTTGGCTGGGTTCTTTTGCAGCAGGGCCATGCAGATTCCGCGGTCTCGCAATTTCGCTTTGCATTGAAATTGAAGCCGCAATTTGTTCAGGCACACATCAACCTGGCAAATGCTCTGGCAACTCAGCGTAATTTCGCCGAAGCGGCGTTGGAAGCGCGGGAAGCGACTCGAATTGCACCGGAGAATTCGGAGGCCCATCGCACATTGGGACGCATACTCAGCCTGCGGGGCGATCCGTCCGGCGCCGCGGCAGAAATGCAGACAGCGATCACCGCAGACCCAGCCCGTGCGGACCTGCATGACGATCTGGGATCGATTCGCGAGCAGGCGGGGCAGATTGATGACGCTGCTGCCCAATTCGCAGACGCGCTGCGACTGCAGCCGGAATATTTCCCGGCTAAAGTTCATCTCGGGATTGTTCGCTGGCAACAGAAGTCGTTTCCTGAAGCACATGATTTGCTGGCGGATGCGGTGCAAACCAATCCCCAAAGCGCCGAAGCTCACTATTATTTCGCGCGGGTCCTCGAAGATGAAGGCCATTCTCGCGACGCAATTGAGGAACTGAAACAAGCAACGGACTTGCAACCGAATTTCGCTGCTGCGCAAGAGAGTCTCGGCCTCCTGTCTCAGCGCGCTGGCGATGCAGCAGGTGCGGTTGCAGCGTTTCAACATCTCGTCACACTTCAGCCGGATGATCCGAACGCTCATAACAACCTTGGGCTCGCGCTGATTCAGTCCGGCGATGCAGCGAAATCGATCGCGGAATTCGAAACCGCACTCCGCCTGCGCCCCGGTGATGCCGGCTACACGGAAAATTTGGGGACAGCCTACCTGCAGCGAACCGATTTTGATTCTGCGATCAAGCAGTTTCAGGCAGCGTTGAACATAGCCCCAGATGACGCTACTGCGCACTATGATCTGGGACTGGCCCTGAAGATGAAAGACCAACTGCCCGCGGCATTGGCTGAGTTTCAAAAAGCGGCGGAGTTGTCGCCGGAGCAACCCGATATCCGCTACACACTAGGCGTGAC
This sequence comes from Terriglobales bacterium, assembly GCA_035651555.1. Classification (GTDB taxonomy): domain Bacteria; phylum Acidobacteriota; class Terriglobia; order Terriglobales; family Acidobacteriaceae; genus Gp1-AA145. The sequence continues at coordinate 501,491 of DASRFL010000026.1, forward strand.
GCTCTGGCAGAAAGGCGACTTCGCTGATGCTGAGCGTGAACTCCATGCGGCGACTGTGGCCAAACCCGACTACGCGGAGGCCTACTACACGCTGGGAAACGTTTTGAAGCAGGACAACAAGCTGGATGATGCTGCCGCCGCATTGCGCAAAGCAATCGAGATCAATCCCAATTTGGTTGGCGCGCACACCAATTTGGCCGCAATTCTCCGGCAACAGGGAAATACCTCCGCAGCCGATGCAGAAACGCGCCGGGCACAGGAACTTTTCCGACAATCGAACAGCTTGCAAGCAGCAACCTTCAACACCAACTCTGGGCAAAAATTGTTGCAGGCCGGCGATATTGAGGGCGCGATCTCGCAATTCCGGTCCGCGATCAGCCTTGCTCCCAACTATGCACCCGCGCACCAGAAGCTCGCCGAGGCTTTGGCCCAGAAAGGGCAAAGGAATGAGGCAGATGAGGAATTCCGAAAAGCCGCCGAGCTGCAGACGAAACGTCAGCCGTGAGTAGTCCCTATCGCGAGTCTTTTCGCAGAGCCACCAATTCGGTTCCGACGGGAACGCCGCGCGCAACTTTGACGTGAAGCACAGCTTCGAAGGGCTTCATTTCCCCGTTACCAGAAACGCTTAGCCGAAGCAATAACTGTTCGAGAGAATCCTGCCGACAAACATATTCCGCGGCCGCCTGAGTTCCGATGGTTGTCGTTCCCGCCAAAATCAACACAGAGTGGGCTGGGTTCAAGCCCGGCACCAGGCCAACGATGGCATAGTCCTCCGTCAGAGGCATGCCCGACGGGCTCCCCAGAAACATTTTTGGCTCGTCCGCCTGGGGATGAAGATTGAAAATCGCCAAGTCGCCTTTGCGGGGCCCCAAGGTCGTCCGCTGAAAGACGAATTCATGGGTGTTGGGGATGTATAGCAGATTCAAGTTCTCGGCGGGGGAGCCGACGAAAATCAAATTGTTGTTCTGGGCGTCATCGAGCGAAAACAGACTGCCGCGCTTGACGCGTATCTCGTGGTGCAGTTGCGTGAAGACCTGATCGAGATCATAAACGGCCAGCACCTCCCCAACCCCGGTGTAGTGGTCCAGAATATTCTCCCGGGAATCGCGCGCGGGATTGAAATAGCGTAAACCGGTCTCAGGACGGCCAACAAACGCTCCGTTGCTGAAAATCACCCACGGCGGATCGGGTCCGGCGACGAAACCGTGCCAAAAGACTTTGAAGGCAGCGGGGGCATCAGTAGAGCTCGTGGAGCGATTGGAGAATCGTCCCGCGAGCAGAGCGGCAAGGCTGATCAATGCAACGGCAAGCAGGACCGAGAGAACAACTACCATGCGCGATGCCGGTGTACGGCGATCGCTCTTTTCGCTTTCAAAGTCGGGTGTTTCTCTGACAACGGCTTTGACGGGAGCGGTTGCCGGATGAAAGGTAAGGGCGTACGTGCCTTTTGGCAGTTCCGCCACGATAGGGTCATCGGCGCCTTCTGAGGCATAGTACTCCCCGATTTTTGACCGCAGTCTTCCAGCCTGCACTCGAACCAGAGAATCCAGGTGAGGATCGAAATCCGCCGGACGGCCAAAGACCTCCGTCGCGATCTGATACTCCTTCAACGAGACGCCGGGATGTTTTACGGCTTGATCAGCCAGGTAGCGAAGAAGTCTGCAAAGCGACTCCGATCCGTGCAAGGTGTGGCTGTTGATGAGCTTCTCAATCTCAACGAAGCATAGCTCAGCGTCGGTTACATGCCCTGTTACACCCACGGTAACAGAGAGTAACAAACCGATTTTGCAACTTTCAAGCCAGAAACTTACGTCGTGTAACCGTAACAAACTCAATGAGACTTTCAAATTTGCTCCGTTGGCATCATGCTTCGCGGTCAACCTTCTATGCTGAAAATTCGCCTCGGAATCACGGTTGCGTGTGTCAGCTTGAAAGTTTTCGGCAAGCCTCGTGGGCTTGGACTTATCAGGTACTCAGGATTCGACTTTTTGTAGATCGACTAGCGCCATCTTCCATTTGCCGTATAGCCGCAGAACCGCTGCGGAAGCAGCTTGAATGATTTCAACGTCAGACGTGGAAAAAGAACTTCGGAACTCAAACTGCTTGCTCGCAATAAACAGTTCTCTCCATTTTGGTTTCGTTTTGTCAGGCTCTCAACTGTGTTTCCTATCGTGGGAGGAAGTTCAATGAAGAAGGTAATCAGTCTCAGCACTTTGTTTATCGCCGCAATTATTGGCGGCGCGTTCGCCTCGCCTGCCAACGCACAAGCGGTTTTTGGCAGCGTTCTCGGAACAGTCACCGATCCTCAAGGCGCGGCCATTGTTGGAGCCCAAGTCACCGTTACTGACCAAAATAAGGGAACGGTACAAACCACGACTACGAATGAAAGTGGAAACTACTCGGTCACGCACCTCATACCCGATCCCTACGACGTGAAGATTGAAGCTCAGGGCTTTAAGCTCGCCGAGCAAAAGAACGTTACTGTATTGGCTGATGCGGGTTCTCGCGTTGACATTCAATTGCAACTTGGGGCCACCACCGAGGCGGTAGAGGTTACGAGCGAAGCTCCTCAGCTTAAGACTGATCGCGCCGATGTCGCCACCACATTCAACGCGCGATATGTAGAAGATTTGCCAATTCTCAATCGCAATTTCACTACCCTGCAGTTGTTGGCCCCGGGTTCGCAACGAATGGTGGGTTGGAGCCATGCGGCAACGGAAAATCCACAAGGCAGCCAGCAGATTTTCACGCAGGGCCAACATTTCAGCGGAACGGCTTTCGAACTAGACGGCACTGACAATCAGGACCCGATTCTCGGCATCATCGTGGTTAATCCCAATCTTGACGCGGTAACGGAGACCAAGGTTTCACTGCAAAATTACGACGCGGAGTTCGGTAAGGCGGTGGCCAGCGTGGTCACCGCGCAAACCAAGTCCGGTACTAATGACATTCACGGTAGTGCCTTCTGGTTCCGACGCACTGATGCGACGCAAGCAAAGGATCCGTTCAATCAGTGGGACGCGGGTCCGACCTGGGCGGCGCAATCGATTCCCTCGAGCAGATGGCAGCAGTTTGGTGGAACTATTGGCGGCCCGATTATCAAAAACAAGTTGTTCTTCTTTGGTGATTTTCAAGCGACCCGTCAACTGAATGGTGTCAGCGGCACCTTTACTTTGCCGACCAATACCGTGCTTAGCACATGTACGCAGACAACGGGAAACTGCGATCTTAGCCAGTATCTGACGGCAGGAGTGACGGGCGGCGGTCAGGTTTACGATCCTCTCACCGGAGATCCGAACACCGGCGCTGGGCGTACACCTTTCGCTGGTAACCTGATTCCGAATAGCAGAATATCGCCCGCGGCTCGAGCCATACTGGCGGAGTTTCCACAGCCTCAGAACGGCAACGTTCTAAACAACTTTGTAGGTTCGGGTTCGGGACCCTATGATCAGAACAGCTTTGACACTCGCATCGATTATGCCGTCAGTTCCACAGTGAATGCTTTTGGCCGCTTCAGTCTCGATTATTTCAAACTTTCTGGAAAGGGCCTGCTAGGCACCCTCGAAGGGCCAGGCAATGGCTTGTTGGGACTTTCCGGCAGTTCCATTACTCACAATTACAGTCTGGCTAGTGGTGTCACGAAAACATTCAGCAGCACGCTATTGGCGGACTTCCGTTTCGGCTATTTCAAATACAATCCGCAGACGCAAAAGCCTGACAGCGGCACCCCGATGACTGCCTTCGGGATTCCCGGAGCCAATACCAGCGATCCCAAAACTGCCGGACTAGGTGCTTTCCTGCTTGGACCTGATCCGATCAGTGGGCAAGGTTGCACCGATAATAATGGCAGCCAAGGTTGCGTGATATCGAGTTTCGGGGATGGACTGGGCATTGGTCGATGCAACTGCCCCCTCACCGAGAGTGAACAGCAATTCCAAATCGTGAACAACTGGACGAAGATGAAGAGTAACCACCAGATTAAATTTGGTGCCGATCTTCGCTATGCAATGAACTTGCGAATTCCCAGCGACAACAACCGAACGGGTGAGTACAACTTTAGCCCTGAAGCGACTTCAAATGGGGGAAATGGAGGACTCGATCTAGCGACATTCTTGCTGGGAGATGTCACAAAATTCGATCGTTATATCAATAACCCCCTCTCCGGGACTCCAGCAGAGCGACAGAAGCGCACGTTCTTCTATGGGCAGGATACCTTTCGAGCTACACCCAAGCTGACCATCAATTACGGCTTGCGTTGGGAGATTTATTTCCCCGAGACAGTCAACGCCAAAGGCGGCGGCGGTTTCGCCAATATCGTCGACTTTAATGGCACTGGCGCCGTGCGGGTCGCCGGCTATGGCGGCATCGGTTCCAACGGCAACATCGACAACACCTATCACGCTTTCGCACCGCGGCTCGGTATCGCATACGAGTTGAGCCCCAAGACCGTTCTCCGAATGGGATACGGGAGGAGCTACGATATCGGTGTCTTTGGCTCAAACTTCGGACACACAGTGACCCAGAATCTTCCGGTGCTGGTAAAACAGAATGTCGATGCCAGTAGTATCGTGCCCGGCTCTGCTGCTTCTGCGAATTTGATTCCGATTTTTTCGCTAGACCAGGGTCCAACCCTGGTCGGTACGAGTCTGATTCCGGATTTCGGTCAGGCTCTCATTGACCCGACCGGGCGGATTCCTTTCAGCGCTTTGGGCGGAGAAGTTTCCGGCCTGCATATCCGGCCGATTCGCCAAGTGCTGCCCACAGTGGACGCGTGGAACGCCACGGTGCAAAGGCAGCTTACGAACACGATCTCAGCCGAAGTTTCTTATGTGGGCAGCAAGGGTTCGCATGGTTTCGCGGGAGACGGTCCTAACTACGACGTGAATCCCGCGGCTGTGGGGCCGGGAACTGACCTGGTCGTTGCCGATCCCAGCAACCCTGGTCACAATAAATATGCTGGGTTCGCGCCTGTGACGCCGCAGAACAATCGGCGACCCCTGTTCCCGAAAATCCCGTTCGACTTGGGGAACTACTACGGGAATGACGCCTCCAGCAACTACAACGCGTTTGAGGTCAAGGTAGAAAAACGCTTCTCGCAAGGACTTCAATTCCTGACGCATTACACCTTCTCCCACGCAAATGGGTATGACAGCAATTACTATGCGATCAGCCATCAAATCGCATACGGGCGAGTTGATTTCAATCGCAACCATGTATTTGTTATCAACACGGTTTACGACTTGCCGTTTGGTAGGGGCAAAGCGTTCCTGAACGACAGCGGCAAGGCCGTGGACTATGTCATTGGGGGATGGCAGTTGAGCAATACCACCAACTGGAGCAGCGGACTGCCGTGGACTCCGAGCACCGGCGAGTGTGGAGCTACGGAAGACGTTGGCGTTTGCCGCCCGTCTGTGCACAGCGGAGGAGGCTCCTTTAGCACGGGTACGGGCTCGTTCAACAGTGCAACTCACACCGTAACCTTCTTCACGCCCATCGCTCCCCTGGCCTACCCGAACCCCGACACGCTTGCAATCGGTACAGATGCGTGCTCTCTCGCGAGCCCAGTATCTGGCCCGTTTGCATTGCCAGCGTGCGGACAGATTGGTAACTTGCCTCGCAACTCTTACAACGGGCCTAGTGGGTTCTACTCTGACCTGTCGCTTGCGAAACGCATCCCGATTACGGAACGAGTAGCCGCCCAATTCCGAATGGATGCTTTCAATGTCTTCAATCACCCGGTCTATGCGTTCAGCCAGAACAACGGTCTGAACGGCTGTATCGATTGCCAGGGTGGAAATAACGGCAAGATCACTGATATTGAATACGGCTCGACTATGCGTGAATTGCAGTTCTCGTTGCGCTTGGATTTCTAAATCAGATAGCACTCTGCCTCCGGGAGGGAGTTGCCAAACTCCCTCCTAATTTTTTGGCTAGAATGGACGCGAGTTGGATTTAATGTCCTTTCGTTTTTCTTCCCAGCCCGTTAATTTTTCTGTCGTTTATCTCACATTGCGAAGGGCCAGTTTCCAGGCAGTTCTTGTGTTTTGTGTCACAGATTTTTCGCTGGCCGGGGGAGGAACAAAGCCGGCGCAATCTACGTCAGCTTCATCCAACAGATCGGTTGAAATAAATCGTGATGGATTCGTCGGAAACGAAGCCTGCGCAAAGTGCCACGCGGCAATCTACAAGTCCTACGAACAAACTCCCATGGCTCACGCGAGCGGACCAGCAATGGAAAACTTGATTCCCACCGACTTCACGCATGCAGAATCCGGCGTGCGCTACCGAATTCATGCTGACGGGGGTCACACGTGGCTGGAATTCGATCGCGGAGGCAAAAATCCGCTGCACGGGAAACGCGAACTGCTCTATTACATCGGCTCTGGGCGGAGAGGACTTACCTACTTGTTTGCAGACGACGGCTTCGTGTTCGAGTCTCCAATCAACTGGTATGGCGACCGGCATGTTTGGGACATGACTCCTGCGTATCAGAATGATCCGGAAATGCCGTTGAATCTCCCGGCCCTTACAAGTTGCCTGCACTGTCACGTGAGTGGAATGCGGCCGCCAATCGAGGGGAGTGAAAATCGCTACGCCATGCCACTGCTCACACATTCCGGCATAAGCTGCGAACGTTGCCATGGGCCCGGCGAAACACACACAAAAGGTGGGTCGATTGTCAATCCGGACAAACTTCCGCCCGATCGGCGCGACGCGATCTGCATGCAGTGCCACATGGAGGGGCGAGTTTCGGTTGAGCGCGCTGGCAAGCACGTCTATGACTTTCGGCCGGGCGATTCGCTGAGTGATTACATTCGCTATTACGTCTTGTCTGATTCCTCTTCCCGTCTAGGCGCCGTAAGCCAGGTGGAAGCACTGGCGCAGAGCAAGTGTAAAAAGGTATCCGGTGACAAGATGTCTTGTACTAGTTGCCACGATCCGCATTTTTCTCCCAGTGCGGATGAGCGAGTGGCATACTTTCGCGGAAAGTGTCTTGCCTGCCATGGCGCGGAATTTGCGGCCAAGCACCATGCCGAGCAGCCGAACTGTACTTCCTGTCACATGCCGGCATCTTCGAGCAAGGACGTTGCACATACGGAAGTGACCGACCACCGTATTCCGCGCATTGCGTCGATTTTCGCCGCGTTGGTTCCGGCTGAAGGCCGTGAGGAGCGTCGGTTGGTGCCTTTTCCCGAATCACAAGAGGCTGAAAACGACCTGCGTGATTTTGCCCTGGCATGGGAGTCACTCGCCAACGAAGGAATTGAAGCTGCCCGGGCCAAGGCGCTTGAGTTGCTTCGCCGTTCTACTGTGCAATTTCCCGATGATGCGGAAACAATTTCGGCGCTTGCTTACGAAGAACAACTGCAGGGAAACATTAGCGACGCGCAAAAGTTGTATCAGGGCGCGCTTGCTCGCGATCCCAACCTGATCGATGTAATGACCAATCTTGGCGTGATCAAGGCGCAGGCTGGGGACTTCCCCGATGCAATCAAGTTGCTCCAGGGGGCGTTCAGTCGAGCTCCGGGAAGAAGCAGCGTGGGCATGGATCTTGCGCGAGTATTGTGCACGGCAGGAAAGCGGGAAGAGGCGCTCATGAGCGTTAAGCGCGTGCTGGAGTTCAATCCTGATCTGGATGTAGCAAGAAGGTACTTCGGAGTGGTTGAGGGAGAGACGAGTTGCGAGCGGAAATAAGCTTTACTGAGCTGAGATGAGGAAATCTCGTAAGCCCTCGTTGCTGTTTGCTCTACTCGCGCCGGTGTTCGCGACCGGGGTAGTCGGGAATTGGCATCGGCTTGTGGACCAACCGATAATTTCTCCCCGAGGAGACAGTTGGGAGTCGGCAGGAACATTCAATCCGGCCGTGGTAGTACGCGATGGCAAGTTTGTAATGCTTTATCGTGCGCAGGACCACAACGGCACCTCGCGGTTGGGTTACGCAGGGAGCGGTGATGGAATTCACTTCACGCGTCGCCCACGGCCGGTGTTCTCCCCCGAAGCTGATTACGAAAACGAAGGCGGAGTCGAAGATCCGCGGCTAGTCAAGTTTGGCGACACCTACTACTTGACCTATACCGGCTATAACAAGAAAGACGCGCAGCTCTGCCTGGCGACGTCGACTGATCTGATCCACTGGGAACGCAAGGGGATCCTATTGCCTGCGTACAAGGGAAATTGGAACGTGAAGTGGACGAAATCTGGCGCCATTGTGCCGCAAAAGATCAACGGAAAATATTGGATGTATTTTCTCGGCACCGCCTCAGACGGAACCGATCAGACCGGGTTGGCATATTCGGACGATCTGGTCCATTGGACGGACGCGACGAAACAGCCGGTTCTTCTCAAACGCCCGGGGAAATTCGATTCGCGCGTGGTCGAGCCAGGACCGCCGCCGGTCATCACAAAAGAAGGAATTCTGCTGATCTACAACGGAGCCGACGACAAGCTGGTCTATCGCACTGGCATGGCGTTGTTTTCCGGAGCGGATCCCGCCAAGGTCTTATGGCGCAGCGAAGAGCCTGTGTTTGCTCCGGAAAAACAGTGGGAGAAAATCGGCCAGGTACCGAACGTAGTTTTTGTCGAAGGCATGGCGAAGAAGGGCGATCGCGTCCTTCTTTATTATGGTGGCGCAGACAAATACGTAGGCGTTGCCACGGCAGAGCTGCGGCCTTAAATCGCGCACCATGTGGCATGGTTTTTATGCGGCAAATTATCTTGTTTCTTACTTTCACTTCGCTATACGGCTTGGCCGGAGAAGCACAAACTTCTCAGCCCACTACTTCTGAATACCAGGCATTTATGCATGCTCGCCAGCTTCTTCAACAAGGTAAGTACGATGCTGCCATTGCGGAGCTGCAGCAGCTCTCGTCCTCTCAGCCTGCGACCAAAGGGCTGGCGCATGAACTAGGAATCGCATATTACCGGAAGGGCGATTACCAGCAGGCCATCAATTCTCTGACGCAAGCGACACAGCAGGACTCAAGCGACAACGAAGCCACGCAACTTCTGGGACTTTCTTATTACCTGAGCGGGAAGCCGGGAGAGGCAATTCCATATCTTGAAAAGGTGCAGACCTGGTATCCACGTGCGAACGTCGATGCTGCTTACATTCTCGGCGAGTGTTATATCCAAACGAAAGATTATCCCCATGCGCGTATGGCGTTCGCGAAGATGTTTGATCTGGCGCCGGAGTCCGCGGGGAGTTATCTTTTGACTGCCCGTATGTTATTCCGCCAGGAATTTGGGCCTATTGCTCTGGAGTATGCGCAAAAGGCGATCGCCCTCGATCCCAAACTGCCTTTAGCCCACTTTCTGCTCGGCGAAATTCACCTTTTTCAATCCCAGATTCCTGAGGCGGTTTCTGATTTTCAGGCGGAACTTGCGCTAAATCCCGCACACGCAGAAACCTACTACAAACTGGCTGATGCCTATTCGCGCATTCAAAAATTCGATGATGCCGAAAAACTTCTGCAACGTTCGATCTGGCTCGATCCGACTGCAACTGGTCCGTATGTGCTGATGGGAAAGGTGCTCGAGAAAAAAGGCGAGCCAGAGCTGGCAGTGCATGCGCTGCAGCGTGCCGTCGCCATGGATCCCAACAATTCGGTAACCCACCACCTGCTCGGCCAAGCGTATCGGGATCTGGGCAACAATGAAGCGGCGGAGCGCGAGTTGAAAGAAGCTGGGCAATTGGAAACTGGGACAGATTCAAGGTGAGGGAAATCAGGTTTCAAGGTTGCTAGAGTCTCACGTTCAAATCTAGCGGAGGTACGGTTTGTCATCGATTCCGAATTCCACTCTTCTTCAAAATCGATAATCTTCAAGGATTTTCGCATTCCGTGTTAAAACTGTAGGAATTTCCTAGTGACTGAGAGGTCTAAGTTCGACCTATGGCGATCACGAGCACCACAAGCAGCGCTTCCGTTCAGAGTTCAGAAGCAGGGCAAACGAGTTATGCGCCCGCTCTGGCCGTACTTACTACCTTGTTTTTTATCTGGGGATCACTCACGTCGCTGAACGATGTGCTGATTCCTTTCGCGCAGCATGTATTCAGCCTCAATCTGGCGGAAAGCATGCTTATACAGACGGCATTCTTCCTGGCATACTTCGTCATTTCACTGCCAGCCGCGAAGATCATTGACTGGATCGGATATAAGCGAGCGATTATTGTCGGGTTGAGCACGATGGTTGCGGCTTGCCTACTCGTCTATCCCGCCGCGAAGATTCCCTCATTCCCCTTCTTTTTGACTGCGCTGATGATTCTTGCTGCCGGCATTACCGTATTGCAGGTTGCGGCGAATCCTTATGTTGCGGTGTTGGGAAAGCCAGAAACCGCATCGAGTCGGCTGAACCTTACCCAAGCGTTCAATTCGCTCGGGACTGCAGTTTTTCCATGGGTCGGCGCTAGACTCATTCTTGGGGAGACCGTAAGTGCAGCGGCGCAGGCGGCATCGCAGGATGCGGTGATTAAACTTTACGTCTATTTCTTTGCCATCCTTCTGGTGCTGCTGGCGATTCTCTTTGCAGTGTTCCGGCTACCGAAGATGGAGGCCGCCGAGCGCCACGGCGAGAAAATCAACGACTCGATCTGGAAACATCCGAACCTGCCGCTCGGCGCGATCGGAATATTTGTATACGTCGGAGCTGAGGTTGCGATCGGTAGTTCGATCGCGAATTATCTTGCGCTCGATAACATCGGACACTTCGCAACAGACATTGCCGATCCAGCGGCGCGATATCACGCGGCGTTGGCGGTTGCCGCGCGATACATCTCGATTTATTGGCTGGGGGCGATGGTCGGTCGATTCATTGGGTCTGCAGTACTTCAAAAACTGAAGACTTCGCGCGTGCTAGCATTTTGCGCGGCCATAGCCACACTGCTGGTCGTTATCACGGTTATCACCAGCGGGCATTTTGCCATGTGGACGGTTTTGTCTATTGGCCTGTTCAACTCAATCATGTTCCCGTCGATCTTCACTAGCGGAATCGCTGAACTCGGGCCGCTTACGGGTGACGGTTCAGGCCTTCTGAACATGGCAATTGTCGGCGGGGCAATCATTCCCTGGGTCGTGGGACGAATCGGCGACGCGATCAATCACGCTTACTATCCCGCAATGATCCAAGGTGAAACCAGCTGGGGGCAGGGGATTCACTACGCGCTCATTCTCGCGGCGTTTTGTTATCTCTACATTTTGTACTACGCGGTGAGCGGATCGAAGCCCAACAGCGAGCGTTACGGACGTGCTCCGGTGGAGGCGCGCTCCTAGTTGAAAAACGATCTATTTGTCGGAGTGGACGTTGGCGGCACCAAAGTGGCTGCTGGCCTGGTGAATTCCGAAGGCGAAATTTCCACGCAGGCCCGGGTTGCGATGACCTCCAACTCCAGTGCCCAGCGTGGGCTGGAGTCAGTGCTCTCTGCAATTTCCCACGTTATTCCACAAGGTGCGGCCGGGCTGGCTGGAATTGGAATTTGCGCGCCCGGACCGCTCGATCCCCAAACCGGGGTCATCATCAATCCTCCCAACGTCCCTTGCTGGCGCAACTTTCCGCTGGCGAGCGCGGTGCAGAAGCTGCATCCGGTCCCGATAAAAGTTGACAACGATGCCAATGCCGCCGCCCTGGCCGAAGCGCGATGGGGTGCGGCCCGCGGATATAACAATGTGTTTTACGTGACGATGGGGACTGGCATTGGCACCGGCATTGTCTTCGACGCGAAAATTTATCACGGCCGCACAGGTTCAGCGGGCGAAGGCGGGCATGTCAGCGTCGATTACCGCGGGCCGATCTGCAACTGCGGCAAACCTGGATGCATTGAAGGTCTCGCGTCAGGCACAGCAATCGGACAACGCGCTCAGAAGGAAATCGCGGCAGGCGCAACTTCATCGATGGTCCAACTCGCAGGCGGCGATCCGGCTGCAGTCACTGGATTGACGGTGGGGAAGGCGCTCGAACAGGGTGATGAACTAGCCAGGAAAATCATGACTGAGACGAGCGAAATCGTTGCTCTGTGGCTGAGCAATATCGTCGACTTACTCGATCCCGAGGTGATCGTGATCGGCGGCGGAGCGGCCGGTTTGTACAAGCCGTTCTTTGGCACGCTGCGAGAGCGGATGCCTGAACTTGCGGTAAACCCACGCGCACAAGAGATTCCGATTGTGCCTGCACGGTATGGAGCTGACTCAGGGATCGCCGGAGGGGCGGCGCTGTGCGCGTGAGGAAGATTCCGGAGAATTCATTGTTTTAGTTGATTTCCACAAGCCCGACCTTCGGCTATTAAATCGCTACTCTCGGCGATGCGATTGGATCGTTCTTATGAACCCAATGCAGGGGAACAAGCTGCTGACTATCGCAATTGCAGGTGCTACTACAGTCTTTTTGGTGCTGATGTTGGAAGTCATCTTTCTGGATCATGGCTCATATGTGACGCCAGGTCTGAGGTTCGCAGGAATGGTAGTTCAACCCACTCAATCGTGGAACCCGGGGCGGGCGTTGCTCGTCGCATGGGGGATTGATTCTCTTCTGGCCTTCTGCGCCCTCGGTCTCTTTGTTTTGGTCCGAAGGTTTCGCGTGCGAAGAGCCGAGCGTCCGCCAGACCCACTGTGATAAGAACTCGGGATTTGATTCAAGCAGCGGCATCCCAGCGAAAGTCGTTGGTTTGCTTAATGAGAGTATCGACGGCAGTGACTTCCGTCACTAGGGGCGGAGGGCGATATCCCCGTGTCGCAATATCTTCGATGCCCAGGGGGAGTAATGAGTGTGCGTAGATTTATCGGATACATACTGTTGGGAATAGTCACCTTTGCAATTGCTGTTTACTTTGCATTGAAAACCGGAAGGTTTTGTGATGCAACACACGTTGACGCTGACGCCCGGAATGGAGATCGCAATGCGAATATTTGCACCGAGTACGTCCCTAGTTCCAACTGGACAATGGCTAGTCACGATTGGAGTCGATGCTAGTTTGTATTTTTTTCTAATACTCTTGCTTTTCTTCGGATTTCGAAGACTGCGTAGGAACGGTGCCAGGCAAGAGTAGTACTCGATAGACAATGAAAGCGGCAGGGCAGTGACTTTCGACACCAACGCCGGTACACCGGGTATCAGCGCGACTTTTGGCGCTGTAAACAGCAACGCAGCGTCGCTGACGGTGAACTTTCCAGGGACATAGAAAGTGGGTAGCAGTGGGCAACGCTTCAGGATTGGGGTGGGAGACGGGAATCGAACCCGCAACGTCCGGAGCCACAGTCCGGTGCTCTGCCGGTTGAGCTACTCCCACCGGATTTTTTGATTATAGCGGCTTCGAGCCGTGTGCGTCCTCGGGGACCATTTGTCGCTCTGAGAAATCCAAAGAAAAGCAGGTTCCTCACTGCTAAAGCAGTTCGGAATGACAGTTGAGTGGAGAGATGTTGGGAACGACAACAGGCTGAGGGTTTGCTGCAGTGACTGAATGCCGAGTGCTGTGCCAGCTACACCCTGCCTACGCCTACGTATTCAAATCCCATGGCGCGCAGGCGGGTTGAGTCGAGGATGTTCTTGGTATCGACGATGAGAGGCCGGCGGAGGAGGGCTTTGATCTTGCTGAAATCGAGGGTGCGGAATTCGGGCCAGCCGGTGCCCACCACCAGAGCTTCGGCGCCTTCGGCAACCGCGTAAGCGGATTCGCAGTAGTGAACCGTGCCGTTCAATTCCATTTTTGCGTCGGGAATTGCGACCGGATCGTAAGCGCGCACGCGAGCTCCGCGCGAAACCAGGCTCTGTGCCAGACGAATCGAAGCGGATCCTGCAACCGAGTTCGTATTCGGTTTAAACGCAAGCCCCAGAATTCCCACATCCTTGTTTTGCAGCGATTGCAGGCAGGCGGAGATTTTTTCCGCCATGCTGTCGGCAAGCGAGTGATTCACCTCTCGGGCCGAACTCAGAATTTTCAGTGAAATCTGGTGCTGCTGAGCCAAACTGGCGAGCGAGTCCATGTCAGATTGGGCGAACAAGCCGCCCATTACTGCTCCAGCCTGGAGACAACGCGGGCCGATCTTTTTGTCCAGACCAAGCGCCAGAGATAAATGCACCGCGTCGCCGTGGACGCGCTCACATAGTCCCGCGAGTTCGTTGATGAAAGCAATCTTGGTGGCTACGAATGCGGTCGCGGCCTCGCGCACCAGCTCTGCCGTAGCATGATTTGTCACGATGACCGGAACGCCGCGCATCACCAGAGGGTGGAATATGTGTTTGATTGCGGCTACGGCATCCGCCGAGTGGGTGCCCAAGATAATGCGGTCCGGCCAGTTGAAATCTTCGACTGCGCACCCTGCCGTAAAGAACATCGGTTGGGAGACGATCACTGCCTTTAAGCCTGCATCCTGCAGCCGTTTTTCAAGCGCTGCGCCAGTTCCAACCGGAACCGGAGTTACAACCGAAAGAATTGGCGGCTTCTGGACCGACTTGGCAATGCGAACAACCAGCTCGGGGAGGTGCTGGGGAGTGTCTTCGGCCAGGAAAATCACGCTGGACTTGCGGGCGAACGATTCCACATCTGTCGAATACGCAAGCCGCCCGGAGCGGACGCTGCGCTTGATGACTTCGCTTAAATTTTTCTCGTGAAAGGGGACTTTGCCCTGCGCCATCTCTACCATCCTGGAACTATCTGGATGGCAACAGGTTACGGGGGTTCCGAAGTCCGCCAGGCAGGCCGAAATGATGGTTCCGAGATAGCCCGACCCATAGACCCCGATTTGCATCCATCCTCCCCCGTCGACGAGATGCATGTAGCCCGTCGTATCTTTTGTTTACGTGATTGATTGGTGGATTGGCAGAGTACGGGAGGGCCATGGCTGGCGTGAAGAAGTACAGGTAACCGGCATGGCTAGTACCGGAGAGTCCGTTGCCGCAGGAAGTCACTGGCGCCGAGGTATTAAGGCGGCCTAGCGGGAGCGTCCGGAAGCCGGTACGAGGCGCTGCCCCAGAGGAATTTCGGCCAGATCCAGCCAGTGATTTTGCGACTCCTCCCGAACGAACGTCAGATCGCGGACCTCAAGGCAGCGTGGTTCATCGAAGTCAGCCCAACGTTGGCGGGCTACTCGGTAGGCATACTGCGCCTGGTCTTCAGCACCCATCTTCACAATCGTGAGATGAGGCATGTAGGGCCATTCTTCCCGATACTCCAGTGCCTTTACGTTCAGCCGATCGTGTAGTTCGCGCATTCGGTAAGCGGCATGTGCTACCCGAATGAAGACGGTGGGAGTTACAGGGATGAACGTCTCAACCTCGCCTAGCGATACCTCGAACGGCTCAACCTCCCGGCAAAGCTCTTCCATGGTTTCCAGGGCCGCAGATTCACTTCCGGAAAGCAGGCGCGGAGGCAGCAAAGTTACGTGCGCGGCGAGATGAGGCAGTTCGGGATGGAGTTCCTTGCGGAGAGATTCCACGAACTCTCCGATAGGGTTCTTTACGTATGCGACGAGTGCATAACGCTGATCTCGAGGCATGGCCAAGAGAGATTATAAACGCCTGCGTATTTCCCCGCCTGAAGCCGATAGATCGGCTGATCGAGTTGCGGACTCCGCAAGCTCGACAGCCAGAAACTACGCCGCCGATTTTCGGCCTGTTTCAGACGAGGATAGTTTCTTTGCGATATAGTCGCGCAAAACCCGTGCCGAATTGCGCTCGGGATCGCGTGCAGCGTAGACCAGGGTCACGGTTCCTTCGCGCGCTGCCTGCAACAAGGGTCCGAGGGCATCGCTGTTTTCCCTGAGCTCCGCGCGATAGCGGGTTTGGAATTCGCTCCATTTCTTCGGATCGTGACTGAACCATTTGCGCAGCTCCGGGCTGGGCGCAACGTTTTTGAGCCAGAGGTCGAGTCGTAACGCATTTTTGGTTACGCCCCGCGGCCAAAGCCTTTCGACCAGAAAACGGCGTCCGTCATCGCGAGCGGCAGGTTCGTAAGCGCGTTTTAATTTCAGCATCTCTCTGTCTCCACTTGGATACCATTGCATCCGGCGCGAGGCTGTTGCGCTCGGCTATACTAATTGGTTTGCATACCTACGAAATTTGGATGCCTCGCTGCGAGGATTTGATTTGAAGATTCTTGTCTGCATCAAGCAGGTGCCACAGAAGGACGCTCCGCTTAAGCTCAACGAAAGCGGCACCTGGATTCGCGAAGACGTGTCCTACGAGGTAAACGAGCCTGACGCCTTCGCACTTGAAGAAGCCCTTCGACAAAAAGAAAAGCACGGCGGAGAGGTAGTCGCGATCACCGCCGGACCCGCGCGCGCGCAACAGGTATTGCGTGAAGCGCTGGCCAAGGGCGCAGACCGGGCAATCCATCTTGAAGATGCTGGCTTCGTCGGTCTCGACGCCTGCAACACAGCCCGCGCGTTCGCTGCAGCCATCAAGGACGAAAAGTTCGATCTTATTTTCACGGGCTTGCAATCGGACGACTATGGATTCGCACAAACCGGTGTGATCCTTGCGGAGTTGCTTGGTTGGCCACATGCCACGATCATCATGCAGATTGAAAAAACGGATAACGGTGTCAAGGTGAAGCGCGAACTCGAGGCAGGGTACTTCCAATTCGTCGACATGCCTTTGCCTGCGGTCCTCACCATCCAGTCCGGGATCAATAAGCTTCGCTATGCCACCCTGATCGGCATCAAACAGGCGAAGAACAAGCCGCTGCGGAAAGTGACGCTTGCAGAAGTGCAATCAGCTTTGGGACAGAACATGCAGAAGATCGAGCGGATGTACATTCCCCAGAAGACGAAGAAGACCGAATATCTGGAAGGCGCGCCAGGCGAAGTTGCAAAGAAGCTGGTGGATAAATTACGCAACGAAATTCGCGTGCTGTAAAGAGGAGGACAGATGTCAGGTAAGCAGATGATTCGCATGGAAGAAGTTCAGCTCGGCGGCGACGAGGCCAGAGGCTCAGTTCTGATGACCGCAGGAAAGTTGTTGCTATGGACTGATCTGATCTTTCTTTCTTTCGTGTACGCCGGGGTGAAGGGCGGCTCGTACTTGTATACCTATTGGACGGTCATCCAGGGCCTGACCGGGCTGATTCTTCTGATCGTTGGCTGGGTGAAACGGGGCCCGTTGACCGAATAACGACCGAATACCTTTCTCTACTGCCGCACTTCCGCGAGATCCCATGCCTGAAACCATTCTTGTAATCGCCGAACAACGCGAAGGAAAACTCAGCCGCGTTTCCTGGGAGACGCTGACCGCGGCCCAGGCAATTGCCACCGACACGGGCTGGACGCTGGAAGCGGCAGTCATTGGCAACTCCGTAGGCACCTTGGCGAACGAGCTCGCCACTAAGAAAGTTGCCAAAGTTTACGACATCGAGTCGCCGGCTTTTGATCCTTATACTCCGGACTCATTCTCCGCTGGACTCAAGCAATTTCTAGAATCGAATAAACCCCGGTTGGTGGTGATGCCGCACACGTATCAGGTGCGCGATTTCATCCCCAAGCTCGCGACGGCAATGCAGCGGACCGTCGTCAGCGATTGCATTGGATATCGCAAAGAAGGTGACCGGCTGTTGTTTACGCGACAGATGTTCCAGGGAAAATTCGCCGCGGATGTGAGCTTGCAGTGCGAAGCTCCGTGGTTTGTGACTTTCCAAAACGGCGCCTTTCGCGGCGACAAAGTTGAGGCCGGCGCAAGTGCTGCACCGGTTGAAACCGTCAAGATAGATGTCCCTGTTGAGGCCATTCGCAACAAGCCGCAGGAAGTTTTCAAAGAAGCAAAGCAGGCGGTCGATCTTACGCAAGCGGAGATCATCGTCTCGGTCGGGCGAGGGATCAAGGAGCAAAAGAACATCGAATTGGCCAAGCAGTTGGCAGACGCGCTTGGAGGCGAAATCGCGGCGTCGCGTCCGATATGCGATTCGGGGTGGTTGCCAATGGACCGCCAGATCGGCTCCTCCGGGCAAACCGTCGCGCCCAAGCTCTACCTTGCTCTTGGGATCAGCGGCGCCATTCAGCATATTGTGGGAATGAAGGGATCGAGATCGGTGATCGCCATAAATAAAGATCACGAGGCGCCGATTTTCGAAATTGCGGACGTGGCCGTAGTGGGGAATCTGTTCGACATCGTCCCTGTGCTGACAGAAGAAGTGAAGAAGGGGAAGGGCAGCAGCTAGAACTGCGGGACGTGTTGACCATTATTTTGACTATAGATAAAATGATGGTCATGGGCGATGTGTCTATCTCTGAATTTAAGGCCAAGTGCCTGGGATTGATTGAGCAGGTTCATAAGACCCGACAACCGTTGCGAATCACTCGGCATGGCAAACCGGTGGCCGAAGTCATTCCTGCAGGCCCAGACCGCAAGCGGCAATTCGTCGGGGATATGGTTGGAACTGGCAAAATCGTCGGCGATATTGTTTCGCCCGCAATTCCGGTGAATGACATCGAGGTATATCGGAAGTGAAGCTCCTGCTGGATACGCATATCTGGATCTGGAGCAAATTGGAACCGCAACGTCTGGGCCGTCGGGCGCGAGCGGAGCTCTCGGATTTGAACAACGAGCTTTGGCTATCACCGGTCAGCGTTTGGGAGGCGTTAGTTCTGATGCAGAAGGGTCGGATTCGCGTGGAGGATCCATGGACGTGGGTCGAGCGGGCAACTGAACAATTGCGCGAGGCTCCTCTTACGCAGGAGATCGTTCGGACCGGACTTGCCCTGCCGCTTCCTCATCCCGACCCGGCGGATCGCTTCCTGGCAGGCACTGCGAAAGTGCTGAAGCTGACATTGCTGACAGCTGACGACACATTGCTCGGGCTTAGAGACATAACCAGCTTGGCAAACCGATAGGCGCCTGGAATGCTTACTTTCCGCAAACCACCCGGAAATATTTCTCACCCACAGATGCCCGCCGATGTGGTCATAGTTGGCGGAGGGCCGGCGGGAATGGCGTGTGCGTTGCGCCTGTCCCAGTTGATCGACGAGCACAACGCGAAAAATTCAGATTCGCAACTCAGCAAAGAAAACATTTACGTGCTTGAAAAAGCACGCGAGATCGGCCAGCACTGCCTTTCGGGCGCGCTGCTTGACCCGCGATCTATGCGCGAGCTTCTGCCGGGGTTCGAAAAAGAAGCACCTCTCGATGCCCCCGTAACGAAGGAAGCCGTCTACTTTCTCACTGAAACGGGCAAATTCAAATTTCCCATCACTCCACCGCCGCTGCGTGATCACGGCAATTATGTGATCTCGCTGAATCGGTTCGTGAAGTGGCTGGGGAGCAAAGTAGAAGAAGCAGGTGTGACTGTTTTCACCGGATTTGCGGGCTCAGAGCTGCTGTTAGACTGCCGGCGCGTCAGCGGTGTTCGCACCGATGACAAGGGTCTGGACAAGCACAACCAGCCAAAATCGAATTTCGAGCCTGGGTACGATCTGCAAGCCAAAATCGTGATTCTCGCCGAGGGCCCGCGCGGATCTCTGACCAAACAATTGATTCAGAAACTCGATCTGATGAAGGGCCGCAATCCGCAAACCTACGGTCAGGGGGTGAAAGAGCTATGGGAAGTTCCCTCGGAACGTATCGCGCCCGGCGAAGTAATTTACAGCATGGGGTGGCCGCTGAGTTCGCGCGAATATGGTGGGGCGTGGATCTACGGAAGCAAAGACAACATCGTTTCTCTCGGATTCGTGACTGGGCTCGATTATCCCGACCCGCGTCTTGATCCGCAACATGTGTTGCAGGATTTCAAGCGGCACCCATTCGTCGTTAAGCTGCTTCAAGGCGGCAAGATGATTCGCTACGGCGCCAAGTCAATGCCATATGGCGGCTGGTGGGCGATTCCGCCGCTCGCTGGCGAAGGTTGGATGATCATCGGTGATTCCGCGGGGTTCTTAAATTCGCAGCGGCTCAAGGGCATTCATCTTGCTATTAAGAGCGGAATGCTCGCTGCCGAGACTGCATTCGACGCCCTGAAAAAGTCTGATTTTTCCGCAGCTTCTCTCATGTCGTTCGAAACCAAAGTTGAGAATAGCTGGATAAAAAGAGAGCTGTGGAGAGTGCGCAATTTTCATCAAGGGTTCGAGCACGGGTTTTGGCACGGGATGCTCCACGCTGGCATTCAGCAGTTCACAGGCGGCCGCGGTTTGCGCACCCGTTACTCAGGAACCGCCGGTTATACGCGGATGAAGAAGCTAAGTGAGTTACCTGCGGACGGGGGAGCCGATGCCCATCTGCTTGGGCCGGCAAGGGGCGAAGGCAAGCTACTCTTCGATAAGCTCACCGACTTGTATCACTCAGGCACAAAGCACGAAGAGGATCAGCCGGCGCACCTGATCATTCATGATACGAACGTTTGCGAGTCAAGATGCGTTCACGAATACGGAAGCCCGTGTCAGAATTTCTGTCCAGCGAACGTTTACGAACTGCTCGATGACTCATCCGCGCCGAATGGCAAGCGCATCAGCCTGAATCCTTCCAACTGTGTGCATTGCAAGACCTGCGATATTCAGGACCCATACCAGATCATCACCTGGGTGCCGCCCGAAGGCGGCGGCGGCCCAAACTACGATGGAATGTGAGGAAACGAATGAGCACTGCGCGGTTGTTGTTTGTCTCGCTGATACTCACCACTGCGGCATTCGCACAACAACAATCAGGACCGCAGGTCACAATTCCTTCGACCGGTTTCGCCGGTCTTGACCAATATCGAGCATCACGCATTGCGATCTACACGGACGACTATGGGCAACTCGCGCGATACCGCGATGCCAATGCTGCGCTGAAAGCGCCAGCTGCGAATGAGAACCGAGTGGTGTTCTTTGGCGACTCGATTACCGATATCTGGAAACTGGACGAGTCTTTTCCGGGCAAACCGTACGTCAATCGCGGTATTGGCGGCCAGACCACTTCACAGATGCTGGTGCGCTTTCGCCAGGATGTGCTCGATCTGCAACCGAAAGTGGTTGTGATTCTCGCCGGCACAAATGATATTGCCGGCAATACGGGACCCATTCCCAACCAAGATATCGAGGCGAACTTGAGCGACATGGCCGAGCTGGCGCGTGCGCATAAAGTTCAGGCGGTATTCTCATCGATCCTGCCAGTGCACAACTACACGCCCAAGTCTCAGGATTTCTTCGCTCAACGGCCGATGTCGCGAATTCTCGCGGTGAATAAGTGGCTGAAGAGTTACTGCTCTGAGAACGATTTGATTTATCTCGACTATTTCGATTCCTTGGTCGACGACAAAGGCCTGCTAAAACGCGATCTCGCGGATGATGGCCTGCACCCAAATAAAGCTGGATTCGCGATCATGACGCCGATGGCCGAGAAGGCGATCGAGCAAGCTTTGCAAAAATAGCAAGCCCGCAACGTCCTGACAGACATCTATAATTAAGTTGAGTTTCCGACCGCTTCGGCCTTCGGGCATACCTTGGCGAAGCGGCGAGGAAGATTGCTACGCGGGCGAGGCCGCCCGCGCCACATACTTCCGAGGGTGCAGGTGGAAACGCTTGTGCCTCCCGTGTTTGGAAAGGAAACGACTGCCGGGATTTTTCCTGTCTGTCATTTTCCTCTCCATAGCACTCAGCAGTCAGCACTCGGCATTCAGCCGATACAGCGCGGTTGCTTGAACGCGGGTGTGCCGGCTGATTGCTGAATACTGAGTGCTGAATGCTTCTTACTGACAAATTCGGTCGCGCAATAACCGATCTGCGGATCTCGATTACTGATCGTTGTAACTACAAGTGTGTTTATTGCCGAACCGGAAATGAAGGGGCGATTTACGGCGAGCTGCCTTTTGCCGAGTACCTGCGAATGGCGCGTGTGAAAGTTTCGCTCGGCGTTCGGAAGGTCCGAATCACGGGCGG
The DNA here is from genome assembly GCA_035651555.1 of Terriglobales bacterium. Lineage (GTDB taxonomy): Bacteria > Acidobacteriota > Terriglobia > Terriglobales > Acidobacteriaceae > Gp1-AA145. The sequence goes on from DASRFL010000026.1 coordinate 523,315, forward strand.
CGAGCCTCTTCTCCGCAAAGGCGTCGTGGATTTTGTTCGCGATCTACGACAACTCCGCACTCTGGAAGGCGAGCACCTCGATTTGGCCATAACCACGAACGGCCATTTGCTGGCTGATTTGGCGAAGCCCCTCAAGGATGCCGGTCTCGACCGAATCACGGTCAGCATGGATGCGGTCGATGCCGACCGTTTCACGCGCATCACGCGGGTTCCCGGCGGCTTCGATCACGTGCTGGCGGGTGTTCGGGCCGCTCGCGACGCGGGACTCGGGCCGGTTAAGGTGAATTGCGTGCTTATGCGCGGCTTCAACGAAGACCAGATCATCCCCTTTGGCATGTTTGCGCGCGAAGAAGGCGTAATCGTGCGCTTCATCGAATTCATGCCGCTTGAAGAAGACCGGGTGTGGTCTCCTTCGGTGGTGGTGACGCTGGATGAAATCCTTCAGAAGATGGCCGAGTACCGGCCGCTGGTTGAAATTCCTCATCATCGCAGTGAAACCGCCAGGCGATACCGCTTCGACGATAACATTGGAGAGATTGGTATCATCGCGCCGGTTTCGCATCCCTTCTGCGGACATTGCAGTCGGATTCGGATCACATCTGACGGGAAAATTCGTACTTGCCTGTTTTCCGTTTGGGACCACGATTTGCACGAACTCATGCGGCGTGGCGCTTCCGACGACGACATGGCCGAATTCATCCGGAACGTCGTGAGCAGGAAAGAAGAACGGCACCACATCGGCGAACCAGATTTCGTGCCAGCATCGAGGACAATGGTGCATATCGGGGGATAGCACACAGCCATCAGCCCTCAGGTTTCAGGGAAAGCAATTCACCGCAGAGTACGCTGAGAGTGCCGGGAAATTCTTCCGATCACCAAACAAGCCTTTCTACACCGATTTGTCAGTTTTTGAATTAAGCTTTCCTTCGTGAACCCTCGTGGCCTTTGTGGTTTATGCCTTTTGCTGATTTCCACTCCGCAGCTGTCAGCCGCGCAGTACCTCGGCTTCGACCGCAACGATTATCCGGGCGATCAAAACCTGAAAGTCTTGCGACAGACCTTCTCTTACGCAGGCTATTGGCTGAACAATCCTCCGGGTGAGAACACAAACAATTGGGCCGGCAAGCGGCGTACGCTCGCATCCGCGGGATTCGGATTTCTGGTCCTCTTTAATGGACGGCTCGAAAACCAATTGAAGCGCAATCCGGCTGCCTTGGGAAAATCTGACGGGGCTGCGGCGGTCGAAGCAGCGAAGAGAGAAGGCTTTTCAGCCCGCACCATTATCTTTCTCGACATCGAAGAAGGCGGCCGCATGGCGCCTGCACAGAGGACGTACATTTACGCCTGGGTTGATGCGGTCAATTCAGCGGGATTCCGCGCAGGGGTTTATTGCTCCGGCATTCCCGTGCGCGAGGACAAGAACACTACGATTATTACCGCCGATGACATTCGCAACAACGCGCAGGGAAGAATTATCGTGTACTGGGTCACCAATGACGTTTGCCCTCCGTCCCCCGGATGCAGCTTTTCGAATCTGCCCAAGCCTACCGACAGCGAACTCGACTACGTTGACGTTTGGCAGTTCGTGCAGTCTCCGCGTCGGCCGGAATTTGCCGCACAATGCCACAACTACAATCGTGACGGGAATTGCTATTCGCCGGGAATTGACCCCGCGAGCAAGTTACACGTCGATCTGAACACGGCGATGAGCACGGACCCTTCGGCGGGAAGATAGCCCAGCGAGATCGCGAGTGAGGGTGCCCACGCCTCACAGCCTCGAACTAGTTGCGCTTTGCAGCGCAAACAGTGCAAAATATAGCCGGATTCTCTGTCAGTCACGGCGCCAGAAATGGGGCATCTTCGGACGCCTCGGAGCATCCAAACTAATAGCAGCAAGTGGCTTCAACATCCCCGTGGACTGGGCGCCCATCAAGAGATGGCGCAGCGAGCCCGCTGGAGCCGCTGAGAGGCTTTCAACATCCCCGTTTCGGACTTGGGCGCTTTCGGCAGATGAATGTTCTGCTGTCTGCGTGCATTTTCCGGAGCTGAAAGCGTGACAATATGGCGACAGCGACGCAAGTTTGCAGTCTGGAAAACTATCTCGTTCTACCTGATCACACAATGGACGACCGCATTGCCGCGGCGCGGCGTGAGCTTGGCCGCGACCTGGTGATTCTTGGTCACCACTATCAGCGCGATGAAGTGATTCGTTTTGCCGACTTTCGCGGCGATTCTTACAAACTCTCGCAACAGGCAGCGCAGGCCGGCGGAAAATACATCGTGTTTTGCGGTGTGCACTTCATGGCGGAATCGGCCGACATCCTGGCGAGGCCAGGGCAGGTTACGATTCTTCCCGATCTCAACGCCGGGTGCTCCATGGCCGACATGGCGGAAATCACGCAGGTTGAAGATTGCTGGGAGACCCTGGTTCGCGCGGAGATCACCAATGACAAAGGTGACGGCGTAACGCCAATCACCTATATGAATTCGACAGCCTCGATTAAGGCATTCTGCGGCGAGCGCGGCGGGGTGGTTTGCACCTCATCAAATGCAGCCGGAGCGTTTCAGTGGGCGATGGCAAAAACTTCTTCGCGGACAGGAGTGTCCGCGCCACACAAGATTCTTTTTCTTCCTGACCAACATCTGGGCCGCAATACCGGCTACAAGCTGGGTATTCCGTTGAACGAAATGGTCGTGTGGGACCCCTACATGTTGAATGGCGGGGTCGACCCCGAGCGGCTGCGAAAAGCACGAGTGATCTTGTGGAAAGGCCACTGCTCGGTACATCAGCGATTCTTGCCGGAGCACGTCGATAACGTTCGCGCGAAATATCCCGGAATTCGCGTGATCGTTCATCCCGAATGCCGCTGGGAAGTTTGCCAGAAGGCGGATGGAATCGGGTCGACGGAAGGCTTGCTGAAGATGATTCGCCAAGCCCCGGCGGGAACCATGTTTGCAGTGGGCACCGAAATTCACCTCGTCAACCGCATGGGCAAAGAGTTTGCTGCAGAAGGGAAAAGGATCATCACACTCGATGATTCCGGATGTCTGTGCACCACCATGTTCCGCATTTCACCGCAGCACTTGTGCTGGGCGCTCGAAAATCTCGTCGAGGGAAATATCGTGAACCGGATCAAGGTTGCGGACGACGTGAAGTACTGGGCAAAAGTGGCGCTGGACAGGATGCTGGAAATTCAGTAAACAGTCATTGGTCGCGCGTCGTTGGTCGTTGGCCCAAATTCACAGGCAAACATTGTTTATCCGTCACATACAACCCGTTACAGGTTATTAATATCCTGGACGGAGGTGACCGATGCCTGTTTCAAGCTTTCGTGACTTGAGAGTTTGGCAAGAATCCATGAAGCTGACCGTAAGCGTTTACAAGTGTTCATCTCAGTTCCCTAAGCATGAGTTGTACGGACTTAGTCAGCAGATCAGGCGTGCGGCAGTTTCTGTACCTAGCAATATTGCAGAAGGCAAGGGACACTGTTCGAACAAAGACTTCGTGCGTTTTTTGCTACATGCTCGAGGTTTGCTATTAGAACTGCAAACTCAAATGTTGATTGCTCAAGAGCTCGAGTACGTTTCGACGATCACCACGACGGCGGTACTAAAGCAGGCGGGGAATGTCGGTCGCGCGCTCAGCGGGCTGATCAATTCAATGGAGGATCAGGTCGCTTCACGAGCCGAACGACCAACGACGAACGACCAACGACGCCGCTATGCCGCGTCGTAATGAAGTAAAATACACTCATACCATGTCCTCTCGCACATTCACACTTGAAGAAGCGCAAGATCTCCTGCCCGTGCTCGAATCGCTTCTGCGCAAGTCGATCGAAGGTAAAAAGCAGATCGAAGCAATTGACGCCGAACTGCAGGCGATTTCGCATCGGGTGATGTTGAATGGCGGCATGTCTTTGAACATTGTCAATCTGGCGCGGCGCAAGGCCGAGCGCGAAAAGACCTTTCAGCGGATCAAAGACGCTATGGATGAGATCGACGCCATGGGGGTGCAGGTAAAGGACCTTGACATCGGCTTGCTCGATTTCCCTTGTGAAGTAGACGGCCAGACCGTGCTGCTGTGCTGGAAATTGGGCGAGAAGGCGATCACCCATTGGCATGGGATCAGCGAGGGTTTTGCCGGGCGCAAGCGTATAGATACCAGAATCGCCAAAGCAAAACGGACGAATTAGCCGACCCTGATTTCCTGGAATTTGCCTTGTTTTCCCCGCAAGTTCGTATCCGACCATCGTTCTGAATCCAAGGCGGAGATGTATCACTCGTTGGTACAGGGCCGGATTTGGGCAGAACCCTCTCTGCTACAATTTTGCTAGTTTGGGCGGCACACGACTTCTGATCTCAGGAAGAGATATGCACAGATTTGGACGGAAGCTGGCGGTTTTGGCTTTATTCGCATTCCTGACGATTGGAAGCGGTTGCACAGGCTTTTTTGTAAAGCCAACCTTAACATCGCTTGCCATTGGCCCGCAGGACCAAACGATTACCGTCCAGCAGACGCTTCAGATGTCTGCCAGCGGAACATACAGCGATGGGTCGCAGCAGGATTTGACCGGAAAGGTCAATTGGAGTTCCGACACGACTTCGTGTGCGACGGTTAGTTCAACCGGTTTGGTGACCCCTGTGAAGTCCGTTAGTGGCGTTTGCAAAACCACGATCAGTGCTGCTTCTGGTACGGTGAGTGCGGCAAGCACCACAGTCACAGTATCGGAAGGAACTCCAACTCTCATTAACCTGACCGTCACTCCGAACACCACACCAAATCCCGGCGATACGCTTACTTTCCAAGCCATGGCGACTTTCCCTGGCGTGAGTGGGCAGCAGGACATCACGTCTTCTGTGACGTGGGTTGTTTCCGATACTACGAATATGCCACTGGTTCAGGGCAGCGGCCAAGTAACGGTTCCGCCGAGCGCTACTGCTGAGCAGGTTACCGTGCAAGCCACCTTCGACGGCGTGCCCAGCAACCAGATCGCCATAAATATTCAATAACCGTCAGGTGGTACCTGGCAATTGGTGTCGGTTTTGCGGGCCGCGGTGGCGCGAGTCTCCCGCCTTTCGTTACCTGTTGCCAATTGGACTACCGCAGTAAAGTCCCTCCAGCAAGTCGCAAGCACTCTCAAGAAAACTGAGGTCCGGCATGAAGTACGTTTTCGTGCTCGCGCTACTGGGCTGCCTTACCGGATGTGCAACGCCGCTGAATTCGGCGGCGCCGGGCAACAACACTCAGCAGGGACAACAACCACAAACTCCGCCACCGCCACCTCCGCCGCAAACCTACGACATGCTGGCGTGGATGACCATGGACCCGTCGCTTGCGGCCAGTCACCACATGTCCGGCAGTGCGAACCCCGTTTATACGAATGTGCAATCCGATCGTTTTTTCTGGACGAAAACCGGACAGGGATATCCCTGGGACATCCAGCTTTACGACAACAACTACATCTATCTTTGGGTGACGGAACTGAACTGGAAAGACCCGAGCACCTATAAGGTGTTCCACGATCCTGTGCTCGGCGACTACAACCTTCCGCTGGTGCCGCGATTTGCGCAAGGCGGATTTCCGGGCTCGAAAATTACCATTCCATCATCGAGCAGCACGTATGAGACGCACACGGACTGCAACACCTTCACCACGCAGAAACTCGGCGGCGTGGTGAACACCGTATGGGGGCCCTACAGCGAATCACTGGGCGGCGATCTGCCTGACAACTTGCAGACCTTGGTGATCAGTTACCAGTACAGTTGCGATAGCAACCTGCAAAATTGCAAAGACAAAGAGGAGTTCCATCTCGGTAAGCCATATGGCTTGGTGAAATGGCAGCATGAACGCCTGCAGGCCGATGGAACCTATGCCGCACCCGACAATGTTACGTATCTGAACAAGCTCTCGACTGGACAGGTCACGCCATATACGGTCTGCTTTTGAGACTTATTGGGGCGGCGCGGCTGAGAAAGGGCAGATCAGGATATTCGGCCCGAAATTCTGCGGAGTTCCGCCCAAACCTCGCAGTTGGGTGAGCCACTCCTGTTCTTTGTCATCGATCCAGCCGGATTGAAATAGATAAATCGCCGCTCCTTCAGGTACAGCCGCTCTTGCTTTGACGAGCTGCGCTGGAAACTGGCCGCGATTGAATCCGCCCGGTGTGTCGGTTGCGACCAGTATCTTCTGATTCCGACAGTCGAATTTCAACAGCTCGTCTCCGGTTGACACAAAGGAAAGTCGCATCGTCTCCCCGCATAGATAGTAGTTCAACACCATACTGCCCTGGTCATCGGTGAAAATGACTGACTCAGGCGGTAGTTCGCGCACCCGATTGACAGCCTGCTGCATGAGTTCGCGTCGCTGATTGTGTGGGCGAATATACGGTCCGGTGGGCGAAGGAAACAAATTGCAGACAATGAGTCCTGCGGCAAGGAGCGTTACTTTCAACAGTCTTGTCGATGCGGAACCAAAAACATCGGGCAAACGATCCAGGCCAATGGCGATGGCCGGAATAGCGAAGATGGCCAGTATAACGTCATGGCGTGTGCCGCCGTAAGGATAAAGTCCAGCCACTGCCGCCGCGAGTGTGATTGCAAACGGTAGGATCAGTAGCACCGCCAGGCCTCGCTGTTTTGAAAGCAAAGCCCGATCACTGGGCCGCAGTAGGGTCGCGATTCCGAACACAAACAAAGCCAATGCTATGGCGCCAACCGTGCCATGACTGAATAAGTATCGAAACAGGCGCAGGGTCCTGCTCCAGGCAAAAACGATGGCATGATCTTCTGCATGATGAAAGACCGAACTGCGCAGCCACGTGGAAGCGATTTCTGACGGCAGGCCGCTCCGCCTCAGAATCGAAATTTGAGTTAGATACAACGCCGCCAGGATTGCGAGTCCCCCAAGTTGCGCGGCAACCCATGATGCCACCAGGCCCGGCCGATGAGACTGAGGCGGCAAACGCACCAACGCGTAAACACCAGCTGAAGCTGCAAAAATCAGGGCGGAATAATGAGTCAATAGCGCGAGATATAAGAACGCGGCGGAAATCGCCATCCACGGGATCGAATCCTCCTTCATCGCGCGTTCCAGAAAATAAATCGAGCACGCACAGAACAGGAGCAGGAAAGAATATTGCCGGAGCTCTGCCGAAAGCGAGATCAGCGGTGGCGCAAACAGAAACAAAGCAAATGCAAAGCAAGCGGCGTTCCGGCCAGCCACTCTCGCACTCCAGAGAAACGTGATCAGACAAAACAAGAATCCAGCGATGACGAATGGCAAACGGAGAAAAAACTCGGAACCTGCAATCCGGCACCAGAAGTGAAGGAACACGATCATCAGCGGAGGATGCGCTGTGGTCAGGCTGGCTTCATAGGCAAGCTTCAATGATGGTTGATGTGCAAGATAGTAGTGCAATGCCTCATCGGGATTGAGAAACGTGAGCCATGCCACGCGCAAGCGGAGCAGAAATCCTGCGACCAGAAGCAGCCACATCAAGCCGTTCAAAGTGCGAGCGTGCCGGCCCGGGGAGGAGGCCTCCATTGTCATCGTGAACGTCTATTGTATTCACGAATCCAACTTTCGCCGCTGCTAAACTGCGCTCATAAACTACGCTGGTAAACTGCTGAAGATGAGTTCGGCTACTCGCGATGCCCTCGCGCCCTCAACTGGCGAAGCCATGGCTCATCCTTATTCGCGAGATTTGATTGCACTTTTTTCAACCGCTAGTTTCTGGGGACTTCTGGCCGGCTTCGGAGAAGGCATTGGGCTGCTTATTTTCCAGCGGATCCACTGGGCGCAATGGGCGCGAGTCATGCATGTTTCGAAGGAGATTCTTTGGATCTCGCCAATCGTCGATCTCATTTTCTTCCTGGCAATCGGAGCGCTCATTGCCTTTGTCTCGCGGATATCGAAGCGCTTCCCGGCGCAACGTGTCCTCCTGTTCGTTCTCGTTTTCCTTACGGCGTATGACTGGTTGATGTTGACCGGTCATTTCTACAGACGGGCGGCATTGCTGTTTGCCTTTGGACTTTCAGTCGCCTTTGACCGTTGGTTCCGCAAGCATGAACCAGCGACCCTGCGCGCCTTTGGAAGGTTTGCGCCATGGCTCGCTGCAGCTCTGGTTTTAGTGGTAATTGCGATCGAAGGCGGCAAATGGGAGAGTGAGAGGCACGCAACTGCGTACCTTGCGGCAGCGAACCCCGATGCTCCCAATGTGCTGCTGATTGTGATCGACACGCTGCGCGCGGATCATCTCTCTTCGTACGGCTACTCGCGAGAGACCAGCCCCAATCTGGACGAACTGGCCCGTCACGGCGTGACTTTCGATAACGCCATTGCGCCTTCATCATGGAGTCTGCCTTCGCATGCATCTCTTGTGACTGGCCGCGCTGTGCACGAACATGGCTTGGGAAATGTTCGTCCCATGCCTTGGCTCGGCTGGGGGCGGTCTGCAATGAACGGGCTGCCAACACTGGGCGAGGCGTTGCAGAAGCATGGATACCGCACGGGCGCGTTTTCGGCGAACCGAATTTATTTCACCAGCAACGTTGGTCTCGGACGCGGCTTCATGCACTTCGAAGACTACTTCGACGGCGTGGGAGATGCCCTCGTGCGCACGCAGTTTGGGAGGGAATTCGCGCGGCTCTACATGAACCGCAGCCAGAAGAGCAAATTCACGCGAATGTTTCGCGCCCTCAGGCTTGGATCATGGCTCGACAAGGATTCTGAGGGTTCAGGCGACTACGGCGGAATTTATGGAATCCGCAAGCGTGCTGACGAAGTGAATCGGGAAACATTGCGATGGATTGCGCGTGACCGGCAGCATCCGTTCTTCGCGTTTCTTAACTATCTTGATGTGCACTATGGATATGGAGGCCCGGTCGGATATCCAAAACCAGCTTGGGACAATGGAACAACAGTTGACGAATACGATGCCGGCGTCCGCTATACAGATGACTTCATCGGCAGACTGCTCCGCGGGCTGGATGAACTAGGCGCGTTGAAGAATACGGTTGTGATCGTAACTGCGGACCACGGCGAGTCGCTCGGCGATCACGGACTGAGTTTTCATGGCGCGGCATTGTATTGGGAGTTGGTGCACGTGCCGCTGATCGTCTCTTGGCCTGGGCACATTCCCGAGGGGATAAGAGCTGAACAGCCGGTCTCGAATGCGGGCATTGCTTCGACGATCCTCAATTTTATCGGTGCCAACGAAAATCCATTTCCCGGACCTTCGTTGCAGAACGCATGGCAGCCACGGAACGCTCAAGCGTGGCCGAATGTGGTGTCTGAATTACCGCAGACAAACACGATCGTAGCGGCCGACCGTGTCATGCAGGGGAAAATCCCGATAGCAACCGATGGCTGGATGAAATCAGTTGTTTCTCCGGAGTGGCAGCTCATCGTCCACGAAAAACTGGGGAATCAAATATACGACTGGAAAGCCGATCCACTTGAGTCGCGGAACCTGGCGAATACCTCTGAAGGCCACGCGGCAATTTCGAGTCTCGCGCCGAGTCTCTCAAAGTAGCTGACCATAAAGAGCACCCTTTTAGTACGCCAGTAGCAAATGCTGGATTTGATATCCTAAGGACAGCAACCTTTTGCGGAGATTTCATGGCTTTATTCGCTTATGCAGGTCCGGACCAGGTGATGACTGTGACTTCAGGAATCGCCAGCATTGTTGGCTTCCTGCTGATTTTTTGGAACAAGCTGGTCAATGGTTTTCTGAAGCTTTTTGGCCTTGCGCGAAAGCCCGCTGATCCTGCTGTGCCGCAAGACGAGACGAAACCTTCCTCCTAGGCGATTCATTGCAGAAAAAAGTCATCGTGATTGGACTCGATGGACTTGAGCCAACCATTGTCGAGCCCATGCTCGATCGTGGAGAGCTTCCGAATCTGGCGCAGATCCGGCAAAGGGGATTTTATTCGCGACTGAAAACTACGTACCCTGCGCAGACTCCGGTTGCCTGGTCTTCATTTGCAACCGGAACCAATCCCGGCGGTCATGGGATCTTTGATTTCATCTCGCGCGATCCGGCGACATATCTCCCCGATGCAGCATTGAGTCGCTTTGAGCACCCGAAGAATATATTTTCTCCACCTCGAGTGGTGAACCAACGGAAAGGCGAGCCATTGTGGAATGCACTGACCCGCGCAGGCATTCCGAGTGTTGTGCTGCGCTGTCCCTGCACATTTCCACCGGATGAAATTAATGGACGGATGCTGGCCGGAGTGGGTGTTCCAGATCTCCGCGGCGCGCAAAGCAAAGGCACTTTTTATACGCAGGACAAAAAGGCGCAGCAGCACGAAAGTGAGCAACTGGCAATTCTGGAACCCGGAGATGGGGTTAAGACACACGTTGTAGGACCGCGCTCGCAAACCGGCGATACACTTTGCGAAATCAAAGCACAGGTCTGCAAAGATCGTCGGGCATTGACATTTGAAGTCGTCGCTTCGTCGCAGAAGATTGAGATAGCAGTCAACTCGTGGAGCGAATGGGTACGCTTTAAGTTCAAATTGTCGATGCTGCAATCGGTTACCGGAATCGGTCGTATTTTCGTCAGACAGCTTGAGCCGCATATCGAGTTCTATGTTTCGGCGATCAACTTCGATCCAACTGCGCCTCTATTTTCAGTGTCCTCGCCGACTAACTACGCAAAAGACCTCACCAGTGAAATTGGGCTATTTTCAACCCTCGGCATGGCGGAAGACCACAACGGCCTGAACAACGGCCGGATCGATGAGCGCTCTTACCTCGCGCAGTGCGAATTGGTAGTCAAGGAGCGCGAACGCCTTATGAGGTTTGAACTCGATCGCTTCAAGGAAGGCTTTTTCTTCCTGCTCTATGACACTCCGGACCGCGTGCAGCACATGCTATGGCGTTTTCGCGATCCTCAACATCCGGGATATGAGCCGGACCTGGCGAAAGACTACTCACATGCCATTGAAGAGCACTACGAGCGCTGCGACAAGCTTCTTGCCCCAGCGCTCGACAAAGTGGACGAGAATACATTGTTGATCGCGCTCTCCGATCATGGCTTCAACACCTTTCGTCGCGCGTTTGATACAAATAGCTGGCTTTGGCAGAACGACTTGCTGAAGTTAAAAAATGGCGCTAAGCCCAATGAAGACTTGGGGGAAGGCACATCTTCAATCGACTGGTCACGCACGTACGCTTATGCGGTCGGGCTGGGTGGAATTTATTTGAACCTGAAAGGCAGAGAGCGCGAGGGAATCTTGCAGAAGGGAAGCGAAGCCGAGCGAGTCAGAATCGCAATTCAGTCAGGGCTCGCTGGAATTGTCGATTCGGCCACGCAGAGATCTGTGGTTCGCAGTGTGTCGCGGCGCGAGGAGATTTATTCTGGGCCTTACGTCGCAAACGCGCCCGATCTGCTGGTCAACTTCAGCCCGGGATATCGGGTATCGTGGCAGAGCGCGGTCGGCGGATTCGCCAACTTACTGATCGAAGATAATCTTCGCCGCTGGAGTGGCGACCACATTATTGATCCGGATGCGGTGCCGGGAGTCTTGTTTATGAGTAAAAATTACCAAAGTCAAAATCCCCACCCTGTCCCAACAAACGGGACAAGGGTGGGGCACCCAAATATCATTGACCTGGCGCCGACGATTCTGAACTACTTAGGAGTTTCTGTTCCTCAGAACATGGAAGGAATCTCGCTGATTTAAAAATGAAGATCTGCGTTCTAGGACTCGACTGCGCCGCGCCGGAAGTCGTCTTCGGCGACGAACGCCTGGTGAACCTGCGCAGGCTGATGGGAGCGGGCGTATACGGCCGTCTCGAAAGTGTCACCCCACCTATTACCGTTCCTGCATGGATGTGCATGTGTACGAGCCAGGATCCAGGATCGTTAGGCGTCTACGGCTTTCGCAATCGAGTTGATTATTCCTACGACAAACTTGGTTTTGCGAATTCCGCTTCCATTAAGGCGCTGGCGATTTGGGACCAGCTCGCGCGCGAGGGCAAACGCTCGATCATTGTTGGTGTCCCTCCAAACTATCCTCCGCGAAGAATCAATGGCGTCAGCGTTGGATGTTTTCTTACGCCTGATACAACAAAAAATGATTTCACTCATCCCGCAGGCCTTAAGTCAAAGATCAACGAGCTGGTAGGCGAGTATCCAGTGGACGTCAAAAATTTCCGTACCGATCGCAAGGACTGGCTTAAAGATGAAATTTTCAAAATGAGCCAGAAGCAATGGAAGGTGGTTCACTGGCTACTGAAAGAACAGGAGTGGGATTACTTTCACTTCGTCGACATCGGCCTCGACCGCATGCATCATGGTTTCTGGAATCATTTCGACGAAAAGCACGTTCAGTTCGAGCCGGGCAATCCGTTTCAGAATGCAATTCCCGAATACTATCTCCGGCTCGATGAGCAGATTGGCAAGGCCTTGGAGTTGTTGGACGGCGATACGATAGTCCTTGTCGTCTCTGATCACGGAGCGCAAAGGCTCGACGGCGGCATTGCTGTGAACGAGTGGCTTATTCGCGAAGGGCTCTTGGTCTTAAATGAGTACCCTTCGATTCCAACCCCGTTTGAAAAACTGAAAGTGAAATGGAGCGAGACCAAGGTCTGGAGTGAAGGTGGCTATTATGCTCGAGTCTTTTTCAACGTTCACGGCAGAGAGCCGAATGGAGTGATCCCTCCTGGAGAATACGAGACCTTTCAGGAGGAGATGCAGGCGCGCATTGAATCTCTGACCGATGACAAAGGCCAGCCGCTGCGCTCGCTGGTGTTCAAGCCCAAAGAAATTTACCAGAATGTCCGCAATGTAGCTCCCGACTTGATTGTTCACTTCGGGGGACTGTACTGGCGCTCGATCGGCTCCGTTGGCCACAAGGCAATTCACCTGCAGGAGAACGACACCGGCCCTGACGGCTGCAACCACGCACAGTATGGGATGTTCATCCTCGCGGCACCCAATTGCCCGCTCAATGGCGAATATGAGGGGGCGCGGTTGTTGGATATTGCTCCCACGTTGCTCGACCTGGCGGGATATGAAATTCCGGAAAGCATGCAGGGCCGTTCGCTTGTGGCCGGCTTGGAGAAAAAACCTTCAGGTGGCGGCTCATCAGACGAACAGATCATTCGCGATCGGCTTGCCGGATTGGGATATGTTTAATTTTTCTCAAGCATGCTTCATAGTCCAAGGGAGGCTGAAGTCACTGCTTTTTCTTCTTGAATAATCCAGTGATCGCGTTCACCGCGCCCTGCGCGTTCTGCCCCCCAGGCACTTGCGAACCGAGATTTTTCCCCAATCCAGTACTTAGCATTCCTTTCACGTCAGGGACGAATTTCGGATCAGACGCCGTACCCTGGATGAAGAATGGCACCGTTGCGCCTTTACCGCTCAGGCCTGCAAGTTTGGAAACGCTGCTGATCGCTGCGCCACTCAAACTCGCCTGCATTTTGTAGTCAAGCGCATTCTGCGGACTGACAGTACCGTTGCCGGTCACGGTACCGAGCGAGGGGACAACGAGATTGACATCATTGGTCTGAATTCCAGCCGGTGCCACGTGAACGTTAGTGCTGAAATTCTGGATTGTAGTGTCGGGCCCGGTCTTTACGCCGCTCAACATTGAAATAGCGGACATCTTCGAGCCCATATCGAAGCCATGCAGTTTCGTGTCAGCCAGTTTCACTGGGCCGGTAATGACGAGTTTGTCTACCGGTCCGTTGATTGACATGTCGGCGGAAAGCGTTCCGCCTTGCAGTGACGAGCCTGCCGGCAAAGTCACCCCGAGCGCCGGCAGCAAGGTTTCAAGATCATCCACCGGCATGTTGTCGGCATTGAGCTTCATGTTGAGCACGGGATTCTCGCCGTTCAGATCGAAGCTGCCTGTAAGTTTGGCGACCGCTTTCCCGACTACTACATCTCCCTGTAACTGACCGGTCTGCTTTTGCATTTCGTATGTGGTTTGGTACTTCATGGCAACTGATCGCTGGGCTGGAGACCCTTTCGGCGAAAGCTTAAGCCGGTCGGCAGTCGCGTTGCCGCTGCTCTTGGCCTGATTGCCATCGGAGCTGACGGTTCCATCAAAATTTGCGACGCCGCCGATGCCGGTGCCTGGATCAACGAATCCTGAAGCCGCCAGGTCCAGGCCCTTCACGCTGATCTTTGCCTGTAGTGGTGTCGCGGATGCGTCGTTTGAATTGATAGGCCCAGCGGTACCGTCCAGCTTTGCGTTTCCACCTCCGGGCAGGTCCGCGCTTAATGTAAACGGAAACTGCGACGTGTAGGAGAAGTTTTTCACGCCGACATCAACGTTCTTGTAGACGTGCGGCTTGTTCCGCATTGCCGTATCAGCGATCGAGATCTGGCCATTCTTAATATTCAATTTGGCCACAGACAGGTTTTGTTCGATCGAAGGTTCTGAGCTGGGATTGCCAGATGTGTTCCCGGTCGGAGCGGCGTTCCCGTTGGCAGAGGTGGGTTCTTTTCCGGCTGACTTGCCAACCGGAGGGGCCGGCGGTTGTCCTGCACTCGACGGCGGTGCCTCTCCGGTCTTCTTCGCTGGGGCCGCGTTGCCGAGAGTCGAGAAATTCCATTTTCCTGAGCGGTTGCGCAACAAGCTTACCTGCGGTTGCGAAAGGGTCAGGTCGGTAACGTGAAGCGTCTTAGAAAAAATCAGCGGAATCATTTCCACGCCTACGTTCAACTTCTGTGCCTGGATGAAAGGAGAGTTACTGAATGATGGATCATCAGCAATCGCGATGTTGTCTGCAGTCAGGCTTCCCGAAATAAGCGACAGGCCAAGATTGCCCACCGTCACTTTGCGACCAAGCGCATTAGTCAGCTCCGATTCAATTTTCGGACGAAACGTATTGACGTTGATCACGAACGGCAAGACCACGACGATCACGATCAAGACCAGGATCACGATTCCAACGATTTTCAATGTTCGCTTCATAAGAACCTCCGCTCCGAGGACTTTCTTGGATGAGACGTTGCGTTGCCGGAGTAGGCTGAAAAACGCAGGCCAGTGTAACAAAAACTCAGGATTTCCTGTCTCGGGGAGGTGAAATTGGCGCAAATGCTTCTCCGAAGCCCGACTGGAAATCGCGGAGAATACAGCGAGATGCTTGACACTGATACGGAGTCTCTGCTGTAGTGTCGGCCAGCAGCCGTGAATCCCAGCATTGGTGCACAAGGCAGGCCGGTCGTGGTTACCATTCGCGAGGTCGCAAAGGAGAGCGGTTTTTCGTCCACAACCGTCTCCATCGTCCTAAACAACGCGCCGCTGGCGCGATACATCCCCGACACCACGAAAAAGCGGATTGAGAAGGCCGCCAAGAAACTTGGGTATCGTCCCAATCTATTTGCCCGTTCGCTTCGAAATCAGCGTAGCCATACTGTCGGAGTCATGGTTTTCGACATGACGGACCCCTACTGCACGCCAATTTTGCGCGGTATTGAAAGCACGCTGTATCAGGCATCTTTTCTGCCGATCCTCACCGATGTGCACAACGAGCGCAGCCGTTTCGAGCGATACCTCGAAATGCTGCTCGACCGGCGGGTAGAAGCGTTGATCGTGGTCGCGAACTGGCTGTTTGTAGATATTGACGTTTTAGGAGACCTGGAAAAGGCGAATATTCCGACCGCAATGATTGGTCGCGAATTACAGGCTGGCTCAATCAGTTCGGTGACTGTGGACAACGAACTCGGGGCGCATAGTGCGATCCAGCATCTGCATTCACTGGGGCACCGCCAGATTGCTTTTATTCGCGGGCCGAAACATATTACGGATACAGCACCGCGATGGCGGGGGGTGCGCAATTTTTTGAAGAGTCAGAACGTTGAAGTTGATCCCGCGCTGGTCTTGGATCTTCCCGAGTCAAGCGATCCGATTTCGAGCTTCGAGGCAGGATACAAACTGACTCAAGATTTCCTTCAACAAAAGCTCTCTTTTACTGCGCTCATGGCGTTTGATGACATGACGGCATTGGGCGCCGTTCGCGCACTCGGTAAGGCGGGCATCAAAGTTCCCGAGCAGTGTTCGATCGTAGGTTTCGATGACGTGTCTCACTCAAGCCTGCTTACCCCATCATTGACCACGGTCCGTCAGCCGATGGCTGAAATGGGGAAAATGGCAGTCAGCATAGTTTCCGAAGGTATTGCCGCTGTCCAGGAAAAACGCAAGATTGTCGCCCAACACCGCAAGCTTCTTCCAGAGTTAATCATTCGCGAATCCACTCGCGGGTTGTCGTAAGCCGTCCCCAACTTTTCGAGATATGGCGAATAGCTCCTCAGCTTTTTGCTTGACAGTGGCGCAATAAAAGCAGTATTGATACGTTTTAATAAAGGCAATTCTGAGGTTTTCAGGTTGCCCGGAGGTAAGTGCCTGGCGGGGTATTTACCTGGACCCGCAAGATTCCCTTTTTACTCAAGTGCGAGCCCACTTCGTCGCTTGTCCGGAAAGTCGAGGAAAGATCATGAATTCACGAGTTCTGATGGCAAAAATCGCGGAATTTCTTTGTCTGATTTTGTTGGTGAGTGTCGCTGGTTTACCCGCTTTCGCGCAAGCCGGGAGAGGCAGCATTAGCGGTACGGTGACCGATCCGAGCGGGGCTGTGGTCTCCGGCGCTGATGTCACGCTGCTCAGCAAGGCTACGGGAGTGAAGCTCCATACCAAGAGCAGTGCTGCCGGGTTGTACACCTTCATCTCGCTGAATCCTGGCTTATATGAGGTCACAGCCGCGCAGTCGGGTTTTGCGAGCGCAGCGGTCGACAATATCACGGTGAATGTGGATCAGACGACGCAGGCCAACATCGCCTTGCGGGTCGGAGCCGCTACGGAAGCGGTGACCGTAACTGAAGGTGTGGACTTGGTCGAGCCCGCAGCCTCTACGGTAGGCACGCTCGTCACGTCAGAGACGATTGACCGTGTGCCCTTGCTGTACCGGAACGTCTATGACCTTGTTCAGTTGAGTGCCGGTGTAAGTCCCCCAAACGGATCGCCCAATTCGAGCGATTCGATGCAGTCAATTCAGAACATTTCCTTTGGTCGTCCGCAGATCGATATATCTTCCGCCACCATCAACGGCTCCATTGTGGGATCCGTTTATTACATGCTGGATGGCAGCCCGATCGGGATTGCGGAAAATAATTCCGCTGGAATCATGCCGGCCATGAATATTCCCGAAGATGGCGTCGAGGAGGTTCGCGTAGAAACTCAAAACACTCCAGCTTCTTATCAGAGCGGCGCGGCAGGGGTGATCAGCTTGGTGAGTAAGTCTGGAACTAACAAATTTCATGGAGATGTTTTCGGGGTATTCCGGCCCAACGCTCTGTCCGCGAATGAATTTTTTAATAAGCAGACTCAGCTTTCGCAAGGTCTGAAAAACACCCCGCCTGACTTTCACCGCTATCAGGAAGGCGCAGCGATAGGCGGACCGATCAAGAAGGACAAGCTGTTCTTCTTCGCGGACTATGAGGACACGCAGCAGCAGCAGTTTGAAGGGATTGACACCTTCAGCGTTCCTACCACTGCTGAGAGGACTGGCGACTTCTCAAATCTCCTTAATGATCCATCTTGCGCGATATCAATTGCTAGGTGTCAAATCTTCGACCCTACCAGGCCCGATAATAGCAATGGCACACGCCAGCCATTTCCCGGCAACATCATCCCGAATCCGAATCCCATTGCGTTGGCTTTTCTGGCCAATATGCCCCACTGCAATATTCCCGATCCAACCACCTGTGATGCCGCCACCATTGATCAACAAAATAATTTTGGCGCGCCGGGAATCGATCCGTTCAAGGCGCACAGATTCGATATCCGAGTAGATTGGGCCGCAAGCGAGAAGCAACGTATCTTTACGCGATTCTCTTATGACCACTTGTATTTCACGCAGGCGGATGTTTTTCCACCCCCAGGTTGGGACATCAACTTTGCCCAGAACGTTACCAATGGTCGAAACATTCTTGTGGCTGACGATTTGACGCTGAATCCCTCGACTGTCCTCCAGTTGCGCTACTCGTTCACACGTCACCGTGAGGTTCAGGGCGGGCAGCCGTCATACTCAAGCACCGACCTTACCCAGCTGGGTTTTCCCGCGTCTCTGGCGAGTCAACAGGTGATCAAAACGCTCCCATTCATGCTCTTTGACGATTTTGGAGGAGGAGTGGGTGGCACCGCCAACTACAACACGTTCATCTATGCCAGCGAGAACAGCGATGTGAATGCGGCCGTGAACAAACTTCATGGCAAGCACCAGATCTCATTTGGGTTCGAGTGGATGAAGCGCTATCTGAACGTCGGCCAGCCACCGGCAGCGGCGGGCGCGTACGGATTCGACCTGAGCGCCACCGACCAGCAATCGTCAGTAAATACTCCGGTCGGAGGCAGCGACTATGCCTCTTTCCTTATCGGAATGGGCTCGTTGCCGGGCACTGAGAGCAACCAAGGAAGTTATCCCAGTTTCACCAAAGACATCTTTGCCGCCGAATCGAGTCCCTACTACGCAGCTTTTGTTGAGGACACGTATCACGCCTCCAAGACTCTGACTGTGACCGCTGGCCTGCGCTGGGATATTTTCGGAGGCCGTAACGAACGTTTCAACCGGTTGGAATACTTCGATCCAAATGTCACGAACACACTCAACGGCGTTTCCTACACTGGCGCAGAAGTCTATGTCAACGGCGGAAATCGTTCGCCCTTTACCACGAACCTGCATGATTTCGGGCCGCGTTTGGCCTTTGCCTGGCAGCCGATCGCTCACTTTGTTGTGAGAGGAGGCGCGGGAATCTACTACGGTCCCAGTGTCCATAACGTTGCCAGTGCCGGTACCGATACCGATGGCTTCTCTTCTCAGACATTTTGGGATGCTACCTGTCTGAATGCCAACGGAAATACGGTCTTCAACACCGGAAATGCGCCGTGCGTGGCGGGCGCGGTGGACAACTTTACCGGTCCGTATTCCCTTAGCAACCCCTTTCCAAACGGAACTACGCCGATTTTCACAACGCCTCCGCCAGGTCTTGCGAACAATCTGGGGACCACGTTGAACACGGTCCTGCGGTCGCAGCGCACGCCGACGACTTACAACTACAACTTTGCGCTGGAATACGAGTTGCCGCATCAGGTCGTTTTGACCGCAGGATACGTGGGCAGCCGTGGCCTGTTCCTGCCGTTCAGCAATGTCGACCTGAACCAGCTCAGTTTGGAGCAGATCCAGGCAAATGCAGCTTCGTTGTGTGTTGAGGTCTCCCAGTGTCAGATGGTCCCAAACGCTGGCCCAGTGAGTCTCAATCCGAACTTTAGCGGAACAGCTACTGTTCCCCTCTGGGCGGTGCTTCAGCCGTACCCGCAATTTGGAAACGGCAGCTACGGAGCAGGGAACGGAGTGATCGCGAACGGTTACGCCGCGGGCGATTCCAGCTACAACTCACTGCAAACTAAGGTGCAGAAAAGATTGGCGGGTGGCTTGACCACTTTAACCACCTTCACCTGGGGAAAAATAATTACGGATGACGGGAATCCTCCCCTGGGTTTCGTCGGCACTCACAATGGAGGCGCTCAGGACTGGAAAGATCTTCGCTATGAGCATTCCATCAGCCCGCAGGATGTCAAATATCAGTTCACGAGCACGGTGTCCTACGACCTGCCAATCGGCAAAGGAAAGCGAATGAATCTGAATAGCGTTTCAAACGCCATCGCAGGCGGCTGGACGGTGAATGCCATCGTTTATCTCAGCACCGGTGTTCCGATTAATTCGCCGACTTCAGGCCTGGCCCCGAGCTATTTCAACCAGAGAAGCGACATGGTTTGCGACCCGTCGAGAGGCGCTCCCCACACGGTTGACGAATGGTTCACGCCTGCCTGCTTCTCTCAGCCTGCCACTCCGTTTGTTCCAGGCAATGCTCCTGCTTATCTTGACCACGTTCGCACCAGAGGGGCACGCGATTTAGATCTTTCTATTTACAAGAGCTTCGCGTTAGGGGAGTCGCGCGAGCTCCGCTTCGATATTTCTGCCTATAACCTGACGAATACCGCACAATTTGGATATCCAAACGTGACCAGCGTTGCCGATTCAACGATACCGGGAATCAACTTCGGGCAAATTACGAATACTGTGAATACGCCTCGCCAATTCCAGTTCGGCGCGCGGTTTACATTCTGATTTTTACGGAAGCAAGCTTTCGATCAACGCCTGTGTGAGTTCTCCACACAGGCGTTTTCTTTTGCCACGGATATAATTTGGGTTTCATGGAGACGGGACTCAAAGGCCGGGTTGCGATTGTCGCTGGATCAAGCAAGGGTATCGGACTTGCGACAGCGGAGGCGTTCGCCATGGAAGGTTGTCATGTGGCGATGTGTGCGCGAACTTGCCAAACGCTGGACGCGGCTGCCGAGAACATCCGCAAGAAGTCGAAGGCACAAGTTCTTACGCAAGCTTTCGACGTCACTGATCCGACTGCAGTCCACGACTTTGTGGCGGCAGTCGCACAGAACTTCGGCAGCGCCGATATATGCGTTGCCAATGCCGGCGGACCTCCAGCAAAACGCTTTCTTGGGGCAAGCATTGAGGACTGGCGCAAAGCCATCGACGCCAATTTCATGAGCATTGTCTATTTTGCGCGCGAAGTGATTCCGCATATGCAGCGCAAAAAGTGGGGAAGAATCATTACGCTCACATCGGTTTCGACCAAGCAGCCGGTGCCCGATCTCGTTCTTTCGAATGCGGTGCGCGCCGGAGTGGTTGGGCTCGTGAAAAGCCTTGCCAATGAATTCGGCAAAGACGGAATTCTAGTGAACAACGTTGGGCCGGGATACACGGCGACGGATCGCCTGAAAGAATTGGCAAAGGCGAGGTCGGCGGCGCAAAAGAAGACTGAAGAGGAAATCTTCGCCGGCTGGGCAAGCGATTCAGCTCTGAAACGTGTCGCCGAGCCGCGCGAAGTTGCTGAGACCATCGTCTGGCTGGCGTCGGAGCGCGCTTCCTACATTACCGGGCAAACGATTCTTGTGGACGGCGGAGCTTATAAAGGACTCTGATCATGAAAAAGGTTCTAAAGAAGAAACAACGCTTACCGGCGAGAGCCAAAAGCCAAGTTGCACTCAAGAGGACGGTAAGCGTCCGCCGCAATCCGGCAGAGCTAAAACATTTTTCCTGGGATCGAGTTGAATGCGAAGCGGTGACCCCTCTGCTCGAGCGTCAGTTGATCGTCGGACAGCAGGTGATGCTGGCTCGCCTGCTGCTCAGGAAAGGGTGCATCGTTCCCCTGCACAGCCACGTAAATGAGCAATTAAGCTTGATCTTTGAAGGAGCCCTGAAGTTCTGGATCGACGACAAAGAAATTATCGTTCGGGCCGGCGAGGTACTCACCATCCCACCAAACATGCCACACAAAGCTGAAGCTCTGGAAGATACCCGCGGCATCGACGTCTTCGATCCGCCTCGCGCCGACTGGCTCAACAAGACGGATAGCTATCTTCGGAAATAGCTACATACGAGCGCGTTTGCCCTAGGGCCCAAATACCGCAATAACGGGACGACACTTAAGGCCGATTTCCCGATCCAGCAATATTTCACAAAGGCTTTGAGCAACTGTCCTTTCCTCTTACTTCTCTAATCCTGATCACGGAGGCAAGGCAACTCATGTTCCGCACTCTTACTGTACTGATGGTATTTTTCATTTCATTTGTTTCTTTTTCTGCTCAAGCTCAGACGGCCACCTGCACCGGGTGGCAGACTTTCAAGAGGATCGATGGCAGAAAAAATACGCGGGCCTTCGGCATTAACAATTTCGGAACGGTAGTTGGCGGAACAGATAGCGGCTATCACGGCACCGAGCCTCCCGCGTTCGTCCGCTATCCAAACGGCAGCATCACAATTTTCCGCTATCACGGACTTCAGACCACCTTTTCGAGCCGCAATTCGCAGGGCGTTACAGTCGGGTACTACCGCGGTCCCCAAGCCAGCGGCGTACCGACAGGGCACGTCCACGGAATAGTGGTCTACGGCTCAAAAGTAGTAACAATTAACTATCCGAAGTCCTCGGATACGGGCCCGCTCGGAATCAACAAATGGGGGACCATCGTGGGCTACTATCAGTTGCCGGGATCAACCCACATGCACGGCTTCGAATACAAGAACGGTAAGTTCTCTTCAGTGCAATTCCCGAATTCCACGGACACGGTCGTGCAAAGCATCAATGACAACGGAGTCATGGTCGGATTTGAATTACAGGGCAGCGGTGTCTACGAAAGCTTCATTCTGAAAAATGGGACGTTTACTACGATCAAAGCGCCCAAGGCGACCGGCGCAACATTTGTATATGACATAAACAATTCCGGAGTCATGGTTGGGGACTACATCGTTGGCGTAAATCCTCAATCATTCATCTACAGCAATAAATTTTTCAAAGACATCGACGTGCCGAATGCGAATCCGTACGCCAATGCGTTCGCTATCAACGATCACAATCAAGTAGCAGGAGAAGAGTTCACCGTTGATGGCAGTTCCGGCTTCATTGCGCATTGCGAATAACGCGCGTCATTGACACTGGAAACGGCATCTCGATTTAACTCGAGAGCGCTGTAACCAAATGGTAGTCAACTTCTCTTCCTTGCCGCCGCGCAGGCCGCATGCCGTGTGGCTCTGTTATTCTTGTTCTTCGCTGCATACTTCTAGTGGATTCACAGGGAATGGCCGAAACGGCAATTCAATCTCGCCGGAGTGTCTCGCAATTGCGCTGCATCGGATGCGGCAAGGTTGCACTTGCTGACCGTTTTCGTTGCGAGCATTGTCGCGATCTCCTGGAAATCATTTATCCCGGCTGGGGCGATGAAGGTCCAAGCGGGCATGCCGCGCCCGCACTGAAAAAGCTCTGGCTCGAAAGGCGGGCCTCGCCTGACTCCGCTGACCAGAGCGGGGTTTGGCGTTTTCGTGAAATCCTGCCGGACCTTTCTGTAGAGCAGATCATCACTATCCGGGAAGGGAACACGCCTGTTTACGAATTGCCTGGCTGCGCGAAGAGCGCCGGAGTCGAACATCTCTTCGCTAAACACCAGGGCATGAATCCGACGGGATCATTCAAAGACACCGGAATGACAGTTGCCGCGTCATTTGCGCGACAAGCCGGATATAAATGGGTTGCGTGTGCGTCCACCGGCAATACGTCGGCATCTATGGCTGCTTACGCCGCGCGCGGCGGCTTGCATAGTCTGGTCCTGATCCCGGACGGAAAAATTTCCTGGAGCAAGCTGTCGCAATCGCTCGACTATGGCGCGATTACATGTCAGCTAAAAACAGATTTCGATGGCTGTGTGCGTGTGTTGAACGAAGTGGTCGAGCGCATGCCGGTTTATCTTTTGAACTCAGTCAATCCTTATCGTGTAGAAGGACAAAAGACTGCTGCGTTCGAGCTGCTCGAACAATTCAATTGGGAGCCACCCGACCACATCATTGTTCCCGGCGGCAATCTCGCAAACTCATCGGCGGTTGGAAAAGCGATGCGCGAGATGAAGCATCTGCGGCTTATTTCGCGTCTCCCGAAAATTTCCGTTATTCAGGCGCAAGGAGCAAACCCCCTGGTGCGGACGCTTCGGGAAAATGGCGGGAAAGAGCTTGTTTCTGTACGTGCAGAAACCATGGCGAGCGCGATTCGAATTGGTAATCCAGCGTCCTGGAAGAAAGCATTGCGAGTGATTCAGGAAACTGGCGGTACGGTCGAGGAAGTGAACGAGATTGAAATCGCCATCGCGAAGGCTGAGATTGGGGCAGACGGTGTGGGATGCGAACCGGCTTCCGCAGTGACTCTGGCCGGGCTGAAGAAGCTGGTGAAACGGGGCTTTGTAAGACCAAATGAGGCCATCGTGCTTATCCTTACTGGGCACGTGTTGAAGGACTCCGAATACACGCTCAAGTTTCATCGTGGCGATTTGTTCAGTGGGACGGACCACCAGGAAGAGAGCCAAACGATGAAGCCGTATCAGCGTGAGCCGATCGTGCTTGAACCGAGCGTCGAAGCAGTCGTCAGGCTGTTACAGTCAGCTGAAAAGTGAGTGCAGCCTTTATGTCCTTTGAGGTAATTGCTTAGTCACCAAGGACACGAATTTACGCGAAGGAAAGCGTGCCTGAATTCCGCCTAAAACTTCCAGCAACTTCCGCCAACCTGGGCCCGGCATTCGATGCAGCCGCACTGGCACTGAATCTTTCGCTGACGGTTCACGCTTCCAGCGCGAAACAATATTTAATCACCGCGTCGGGCAGAGATGTGGCGATTTGCAGCCAAGTCGAAAACCACTTGATTCTGAGAACATACGAAGAGGTGCTGGCGATCCAGAAAAAGCGTGTAGTCCCGCTGGTTTTAAAAATCCAAAACGATTTTCCCATCGGGAAAGGACTCGGCTCATCTGCGGCGGCTCGGTTGGCAGGGATTGCGCTAGCGGTTCATTTCGGGCGACTGCGATGGGATAGCAGCCGGATCATCGCCGAAGCGTCAGAGCGGGAGCATCATCCGGACAATGCGGCTGCCTGCTGGACAGGTGGGATCGCAGTAGCTCGTATTGCGGATGGCGGCGCTGCAAAAGTTGCGCATTTCATTCCCAAACGGAAATGGCCCTTGCTTTTGGCCATTCCCGATGAAGCGCTTGCCACCGAGCAGGCGCGCGGTGTTTTGCCGCAACAGTATTCGCGCGCGGACGCCGTCAGCAATATTCAAAATTCCATGTTGCTACTCTCGGCTTTGCATAGCGGTGATCACCAGTTGCTGGCTGCCTCCCTCGAAGACCGGATTCACCAACCATACCGCGCGAAACTGTGCCCCTTGCTTCCGGCAATACTGGACTTTCCTGCGGGCAACGGAGTGTTGGGATCCGTACTGAGCGGGGCGGGGCCATCGGTATTGATGTTTCTTGATCCGAAATTTGCTTCTGAAAAAACAAAATCGAGAATTGCGAAGCACCTGGCAGCGAGGGGCTTGAAGGCGGAACTGGTTCTGACTTCAGTTGCCACGAGAGGCGCAGGAGATTTTTTATTTAAGAGAGGAGAGTAGGCTTACCCAGAATGCCGGCCATCGCGCAGGACTTCATCGAGTGCATCGAGGAGCCGGCGGGCGCGCTTGGTTGAGTCTGAGCTTTTGCCGTCCTGATTGTTCTTCAAGAGGTGATATTCGTCGGCTATATTCAGCGCGGCTAGAACTGCCAGTCGAGCGCTGTCCACCGTGTGGGTCTGCTCAGCGACGGCGCGCATCTTTGAATCGACGTACTCAGCCAACCGCAGGATGTACTCAGGATCAGTCCCCCGCAAGTTGTAGGCCTGATCAAAAATCTCCACGCGAACGCTAGTGTTATTGGTGTCCTGAATGACCGGATGCTTGGTGGCAGTTGCCATAATTCAGTTCCGCTGCTTAACTGGCTGCCTGTTCCTGCGTGAGATTATCGATTTGAGAGAGCATTTTCTCGACCCGGGCTCGAATCTCTTCACGCTCTTTGCGCAAACCGACCGTCTGCCGCCGCAGGCCTTCCACTTCTTCTTCCCGCTCCTCCAGTTGCTCACGCAAGCGCTTCACGTCGCGTTCTGCGGTCGCGCGGGCTTCCTGAGCAGACTTATATAGCTCAATAGTGCGATAAATCTTGTCTTCGAGGGCTTGAAAATCGTCGGCGGGAACCTGTGTGGATACCTCTTCGGCTACTCGCAAGGTCATGATTCGAAATCCTGGAGAGAAGTTGAACTCTTGTGCGCAGTATACCCCAGATCACCTGTGGGAAAGCGCAGGAAAAATGCTGAGATGCACTTCTGCCACGACAAGGACCCGCACAGCCTCAAATTCCCCATCGGCATCGAAGTGGATGCCAAGAGGAGGGAGATATGGCCAGTGCTCCGAGAATCACCGCGCCTGAAGTGAAACGACGGATGCAAGCCGGAGAGGATTTCATCGTGATTGATGTTCGCAACCCGCGGGCATGGGCCGAATCTGACGTGAAGGCGCGGCACGCCATCCGAGTAGCGATGGAAGATTTCGAGAATGAGCTGCCACGGATTCCAACAGACAAGCCGATCGTGACCTATTGCACCTGACCGGGTGAAGGCTCAAGCGCCAGTTTGGCGCAAAAGCTTCGGGAGCGGGGATATGATCGGGTGTGGGCCCTGCAAGGTGGATTCGAGGCCTGGCTGAACGCTGGGCTGCCCCTCGAACGCAAGGCCCAAGCCGCTTAGCGCGCTCGACATGCCTGGGCTCAAAACCCCGACGGCCTTTCATCCACCACGGCAAAAGCACGTTCTAACGCGATGCCTGCTTGCCCGAGTGTTCCCTCTCCGAACAATTGTCCGATCAAGGTGATGCCATGCGGTACCCGTCGCGGCGGAGAAAACTTTGGCAGGGGATGTTTCGGATCGGGGGCCCAATCACTTCTTGCCTCAGACACTTCTACGAATCCCGCACGCAAAGTCAGTGATGGATGGCCGGTAAAGTTGGTAATGGTGAGCATTTCGTCGCGCAACGATGGCACCAGTAACAGGTCGACTTCGGAGAAGACTCGCGCCATCTCCTCCGCAACCTTTCGCCGGAGACGGTCGGCTTGAACAAAATCCACAGCTGAGAGAAACCGCGATTGGCGGAAAACGTTCGGCCATGCGTCCGGAACCTGGGCTTTGAGCTCATCGACCTGATGATTGAGAGTGATCTCCTCGAACGCTGCTGCAGACTCGGCAAAGAGGATCAAATCAAGGCAATCGTAAGGCCAGTCAGGGATCGCGACCTCCACCGTAGACATGCCAAGCTTTTCTACGGTCGCAAGCGCCATGCGATCGACGTCAGTGGCGGGGGACTCCTTCATCCATTTGGGAAAGTATCCGACGCGCAGGCCTTTGATGCTGGCACTTGCGTCGAAATCCAGCTTGCTGGCCACACTGGCGAGATCGCCCGGGTCGGGGCCGGAAATTGCGTGAAGCACGAGCAGAGTATCTTCTACCGAGCGCGCCATCGGACCTAGTTTGTCGAGTGACCAGCAAAGCGTCATTGCGCCTGTGCGCGCCACCCGACCATAAGTAGGACGAAGTCCCGTGACTCCGCAGCGCATGCTCGGCCCCACAATGCTTCCGCCGGTTTCACTGCCGACTGCGAAGCCAACCAATCCCGCGGCATTGGCTGCGCCGGGCCCCGCGCTCGAACCGGAAGAACCTTCTTCGAGCAGCCATGGATTCATTGTCTGCCCACCGAACCAAATATCGTTCAGCGCAAGCGCGCCAAGACTCAGCTTTGCTACCAGCACTGCCCCAGCATCATGTAACCGCTGTACCACGGCCGCGTTTTTCGGAGGTATTCGGTCACGAAACGGTTCGGCTCCGTAAGTCGTAGGAATCCCCGCGGTGTCCAACAAATCTTTCGCGCCCCAGGGAATGCCATGCAGCGGCCCGCGATACTTTCCAGCGGCAATTTCTGAGTCAGCTCTTTTCGCCTGTGCTAGCGCCAATTCTCTGGTAAGCGTAATTACGCAACGAAGTTCCGGATCATAGCGCTGCAGTCGATCGAAATAGATATTGGTCAATCGCTCAGAGGTCAGCTTACGTTTTCGGATCCACTGTGAAAGTTTGGTGACAGTAGCGAATGCAATGTCTTCTTCTCTCGAAGGCAGCGGCCCGGGGTCATGGTTCGTAGGGGTGAACTGATCGTCTGAAGCGATTGTTCGTTGCCCGGGCAGTAGCGGATTCCAAATTGACGCCGGTGAAAGCGTCGGATCGAACGACACTTTGCGCGGCCCCGTCCGGCGTTCGTAGAGGGAAGCCATGTTACTGCGCCAACTGCTTGCCGCGACCGCGCGGTCACGCGGTGTGAGCTCCACCTGTACCAGCTTCTCAGCTTCGGCAAATGTTGCTTCCGAAACTTCCGGGCCGACCTGCGGCCCGGTACCGAAGGCTGGCGGCGTACCCGGTGGCGGAGTTCCTGGGGCAGGTTCATTAGTTTGTGCACCAGCGCGAGTGGCAGCGGCTCCCAGAATGCCGGCAGAGGCATGCATTAGAAACTGACGGCGCGATCGGCTCATGTTTTCTCCCTGTGGAATTGTAATCCTGACTTTGTGAACCGCTCCTCGAGTGATTTGGTATCACGAATAATCCAGGGCGGACTTACGACTTACTCGCGCTCTGTCCGATTCAGCAGCTACCGCCTGCCGATAAGCGAGGCTAGAAAGGGATTAGTCGCTCACCAGAGCAGGATGAACTGTTCCAGAATGCAGTAGCCAAGATCGCAGTTAGACATCTACAATCTCTAGGCTGTTTACTAACCGAGGGGGAAACCATGGCAAATCTGAACTCTGCTCTTCAGCAACTCAGAGAAGAACGGAAGCTAGTGCAGGCACAGGTTGAGAAATTGGATGAAGCGATTTCTGTAATTCAAGGCTTGACAGGGATCAGTAGCGTGCGCAACACGGGCGGAGGGCGCGGCATGCGCACTCTTTCGGCGGCTGCCCGCAAGCGGATTTCTGAGGCGCAACGTGCCAGGTGGGCACAAAGAAAGAAGCAGGCTGGATCGGTTTCGTCAGGCCCAAGACCCGTACCTTCAGTCAGAAAACCTTTATCAGCAGCGGCGCGTCGTCGAATTGCGGCTGCCCAAAAAGCGCGCTGGGCGAAGTTCAGGGCACAGCAGAAGGCCGCAGCCTGATCTTCACTAGACCTTCAGCTTGAATTGCATGAGGTCCGGCCTTCTTCTGGCGGCAAGGGCGGACCTTTAACCTACCGCAGATAGTTAGACGGTTACCCGTTCTTGCTTTGTTGAGTAGTGGGATTCAACATAGTCGTCGAGGATGTTCTTAAACTCCTCGACGATTTTGTCTCCGCGGAGAGTAGTTAGAAGGCGACCATCCACGTAAACCGGCGCTTTCGGTTCTTCGAAAGTACCCGGCAACGAGATGCCGAGGTTGGCGTGTTTGGATTCTCCTGGGCCGTTTACCACGCAGCCCATAACCGCAACCTTCATTTCTTCGACGCCAGCATAACTTTCCTTCCAGATCGGCATCTGTTCCCGCAGATAACTCTGGATCTGCTCTGCCATTTCCTGAAAGAACGTACTGGTTGTGCGTCCGCAGCCGGGGCAGGCAGTGACTTGCGGCGTAAAGCTACGGATTCCGAGCGACTGTAAGATTTGTTGCGCTACCCGAACTTCTTCGGCGCGATCGCCGCCGGGAGCGGGAGTTAGGGAGACGCGTATCGTATCTCCGACTCCTTCCTGCAGAAGAATTGAAAGTCCCGCGCTTGATGCAACTATGCCCTTTGCGCCCATCCCTGCTTCGGTAAGCCCGAGGTGAAGCGGATAGCTGCAACGGGCTGCAAGCGAGCGATACACATCAACCAAATCCTGCACTCCACTTACTTTTGCGCTGAGGATAATCTGGTCAGCGCGCAGCCCATATTTCTCGGCCGCTGCCGCTGAATTCAAAGCGCTTACCACCATTGCCTCCATGGTCACGTCGCGTGCATCTTTCGGGTCGGAAGACCGCGAGTTCTCGTCCATCATGCGGGTGAGAAGCGACTGGTCGAGCGATCCCCAGTTCACGCCAATGCGGACTGGTTTCTGATTTTCGACCGCAACTTCGACCATCGTTCGGAAGTTGGAATCGTCCTTGCGGCCGACGCTGACGTTCCCCGGATTAATGCGGTATTTTGCTAAAGCCTTTGCGCACGCCGGATATTTCTTCAGCAGAATGTGACCGTTGTAATGGAAGTCCCCGATGATGGGCACACTGATGCCGCGGGCGCAGAGCTGGTCGACGATATGAGGCACGGCGGCTGCCGCATCTTCATTGTTAACCGTCACTCGCACTAATTCAGAGCCGGCTCGCGCCAGCGCAGTCACCTGTTCGACTGTCGATGAAACATCGGCGGTGTCGGTGTTGGTCATCGATTGCACCACCACCGGTGCATCGGAACCAACGCGAACATCGCCGATGGAGCAGGTGACAGATTTGCGCCTTTGAATTGAGGCCATGTGGAAATTTCAGTTTAGCAGGTTGAGAGAGCCGCACTTGTTGCTCCCGATCATTTGATTTAGACCTGAAAGGCACGTATTATTGTGCTCAACGTGCTGCACGAGAATCAGTGCTATGAAAACAAACATCACTTTAAAACTCGATCGCGATCTGCTTCGCAAAGCCCGAGTTCTTGCAGCTGAAAAGGACACCTCGGTGAGTGCGTTGGTTACGGAACAGCTGGAAAAAGCTGTGCGGGAACGCGAGGGATATGAACAGGCAAAGCGGCGGGCGCTTGCGATATTAAAGAAGGGTTTTGATCTCGGCTATAAACCGCCTGCTTCTCGCGACGAGTTGCATGAGCGCTAAATGCTTTCTGGACACGAATATTCTTGTCTACGCGCACGACCGTTCCGCCGGGGAGAAGCACAAACGCGCCTTAGAACTCACTGAGAATATTTGGACCACTGGTAACGGCGTCATAAGTACGCAAGTTTTGCAGGAATTCTGTGTCACGGTGCGAGGCAAGCTAGAGCGTCCACTCTCTCTAGATGACACTTTTCGTGTACTCAAGCAATATCTCGCGTGGACCGTCGTCATCAATTCTCCGGTCGCAGTTCTTCATGCCATAGAGATTGAAGCGAGGTATAAACTGCGCTTTTGGGATGCGCTGATTTTGCACGCAGCGGACGTAGGCGGCGCAGACATACTCTACAGCGAAGACTTTTCACACGGGCAGTCTTATGGGCGCGTGCGAGTTGTAAACCCCTTCCGCTCCTCTTAAGAAGTCCCCACAGAGCTACGGCAGCTTCTGCGCAATCGCCTTGGCGATGTCGTTGTAGACCACCATAGCCGCAAAGAGCACGAGGAACACGAATGCCGCCTGATAAATGCGTTCCTTGATCCGCATGCTTATATCGCGGCGCATAAGGCTCTCGA
The DNA here is from genome assembly GCA_035651555.1 of Terriglobales bacterium. GTDB lineage: Bacteria > Acidobacteriota > Terriglobia > Terriglobales > Acidobacteriaceae > Gp1-AA145. Next base: position 554,191 of record DASRFL010000026.1, read on the forward strand.
TAAAGAGCAGCAGGATTACACCGCCGTCCATGATCGGGATTGGGAGCAGGTTGAATATCCCGAGGTTCAGGCTGATCATTGAACTAATTATCAGCAGCGGCGCCCAGCCGTTCTCCTGTGCAGCTTCGCCTGTGATTTGCGCGATCCCGATCGGACCGGAAACCGTTTTCGGGGAGGCTCGACCCTGCACTAGCTTCCCGACCAAATCCAGCACCATTGCGGAGTTGGTCCGATTCTCCGCAAGCGAACGCGCGAATGCTTCCCTGAATGGAAGCTTTCCAACCTTTGTTGGTGGCGCTCCAGTAAAACCGATTCGGTAGTGCTCTTCGGGCGCGGCCTGCGTCGAAGCTAAGCCGAACTTTCGCAACAGGGCGTGAAACCATCCTTCTTTACGCGAGTGATGCGCTGGCGCGCCGGCTAGGACTGGGTGTACGACGAACTTGAGCGTTTGACTTCCCCGATTAATCGTAAATTCAACCGGCGTATCTTTGGTTTGTTGAAGACGCTGGATCATAGTCGCAATGGATCCCAGTGGCTGGCCGTTCATGGCCACAATTTGGTCTCCGTTGTAGATACCGGCCTTGGCGGCTGGCATGCCTGATTCCAGGTTCGAAACCACGATTGGCTCATCTGGATACCATCCCGATGAACCTACCTCGTTCACAGTCGCCACTTCGGGAGTGATCTGTTTTTCAAATCGCTCATCGCCCCGCTGGATCACTACGTTGAGCGGGTGGTTCGGATTCAGTGCATCTTCATTGCGCACCTGCTCCCACGTCGGGTTCTGAATGCCGTCGATTTGAACGATTCGGTCGCCGTGTTGGACGCCAATCTTGGCTGCTGGAGAACCTGGGTCCACTTCACCTACGACTGCCGGCTCGTCCATGAAGGCTGCATACTCGGCGTGCACCATGTACACCCCGGTGAGGACCACAATGGCAAAAAGGATGTTCATTACTGGGCCGGCAATGGCGATTAGAAACCGGTGCCAGCGGGGATGAGAAAGGAACTCTCGGGGATCTCCGGAGCGCTCATCCATCGGATTTTCACCAGACATCTTGACGTACCCGCCAAAGGGCAGAGCGTTGATGCGGTAATCGGTCTCACCGTGGCGATAGCCGAACAGTCGCTTGCCAAAACCGATCGCGAACTGCTCGACACGAACTCCCAGGAGCTTGGCTACGGCGAAGTGGCCAAACTCGTGGATTAAAACCATGACACCGATAACGATGACGAAATAAAACGCAGAAATAAGAAATGTACTCATAGATTGGATTAGTTTTCTCGCCCGACTGCGATCGGCCTTTTCCGGGCGATTCCGGCTACTCGCTCCCGTGCTGCCTCTCGGGCCGTTTGATCGACCGCAAGCACCTCTCTAATAGATTCCAGCCGACCCACGGGCGTTTCAGCAACTGTGGCCTCTATTATTTCCGGGACTTCCTGAAATCGTAGGCTGCCTTCCAGGAACGCCGATACCGCCACTTCGTCGGCCGCATTCAATGCCACGGTTTTGCCGCCGCCAGTCTTGGCAGCCTCATACGCCAGGCGCAGGCAAGGAAATTTTTCCATGTCTGGAGGGCTGAAATCGAGGTGCCGTAAGTCACTCAGACTAAAGTTCAAGTCGGAATTGATTCTTTCGGGATAGGTTAGCGCATAGAGGATCGGCAGCCGCATGTCGGTCACCGAAAGCTGAGCAAGAATGCTGCCATCGATGAATTCAACGAGAGAATGGATGGTCGATTGGGGATGAACAACCACCGATACCTGCTCGGGAGGCACGTTGAACAACCGGCAGGCCTCGATTACCTCGAATCCTTTGTTCATCAGTGTTGCCGAGTCGATAGTGATGCGGTTTCCCATCTTCCACGTGGGATGGTTTAGCGCCTGCTCAACTGTTATATCGGCAAATTTGGATTTCGGAGTGTGCAGGAACGGGCCACCGGAAGCCGTAAGCCATATGCGGCGGACTTCATTCATGCGGCCGCCGCGTAGGCATTGGTGGACAGCGTTATGTTCGCTATCGATCGGAAGCAGCGGTTTGCCGTGTCGCCGGGCTTCGGCGGTGATGAGTTCTCCCGCGGCTACCAGGCATTCTTTGTTCGCTAAGCCAACGGTCTTACCGGCGCGGACTGCTTCGTAGGTGGCCTCAAGCCCGGCTACGCCAACAATCGCGCTAACAACGAAATCGACTTGCGGGTGGGTTGCAACGCTTACGTTGCCTTTGGCTCCAGAGGTTACTTCAATACCGGTGATTCCCACGGATTGCAATCGGGATTTGAGGTCCTCCGCATCGCGTTCCGACGCGATAGAAATAACTTCCGGGCGCCAGCGCCTTGCCTGCTCGAACGCGAGATCGAGGTTTCGCCCCGCGGCCAGCGTGACCACCTGAAAACGATCCGGGAACGAGTCCGCCACACTGAGTGTGCTGCACCCTATGCTTCCTGTCGACCCCAAAATCGCGATCTTTTTCATTGGCAATGAATATGGTACTAGAAAGCCTGCGTGACTCCCGTAACCACAAATAGCGCTTCTGAAGGTCCTGTCTGGGCATGCAAATCTAAAATTTTGGCATGGGGCAGCCGTCCAAAGCCGCGGCGATATTCTTGTTTCTTTTCGGCCTGCCATTCCTGGGAATGGGACTTATTTTCGCGCTAGCCTCTCTCTTTTCCTCGCCATTGGTCCACAACAACGGGAATCCCATTGCAGGAGCCATCTTCGGTTCGGTATTTGCGCTCATCGGAGCCGGACTGATGGGGGCTGCGATTTATGGGTACCGCAAACAGAGAGAACAGGCAGCGACTCAGGCCTCGAACCCCGGTGCTCCCTGGCTTTGGCAATCCGATTGGTCCAACGGTCGGGCCCTGAGCCGGAATCGCAATTCAGTCTTTGGCTGGTGGATCGGTGTTGGGCTCGCAGGCATGATCGTTGGCCCAATAGTGGCCACCAACCTTCCAACTCTGCTGCGCAACTCCGACCCGAAGGCTTTGGTCCTGCTCGGCTTGTGCCTGTTTCCTTTGATCCTGCTGATTGGCGCGGTCCGCGCAACTATGCGGCGCGAGCGCTATGGGAAGACTTATTTTGAATTCAATTCTTTGCCATTTTCTCCGGGGAAGCGTCTGAGCGGGCAGATCCACCTTCACCTCGAGACATCAGCCGATCATGGGATTGATCTGCGACTCGCCTGCATTCGGCGCATTGTGACCGGAAGCGGACGCGACCAGACAGTCAATCAAGCGGTGCTCTGGCAGGACGAAAAGAATGTGCCACAAAGTTCCTTGGCAGTTGGCCCCCTCGATACCACCATTCCGGTGGACTTCGGTATTCCGCAAGACGCATACGAAACCAATCACGACAATCCCCGTGATCAATTGCTCTGGGTTCTTCATGCGAAAGCAGACGTGCCGGGGATTGATTATTCAGACAGTTTTGAAGTGCCGGTCTTTCGATCGGGATCGAGTGCAACTTCATCGGCCGCAGCCACGTTCGACGCGACCACGGCGAACTTTAGCTCCAACTTCGCTGGCTCCTTCGGTTCAACTGCGACTGCAACGGCTCCTGCGTTTGAATCGGATGCTTCCGAAGTTTCCGCTTCGCCGAACCCTAAAGCAGTCATTAGCACAACTTCCGACGGGTCGACCCAATTTTATTTTCCGCCATTTCGCAACAAGGTTCAGACGCTGATTCTGATCGTGTTCACCGCGGTCTGGAGCGGAATTGTTTATTTCCTTTCGCAATCGAAGGCACCATGGTTTTTCGCTGTGTTCTTTGGGTTCTTCGACTTGCTTCTGATTTACGGTTGCTTTCAGTATGTGTTCGGAAGCACACGGATCGTAGTCGGAAATGGAAAAATAGCTTCGCTGCGCAAGATCTTCGGTTCGGAGGCAAAGAAAGAAGTTCTCTTCGGTAACGTTCAGTCGATTCTCGCGACAGTCGGTATTCAGAATTCGAGCGCGAATAGCTCGAGCTACGCCATACGATTGCAGAGCAAAGACGGCAAGAACATCACTCTCGCTGACAACATCCTCGACCGGCAGGAGGCGCGCTGGATCGTCTCTCAGATCGAGAAGCTTGCGGGACTGAAGACCGACACGCATGTCGCCTTACAAGGTTCCTTCGGGAATGCGTATGCTCCACCTCCGCAGCGCGTCTTTACCGTTACCTGCAACGCACCGGGAAATGTGCCCGCTCAAAGCAACCCGAAGCGGAACGTGGTAGGGGGGCTCATTGGCTTCGCCATGTTTTTGGCCTGGGGCGGATTTATTGCCTACAAGTTCATCGAATTTCAGCCAACTTCGCCACACTCGAGCACAACCAATGTTCGCAAACCTGTATCGCGGCCCACTTATGCAGCGTTGACCGATGAAGGCGTGCAACGCTTGCATGCTTTGCCGATGCAAGAGCAGGCGGAAGAATTGCTCGACCGCGCAATTCAGCATGATCCGCGCGCGCTCGAGTTGTTTGAGCAGAATATTGGGTCCCCCGAATGGCTCGGACAGATCAAGCTGACAGATCGCATGAAAGATTTGGAGCGCCGATCGGAATTTTCGACCGATCTCCGGGTCCGCTATGCCAGCGCCGACCTCAATTTGTCCATGGATGGCTGGTCAAAAAACGACGACGGAGCCGACAAATTAATCGAACGCGCGCGCAATGACGCGGCTTACCGTCCGGCCGCAGTTTATTTCATGGGAATGATGGCAGGCCGCGGTGTTGCCTACGATCGAATTTATCCAGTGCTGCTCGATTATGCGAAACATGATCCCGATGCCCGCGTGCGTCAGTGGGCGGTCGAGGGTATGCGGTATCTGGGAACTGACGAAGCTCTGGATCAGCTTTTCGAGATTTTCACAACTGACCCGTCAATGCAGGTGAGAGACCGCGCAGGTTGTAACGTTTCCGACTGCGGCAATTTCAAACGCACGCAGAGATTGCGCATGGTTCCGCAACTCCTGATTTTGGTCGCAGATTCCAGCGCGACAGCGCAGATGCGCAGTTGGGGCTTCCTCGCCTTGCATGAAATCACAGATCAGAACCTGCCGAATGACGCCGCAGCCTGGCAAAGCTGGTATGACCAGCATGGCGCCGAAAAACTCGCCGAACTGGAACAGGCCGACTGGTGGCAGGTGCACGGCGACGAGTAAGTCTCTCCCCAGTTTTCTCTGCGTACTCGGGGGATGCTCAGCGCTCTCCGCGGTTAAAATCTTTTAGAAGCCTTTAACCGCAGAGTTCGCAGAGAAGTAAAGCGAGGTTGCGGAGAGGTCCCGGATCCGCAGCGGATTCTGCACTCAGGAATGCGTCGCAAATCCTTTGCGTCGCTGTTCGCTGTAGCGATGCAAAGCGTCGCTGATCACGGGATATGCTTCTGACGCCGGTCGAATCTCATCGACTTCCACCGCTTTGCCCTCTAGCTGTTTGTAATCCTGAAAAAACCGCCGGAGCATTAGCAGGCGATGAGAAGGCATTTGAGCGGCTTCAGTATAGGAATTGAACTCCGGGTCTTTGGTCGCGACCGCGATGATCTTGTGGTCTCTTTTCCCAGAGTCGATCATCGTCATCAAGCCGATTGCGCGCGCATAAATGATCGTCAAAGGAACCACCGTTTCCTGGCAGAGAACCAGAACGTCGAGTGGGTCGTCATCTTCGGCGAGCGTCTGGGGAATGAATCCATAGTTCGCCGGATAGTAGACAGCGGAATAGAGCACACGATCAAGCTTGATCAATCCGCTGATCTTATCGAGCTCATATTTCACGCTCGAGCCGAATGGAATTTCGACGATGGTCTGGAACTCCTGCGGGAGCTTGCTGCCGGGAGTTACGTCGTGCCAGGGATGGATCATAGCTTTATTCTAATGGACGACCGTCTTGACCCACTTCTCTGCCGCGAGTAGAGTTTGATTCAGATGTCTCCGGCAACCGCAAAATTCCTGAAGTTTGGCAGCGCAATGGTCGTCATTCTGCTTGCGCTCGGCTACCTTGCGTACACTGGCGTCCAAGAGAGCAAGAGTTACTACGTCACCATCAAAGAGCTGCGTGGGATGGGCGACGGCGTTTATTCGAAGCGCTTGCGGGTTGCGGGAAACGTTCAGCCCGGATCCATCAAGCGCAGCGCCGGCAGTCTCAACTTCACGCTGGTCGAAAATGACCAGGTGCTGAACGTGGTTTACAACGCCACCGAACCCCCGCCCGACACATTCAAAGACAATGCGCAGGCGCTGGCTGAGGGCACGTTCGGGCGCGACGGCGTTTTTTACGCGAAGCAGATCCAGGCGAAATGCGCTTCGAAGTACGCGCCGCAACAGCAAACCACCAGCGGAACTTCGAACATGAGCGCAGTCCCGACCAGCAGCGCTTCCCGCAACAACTGAGCTCAACCCTTGCGCGCCAGAAATCGCAGTCGCATGTAGTCTGCTGTCCACTTTCCGGAAGAATCGCACAACACGGGGCGTAGTCTTTCTGTAACTTCATCCAGAAAAGCTCCGCGCTTCTCTTCCGCCACCATTTTTGTGAGCGGGATTGCGAAAGTTTCGAGCCATGCGCGCATACCGGTGGGCAGTGGCGTTGGCCGCGGGATCAGTTCAATGTACTCGGCGTTAAAGCTATGCCTTTCGAGTCTCTTCCGGTATTCGTCCACTGAAGGGAAGTACCAGGGACTCATGGCAGCAGGATTTTCTACGCCATACTTTTCCAGTGTCGAAAACAGCGCAATGCAGATTGCCGCCACGCAGCCATGACCGCCACATTCGGCCACGAAACGTCCTCCTGGCTTGAGTGCCCGGCGGACACCCCCGATCACAAGATCGGGATCGCGTTTCATCCAGTGCAGCGCGGCATTCGAAAACACAGCATTAAACTCGGCGTTAAAATTAAGGTCGTAGGCGTTTAGTACACGCGCATCGATTCCATTCTTTAGCGCAGCTGCGACCATATCGTCGGACCCATCTACACCGATGACTTGCGCCCCCACGCTTGCAATTTTATTGGTGAGCACGCCATCTCCACAGCCCAGGTCGAGAATGCGCTCTCCAGGTTGCGGGTTCAATAATTCGAGCACAGGCGCCCCGAGGTCCGAGACGAAACGAGCATTCTCCGCATAACGCGCGGAGTTCCATTCCTGCGCAGCAACATTTCGCGACATAGATCAATCTTAGCGGAGTATCGTAGTTGTGCGTGCCTGGCGGAGTTACATCAACAGTTCGTTGGTGCGCCGCACGATGGGATGCTGCATCTCCTGCAGTTCGTTCTTTACGCAATTCAATCCGTAGACGCACTGCTCGAAGTGGTCAGAGAGACGCTCGAAAAGCGGGGCGACCTTGGTGTACTCGAAGGAGTCGAATTTAGAAACGATGTAATAGCTTTCTTTGCCGGCTTTCATCCAGTCGATCAAGCCCTCAAGCCGGTTTCGTCGCAAGCGCAAATTGTTGATGCTCTCGGGAAACATTCCGGCGAAAAAGAGCGTGTAGTCGCCGATGTGCTTGCGCACCTGGCGCTCGCGGTCGAATGACGGCGCCGGTCCGAATACGGGGTTCGACTCAATCAACATTTCGCCGACATCGGTGAGAGGCTTGCCGAGGGCATTGTGGATCTTGAAAAGTTGTTCGGCGTCGCAGAATTCGCTGAGCAGGTGCGCGACGTAGCCGACGAGTTCCGGGTCGCGAATTCCGATTTCTCTCGCATAGCTGCGTCCCACCATTTCCAGGAATAGCTTCTGCAATGGGTGATCGTCCGGAATCATTTTCAATCCCTCGAAAATTGGATGCACCTGCCATCAACAACAATCGGCATTTTGCGTTGAATACCGTATAAATTCCGCCAAAGCAAGTAACTTCCGTTAGAACAAGCGCAGCATGGCATTACTTTCGATTAGCATCACTGGGCAGAACGTTATACTCCGGGCGAATTCTGCTGTCACTCGACCAGAGTGGCTGCTAATAACCGCGACCGGGTGGCAGTTTCAGGTACAATTCCGGCTTTGAATCGCTCCTCGGAGTTTCATGGAAATGAATCGGCAAAATTATTCCAGTGGCACGCCATGGGAACCGGTGGTTGGATATTCCCGCGCGGTGCGCGTGGGCAACCATATTTACGTATCCGGAACCACCGCGACTGGAGCGGACGGCAAAATTGTTTCGCTCGGCGACGCTTACGGCCAAGCTAAACAGGCACTCCAAAACATTGCATCAGCATTGGAAAAAGCGGGCGCGAGCCTGAAAGACGTGGTTCGCACCCGCATGTACGTTACCAATATTGCCGACTGGGAGAAAGTCGGCAGAGCGCACGGGGAATTTTTCAGCGAGATCCGCCCCGCAACCGCGATGATTGGCGTGACCGCGTTTGTTTCGCCAGACATGCTGGTCGAAATTGAAGCCGAAGCCATCGTCAGCGAAAGTAAGAATGGAAGAGAGGATTAGATGAGAAACCGGTCGTGGGTGGGGATTGCAATCTTTCTTTTGTCATTTCTGATCTCGTCGCAAGCTCAACAAAGAATCATTGTTCATGCTGGCCACTTGCTCGATGTGAAGACAGGCCGGACCGAGATGAACCAGGCCATCGTGATTCAGGGGGACAAAATCGTCAGCGTCGGTCCCACTTCCAGTGTTAAGCCAGCAGCCGGCGACCGCACGATCGACTTGCCGAATGCCACCGTGTTGCCGGGATTGATTGACGCGCACACGCACCTTACTTTCAATCCGCAGTTCGGCTACGACCAACTCGCCATCTCAGTACCACGCGAAGCTCTCATCGGCGCGCATAATGCGCGCATCACGCTCGAAGCAGGTTTCACCACTGTGCGGAATGTGGCGGCGGACGGCTACGCCGACGTCGCATTGCGCGATGCCATCAACGCCGGCGACGTTTCCGGCCCTCGCATGTTGGTGAGCGGCCCTCCCTTGAGCATCACTGGCGGACACTGCGACAACGACTTGCTTCCCTACGAATATCACGCCACGGCCGACGGAGTGGCTGACGGCATTGAAGCCGTACAACATAAAGTGCGTGAAGTGATCAAATATGGTGCAGATCTCATCAAGGTGTGCGCAACGGGGGGCGTGCTTTCGAAGGGAGATGATCCGAACGCGTCGCAATATACGTTGGAAGAAATGAAAGCCATTGTTGCCGATGCGCACCGCCTCGGGCGAAAAGTGGCCGCACACGCCCACGGTGCGCAAGGCGTGATCTGGGCTTCAGAAGCGGGGGTCGATTCGGTCGAGCACGGCCACCTGATGAACGATGAGGCCATTGCCACACTCAAGAAGAACGGCACGTACCTCGTTCCCACGTTGTATCTCATCGACTGGCATCGCGAACATGCAGCGGAAGCCAACCTGCCGGAATTCCTGAAAGCAAAAATGGAGATGGTTTCGAGGATGGGCAAGGGGAACATCAAGAAGGCCATCGAAGCAGGGGTGAAGATCGGGATGGGGACCGATGCGGCTGTTTATCCACACGGATTGAATGCGCACGAACTCGCCGTGTACGTGAGCCTGGGAATGTCGCCGTTGCAGGCGATCCAGACCGCAACCATCAACGATGCCGACCTGCTTGGTTGGACAGACAAAATCGGGACGCTTGATCCAGGGAAGTGGGCCGATATTATTGCCGTCGACGGCGACCCGCTGCAGGACGTCAGCACACTGCAACACGTTAAGTTCGTAATGAAGGGCGGGGAAGTAGTGAAGAATGAGTACGCGCAACGCTGAGTTCGCAGCGGCATTCGAGAATATTACAGGGCAGATATACCTTCGCGATGAATGTTCTGCTGCGGGAACAACAGGTCGACGCATTGTGCGCCGGCGAGTATTCTCGCCCAGAGAAATTGGCCGCAACTGAGACAACGAATCTCGCGCGCGGCGAGGGCCCGCGCGTAGTTGCAGATGATGCCGACGACTTCCGTCATGTCCCGACAATTCTGAAACAGTTTTTCTCCGTCCCGTTGCCGGTATCCAATCCGGTTCAATGCATCCGCGAGTTCCTGTTCCGTTGTGAGGCAGGCTTTCGTTTTGAGCTCGAGCATCTGTTCGATCGCAACTAGCGCCTTGTAGGCAATGCTACCGGCGAAGGCAAGGTGCAACACCCGTTCACGAGTTGAGAAATGGACCGGCGCCATGCGCAATGCCCGAAACAAGGTCGCGGGTACCAAGCAATCTGCGAGCCGGGTCGGCAGGGTCCGCATCAGAGGGCATGACCACTGTTGGGCAAGAGCGGCAGCAATTTCGTACTCTCCCGCCAACTGCAGGCGTCGCAGCCATTCGCCAATTTTTCCCGAGCCCGCATTTTTTTGAGCGCTCAGGGCCTGTAAAAGTTGTTGTTCGGTCAAGTCACCGCGCGATAGCATCAACAGCCCCAGCGGCATTCGCCGCGGCTTCACGCATGCTGCCGGCACCCTCGATGAAGGTTGCTCGAGCAGGCGCAGTAGCTCGCGCGAGAAACATTTGGGGAAGCAGAACTCGGCGCCACGGAACCGGACATAGTCCATTTCATCCGCGACCGGGCGCCAAGGGGTGTGGCTGCGGGCGCATTCCGGGCTAGCACATTTTTTCGACCGCCCTGGCCACCGCAAGGCGATCTCCTTCGTGCGCACGCGCGCAATAAGAGAAGACATATTCATCCGGAATCCCGTTGCGCGAGCACTTCGGTTACTCGCAGGCCAAGATTCCCTTCAACCGCAACCACCTCACCTCGCGCAATCAGCTTTCCATCGAGATAGAGATCGGCGTCATCTTGTATATCGCGGTCGAGCTCGAGGACCGACCCCGGGCCTAACTCGAGAATCTCTCGCAGCAGAATGTCTCGCCCCCCGAAACGAAGCATGGCTTCGAGCTCGACGTCCATTAAAAGGTCGAACTTTGATGGCAACACGACTGTCTTCGCGGCTTTGGGTTCCTTTTCCCTAGACGCGGCACCTGTGGCAGGAGGCGGTGCAGCCTTTGGGGCATCCGGCTCCTGCCAGGCGGTGGCTAGAGCGCTTGCCAAGGCTGAGCTAAGCTTCCATTCCAGCTGCGCTGTTTTTGCGGCGCCCTCGGCGGAACAAATCCATCCGCTCGCCCCGGGCGACCAGGTCGGAGAGTCACCCAGGACCGTAGTGAGCTGTATCTCCAAACCTTTCGGCCGCGCATTAGTCACGACGTGACCTGCAATTTGCCTTATCAGCTCCTCGACTGCCGCGCGATCGTCTGCGCTCGGTTCGGGTCCGGATACGTCCGGATTGGCGGTGAAAAGTTTCACCCACTCGATCGCTGTGGGCGCGGGAATACGCACACTCATTTCCCCGCGCACGGGCCCGGCAGCGGTGATCGTGAGCTGCACGTCTCCGGCAGTAGCCGGAGGCATGCCCTCGTCCCCTACCGCTCGCATGGGATACGGCGCGGAAGCGATTTGTCCCATCACTACTGCAACCGCATCCGCCCAAAGCTGAATGAAATTGTTTACCGGGCCAACCGGTGCAACGGAAGAGGTGTTCATAGTTCGTTGTCCGCTGAGAGCAACCTTTTTTCCTTAATCTGTGCCACCCGGCGATTCCCGGTACGGGCGAGCCTGGCTTTGAACATCGAGCGATTGCTGACGAAGAGATCCGCAGAATCGTTCGCTGCCCGATCCAGCCCGAGTACCTTACCCGGCTGCAGATCAGCCAGCTCTGCTGAACGTGTCGTCGCACTCAGACCGAGTTCCATGCGAAACGGACAATCCAAGAGAAGCTTTCGCAAACGGCGGGAGAAATCCGGCGAGTCATGGCGGGTGTAGGAGCGTGTCCGCATTACTGAGATTTTTCTCAGCAGAGCGCTCGAAATCACTGTGGGCACGGCGATGCTCATGGTTCCGCGCCACTCTTTCAAGATGACTTCGAATGTCAGGCAGAGAATTTTCTCTTCCGGCACCATCAACTGCTGCACCTCACCCGAGTGCTGGCGCTTCTCAAAGTGGAATTCCAGGCTCAGTGCCTGCCAGGCCTTCTGCAGTTCGCGGCAAACGATCTGCATGGCGGTTTCGAGCACTTGTTCTTCAATCTCGGTGATGTTGCGCGGCGGTGGTGCGGCCGTTCCTTCGCCGCCTAGCAGGAGGTCCATCAAAGGGAACGCGATTGCCAAATCAAGCTGAATGAGCGCCGAGGCATTGAACGGATCCAGTTTGCATGATGCGAGATAGTTCACGTAAACGTCTATGACGTTGGTTCCGGTATCAAACGACAAATTCCAGACATGCTCTATGATCATCGCGCGCGAAACTCGCCTTCCCGCATTCAACATCAGATATTCAAGCAGGCTGAATTCCTTCGACGTGAGCTCAATTCGCCTGCCGCCGCGCTCTACCTTTCGCTCTACCCGATCCAGTTTCAAATCAGTGACCGTGAGTACCGATGCCGCCGGTAAATGACTTCTTCTCAATAAGGCGCGGATTCTCGCCGAAAGCTCCGCAAACGAAAACGGTTTGCCCATGTAATCGTCGGCGCCAAGGTCCAGGCATTGGACCCGGTCCTCGACCCGGTTTCTGCTGGTGAGAACCAGAATTGGCATGCTCGGCTTCCGCGGCCGGAGATGGCGGAGAATGGACACTCCATCAACCCGGGGCAGGTTTAAGTCCAGCATGAACAGGTCGTAGTCGAGTTCAGTGGCCATCGCTCGTGCTTGCTCTCCATCATGGGTTACGTCAACCGCATAGTGTTCAGCTTCCAGGCCTTTTTGAACGAAGGTCGCCAGGGCAGGATCATCTTCCGCAATCAGTACGCGCATAGGAGTAATTAGAGCCGCTTCATTGTTAAAGGCGTCCGGATTGTGAAGCAAGGCACGAAGGGCGCACTTCTCATCCCGACCCGAACCACCACTGTCACTCGCCATATGCGGCAAGTGCGCCGGAGGATAAGAAGTCGACATACATGCTGACCAAGCGGAGCCTGCAAACTATCTTTCTTCCTGAAGGAATAATTTTGTTCGGTGCGGTTCTCGTCCTTGGCAATGGATGGATCAATCCATCGCCGTACGGCGCAAAGTTTTTTTACTATGCAGTTTTCATTGCTGCGATTTTGCTGGCTTGGCGCTTTCACTCCACGCGCATTCTTCTGTCGACGGTTGTCTTATTGCTGGCTCACCGGGCGCTTGAATTCTACGCGCAAGGCCGCGCAGTTCCCGCCGGGCCGGGAAGAATAGCATTTGAAGCAATCGCATTCTTGTTGCCTCTCAATTTTATTTTGCTTAGTTTCTTCCCCGAGCGTGGCTCACAGGGGCGGAGCTTGTTCTGGTTTTTCGTGTTGCTGTTTTTTCAATCGGTTTTTGTGGCGGCCGTGTCGCGGCCCGAACAGCCGGTGCCTTCGTTCCTGCACGCTCCGCTGGTGAGGAGCTTGCATTCCCGGATCCCGCAACCCGCGCTGCTGATTTTTCTTGTAACGCTTTTGTATCTCTTAGTTCGCCTGCTGAAATTTCAAAAACCAACCATCGTCGGTATGTTCTGGTGCCTGATGGCAGCCTCTCTAGCCATCAATGCTGGCGGGGTCGGAAAGACGGCAAGCCTGTATTTTGGTGTAGCCGCGTTGATTCTGGCCAGTTCGATCGTGGAGAATTCGTATTCGCTCGCATATCGCGATGAATTGACCGGACTGAGTTCACGGCGCGCTTTCAATGACGCCGTAGCACGATTGATTCCTCCTTACGCCGTCGCCGCCGTCGATATCGATCATTTTAAGAACATCAACGATACTTACGGCCACGATGCTGGAGATCACGTGCTACGCATGGTGGCCAGCAGGATCGCTCGCGTTGGTGGCGGAGGCAACGCCTTTCGTGTGGGCGGAGAAGAATTCACCATTCTTTTTCCGGGTAAGGCCGGAAAAGACATAATCGACTATCTCGAATTGCTGCGGCTTGAAATCGAGGGAACCACGTTTCAGGTGCGAAGCGGGCAAGACCGACGGAAGGTCCCGCGCCCGCCAGACCGCCGGGCGGAAGTCAAGAAACGATCGCGCCGCGAACCGGTTAATGAGTCTACGTTGTTATCGGTGACAGTAAGTATCGGAATTGGGGAGTCACAGGCTAAGTTTAGCTCTGAGGAGATCATTACACAGGCAGATAAGGCGCTCTACCGCGCCAAGCGTGGAGGAAGAAATCGGATCGAGACCAGCGTCCCCGAAAGAAAGGTTCTGGGCTTCAGAAGAAAGAAAAACGAGACTTAAGCGCTCGAATTTTTGCCGCGGTTTCTTTCAAGTGCCATACTCACAATTTCCCCGATGAGCTGGGTGTAGCTGCGGCCCGACTTTTTCGCTGCCATGGCGAATTCGTGCTTGCTCGAAAGCCACGGGTTCGGGTTAGCTTCAATTACATACACCTCGCCCTCCGGCGTAAGCCGCATGTCAATGCGCCCGTAGTCGCGCAACTTCACTGCACGATACGCAGCGATGGCCGTTTCCGATAGCTTTTGCACCGTGACCTCATCAAGATCTTCCGCCACTTTGGACTTTGTCAGGCGATAGGCTTTGGAGTTGGTCTCGAACTTCACATCGCGGCTGGCGATCTTCGGAGTGCCATCGGGCAGTTTTGAAAGGTCAAGCTCCACCAACGGCAGTACCTCAGTGCTTTCGTAGCTGCCTAAGATCGCTGCATAAATCTCGCGGCCCTCAATGTATTCCTCAATTAATGCCGGGGAATCGAACTCATTCTGCACATACTCCACCCGCTCCATAAGCTCCTTTACGCCGGTCACGACTGCTTCGGCGTCTATCCCGATTGAGCCATCTTCCGATTGTGGTTTCACGATCAATGGGAATTTCACATCGTGCGCGTGGTCAATATTTCCGCGATACGCAGTTGCGAAGAATGGAGTGCGAATTCCGTGGAATGCGAACATCTTCTTGGCTGTGGCTTTGTCTTGGGCAAGAAAGTGCGCGTGCGGCCCCGCTCCTGTGTAAGCCAACCCCAACAAATCCATATAGGCAGCGACGTTCATCTCCTTCGTGTCATCACCCGCGTAGGATTCGGTGAGATTAAACACCAGGTTGGCGCCGCATTTTCCCAAGCCATAAAGCGACTGCGGACGACCATCAAGGACGTAGTAAGAAGCTTCGTGACCCAGCTTTTGCAGCGCATCGAAAATTTCTTCCCGGTCTTCCTTTTCCTTACGCTTGCGGCCAGCACGGGTTGCCTCCGGCTCAGAAGTGTCTTCCTCCTCACCCCAGACGTCATATAAAACCGCGATTTTTAATTGGTCAGCCATTCTGCTTTTATGCTTGAAACGCCTTCGATCTCGCGAGATGATTCATCACCAGCGTGGTCGCAAATACCGCAATTTCCGAAAGATGTTCCGCCTCGCGTCTGCGGTCGATCATTAAACCCATTTCCGCGCTCCGTTTCTCAAGCGACTCCATAAATTTTCGCACCATTGGACGCTGCATGGCAGTCCAGCGGGCAATGTGGTCAACAATAGTTTTTCTGTGCGCCTTCAGAAAAACATCTGCCGGGAACGAATGCTTATTTTTCGTAGGGGCATCAAGCAGCGCCGTAAGGTCGGCATCCTGCGTGATTTCTACAAACGGAACTGAAGTCGTCGAATTTCTATAAAACTCACCAACCGTCAGTTCCATTTCTGAAGTCGTAAAATCCGCGGTGCCGCGCTTGCGTTGAGGATCAACATTGCCCAACTCCCGTGCGATGCGGTCCATATATCGCAGCTTGGCAATAGCGCCCCAATCCCGATACTTCTTGCGCCAATTGGACCGCGGCGTCAGCCATACGGCGAATGTTTCTGCGAAATCTTCATCTGGATGCTTCTGCGCATACCATCCCGGTAGATAACGCACATAGTCTTTCGAAAACAGCACCGGCCGGTAATTTTCGCGATACGGGCGCCGGTAAGGACCGAACAATTGCTTCCACTCCGGCGTGCGATGCAACCGATAGGCATAGTTGAACGCATGCCCGGCCTCGTGCCGCAGATACATCATGATCTCGCGGTCGCTCTCAAGATCATTGTTCTCTTTTTCGACTTGCGCCAAATCGGGGCGCGCCAAATAGAACGGAATTCCGATGATCGGCTCGCCTGACGGACATCCCCACTCGTCTGTCAAATAACATGCCGGCCGGAACTTCAAGATTTTTTTTTGTTCCAGGTCGCGATAAAGCTGCTGGACAAATTTTTCAACCGCCGAACCCTCGATCGTGAGTCCGAGATCGCAAATCCGGGTGTCCAGAAGCGACCCTGGTTGTTCCGCGCCAGTCTGTTCGCCCGATTCGATCATCCACAATTAAGTGTATTAAAAGGTCTTCAACCGCAACAGTGAGGAGGGATGCGCTGCTCTTTCAATTCAGAGCAGATCTGGCCGCTATGGGCAGAATAAGCGCCGGCAAGGGCAATAATAAAGATGACGATAGGCCGAGAACACGAGTCACCGCGTGCGTGCTCCCGGCCGAATTTCAGCGCGTCGAAATCACCTGCGATTGGACAATCTCAACCGGACCAAGTAATCCCGACGACCACAGCGGAGAACTCGCCCGATAAAATTTGGGCGAGGTGAATGTATAGGTTTTCGTCACGTTGGGCTGGCGGTCGCCGATGATGCGATTCGCCCACCCATTTATTACTTTCACCTCTACAGTATTCGCTCCAGGATGCAAGTTTCCTGTCAGATCCACGCGGAAAGGTTCCTTCCACACAATTCCGAGCGACTTTCCGTTCACCAAAACTTCCGCCAGATTCTTTACGCTACCGAGGTCGAGCCACAGACTGGCCCCGCTTGCGAACCATTCCTGTGGCGCGTTGAGTGTTTTGCTGTAAGTCGCGCTTCCCGAAAAATATTTGATTCCCTCGTCGGGGTTTTCATCCCATGACGTCAGTTTCTCAAACGTGGCTTTGTGTGGGGCCCCACGGTCCGGCTGGAAGCTGACTTCCCAGGGCCCTTCGATGGTTTCGAGAGCGGTTTCAACCGACCGCGGCTGAGTTTGCGATGGCGCTTCAGCTGCTTTGCGGAAAACCACAAACACTGTTTCCCACGGAGCCAATGAAAGCGGCACGGTGGTGCGCCCGTCCGCGGAATAGTACGAAGCAGGTTCGATTTTTCCGCTATCCGCATGCCAAAACTCAGCAGCTTTTCCCGTTACTCGGAACGTTGCCGTCAGATTTTCCGTTCGGTCGTTGCGGTTGTCGATGAAGTAGAAGTCTTCATCCTGTAAATGGCGATGGACGAAGAGCAAATTGCTATCGGGCTGCGGACGCGTGTAGAGGAAATCAGGAGCAACATGAATTCCTTTCAGCGCTTCCTGCAATGTGCGATTGCCAATCACTTTGCCGCTTCCCACCGAGTTGCCATCTCCTGAACCCCACAACTCGTCTGCGAGGCGATGAAACTCGTGCTGGTCATCTGCAAGACTGGGCGTTTCTGTTGGTTTCGGCCCGCACACGATGGCCCCTGCGTTGACCAGTTCTCGAATTTTGCGCAATACAGGCAGTGACATGTGCTGGCTGTGCGGATCAAGCGCCAAAATCCGGTAGTGCATTCCGCTTGGGGTCGCCAGTTGTCCGTCCTTGACGGTAAGAACGTGAATCAGCGCATCCGCGTTTATGTAATCAAAGTTGTAGCCGTCGGGAACATCGGGAAATTTGTGAGCGAATAGTGCGGTCAGGTTCGTGTCTTCGCCGTAGAAATAAACGATGTCAGCGACAAATTTACCCTGCTGCAAAAGATAGGAATTCCGCGCCAGGTAGGTAACCCAGGGGGCCGCTTCCTCGGCCCAGGTCTCGTTTCGCGTGAACCACTGCCCGAATGGGCCGAGAGAAAGGCCCGGAACTCGATCGAGTAATGGCTGGTGAACTGAGGTGTGAATTACGAAACGATTCAGGCCCTCTGCCAATTCCTTGTCAGCCGTCGGCTTCAGCGTGGCGGGAGACCATGCATATGCTCCCGACGCTGCCGTCATAGACTCCGCGGCCACAAGATTCTGTCCGTAGATATGGGATACAGATGCCGACTCGCGAATATCGGCGTCGTATCCATATTGCTCGTTGTTCACGCCCGGACGTTGCGTCCACATCGCTGACATCGGCACATCGTTGCTTCGTTTCACTTCCATGCCGTCGCCGATGAAAGCCCGACCTTCTTCGTGGGACTCTCCGTAGTGGCCCATGCCCCGATCGTGCAGCATTTTGGTCAGTTGATCGTAGTGGTAATCGGCCAGCATGTCGCCGAGGGTTTCACGAAAGTCCCAAAGGAAGCCTTCGCTGGCCTGCGTGCTCTCAATAATTCGGCCAGTCAACACCGGCATCCAGGGCCGCGGGTCATAGCCACGGCGCTTCGTGAACTCGGTGATCATGTTGTCGGTCCAGTTTTGCGCACCGGCCTCCCAACTGTCATTAATCACATACTCCAAGCCGCGTTTGCCCATCAGGTCACCTACCGCGCTCTTGTAGTTGTCCAAGTACGTGTTCATGTATTGTCTGACGTCGTCGGGATTAAGCTTGTCGACTTCGAGGCCTGTGCCTTCAGGCGAGGCCGGATGATTCGTTATTCCAAGAAGCGAGTACCCAAAGCGCAGAATCACCCAGTTTCCGGCTGGAGGCGTCCAATTCAATGTGCCATCGGGTTTCATTTTCGCCGTGAGGTCGATGACGTCTTCTTTCCGAATTGCATCTTTGGGGTCCGTGGCTGGGGTCGGATAAGGGTCGAAGCTTGGCAGATTGGCAAATGCCGCCTTCTCCTCAAAGCGGCTGATTCGCGGGCTTGAATGCAGCACCAACTCTGAGATCTCGATATCCGGATTTGGTTTTGGGGCGGCATAGCGGCCGAAGGGTTCATCGACATCGAAATGAAAGTCACCCATGCCCGCCGGAGGATGAGTTAAAAACGAGACGCGGAAAAATTTTGCGGTGACCGATGGAAAAGCAATAGTGTGCTCGACCCCGCCATCATTCGGAATAGCAGTAATGGCGTGAAAGTTTTGTCCGTCGTCGCTGGCTTCCACGTCGGCAACCGACTCTGCTGCCCCAAACATATTGGCTGCTGCAGACGCCGGATCATTCAGAACAAGCGTTACTGCATGAATCGTTTCCGGGGATGGAAATTCATATTGAATCCAGGCCTTCTCTCCGACAGGCGCTTTCGGTAATCCGGTGGTCTTCACCAGGTCTCCGTCGGCAAGGAGGGCAGGATCGATGTTTCCGCTGCTGGATGTGATCTTCGGCTGCAGGGACGCGATTGGGACATCGGTTGCCGGCGCACGATAAGCGATCACCGCAGAATCAGCATAGAAAACTGGCCCTGAGGGCTGCGGCTGTCCGCTCATCGCGGCGAGAAAATCGAATAAGGGAAGGTTTTGGAACGGCCCAGCAACGGTTGGCGGATGTGGCAGCACGCCGTTGAATGGCTTTCCGCCCTCAACTCTGGTCTCCGTCCATACGACTTTTTTCATTCCCTGCGAAGGCTTTACCCATGGTCCACCAGACTCACTCCATCCGGGTGACCCTGCAATGGCTTCTTCAAGCCCAAGCTGATCGGCCAGGGTGGTCGCGTACTTAAACGCGTCCTTCCACTCTGGGGTCATGTAAACCAGGCGCTGATCGACAAGCTTCGGCGTGTTGAGCGCCGCGTCGAAATTCTGGAAACCGCCGAGGCCTACCCGGTGCATCCATTCAAGATCGAGTTTGATCCCCTCCTTCGTGATATTGCCATTCATCCAATGCCACCAGACGCGTGGACGAGCACCATTGGGTGGATTCTCAAACCCCTGTTGGATAGCGTCCGGTGAAGATTGCGCGGAAAGAGATGCGGCAGCAACCAGAAGAGTGATTAAGCATCGGGTCACACGTCGAGGTGTGTTCATGAATTTCCTCACAAGAGTCCAGAATGCGAGAGGACTCGTCAGTGAATTTAACCAGCATGGAATCCAGATTTCCTGGTTCCGAACAGGGATAGTCGCATTGACAAAACTTGTGCGTCAACGCAGTCAATGCGTTTCGCATTGAAAAATTCTGTTTTGCTCCTCAGCACACGAGGGTGCACTCGATGCCCAGCAGCGACCCAAATTTGTTGAGCTTGCTCGCAATATGACCAATACCGACCGCGCAATGGTGCGCCGGAGAGTGACTGTTCCATCGGGTTATGAATTCCTTTGCTCCCACAGGGAAGCGATAACGGCTGTTCGTGTTCCCGACTGCCAGAATCGGTCCCGGCACAGCTTCTCCTTCCGCCATCAGCAATTTGATCTTGCCGCCAATTTCGACCACCGAAAGCAGGGTTACAGGGCCATGCTTAACTGACATCTCAACCGAAAGACCGCGACCCACTTTTCCGTGGTAAACCTGAAGCGGCTTGACTCTGGTTTTGCCATGCGCAATCGCAATGTGGCCGGGACCATCGTGCCCCATCAGGACGACATCATCGTTGTAATCCACAGCGTAATATTCGGTAAAAGAGCCTCCCGCACGGAATGAACTCATGATTTTCATAGCCTGAGCGTTCTTGATTTCGTATTCGCCCGCGATAGGCACTCCCCGAGCGGTCAGGAGGCTCGCGCCGACGATGATGGAACTGATTGCTTCTTGATTTTCAGGGTTCCCCGTTCCTTGATAGTAGTAGGCAAGAGAGCCAAGCTGGCGGCGCTCGATCATCCAATCCAAAGCCACAGAAGTTCTGGCCGCGCGCTCCAATTCCTCTTGCGGACAATCGGGCTGCACGTCCATCTCGGCGCGGATCACCTGTACTCGTGCATTCACGTCGTCAGCACTCACGTCTCTACGGAGACAGGCGAGTTCTTCGACTTCGATCATTTCAATGTGCCCACCGAAGGTCGAGCAGTGCAGAGTCAAATCGCTGTAGATATCGAGCATGCCGCCATAGTAGTGACCCATGACGCCCATGCGGTTGTGCTCCATTACTCGCGCGACTTTTGCCGCCTCGACCCATTCACCAATCTCTGCCCACGAGTTCTCGAGAGTTCCGGTGACCTGGAAAAATGGGATTCCGCAGCGCGCAAAGACATTTGCGATTTCCGGGACCGGGCAAGCCTGGCAGTACGCCAACCACTCGGCCGTCATTTTTGTGCGGTCACCAAGCCGGTTCAAAGCGTCATAGTCGATGGCCGCCTGCGGGGACAAGTTCAAAACCAAAACCGGCGCTTTGGCGCGACGAAGAACAGGTAGAACCGTGGAGGAAAGAGCGTACGTTGTGACATAAAGAAATATGAGGTCTACATCTTCGCGGCGGAACTGATGCCCTGCATTGAACGCTTGCTCGGGGGAATCAACCAATCCCACATTGACGATGTGAACGCCGCTGCGCAGTAGAGCTTGCTCAACCTTCTTCAAATAGCCGAGCAGTCTTTCTTTCAGGCCCTCGAACTGAGGCCAATAGGCTTCGAGGCCGATGCCGAACAATCCGATTTTCAATTCGCCGGACATATTCAGATTCTGCGTTTAAGCGTTGCCGATGTTCACATCACGCGAACGGGTTCGTCAAGGGTACTTTGCTGGCAAAACATTTTCGCCATGAAAAATGGAGTACAAGGAGCCACTACCAAGGTAGAAAAGGCCGAGATGCATTGAATACTGGATTGGGCGAGGCGCAGTTTGATATCTGAACTCGGCCTCAAGGCCCTGCCATTTCGCATTGCGCAATCGAGAGTGGAAACCTGCCCCGCATTGCGCGCGGTCGATTTCGCGCCTATGCTGACTGGCTTCGTTTGTGGGAGGGTGTTTCAAATGAAAAAAATTCCCCGGTCAATTGCTTTGCGAATCGGCATGTTCTTGTCGTTTCTTTTTGTCTCTCTTGCGCAGGCGCAAGTAAAAATCGAAGTGAACTGGGGGAAGATCGCACGAGTTTCGCAGACTTCGCCAACGCTGCAGGTGGTTGTGAATCCACCGTTGCGGCACGGAACTGAAGTCAGCAAAAATGCTTATCAAGCTGTACACGATTTGGGCGCGGACTATGTTCGCTATGTCCCCTGGCTGCCATATCCCAAGCTGGGAGTCGCCGAATTAGAACCGCCCTCCAACGAGAAAACCTCATGGGACTTCTCTCTGATCGATCCAATGACGATCGACTTCCTGGAAGCAACCAAAGGCCATCCAGCAATTCTGAATTTCAGCACTATTCCGCAATGGATGTTTAAAACGGATAAGCCTGTGACCTACCCCTCAGACCCGAACCAGGTCACGTGGGATTACGAACAGGGAACAGAGCTTCGCGATCCCACGTGCAAGGAAGTTGCCGACTATTACGCGCGGCTGCTTGCCTGGTACACCCAAGGTGGCTTTACGGATGAGCTCGGCAAACGTCATGAGTCGGGATATCACTACTCAATTCCTTACTGGGAGGTGCTGAACGAAGTTGAGTTTGAGCACCACATGTCGCCGGAGATTTATACGCGCCTCTATGACGCTGTGGTGACCGCAATGCGCAAAGTGGAGCCGGATATTAAATTTGTCGGGCTCGCATTGGCGATGCCGTCCATGAACCCCAGATACTTCGAATATTTTCTGGATCACAAGAATCATCAGCCTGGAATTTCGCTGGATTTCATTTCTTATCATTTTTATGCAATTCCAACGCCCGACCAGACCCCCGAAATTCAGGGGTACACATTTTTTGCTCAGGCGGATGGTTTTCTGAATACGGTGCGTTACGTCGAAGAGATTCGGAAACGTCTGTCGCCCGACACGCGAACTACGATCGATGAACTCGGCGCCATTTCGGCAGATGATCTGTCCCAAGGCGAGCCAGGTCACGTGACGAAGCCGATACCGAACTCTTACTGGAGCTTGACCGGCGCGATGTATGCATATCTATTTGGCCAGATGACGCAAATGGGCATCGATGTTGCGGGAGAGTCGCAGCTTGTCGGGTATCCGACTCAATTTCCATCAGTTTCAATGGTGGATTGGAACACGGGGAAGCCGAACCCGCGGTTCTGGGTGCTCAGGCTTTTGCACGATAATTTCGGCCCGGGGGACAAAATCGTGGAACTAGGCGGCGATGGATCTTCGCCGAGCCCGTATGTCTACGCGATGCCCGTTGTCACAAAGGATGGACACAAGCGGGTGCTGCTAGTGAATAAAGATGAGCATGCGCAAGACATCGAACTCGCCGGCGCGAATGGGGGAAGTATGGAATACGCTGACCAGACCACCGGCTTCGATCCGCCGAAAACGGCGCAACTAAGCTCCGACAAGCTCACCCTGAGTGGCTTCAGCGTTGCGGCCGTGACGCTTCGGTAGATCTACTGATGGAGCTACACATGGAGCTACAGCCCAGCGCCGTTCGACGCGACGATCTGCTTGTAGCGCATAGCCGAGTCCTTCACAATTCGCTTTTGCGTTTTAAAATCGACGTAGATCAATCCGAACCGCTGTCCGAATCCGTCGCCCCACTGAAAATTATCGAGCAGGGACCAATGTAGATATCCGTTTACTGGAACGCCGTCCTGCGAAGCGCGCAGAAATGATTTGAGATATGCATTCAGGAAGACCGTGCGTTGCGGATCATGCACTTTGCCATCAGGAGTCGGTTTATCGTCGCTCGACCAGCCGTTCTCGGTGACGACGATCGGCTGGTGATAACGTTCGTAGAGAAATTTTGGTCCCCAATACAAGACTTCTGGAGTCATGGCCCAACCATAGTGTGATCGGGGGACGTCAGCCGCTTCCGGCACGATCTCCGGCGCGCTGTTTGCTCCAGCCTTCATTTGCGGAGCGAAATATAAATTTATGCCGCAGAAATCCAGCGGCTGATTGATGGTCTTCATGTGTTCGGAAGTGGCGATCTTTTCTGCGTCGGGGAAAAGCTTCAGTCCATCTTCCGGATACTTTCCAAGATAAACGGGATCAAGCCACCAGCCAGTGCTGAGCATCGCCATGGGCGGCAATCCGGGAATAATGGGAATTTTGCGAACGCCGAACGAAGCCCCGCGTGCGACTGCAACGTCGGCCGAGTTTTCACTCGCCGGAATCGTCAAAATGCCGGCGTAAGCGAGAGACACTTTGACTGGACGTTTTGCGGCAGCTCGAATAGCCCGCACCGATTCGCCGTGACCAAGCAAGATATTATGCGAGCCGCGCACCAGGTCCGCATCTGGAAGTTTCTGGTTAGGCGGCATCATTCCAATCTCTGAGCCGAATGCCCAATAGATGTTCGGTTCGTTGATCGTGAGCCAATACGATACGCGATCGGAAAAGCGAGATGAGAGAAGGTGCGCATAGTCAGCCATCCACTGCGGACTGTCCGGATTGAGCCAGCCGCTTCGCCTTTGCAGCGCCTCTGGATAGTCGAAGTGAAACGCTGTGACAAAGGGAGTGATCTTCGCTGTTAATAGGGCGTCGATGAGGCGATCATAATAATCCATGCCTTTCGAATTCACCGCGCCGGTGCCTTCAGGAATAACGCGTGCCCATGAGATCGAGAAACGATAGGCATTGAAGCCGAGCTGCTGCATCAGCTTTATGTCTTCCGGCCAGCGGTGATATTCATCATCCGCAACGAGGTTGGTGCTGCCGTCCTTTGTGGCGTGCGGAGTGCGCAGGAAAACATCCCAGATGCTTTCGCCTCCGCTGTCAGCGCTGGGTGATCCTTCCACTTGTGCCGCTGCCGTGGATGCGCCCCAGAAAAAGCCCGCCGGGAATGTTGCGCCGCCTTGATTCGGAATTGCCTGCGAGGCCAGCAGAGATTTGGGCAGTGCCCATGCCGAAGCAGCAAGGCCAGTGCTTGCGAGAAACCTGCGTCGATTTTCTTGAGTCATTTGAGCTCCGTGACTGAAACCCTAATTTTGGGAATTTGCCTCAATCTGCTGTTTTGTGACTTCATCGCTGGAAAACAATTTTTTGGCTGATTGCTCCTGGCCGGAACTTTGCGCATGCAGTCGCTGAAACTCAGCCAGAGCTTTTTTCTGCTCATCTGAATTTCCCAACGAACGTTCCACCTGTGCCAGCCGCCACCAGGAGACTTCATTCTCACGATTCAGAGAAATCGCTTTTTGCAGATGTGGAAGGGCGAGTTCCGGTTTTTGTTTCGCAATGAGCGTGGCCGCAAGCCCAAGCTGAGCTTCTTCGAAATCAGGATGATCTTTGAGCGCGAGCTCGAAATATTTCTGAGCATCTTCGAGTTGTCCGGCATTGCGTCGGATCTCGCCCAGTTCGTAGGCGGCGTTGGCGTTTGGGCCGAGTTCGAGTTCTTCTCCGAATTCCTGGGCCGCGTCCTGCACATCCTGCGCCGATCCGGTTTTCTGTGATCGTGCCAGCAAAGTTCTGCCGATGCGGTAGTGAATTCCCGGACGCTTTGGATCACGCGTCAGTACATCGCGATATTGCCCAATGGCCGCTTCATACGATCCCTGGCTTTCGAGCGCTTCAGCCTCCGCCTGATGTTTCCAAACGGAATCCGGCGACGCCTGCCACAGTTTTTGCATTGTGAGAAAGGCGAAATTACCGAATATCTTGCCGTCGTGATACTGCACTTCGGGATCATTCGGGTACATCTGTTCCATTTGCAACGCGACTTTGACAGCATCGCTATCGCGTTTGAGGCCGGTGTAAGCGCGCTCAAGTTGCAGCCCACACATGCGTCGCATTTCGGGATCGGAGGAATGAAAACCCTTTTCGAGCCCTGGCAACGCCTCGGCGTAGCGGGCAAGCTCGGAGAGGGACATCGCGAGAATATTGGCGGATTTGGCGAGAGACGGGTTCAGCTTCAACGCTCGTTGCAATGCCGGGACCGCCTGCTCGAATTTTTTTTCTTCGAAATAAATCAGCCCAAGGTTGGCATGAATTTCAGCCACTGAAGGATCAGCATTGGCCAACTCTTCAAAAGCCTGCTCCGCCTTTTTGTAATTGCCTTCTGCAAGCGCTCGTTGTGCCTCCCCATATTGCTGGTCCAGTTGTCGTTGTTGTGCCCGCACACACGTGAGGTTAAGTAGAATGCTAGACAGAAATAAAACGGCGTGGACGCGGCGCGAACCAATCACCGGGCGAAAAATCATGCGCTTAAGTCTAGTTCTCCTCTGCACAAAACAAAACCGCCAGACCATGAGGCCCGGCGGTCTAAGGGGTTGCCGCTCAGAAAACTATTTTGCCCCCAAACTGAAGGATGCGGCCAGGACGGGCAGCAATCACCGTACCGTAGGCTGATCCATCGTTTGGATTGTTGTCGACTGGTGCGCCAATACCAGTGCTGGTGAATGGATCGAAGCCGTATTGATGATGGTTGAAGACGTTAAACGCCTCGACCCGGAACTGAAATGCGACCCTTTCCGTGAACCTAAAATCTTTGCCGATCCCTAGATCCCAATTATTAATTCCAGGTCCACGAATAATGTCACGAGCACTGTTCCCAAACTGCCCCGCGAGTGGCTGAACGAACGACGTAGTGTTGAACCACTGGTTGATGCTGTGCTCGTTGCCGGGGGCCCCGACCTGATTGCAACGTTGCGTGAAGGTAAGCAGCAAGCCGAAGTTGTCATTGCACAACACCGAAAACGGGAAGCCTTTTTGGAAAGTAGTAATACCCGTTAATTGCCACCCGCCCAAGGCAAGATCCGCCGCCTTATTCATGTCATTTCCGTACCGTTTGCCGCGCCCCAAGGGCAATTGATATACAGCGCTCGCCACAAAACGCTGATTCACGTCGAAGTCCGACAGACCATAATCAAGTCTTGGATTGTGTTCGTCCATGTGCCCGGCAAACGCGTTGGTGGAACCCACGCCCGCAGCTGCAGACTTATCGTCCAGGCTCTTGGCCCAAGTGTAGACGGCGAGCAGAGCCATGGAACTGGATCGGCGTTCGAGTTTGAGATTTGCCGCGTTGTAGTTAGAGTAGCCATTCCATTGACTGTCGAGGAAACCGAGCGACGAGGTGATATTGGTGAACGGCCTTCTTGCCGACACGGGGCAATCTCCCAAAGTCGGATCACCCCCAGTTGCCGGGTCGCAAGCAGCGGGATCCGTTGGCGGGAGCGGCTGCCCTATGTTGATTCGGTTCAGCAGGTGCGTGCCCTTATTCCCGACATAGTTCGCCTCAAAAGTGGTGTTTCGCGCCAGTTCCCGTTGCACTGACAAAGACCATTGCTGAACATACGGATTATGTGGGAACTCTGAAATGATTACAGCAAAGAACTGACTGCCATCCTGCGCAACGTTCACCTGATGCAACAATACGGGCGGGAACATGTTGTCCGTTAGTTTCGGAAGTGTGGCATCGACGGTCGGATTCGGGGAGGCGCGCACAACAAACGGATAGATGTCGCCCGAGTCATCGATTTCGCGCGTCTCCGCTGAATCGAAGAAAATCCCGTAGCCGCCGCGCAGCACCGTTTTGTCGCCCAGGCGGTAGGCAAGTCCGATGCGGGGAGCAAATGGCTTTTTAGAGCCGTCTGCCGGATTCGGGCGACCGCAATACCGGTAAAAGCCATTACCTTCTGGAGCGATGGGACCGCCAAGGCTGGAAACGGTTTGCGTTTGCAGGTTCTTGTCCGCAAAACACAAACCGCCTCCGGGATTCGAACGGTCGAACCAAAACATCTTATTGTCTTTTTCCGTAGGCACGGCTCGGTAATCCCAACGCAGGCCAAGATTCAATGTCAATCGATTGGTTACTTTCCAATCGTCCTGCACGAACGGGGCGAAGTACGTGAACTTGTACTGGTTCAGGTTGCCGGCCACACCCGAGGGACTGAAGGGCCCGGGCTGAAAAGTGGAAGCGTTGTTGTAATATCCGAGCAAGAAATCAGCAACAGAATTCCCGGTACCACATTTCCCCGAGGCAGTAGTACAGCCGGCGTTATTGTTGAGGATTGTGTCGTTGTTGTAACCAAAATCGCCGAGGAAATCGGCGGAGAGATCACGGCGTTGCAGCCAATGCCGGTAGTCGAATCCAACCGTGGTCGTGTGGCGCCCGTGGATTATGGTGAGAGAGTCGGAGAACTGCCAGGTTGGAATGTCGCTCGTAGTGGTGTCGTTCCCCTGGCTGCCAAACGAGGTGCCGGCCAGTCCTTGGAAACTGACAGTGGGATACAAGCGAGCGTAGTTTGGCAGGTTCTGGAAAACTCCCGTCAGCCCAAGGGCGCTTACATCCGCACCCGGCGCGGCAATTCCTCCCTGGATAGCAATCGGTTCGAGGTGCCCGAAGCGGAAATTGTTCACCATGCGTGAGCCGATGTTTTTCGTATGAGATATCATCCAGCTCTCCGACTTCTCATTGAATACGCCTACACCAAAAGGCAAGCTGACGGAGCCGTTGATGTTCTCGTTAGAGTAGGTCGCAGTGGTGTACCTGAAAAAGATTTTGCCGAACTTGCCGAGTTCCTGATCTAACCTGTACGTCTGTTGGTCGGTAGTGTTGGGAAGTGTTGTGGTCAGCCGATAATTGCCTCTCTGGCAGCCGACGCAATTCGGAGCTGGAAATAGTTTCGCGGCAATCTCAACCTGCGCAAGCCGCGAAAACCTGCTGGCCGGAATTTGGTTTCCAGGAAATGGTGCGCCGGTTTCAGGGTCGATCGGCAGACAGAACTGCGTAGCGCTCGGCACGCATCCCCCGGTTACTGGCGTCAAGCCGGAGGTTGAGAAGTCGCCATTCAACCAGGCGGGATCGGGAGCGTTAAACGTATTCTGGTCGATGCCATTCCGGATTCTCCAGCCCTCATAATTGACCAGAAAGAACGTTTTGTTGCGTCCATCGTAAACCTTCGGAATGTATATGGGGCCGCCGAGAACAAATCCGAACTGATTCTGACGCAATTCGGGCAGATTTTGCTGCAGGGGCGCTTTGGCATCAAACGCATCATTGCGTAGAAACTCGAACGCTGTGCCATGCAACTGATTCGTTCCGCTCTTGCTCACGATGTTCACCTGGTTTGCGCTGAAGCCGTATTCAGCAGAGTATGTCTCGCTCTGAATCTTGAACTCCTGGATAGCATCCTGGGAGAGAATGACTGCGGGAGTATTGAGAGCAGTATCGGTATTGATCAAACCATCGAGTGTGTAATTGTTCGAGGTTGGACGGCCGCCATTGATACTGATTGCATTGCCTTCGCCTTGGCGCATCTGCCCTTGTTCGCCGTTAGTCTGCACGGCGCCGGCTCCCAGGAACAGCAGGCTCACAAAATTTCGGTTCTCGACCGGCAACTGTTCGATTTGCGTAGGCGTGACGGTTTGTGCCACAGCCGCGGTATCTGTATCCAGCGCCACAGCGCTTGCTTGTACTTCGACGCTTTCGGACACAGTGCCGGGGCGCATAGTGACGTTAACGCGCGCCTGCTGAGCGACTGCCAGTGTGACACCGTCTGTCACCGCCTTCTGAAAACCCTGAGCTTGTACCGTTACACGGTAGCTTCCCGGAGGCAGAAAGGGGACGGTGAAGTCGCCCGATGATGTCGTCTGCGTGTGGCTGGTGACATTGGTCGCAGTGTTGGTGATATCAACTCCGGCGCCTGCCACTACGGCGCCACTGTTGTCGGTAACAGTGCCGACAATCGTGCCGTTTGCCCCGCCCTGGGCTTGCGCGAAACTCGCAAGGAACACCGTAATCGCCAACAGAAACAGACCGCTTGTTCGTTTCAGCATACTAATTGCCTCCTCGTCGCAGAGGGCGAATTCGACCTGGTTGCATCCCTGGTGATTCGAAAAGACATTGCGAAAGACATGTCCGCAATCCCCACGAAGGTTTTGCGTGGGGCGATGCTCACATCGGTTGGCGAGCACCGTCAACCGGCAACTGTCCGGAAAGCATCGTTCTGCAATGAAAAACGCGAGAGGGGAACTACGGCGTGCGGCTAAACACGCGATGATAAGCGGGGATTCTGCTTCTCAGCACGTCTCGACAGGCGGAGCATGTGCCTCTATTCTGGTTCCGCAATGCGAAATGAGAAGATCGCGAAAATGGTTGCGGCCAGCGTGATAGGAATGGCTTTCGCTATTGATGGCCGCGGCTTAGGCTGATGCACCTTTCACGTCATAAGCTGTGGATGCGGTCTGCATCAGGCGATCGTTGGGGTAGAAATGATCTACAGTCATCGGAGTCACGAGTTTGTGGTCCACAAATACAGCTGGCGGGACTGGTCTCTTGTTAAGAATGTCGAGGCTGACTTTAATTAGGTCGGGACCGTAGCGTTCCGGGAAAAAAGCTACTGACCCAACCATGCTGGTATTCGGCTCGCGGAGTTCTGCGCGGCCCTCGGGAGACGCATTCTGGCCCATGATAGCGCAGGTGTCTGCCCTGCCCGCTTCTTCAAACGCTCGCAGAGCGCCGATTGCGCTTACGTCGTTAATTGCCCCAACCACCAGACGACGTGACCGGGAGACGCGAATATGCCGGCGAACCACTTCAAAGCTCGGCCCCAGTTCTCCATCGCCATTCAGGTGCGTGACCCGGCAGTTTTTCGCGGTCGGCAGTGTCAGGTTGATTCCTACCAGCATGCCGGTCAGGCGCATTTGCGGCAAGTTTCCAGCGCGGGGCAATTCCAGCAGGATGATCTCATCCACCTCTGAATGCCAATGTTCTTTGACCCAGCGGCCAAGATAGCGGCCTCCAATGAGCCCAGCCTCGTAATTGTTGGCTCCGTAGTAAGTCGCACCCGGATGAGGAATATCGATCGCGATCATGGGAATGCCCGCCTCGCGATATTTGGCGGCAACGATGGGCGCGATAGTCTCGTCGGTTTGGAATTCAATTGCAAGGTCGACCTTTTCGCGCACCAAAAGATCCGCGTTGCGCTGCGCGATCTTCGCGCTGTAGCGGTTGTCGAGCGCAATCAGTTCGATTCCTTCTTCCTTGGCAGCGCGTTCCAAGCTTGAAGTGACCTCTCGCGAGAATTGATAGTTGGTCCCCTGCGCTGCATATCCCAGACGGCACAGCCGCTGTTTGGCCGGACGAAGTGTTGACTGATACAGATTGGCGCCGATTTTTTCTATCATTCCGCACTTCTCGAGTGTGTAGAGAAGGCGGAAGCTCATCGTCTTTGGCAGTCCGCTTCGCTGGGCGATTTCCTTGAGCGGCAACGCTTCTCCGGCGGCACGGAACGCCGCCAGGATTCTTGAAGAATGGATGACGGATTTGACCAGATAGGGATCTCGGCCTCTTAGTTCGCGGCTCATAGGCGCGAGCTACTATATCAGAAAGCGGCCCAACCTGTTCTGCAGCACGAAACCTGGCGTGCTTGTTCCCGAGTCAAATCCTTAAAAAAGAGTGCTATTTACTATGTCGCGCGGTTCTCGACTCGTCTTTTCCGTTTCGTAATGCGAAAATAGGCCGGGACGACAACAAATTTCGTGATTCCGGCAGCATGGGTTGTTAATCTCGCCCAGATAAGGTGAAGCTAAGGTAAAGCTATGGCGCCGTCGAAATCTTCCGAAACGGAAAAAATCTTTCAAGCACTTGAAACCTTTCGTATAGAGATTCCGTCCTGGGGTTTCGCCAACACGGGCACCCGATTCGGCAAATTTTTGCAACCGGCCGCCGCCTCAACAACACAAGAAAAATTTTCCGACGCTGGCGAAGTGCATCGGCTCACGGGCGTTTGCCCAACCATTGCTCTGCATGTGCTCTGGGACTTCCCCAAAGGTTTGGCCAGCACGAACGAACTGGTCGCGTTGGCTGAACAATATGGAGTTCAACCCGGGTCGATTAACCCGAATGTTTTCCAGGACCAAATTTACAAGCACGGATCGTTCGGCAACCCGGATGCTTCGGTGCGCGCTCATGCTTTGCGGCACGTGAAGGACAGCATCGAGATTGCAAACCGACTACACAGCCGCGATATCTCGATGTGGTTTGCCGACGGTTCAAGTTATCCTGGCACCGCGAATATCCGTCAGCGGAAGGCATGGTTTGAGAGCGCTCTCAAAGAAGCACACGCGGAGCTGTCGCCAAAGCAGAGATTGCTGGTTGAGTACAAGCCCTTTGAGCCCGCCTTCTACCACACTGACATTGCGGATTGGGGCATGGCGCTGCACCTGGCTCGATCTGCCGGTCCCCGAGCAAAAGTGCTGGTTGACACCGGCCATCACTATCACTCGCAGAACATTGAGCAGATCGTCGCCTGGCTGCTCTCCGAGCAGATGCTTGGCGGATTTCATTTCAATGATCGCCGCTATGCAGACGACGATTTGACGATTGGCTCGATCGATCCTTATCAAGTATTTCGAATTTTCCATGAAATTCTGTATTACGAATGGGAAACGAACGGCAAAGGCGATATCGCGTACATGATCGACCAAAGCCATAATCTAAAAGGCAAAATTGAAGAAACAATTCAGACCGTGACCATGGCGCAGCAGTTATTTGCTAAGGCTGCGCTGGTCGACTATCAAGCACTTTCAGGCGCTCAAAATAAGTGCGATTTGGTTCGCGCCGAATCGCTCCTGCAAGAGGCTTTCAACACCGATGTGCGACCTGCCATTCAAGAATGGCGCGACTCGAAGGGGCTGCCGCGCGATCCCTTGAAAGTATTTCTTGAGAGTGGCTACATGGAGCGCATTACCAAGGAACGTAGCGCGCGAAATCTCAATAGTGTTTCCTCCTATGCCTGAGGTGTCCAAGCCATATCTAGCCTTCGATTTGGGCGCGGAAAGTGGAAGAGCGGTTCTGGCACATGTTCACGCTGGAGTGATCACCACCGAAGAGGTGCATCGCTTCACTAATGAGCCTGTGGAATATGGAGGCGCCCTGCATTGGGACCTGCCGCGTTTGTGGCTAGAAATGTGCAAGACCCTTTCGAAGTTGGAGGAAGTTCAACTCGGCGGAATCGGCGTGGATGCCTGGGGAGTCGACTACGCGCTGCTCGGGGAACGCGGCGAGTTGTTGCAGAATCCGTATCACTACCGTGACAAGCGGACAGATGGCGTCATGCAATCGGTTTTCGCGAGAATTCCAAAAGAAGAAATCTATCGCGAGACCGGAATCCAGTTCATGCAGATAAATACGCTTTATCAGTTGTTCGCCGCGAAGCGTGATACTCCTGATCTGCTGCGGGCCGCGCGAAAGTTGGTGACGATTCCAGACCTCTTTCATTACTGGCTGACCGGGAATGCGGTTTGTGAATTTACCAATGCCACGACGACTCAAATGGTGAACCCGTGCACCCGAAGCTGGGCAAGGGGCTTGATAGAAAAACTCGGGCTTCCTGGGGAGTTGCCAGGAGAAATTGTTGAACCAGGATCAACCGTGGGAATGTTGTCAAGAAAAATAGGTTCGAGCGCTGCGATGAGTGGAACCCCGGTCATTGCTCCAGCTTCCCACGACACTGGGTCCGCAGTGGCGGCCGTCGTAGCGCGCGACGGCACTGCATTCTTGAGTTCCGGGACTTGGTCTTTGGTGGGAACAGAACTGGATCGGCCGATTATTACGGATGAGAGTTTGAAATTAAATTTCACAAACGAGGGTGGGGTTTGCGGCACGACGCGGTTCCTGAAAAATGTGATGGGCCTGTGGATGCTGCAGTGTTGTCGGCAAGCCTGGAAGGCCCAATCTCAGGTTTACGACTATCGCGAACTGATGGAAGTGGCCGAGCGCGAGCCGGCGTTTGCGCATCTAGTCGATCCTGATGAGGAATCGTTCCTGCATCCGGAAAACATGCCGGAAGCGATCGACCGGTTCTGCGCGAAAACTCAGCAGGCAAAACCAGCGAGTCCAGGTGCCTACGCGAGAACGGTGATCGAGAGCCTGGCATTCAAATATCGGCAAGTCCTTGACGATCTCGAGCGAGTTATGTGCAAACGCATTGATCAGATTCGTGTCATTGGCGGAGGCTCGAAAAACCGTCTGCTGAACCAGTTCACCGCCGATGCAGCCGGTCGGCGTGTGCTGGCCGGCCCCGCCGAGGCGACGGCTCTCGGCAACATCGCCATGCAAATGTTGGCGACGGGCGCTGCAAGTTCCCTTAAGGAAGTTCGCGAGGTGGTTGCCCGCTCTTTCCCGACCGAAGTCTACGAGCCGCGCGAAACCGACAAATGGGAGCGCCACGCCGCTCGCTTCCAGCACTACACGGAGATGGTTTATGCCTGAAATCCAGGAGATGGTTCACCTAAAAGATTTGTGGGACGAGCAGCAGGCGCGGACTCTTGGCGACAATCAACTGGCTTTGCTTCGGTACCGTTCGAATTTGCTCGGCGCCGACTTGCGCATCACTAATTTCGGTGGCGGAAACACAAGTTCCAAGTTCGAATCGCCAGATCCATTTACCGGCGAGCCAGCGCGGGTTCTCGCCGTGAAGGGAAGCGGAGGCGACATTGGATCGATCACCGAATCAGGTTTTGCAATTCTTTATCTTGACCGTCTTGAGCAATTGAAAAGTCTGTATCGCGGCGAAGCTCGCGAAGACGAGATGGTGCGCTATTATCCGCTCTCGGCTTTCGGCGAGAACAAGGTTGCGGCTTCTATCGACACTCCACTTCATGCCTTCTTGCCCTTCGACCATGTCGATCACCTGCATCCTGACTGGGCCATTGCCCTCGCTGCCAGCGCCAATGGAAAGCAAAAACTTGAGGAATTCAATCGGCAGTTCGGAAGAAAAATCGTCTGGGTGCCCTGGCAACGACCCGGCTTCGAACTCGCCTTGCTCATCGAGAAGGCTGTTCGTGAAAATCCCGGAACCGACGGAATAATTCTCGGAGGTCACGGGCTTTTTACCTGGGGAAACACGCAGCGGGAGTGTTACCTGAACAGCATTCGAACCATCGACGAAATGGGCGAATTCATTTCTGAACATAAGAAAAAGAAGACAGCCGTGTTCGGAGGAGTTGAGTTCCAGCCCTCGGCAAATCGCTGCGAGATCGCGACACAAATTTTGCCTGCCCTTCGCGGCGCACTTTCGTCCAACCGACGCGTTATCGCCCACTACACCGACGATCGGGATGCGCTCGCCTTTGCAGGATCGAAGTGGGCGCGCGAATTGGGTGCCCTCGGAACAAGTTGCCCCGATCACTTCCTGCGCACTCGCGTGTGCCCGATGTTTATTCCCTGGGATCCGGCTAAAGAAGATAGAGACGCCTTAAAGTCGCTGATCCAGAAAACGGTTGCAGGCTACCGCGTCGACTACAAGAAATACTACGACGCACATGCAACTCCCCAGTCGCCCAAGCTGCGCGACACCAATCCATCCGTTGTGATCATCCCCGGTATTGGCTTATTCGGCTTTGGCAAAAACAAGAAGGAAGCTCGAATCACCACCGAGTTCTTCATCAACGCAATCCACGTCATGGAAGGTGCGAATGCGTTAGAAGATGGGCCAAGGCCTTCTCCGTTGCCGCAGGCTCGGACCGACGAACAGTCGAAGGAGTTTACGCAATTTCACAACTATGTCGCCTTGCCCCGCTCGGAAGCTTTTCGCATCGAGTACTGGGCGCTTGAAGAAGCCAAACTTCAGCGTATGCCTCCCGAAGCCGAGTTCAGCCGCAAGATCGCGCTGATCGTTGGCGGCGCAAGTGGAATCGGAAGAGAAGTAGCATTGCTGCTTGCAGGCAAGGGCGCGCACATCGTGGTTGCTGATTTCGACCAAGCAGGGGCGGAAAAAGTCTCATGCGAAGCGGCGGTAGCTTCTTCACGCGAGCAGGTCGCGCACGCGAAAGTGAACCTCGGTTCCCCCGGCAGTTTGGCGGAAGCGGTGAACTTCACAGTGCTTCAATTCGGCGGAATTGACGCGATTGTCAACACAGCTGCTATTTATCCGGTGCCCGCCGCGGATGGAGAACTCAGCGAAGCGCAGTGGGCGAATACCTTCCAGGTTAATGTAACCGGAAACTACCTGCTTGCGCGCGAAACCGAATGGGTGTTCAAGGACCAAAATCTTCCCTCGTCGATGGTGCTTACCAGCTCCGCCAACGCTGCTGTCCCCAAAAAGGGCAGCGAAGCGTACGACACCAGCAAAGCCGCCCTGAATCATCTCGTGCGCGAACTGGCAATCAAGCTAAGTCCATTGGTGAGGGTAAACGGAATTGCTCCGGCCACCGTGGTAGCTGGTTCGACGATGTTTCCGCGCGATCGCGTAATGCAATCTCTTGACAAGTACAAAATCAGTTTTTCAGAAAATGAAAGCACGGAAGAGCTGCGCAGTAAGCTAGCTGAATTCTATGCGCGGCGTACTCTGACGAAGCGTCCGATCCTGCCGCAGGATTGCGCGAATGCGATCGCGTGGCTCATAAGCGATGAAAGCGCAAAGACGAGCGGTCACATTATTCCGGTGGATGGCGGGCTTTCTGAAGCCTTTCTCCGCTGAGCCAAGGGCGCACCCTCGATGACGCACATATCATAAGGAGATTGATTATTAAATGAAGACGTTCAGCTTGATCTTGGCGCTTGCCGTTTCCATCACGGCCGTAGCAGAAACTCAAACCTGGAAAATCGATCCCAATCACACTGCGTCGCAATTCGCCGTCAAACACATGGGTATCTCTACCGTGCGCGGCGTCTTCGAGAAGACAACGGGGGAAGTTATGTTCGATCCGGCGGATCCCTCTAAATCTTCGATCGATGTCACCATCGATACGAACAGCGTCAACACGCGTGTCCAAATGAGGGATAACGATCTACGCAGCCCGCATTTCTTCGATGTGGCGAAATTTCCAACTATCACATTCAAGTCGACGCATGTCGAGGCCGCTGGTTCCGGCAAGCTTAAGGTCACCGGCGATTTGACAATTCACGGCGTGACCAAACCGGTGGTGCTCGATGTCGATGGCCCCTCCCAGGAAATCAAAGGCCCGATGGGCGATTTGCGCGTAGGCGCAAATGCAACGACCAAGATCGATCGGAAAGATTTTGGAATCACGGCTGATCCGGGGGTAATCGGAGACGAAATCCAGATCACCCTCGATGTTGAACTCACGCGTCCCGCAAAATGATATGGCGAAAAAAAGAATCTGTTTTGTACTGCAAGTCAAACCCGACCAGCTCGATGAATACAAACGCCGGCACGTAAGCGTTTGGCCAGACATGCTGGATGCGCTGCGCGAAACCGGTTGGGGGAACTATTCATTATTTTTGCGCGAAGACGGCATGCTGGTCGGCTATCTCGAAACGGAAGACTTCGAGCGTGCTCGCGCAGGTATGGCTGGTAGGGAAGTGAACGAGCGGTGGCAACGCGAGATGAAGAATTTTTTCGTGCAGCCGAAAGGCCTGCTTCCGGATCGCGCAATGCAACCGCTCGAGGAAGTATTTCACCTGGATTGAACTCTGGATTGAGCTGAGGCCCCAATGGCAGCGAATCCCGCAGTAGGCGTCGTTTATCACTGGCTCGGCGGTCTGGCCTCGGGCAGCTTCTACGTTCCCTACCGCGGCGTGAAGCGCTGGGCATGGGAAACATTCTGGCTTGCCGGGGGGTTCTTCAGTTGGATCATTGCGCCATGGATTCTCGGCCTGCTCATGACGCGAGACCTGCTCGCCGTTCTTCATGAAGCGCCGAGCAGCGCTCTCTTCTGGGCATTTTTCTTCGGACTGCTCTGGGGCGTCGGCGGTCTCACCTTCGGGCTTACCATGCGCTATCTCGGACTCTCGCTCGGCATGGCGGTAGTTCTTGGTCTGTGCGCTGCCTTTGGAACGCTTATGCCGCCGATCTTTCGGGGCGTGTTTATGACGCAGGTTGTCGGCACCACTTCCGGCCGTGTCATTCTCTTTGGCATTGCAGTTTGCCTGGCGGGGATTGCAGCGGCGGGTCTCGCGGGAATATCAAAAGAGCGAGTCATGTCTCCTGAGCAGCAGAAAGCGGCGATCGAGGAATTCGATTTGCGCAAAGGCATTGGCGTCGCGGTTCTTTCCGGCGTGATGAGCGCGTGTTTCGCATATGGCTTGGCCGCGGGAGATCCCATCAAAGCCCTGACTCTTCAACATGGCACCCCGGTTCTATGGCAAGGATTGCCTGTTCTGGTGGTGGTGCTGATCGGCGGGTTTGCCACGAATTTTGTTTGGTGCCTGATCCTGCTCATGCGGAATCGTACCGGATACCAGTTCTTTAGCTCGCGCGCTCGAGCAAATTCTTTGCGCGACGAAACTACGGTCGAGACCGCGGTCGATGCGCCCAGCCGGGAAACTGTTGAACACATCGGGTCGTCCCGCCAAACGCAGGTGCAGGTGCTCGATGCACCTGCTGCGAGTCGGCCGGTTGAAGAACGTGCACCGATGCTGCGCAACTATTTGCTCTGCGCTCTTGCCGGCACAACGTGGTATTTCCAGTTTTTCTTTTACACCATGGGTGAGACGCAAATGGGCCGGTACAAATTTTCCAGTTGGACGCTGCACATGGCGAGCATCATCATCTTCAGTAGCCTGTGGGGAATCGGTTTCAAGGAGTGGAAAGGCGCCGGTCGGCGGGCGGGACAACTGCTTGCACTTTCACTCTTCCTTCTGGTTGCATCTACGGTGATTGTTGGGTACGGGAACTACCTTGGCCTTGCGACCGCGGGGCCCTAGTCATCCTATCTCCCGAGTTGTCGCACTCTGGTTGTACGTAAAGCAGTGTGTCCGCCTCGTCGAGTGTGTTAACGTAATTAGCAAGCAAAAATGTACGTTTGAGCAGTTCATCCGCTCATCCGCCGGAGAGATGGCCGAGTGGCTGAAGGCGGCGGTTTGCTAAACCGTTATACGGGCTAACACCTGTATCGAGGGTTCGAATCCCTCTCTCTCCGCCAGAAATTTCCTCTTTCGATTCACCGCTTACAGCCAACCTCTTCCGTTGTTTTTTCCGATTACATCCTAAACCTGTTAACTTTCCATGCGTTGGGGAAAAGTTCGAAAGTTCAATTGGTGGCGGTCGGCGTAACGTCCGGATAGCTACAGTCCGCATTGCCGACCACACGCGATTTATCCCTGCTCTTGCTGAGATCAGGCCCAAGGTATTCAGTCTGAACCCAGCGAGTTCATACTTCACGAAGGGCGAACATCGGATCTACCTTCATCGCGCGCCGTGCTGGGAGATAGCTCGCCAACGCGGCCACTGCAAGTAAAAGCAATGGAACGATCAGAAACACAGGCGGATCATGGGGGCGAACACCATAGAGCAAACTTGCCATCATAGACGCCGTGCTTGCAGAAAAGACCACTCCGGCAACAATGCCCACGCTGGCAAGCGCGACCCCCTTGCGTAAGAACATTCTCAGGATGTCGCCCCGCCGCGCGCCCAGGGCCATGCGGATACCGATCTCGCGCGATCGTTGGCCGACCATATAAGCCAACAAGCCGTAAATTCCGATGGAGGCCAGAAGCACCGCGAGTCCAGCAAATCCGCCCACCAGATCGGCAGAAAAACGGCGCGAAGCCAGTGACCGATCAAGGACGTCATTCATAGAGGAAACACCAAATACCGGCAAGCCCGGATCAATGCTCTGGATTTCATGCCGAATCTGTGCTTCGAGCTGGGTGGCGGGCAGAGACGTCCGCAACACTACGCTCAGTCGTTTGCTGTTGTCTTGATAGGTCGAAACGTAGATGTGGGGAACGCCATCGATGTCGAGACCGTCACTCTTGATGTCCTTAATGACACCCACAACGGTCGTCCATGGCTTGGTAGCGTCTCGTGCGAACCGCACTCGGCGGCCCAGCGGATCTTGGGTTGGCCAATACTTACGAGCGGTGCTTTCGTCAATGATGGCAACCAGTGGTTTGCCGTCTTCATCGCCCTCGGTGAACGAGCGGCCGCGTAGCAGCGGCGTTTGTAACACCTTAAAGTAATCGGGGCTTATCCGAATTCTCTCCGCGCTCAGATGCTGCGAAGACTCGACCGGTCTATCTTCAATCGCGAAACCTTCAACGGCTAAGCCACCGACCGCGTTGGGGTTGCTATTGGTGGTCGGTAGAGCTGAGGTGATTGCGGCGAGTTCCACTCCCGGAATTGCCTTCATGCGCCGCAGCAACTCACGATCGAAGGTGGCTCTACGAGGAATATCGAGATACGGATCTGCCTCCGACTCATTGGGATTCGGAAGCTGTATATTTGCTGTGACAACTTGAGTTGGATTAAAGCCTGGATTTTCCTGCAACAGATCCCGCAGCGTACGCAGCAGCAAGCCGGCTCCGACCATCAGTATGACGGCGAATGCCAGTTCAGAGATGATTAACACATCCCGCAATCGGCCAGTCTTGGTGCTGTAGCCGGACCCTCGACCGCCTTCACGAATGGCCGAGGTGAGAGCGCCCTTTGCCGAATGGAGCGCTGGAGCAAGTCCAAACACCAAGCCCGTGAGAATGGAAATCAGCAGAGCGAACGCCAGCACCACCCAGTCGATCCGTACTTCGTTGAGCCGGGGAACGTTCGATGGCACAAAGCGCAGGATGAAGCCCAAAGTCACAGCTGCGGTTACGATTCCCGCTGCACCGCCGATCAGCGACAGCAACATGGACTCGGTCAGCATCTGGCGCGCCAAGCGGCCGCCACTAGCTCCCAGCGCTGACCGCATCGCCATCTCCTGTTGCCGCCCCGAAGCGCGCGCCAAGAGGAGATTGGCAATGTTTAACGATACGATCAAAACGATCAGGATTACCGCACCCAGTAACACCAACAGCATGGGCCGAACCTTGCCCACCAAAGTTTCTTGCAATGGTTGAATCTCAATTGTCCATCTGGCCTGCGGCGGATAATCGGTGGGAAAGTCGCGGCGCAATTGGGCAGCCATGGCAGTGAGCCGCGCCTGAGCTTGCGCCAGTGTCAGGCCAGGCTTAAGTCGTCCGATTCCATGTACTAAAATCCGGGTACCACGCATTGGCGGGGGAAAGGGAGCTGCGCTGAATCCGAAGGGGCAAAACACTTCCGCGTCGCCGGAAGTCGTCGGTCCAGGATGGCGAAATCCGCGTGGCAGAACCCCGATAATGGTAAAGGGATCATTGTCGAGCCGGAGAGTACGGCCGACAATGTTCGGATCGGCGCCAAACTCGCGACGCCACAGGCCATCGCTGATCACGGCGTCAGTAGAGGCGCCAGGCACGAAGTCCTGCGGACCAAACAGCCGTCCAACTTGCGGGGTCACGCCCAGCATGGAAAAGTAGTTAAAACTGCCGTTGACCCCCTCGACGCGCTCGGGCTGTCCCGCTCCGGTCACATCCTCACTACCCTCGAAAATCGGCGTCACATCTTCAAATACACCCGATCGCGTTTGCAAGTCATCCAGTTCGGGCTTGGAAAACCTAACGTCCCGCAGTCCTACGCCGGGCTCGTTAAAGAAGACTCGTACCAGACGATCGGGATCGGGGTAGGGCAGAGAACGCAGCAACACGGCATTCACGATGCTGAAAATGGCAGTGTTGGCGCCAACGCCCAAAGCCAGGGTCAAAACCGCAACCGCCGAAAAAGCGGGATTCTTGTAGAACAGTCTCCA
The DNA here is from genome assembly GCA_035651555.1 of Terriglobales bacterium. GTDB lineage: Bacteria > Acidobacteriota > Terriglobia > Terriglobales > Acidobacteriaceae > Gp1-AA145. The sequence continues at coordinate 595,435 of DASRFL010000026.1, forward strand.
TCCGTGACGCAGGTCGGAACCCAGTTCACTCCACCACCGTATGCCTACTGCTGCCCGCACCGCATCTTTGTGAGACTCGATTCCGCCGAAGTCAATCCTCGCCTGGCGCATCGCTTCTTGCTGGGAAAGGCCTTTGCGAACCAGGTCCGCAGCGCGGCTCTCAATATGGAAACGCACTTCCGTTTCCATTTCGCCTTCAAGCCTGCGTCCGTTGGTGATCCATTTCAACCATGACCGGAATCGAGCCGGAAAATTCATATCTGCTCCGAAGTGGTGCGCAAAATACTGGCGATCAACGACGCCATGCGGTTCCACTTTTCGGTTTCCGCGTGAAGTTGGCGCCGCCCGGCCGCGGTTAAGCTATAGAACTTAGCTTTGCGATTGTTGTCCGATTCTCCCCACTCGCTGGCGATCCAGCCCTGATGCTCCAGACGATAAAGCGCCGGATATAACGATCCTTGCTGGATTTCCAGTTGTTCGCCAGAGATCTGCTGAATGCGCAGTAAAACCCCGTAGCCGTGCAGCGGGCCAAGCGAGACAGCTTTGAGGATCAGCATGTCCAGCGTACCCTGCAGCAAATCAATCTGTTTGCCCACGATCTCTCCTTGCGTATCTAGGAGAGACGATAACGGAACTCCCCTAGGCAGTCAAGGAGAGAATGTCTTGGCGGGACAGTTCTGGTACGCGTCAGGTCGTTTCAGATACTTGCTGGAATGCCATGGGCTGGAGTGGAAACAGTTAGCAGCGTGAAAGTTCGGAAATCGTTTGTTAATTCCCGCCATAACGGCCTGAGCAGCTCAGTCATCGCGCCCTTTCATCGCATCAAACTTGCCACAGCGAGGTGAAACGCGCGCAGCAGGAGAACACGTATTTACGGCCGGGAGAGATGGCCGAGGTCTACGCAAATCTCGGCGATGTAGCCGAGGCGGTCCGCTGGCTCGAGCGCGGTTATCAGGACCACGATTCATACCTTGCCCTCATGAAGGTGTGGCCGCGTTACGATCGCCTGCGCGGCAGCCAAGAATTCCAGGACCTGCTGGCGCGCATGAAATTTCCCAAGGGCGACGGGGAGAAGTAGGATTTCGGGTCGCACCGACCACAAGTGGATTACTGAAGGGATACCGCCTCCCAAAGCATCTTGAGTGCCTACCATTTCGCTCTTACCATTGAATCCAAATGGACCAAGCCGGACTTGGTAAGGAATTCTCTCGCGCTCTGCTGTGTTGGGTGCTTGTCGTACTACTGCCTGGGGCGACACTTGCCGCTGATGCGCCCGGTGGAGTGGTGTACGGAACGGGATCGGTCTATCTGGACGGCTCGCAATTGGCCAATTCAATGCCGGTCACGACAGGCAGCGTTGTTGAAACCAAAGACATGAGCATCGCCCATGTTGACATGAACGGGTCCACAGCGATGGTCCAGGCGAATTCGATCGTCAGGCTTAAAGAGGGTGGCATTGCGCTCGACCGTGGCAGCGTCGCGATGGCTACCGGAAAATCCTTAAAGGTTTTTGCCCGCGATTTCGAAATCACACCTACTACCGGCGACTGGACACAATTTGAAGTGGAGCGCACCGGCGGTCTGATTCACATTTCCGCTCTCAAGAATGACGTCGAAATTAAGTGCGGTGCGCAGGCCCCCACGGTCATTCGAGAAGGTCACGACGTCAAACGCGCAGACGCTCAGAACTGCGGCTTGGCTGCGAAAGACTCAGAGGGTGCCCCGGCTGCAGAGAAGGGACCGCTTCTCTTGTCGCCGTGGGCGTATGGAATAGGCTTGGGTGCCGCAGGCGCAATTCTCGGCTGGACTCTCACTCATGGATCTAACCCGATAAGTCCTGATGCTCCTTAAATGTTGAGCTCTTAGCTCCTTAGCACTCGTCGCAGGTTACTCTGGTAACTTTCCACCTCGATTTTCAAAAACCATAATAGCTTTGCAATGCAGGAGCGTCGCGGTAATCCCCGAAGGAAGATGGTCCTGCCGGTGAAAATCTCCATCGGCGAAGGCGCCGGTCTTGCCTATACCATGGACATCACTTCGAACGGGGCGCGGCTGGGCGGTGTGCAGGTCACGTTCGAAGCGGGCCAGACCGTAAGCTTGACGCGGAATGGACGCAAAGCCAATTTTCGTGTGGTCTGGATTCGACAGGTAAGCCCAAGAGAAATTCACGCCGGCATTGAAGCACTGCAATCGGTGGATAATTTCTGGGGTGTTGATTTGGCGGACCGCGACCAGATCGCGAAAAAAGATATGGACGCGATGATGAGTCTTCTCTCCACTACCAAGAAGTAGTTCCCCGTCACTTTTAACGCCTCAAATCTTGCAATGGGACTCGCCATCCAGCAAGTAAGATTGGTCTTGTGGCCACAAATCATTCACGTTCATTCTTTCATCACCATTCATTGAGCATTGTTTCCGCCCTGATCCTGCTGTGTTGGATTGTCTTGTATATCCACTCGAATCCTGGGAAACATTGGGGAGGATTTTTCGGTAACGCCATCGCCGACTGGACGGGCATGGTGGTGACGGTCCTTGCTACCAAATTCATGTATGAAAAGGGCTCGGCGGAAAGTCGCAAACCTCCGCAATGGCTCGGCAACCCCGTCTGGGCGAAACTTTTCGAACACTCTCTCAGTATTTTCTTAGGGATTACCGGCATCGGCTGGATCTTCTTGTATGCCAGCATGGACGCCAATTCAAAGTGGGGGCAAGTGGTCGGAAACATTGTTTCCGAATGGACCCAGATCTTCGGTCTCCTGATCCTCACTAAAAAGCTAGTCGAGACACATTCCAAAGAAAGCCGTCGCTAAGTGGCCGAAACGCAAAGTGACCATAGTGCCCTTTGTGAGCTGGTTACAGAGTGGGACAATCTTGCGAATGACTTCAGATGGCACAAGGTCCATGACGCTGGACGACACGGTGCTGGAGCAGAGACCAGGGATTTGGCATTCGCTTTTTGGCTCAACGCTTGCATTTGGGATTGAGCTGCTGGTCCGAGTAACTGGGCGGAGAGTGAATCCCATCGATGAGCCGTGGCTGTCTTGTTTTCTCGGTGATCGTGGCCGCATTGGGACCGGCATCTACCAGCGCATCGCGAACACCGAGCACTTGGAATTGCTTACCCCATCCACGGCTGGCCTGATCCCTGATTTCGAGAATCTGCGCGGGCCAAGCTTCGATCCCGCAGTCGTGCATCCCCGGATTCGCCACTTCTATGAGCACGCGGCCGCCTACAACCTGGAAGTGTGGAGCGAGGTTTACCTGATCGGCCGATTCTTCCTCTGGCTATTGGTGGAGTTCCTCAGCACTCATATGGACCAGCTGAACTTTCCGCTTTCGTCGCTCGATGTTGCCAAGGGAATGAGCAGCGAGGTCGTACAGCTCGTCGATCCTGCGACGGGAAAGATTCGCCACACCGGCTGGTTGCGGCGGCTTAAGTCTTCCGGTCGCGTGATCTATGCGGGGATTTATTCAATTTGCCAGATTCCGAATGAGGAAAACCCGCTCGTGAAGGTCACCTTTCCGTGCCGTGGGAGCGCGAATGTTTACCTGCGGCCGGTGGCGAATGATGATGGTACATTCGGGCTCGACTCCAGTGGATCAGGCTGGGGGCGTTCCGGATTTTATCGGATCGTGAAAGTTGGACAAAAGCACTGGCGCGTGCGCAATTTCACCACTCTGCACGAACTCTTTCACGTTTACGTAGATGACGAGAATGTCTTGCGTTGCGACCACAAAATCTCATTTATTGGTTTGACGATTCTCCGCTTGCACTACAAGATGACGGAGAAGAGTGCCCTAGAAAACAGCAGGGCGGCAGCGCAGGTTTAGTACGTCAACTCAGAAGGCCCTCCACAACTCCGTAGACTTCACCGAGCGCAGCATCGAGTGCGCCCGGATCTTTGCCTCCGGCTTCGGCCAGGTCCGGCCGGCCGCCGCCTTTGCCGCCAACTCTTTGCGCGACCGGCGCGATGACTTTGCCTGCTTGAATGCGTTGGGTGAGATCTTTGGTGACGCCCACAATCAGCGCGACGTTGCCGTTTGTTGCCGAGCCAAGCACTACCACCCCGGAGCCGACCTTGTCTCGTAATTGATCGACCAGCGTGCGCATCTGTGGGCGCTCGAGGTTATCCACGCGATGAGCAAGGACTTTTACCCCGTTCACATTCCTAATATTTTCGGTGACATTGGCCGTCGAAGAAGACGCCTGCTTCATTCGCACCTGGTCAAGTTCGCGCTGCAGACGCTTGATCTCGGAGTCTTTTCTTTCGAGTTCAGCCTTCAATGCCTCAGCCGGAGAATACTCGTGGGTGCCCCATCCTTCCGCTGGGGTGCCCCGTCCTTCCCCGCTCTTTGGGGAGGGCGGGGAAGTTGACTTCCTCTGGGCGACATCGGAGTCCGTGGGTGCCCCATCTTTGCGTGTTCTTTGCGCAAGGGTGGGAACCACGAACCTGGACACGACCTCCTCCAGCTCGTGGTCTTTGCGGAAATGTTGCAATGACCCCTCGCCGGTGACGGCTTCGACCCGCCGCACTCCGGACGACACGCTACCTTCCTTCAAAATCTTTATCAATCCGATTTCCCCGGTTGCGCCCGTGTGCGTGCCGCCACAGAGTTCGGTCGAAAAGTCGCCGATTTTGATCACGCGTACGCGGTCACCGTACTTTTCGCCGAACAACGCCATGGCGTGATATTCGTTTATCGCCACATCGATTGGAACGTCGTTGATTACTTCCACTTTTTCGTTACGAAGTACTTCTTTGTTGATGATGTCTTCTATGTCCTGAAGCTCTTCGTCTTCAACCCCGGTGAAGTGCGAAAAATCGAACCGCAGATGATTCGGCGCAACCAACGATCCCGCTTGTTTCACATGCTTGCCGAGGACTTCCCGCAATCCTGCTTGCAGCAGATGGGTCGCGGTGTGATTGCGCATGGTGGCAGTACGAATCGAGGTGTCGACGACAGCATCTACTTTGTCCCCAACTTTCAAAGAAAAGTCAAAATCCCCGCCCTCCCCTGAAGGGGAAGGACGGGGCACCCCGAGAGATGTGCGGGTGCCCCACCCTTCCGCGCTTTTTGCGGAGGGTGGGGTATTTGACTTCTTAAATCCCGGCACGGACTTGATCACAACCTGATGTGCCCTCACTCCCTGCACCGGGTAGTAACAACCCTTCACTTCAGCAACGACTTGGTTCAACTCGTCGCTGTAGAGCGTTCCGCGATCTCCGACCTGTCCTCCAGACTCTGCATAAAACGGCGTGTGGTCGAGAATGACCTCGCCTTCTTCTCCGGGCTTAAGTTCCTGCACGCCCTGCCCATTCTTGATGATGGCGAGCACTTCGCAATCTTCCGATCGCGTCTGCAAGTAGCCTTCGAATACAGATTTCGGAAGTTGCTGATACGCGGGGTTCGCAGTTTGCTTTGCAGCGCCTTTCCATGAGGCGCGAGCGCGGGCTCTTTGCTCCTGCATTGCCGCATCGAATCCTGCCTGATCGAAAGCGATGCCGCGATCGCGGGCCGCGTCCTGCATGAAATCAAGTGGCATGCCGAATGTGTCGTAGAGTTGGAATGCATTAGCCCCGCTAAGGACAGCGGGGCTTGCTAACGCAGCGCGAAGTCGCTGCTCAAGTTCGCCTGCGAGGATCAAGCCGAGCGTCGGTCGTAGTTGCGGCATCAAGAGCTGGATCGCAGCCTCATCCTTAGGGAGATTGGGCTGCGAAAGGTAGAGAACACGCTGAACCTCGTCTCGCTGTGGTTTCTCGTCTCGCCACCACTTGTCAATAACCTCCTGGATGGCTCTTGATCGGTGAGTCACGAGGGCGGCTGTAACTAGTTCCTCCAACTTCTGGAGGCCAAGATCGAGGGTGTGGGCGAACCGCTCTTCTTCGGCCAGCACGGTTTTGCTCACCCGCTGAATCCCTTCCTTCAACTCCGGATATCCATCCTGCATGAGATCACGAACAGCGAACACCATCTCGTGCAGGAATGGCTTGGTCTGGCCGAGCAAGCGTCCATGTGTGATTGCGCGGCGAATGATCTTGCGCAGCACGTAGCCGCGACCTTCGTTTGAAGGCAACACGCCATCTGAGATCAGAAACGTCGCCGCGCGTGAGTGATCAGCAATAACTCGCAGCGAAGCGGCGGATTTGTGGCCAGCATTGCCCGCGTAGGTGCGGGTGCCCTCACCCGCCCGGCCGAGCTGCGCTCGGCTCGAACTCGCGGAGCTTTGCTCCGCAGGACGGACGTGGGCGTCCGTCCCCACGTGATGATTGTTAACACCCGTCAATTCGGCGGCCCGCTCGATCAGCGGCACAAACAGATCAGTCTCATAATTCGAAATGACGCCCTGCAGGACGGCGGTGATTCGCTCTAGTCCCATGCCGGTGTCAATCGAAGGCTTGGGCAGCGGGTTCAGCTTGCCCGAGGAGTCACGGTCAAACTGCATGAACACCAGATTCCAGATCTCGACATAACGGCCGCACTCGCAGCCGAACTTGCAATCGGTGTGTCCCTGATCGGACGCCGCCGGTCCCATGTCGTAGTGAATTTCGCTGCATGGGCCGCAGGGGCCGGTGTCGCCCATTTGCCAGAAGTTGTCTTTCAGCCCGGACTCGAAAATTCTGTTTTTCGCAACTCCCTGTGCTACCCACAATTCATAAGCTTCTGCATCGCGCGGCACGCCGCCTTCACCGTTGAAGATGGTGACGAACAGTTTGTCTTTGGGAATGCCGAACCATTCAGGCGAAGTAATCAGCTCCCACGCAAAGGCAATCGCATCCTTCTTGAAGTAATCGCCGAACGAGAAATTGCCCAGCATCTCGAAAAACGTGTGGTGCCGGTTGGTAAAACCCACATTTTCGAGATCATTGTGCTTGCCGCCGGCCCGCACGCATTTTTGCGAAGTTGTGGCGCGGTTGTAATCACGCTTCTCCAGCCCAAGAAAGACATCCTTAAACTGATTCATGCCGGCGTTGGTGAACAGCAACGTCGGGTCGTTATGCGGCACAAGCGAAGACGAATGCACCTCGCGATGCCCCTTCTGAACGAAGAAGTCGAGGAATTTCCGGCGAATTTCGGAACCAGTCAGCATGTGGAAGTTCAATTCTAAACGAGCGGAAAGAATTGAATCATTGATCATCGAGGGATTGAATCATTGATGCTCGGCGCGTGATGGTGCTCAACTGCCGAAGCCGTTCAGGTGTTCCTTGTTCAAAGCCAAGTCCCCGATGCCTGAGGCGAATCCACCCTGCCCAATGATCTTAGGATGGGCTCTGTGCCAGCGGAGGGTAATCTTTGAAAGAGCCCATCCCAAGCGGTGTATGAGTTGTGCAAGCATCTTCCGGTTTGGCTCATCTGCTCGGATTTGGGTTCTGCAAGGCATCAGGAACTCTTGTACTCAGAAGCTCAACTGTAATACACCTCGCGAGAGAAAAGTCGCTTCTACCCTGGTGGTCTTCCGTTCAAAGCTTTTCAATGATTCAATGTGTTCACGATTCAATGACTTATTCCCGGAGGACCCATGGCCTGCAATCCTGAAATCCTGCGACAAGTCCCGTTATTCGCCTTGCTTGATGATGAAGAAACTGCCGTCCTCGCCGGCCAAGTCGAAGTGAAAAAGTTCGTTCCGCGGCAGCGAATTTACAAGATGGGCGATCCCGGCGACCGGGCCTACGTCCTTGTCTCAGGATCGGTGCGCGTGACCACTGTGGACGAAGACCATCAGGAAGTCGTGATCGATCAGCCCGCGCGGGGAGAGTTCTTTGGCTTCGCCTCCATGCTCGAGCAAACGCCGCACCAGACCACCGCCGTCGCACAGGACGAAGCGGTTTGCATCGAGGTCGATCGCCACGATATTTCGGTGCTTTTACAGCGCAAACCCATGGCTGGAATGGACATGCTCACCGTGCTGGGTCGCCAGTTTCACGCGTCTCAGCAACTGGTGCGCGTGCGCGCTAGTCGAAATCCAAATCAGATCATCGAGGAAGAGGAGACGTTAGGTGAACGCATCGCCGATTCCGTCGCAAGCTTCGGCGGCTCATGGACGTTCATAATCACGTTCATCGTCGTTCTACTTGTTTATTCCTCGACCAATGTCTTGCTGCGCCATCGCGCCTGGGACCCGTACCCGTTCATTCTTCTGAATCTGTTCTTGTCGATGCTGGCGGCGATCCAGGCGCCGATCATCATGATGAGCCAGAATCGGCAGGACAAAAAAGACAGGCTGCGCAGCGAACTCGATTTCGATGTCAACCGGCGGGCGGAGAGCGAGATACAGGGACTCGCACGAAAGATCAATTGGCTTGGCGACAAGCTTGGCGACGTCGAGGAGTTACTACGCAGCCAGCCGTCGATGTGAGGGATCTAAGCAAATTGCCATCCCAACTCTGTGACTAAGGTTCTATTTCGTTTTCTAGCGCGCTTAGCAGGTCATCTTCTATATCCCACTTTTTCAAAATTGCGAATGCGGTCTTAGTTGCGAACCCAGCTCGCATCAGTTGGCGAAAGATCCTCGCTGCCTGTTTCTGATTGTTTGGTTTTTGCATTCGCTTCCGCCGCAAATATTCTCGCGCTTGTTTTTCTTCATCAATTTCGGAGAATGTCGACTGAACGGTGTTCTCGATTATTTCCGAATGTACGCCTTTGATTTTTAGGTCGAGTTCCACGCGTCTTCTCCCGAGCTTTTCATTGTCGCGACGAAATGCAGAATACGCAGCAGCATATTTTGCGTCGTTGAGATATCCCTGATCTTTCAGCCGCCGAATCACCAACTCAACCAAAGTCTTTCCAATTTCCGTTTCGGCTTCTACTCTCTGCCGAAGTAGTCGTTTCAGCTCTGCTATTGAGCGCATGCGGCGAGCGAGAGCGCCAACTGCATAGTCATATAGCTCACCTTCAGTTGCCAGCTTGCGTCGCGTAAATGCCATATTCACATGGAAGTAGCAACACTTCCGTGCGGATATTAACAGAATGTTTACCAAACTTTTTGATGACAATTGGAACTTCAGATCGTCTATATGCGTAACAGGAAACAGGAGCAAGTCATGCTTACCGTAAGAAGTGAACGAGCGGGTGATGTCGTCGTCGTCAAGTGCGCAGGCAGAATTGTGCGCGGCCAGGAAACCGCATTGCGCAACGCAGTGCTTCAGGAGAAGCTCGCCCGGGTTGTGGTGTTGGATCTTTCAGACGTGGACTCAATCGATGCCGGCGGGTTGAATCTGCTGGTCTATCTCCATCGTTGGACCGAGACCAACCAAACCCATTTCAAGTTGGTCAATCCGCGTCCATTTGTCCACCAGATGTTGACGCGCACGCATTTGAATTGCGTGTTCGATATTTCCACGTTTCACGATGCACTAGAAGTACTCTGTAGCTGCGAACAGCGTCCCGCGGTTGCTGCCGCGTATTGACTGATTGAGATTTGAACTCGGGACTGAACTAATTTGGGTCGGGCAGAAATGTCCGACCCAAATTGTTTTTACCGGCCTCCGAAGCCGGCGGCCTGCATCGCATTCTTCGACATGTCGCTGGTTGACGAGATGCCTTGCATGCGGAGCTTGAAGTCGTCTGCGTTGGAAGCGTTTTCGAGCGCGGTTTCGTAGGCGATGAGACCTGCCTGAAACAAGTCCCACAAAGATTGATCGAAAGTCTGCATGCCGTATTGCGAAGTGCCAGCAGAAATGGCATCGCGCACCGAGCGGGTTTTTTCCGGCACGAGAATACACTCGCGAATGTAGGCGGTGTTGATCATCACTTCTACAGCGGGAACACGGCCTTCGGCATCTGTCCTCCGGACCAGTCGCTGGCTGATCACCGCTCGCAATACGGCGGCAAGCTGCAACCGGATTTGTTTTTGTTCCGGCGGCGGGAACACGGAAATGATTCGGTTGATGGTTTCAACTGCATCCAGTGTGTGCAAAGTCGAGAACACCATGTGGCCGGTTTCGGCAGCATGTAGCGCCGTGCCGATCGTTTCCATGTCTCGCATTTCGCCGACGAGGATTACGTCGGGATCCTGACGCAACGAAGCTCGCAACGCGGCGGAAAAGCTCGGAGTATCGACTTCGACTTCGCGCTGGTTGACGTAGCCTTTTTTATCGCGATGCAGAAATTCGATCGGATCTTCGATGGTGATGATGTGTTCGGCGCGGGTTGAGTTCACGCGGTCGATCATGGCGGCCAGCGTAGTCGACTTTCCTGAGCCCGTAACGCCGGTTACGAGCACCAGTCCACGCGGCATTTCGCAAATCTGTTCGATGACCTTTGGCAAGTAAAGCTCATCAAGCGCCCGAATCTTGGTCGGAATAACGCGGAGCACCAGGCCGACGTTTCCACGCTGCTGGAAAACGTTCACACGGAAGCGTCCCAGGCCGGCCACGCCGTAGGCCATATCGATTTCGCTGGTTTCTTTGAATTTTTGTTTCTGGCGCGCAGACATCATGCTGAATGCCATCGTCAGCATGTCTTCTGCGGTCACGCGCGGCTGGTCAGTCAACGGCACAAGTTCGCCGTCGATCCGGAGATGAGGGTAGTTTCCGACTTTCAAATGCAAGTCGGAGGAGCGCCGCTCCATCGCAATCCGCAGCAGATCATCAATATGCATTCACGGTCCCCGCAGGCTTACCGGAACAGCACCTCAGCCGCACGGGCCGGTTAACCTGGTGCGTAGAAGTGCTGTCCCTATAGACATCATCCTCTGATTTCGTAATGTTCCCAAGATGACCTAAGTAATTGCTGCAATCCGGCAGTGTGAAAAGCTAGCGCAGGGCGGAGAAACGGCGCGCAGTCAGGTAGAGGACGATCAGGCCGCAGACCAGCACCACCTCTTCCAGACGAACAGACCAGGCATGCAGGGAGTCGAATTGACTGCGGATCGTGTTGTCTGGAGCTAGCGTGGAGATTTCGCCGGCAGCGACGCGCAGCGTGTCCATTCGGGGAATGATTCGGAACTGGGAGATCGCCGTGAGCACCAGCATCGTCACTACTAGTATGTGTCTGACTGCGAAGAGGCGCACCCTGCCAAAACCGAGACCATCGTGAACGAGTGAGCAGGCGAGAAATACCACGCCGCAGGTCAGCCCAATCCAATGGAGTTTGGTGAGCGAATCTCGCACGACAAGGCCTGCTAAATGCTGGGACGGCAAAGTCGAAAATGCTGATTGAGCAACCACCGGGAAGAAAACAAGGCCACCAAGCCAAACTGCCAGCGACAGCAGCAGCACGAACCGGAGAAAGTTCATGCGCTGAATGATAAGGCAGGGAAGCCGCGTAAAGGTAGGCTGCAGGCGATCTTCTACATCGGCACCGGAACTGAATTCACGATTTCCTGGATTACTTCTTCCGGCCGCACCGATTTTTTTAATCCAGACATTCCGTGAATGGCGAGGCGGTGGGCAAAAACAGGGACCGCAAGCGGCTTGAAGTCTTCAGGAACGCAGAAGCTGCGGCCATCAAGAAAAGCCATGGCCTGTGCGGCGCGATAAAGCATCTGTGAGCCGCGCGGCGAGACGCCCAAATTAAGTTTTTCATGCTTGCGGGTGCGAGCAACGATTTCGAGCGCGTAGTTGACCAAGGAATCATCCACTTCTACCTGCAAAACGCTTTGCTGCATCTCAAGCACCTCGGCACCCGTAAGCACCGGCTCAAGAGTTTCCAATTGAGCGGTGCCCGCTTCCGCGCGAAGGATTTGCCGCTCCGAATCGCTGTCGGGATATCCCATCTGAACTCGCATCAGAAAACGGTCAAGCTGCGATTCCGGCAACGGATAGGTTCCGTGATGTTCGACCGGATTCTGGGTTGCGATCACCAAAAAGGGCTGCGGCAACGGATGGCAGATCGCATCTACCGTGACTTGCCCTTCATTCATGGCCTCAAGCAATGCCGACTGTGTTTTGGGCGTGGTTCGGTTGATCTCGTCCGCCAGCAACACGTTCGTGAACACCGGACCCCGTTTGAATTCGAATTTCTGCTCTGTCGCCGAATAAACAGATATACCGATAATGTCGGAGGGCAGCATGTCGCTCGTGAACTGCACCCGCTGGAAGCTGCAGCCAAGCAGGCGCGCCAGGGCATGTGCCAGAGTAGTTTTGCCAACGCCGGGAACGCCTTCAATCAACAAATGCCCGTGCGCCAGGACGGAAACCAAGGCTAGACGCACGATTTCATCCTTGCCGCGAATAACTTTTTTTAATTCGTTTTCCAGCAGGGAAGCCCGATGGGAGGCGGCAAGCACGGTTTCAGAAGACATAAGGCGGATTCTACTATGTAGTTCTGAGGCGATCTTGGTTACCGAAGTGACTCATGACTGAACGGGATTGTCGCCAATTGAAGTCGCTAGTCGCGAACTCACGTCCTGCAGAGCTTAGATAGAACCCGGTTGTGGTCACAGCCGCGGGGTGCCCCTGCTATCGTTCCGGATCGAGAGAGGCCTCCTCGGTCCATCACCAAGTAGTTGTAAGACACCTGCAACAGCAAAACCTACCGCGATCGCTCCTGCCAAGACGTACCAAAGGGCCGGAATCGCGATTAGAAAAATCAGAGCACTCCCCACCGCGAACAGAAGGCCAGGTAAATTGTCGCCAACCGGAAGCCGGTGCATCGTGATGCCACGATGCGGAAATTCGCTTTGCATAGCAATCTCCTTCTTCGCACAATTCGGGGTTACTGCATCGTGTACTCAGCCGGCCTTCCCGTCAACCGCTCAATTCGTTTCGCAATTGGCGGATGGGTTGAGAACAGACTGCCCAGGCTCATACCTAGGAACGGCTGAATAATGAAAAGATGCGCAGTCGATGGCGTCGCCTGGAGCGGAAGGCGCTTCGAGTACGCGTCCAGCTTCGCAAGGGCACTGGCCAATGCATACGGATTGCCGGTGAAATGTGCTCCGGTTTCATCCGCCTGGTATTCGCGCGACCGCGAAACCGCAAGCTGGATCAGGAATGCCGCGATCGGCGCAAGGATCAGCATAAGCAGCGCACCGAAGCCGCCGCCTCCGCGTTCTTCTCGGTCGCTTCCATAGCCACCAAAAATCATTCCCCAGCGTGCAAACTCAGAAAGATAGGTAATGGCTCCCGCAATCGTGGCTGCAATCGAGCTGATCAGAATGTCGCGATTGCGCACATGCCCGAGTTCATGCGCCAACACGCCTTCGAGTTCTTCATCATTCAGCAGATTCAGAATGCCGCGCGTCACGGCGACGGAGGCATGTTCAGGGTTGCGCCCGGTAGCAAAAGCATTCGGCGAATCGCTCGGAATGACGTACATCTTCGGCATCGGAATGCCAATCTTTTGCGTGAGCCGCTCGACGATTTGATATGCGCGCGGCAGGTCCTCGCGTGACACCGGCTGCGCGCGGTACATGGCCAGCGCGATCTTGTCGGAATAAAAGTAGGAGACAAAGTTCATCACTGCCGCGATGACCAGAGCAAGCAACATGCCGTTCTGTCCGCCGAAGATCCTGCCGATGAACATCAGCAGCAGCGTGAGCGCGGTAAGAAGAAACGTGGTCTTAAATGCATTCCCCATAAAGGTAGCCCCACGTAGATAGATGCCAAAGCCTTTCGCCGGGCTTCATGCGATAGAACGCTGCTTCTTCAATCGATTACAGAACAGACTGGCCAAAAAGATTAGTTCTGACGCTTGATGGCGCGGGCTAGTGTTTGATCCAAAGCGGATTTCGCGCTCACGTATTCTTGATCGGAGATTTTGCCCTGCTGATGTTCAACTTCAAGCTGGAACAACTCTTCCTTCAAAGCATCGAGGAGAGTTGCGGCGCGGCGCGCATCCGATGTGCTGGGTGCTGCCGGCCCGGCGGCTGCCATGACGGCCACTCCCGAAGAGTTAGCAGCCGATGATTTCGATCGGGAAATATAAACCGCGCCCGCCGCCAAGACGAGCCCGAATCCTCCCAACAGCCACCAGCGGTATTGATCCATTGGGTCGGGATCTTCTCCCGGCTTCCCCAGTCCGCCGCCCGGGCGATTATCGGCCGTGGTCGCAGGCGCAGAAGTGGCTCCCGGATTTGACGCATTCTGATTCTGGTCTTGCAGTGTGCCTTCCCCGGAAATGTCGAACGTGAGGTTCTGCCCGGGACGCGGATTGCTGGCGACCTCGGCAATCGCATCTGCCAGGTCAGGAGGCTGTTTGTCCTGATATATCCCCGTCTGACTCGGAGTAAATTCAAGCGAGCGCGGCATGATGGCGACGAAATGTTGCAGGGGATAAATCAAGTGCGGATTCAGTGTCGCTTTACCCGAATAGCTCAACTGATAGGTCACGCGAAATTGTGTTTCGCCGGGGCGCAGCGGGAAAACAAATGCATAGCGGTTCTTCTCTTTTTGTGGGACCGGCTCGGTCTTCACCCACTGTCCTCCGGCGGTTTGCGCCTGCGCCTCCGCGATTTCAGCGCCATCGGGGACATAGAACTCAAAACTCGTATCACTCATCTGTGTGCGTGGCGGCTGTGAGGTGTTGTCAACGGCGAAAAGCCTCATGATAGCGAGATCGCCCTTTCCCGCCTGCAGGTACATCAGGTCGGCAACGGCACTTACGCCAGCTACTTTCGACGCCACGTCGTAGACCTTCACATCCGCTGATGTCGATCCCGGAGGCGCGGGCTGATGATATGTGACGCCCTGGTGGATGACCCGCACCAGGTGCATACCGTCGTCGGGCAAGGTTAGAGAGAATTTCCCCTGGGCATCACTTTTGGCGTGCGCGGCTTCTTCCATGCCGGCGCCCAGCTTGATCAGAATGACCTCGTCTCCAGCCGATGGCTTATTGGTCGTGCCGTTCGTGACCGTGCCAGTGAGGGTGGCGGCGTGCACCGTGCCCCCAAATAGGAGAACCGAGACTGCAAAAGTGCTACAGCCCAAAAAGGCGTTTTTGATCGACAAGATGGTTGATTTCCTTCGTGTAACTTCGTGTCCTTCGTGGTCCGAAAGCTTGCTTCAAACTGAGACAACGCTGCCGCGTTCCAACCGCGAAATTTCCGCCAGAATCGCCGCCGCTTCTTCTTCCAAAGAATTCTTCATCGACTGATAATCGATCTCCGGAACCTTCCCGGCTTTATATTCGAAATTCAGGTCGCGGAGATTGTCGTACACCACTTCCTTCCGCTCGCGGAGATACGCGGCTCGGGTTTTCTCCGGACCCGCAATCACCGATTCCGGAACGTAAAAAACGTAGAACAAGGCCGCAGCGCTTACAGCCACGCAGAGGAAAGCGGTCATAATTCAGTCTCCCTGCGAGCCTGCCGCCGAAACCGGTCAAGCTCGTGGCCATCCACCGCGGCCGGAACGCTCGGATCGGCGGGCAAGGGCCGCTTCTTCCACACCCATACAATCCCGGTAACGAGCGTAATTCCGAAAATCAATGCAAAGTACGGCATGATCCATGCCAGTCGATTGAATCCACTTGCTGTCGGCACTGCTAACACTGTTGTTCCGTAGTTCTGAATAAACCACTGCAGCACGTTGGTGTCGCTGTCGCCGCGAGTTACGGCCGCCGTGAGTTCATCGCGCATGCGCGTCGAATAGGAGCAACCGACGTGATTGCACTCGAGCAGAATCTGGTTGCAGCCGCACACGCACATCACCTGGTGTCCGAGGCGGTCGATTCTTGCGGCATCGTCTCCCGCGCCCAGGAGCAGAAGCACTCCGGCAAAGACCAACGCAATGAGGCGAAAACGCGAAGTGTGTTCCAGGAAAACTGGCATCAGTCGCCTGCTCCCACCGGCGCCGGGCGCGCGCGAACACCCGCAGCTTCCACATTTTCACGAACTGTCGCCCGAACTGGGGCAGCATTTGGCACCAGGGAGAGAATCGTTCCGAAGCCCATCACCAGCACTCCGATCCAAATCCACGACACCATTGGATTCAAATGTGCCTTTATGATTGGCCGGCCCGTGTCGCGGTTTTGACCTTCATAAACCACATAAAGATCTTCTCTCAGTGTTGAACGAATCGCCGGCACGTGTTGTTGCTGCTGGCTGGCGGTGTAAAACCGGCTCTCGGGATAAAGAGTGTCGATCTGACGGTCGCCCTTGAATACTTGAATGATCGCGAGATCGGAGTCGTAATTCGGATTCTCTTCCTGCGTGTAGGAACGGCACAGCAAAGTGTAGGGCCCAAGCGCCATCTTGTCGCCGAACGCCATCTCTTTCTCGGCCTCACGATTGAACGGCGTACCCAGGATTCCGATGAACACCAGCGCTATGCCGAAGTGAACGATGTAGCCGCCGTACCGTCGTGTGTTGCGACGCCAAAGCTGTCCCATCGAGGCCAGCAGGTTTCGTCCACTGTGGCGCGCAATCACCCGCCCGCCGCGTACAAACTCAGAGATGACGGTAAACGCAACCAGCGCAGCCAGCATCGCCGCCATCAGAGCGTAGAAATACGAAATATCGTTCCAGAAACGTAATCCGAGAGCGACCAGAGTTATCCCTACTGCCAAAGCGCCCAGACTTGGCCACAGAAAGTTGCGCTTCAGGCTTTCCAGCGATGTCTTGCGCCATGCCAGCAGTGGGCCGACAGCGGTCAAAAGCAACAACAGCAGAGCGACGGGGATCGTGACCTTGTTGTAGAAGGCCGCGCCCACCGTGACTTTCCTGTCGGTGGCAAGCTCAGAAATTTTGGGGAACCACGTTCCCCAAAGCACCGTGAAGCACGCCAGCACGAATAAAAGATTGTTGAACAGGAAACTCGATTCGCGCGAAACCAGCGACTCCAACCTGTGCTCGCTGCGCAGGTGGTCGTGATTTTTAATGTAGAGCAGCGTGAATACGCCGAATGTGAGAATCAGAAACCAGCCAAACCAATCGCCGATCGATGACTGCGCAAAAGCGTGTACTGAGCTGATTATTCCGCTGCGCGTGAGGAATGTGCCGAGGATCGCCAGCCAAAAGGTAAGGAACACCAGCCACATGTTCCACGTCTTCAACATTCCACGCTTTTCCTGCATCATCACCGAATGCAGGAATGCTGTGCCGGTGAGCCACGGCATAAGTGACGCATTCTCAACCGGGTCCCAGCCCCAATAGCCACCCCAACCAAGCACCGAGTACGCCCAATGCGCGCCCAGAAAGATTCCGACGGTAAGAAATCCCCAAGTCACCATGGTCCAACGGCGGGTGATGTGGATCCACTTTTCTCCTGGATAGCGCATCGCCAGCGCACCCAGAGCAAAAGCAAATGGGACAGTGAAACCGACATAGCCGAGGTAGAGCATCGGCGGGTGAATCACCATTTCCGGATACTGCAATAGCGGGTTCAGCCCATTGCCATCGGCTGGAATTGCGCCCTGCGTGACCGCAAAGGGCTTGGCTGCAAAATTCAGTAACAGCAAAAAGAAAACCTGCACCGCTGCGATCACCACCGAGGCATGCGCAAAAAGCCGTTCGTCGGTCTTGTGACGAAGCCGCAGCACTAGCCCATAGGCAGAGAGGAGCAGCGACCAGAACAGCAGCGAGCCTTCTTGTCCTGACCATAACGTCGCAAACTTGTATGGCAAGGGCAGATCGCGATTGCTGTGGTGGAGAATGTAGGAAATCGAGAAGTCGTTGCGGAAGGCTGCCGTTACCAGAACCACAGCCGCAAGAAAGACCGCCCCGAAGCTGGCGATTCCCGCGCGGCGAGCGGTTTCGCTCAGGCGCTCTGTTCCTGGGCGGCGCTCAATTAACGCGAAGAATCCCGCCAGGAGAGAATAAGCCGCGAGAGCCAGGGCCAGGAGAAGTGCAAAACTACCTAATTCCGCCATGATAGAAATCCATTTTTTCAGAATTGCAGGAGGGAAGCAACGGTCGGAGGTGCAGAAAATGCGTGTGCAAAGGCAGATCGCACTCCGCTCGGATTGAGACTTCCAAATGTAAACCGCGAAGCGGGGACAGACTCTTCCTGATTGCGAAGTGGCTGATGAAATGCCCAGCCACTATCACCTGATCTCCGGAAGGCCTTCCGAAAAACTACGCCGTGTGGGTTTGATTGGCGTAGCGAGCCAGCACTTCGCGCTCCGCCAGTAGCCAATCATCTTTTTCGGAACCGGGATTTGGTCCGCGCTGCTGGTACAGCTCATAGGCGCGCAGCCGAATTTCCGGCTCGAGGTCGCGCGCCGAGTGCGCCGCCTGTCCGTTGCCGTTCTCCGGCATTTGGAGCACTTTGTTCTCGGCCTTGGGTTTTACTGTACGCGGGGATTTTGCTCTTGGCATTGCTTTACTCCTTAATTCTCGTCAAATGGTGTTTTGGGCCACACACTGACGCAACAACCGGAACGGCTGGCACATCTTTTGTGGCGGGATAGTGTAATGATAAACCGGAGAGACTGTGGAACGGTGAGGCGGGTCGATAAAAAATTTTTCTGGCAGCTAACTATGCTGGGCACAGCTTCAAGGACACTGCAGGAGATAAGGTGTTTTCCTGAGTTCTACCGGTTTATGCGGCGCGCCACCCCGGAATTTCCTTCAAACCCTCCGCCCGGGTCTGCTCGAAAAGCCGCACCCGATGCCGCATGTGCTCGAATTCGTGAATGTCCGCCCAGACTTCCGCCTGCCAGTCAAGGTCGTGCACGGCCGACGCGCCGCAGGTTGCGCAACGAGTGTGGAGCTTCTCCGCGGCTTGCCCCAGCAGTTCTGGCTGAAGCTCGATGAAGATGCAGCGGACTTCCTTGATGTCATCGTCATCACCGATTAAATGCTCGTATCGCAGTAGATAGAGGAAACCGAGTTTTGCGGCTTCGCGCTCAGCTTCGGCCCGGGTGTGAAAGGGCCCGTACTCGGCTCGCAATTGCTCGGTTGAATCACATGCCATCCAGAAGGTTTCTTTGTAGCTCATCGCTTGTGCCCCAGACCCCTATTCAGCGCTTCAACACGCGAATTACCCCAAATCGGGAAGCGCGAAATCCCGGGCCTTTACTGAAGCAATTTGGCTGCCGGAGCAGCCGGCTAACTCCTTTGTTTTGAGAGTAGCCGGTTTCTAACGTCTGGGACTCACGCATCCGAATGCAAGCCTTTACACAATTTATCCGCCGGAGGGAACCGGATGCGGGCGGTTTGCCTACCTTGGTTTTTCGGGCAGAGCTAGAAAGACGCTCTTGTATCCAGTAAGATTGCGCAGCCTTGGAGTTGTCGTAATGGGCAGTCGTTGCGAACCGAGAAAAGAAGCGGTAGTGCCGGTTCGTATCTTCGGTACTGACCGCGAGGGAAAGGTGTTCTCGGAAAATGTGTCGACCGTCGATATCAGCCACCACGGCGTGAAATTACGCGGCGTGCGCGCTTCACTTAAACTGGATGAGATCATTGGGTTAACTTACGGCAAGAACAAGGGTCACTTTCGCGTCAAGTGGACCGGAACTCCTGGAACCGCGGCCCAAGGGACTGCAGGCTTGTTGAATCTTTCCCCGGAAAAGCCACTCTGGGATTTTCTGCTTCCGCAAAGCGCCGTCGACGCCTTTCTTGCCAGGCGCAATACTGAGCGCCGCCGGTGGCCGCGTGTGAAATGCTCGATCTCGGCCGAGTTGCGATTGGCCGGCGGCGCTCCGGTCATCTGGGGGAAGGCTTCCGATTTGAGTCAGGGCCGATGCTTCATAGAAATTCCTATTCCCCTGAGCGCCGACACCAGATTCGATATTGCTTTGTGGCTCGGAGAAACCAAACTTCCACTACATGGGCAAGTGGCCAGCGTTGCGCCTGGATTTGGCAACGGGGTCCGCTTCCTCAACCTTTCTGCGGAAAGCCAGGAACATTTGCGTGGTTTCATTGACAGCATAAAACCTCTGCAGCGCGAGTCGCTCTCCCAGATCAAGCGCTCGGGTGCGTAAAGCTACATCGCCGCGGTTGCGTGCATGCGGCGCAGGCCGGGCTCTTCTGCCCAGTTTTCTCCTCCGTGCGATGCAACGTATAAGGCCAGCTCCAGCCGGCTCCATACTCCAAGCTTGTCAAACACGCCGCGAAGCTGGTTCTTAATGACCTGTTCGGTGCAACCCAGCACCAGCGCGATCTCGGGGTTGGTTTTTCCTTGCCACACCATAGTGGCAACCTGTACTTCTTTCGGACTTAACTGTTCACGAGGCGACACGGTTCATCTGCTCCTTCTCGAACATGGCCGTAGCCAGAATTACGCGTTTCCGACCCTGCTTGATCCCGGCGCGCAAAAACAGAGTGCGCAGGTGTTGCTTAACTGTCCGAGGGCTGATGTTTAGCTCTGCCGCGATTTCCTTATTGCTGCAGCCCTGCACTAGCAGCCTCAAGACTTCATGATCGCGGCGAGTGATTTTGATCTGCTCCAGATCCAACATTGCCTGCTCCTTACCGGAGGAATGCGGTCGTTATGAGGAAAGCACGTTGTTCGCCAAATCTTCGCCTGAAAGCACGAGCGGCCAAGCGCAAAAGAATCTGACACTTGAGGGTACCGACCGATGCATGTGGCCTGCCGGCACCACTCCTTGCCCTTTTCGGGACTTCGAGGCGTGCCACAATGACACTTCCCATTGAACTGAGTTCGACCAAGCAGGCGACGAAAAGAAGCGGAGGGGAGCGAAAGGGGAGAATGAACCGCGCCCTTCGGGATCAAAAGAAAATAGCCGGATCAACTCCGGCTATTTTCTTCGTCTCAATTGGCCGAGGCAAGCTACAGGGGAATGCAGGGGGAATGAAGTACCCGCTAGAGCAACCGGGCGCCGTTTAGTGCGCCGGCGCAAGCGACATCTGCTCGAACCGGCGCGCCTCATACCACAGAGCCAGTTCTACGCGGTTCCAGAGCCCCAGTTTGTCGTAGATGGTGCGGAGATAATTTTTGACGACGTGTTCTGTGGTTCCAATTTCGTCTGCGACTTCTCTGTTCTTAAGTCCTTGAGCGACGAGTTCGATGACTCGCTGCTCCCGTTGGTTGGGATAGGTTCTGCCAGTTTCTTCTCGGACCATAGCTGCCTCCTATATAAAAGGGTTGCGAGTTTTACCCGTTTGACTCCGCCAGCAATTCCAAAGCGCGCAAATAAACGGTTGAAATGTGCCTTCACCGTACGGCGCGCCATGTGAAGTTCCTTGGAGATTTCGTCGTTGTCACAGCCTTGTAGAAGCAGTTCCACGACCTGCTGCTCCCGTGGCCGAAGTTCCTTTTCCTTCATCAATTCACCTCTTACAGAATGGCAACGCGAATGTGCTCACCTATGAAGCAAGCGTTTGCAGGATGCTGAACTGCTTTGCACATACGCTGCCAGGAGCGCTGGTTTTTGCAAAAAAATGGAGCGGTTTACATTGCCGCCATTGCGCTGCTACGCGGCCTGTGGATATCTTGAGGGCGCGATTTCGGGGACTTGACGCCACTTTGCGGCTTCCTTCCATATTGTCGTAACAAGCACAAAATAAAAGTTTAAGCCGACCTTTTCTTATGGTGAACAAGGGCATCCTCATAGAGAAGAATTTCCTACAAATCGAGTTCATCTGAGGTGCGCTCTGACCTGTTTACCTTTGGTGTTTGTCACCTGTGGATTCTTGGGGACCTTAGGGAAAATACCTTAGGTCAAATTTTCCGGTACCGTTGCATCCCAAGGAACTAATTACACTTTCGGGCCATAGACAAATCTTCAGCCTGACGCATCCCTTAGGCAGGCTAAGGCGAGGTCGCCCGACCGCAGCGGCCCTAAACTCGGAACTCGATTCCGCGCGATGTTAGGATTTTGCTTTTCCCATGGCCGACTATTGCGACGTCGCGGTCCCTGTGCCGCTCGATGTCCTCTTTACCTACGGCGTAACTCCAGGACTTAGCCCGCGTCCAGGTAGTCGCGTTCTGGTTCCGTTCCGTCGCCAGCGAATGGTCGGGGTCGTCACGGCTTTGCATGATCGCGCTCCGAAGATGGAAGCAAAAGAGGTTCTCCAAGTTCTGGATGAAAGCCCTGCACTTTCTGAAGATTTGCTGGCCCTCGGAAAATGGATCAGCGAGTACTACCTCGCCCCGATCGGTGAAGTGTTTCGATCCATGCTCCCGCTGGGCTCCGAGTTTCACCGGAACGTCATGTATCGCCTCACCGACTTGGGTGAGATGGCGTTGCATCGTGCCGGAGAGATCGGGTCTTCAACCCGGTCAAGAAGAAGTCCCGAGGACCAGGACGCCGAATATCGTGTGCTCAACTATTTATCGCTCCGCGAAGGGGTTCGCGAAAACACCCTGCGTTCCGCCCTGCACGCCTCAAAATCGCTGATCGAGGGCCTGCTGCGAAAAAAATGGATTTCACCTGAGGACGTGTCCCGGGTGAGCGACTCTTCGCGTACCCGGAAGCTCATCGTGCTCAATAGAAAAGCACCGGAGGCCGTTTCCTTACCCTTCGAAGCAAAGGGTACGAAGCGACTGAACGGGAATCAGCAATTGATTCTGGACACCTTGGCGGCGGCTGGAGACATCCTGCCGCTCGAAGATTTGCAAGCCATAAAGGTGCCGCGCAGCACGCTCCGCACTCTGCTCAATCGGCATTTGCTTCGGGTGATCGAGGAACCGCTTGAGCTCCCGAAGTCAGGTGTAAATCTACGGCGCGCCTCCCTCGATCTGCAATTCAACTCCGAGCAGCAAGCCGCCCTGGAAAAAATCCGCAGCGCGACTGAGACCAGAAAATTCGCAGGCATTCTTCTTCATGGCGTCACCGGATCCGGCAAGACGGCCGTTTATCTCGCTGCCATGAAATCGGCTCTTGACTCCGGTCATTCGGCCATTCTGCTCGTGCCGGAAATTGGCCTGACTCCCGCCGTGGCCGCGGAAGTTCATGATGTCTTCGGAAACCAAGTGGCAATTCTCCACTCCGCCCTATCCGACAAAGAGCGCGCCGAGCATTGGCGTCGCATCCGGCGAGGAGAAGCCCGGGCGGTGGTGGGTACGCGCTCCGCTGTCTTTGCCCCAGTCTCGAGTCTCGCGCTCATCATCGTCGACGAGGAACAGGACTCTTCTTACAAGCAGGAAGAGACGCCGCGTTACCACGCCCGCGATGTCGCCGTGATGCGGGCGAAGTTGTCGAATGCGGTGGCTGTCCTAGGTTCGGCAACACCTTCGCTGGAATCCTACTTCAATGCCAAGAAGCATCGTTATGCATTGGTCGAGATGCCTGATCGGGTTCAGAAGCGGTCCTTGCCCCAGGTCGAACTTGTAGACATGCGGCAGGAGTTTCAGGAGACCGGGCAAGAAGAGGTCGCCTCGCGCAAGCTTCTCGAAGAAATTCGTTTTCGCCTTGAGCGCAATGAGCAGGCAATGGTCCTGCTCAATCGGCGGGGATATTCGCCGGTGGCTTTGTGCCGCGCATGCGGCAAGACCCTTCAGTGCCGGAATTGCGCGGTTGCGCTCACCCATCACAAGTCAAGTCGCCGTATGGAATGCCACTACTGCGGGTTCATGGCGCCAGTGCCGAAGCACTGCGCTTCTTGTGGCAGCGAATATGTCTATTTTTTGGGAACGGGTTCGGAGAAGCTTGAAGAGCTGTTGCATGGATATTTCCCGCAAGCGCGCATCGCGCGTGTGGACCGTGACACGGTACGCAATCACGCCGATTTTGAGCGAGTCCTGAACGCGCTGAACGGGGGCGAACTCGATCTGTTAGTGGGCACCCAAATGATTGCAAAGGGGCACGATATCCATGGCGTCACTCTCGTCGGCGTAGTCGGCGCAGATATGGCGCTTGGCCTTCCTGATTTCCGCGCCGCGGAGAGGACGTTCCAATTGCTGACACAAGTGGCAGGTCGTGCGGGGCGAGGGGACGTTACCGGCAAAGTAATTCTGCAGACCTATTTCCCCGATCACTATGCCGTGCGCTACGCCACCCGGCACGATTTCGCCGGCTTTTACGAAAAGGAGTTGCGCTTTCGCAGCTGGATGCACTATCCGCCTTACAGTTCGCTGGCGAATGTGATGGTCCGCAGCGCAAAGCTCGACGACACGCTGCGCTGGTCCGGCACGCTCGGTCGCTGGTTCGAAAAGACAAGCCACGACGGAGTGCGGGTGCTCGGCCCTGCCGCTGCCCCGATCGAGCGGCTGAAACGCGATTATCGCTACCACTTTGTTTTGAAATCTCCGAGCCGGCAAAAGCTGAACGCACTCCTGCGCGCCATGCTCGCCGAAGCGGCAAAAGAGAACATTCCGCGCACGAATGTAATTGTTGATGTGGATGCGCTGTGGCTGATGTGACCCGTTCCAAAGCCACGGGAGACCGGAACTCCCGATAAATCCCCTACTTGACCTCTGACCCAGAAGACAATAAATATACTGACGTGCAATCATAGTCAGCAGACACCGAGTTGGAGGCCGCTATGCTGTATTGCCCGGAGTGCGAGAGCAGTTTGGATGTCGAGGAAGATGAGGTCGACGAGGGTGAAGTCCTCTCCTGCCCGGAGTGTGGGATGGACTTCGAGGTGAGCACCATTAATCCGGTCGAGCTCAAGCCCGTCGATGAAGAGGAAGAGTACGAAGAAGATGAAGAGGAAGAAGAAACCGAAGACGGTGACTATTCATAATCGCGCACTGTTCTCTGTCTATGTAATTGCCCTTGCTTGCATCGTATTTTTCTCAGCCACAAGTTCACCGCTACAAGCTCAACATCGGGTTTCCGCCGACTACGCCTTGATCTTCGGCACGGTCTGGGGGCCGGACGACCATCCGGTATACGGGGTGACCGTAAAAATACGGCGTCTCGGCGATAAAAAAGCGCGATGGGATGTTCGCTCAAACCACCTGGGCGAATTCGAACAGCACGTGCCCGTCGGCAAGCAGGACTACGTCATTTCGGCTGATTTGCGGGGTTATAAGAACTCCCTTTATAAGCACTTGCAGCCGGGGCCCGAGGTCACCGTGCACATTGAAAGTAACGAGCGGGTCGATACCGGTTTGCATCTAAAATAGAGAGCGCGTTTACCTGGAGTGGTCATGGGCAGAATCCTGAGGTCGGCAAAACTGGCTGGCATTGTTCCTGCTGCTTTGATCACCGTGATGCTGGTGACAGCGATTCCTGGTCTCGCGAAAGGCAAAGAAGAAGCCCCGGGACGCCTGCTTACCGGAAAAGTGCTCGATCGGCAGGACAATCCTGTGCCTGACGCGGTGGTCTATGTAACCGACACCCGCACTCGCGCGGTGAAGACTTACATCGTGGGCGCGGATGGAACGTATCGCTTTCCTGCGCTCTCCAACAACGTCGATTACGAAATCTACGCGCAGGCAAAAGGGAAAAGCAGCGACACAAAACGCATGAGCCAGTTTGACGATCGCAAAGTGGTGGATATCTTGTTGCGAATCGATGTGCGATAAGAAACCATGGGTCGTGGCTCGTGATTCGGACTCTTAGTCTAGGTTGAAATCACTAGTCACGAATTACGAACCGCCAGTCACGAATCACGAGCCACGAATCACTGCCTCAACCCCATCCACTTCTCTGAAACCACTATTGAATTGCCTGGATTTTGCGGGTCGTAGCGGACCGAAGTTGGAAGCCCCAGCCGGCATGAATGAAGATTTATCAGTTGCCGCAACAGCGTCACGTCCTGCGACGCCTCGTACGAAACTCCGCCCACGTCATACTGAAAGATCAACATGGTCGCTGGTGCGTGCCCATTGGCGGCGATCTCATGAACATCGATCACTGTTCCGTCGGTGATACGGCCGATCTGGTTCAGCCACTCACGCCGCTGGCGCTCGATCTCTGCTGAACTTTTCTTCTTCCGCCCGAAAACCAGATAGGCAGCGAAAACAGCGCCGGCCCCGCCCGCAACCAGGGTGTAGAGACGATATGGAAACATAACTGTACGGTGAGAGCCCAGGAGCAAGGCCCTATGCTGAAGATAAGAATAAGCCGAGAATTTCTTTCAGGGAAGATACTCGTCAGTTACGAAAGGTGCAAAAACTAGCTTCCAGCCGCGAAGCCGCCGACATGCGCGTAAGTCGTGCGCAGATATTTGTGAGGATTCACAGGAATATCGTTGATGCGAACTTCGTAGTGCAGATGCGGCCCGGTGCTGCGGCCGCTGTCGCCTACGTAGCCGATGGTATCGCCACGATGAATACGCTCGCCGGGAAAAACGCCGAAGCTTTTCAGGTGGCCGTAGCGTGTGCTGACGCCATGTCCATGGTCGATCACCACGGCGCGCCCGTATCCGCCCATGAAGTCCGCGAACATCACCGTTCCATCGGCTGGTGCCACTACCGGTTGACCAATCATTGCTCCAATATCAACTCCGGAATGGAATGAACCTTCGCCGTTGAACGGAT
The DNA here is from genome assembly GCA_035651555.1 of Terriglobales bacterium. Classification (GTDB taxonomy): domain Bacteria; phylum Acidobacteriota; class Terriglobia; order Terriglobales; family Acidobacteriaceae; genus Gp1-AA145. The sequence goes on from DASRFL010000026.1 coordinate 621,654, forward strand.
CGATCCTTTCGCCAAAAGACCCTGTGATCGGACCTTCTACAGGCCACAAACTGGGGGCCGAATTTGCCCGCACCCAGTCTGCCGTGGTGACGTTACGCGTCAGTCCGAGCGTAAGTCCGGCGGTTGTCGCACCGCTCAGTGCCGTGCTCTTCAGGGTCGAAAGGCGGTCGATCGAAGAAGTGACTTGGTCGTTCTGGATCTGGTCAGACGAAGCCGCCGCAACCAGGATCGGGTCCGACTTTAGCCCGTAAAGCGAGGAAACTTCGTTCGCCAGAGAGCCCAAAGACGCAACCTGCATGTCCCGTTCCTTGGCGACTTCTTCGAGATGCGTGTACCGGTTCCTGAGATCATCCTTCTCGGCACGCAGTTCGTTGTACTGCGAGGTCTTCATCAGCATTCGCACGTAAGACTGCGCAATGCCGGTAAGCCCCAGCACTCCTACGGCGGCGCCAGCCACGAATACGTACAAGTAATGAACCGGAATGGGAATCTTGCGAAGCTGACCGTCTTCGCCGCGCGTCACGAAAAGGATGTAGAAGCGTTTACGCAATATTGATCCAAGCCTCTTCGGCCAGAAAACATCTTTAAATTCGGCGCGCCGTCTTTCCTGGTTCGCGGGCCAAAACATGCCATCGCACCAAGGAAAGGGCGCCAAAATCACTGCTCCGCTTAACTCCAGGCAGAGGCAGCACTTAGCTCGACCACAGGCTTTTTGGGAGACTGCTTCGCTAACGGTAGCAAAGCGGCTTCCAACGTGTCAACGACGCCGGACAGCAATTTGAGTTACAAACGACAGGTAATCGAGAGCTGACCATCGGGCCAATTACCACTCCCGACTTGAGGTGACTTAGGTACTTAGTCGCCAAGTCACCAGGCAGCAAAGTACGCCATCTGGGGCGTTTCCGGAATCGGGATTGTAGATGTAACAAAAATTTTTGGGGTTGTCCCCTCTGTTCGGTTACTGACCAGACCAAGAATTGAGCGTGCCCTGGGGATGAGGTGGTCTTTCCCATATGATGTTTTTATCTTGCCTCTGCCTGAACGACTACTGATTTCAAAAATCGGTTCCACTGTTCGCGCTGCGAGCCTCCGGAAACAGCTCAAGCTTGCACACGCGAGGGAAGTCATTGTTGGAATGGGCGATGACTGTGCTGTTATTCGCACGGCTCCTGGACACGAAATCCTGGTGACCACCGATTTCAGCCTTGAAGGCGTGCACTTTCGCCGCGAGTGGCATGGGCCCGAATCGGTTGGTCATCGGTGCCTGGCTCGCGGACTCAGTGACATCGCTGCAATGGGAGCTGAACCGACCGCCGCATTTTTGTCTCTCGCCCTCCCGGTAAAGACGAGGCAAGCCTGGGTCGACGGATTTATGCGTGGCCTCCTCAAGCTGGCAGATGAATTCGGGGTAACGCTGGCAGGGGGCGATACGGCGCAATCGCCCAGCGCCATCCTCGCTGACATCGTTGTTCTCGGCTCAATTTCGAAGGGCAAAGCAATCCTACGATCAGGCGCCCGACCAGGGGACAAAATCTATGTGACCGGAACGCTCGGCGGATCAGCGGCTGCACTTCATCGACTCTTCTCAACGAAGACGAAGTTGAACCCGAAGCAATTCCGCTCACACCTTTTTCCAATACCCAGAATTCGGGTCGGAGAATTCCTGGGCAAGCATAAAATTCCGTCGGCGATGATCGACCTCAGCGACGGCCTTTCGACCGACCTCAGCCATATTTGTGAATCAAGCGGCGTCGGCGCAAAAATTTACTTGCCCGCGATTCCACTCGCCAGAGTTGGACATCCCCTGAGGCCTGTGGATCTGAAGTTTGCTCTCCATGGCGGTGAAGACTACGAACTGCTTTTCACCGCGCCCGCGAACCGGAAGGTCCCCTCGGAAATTGAAGGCGTGCTCATTACCTGCATCGGCCAGATCACCAAAAACAAGCAGATGGTGTCAGTTCATGAAGGCGTCCGCTCTATTTTGCGTCCCGCAGGCTGGCAGCACTTCCGGAAAAGCCGCCCGCGGTAGCACCGTCCGGTTTGCGGCCCTCGCCTAGGCTGTGACCTTCGTTACCTGCACACCCTAGCTACGAAGCGTTTGCCAGACTACAGTTGGTTCATGTGGTCACGAATTCTCCTTTCAGTTTTTTTGTTTCTGGCGTCTGCTGCAGCCCAAACCGGCACGCCAAAGGTAGAGGGTGTCGATTCCGACTTTGTGCATCGGGCTTTCGGTGATACATGCTCGTTTGAATCCGGCTGGCCCGCGATGACCGGAGATCTAAATGATGACGGCGTAGATGACGTTATGATCGTCGCGCGTTGCAAGAACCCGCTGGTGGACCAGGGAGACAAAAACTATAAGGTCATCGATCCGATGGACTCGTTTTTCGGATACGGAAACCCAGCAATTACGACCGGCTTTGCTCCCGATGATCCGAAGCTGCGCGGAATCGACGTGCTGGTGATACACGGCTCTGGTCCAGACGCCTGGCACTCGAAGACGCCGCAGGCCAAATACGTCATCATCAACATTCCGGTGAAAACCGTGTGTTTGAAAAAAATGCGCCTGCGAAAGAAAAAACTCGTGACCGCAATTTATATCGAAGAGGCCGGGGGAGATCAGATGACCTCGGCGCTTTTCTGGGACGGCCACAAGTATCGCTATGAGCCGCTGGGCTCGAGCATGGATGCCGGAGAGACCGGTCCCTCAGAATCAGGTCCGGTTCAGTCTGGCCAGGCCAACCCCCGCCCCTATTAGCATCGATCCGGCGATCCGGTTGGTCAGCTTTTCAAACCGCGGGTCACGCGCAGTCGCCAATGCTCGCCCGGCTAGTTGCCCGTAAGTAAATAGGATTGCGAACTCCACCAGAATCGAACTGATTCCCAGCACCAGAATCTGCAACGCCACATTACGATGAGGATTGATAAATTGCGGCAAAATCGCCGTAAAGAACAGCAGCGCTTTGGGATTTGCTGCCTGCAGAAAAAAACCGTCCCGCAGAACTCGCGGCCCGGAACGCCCATCACGTTCCGCTGCGGGAATCGCCATTACTGAGCTCTTGCCAACGAAGCTGCGGACGCCCAGATAAACCAGATACGCCGCGCCTGCCCACTTGATCAGAAAAAACAATTTGTATGATGCGACGATCACCGCGCCCAGGCTGGTCGCCGAAAGCGCGAAGTACATCGCATTCGCACTGAGGATTCCCCAACTCCCCCAGACCGATTTCCCCGGCCCGCGCTGGATCGCCTGCGACAAAACGTAAAGCACTGCTGGCCCTGGCGTCAGGCTAAGGACGGCTTCGGTCATCACAAACAGCAGCCAGATTTGCCAGGTCACACCATCTCCGTTCCCCAAAGATCATGGAGATGAATGATGCCGCGAACTTTGCCCTCATCAACTACGACCAGAGACGTGATTTTTTTTTCTTCCATGATTCCCAGCGCGGTAGCGGCGAATTCCCCGCTGGTTATGGTTTTGGGATCGCGTGTCATACATTCACTGGCGGTCAGATCGAGTACATCTTTGCCCCTCCGCTCGAGCAAGCGCCTCAAATCGCCGTCGCTGATGACGCCTGCCAGCCGTTCGCCTTCAACCACCGTGGTCATTCCCAGTTTCTTGCGCGACATCTCGTAGATTACGTCCGGCATTTTGCTTTGCGGAGAAACCTTGGGCAGCGCATCGCCGGTATGCATGAGAGCTTCGACTCGCGCCAAGCGTTTCCCCAGTTTGCCGCCGGGATGCAACCGCGCGAAATCTTCCTCTTTAAAACCCTTCTTCTCGGCGACCGCGACCGCGAGGGCATCCCCTAAGGCAAGCATGGCGGTGGTCGATGCAGTTGGTGCTAATCCGATATTGCATGCTTCCTCGGCAACCGCACAGCTGAGGAATACGTCCGCGGCGGAGGCCAGTGTCGAAACAGTGGGCTTCGCGGGCGAGGGTGCCCGGGTCGTATGTTCGTCGCAGGTAATAGCGATCAGCGGAAGCCGAAGCCGTTTGAGCGTGGCAAGTAGTTGCAGAATTTCTTCCGTCTCACCACTGGCTGAGAGAGCGATTACGACGTCGCCATGGGCCAGCATCCCCAAGTCGCCATGCAAAGCTTCCACCGGATGCATGAACAGCGCGGGTGTGCCCGTTGAACTCAAGGTTGCGCCCAGCTTGCGGGCAATGATTCCGCTCTTGCCCATTCCCGTAACCACGACGCGCCCTGGACAACAAAAAATCAACTCTGCGGCGTGAGTGAATGCTTCCGCCATGGGACCCGCCAAACGGTCCGCCAGAGCAGAAAGAGCGCGGGCTTCAATGCGCACCACATTTTCGCCGGTATTTTTCATTCAGAGCGGAAGGGAAGATGTTAGCAAAGAAGTGGCCAGTGGTCAGCGACTAGTACTTTGCTCAAGATGGTCTTTGCTATTTACGGCGCGCTTTTCGATTTTCCAGTGATCCATCACCTGCAGCGATATTCAAAATCTGATCACTGAATCACTAGCCACCGGGTCACCACACCCTGCAGGCATTTTCGCTGACCATTGGCTCACCCGCTTTGCAGCCCCACGCTTTTTCAAACTCGGGCATGTTTTCTACTACTCCGTCCACGCGCCATTTTCCCGGAGAATGCGGGTTCGTAGTCACCTGGGCACGGATATACTCTGGTCGCCGCAACTCGCACCAGATGCGAGCATAGCCCAAATAAAAACGCTGCTCCGGCGTGTACCCATCGATGGTCTTTCCGGCCTTGCCGCTCTTATCGTCGGCAATGAAATGATGCATCGCCATAAGCGCGATCCTGGCACCGCCGTTGTCGGCAGTATTTTCGCCCAGCGTTAGCCGTCCATTGAGCTTCAGGTCATCAATAGCGGTGAAGCCGCTGTATTCATTGGCAACGCAACTGGCGCGCTCCTCGAATTTTTGCCCGTCTTCCGCTGTCCACCAGTCGCGCAGATTGCCTTGGGGATCGTATTTCCGGCCCTGGTCATCGAAACCATGCGTCAGCTCATGCCCGATCACCACGCCGATGCTGCCGAAGTTCGTGGCATCGTCAGCGTTCTTGTCGAAAAATGGCGGCTGCAAAATGCCCGCAGGGAACACGATTTCATTCCTCGGCGGCGAGTAGTACGCATTTACGGTTGGGGGAGTCATGCCCCACTCGTTTCGGTCGGGCGGTTTGCCGATCTTGTCGATGTTGCGCTTCGCCTCGAATTCATTCGCTCGCATGAAATCGCCCAATAAGTCGCCGCGCACAATCTTAACCGAGCTGTAATCCCGCCAAACATCGGGATACCCGATCTTGTTGCGGATCGCCTGCAGTTTGACATGCGCCTGCTTCTTGGTTTCTTCAGACATCCAAGGGAGGTTCTGAATGTCTTCCGAAAGCGACTTCTCCAAGGCATCGACCATCTTCAGCATGCGCTGCTTGCCTTCCGCGCCGAAAGTCTGTTCAACATAGCGCTGGCCCAACGCTTCGCCGAGCTCGTCATCGACGGCGGCTACACAACGCTTCCACCGCGCTTTAATCTCCGATTGGCCGGTGAGCGCCTGCTGCATTTTGAAATTAGCTTCGACGAACTGCTGAGAGAGCCAGGGCGCGTTCCCGTCCAGCAGGTGCCAGGTCACGTATGTCTTCCATGCGTCGAGTGGTTCGGAGTCCAGTAAGCCATTTACCTGTTTGAAAAACTCCGGATTGCTGACGTTCAACTCGGAAAAATTCGGGGTGTTGATATCGCTGAAAAATCGCGCCAGGTAAAAGTTCGGCGCGAGTTGAACCGCTTCGTCCCGGGTCATTTTATGATCGCGCGTCTTCGGATCGCGACGTGCCGTCCGATCCATGGAAGCCTGAGCCAACGCGGTCTCGATTCTGAGCACTGTCTTTGCTGACTCTGCAGCCTGCTCCGCCGACTGCCCAGCAAGAGTAAACAGTTGGGTCGCGTACTCGACGAAGCGGTTCCGAATGTCCGCCATGTGCGCATCATCTTTGAGGTAATAGTCGCGATCGGGCAATGACAGGCCGCCCTGGTCGATGTACGCGATTACCATGTTTGCGTCGTGCAGGTCAGGCTGTGTGTAGAAATTGAACAGCGGATTAGGCCCGATCATCTGCACCCGAGCGACCGCGTCAATCAAACCTTGCTTGTCCTGGACCGCCGCAATTCGATCGAGTTCCGGCTTGAGAGGATCGAGTCCCTTGGCGTCAACAGTTTTCTCATCCATGCATGACTGGTAGTAGTCGCCGATCTTCTGATCGATAGGGTTGCGCTTGGGATCGTCCGCGGATGCTTTCTCAAGAATCTGCTTCAAAATATCGCGGTTCCGTTCCGCCAGTTCGGGGAATGTACCCCACGAAGATTGGTCCGGAGGAATCTGCTGGGTCTTGAGCCAATTCCCGCAGGAGTACTGATAGAAGTCGGTACACGGGTTCGCGCTTTTATCGACGGTGCTGAACCGGTCTTTTTTTGTCTGACTGGTATTCGCCGATTGCGCGAAAGCGACAGATGTATACGTGAAAACGACGAGCAACAGAGCAAGTTGTAGGCGCACATGGACCTCAATGAGTAATGGCAAACTGGCGATTTTAGGCCTTCTCGCCTTCGACGATCAAGCGCGCGAAAGGTTGAAACGATCCGTCCCTATTGTTCGTCGTTTCGTCCCTGCCAATCGAGACTATTGGCTCCCAGGACTTCGCTCCCCTATATATTTTTTGACAGCTTTCTTCCATTTCCCCTGCGCTTTCAGGATGAATTCAATCGCGTCCCGTAAGGCGCCATCCCCTCCACCGTGTTTAGTCACATAATGAGCGTCGCGTTTCACTTCGTCGCGAGCGTTGGCGACGGCAACCGCGAGCCCGCAATTCCACATGACCGGCAGATCGATTACATCGTCTCCTACGAAGCAGGCTTCGGAAGCCGTCAACCTTTCCTGCTTCAAGACTTCTTTAAACACACCCAGCTTGTCGTTGATTCCCTGATGAACGTGGTCGAGGCGCAAATCGCGCGCGCGCAAAGCAACGGTCTCAGAAATCCGCTTGGTGATTAGACCGGTCTTTAACCCGCCAAGCCGGGCCAGCGAGATGCCGGCGCCATCGTGAGCGTGAAAGCCTTTGGCCTCGACGAAGGTCTCGCTGTGTAGCCCGAATCCGCCCTGACCTCCGTGACTGGCTGCCTGCTCCTTAATACTCTGTTGCGCACCCGCAGGGGCGGGGAAGAAAAATAGCTTTCCGTCGGTAAGAACACCGTCCACGTCAAAGAGCAGAAGTTTGATCTTTTTTGCTCGTGCCTTGCTGTTTGGCATGACGCGGATTCTAGCAGAGCCAGTAATCTCGCTCCGAGCTCAATAAATCGCGCGCTGTGCCGATGTCGGGACGAGAACTCTAATGCGAGGACTGTCATGAAACCGAGCTCGCCCCAACCAGGAAATTTGCCGACCTGACGTCCGCCCAAATCCAGCAGATAAAGGAAAATCTGCAAGATGCTGCGATCCCAGACCTCTTAACATCTAGCGTGAACAGTCACAACCAAAGGATTCCGATTTCAGGCCGGCTAAAGTCGGTCTGCTGTTTGCCGATTTATCCAGCAGTGACGAGACCCGAAAAACTTCTCGCAAGAAGTGAGAACAATTCATGAACAGCATACGCACGCTCATCGTGGACGATTCCTCGGTGATGCGAAAAATTGTGGAGCGTTCCCTGAAGCAGGCGGGCGTGGAGATGAGCGCTGTGCTCGAAGCCGGTAATGGCGCCGAGGCGCTTGCGGTGCTGGCAGACAACAAAGTCGACCTGATTCTGTGCGACATCAACATGCCCGTGATGGATGGGCTCGAACTGGTTAAACAACTCGGCGGAGTTCCAAACGCCAAAGGAGTTCCGGTGGTCATGATCACTACTGAAGGCAGCGAGTCGCATGTTGTGCAAGCGCTCTCTGCGGGCGCGCGAGGCTACATACGTAAACCCTTTACGGCAGAACAGGTGAAAGAACACGTGCTTCCACTGTTGGGGGTGAACGCGTGAAAACGACCGGCGAACTGCTGGCTGGCAACGCCAGCGGCCATGAGAATTGGGGCAAGGTCCTTGAAGTCGCAGCCCGAGAGGTGTTCGAGCTGATGCTCGGTTGCACCCTGACCCACCCTGAAACTCCCTTCGAAGAAGTGCGCGAGATCACTGCCATGGTTGGCCTCGCTGGCCTGCTCTGCGGAGTCATGGGCATCCGCTGCAGCCTGAAAGCCAGCACCTGCATGGCATCGAAGATGCTGGGCGTCGAACCCGGGACAATCGGACCGGAAATGAGAGATGCCTTCGGCGAAATCTGCAATATGGTTGCGGGAAATTTCAAAAACAAGATCGCCCGGCTCGGAAACGAATGCATGCTCTCTGTTCCGACGGTTATAACCGGTAACGACTACTGTCTCCACTCTCCCACTGACTCCGAAGCATTGGAAGTTCGGCTTTTGTTCGAAGACATGCCTGTCATCATCTCGCTTCAGATCCACAATTAAGACCCGCGGCAACACTTAAGGAGCTGCGGCTGTCTTGCCAGAGCCGAAGATGATCGATACCAGCATGCCGATCTCGACCATGTCTTCGTCAAGCTCGAAGGTGAAGCGGACCAGGTCAACATTTTCCAGCTCCCGGTATTCTTTCAGCAGAACACTCCAGGCCGGATCGTCGATCAAGTCGACTTTCTGGCGTTCGTAGTAGCCGTAACCAAGGTTGCGCATGCGGCAGAGTAAATCTCCAAGGTGCACAAGCGACACCAGCGACTGCGCACTTTGGCTGTCCTCAATGGCATGGTGATGGGCAATCACTTGCACGATGTCGCTCGCGAGCTTCCATTTTTCCGCGAGTGCACGGCCGGTATCACAATGAGTGAACCCCATCGTCTGCTGCTCGGCCTCGAGAATCGGAGTGTTCTGTTGTGAAGCCCTCTCCAGGGCAGCAGCAAATTCTTTCGAAAATACCAGGCAGTTCACCAGGAAGCCGACATCATGCAGCAGACCTGCCATGTACGCCTTATCGACGTCAATCACACGCAGCTTCTCACTCAGCTTGCGGCACACCATGGCACAGCCCAGCGAATGCCGCCAGAAAACCGTTGGGTCGAGAGCCCAGCCTTTTGTCGGGAAGGCCTGCCCCAGGCACGAAGTGAGTACCATGGCCCCGACGCGACGCAGTCCTAGCGTCATCACGGCCGCCTTGATGGACTGCGGCGTCTTGGACAGTCCGAAGAGCGGCGAGCTGGCAATGCGCAGTGTCTGCAGCGCAATGGTGTTGTCATAGGAAACCAGCTTGACTACCTCATCCAGGTTCACTTTGTCCGGCGGAGCGTTCAGCAATTCCATCAGCGGCAGCAGGACCGCCGGAATCGAGGGCATGGTTTCAATACGCTCAACCCGCTCGGAAATCGTAGCGGCGACGGTTGTACTCATGGTTTCTTACCTGTAAGGGAGGGTTTCCAATATCCGATCGCTCCTGGAAAATGCACAAGATGGAACTGTTCGTTTAGCTTGAGGAGCGATTCCGAAGTTCCGAGAAAGAAATATCCGCCGGTATTGAGGTTGTTGAAGAAGTGGTTCACGACTTTGGTCTTCGAAGGCCCGTCGAAGTAGATCAATACGTTGCAGCAGAAAATCAGGTCCATGCCTTTCATGAAAAGCATCTTCGAATCGTCCTGCAGATTGAGCCGGCTGAAGTTGATTAGTTTTTTCACCTCGGGGTTCACTTGCAGCTTTTTGTCATCGACCGGCGTGAAGTACTTGCGCTTGTAGTAGTCGGTGGTTGAGCGTAGTGCGTAGTCCCCGTAGATGCCGGTTTTTGCTGTCTCTACCGAACGATCGTTCAAGTCCGTTGCCAGTATTTCGACCGTCCATTCCTTAAGGAGACGCTCCTTTTCTTCCAGCATAATCATCGCGAGCGTGTATGCCTCCTCGCCAGTGGAGCAGCCAGCACTCCAGATGCGCATGCGTTTGATGACCTGTTTGGATTTTTCAGCCACCAGTTCCGGCAGGATGACCTGGCGGATGGCGTCCACCTGTGGCTGGCTACGAAAGAGCGAGGTTTCCCCGATCGTGACCTCGTTGAGCAGGCTACGCATCTCCGCGTCCCGGTTCGCGTGGGCGGTTAACCGGTCCCAATAGTCTCGGGGTGTATTGACATTCAGTTGCCGCATCCGGCGGCCACAACTGTCTGCCAGCAGATAGAGTTTCTCCTCGAGCTGATAAATACCGGAGACCTTGTAGACCAGGTCGCGGATCTGCCGGAACACGGGATCAATTGGGTTCTGCGCCAGTCCGGCGGGTGGTCTTGCCAAAGCAATCTGAGGGCCGGCGGTCATTTGGCTCGAACCGCCATGCTGGCTGCACGCGTTACGCAAGCAACTGGACGCGGAGTTCTGCTCTGCATTACGCGACGAGTGATTTCAGATGCCAGTTGGTCGAGCGGATACACCGCATCCGCTTGGCCCGCTGCATACACGAGACCGGGCATGCCCCAAACCACAGACGAGACCTCATCCTGAATCAGTACCTCGCCTCCCGCTTCCCGAATTTTTTGCGAACCCAGTACGCCGTCGGATCCCATTCCCGTCATGACCACCCCCAACACGTTCGACCGATAGGTGCTGGCCACGGAGCGAAAAAGCACATCGACCGCTGGCCGGCAGGAGTGTTCGGGAGGGTCTTGATTCAGGTCCACGCGTCCCCGCAGTGCTCTACGCGATACCGTCATGTGGAAATTGCCGGGCGCAATCCATGCTTGTCCCGGCGCAAGGTCTGCTCCATCGCTCGCCTCGCTGACGGTGATCTGCGATTGCGCGCTCAAACGCTCTGCGAGAAACCGGGTAAAGATCGGCGGCATGTGCTGGACCACAACAATCGGGACCGGGAGGTCCTTAGGTAATCGCGGCAAAACTTCAGCCAGCGCGTTTGGTCCCCCAGTAGAAGTTCCAATCGCCACTATGTCTATCGGCTGCTTTGCGCGGAGAGTGAGAGGGCCGACCGGCTTGGGTGACGAGAAAAGTCTTGGCTTAACGGTTGTACGCCTGCAAAGTGCTTTGATCTTGGGAATCAGTTCAGTTCGGATCGCCGCTATACCCGCATCCATGCTGCCCGTATTACTCGGTTTGGTGACGTAGTCTGACGCGCCGAAAGAAAGTGCGTCCAGAGTCGCGGAAGCACCCCGCTCTGTAAGCGTGCTGAACATGATCACTGGCAACGCGGGATGGGACTTACGGAGCTCTTTCAAAGTCTCGAGGCCGTTCATCACCGGCATCTCGATGTCCAGAGTGACGACGTCGGGCTTGATCTGCGCGAGTTTCGAAAGAGCGATTCGCCCGTCGCTGGCCGATCCGGCGATTTCGATTTCACGGTCGGCGGACAGGGTTTCAGTGAGGATCTTGCGAATCACCACCGAGTCGTCCACGATCAATACGCGAATGGCAGCCATCGCCAGATGTCTCCGCTACGTTGCTTGGCAGTTTCAAATGCTGATTTCTCAGGCATGAGCCGCCGCGGCCGTGACGGGCGAACTTGAGCCCTCCCGCTGGTCCTGTTCACCGCCTCGAATCTTGAATTTTTCGACCAGGCGGCGAAGCTCCTGGGAGGTGTCGACCAGTTGCTGGGCGGCTTTCTGGGTCTCGCCCGCTCCCTGCGAAGTGCTCTCGGCCGCCTGTGCCACGCCGGTGATGTTGCTGGTGATCTCGCCCGAGCCATGCGCCGCTTCGCTCACATTGCGCGCCATCTCGTTCGTCGTCGCATTCTGCTCTTCGACTGCCGTCGCTATGGTGTTCGAGATGTCATTGATCTGGTTGATCACCCCGCTGATATTGGCAATGGCCTCAACCGCCGCTTTGGTGTCGGTCTGAATGGTTTCGATCTTGCGGCTGATGTCTTCGGTAGCTTTGGCGGTTTCTTTGGCCAGTTCTTTCACTTCGTTGGCCACCACGGCAAAACCTTTGCCGGCTTCACCGGCACGCGCGGCTTCGATGGTGGCATTCAGAGCCAGCAGATTGGTCTGCTGCGCGATCGAAGTGATGACCTTGATGACCTGCCCGATTTCGTTGCTCGATTCGCCGAGTTTGGCGACGGTGGTGTTGGTGCTCTCGGCAACGCGCACGGCGGAGGTAGCGACTTTGGCGGCTTCGGTGGCGTTCTTGGCGATTTCCTTGATGGTCGAGCCCATCTCTTCGGCGCCGGTGGCGACGGTCTGCAGGTTCTGGCTGACCTGCTGGGCGGCATTTGAAACCACTTGCGCCTGGGTGGAGGTTTCCTGCGAGTTAGCGGTGATCTGCTGGCTGGTGTTTGACAACTGCTCGCTCGCGCCTGCCACCTGCTGAGCGTTATTGGCAATCGCCTCGATCACCTGGTGCAAGTTGTTTTTCATTTTGTTCAAAGCGATTGCTGCCCGGCCAACATCATCCTGGGCCGACACCTCCATGTCAGCGACTGTCAGGTTGTTGGTTGCGATCTCCTGGATCATGCTCGCCATGCGCGAGACCGCTCTTGAAATTGACCGCCCGATCAGAGCGGCGAGAAGCAGGCCGAGCGCGACCGCACCCGCCAGAATGCCAATCACCCAATAACGCGAGCGGGAGTAAGCTGTGACAGCCTGGGCTGCGGCCGCAGCGCCGCCTCTGCTATTGAATTCGGCATCTTCGAGCAGTTTGTCCGCAGCAACATTAAAAGCGTCCAACTCAGTCGAGAGTGCAAGCTCCCGGGCCTCGGGCTTTTTGTTCTGCCTGGAAAGCTGTAGGACTTGTTGTTCGATTGCCAATCGCTTGTTCCATGCGTCACTAAATGCGGCATAAAGTTCACGCTCTTCGGGCGAGGAGATCATTGGCTGATACGCCTTTTCGGTTTCCGCCAAGAGGTCCATTTCCTTGCTCATGCCGGCTTCATCTTTGGCCTCATCATTCTTGTTCGTGCGTTGAATGTGATAGAGCTCATAGCGCCGTTCGGTCGAAATGATGTATCGCATGTCGCCGATGGTTTTGACACTTGGCATCCAATCGGTCGCCAGCGCGACTGTGTGGTCATTGACTTCAGAAATTTCAACCAGAGAAAAGACGCCCAGGAAGATCATCAACACTTCCACGGCACCGAACGCCAAAGCGAGTTTCGTGCCAACATTCTTATTGCTGAACCACGACATGATCGCTCCCTCGTGGGCAAACTCAGTGAGGGCCTTGTCCAGACTGAGAAGCCTGCGACTATTTCAGACAGCCATGGACTGATAGTTGAATCGGCGCGTTGGCAACTGACTTTAACGTTGTGTGGATGACTGGTGACTAGGACGGATCCAGGAGTACACGTTCGCCACGGCGTAGGTCGCCCCGATCCAAACTCGTTTGTGCGGAGCATCGTGGGTGACGCCAAAATCCACTCCGCTGTCGAGGACGAAACGTGGATTCACTTCATATGTGACGCCGGCCATGAGGGAAGCGAACGCCGGACCTTCAGCATTTAGCGACGTGTAACCATAGCCCTCCATCACGAAACCCAATCGCCGGGTCACAGGCGCCGCGCCGGAGAGAGCTAGTCCGGTATTGTGATCAAAGCCGGTGCCCTCGGGCCGTCCCGCGAGGAGCGGTATGGCATTGAAGTCGAAATGAATTCGGCGGATGTCTTTGCTTATCAGGAAAGCAAATGAGTGGTCGACCTGCCCTGAACCCAAGCCTTTCACCACGCTGCCGGAAGGAACCTTAACCTGGTAAAAGAATCCAAGACTCGGTCTGAATTTACTCTGATTCAGAAAACGATATTTTGCTCCCAACCAGGTATCGCCGAAGCCGGTGCGGTCGCCATTAGCATCCATGACGTGAAGGAAATCAGCCGAGGACCAATGAAAATCGAGGTTCGGTAGAATTCCGAACCGCAGCCCACCTGTCAGATCGTCACGATTTGTACCGTTTCCCGGCCATTGCCGTTCCAACCCATATTCGAGTTCCGCGACACCACACTGTGTTGTCTCAGTTGAGTTGGTTACGGTGGGGCGTGAGGGAACAGACGCAATGGTGTTGCTTCGGCAGGAAGGCTCAACTGGTTCCACTTCCTGCGCCAACGCCTGTGAAGTCAATGGAACATTAAAAACCATCAATAGGATTGCGAAGATCGCTAGCGACTTAAGCACCGGGCCTCCCCCGAACTGGTCTTGGTTCGGGACCTTAAACCTCTACGAAGCCATTGCTTCAGCGACGTCACTCAGTTGGCACGCCTTGCTGGTGTCAAGCACATGCATCAGACGGTTGTTTAATTTGTGGACGCCAAGGATCATTCCACGGACGCTCCCGCGTAACGTTTCGGGAGGGCGCTCGAAACTGCTGTCTTCCACTTCGACGACGTCTCCGATTTCATCCACAAGAAAGCTGATGGCCCCATCCTCGGATCGAACCACTACGTTCATGACGGTAGCTTCAGAGGTGCGTGGCTGCAATTCCAGCCGCCGCCGGAGATCGATAGCTGTCACGATCTGGCCCCGCAGGTTGATGAGACCGCTGACCACCGATGGCGCGAGCGGCACTTGTGTCATCTCGTGCCGATTCACCACCTCCTGAACACTTTTCAACTCTACACCGAACAGCAGGCCGCCGAGGTAGAAGGTGCAGTACTGTGCAGGCATGTTCAATTGGCCCCTCTGGCCGCGCGCTTGAGCGAAGGTTTCTGCGCTGCGGCCTGGCTCGCATTTCTGCTGACGATTGCCGCAATATCAAGAAGCTCCGTGACACGTTCACCAATGACAACCGAATAGAGCACGCAAGGCCGCGTGGCCGGGGTTTTCACCTCGGCGCGGTCTTCAACAATGTCCAGGATCTTGTCGACCACCAGCCCGAACGAGTAGCCCTCGTGGTTGAGGACCAGCACCTGCACCGGGCTTGAGCCGCTCGGCGGCAGGGATTGCAGTCCCTGCAGCTTGTGGCGGCGTTCTTCCAGGATCACGTTGAGCCGGACAAGCGGGAGTATCTGGCCGCGATATTGCGTGACCCATTGCGCGCCAGACATCTCGATCTTGGAAACCGCAAATTCTTCAAGACGATCGAGTGTGCTCAGCGGAATCGCCATCCGTGAGTCACCAAACCCGCGAACAGCATGAACGTTTGCTTCTCTTCTGCCGCGGCGGTTGACTCCGCTATTTTCTCGACGACCGCTCGGTCCCGGGTTTCACTCACCACGCTCGCGCGTTGTGCCAGGCCAAGAACGTCGACGATCAGAGCGACCTTGCCGTCGCCCATGATGCTCGAACCGGCGAAAATCTTGACGGTTTTGAGCTGCTTGCGTAGTGGCTTGACGACAATTTCTTCGGTGTCGCCGATTCCATCGACGACCAGACCGAACTGCCGCTCATCCGCTTGCAATACCACAATGTTTGCCGCGCTCGGTCGGGAGCTTGCCAGGTTGTCGCTTCCTTGCAGTTGTAACTCTCTTGCCAGATAAACCAGAGGCAACAGCCTCCCGGAGCTTGCCAGGTCGTCGCTTCCTTGCAGTTGTAACTCTCCTGCTAAATAAACCAGAGGCAACAGCCTCCCGCGCAGACGGTATACCGGAACGCCATGCACCATCTCGATACCCGTTCGCAGTTGCTCGCCATCCAGCCGCACCAGTTCAAGCAGATTTACCTGCGGAATGGCATAACGTTCATTACGGCAGTTGACAACTAGTGCGGGAATAATCGCCAGCGTAAGCGGGATTTTTATGCGAACAGTCGTGCCCTGTCCTGGAGTAGATTGCACGTCGACCGCGCCTCCGATCTTCTCGACATTGGTTTTCACAACGTCCATGCCCACGCCGCGTCCCGAGACATTGGTCACTTTCGCGGCCGTTGAAAAGCCGGGCATGAAAATCAAATTGGAAATTTCGCGCATCGACATGCGCGCCGCTTGTTCGCCCGTGATGAGCTTGCGCTCCAATGCTTTTTGGCGGATGCGTTCATGATTCAATCCAGCCCCGTCATCGCCAATCTCGATGATGACTTGCCCGCCTTCATGAAAGGCACGCAGCGTCAATCTCCCGGTCGCATCTTTTCCAGCTTTTACTCGATCTTCCGGAAGTTCGATTCCGTGGTCGACAGAGTTTCGCACCAGGTGAGTAAGCGGGTCTTTGATGGCCTCGATGATGGTCTTGTCGAGTTCAGTTTCTTTGCCCTCCATTTCGATACTGACTTTCTTGTTGCAGGCTAGCGCCACATCGCGCACTGTTCGTGGAAATTGGGCCCAGATGTTGCCGATCGGCTGCATGCGCGTCTTCATAACTTCTTCCTGCAGCTCGCTGGCAATGAGGTCGAGGCGTTGGCAGATGGCGTGAAGGCCGGTGTTGTCCAAAGAATTTGAGAATTGCAGCAGTTGGTTGCGCGCCAGGACAAGCTCGCCCACCAGGGTCATCAGTTTGTCAAGGAGATTGACCGCCACCCGGATGGTTTCACCTGCACCATCGCGCGGCTTTGTTTCTGAAGCCTGCTGCACTTGAGCCGATGTGGAGGAGGTCGAGGGCGGTTTTGCCGGAGCCACATCGGCCGGTGATGGGCTCGAAATCGTCGGTGCGTCTGCCGCAGCTGTTTTCGCTGCCTCTTGCGGTGGAGCTGAGGGAGCGATTGCTGCGGGAGTTGCAGGCTGAGCGGCAACGGCCGTTGCCTCAGAAGTGGAAGTTGAACTCTGCAGCCGTGTCAATGTCTCGCGCAGCTTGGGATAATCGCTCTGCCCATCCTGACCGGTGTTGCGAATTTCATCGAGCATCTGCCGAATGGCATCGACCATTTCGAGCAGTGCCGTGGTGATCTCAGGGTTCAGCGTGAGTTGCCCATCACGGAGCCGGGTAAGCAGGTTCTCACCGACATGAGCGACTTTCTCGAGCTTGTTAAAGCCGAGGAATCCGCATGTGCCTTTAATTGTGTGAATGGTGCGAAAGATGCCTGCAAGGGCGTCTTTATCCGACGGATTCTTCTCGAGTCCAACCAGCTCGCGGTCGAGCCGGTCGAGGTTCTCGCCGCTCTCAGCGAGGAAATCCTGAATAATGTCGTTGTCGCTCATGGCTCTTACGGTTTTCGAACGGGGCCCCGATTCATCTATCGGCTCGACTTGGTTCTTCATTAGAAGCGATTTGCTCGTGTAACATACTGATCGCCGTACAAACGGAGGTCTGAATCCATGAAGCCTGTATTGTTGGTGGCCGGGGACGCAACCGAATCGCTGGATACCTGGTATCCCTATCACCGGTTGCGCGAGGAAGGAATCGAGGTGCATATTGGCGCCCCGACAAAAAAAATCTTAAGGTCGGTGGTACACGATTTCGAGCCCGGCTGGGAGACCTACGTCGAGAAGCCCGGCTATCACATCCCGGCTGATATCGCGTTCGCGGATGTCAACCCCGCAGACTACGACGCGATCATCCTGAGCGGCGGCCGGGCCCCGGAATATCTTCGAAATGACCAAGCGTTACAGAAGATCGTTCGGCACTTCGTTGAAGGCAAGAAGCCAATCGCATCGCTGTGTCACGGGTCATTAATCCTGGCCGCCATTGATGCTGTTCGCGGACGCACCATCGCTACCTACGAAGCCCTTGCGCCGGATATTGAGCGCGCCGGAGGAAAGTTCGTGAATGAAGAAGTCATTGTGGACGGGAACCTTGTCACCTCGCGGACCTGGATGGATCTGCCGTTCTTTATGCGGGAATTCTTAAAGGTGCTGAAAGGCGCGGAAAAGAGAGCTGCCGCCTGAGGGCAGATCAATACTGAGGCGCTAAACGCCTTTGATATCCTGATTGCGTCAGATCGCTACCACCTGCCGGGATGGCGGAATTGGCAGACGCGCTGGACTTAGGATCCAGTGCCGTAAAAGGCGTGCAGGTTCAAGTCCTGTTCCCGGCACCAGCATCGAGGTCCCTCGGGTTCGCTCGGGATTTCGGCAGCGGACTACCGCTTCGTCTCCTGCGGAGACGAGACTCACGCCCGCTGAACGCCTCAAGTTCAAGTCCTGTTCCCGGCACCAGCATCGAGGTCCCTCGGGTTCGCTCGGGATTTCGGCAGCGGACTACCGCTTCGTCTCCTCCGGAGACGAGACTCACGCCCGCTGAACGCCTCACGTTCAAGTCCTGTTCCCGGCACCAGCCTTCATTCTCGCAGGACGCGCGCCGGATCAGTCCGGCTTGCCCGCCAGGCCGGCAATAGACACGCACTCATAGCTGTGGTGGCCATCACTGCCAAGGCGGACGCGAATACCAGAGGATCATGCGGGCTGACGTTGTAAAGAAGCTGTGCGAGTAAGTTCGTCAGAGCGAGTGCCGCCGCGATACCGAAGAGAACGCCCCCTGCTGTCAATCGCAGGCCCCGCGACATGACCAGACGCAGCAGGTTAGGCGCTCCGGCACCAAGAGCCATGCGCAGCCCCAACTCGCGAGTGCTCTGCGCCACAGCGTACGACATAACAGCGTATAAGCCCACCGCCGCAAGCAGAAGCGCCAAGCCTCCCAAAATCGAAACCAACGTGACCGCCACCAGTTGCGGTGAGGTGGAGCGGTTCACTTGCTCCTGGAGGGTGATCATCTCGTAAAGCGCGAGGTTTGCATCCAATGCATGGACCTCGCGAACGAGCGCCGCAGACAAGCTGGTGATCTGTTGATTGGTGCGGATGTTTAACGCAGGGCCCCGTGAAAAGTCCTGGCGCAAAGGTACGTAGAAAAATGGCCGCGGAGTCTCACGCATACTCTCGTACTTGGAGTCGGCGACGACGCCAACTACTCGCGCCCAACGGCCTTTCACCTGGAGTCGACGCCCGACCGGATCCTGACCACTCCAGTAGCGTTTCACCATGGTCTGATTCACGATGGCGACGGGCGGCGCGTTTTCGTCATCAGCGCGCATGAACTCGCGACCGGAAAAAAGTGGAATTCCTAAGGTGTTGAAATATCCGGGACTCACCTGGTTGTATTCGACCGCGGGCTGTTCTTCCAGCGAAGGTCGATAGCCGTCGACAGCTATTGGCGTGGACGAGTACGTACCGTAACCGAGGGGAGTCACGCGGGCGAATGCGGCAGCCTGAACGCCGGGGAGAGCAGTGATCCGGTCGATCAATTCGTCCTGAAAACGTTTCGCTCGAGGCTCATCGTATCCGGCCGCGACCAGCGAAACTCCGGTGGTAACAACACTGGTAGTGGTGAACCCGGGGCTTGTGGTTCGAATCTTTTGCAAGCTCTCGAGCAGCAGGGCCGCTCCTACCAGCAAAATGAAGCTGAGGCCGACCTGGAATCCCACGAGACCGGAGCGCATCCAGGCTTTTCCTCGCGCTCCGACCACGCCTGAAGATTCGGCCTTTAAAGGCGCGGCGAGATCGAGCCGGCGCGTTTGAAACGCGGGAATGATGCCGACGACTAAGGTGACAAGGAAACAAATCGCAGCGCTCATGGCCATCACGCGGGCATCAATTTCTCCGGGCAGGTACATCGATACTCCAGAGCGCCGGGGCAACAATAGCACCAGTGCGTGACGACACCAGTAGGCGACAAGAAGTCCGCCGACTGTGCCCAGAGCAGAGAGGATGAGGCCTTCTGTAAGGAGCTGTTTGAGCAGGCGCACGCGGCTGGCGCCAATAGCGAGGCGAATGCTCAATTCATGACGACGGGTAAGAGAACGGACGAGCAGCAGATTACCGACATTGGCGCATGCAATGAGCAGAACGAACGCGACGACCGCCACCATGACTTCGAGTGTTGGCAGCAGAGTGCCGGCGTTATTGAAGGGAGTTTGCCACAGTGGCCATATGCCGATGCTGCGGCCGCGGTTGGTGGCGGGATAAGTCGTGCTCAGGCGCGCGGCAATCGACGAGATCTCCTGCTGGGCTTGTGCGCGGCTAACTCCGGGCCTGACGCGAGCATAGGCCTCTACCCACCGCGCGTCGCGATCTTGGAGCTTGTAACCGCCGCCCTCAAAAGTTTCTTCCATTGAAACGGGAACCCAGAACTGCATGGCCCAACCGACAAACGTTCCATAGAATCCTGGGGGCGCCACGCCCACGATCGTGTGCGGCACGTTATTAAAACGCTGCATCTTGCCAATGATTTCTCGGTCGCCTTTGTATCGGTCGCGCCACAACTCAAAGCTGATGACCGCAACGGGATGGGAATCACTGCCGATGTCTTCGCCGGCCTCGAAGCCCCGCCCCAGAATAGGATGAACTCCAATCGCGTCGAAGTAGTTGGCGGAAACAATGCTGCCAGTCGTCCTGTCTGCGTGGTCGCCGATACTTAAGGTGCTGCCGGTAATCTTGCTGACGAAGGCGTCCTCGCATAGCGAGCAACTTCTGCGCAGGTCCTGGAAGTCGGGCCAGGAAAGCTCGGTGGCTCCAGTTTCGCCGCGCGCGGTTCCGGCAATTGCGAACAGCCTTTCCTGATGCGCAACGAGTGGATACGGTCTAAATAAGATTCCCTCGAGCCAACTGAACACGGCGGCATTTGCGCCGATGCCCAAAGTGAGGCACAGAATCGCCAGCACAGAGAAGCCTGGGCTGCGGAGCAGTTGGCGAAAACCGTAACGTAAATCCTGAAAGAAGTCTGCAAAAATAGGTACGCCGCGAGCGTCGCGGCACTGCTGCTCGATCTGAGACAGTCCGCCCATACTTATGATGGCGGAGCGGCGCGCCTCTTCCGCCGACATACCTTTCCCGATGTTCTCCTCAATTAGTTGCTGCAGATGGTCGCGAAGCTCTTCTTTCATTTCTTCGTCGACCTGAGTCGGGTGAAGGAACGAACGGAACCGCAAATAGAGCGAATAGAACCACTGTTCGACGTTCATATCAGGCCTCTTCGAGTTGCACGATGCCGGAAATTGCGGCAGAGACGCGGTTCCAATTGGCAGTTTCTTTGTCGAGTTCCTTCCGTCCGGCCGCCGTCAATGAATAGAATTTCGCGCGCCGGTTGTTTTCACTCGATTTCCACTGGGCCCGAATCCAACCGCGACGTTCGAGCTTGTGCAGCGCTGGATAGAGGGAACCGTCGCTGACCCCCAAGACCTCACTGGAAATCTGTTTGAGGCGCTGGCTAATGCCCCAACCGTTCAGGGGCTGCAGCGCGAGTATCTTGAGAATCAGCATGTCCAGGGTTCCTTGGACGAGGTCGGAAGGTTTGCTCACGCGGACTCCTCTCGGTTACCGAGTTAGACTACGCTGCCTCCTCTCGGTTAGCAAGGGGTCGCCAAAGCTCATCGAAGCCCTTTTTTTCCTGTGAAGCGGGCACTCGCCAAAGGCATCGGGTTGGAATCATGCAGGTATTCCAAGGCGCCTTGGTGGACGCTAGATTTCCACAAAGTGCTATATAACAGCCGTCTAGCCCAATATCACAGATGCTGATTAGATCGCCAATATTGCGCAATGTGCTATAGAGTTCTATACTTCGCCGGTCGTTTTTTCCCAGGACGAATTTCACCCGGAGGAACTCCCATCATGCCCAGGTTCTCTTCCCGCACACGCCAAACCTTCATCGCTTTGATCTTTGTAGCCTTTGTGCTGGCAAATGCTTTTGCTGCCTCTGCGAACGAAGATCAACGCCGCGGTCACGAAAAAATTCTTGCTGGATACTTCGAAGAATGGAGTATTTACGGCGCTAACTACAACATTGCTAATCTTCAAAACAATGGGGTCGCCAACGAGATCTCGCACCTCCTGTACGCGTTCGGAAACGTGAGCGGTGGACAATGCTCACTGGCTGATACGTGGGCCGACTACCAGACTCCCTTCCTCCCGAGCGTCAGTGGGCAGCCTTATACAGGACCTTTGTTTGGCAACTTTGCCGCTCTTCAACAGCTAAAGCAGCTTCATCCCAACTTGAAAATCATGATCTCGCTGGGAGGCGCCTCCGAGGCAAACGCGGAAGGTTTTGCCACTGCTGCTGCTTCGCCCGCGGCTCGTTCGCAGTTGGCTGCATCCTGCATCGACCTCTTCATCAAGGGCAATATTGCAGATGGCGTTTCTGCGGCTGGCCTGTTCGACGGAATCGACATCGACTGGGAATTTCCTGGAGCGGCTGACAAACATAACTTTACCCTGCTGCTGGAAGAGTTTCGCCGCCAGCTGGATGTGCTGGGTAAAGCCAATCATCATCATTACCTGCTAAGCATCTTTGCTCCGGCGGGAGCACAAAATTATTCCAATCTGGAGCTTAAACGAGTCGCCGCTCAGCTCGACTTCCTCAATCTGCAGGGCTATGACCTGAACGGGACCTGGGAAACAGTAACCAATCACGCCGCCTCGATCTTCGATTCGCGCCAGGACCCCAATGCCGGCCAGGGTCTTTTCGTTGACGCCGTAGTCAGCGCTTATCTCCAGGCTGGAGTACCGGCGCGTCAGCTCGTGGTCGGCGTCCCTCTTTACGGGAGGGGATGGACCGGCGTTCCCAACGTGAACAACGGCCTTTATCAAACTTCGACTGGGGCAGCGCCGTCGCCCGCGGGCGACACGCTTGCAACTGACGGCGTAGCCACGTTTATGACACTGCAGGGTCTGACAGGATTCGAACGCCACTACGACGGCCGAAGATTCGCACAATGGATTTACGATCCTTCAACATTGACGTTTTGGAGCTACGATGATCCGGTGATCGCATGGGCGAAGGCCATCTACATCGACTTTCGCGTTCCCGGCGGACTCGGCGGCGCTGTTGTGTGGGCTTTCAAGGACGATGATGTCAACGGAACCATGGTGAAGACTCTGGCGCGAGGTTTACACAGGAAATAAGTCAGAGAGTATTGCTGGCGCCTGCCCGGATTTCTCTGCCCGGCACGATTCGGCGATCGAAGGGGCTCCACAACGTGCGAACCAGTGCCTCGGCGGCGATCCGCGGCAGGCTGCTGTACAGGCGCTCGCGAAGGTCCGAGTACTCTTGCGAGCCGGCGAATAAATCCCGCATCAGATCGCGAAAACGCGGACTGCGCTGAGTGAGCGAAACCATGCGCTCAAGCACCGATCCGCCCATCCAATCTCCTGAATAGAAACGGTCTGCGATTCGGGCAGCGTGTTCGAGCTCGAGAATGAAGTCTTTCTTTGCCAGTGCAGGATATTCGTCGGGTGCATCTGCAAGAATGGACTGAATGAGCAGTTCGGCCGAGCGCAGCGCGTAATACAATCCTTCGCCGGTGATTGCGTCCACGAACCCTGCCGCATCGCCGACTAGCGCCCACCCGTCTCCGGCGAAAGAATGATTCCTTAGCGCGGAGATTGTGAGCGACGGGATAATGTGCGCATAAAACCGCGCGCCTTCAGGACGCAAGCCGAACTCAGGCAACGATTGCTCAAGCAGCCGCCGCAGGTCGCCGGTATTCTTGCCTTCCATGCGCCCGCAGATGCCGGCCGAAAAATGATCGCCGCGGGGAAAAATCCAGATATAGCCGTGCAGGCCTTTCAGGAACTTGATTTGCA
This sequence comes from Terriglobales bacterium, assembly GCA_035651555.1. Classification (GTDB taxonomy): domain Bacteria; phylum Acidobacteriota; class Terriglobia; order Terriglobales; family Acidobacteriaceae; genus Gp1-AA145. The sequence continues at coordinate 645,027 of DASRFL010000026.1, forward strand.
CAGTTTGGTGAGTTCCGGGAATGTAGTAACCAAGAGCGATCATGAAATTCTCCGAACCTAGCGGCGCGGAAAATCGGTTGCGCAGGGAGCTTCGCGCGCCTGCGGCAAGCACGACAAAATCGGGTGTGAAGGTTGCTGTGGCAGTATGTACGGCCCAATCGCCGGCCTGTCCGTCTATCGCGAGAACTCGCTCACAGCGAACTTCTGCTCCTGCGTCACGGGCGCGAGCGAGCAGAAGCCCATTCAAGGTGAGACGCGAGAAGATTGCGATCTGGCGATCCAAATGGAATGCGACCTTGCGGCCTGAGGGAGCAATTAACTCGCAGTCGCTGATGCAATTTTTCTCTACATGTGCTTCGCGCAAAAACGGCCAGCGCGCGAGAGCCTTGTCAGTGAGGCCGCCACCGCACGGCTTCTCCCACGCGAGTTTTTCGTCAAACAGGATTACTTGACGTCCGGCTCGAGCGAGTTCCGTCGCGGCAAATGCGCCGGCCGGACCTCCGCCTACGATTGCTATGCGCTGCGCGTGCATATCCAAAGGCATTTTACTTCCGCGCGCAGAACACTAAAACTTTTTCCGCCAAGGGCGGACGCGTGGTCGTCGATGATGCCGTAACACCAAAAGCCTTTAACGGCAGACGTCGCAGAGGAAAAGCGGAGATGGAAATGCGAAGATCGCGAACAGAACCGAAAACTTGCACCGCTGAGGACACGGGGAGCACAGAGGTCTACACGCAGAATACTGGCAAGTGTCCCTGGATTCTGGAGGCACACGAACACCCTCGCGAGCATGTTGAGGGCGCAATCGTCCGACACTACTGTGGCGGCTGCGTTAACCCCTGATAGATCGCCACTCCGGCAATGGCCAGAATGAGCACCGCTGAAGCTGTGCCCAAGGCCTTCACAAACGGGCCAAGCCGATTCACCCGGTTCATGATTTCCACTTGCTCACGAGCCATATGGGATTCGGATTCCCCGAGGAAGAGCTGGTCATCTTCCTGCATTGTGAGTGTGCCACGATAAATCAGGAGAGCAATCAGAGTAGCGGTAAGTACTCCCCATGCGATCAGAAGCTCGAACAGAGTCGACATACAACACCTCGTTACAGGCGAGCTGTTCTTGCGTTCCGTCTGGGACCGTTGACCGAGGACCCAAGCTGGGAGCTTGGGGTGGCGACGGCTCCGGGCAGAGTTGTTAGGGCGATTATAGCCCCATGTTCCGGGCCGCAAGTATGATTTTTCCAGAGTAGAAGTGACACAGAAGAGCCGCCAGAAGCAACTCTGATAGCGATTGAGAGACGCTGCTAATGGACGACCGGCGCGGTGCAAGCGACAATCAGCCCAACCACTCCAAGCACTATGCCGGCCTGCCAAAATAGCCGCCGGCCAGACAGAAGCGTAATGGAAGTCACAACCAGCGCAATTTCGAGAAAAACCTCAGCCAGGTCATAGCGGTCGGCTCGGGCGCGTTCATGGGCCGTTTCCTGTTCAAGCGCGCGGGCTTCTTTTTGCGTGTCATCCTTTTGCTCCTGATATTTGTCTATCTCTTTTTGATTTGCCGCTCTCCAGTCCGCCGCTTTTGCCTGATCCTGTACCGCCAGAAAGCCAGCGGCACCGACAAGCTCCTGATCCATATGCAAGCGGATGTCTTTGGCTTGGTAGTAACTCCACTGATCATTGGCTCTTGACTGCAACACCACCTCTTCGGTGTGGGCACGGTGGCCGAGCAAAGAGGCAACCGCTACCAGCACCGCGAACACTGCCATGGTCAGAGAAACCGGTGCCATCGACCGGTCATGTGCGGCGTGTTCTGCGTGCTCGTGGAGTTCCTGAAGTTCGTCGGGCATAGTTGGAGAAAGTTCTTGGAATGTTAGCGGCAGAGCAGCCGTCAGGCAAGTGGGTAGTCGCGGGCGTGATTTGTGGTTCGTGGTTCGTGAAGCGGCTCGTGGCTAGCGAACCGCGAGCAGTGGACAATTAACGATAAAATGATCTTGAGTTTCGATTAGTAAGCGACTGGATACTGATCCACTAGCCCTGTCCACTGATCACGAGGCACGAACCACGAATCACGCGCCACGCTCCTCTCACTCTCCCATCCCCTTCACAATCACCCGCTTATCTCGCTGGCCGTCGAACTCGGCGTAAAAAATCCGTTGCCAGGGGCCGAAGTCGAGTTTGCCGGAGGTTATAGGGAGGATTACTTCGTGATGAATCAAAAGCGCTTTCAGATGTGAGTCGCCGTTGGTCTCGCCGGTGTCGTGATGGTTGTAGTCCTCGCAAAATGGAGCAAGGCTTTCGAGCCACTTGTCGATGTCTTCGATGAGGCCCGACTCGTTGTCATTCACGTAAACGCCCGCCGTAATGTGCATGGCTAAGACGAGCACCATGCCCTCCTTGATGCCGCTCTTTTTCACGATGCCATCGATCTGTGGCGTGATGTGAATGTACTCGCGGTGCTTGCGAGTGTGGAATGTCAGGTATTCGGTGTGGAACTTCATGGCTCAGGTCGTAACTTCAGGGTGCATCAAAATTGATCTTCCCACCCGCCTTCGAAAGCGACTCCGCCATAGAACGCTCTTCCGCCAACTCGCGATCAGAGAGCGATTCGAAGTATCCCGTGGTCGCTCGCTGCAGCTTTCGCCTATTCGCGCGCTTAGAAGCGGCTCGAAGACTACGTTTAGACGTTATTGGAATTTTCTTCCTCATTTAATTTTCTTTCCGGTCTGAGTAGCGGAAACAGGATCACGTCGCGGATCGACTGTGAATCAGTCAGGAGCATTGCCATGCGGTCGATACCAACCCCGACGCCCCCTGCCGGTGGCATGCCGTAGGAGAGCGCGCGGATATAGTCTTCGTCCATTTGGTGGGCTTCTTCGTCGCCGCGCTCGCGTTCTTGGAGCTGCCCCTCAAAACGGCGGCGCTGGTCTTCGGGATCGTTGAGTTCACTGAAGCCATTCGAGATTTCCATCTGCCCGATGTAAATCTCCCATCGCTCCGTCCAGTCAGGTTCGTCCGCTTTTTGCTTGGAGAGCGGCGACACTGCGGTGGGGAACTCGTAGATGATCGTGGGCTGTGTCAGGTGCTCTTCAGCCACGGCCTCGAAAAGTCCCGCTATTGTTTTCCCGGCGGGCTCGTCGGGATCGTACGCCATGTGCGAGTGCGAGGAGTTGAAACGCTGGACGAGCGCCTTAACAGACTCGTGAGATGCAAAATCGGAGAGCTCCGGCTTGGCTCCGGCACGCTCGGGCCAGTACTCAATGATCGCTTGTCGCATAGTGAGGCGCCGCCAGTTCGCTTCTGACCAGTCGATTTCAGTGTCTCCCCACTTCGTTTTTGTGCCGCCAGTCACATCTTTTGCGGCCTGGATGATCAACGCCTGGGTCAGGTCCATGACACCTCGATAATCCGTGTACGCCTGATAGAACTCGAGCATGGTGAACTCGGGATTGTGGCGCGTGGAGATCCCTTCGTTGCGGAAGTTGCGATTGATCTCGTACACGCGGTCGAATCCGCCGACGGTGAGCCGCTTGAGATAAAGCTCCGGCGCGATGCGGAGGTAGAGATCGATATCCAGCGTGTTGTGGTGCGTAGTGAACGGCTTGGCCACCGCACCGCCGGCAATCGGCTGCATCATCGGGGTTTCGACTTCGACGAATCCTTGCGCGTCGAGAAAATTGCGGAACGACTGAATCAGTTTCGCGCGCTTTAGAAACACCTCGCGCACCTCGGGATTCATGAACAGATCGACGTAGCGCTGTCGATAACGCAGTTCAACATCGGTCAGTCCGTGCCATTTTTCCGGCAAAGGCAGCAAATCTTTGGACAGAAACGTGATTTCTTCAACGTGAACAGTCAACTCGCCGGTTCTGGTGCGGAATAAATATCCGCTCACGCCGACGTGATCGCCGAGGTCGAGCAACTTGTAAAGCTCAAAACCTTTTTCCCCGACAGCATCTTTCTTCACGTAAATCTGCAGTCTCTGTCCGGCTTGTTGAAGATGCGCAAATCCCGCCTTGCCCATCAGGCGGATCGCCATGATTCGGCCCGCCACGCGGACATTCACCCCTGGGGATTCCAGTTGTTCGCCGCTTTTGCTCGAGTATTCGGCGAGAATCTGTGGAATGGTATGGCTGAACTCGTACTTCGTGGGATAAGTGCGCTGGCCGAGCGCTTCAATCTGCTTGAGCTTGTCGAGACGCAGCTTGTATATGTTGTCGTCGAGTGCCAAGAGGCGAGCCTTCGTGCGGAAAGATAAGCCAAGATTATAGAAGAGATTGAATCTTGGGTCATCGCGCGATTGAAAGATCAGTACATACCATGGTACATTGGTACCAATGAGCGACGAATACATTATCGAGCGGGTGCAAACGGGGGTTCGCATTGAGAAACGGCTGCTCAAGGTCCTGAAGGCATTCGCCGAATACCACGACTTCACGCTAGGCGATTTGCTGGAGGGCATTCTGTTGCACGCCTTCGATGGCAAGGTGCCGTTCTCTCCAGCTTCAATCGAGCGCATTCAACAGTTGAAAAAGTTCTACGGGCTGGATCTGGATTCTGAAGCGAGCCATAAGCTGAAAGAAATCAGAATCCGCAAACGGATGGAAAAATGAAAAGCCAAATTCAAACGGCTGATGAAGAACTGATCGAGAGATTCGAATCAGGCACAATCTCAGGCAATGCCTTCCATCATTCCGATCACGTCCGGCTGGCATTCGCCTACTTGCAGGGATATCCGCTCGTGGAGGCGCTTGCAAGATTTTCCGCTGCTTTGAAGCAGTTCGCCTCTGCCCAGGGCAAGGCAGAGCGCTACAACGAAACCATCACGATGGCATATTTCTTTCTGATCAACGAGCGCATGGCGGAAAATGCAACCTCGAGTTGGGAAGAATTCGCACGCGATAACCCGGACCTGCTTGTTTGGAAAGACGGAATTCTGAACCGCTACTATCGAGAGAGCACTCTAGCGTCAGACCTCGCCAGGCGTGTCTTCATGCTCCCTGACAAGTGCGCCTGAACGCGTTCTTATCATTCGGCAGAATTTTCGCTAGACTTTGTCCCACCATGTTTGGTGCCGTAACAAATCTCCCAGGAGTTAGACCATGAACGCAGCGGTAGCAGGCGAGAGTTTCAGTGCCAGCCGTTTTACTCGCGGCAACCTGTTTTTTCCTACACGGATCGTCGTCAGCCCGTTGCACGTCAGCCGGGTAAAGACGCGTTTGTTTGGCAGCACGGAAGAGAGCATCGCAATTCTGCAGGTCGCATCGGTTGAGATTTCGAATGGAATGATCTGGTCGGAGATCAGGATTGAATCCACCGGCGGCGCTGACCCGATTACCAGCCATGGTCATCGCAAACAGGATGCGTTGCGAATTCGCGAACTTATCGAGACCTATCAGGCACAGCACGGAGCGGGCGCTACTGCCCAAAGCTGATTTTCACCACTTCGGTCGTTTCTTTCGTAGATGTTTCGTAGCGCCATTGTTTTACGGCATTGGCTGCGGCCGCTGCGAGCATCGGGTGCCCGCCTACAACTTTGACCTGCTTCACGGTGCCATCTGCCCGGACAATTGCTTGCAACTGCACCGATCCTGCAAGGCGCATACGCGCCGCGATTTCGGGGTATTCAGGATTGACGCGAAGCATTATGCGGCGTGTGCTTTCCGTCCGGATGGCTTCCGTATCGTCAGTGCCACTTATTTTTGCGAGAGTTTCCTCGTAAGAGATGGCCGATTCTCGCAGCGCGGCAGAATTGATTTCATAGCTCACCTTGCCGTTTTCCAGATCAAGATTGATCATCCCGCCGTCGCTCAAGAACTGCTTGTCTTCTCCTACTAGCAGCACATTTTTGGTATTCAGGTTGGCAATGATTGATCTGGCGTTCCTTTCAGAAGAGCGAAAAAAAACCAGGTGACAAAACTTGATCTCTTCCGGTGAACGTAAGTGACGAATCTCTATGCTGTGCCTGTTTATGCTTTTGTTCGAAAGCGTGTCTCGCAAGACCTTCACAAATTCTTCGTCTCCCCCGAGTACTCCTATAACCAGATTGGAATCCGCGGCCAGAGCCTGCGCACTCCAGTGCGCCGCTTTGGCGAAATTGTAAACATATGCGGCTTTGACCTGATACTCGCTACCGTCCGACGGGCCGGCGCCGATCAGCAAAAATGTCAGTGCTACGCATAGCGTGCTTGCCGGTGCCTGCCAAGCTCCCAATTTTCTCCACCGTCGAAGGACGAACATGCCTCATCTCAATTCAGGGACGCATCTCTGCACTTACTCGAAGGTCGCATGGAGAGCCACAGCCATCCAGAGCCGACAGCGGCATATGTGCATAGACAGGAGTCCTGCTACAGTGTTCTTCGGCTGGGAAAGCGCTTCGCTTTAGGCTATGACTTCGGATCTCGGATCGAACGACAAGGAACCTCAGAAGAGAAATGCGTGGGTGCAAATGGCCAGCTATGCTCAATTGGCGATCGTGTTTCCTGCCGCCACGGTTATCGGATGGCTGGTTGGCGCCGCACTTGACCGTTGGCTACATACCAGTTGGATTTATATCGTGGGTTTGCTGGCGGGGATCGCCGCCGGATTCGTTGAACTAATTCGCACCGCAAGCAAGAGCAACTGATTTCTTGTTTCCGAGTTGCTAAGTAGCCGCCGCGTGGGACAACAGTGCTGTTTCGCCATCCTTGATCTCGACCAGGCGGCCATGTTCGAGCACCAGAATCAGATCACAGCTCTTCAGCGTATTCAGCCGGTGTGCAATCATGAAAGTCGTCCTGCCCGCCATCAGGCGCTCGGTAGCCTGCATGATGGCCTCCTCCGTGTGAACGTCCACCGAGCTGGTAGGTTCATCGAGAATCAGTATTGGACTGTTCCGCAGAAAGGCGCGGGCCAGAGAAATTCGCTGACGTTCTCCCCCGGAAAGCCGCGATCCCCGCTCCCCGACTTGGGTCTCGTATCCCTCCGGCAAAGCCGAGATGAACTCGTGCGAAGCTGCGGCCTTTGCGGCCTCAACAATCTCGGCATCGCTGGCGTTGGGTCTTCCATACGCGATGTTTTCTGCCACACTGGCAGCAAAGAGCACCGGCTCCTGCAAAACGACTCCGAATTGCCTTCGCAAATCGGCAATTCGGTACTTACTGATGTCCACCCCATCCAGCCTAACCTGGCCTTCGCAGGGGTCGTAAAAGCGCATCAGCAGATTCAGCAATGTAGTCTTGCCCGCCCCCGTCGTTCCCACTATCCCCACCCGAGACCCTGCGGGTACATGGAATGAAAGCTCATGTAGGCCCTGCTGCGACTCGGCATACAAGAAAGAGACGTTGCTGAAGTCGAAGTCGCCACGCGCCTGCTGAATCGCAAAAGCATCTTTCGACTCCGAAATTTCCGGTTCCTGGTCAAGCAACATAAAAGTACGGTCCAGGCTTGCGAGCCAAGCCTGTAGCTCCGTTGCCTTGGTAGTTAGGACCTGCAATGGCTGGTAGACCTGTGCGACGTAGGCCATGATCATTAAAAGCGAGCCAATGGTCAGGATCCCTGCCCGCACATGATGCACGCCGATGTAGAGAGCCGCCGCGGTACCGCCAGCAATGGTCAAACCGATCAGCACATTGAACAATGCCTGCTGCAACGCGAGCTGTACCTGATGTGACATACGCTCGCCCGACCGCCGGATAAACTTTGCGTGCTCCCGTCCCTCCTGCCCAAAAGCCTTTATTACGCGAATCGAGCCGATTACCTCCTGGATAACTGACATGGCCGAGCTGTCCAGGCCTTTTATCGTCTGGGAACGCTTTCTAACGATGCGGCTGCACCCCAGCGAAAGTAGGAACAACACGGGAGTTATGAGCAGGGTCACAAAGGCAAGTTCCCCGTCCATTTTCGCGGTCACAATGATCATTCCCGCCAGCGTGAAACCGGCAGTCATTAGTGGTACCAAGCCTTGAATCATCACATACTGAATGGCGGGCGCATCGTGCTGGATCCGATAAACCGAGTCGGTAGCACCGTAGTGGTCGTGAAACACCAAAGGAAGGCGTTGCACATGGTTCAGCAGGCGGGCGCGAAAGTCCCATACCAGCTTCTCGCCCGTGTAGGTTTGCAACAACCACGATGCAAGCCCTTGCAGATTCACCAGAATTGCAATTCCCAGTAAGACAAGAATGGCGAACTCCAGCGCCGTCCGGTGCATATGGGCCCAGGCAGAGTGCCACAAAATCCAATTTGGTAGGGGTTGGGGCCCAAGTACATTGTCAACAACAATCTTCAGTGGGAGCGGATAGAGCAGGGTGAGTGGCAGGGATAGAAAGCTAAGGAAAGCGATCCCCGCGAGGTGAGGCCAGCAGGTACGGCTCTCCCCCAGAACCCGAAGCAGAACAGAGTTATGTTTTGCAGAAGCTGACAAACTGCCACCCAACGTCGAGGCCCCGATACCCCGCAACGCAAGTAAAGTTAGCTCATTCTACGGCAGTTCTGTTTCGAAATTGCAAATTTTCCAGTTACCTTCGTGGAAATCCTTGCAAAAAACTCGGATATGGCATACAAATTTTCCCCGATAGTTGTTAGAGGAATTCTCTGTTGAAATAGGGTATTGCGGTTGCGCCCGAAACAGGTGATCGTCATCAAAGGGCCGTTGTTTCGGAAAGGTGCGAAGGAACGCATGAAGTACTTCCACTGGATCGTCCTGCTTCTCTGCTCACCGGCACTCCTGTTTGCGCAACTTGCAGTGGTCACTCCCCGAGGCGCTGATGCCCAGACCGCAAATGATCAGGGAAGTTCGAGTTCGGCCTCAAAGCCAAGCTCCGACCAGTCCGACAACAAGGCGTACCATTCTTACTCCGATGATCCCCGCTATACTGTGAGCGTGAGCTCGCTTTCTGCCCCTGACAAGGCCAGGAAGGCGTTCGAAAAAGCCGAAGAAGAAGTGCGAAAAGGCCGCTGGCAGGCTGCGACCACCTATTTCAGGAAGGCCGTCGAAACCTACCCCAAATATGCGATCGCCTGGCTCGAACTGGGTCGGGTGCAGGCGCGGCAGAGCAGCTATGCGGAGGCGCAGAACTGCTTTCGTCAGGCCGTGGCGCAAGACTCGAAGCTCCTCGACGGATACGTCGAGCTTGCCAAAGTTGCCACCCGTCAGGAGAACTGGACAGATTTGGCCGACGCCAGCGATCATCTCATCCAGTTAGCTCCCGGCTCGTCTCCCGAATATTGGTACATGAACTCGATGGCTTACTACAATCTCGGGAAGTTGAACCAAGCCGAGGCCAGCGCCACACACGGGCTCGATCTTGATCCCCGGCACCAGGTTCCCGAAATGGAATATGTGTACGGCTTGATCCTAGGTACCAAGAAAGACTACAAAGGTGCCGCCGAGCACATGAGCGCCTACCTTCGCCTGGCTCCCGATGCGCAAGATAAGGACATTGCGAAGAACCTGCTCGCCGGATATGTCTATCGAGAGCAACTAGCGGCCGAGGACCAGCAGTAAGTCACCTTCCTCGTTTTCGAACTTACACACTGAGATACAGTCTTCTCCCTATCCATCCAGAACTCCTATTGCGGCACACTTAATGGACACAAATTAGGAGGACCAATGGCAGAAACAAGCAGCTTGGCAGGAGTGCGGGTGGCTATTTTGGCCACCGACGGAGTTGAAGACGCGGAACTGAAGGAACCCCGAAAAGCGCTGGATGCGGCCGGAGCCCAGACGGTTCTCATCGCTCCAAAGGCAGGAGAGATTTACTCGATGAAACATCACGACAAGGCAGAGAAGTACAAGGTCGATATGACCTTGGACCAGGCGAATCCGGAGCAGTTTGACGCCGTCCTTCTGCCTGGCGGTGCATTGAATGCGGATACCATTCGCGTGCATCCGCGTGCGCAACAGTTTGTGCGAGCCATGGACGAATCGGGTGGCCCGATCGCCGTAATTTGTCACGCGCCGTGGTTGTTGGTTTCCGCCGACTTGATCCGTGGACGTATTCTAACTAGCTATCACACCATCCAGGACGATCTCCGCAACGCAGGAGCGAAATGGCAGGATGAGGAACTGGTTCGCGACAAGAACTGGATCAGCAGCCGCCAGCCGAGTGATATTCCGGCTTTCAACAGGGCGATGATTGAGCTCTATTCAGAAGTGAAAAAGGGGGCTATGGAGCGCACGCGGCGCGTGGCATAAGGCGTTCGGAACACACATTCTTGTCAAGTGCTCGCGGTAACCGCCGCCTTCGTTACAGCAGGAATCTATTGTCATCCCCAGGCTGCCATTAAGCTGCTTGCATGACAATCAACGCCTTGGTCGTATCCAGGAGCAGTGGATCGGTAAAGGTGCTGTTGGCCGCGTTCGCGGAGCTCGGAGTGGAGTACCGCATTTCGGCGTCGATACCAGAAAGCCTGGAGACGGTCTCGACCGAGCATCACTCTTGCCTGGTCGTGGATTTTGACGTGCCTGACGCTGCGTCAGTCGCCAAGTTGGCCAAGGCATTGCCCCCCAAGCGCCGGCCGGTTTTGTTTGGCATGATCGGCTCGGCAACCCCAGTGGGTAGCGTATTCCACGCTGGCGCGAACTTCGTTTTATACAAGCCGCTCGATCTGGCGCAGGTACTGCATTCATTCCGAGCGGCCCGTGGTTTCATGTACCAAGACCGCCGCGTTGCCGCCCGGCAGAAGAGTGAAACGCTGGCTTACTTGCAGTTTCCTACCGGCATCGTACCTGCTCTTGTCCTCGATGTAACCGAACAGGGAGTCTCTTTACGGGCGGCCGAAGCGCTGACTCCCTTGCGTGGCATATCAATGCGATTTCTTCTGCCAGGAACGACAGAGGTGGTGCACGCCAGCGGCGATTTCATTTGGGCGGATGAAGGTGGTCGAGCGGGCGTCTTCTTCACTCGCATGGCCCCAGCTTGCCGGCGCGATTTGCAGAATTGGCTCAAGAAACGCGGAGCCAAAAAATCTGAAGCGGTTCGGAATTTACTCGAACCTCTACGCAATGGTCGTCCCGTTGTTGTTCAGCAGCGATTTGCCGAGTGACGCTGAAACTAATCGCGGTTCAGCGCGTGGGCAGATAAAAAAACTCGAGTTTTTGTGGCGCAAACCTACCCAGAAAGACCGGCCTTCTTCCAGTTTCCTTTGCGATGCTCTTCTCAAATCCTTCCGCTGCGACCAGCAGATGCTCTTTAGACGGAATCTGGTGAAGTTCGTAGCGCCCTACGCTCTGGTCCCGGTAAAAGGAGAGCCCAAACTCCGTCTCGCGCGGAACCAGAAATACCGCGATCGGAAGATGATGCGGATCGAATCCTGCCAATGCTTTTGCCACGGGTCTCGCGGAAAGACTCTCGTCTAGGGGCAGCGCACCAGATCTGATTGCCAGAGACAGAGCTACTACTGCAGGAACCAGTGTCGCAGCCCGCAGGCTCCTTAGCTCCGACTTGGCGAGCAACGCGAAAATCCCGATCGCGATGACTATAGCTAGCGTCAGAGGGGCAGGCGCATTCCATGGAATGTGATGATTCAGAACAAGCTGTTGAATGAGCAAGGCGCAAAAGACAAGTCCTCCAAGGAGAGCGGCATGAATTCCGTACACAGCGATGCGGGGCGCCTTCGATGTCGATTCTTGCAACCCCAGACTGCGGGAGAACTGAGCAGCGAGAATCGCGCCTGCCGGAATTGCCGGCAGAATGTACCCAGGCAACTTTGATCGCGAGACCGAGAAAAAAAATAAGATCACGACCGTCCAGATGAGCAGAAAGCATTGCATTTTGTCTAAGGCTCGTTTTTGCCATTGCCGCACTCCCGATGCGATCCCAGCGACTACGAACGCGGACCACGGAACCCACGCGATCAAGCTGACCGGAACGTAATACCAGAAAGGCTCGGGATGATGGTAGAGGTTGGTCCCGAATCGCGCCAGGTTGTGTTCCACAATGAATTCGTGAAAAAACTGCGGATTCCTGATTTGCACCAGCAAATACCAAGGCAGTGCGATTACGCAAAAGAGTACGATCCCGGGAGCCCAGACTGTCCTGCTGATACTCTGGGCACTCCTCTGTGTCGCAGCAAAAACCGCTATGATCGCTATGGCGAGGAACGGCGCAACGGGGCCTTTGGCCAGTGTCGCCAAGGCGAGAAACACGTAAGACATGACGAGGTACTTTCGGTCCTGCGTCTCCAGCCAGGCGTACCAGGCGAGCATGGCGATGGCGAATGTTGATGCCAGAGGCATGTCCATTGAAGCTGCTCGTGCAAACCCGGTAACGCCCGCTGTGGTCGCAACCATCAGAGCGGCATCGAGCGCGATTTGCGGGCGAATGCGGCGGGACAAGAGGTACACCGCCAACACCAGCAGAAATGCATCGAGCACGGACGGCAGGCGCGCGGCCCAATCACTCACGCCGAAAAGCTTGTACGCAATGATCGCCTCCCAATAATAGAGTGGAGGTTTTTCCAGCCACGGAACCCCGCCGAGTGTCGGGGTAATCCAGTCATGCCGTGCCAGCATTTCCCGGGCAACTTGCGCGTATCTCGGCTCATCGGCTCCGATCAGGCCGAAAGCCGAAAGCTTCCAGAGGAAGAAGAACGCGGGAACTGTAATTAACAGTAGCCAGTCCGTTATTCGGGAGCGAAGGTTCAAGGTGGTTAGTGCCAGTGACTCGTGCCTCGTGACTTGCGAATCGTGACTCGTGAATCGCGATCAGTGGCTAGTGGTCAGTACCATACGGATCCCTTCGCAAACGTAAGAATCAACCATCGACCACTTAGGCGTGCTGTCTCTTGATTAACGACCCACGAGACACAAAACACGAATCACGAACTACGATTCACCACTCACGGCCGTCCCCTGACCTTTCCCAATATTTTTTCTACCGCAACATGGAGCGGGCCCTCCACGGCGCAGCCGCTCGCGCAAGCATGGCCACCGCCGCCGAATTCCTCAGCGAGCGAGGCTACGTCCAGTTTGCCCTTGCTTCGCAAACTTACGCGAAACCGGCCGTCGGGAAGCTCCCGGAAAAAGGCCGCGACTTCGACGTCGCCTATTGCCAGCGCGTAGTTCACCAGGCCTTCACAATCTTCTTCTCTTGCTCCGACGCGCTCCATCTGCTCCTGGGTCGCCCATATCCAGGCGAGTGGCCCCTCGCGTTGCAAGGCCGAAAGCGCTGCGCCGAGCAAACGTACCTTCGCTGTGGAATGACCAAAGTAAATATCGCGCGCACAGCGCGCCGGGTCGGCTCCCGCGAGTACCAGTTCCCGCGCCAGTTCAAAGGTGTGTTCGTTGGTCCCTTCAAACATGAACGCGCCGGTATCCGTGAGTACCGCGGTGTAGAGGCAGGTCGCGATTTCCGGCGTGACCTTCACCCCAGCCTCGCGCGCCAGTCGATAAACCATTTCTGCCGTAGCGACGGCCTTTGGGTCGATCCAATTAACGTGTGCGAAAGCGCGGCCGCTCTTGTGATGGTCAATGTTGATCAGGAACTGCTGTTCCAGCCCTTCCAGTCGAGTACGCTGAATGCTATCGCACTCCAAAAGAATAGCGGCATCGTAGCTCCCATTCACCCGTTCGGCTTGGACTACGCTGCCTGCAAACGGGAGTTGCTGGTACACGCGCGGCACACCGTCACGCAGCACGACTTCTGCCTGCTTGCCCATACGATGCAGGATTTCGCGGCACGCCAGCGTCGACCCGACTGCGTCTCCATCGGCACGGGCGTGTGAAGTGAGCACAAACCGCTGCCGGCGTTCGATTTCGGCTAGGACCTTCTCCAGCATGTGTCACTTCGCGTTTTTCTTCGTTCGTTTCAGCAGTTCGTCGATTCTTGCGTTGTATTTTTCGGATCGATCGAGCAGAAAAAACAATTCCGGCGCGCGACGCAATTTGAGTCGGTCCGCAACCTCGTGACGAATAAAAGATGCCGCAGCCGCCAGTCCCTCCATGCTTTTCTGGCACTCCTCATCCGTTCCGAGCACGGCTACCAGCACTCGTGCCGATCGCGCATCTTCCGCCAATTCGACCTCGGTCACGGTGGCCAGTCCAATCCGCGGATCGCCCAACTCCCCTTCCACAATGGTTTCAATCTCTTCCCGCAGGGCCTCGCCCAGGCGCTCCCGATGATATTTCTGTCCGCGCCTTTCCACTCTTCACCTCGCAACTACAACCGGGCAGGTTTGAGCACCCGGGCTTCGAAACCACTCTGATGGTGAAACAAAACGCATGAGAATATCAGAAATTCCGGTTAACGGTTTGTCAAAGGAATGATGCTAAGCATCGATGAAACCGTTGCCGAAAGATTGTCTTGAAACGGGCTCAGGAGTTGCTGACTTGCTACCGGGAGCATGATTCCTTCAAACTGTCGGCAGCCGAATTTATGGAATTGAATGGAAAGCGAGTCCTGGTGCTCGGGTTAGGCCGCTCGGGTCTGGCCTCTGCGCTCTTCCTGCAGTCGCAGGGAGCGCGGGTGACGGTCTCGGACTCCAAATCCGAAGATCAACTGCGCGATCAAATGCCAGCCCTACTGGACCAAGGAATTGCTGTCGAGACCGGCGGCCATGCAGCGCGGACATTGCAGAATCAGGATTTGGTTGTGGTTAGTCCGGGCGTTCCCGTCGACGCGCCGCCCATCGTTCAGGCACGCAACCTGGGGCAGTCAGTTATCGGAGAAATTGAGCTGGCCGCACAATTCTTAAAAGGTCCAATCGTCGCCATCACCGGTTCTAATGGAAAGACAACAACCACGACCTTGGTTGGTGAAATTTTGAAAGCTGGCGGTCTTGAGACGCTGGTCGGCGGTAACATCGGCATCCCGGCGATCTCCTTCGCCGGCAAAGCAAGTTCCAATACCGCTATCGTGCTCGAGGTTTCGAGTTTCCAGTTGGAAACCATCTGTACATTCCGCCCGAAAATTGCCGTCGTTCTGAACATTACACCCGACCACCTCGACCGGCACCGTACATTTGCCTCTTACGTCGATGCAAAGGCTCGCATTTTTGAGAACCAAACCGCAGATGACTACACCGTTCTGAATGCAGACGATCCTACCTGCGTAGAACTCGCTTCTCGTACGCGCGCTCAGGTTTTTTGGTTCACGCGCAAACGCGAGGTCGACTCTGGTGCATTCGTGCGAGAAGGAAAAATCGCGGTGCGAGTCAAGGGCCGAGAGATCGAAATCATGCCCTTGGCAGAGATTCCGCTTAAAGGTGCTCACAATCTTGAAAATGTGCTCGCCGGTGTTTGTGCAGGCGCACTCATGGGGTGCTCTGGCGAGAGTATCCGCGCCGCAGTCCGGAGCTTTAAGGCTGTCGAGCACCGCTTGGAATACGTGGCCACCATTTGCGGTGTGGAATATTACAACGATTCAAAGGCCACCAACGTGGATGCGACCATCAAGGCCCTGGAATCGTTTCCTGCCAACGTTCACTTAATCCTCGGCGGCAAAGACAAAGGCAGCGACTACTCCGTTCTGAAAGATTTACTACGCCAGCGGGTCAAGGCGGTGTACACCATCGGGGCAGCAGCAGAGAAGATACAGTCCCAGATCAAAGGAGCAACGAGTATCGTATCCTCCGGCACCATCGAATCGGCTGTGAAGCATGCGGCCGCAGTTGCGCAACCGGGAGACGTTGTGGTGTTAGCTCCCGCCTGCGCCAGCTTCGATCAGTTCCAGAACTACGAGCACCGCGGACGTGTGTTCAAAGATCTCGTGCTCGGTTTGAGCATGCAGTCCGCGAGTGGCTCGTCTGAACCACAAGAGTAAACTGCGCTTCAGATTTCCTACTCAAAGTTTTCTCCGTGTCTCCCTGTCTCCGTGGTGAAATGAATCTCGCATGGCCAAGCGCGTCAGCGTCGATCGATTGCTTTTCATAGTGACTTTGTTGCTCGTGTTTGTCGGCCTGGTGATGGTCTTCAGCGCTTCGGCAGTGATCGCAAAAGAGCGGTATCACTCTGGATATTTCTTCCTGCTTCGGCAATTTGGTTGGGCAATCGCCGGTTTCATGGCGATGTTCATTGGCATGCGCATCGACTACAAACGCCTGAAGCATCCTGCAGTTGTATTTTCGCTCTTAGGACTGACTACGTTGATGCTGATCTCGGTCTTTTTTCTCGACCGCGCGCATCACACGCATCGCTGGATCCACTTCGGTGGCTTCTCCTTCCAACCTTCAGAGTTGGCAAAGCCGGCGCTGATCCTGTTCCTGGCTTTTTTTCTTGAAACTCGTACAAAGTCGATGGACGACTGGCGCAATACGCTGCTGCCCGCCGTCATCCCGACTTTGCTATTCATCGCCCTTATTGTGTTTCAACCCGATCTCGGCACCGCCATCGCGTGCGGGGCGATCACAATTTGTATTCTGTTCGTTGCCGGACTCGAAGTTAAATACCTCGCCTATGCCTTCATGGGATCGCTGCTGCCGCTGTACTTTCTCATCTTCCACGTGGCATATCGACGCGCTAGAATTTTGGCATTTCTTGACCCCTACTCTGATCCGCAGGGCCGTGGCTTCCACATCATTCAATCGCTCATTGCCGTTTCAACCGGCGGATTGACCGGCGTTGGTTTGATGGAAGGTAAGGAAAAGCTCTTTTATCTGCCCGAGCCGCACACGGATTTTATTTTTTCTGTTCTCGGCGAAGAGCTAGGGCTGGTCGGATGCCTTTGCGTTGTGCTCTTGTTTGCGACGTTTCTATGGCGCGGAGTGCGGACCGCGCTTCGCACGCAAGACCTGTTCGGGCGTTTTCTCGCCGTGGGCATTACCGCTATGGTGGTCGTGCAGGCTTTCATCAACATCAGCGTGGTGCTTGGACTCATGCCGACCAAAGGCATTCCGCTGCCGCTGATTTCCTACGGTGGCTCGTCGCTCTTCATTACGCTTGCCTGCATTGGCGTGCTGTTGAATATCACCAAGCAAGCGGAGTAAACGCCATGCCGGTTCGGATATATTTCCACTCATGAGAGCCATTCTCGCCGGCGGAGGTACTGGCGGCCACGTGATTCCCGCTCTTGCCATTGCGCAGGAACTCGTGAAGCGCTACCAGGCAGAGGTGCTGTTCATCGGCACAGCGCGAGGACTCGAAAATCGTCTGGTTCCTGCTGCTGGATTCCCTCTTAAGTTGGTCAAAGTTGGAGCTCTCAATCGCGTAAGCTTGGCCACCCGGCTGCGAACCATGTTCGATCTTCCGCGCGCAGTTGTCGCGGCTGCCGGAATGGTCAACGAGTTTCAACCTGACGTCGTGATCGGCGTCGGCGGATACGCATCGGGACCGGCGATGCTGGCGGCAATCTTGAAGCACATTCCAACTTTGGCATTCGAGCCGAATCTCGTCCCCGGATTCGCCAATCGCGTGGTGGCGCGCTTCGTTTCCGCCGCAGCAGTTCACTTCGAACAAACGGCTGAACATTTCCGCAATGCTGTCGTGACCGGGGTTCCCGTGCGTCCCGCATTCTTCGAAATTCCAAACAAACCCTATGTGCCGGATGCTCCGGTATTGCTCGTCTTTGGCGGCAGCCAGGGCGCGCACGCGATCAATCAAGCTGTGATCCGCTCCCTGCCGGAACTGGTGAAACGTTTTCCAGGTCTGCACGTCATTCACCAGACCGGAGAGCGTGACTATAATGAAGTGCACGCCGCGTACTCGGGAATTGCGATTTCCGCCGAGGTCCACAAATTCATCGACAACATGCCCGCATTTTTCGCCCGCGCCGATCTCGTGTTGTGCCGCTCAGGCGCCAGCACGGTCGCTGAAATTGCTGCTGCAGGGAAGCCCGCAGTGTTTGTCCCATTTCCGCGCGCAGCCGATGACCACCAGCGCCGCAACGCCGAAGCCATGGAGCAGGCCAGAGCTGCGGTCGTACTCGAAGAAACGAATCTCGACGAAGTCTGGCTGGTGGACACGATTTGCGCGCTGCTCGAAGATCCGTCGCGGCTGCGGCACATGAGCCAGGCGGCGCGCGCCATGTCGCATCCTGACGCCGCGAAAGAAATTGCGGAGCTGGCAGCGAAAGTGGCTGGAATAGAAACTTCAGGAGCAGACACCGATTAACACGGATTTCACGGATTTTAGTTTGTTGAGTTTTCCCGATTTTGACCCGTGTTGATCCGCGTAAATCCGTGGCCAAGAAGTTGTATTTATGTTCGCCAAAATTCAGCGCATACATTTCGTCGGGATTGGCGGCATCGGCATGAGCGGCATCGCCGAAGTATTGCTGAATCTCGGCTATAAAATTTCCGGCTCTGACTTAAAGCGTTCATCCGTAACCGGCCGGCTGGAAGCTCTCGGCGCGAAGATTT
The DNA here is from genome assembly GCA_035651555.1 of Terriglobales bacterium. GTDB lineage: Bacteria > Acidobacteriota > Terriglobia > Terriglobales > Acidobacteriaceae > Gp1-AA145. The sequence goes on from DASRFL010000026.1 coordinate 663,299, forward strand.
TCGAAGGACACCGTGCAGAAAACGTCACGGGTGCCGAAGTCGTCGTTACAAGCTCTGCGATCTCCTCCGATAACCCGGAACTCGACGAAGCGCATCGCCTGCACATTCCCGTAATTCAGCGCGCCGAAATGCTTGCCGAGCTGATGCGCCTGAAATATGGAATTGCCGTCGGCGGCATGCACGGCAAGACCACCACAACTTCGATGATCGCTGCCGTGCTGGCTGCCGGCGGACTTGATCCGACGGTCGTTGTCGGCGGCCGCGTGGATGCGATGGGCTCCAATGCTCGTCTCGGTCGTTCGCAATACCTCGTCGCCGAAGCCGACGAAAGCGATCGCTCATTCCTAAAACTCTCGCCGATTATCGCCGTCGTTACCAATATCGACCGCGAGCACATGGACTGCTATCGCAACATGCAGGACGTAAAGCGAGCCTTCCTCGACTTCATGGACCGTGTGCCGTTCTACGGAATTGTTGTGGTCTGCAATGACGATCCGATTCTCCGCCGAGTTTTGCCGAAGCTGAAGCGAAGGATGGTGACGTACGGAACGCGAAAGGGATCAGATTTTTGCGTGTCACTTGGAGCATCGGATTCCCACAGGCCCGCCCCAACATCGGCTCACGTAGCGGCCGGTACCCTCACCCGCCCGCCCCGGACAGGGGCGTCCGGGGCTACGTGGTTCAGGGTTGCCTTTCGCGAGAAAGAGCTTGGCGAATTTCAGCTTCACGTTCCTGGCCTGCACAATGTTCTGAACGCGACTGCCGCCATCGCCGTCGGTGTCGGTCTCGACATTCCCGTTCCGCAAATTCGCGAAGCGCTGGAAAATTTCCGCGGAGTCGATCGACGCTTTCAGTTACGCGGTACGGTGAACGGCATTGCTGTTATCGATGACTACGGCCATCATCCGACTGAAATCCGCGCCACGCTGGCCGCCGCGCGCCAGTGCGGATATCGCAAGATTCACGTCATCTTCCAACCGCATCGTTACACTCGCACCCGCGACTTGATGGACGAATTCGCCACTGCTTTCAACGATGCTGATTCTTTATGCGTACTCGACATCTATCCAGCAAGCGAGCAGCCGATCGAAGGAATCACGGGAGAAGCGTTGGCGCAGAGAATCTCAGGAAACTGGGCTGCCCCACCCTTCTCGCGTCCTTTGCGAGAGGGTGGGAATTCTGTTCGCTATGTCAGTTCTTTTGAAGAAGCTGTGAATGCCGCGACCGAGCAAGCCCACGAAGGCGACATGATCCTGACGTTGGGCGCGGGTTCCGTTTCGCAGATTGGGCCGATGCTTCTTGAGAAATTGCAGGCCTGTGGATTGACTGCTACCCCGAGTGCCTGATGTGCAGCACGTCTCCATCCTGCACAATGTAGTCTTTGCCTTCGAGGCGAAGAATGCCTTTGGCACGGGCGTTGGCTTCTGATCCGGCTTCGAGCAACTGGTCCCAGCGGATCGTCTCTGCGCGGATGAAGTGCTTTTCCAAATCAGAGTGAATCGCCCCCGCCGCCTGTGCCGCCTTGGTATTCCCCGGAATCGTCCATGCGCGGCATTCATCTTCGCCGATGGTGAAAAACGAAATCAGCCCGAGTAGCTCATAGCTTTTTCGAATCAGCCTAGCCAAACCGCTTTCGGTCAGCCCGTAACTGGAAAGGAATTCCGCGGCATCGGCATCGCTCATTTCAGAGAGCTCGGCTTCGACTTTTCCGCAAATGGCCGTGGCACCTGCATTCGGCTTTGAGGCCACATCTCCCAACTTATACTTCGCCACTGCTGCTTCCAGATCTTTACCCAATTCTGTGCTCTCGCCGATATTCAGCACATACAAAATCGGCTTCTCACTCAGAAACATGAAACCGCGAAAGCGCTTCTTGTCTTCAGGCGTCATCTCCAGCTCGCGTAGCGGACGCTCGGTCTCAAGGTGGGCTTTTGCCCGCTTCAGCAGCTCGAATTCTTTCTCGAGATCAGCCGAGCGCATCTTCTTCAAATCTTTTTCGACGCGCTCGAGGCGCTTTTCGATCTGCCCAAGATCGCTGACCATCAAATCAAATTCGACATTTTTGATATCGCGTAGCGGATCGACCGGCCCCACGTGCGGAATCGAGTCGTCCTCAAATGCCCGCACCACGTGAGCAAGCGCATCCACCTGCCGCAGGTGCCCGATGTATCCCGACTCTTTCAAAGCTTCTTGCCCGATCGCTCCGACATCGACGTAATCCACCGATGCATGTGTCAATTTCTTCGGGTTGTATTGCGCGGCCAGCCGATCAAGGCGGTCGTCAGGAACTTTGGCCACTCCAATGTGCGCCTCGCGTGGATTTGCATGCGCCGGCGAGAGCGCAGCCTTGGTCAAAATCCGAAACAGCGATGTCTTGCCCACCTGCGGCAGGCCGATGATTCCGGTTTTCATAAGAACAAGCTTCTAGCTGTTAGCTTTTAGCTCCTGGTTTTTTTGGAAAATCCAGGCAGTCGAGGTTGCAGCACAATGACCGCTCAGGGCGTGGCTGATACTAAATGGATCGGTTTCTTCTCGATTGCGGGTTCGCTCTCCGTTTTGGCAGCCTCCGACCCTGCGTTCTGCTGGTCCACCCAGGCCTTTGCGATCCCTACTGCTAGTGCCCGCACACGCGCAATCACGCCGACGCGCTCGGTTACTGAGATCGCGCCGCGAGCGTCGAGAATATTGAACAAATGCGAACACTTTAGGCATAGCTCGTAAGCTGCGAGCAGCGGGAATCGTTTCTTCTGCTCTGAAATGGGATAACCAATTTCGCGCTTCAATTTCTCAATACTCTCCGCGATTTTTTGATCAGGATCATTACCGAGCCGGATCAGTTCCTGATATTGGTCCAGTAGCGTTTTACATTCCGCCTCGCACAAATCGAAATGCTTCCATGTCTTCTCGACATCCGCCATTTCGAAGTTGTAGACCGAGAGCTGCAGTTCGTCGGCCAGGCGCACGTCCCCATAGTTGGTCGCATGGCCCGAGAGCGGATCGCGCGCCCAAACAATGTCATAAATCGAATCCACATCCTGCAAAAACGCCGCAATCCGCTCCAGTCCGTAGGTTAACTCCGCCGAGATCGGGTTCAGATCGACGCCGCCGCACTGCTGGAAGTAGGTGAATTGCGTGATCTCCAGGCCGTCGAGCATGACCTGCCAACCGATCCCCCACGCGCCCAGCGTCGGCGACTCCCAGTTGTCCTCTTCGAACTTGATGTCGTGCTGGCGGAGATCAATTCCCATTGCGGCGAGAGATTCGAGATACACCTCCTGCACATTCTCCGGCGGGGGCTTCAAGATCACCTGCAACTGCATGTGTTTGTACAGCCGATTCGGATTCTCGCCATAGCGTCCGTCAGCCGGCCTCCGCGAAGGCTGGACATAGGCTACTTTGTAAGGCTTCGGTCCCAGCACGCGCAAAAAAGTCTCCGGAGCCATGGTCCCTGCCCCGACTTCAAGATCGTAGGGCTGCTGCAGCACGCATCCGCGCTCTGCCCAGAATGTCTGCAGGCGCAGGATGAGCTCCTGAAAGGTAAGCGAGTTGGCAGCGAGTTTATTCACAACTGGGATTCAGGGGTAATGAGTGATTGTAAAGGAAGGCGCCGGTGCCGTCAGCCTCTGCCGACTACGGAACGTGGAACAAAATTTCTGCCCTGTAGGGAAGCGGCTTTCCGTCCTGAGTGATCGGGCTGAAACGCCACTTACCAAGAGTTCGGGAACAGACTTCATACAGCCCAGGAGCACAGTCCCCGGCAATCTGCTCGATGAGGCTTCCGAAAGAATCCACGGCAACTCGGATGGCGCAGGTGGTCCCTGGAACTGATCCTGCGGGGAAATCTGGTTCGACCGCATTAGTGGCGAGCTTTCTTGCATCGGAGTCCGTTAACATGTCTGCCGGTCCGTATGCGCGGGTATTGAAATTGAACTTCAAGACCGCCTCAGTCTGTAGTGATACGCCGTCTTTCTGTACTGGCTTGAATTTCCAGTCGAAAATCTGCCTGCGTGCGGAATCGTTCGCTCTCTCGATAGCGACGTCAAGCGGCAGGACATCGCGGACCTTGCCCGTTTTGTCGATCGAAATAAGATAAGAGGTCTCACCCGTTGTGCGTCCGTCTAACACCTGGGGCCAGATGATTTCCAGCGGTTGTAATGCTCGATCGCTTAGCTCTGCCTGACTTACTGTTTCTACTGCGAGCTGTTTCTCCTTCGACGTGGGCTGGTCGATTTCAAAGAGCTTCTCGTCGATGCTGCCCATTTTCTCTAAAGACGTGACTCGCGCCTGAAGGCTGTCGCCTTGGTCAACTTTGTAGGTCACCAGTCTCGCGACGCGCTTGCCCTCGAATGGCTTGTAGTCGGAAAAGGTAACGAACTCGCCCGGCGCTCCGATTGTTTCCGTTAATCCGTAACGAGACTTACCGCACATCGTTTTCGCAATATTGAAGCAAAACTTGCCGGATTCCTCGGCAGCTCCGTTGGCCTTCGTGAGCAGCAGATCACCCGGCCTCCAAGCCTGCAACGCAGGACGAGGATCAATGAGTGCAGTAGTGAGCGCCTGTATTCCAAGAGGGAAATAGTCATCTGAATCCTGTTCAAAAACCTTGTCGCCATTCACTACCAACACTTGCGAGAAATTCTGGGAAGTAATTGTTCTTCGCCACTTGTTGGCAGCAACCCAGAACAGTTCGAGATCAACATGTTCATTGAAATCCGCCTGTTCGGTAATGCTCGCACTCAAGTGGAATGGGGTTGCGCCGGGCTCAGTGAGAACTGGCTGAACAACGCTGGGAGAAGATTCCTGAGCTGCGCTTAATGCGATGGTCTGGAGCGCGGAAAATCCAAAGACTATCGCCGTGGCGGTTCTCCGGTACATTGTTAGTTGCTCCTGGGTGAGCTGGGACGCCAATCAGATAACCGATCCAGCATTCCTCTCGTCACCAATTTCTTTTCAATATGCCGCTCCAGTGTCTGCAACAAGAACTTTCGCAGATCCTGCGCGGAGGATTCCAGTGCCGCCCCATTCACCGCCGATAAAGGCACCCGCAGCATCTGCCCCGCCAGCTTGCGCGATTCAGCGGACATCTCAGACGAAGCCAGTCGCTTGTCTTCGGGGCACATCAAGCCGTCGGCCAGCGCATGGAAGTAAGCCCGGCTGCCGTTCAGCACGCGCCCACACACGATGCACTCAGAAATATCCGGCAGATACCCCATCAGCCGCGCCATCCACAATTCGAAATAGGTAACCGGAAGCCAGAAGTCCTCCCCACGCAGTTGCGCCAGGACTGACAAAGCCAGCCGGAAGACCGCATCGTTGGCTTCACGATCCGGCAGCAATTCATCCAGCAGTTCTGCAACATGCCCCAGCGCAACCGCTCGGGGATAACTGACCTCCGACGCCAGAGGCGACTCAATCACCTCGCACGCATCGAGGCGCGCCAGTTCCTGCCGCTCGCGATCTTCGTAGGCGACCTTCACATACGTGAGCGGCTCGAGCGCGCCGCCGAATCGGCGCCGCGATTTTTTCGCCGCCCGCGCTACGCCCCGAACCTTGCCCTCATTGCGGGTGAACAGCGTGATCAGCAGATCGGATTCGCGGAAAGGATAGGTCCGCAGAACGATCGCTTCCGACTCCTTCAGCGGCATGTGAGTAGGATAGCGCACCACAATCGCCACTCAGCGCTGCGGTCCATCTCTCGATTCCAAAGCTGAAGGTACAAACTCACTCTTGCCTTGCACGTCTAAACCCCGACAAGTAGGGAGAAACTATGGCCGATAAATTTGCAGTGGTTACAGGAGCGTCCAGCGGAATAGGTTTGGAACTGGCGCGAGTCTTTGCAGAGAACGGATACGACCTGCTAGTCAACTCCAGTGGCGAAAGGCTGGAAGGCGCAGCTGCGGAACTCAAGAATCTTGGAGTCGAAGTAACACCCGTGCAGGCGGATCTTTCGACCTACGAAGGCGTAGAGCAGCTCTGGAGTGAGATCGAGAGCACCGGGCGTCCGGTGGATGCGATCGCTCTGAATGCGGGCGTCGGGGTCGGCGGCGACTTTGCGCGTGAAACTGATTTGAGCGAAGAGCTGAAGATGGTCCAGCTGAATTGCACTTCCGTTGTTCACCTTGCAAAGCGAGTGGTCAAACAGATGGTGGCGCGAAATGAAGGCAAAATTCTCATCACATCTTCCATCGCGGGAACCATGCCTTCGCCGCTTGAGTTGGTTTATGGTGCGACAAAAGCCTTCGATCTATCTTTCGCGAAAGGCCTTCGAGCCGAATTGAAGGACACAAATATCGCCGTAACGGCGCTCCAGCCTGGCCCGACCAACACGGATTTCTTCCATCGCGCGGGGCTTGACAATACGAAAGTAGGTTCGGAAGGGAAGTACACCAACGATCCTCGCGATGTCGCCCAGCAAGGCTTCGAAGCCTTGATGAAAAACGAAGACCACATCTACGCGTCGTCGATGAAAACCAAGGTGCAAGGCGAACTCGGTCGCTTCCTGCCGGATTCGATAAAGGCCGAACAGCACCGCAAACAGTCGGAGCCGCTGAATGAGCAGGAGAAAAAGACTGCGTAACCGATATTTCTGAGCAAAAAGAAACGCCTCCCAATCGGGAGGCGTTTTCTTTTAAAAGGTGGGAATTACTGCTGCGGTGCTGCGCTGCCCGTCGAAGCCAGCTGCTCAAGGTCATTCTTTAGCAGACTGATTTCAACCCGGCCGCCGCTCATGCGCTTCGGCTTCTCGCCGTTTTCGGCAGAAGCGGTCTGCACCGGGGCGTTACCCATGCCGAGAACGTAAATCCGGTAAACCGGAATTTCGTGGTTCTCAACCAGGTAGCGAACCACGGCGTCAGCCATCTTGCGCGAGGTCGCGATCGCAGTCTGTCCCTTGCCCGCCGAGAAACCCTGCACTTCGATGATGTATCCGCGCTGGTTCTTCACCGGCTCGGCCATCTGGTCGATTGCTTGCTTCGCTGCCTGGCTCAGAACGGTCTGGCCGGGACGGAAGCGGATTTCGGTCTGGTTCGTCGACTTATATTGGTCGATGTTGCTGACAACGGTCTCAACCGTGGTCAGCCGGGTGTTGGCCTGGGTCGCGGTGTTTTGCGCCTGGGTGGCCTTATTGCCGGCATCAACTGCGTGCTGGTCGGCTTCGTTGGCCTTGTTCGAGGCCATCTGAATGCCCTGCTGTGCGCGCGAATCGACGTCTTTAATCATCTTCGAGTTGGCCGCGGTCAGCTCATCCAGTTCGTTCACGCGGTCGCGGATCGGCTGAGTCTGCCGCTGGACATACTTCTTGCGGGCAAACGGGTTTACTTTGCCCCAGAACCCCTGACGGCTTTCATATTGCAGCGGGGCCTTACCGGTGGCGGATTCGCCGCTGGTGCTTTGGGTGGATTGGGTCGATGCCGCTTGCGACTGGTCGCTCGGGGTGGAGCTCGACTGTTGAGCAAGTGCCGGCAGCGAAAGTACGAATGCGACGAACAACGCTACCACTGCGCGATTGATCATTTGCTACATCCTCCTGGTACTTCGGGGGAGCTGCTCTGAGCTCTCGCTCGGGCATCTCCGCGCCACACGCCTTGCGCGGGCGTGATCGCGATATGTTGCGTCCTGGAAAACGGGAGCACGGTTCGTGGGTATCGGATGTTCTCCGAACCGAACGTGCCGGCCAGCGCTGACGCTACGCTGAGCCAGAAACCTTGGCGTCGTCTGCCCCGGGAGATTTCGCGCTCCGGGGCCTAAATTCAGCATTTTAGGCGCCAAATCCTAAGATGCTGACGCCTACCCTTACGTATATCAAGTGCGATGCCAAACTGCAGAAAGCGTAAGTTGTTGATTTCTAGCCTAATTTTACCGCTTTCCGAGGCATTCGATCTGGCCTCCGTCGGTAATTTTGCCGACTTTGTATAAAAAGTTCAGAGAAGGATTGGAACGAAGGTCACCAGGCTTGACGATTCACCGCCGCGAGTGGGCGCTGCAGCATCAATTTGCGGTGGTTTGTGGCGGCGTTTGCGGAACCACGAACTGACTCATGTACTGCCTGATCTTCTCCCGATTCGCGGCGCGATAACTCTCATAGTCCCTCGCGATCCCATTGTCGGCGCGATTCAACAACACGAACGGTTCCAGAAAGCCAGCTTTGTCGACCTGTACTAAACCGCCCAGATCCGTTGCAGCGAGGTCTACTTTGTCCTTCGCTGCGTTACGGGTCGCGATTTCCAGCAGGATGTGAAGAGATTCAGTCTCCTCCTTCAACGAATGCCGGTACGACGGCTCGCTCGGGTATTCCTTGGCAAATCTGTCACGCGCCCAGGAAGCCCGCGACATACCATAGGCCAACCAGCTGGCCATGAGAACGGAATCGTTCTGGGCGAGCGAGCTGTCCAGTGTGACGTTTGTCTTTCCATCTTTGAGTTCCACCGCGACTCGATCCTTCAGTCGTATCCAGTTCAATTTCAGTTTTGTTCGCGTAAGCCAGTTGTTTAATCCATTCCAAGAGGTCCGGTTGTAGGGATCTGCAACGATCGCGTCGATGTATTTGCCCCGCGCTTTCTCCAGGTCGCCGTGCGCGAGCAGTGCGTCTCCCCAATAACGGTATGCAGTCTCCACATCAGGATTGATCTGGATGGCATTCGCGAACCACTGACCTGCATAGACCGGTTGTTGCTGTTTGAAGTACGTATCCCCAATGAAGAGGGCTGCGTAATACTGTTTGGAATCGAGAAGATATGCGCGCAGGTAACCCTGGCGTGCTTTTTCTATATCCCCGCGCGCGAAATCCGATTCCGCCTGTTGCATTGCTGAGTCGACGTCTTTTTTGTCGGAGTATGTTGGAAAAGTGCCGTCTTCCGGAATCATTCGCAACAGAGTTTCGCAGAGGTCACTTTTATCGCCCAAAGCCGCAGCCTCTACCAATATCGACCTTGCTCTTGCCCTTGCTTTTTGCCGAAGCACCGGATCAGTAACTGTCTGTGAATAGCTGAGAATCGAGACCCCCCATGATTCGACAACCGCGATGTCCTTTGGATTATCTGCCGCAAGTTGCTCAAGCAAAGGCATTGCCTCAACCATTTTTCCTTGCTGGTAAAGTTCGAAAGCGTGTGTTCTTTCAGGGTTCGATTTCGGTTCCTCGGCAGCGACCGAAGTAGCCGCCAAGAAAATGGTGAAGAAAAGCAGCTTGGAAAAAGAAATGGCTCGCCTTTTCATGGGATACCTCATCGAGCAGCTCACAATTGAACCACAGTTTCCCCATACTCATCCCGATATTTGTCACTTCGGCCACTGCACTGTCGCGTTACCGCCGTTCGCCATGCGCTCGACCTGGCAGGGTAAAATACCCAAAGCACCCACCGCGAGCGGTTCAGCATCCAATCGCTAAGGCCTTGGGAGGCCGCAGGTACTTCATGAAACAACTCTTTGTTGCTCTCTTGCTCAGCGCTTGCCTGTGTTTTGGCCAGCAAACTTCATCGCCTGAAAATCAGAACACGCCGTCGAGACCCGCGAACCCCAAGGCGGAGGACTCCGACTCAGCTCCGCCAGCTTCCACTAAGACTGCCGACGCCACTCCTCACAAAGAAGACAAGGCTGCCGCGTACTATCACTTCACCATGGCTCATACGTATGAAGAGCAGATGGCGGTCTATGGGCGAAGCGATCTGATGTCGAAGGCGATTCAGGAATATCGGCTGGCAATCCAGGCCGATCCTTCGTCGCAATATCTCACTGCGGGGCTGGCGGAACTTTACGCGCGCAGTGGACGCATCAAGGACGCGGTCTCCGAAGCGCAAGACATCCTGCAGCGCGATCCCAACAATCTCGAAGCTCATCGCCTTCTCGGCCACATCTATTTGCGTTCGCTTGGCGACATGCAAGAGGGCAGCGGTTCAGACAGCGTCTTGAAGCTGGCCATAGAGCAGTATGAAGAGATCGTGAAGCTCGATCCTTCGAGCGCAGACGATCACATCATGCTGGGTAGGCTGTACCGTGCCGATCGCCAGATGAAGAAGGCCGAGCAAGAAGCCCAGACCGCAGTGAAGCTGGCGCCGGACTCCGAAGAGGCTGTCACTTCACTGGCGACGCTTTACAACGAAGAAGGGGATACCACCAAAGCTGCCGAGACATTGGCTGCTGTTCCGGAATCCAGCCGCTCGGCGAAACTCTACGCCGCCCTTGCCGATACTTACGACCAGCAGAAAAACTATAAGAAAGCCATCGAAGCCTATCAGCATGCGATCGCAATGGATCGCGACAACCTCGACGCCATTCGCGGACTTGCAGAGACCTACGAAAAAGATGGCCAAACTGATAAGGCACTCGAGCAATACAAAATCATCGCCGATGCGAACCCTGAAGATGCCCGTACCTACATCAGCATGGGCGAAATTTACCGAAGGGAAGGCAAGCTCGATCTTGCGCTGCAGAACCTGAAGAAGGCCCAATCGATGGTGCAGGACTCCGAGCAAATTTCATACGACCTGGCAACGATTTACCAGATTCAGGGACGCTATGACGACGCGATCTCTACTTTGCAAGACTTGCTGAAGAAAACCGAAAAGCCGGATGGGAAATATTCGCAGGAAGAATCTGAGAACCGCGGGATTTTCCTCGAACGCCTCGGCTCCGCTTACGCCGATAACAACAACGAGCAGGGTGCAATTCAAACCTTTCAGCAGATGCTGACTCTCGGCGATGACAATGCTGAGCGCGGCTATGGCGCCATCATCGATACATATCGCGAAAACAAGGAGTGGCAGAAGGCCACGGACGTGGCTCGCGATGCTACGCAAAAGCTGCCCAAGAGCCGCCGTTTGAAGATGGTCTATGCCAGCCAGATTGCCGATATGGGCCAGACGGAAGAAGGCTTGAACCAGGTGAAGTCTTTGCTAAACGGTACTTCGGACGATCGCGAGGTGTATGTCGCGCTCGCCAATATGTACAGCCGGTTGAAGCGCTGGTCTGATTCTGATGCCGCGCTCGACAAGGCAGACGCGCTTGCGACCAAGCCGGAAGATAAAGAGAATATTCAATTTCTGCGGGCGGCGAACGACGAGCGCCAGAAGAAATATGACGATGCCGAGGCCGGCTTCCGCAAAATTCTTGCCGCCAGCCCCGATAATGCAGCCGTACTCAATTATCTCGGGTACATGCTTGCCGATCACAACCTCAAGCTCGACGAATCGCTTTCGATGATCAAAAAAGCCGTCGACCTGGAACCTGCGAACGGCGCCTATCTCGACTCGCTCGGCTGGGCGTACTTCAAACTAGGCAAATATGATCTTGCTGAAGACAATCTGACCAAAGCTTCCCAGCACATGGGCGCCGACCCAACCGTGCAGGAGCACCTCGGGGACCTCTATCAGAAAACCGGACGTTTGCGACTCGCAGCCACCCATTGGGAGCGTGCCTTGCAGGAATGGAACAAGACCGTGGCTCCGGAAGTCGACCAGGAAGAACAGAGTCGCGTTGCGAAGAAGCTCGAAAGCGCCAAGGTCAAACTGGCCAAAGAGCAGGAAAGCAAGTAAAGAATTCAATCACTATTGAATCATTTCCCGCTTTCCCGGCTGTCGGCGTCTGCGGTCTTTCCTTAGTGGGTCAGCGCGAGGAATAGTGCTTTTTTCTCCCATTCCTTGCGCTTGCATGTTCTGATTCTTTCAGGACCGCGCATCCATTAGACCGTACACTCCATCGCTCCCGGCCGCGAGTCAAACTCCACTATCGAAACATCGTCGGGCACGCGTAATCCGGCTTTCTGAATCGCGTTAATGGCGAGCATGAAATTTTGCTCGTCCAAAATCACGATTGCGCCTCGTGCTGAGGCGTCGAATTCCGGGCGCGGCGTAACCGAATACCCGGTTCGCAACGCGCGCGCCAGGGGGTCGGGCCGATAGTTCAGCTCCCGTGCGGCAGCAAGGATACGATCCTTGGTCGCCGGTGGAATGCGCAAGGCCCCAGATGTGTTGTTCAAAACCGCAGAGATAGTTCCAGGTGTGAGGCCGAGGTGATCGGCGATCATCTTAAGAGTGACTTTCTTCCTAGCGCTGATTGCATTGTCCATGCGAATTTCTCCTGTTGAAGTTTGAGTTGTTGGTTGTTTGCGCAGGGACACCGAGGTCAGACAAGGCGGCAGGGCGGGGAACTGTTCAAGCCAGCTGCAACGCGGCAGCAACTGCACGCTTACTCTCGCAAGAAACGATCTCAGTTGTCCAATTCAAAAAATCTATGCTCGCCATTTCGCGCACAATGGTATGGCGCATGCACTAACCTTTCGTGCCACCTGCGGATCGACGCGTCCCTGTCATAATGAACCGGATGGTATGTCTCTAGATCTTTCTCTTCGCCGTTTTCTATTTGCAGTTGATGACCGCTGGCTGCCGAAGTCGGTCCTTTGCCTTCGCAATTACAACCTGAACAAATTCATTCGTGACCTGATTGCTGGCATCACGGTCGGTCTTGTGGCGTTGCCGTTGGCCATGGCTTTTTCCATCGCTTCAGGTTTGACACCACAAGCCGGAATTTACTGCGCGGTCGTCACCGGATTTCTGATCTCTGCACTGGGTGGATCGAAGACGCAAATCGGAGGGCCAACCGGGGCTTTCGTCGTAGTAGTTTACGGAATCGTCGCCGCACATGGCGTGGATGGCCTGTTCATGTGCACGATGATGGCGGGCGTGCTGCTGGTGGTGCTGGGAGCGACCGGCATGGGATCGGCGGTGAAGTTTATCCCACGCCCGGTCGTAATCGGTTTCACCAACGGCATTGCCATTCTCATCGCCAGCACGCAAATCAAAGACTTCTTCGGCCTGCGGGTCGCTAAGGTCCCCGGCGAATTCTGGCTGCGCATGAAGATGCTGGGGGCTGCATTCCCTACGCTGTCGGCACGTGCAACCCTGCTGGCCGTCTGTACGGTTGCAGTCATGATCGTATGCCGCACGGTTTCAAATCGCATTCCCGGTCCGATCGTCGCGATGTTGGGGGCAACACTGGCGGCGTATTTCCTGAAGCTTCCAGTTGAAACCATCGGAACGCGTTTCGGCGGGATTCCCAAGGGATTGCCCCACCTCGCGTTTCCTCATTGGCATGCTGGTTTGGTTCACGGCCTGCTCGGACCGGCATTCACTGTGGCCATGCTCGGAGCAATCGAGTCACTGATGTCGGCGGTTGTTTCCGACCGCATGAGCAATGACCGACACAATCCCAACGTCGAGCTTATTGGACAAGGTGTAGCAAATATCATTTCGCCGATGGTGGGCGGACTACCTGCAACCGGCGCCATTGCCCGCACCGCCACCAACATACGATCCGGCGCCCAATCGCCTGTTGCCGGAATGGTTCATGCGCTCACGCTTCTATGCGTGCTGCTCTTTGCCGCGCCGCTGGCCAGTTACATCCCTATGGCTGCTCTTGCGGGCATCTTGATGGTAGTCGCCTACAACATGGGTGAGTGGCGAGAAATTCCACAGCTGCTCAAGCTTACGAAGACAGATATCAGCGTATGGCTCGTAACATTTGGGCTTACCGTATTTGCCGACCTGACGGTCGCTGTCGAAGCCGGCATGATTCTCGCGGCCCTTCTGTTCATCACTCGTGTGGCGAATACGACGACCGTCTCGCGGGTTACAGATGATTACATCGAAGATGGCCGCGTTCATATCCTCCAGGACAAGGACATCCCCTACTACGCAACCATCTTCCGCATTCACGGACCCTTCCTGTTTGGAGCGACGGACAAGATTTCGGCAATAATGGAGAAAACGCACGAATTGCCGCCGGTCGTGATTATTCGTCTCCGCAACATGACTGCAATCGACGCGACGGGCCTATACGCGCTTGAAGAAATTGCAAGACAGCTGCACAGCTCAGGGCGAACGCTCATTCTGTGCGGTGCACGGGAACAGCCTGCCCAACTCATGCACCAGGCAGAGTTCGAAGAAGTTGTCGGCCGGGAAAATATCTGCGCGAACGTGAATGAGGCACTACGCCGCGCCGAAGCCGTGTTTGAAAGAATCAAGCCCCAGGCCGCCGCCGCGAAATAACTCATCCAAAGTCTTCCAGGAATCGGTTCAAGAATCGGCGGAAAACTCTCACAGTTGGTTCCCACTGCCCGCGCATTGCTTTGATTCCCGCTGCTTCGTATCCCTCATCGGGGCGTGGCCGGAGCCGAACAAAAGGTGGCACTCCGTACCGCATCGCGAGAAAGTTCGCCCAAAGCCGAGCCGTGCGCCCATTGCCATTCGCGAATGGATGGATTCGGATCCATTCTGCGTGAGCCCAGGCACAGAGATCCACCACCGCATTGAGTTCCTCGCGACTCAGTTCTTTGCCCGCCGGCAACACTCTGTCGAAGCTGGAAACCGCCACCTGCAGTTTTTGTTCGAATTCCTGAAGTTCTCTGGCAACACCCGCAGCTGGTACGCCCCAGTATGGCCCAATTTGCACCTGGGTAATCTCGAGGCCCTGCTCGCCCCGGAAACTGCCGACGTATTTCGGATACTGGCTCATCAGTCCTTGCATGAACGTGCGTTGCCAGTTGCGAGCGAGTTCTAAGGTTGGAGGTTTGCGACTATCAGATTCGTCGGCGATCTGTTGCAGGATCAGCGTTAAATTGTGGCGCAACGTGGGACTATCCTCGTCCCAATTAGGCACCGCTTATAACCTCTCGCAACTTGTTCTGCAGGGCGCCGCTTTCGTGTGGCCCATCATCCGGCGATTCGATCGGTTCTCCCTCGAGTGGGTCTTTCAGGCTGGCTTCCGAGTCCACAAATGCAGTGATCGCGCGCCTCCAGCCAGGATCCTTCCGCCTGTATTCTCGCAAGGTCTTCAGGTCAGCCTCAAGGTTGTGTTCCCGCTGCCGCTTCTGGCCGAGGTAGCTCCTGATGGCTTCAATCAGCAGTTGATTGATGGGCCTCCCCTCGATCTTGCTGAGGCTCTTGAGCGCGTCGCGCTCCGCAGCATCCATACGCAATGTGAAGGCATTTCGCGGCATGACAGTATCTTAGACCCCGAGCAGCGATGATGTCAATATTAGCTTTTGACATCATTACCGCGGTGAGGACCGGAGAACGGGCTGTTTTGAGGCGCTGGTCCAATTCGCGTGACCAAAGTCCCATCACTTCCTGTCCTTTTCTTTCCAACCACTTAGCCTCATGATTGATTTACAAAATTCCTTAGCCTCCCTCAGATTGAAGGAAACCGTGAAGAAACTTAGCCCGATCACTGTCCTGTTGGCTGGAGTGTCGATGGTCGCGGCACAAAGCCAGCCATCCGCAGTTGCGAACGTCAGTGCCTCTGTGGGCAGCGTCTCGCATACCACCAAGGCCACGCACTACCGCCCGGGCGCCAATACCAAAGTGTTGTTCCAGGCCACAGACCTGATGTCCGGCGCCAACGGAGAAGCGAAGATCGAGGCCAAAAAGACCTCGGTGAACATCGAGGCAAAAATCCAGAACGTTGACGAAGCCACGAAGTTCGGCATGGAGTATCTCACGTATGTTTTGTGGGCAGTTTCGCCCGAAGGCCGTGCCGTAAATCTTGGCGAACTGATGATCGAAAAAGGTCAGGCTCACGTGAAAGCTTCAACCGATTTGCAGACCTTCGGCTTGATCGTGACCGCCGAGCCGTATTCCGAGGTGAGTCAGCCGGGAAATATGGTGGTGATGGAAGGGGCGGTGCCGCAAGGTGAAGAGATCAGCGCCAAGTTCGACCTGGTCAGCAAAGGCACTTATTCCTCGACCAACGCTCATATTCAGGACGCAATTTTCGGAATCGATCGCAACACGCCGATGGAGCTATTCGAAGCGCGCAATGCAGTGCGTATCGCGCACATTGCCGCAGGCGACAAGTATGCAACTTCGATTTTGACGAAAGCCGATCAGCAACTCAGCCAGGCGGAACAGGCTTACCGCTCGAAACAAGGTAAGACTTCAGTAGAATCCGCCGCCCGCGAAACTGAACAGACCGCCGAAGAAGCACGGGTGATGGCCGTAAAACAGAAGGCTGAAGACGAAGCCCAGGCCAAAGCCGCTGCTGACAAGAAAGCCGCGGAAGACCGAGAAGCCCAGGCCCGTGCCGACGCTTTAGCAGAAGCCCAACGTCGCGCCGAAGCCGAGGAGGCCCAGAAACAGGCGGAAGCTGCCAAGGCCGAAGCGGAACGCATGAAAGCCGAAGCTGAGGCCGCAGCCCAGGAAGCCGCTCGCCAGAAAGAAGCGGCAGAACAGGCCAAAGCCGAAGCCCTCGCTCAACAGCAGGCCCTTGCTGACCAGGCAGCAAAGGCTCAACAGGCGGCTGCCCAATCTGACCAGTTGCGCGTTCAGGCTGAACAGATGCGGCAGCAAGCAGAAGCTCAGCGCCAGCAGGCAGAAAAAGAGAAGCAGGAGCTGCGTGCGCGCTTGCTGCAACAGCTCAACTCAATTCTGGCCACGCGCGATTCCGCACGCGGTTTGATTGCCAATATGTCCGACGTGTTGTTCAAAAGCGGCAGCTTCGAGCTGTTGCCTGGCGCGCGTGAGCGGCTGGCCAAGATCTCGGGCATTGTGCTTGCTTATCCGACTCTGCATCTGCAAGTGGAAGGGCACACGGATAGCGTCGGCAGCGACGAGTACAACCAGGAACTCTCTGAGCACCGAGCCGAAGCAGTTCGCGATTACCTGGTTCAGCAGGGAATTTCGGCAGACTCGATCGGCGCTCGCGGTTTGGGTAAGACTGAACCGATCGCCAGCAACGAAACGGCTGAGGGACGGCAGCAGAACCGTCGCGTGGAGTTGGTTCTTTCCGGCGATGCCATCGGGGACAGTACATCGGCTTCGCTCTCGACACAGCAGTAGTTTGGTGCTTGATCGCTTATCAAAAGGGTGCCCCATCCTTGTCGCGTTCTTTGCGACAGGGTGGGGCGTCTGATTTTCCTTCACTCTTGTTTTTTTTCAAGTAGACATTTTTTTCAAGTCAACATCCCCGCACTATCTCACCGAAACTTGAGACAAGGACAGGAAACCCCCGGAATTTGCGAGAAGTGGATTGCAGTAACATGGAGCAGTGCCGCTCCCCATGGAATACACCAGCGCGCAGGTCCTCGAATATGGGGCCTTGCGCGATCTTGTGCGCGGCTATGCTGCTTCTGACTTAGGACGCGCCCGGGTCGCAGGCCTTACTCCATCGCTCGATCTGGCATGGATCGAAAATCAGCATCAGCTCACAAGCGAAGTCCGCGAGTTTCGCCGGGCTGGCGGGCATTTCGAATTTGTCGGTCTCAAAGATATCTCGAACCTGCTCGACAAAGCACGCATCTTCGGCGCAGCCCTTGAGACCCTCGAAATTCGAGACATTCTGACGGTGATTGATCGTGCCGCCCAATGGCGCGAGGTTGCTTTCAATCCTCCCCAGGCCATGAAGGGAACCTGGGACGCGGTTCAACAGCTTTCCTCGAGCATCGCAGACTTCAACGAGCTCCTGCTCAATTTCGAGAACAAGATTCTGCCTGACGGCACCCTGGATGATCGTGCCTCGCCTGAACTCGCCGGCATCCGGCGGGAGATTGAGAAGCAGCGCCGCGCGATTCAACAGTCATTGCAAGTGCATTTGCGCCGCCTAACCGAAGGCGGCGCAACCCAGGAAGAAGTTGTTACCGTCCGCGGCGAGCGCTTTGTCATCCCCGTCAAAGCCGAACACAAACGCCGTGTGCAGGGCGTGGTTCACGGGGCCAGTTCGAGCGGGCAAACGGTTTTTGTCGAGCCGCTCGAAACCATCGAACAAAACAACGAACTGGTGCGTTTGCTGGAAGATGAGCTGGCAGAAATACGCCGCATTCTTCTGGAGATGACGCGGAAGATTGGCGACCGCTCCACGGAAATTGCCGGATCGCAGGATGTCTTGGCTGAACTCGAAGTGCAGTTCGCCAAAGCCAGGTTCGCGGACGAATACGATTGCGTATCCCCAAAATTGGTCTCCGACCATCGTGCGGGAACGGGCGTCTCCGGCCATTCAGATTCGAACCCGGAGGGTGCCCCATCCTTGTCGCGTCCTTTGCGACAGGATGGGGAAGTTGACTTCCTCTCCCTGGTTCTCCGCGACGGCCGTCATCCACTTCTCGAACGCAACTTAAAATCCAAAGGCCAGCAGATCATTCCGACGACGATCGAACTGGATGCCGATCATCGCGATCTCATCATCACCGGTCCAAATACCGGCGGCAAGACCGTTGCACTTAAAACTGCCGGACTGCTCGTGCTGATGGCTCAGTCCGGAATCCCTGTCCCGGCCAGCCGCATGGCGACGCCAATCTTCGATTGTGTTCTCGCCGATATCGGCGACTATCAATCGATTGAGCAGAATCTTTCCACATTTTCCGCGCACGTCACTAACATCGATCTCATTTCTCGCACCTCAACCCCGAGCTCACTTGTGTTGCTCGACGAATTGGGCTCGGCCACCGATCCCGAAGAAGGCGCGGCCCTTGCGGTCGCGATTGCTGAACATTTCTTGCGTGTGGGCTGCTTCACCATCATCTCGACTCATCACACCTCGCTCAAAGTCTTCGGCGCGAACTCGGCGGGAGTAGTGAACGCGGCCGTCGGATTCGATGAATCAACTCTTAAGCCGACTTACGAACTGAGACTCGGAGTTCCCGGAGCGTCGGCTGGAATCAACATCGCGCAGCGCCTGGGACTGAATCCTTCGATTATCCAGTCCGCACGATCACATTTAGGAACTCAGGCCCGCGACGTGGGCCAATTTCTCGATAAGCTTCACGCGGAATTGCGAGCGGCCGAAGCCGAACGTCTCAAGCTGAACGAAAAAGAATTGGAACTAAGCCGCGAGCGGACCCGGCTGGCGGCTGAAGGCCGCCGTGAGCAGCAGGAAAAAGTAAAAGAGCTGGAGAAGAAATTAGAGCTCCTGCTTCGCGATTTTGAATATCACGCGCGTGAAGCTGTTAACGCGATCCAGGATCGGGCTGCCGCGCAAAAGCTCTCGAAAGAGGCCGAACGAAAAATCGCGAAACTACGGCGCGATTTCC
Organism: Terriglobales bacterium; assembly: GCA_035651555.1. Classification (GTDB taxonomy): domain Bacteria; phylum Acidobacteriota; class Terriglobia; order Terriglobales; family Acidobacteriaceae; genus Gp1-AA145. Next base: position 682,308 of record DASRFL010000026.1, read on the forward strand.
GCGAGCAGTTCGACTCATCCATCGTGGCGCACAGCACAGGGGCTGATCGCGGTGATCCGCACGCCCAACCCGGCCTGGTTCAGCACGTGATGGAAGGTGATCTGGTCAAGCTTAAGTCGGTTGGCCGTAATGCCAGGATTGCTCGCCGCCTGGACGATAAACATTTCGAAGTGGAAGTCGGCGCCATGAAGATGCGTATCCCGCGAGAAGATGTCGCGGAAGTCGTCAGCCGCGCTGCCGAAAATCCAGTGGCAGCAGCGCGCGCCAGGGGAGTTTCAGTCGCGTTGGAAAGCGACGAAAACGTTCCCTCGGAGATTAACGTAATCGGGCATACTGTTGATGACGCCACGCGGGAGGTGGAGAAGTTTATCGACCGCGCTTTCCTCGCAGGATTGCCACGCGTGCGCATCGTTCACGGCAGTGGCATGGGCATTTTGCGCAAGGCATTACGGCAGTTCCTGCAGAGGCATCCGCACGTGGAATCGATTGCCGAACCGCCACAGAACGAAGGTGGCGCGGGGGCAACAGTGGCAGAATTACGAGTGTAGGAGCAGGACGCTCTTGAAGCAGAATATCGATCGCAGTTGCACGACCGGGAAGGGCACGAGTTCACTCGTGCCGCCACACGGCGCTGCTGGAATTCAACTCCGAGCTCGCGCGAGGAACAAATCTAGACACCTCAGAGGCCAAAGCCGAGTCATGTCTAGCCGATTCGGCACGAATAAACTCGTGCCCTTCCCGACCGTGGACGACTCGAAACCTTCAAAACCCCGGATAGGTATGAGATGATCATTCGGCCCGCAACTCGTGAAGATGTTCCCGCGCTGCTCTCCTTGATTCGGGGCCTCGCGGAATACGAGAAGAAACCAGAAGCCGTGGTCGCCACTAAAAAAGACTTGCTTCGCGACATCTTCGGGCCCCAGCCAAAATTCCGTGCGTTGATCGCAGAGTGGAAAGGCGAACCTGCGGGCTACGCTTCGTTCTTCCATTTCTATTCAACGTATCGAGGGCGTTCGGCGCTGTTCCTTGAAGATCTTTTCGTGCTCGAAAAATTTCGTAACCACGGAATCGGGATAGGTCTGCTGAAGGCCGTCGCAACGCTGGCGCTCGATGAAGGCTGCTTCGGCCTGCGATGGGAAGTGCTCGACTGGAACCGCTCAGCAATCGAGTTTTACGAGAAGCTCGGCGCGAAATTCCTGCATGAGCGCAAGGTTGTATCCTTCGATGAGCAAGCGACGCGAGGGCTGATCAAGAACATGTAGCCGCTGAGCGCCTGCCTGAACAATGAGACAAGACTCAACTGTGACAATTCGTCCCGTGAAGCGGAATGACGCTCGAGTTCTGCGAGACCTGATTCATGAGCTCGCGAAGTACGAGCGCCTGGAACACGAAGCCATTATGACCGAGGAGGACATCTTGCGCGACGGATTCGGCCCTCGGCCGAAATTTCGCGCACTGATCGCAGAAGCGGGCGATCAGATTGCAGGCTACGCGCTCTTCTTCGAGTTCTATTCTTCCTTCCAGGGCCGCGCCGGTTTGTTCCTAGAAGATATCTTTGTTCGCCCCGAATTTCGCAAGCAGGGTGTTGGAACCAAGTTGCTGGCTGAGGTCGCGAAAATTGCCTGGGAAGAAGATTACTTCTGCTTGCGGTGGGAAGTGCTCGATTGGAACACTCCCGCTATCGATTTCTACAAAAAGATAGATGCCGAATTTCTCGATCAATGGAAAGCGGTCTGCCTAATAGGGGACGCGCTGCAGGCCATGAGTCAAAAGGCTGCGAAATGAAAGCTGTCAAAGTTGTTGGCGCAGGCCTGGCGGGATCGGAAGCGGCGTGGCAATGTGCGCTGCGAGGAGTTCCGGTTGAGTTGTACGAGATGCGCCCAGTGCGCTCCACGCCGGCGCACCAGACCAGCGAGTTTGCCGAACTTGTGTGCTCGAATTCGCTGAAATCCGAGTCGGAGAACACCGCCCCGTGGTTGCTAAAAGAAGAAATGCGCCGCGCGGGTTCACTGCTGATCGAGATCGCGAAGGAATGCGCGGTTCCCGCGGGGCATGCGCTTGCTGTCGATCGCATACAGTTTTCGGCCAGAGTAACGGAGACGATTTCGCGGGAGAGGCTGATAAAAATTCGGCGAGAAGAAGTAGCGCGGATCGATGAAAACGAGTTGACGATTGTCGCGACCGGACCTCTGACATCGGATGATCTGTGCGGTGAAATTGGCCGCCTGAGTCGGACAGAGCCTGCCCTGAGCTTGTCGAAGGGAATGTCCGACCCACACGACCAGTTGTATTTTTACGACTCCATTAGCCCCATCGTTGAAGCCGATTCGATCGACATGTCGAAGGTGTATCTTGCGGCGCGGTACGACAAAGGTTCCGCCGACTACATCAATTGCCCGATGTCGAAACAGGAATACGACAGGTTCTATGATGCGCTGGTGGCGGCCGAATCTGTCGAAGCCAAACCCTGGGAAAAGCTGAACTACTTCGAAAGCTGCCTCCCAATCGAAGAAATTGCGCGTCGCGGGCGCGACACTTTGCGCTTCGGTCCCATGAAGCCGGTTGGTCTTCGCGATCCTCGCACCGGCAAGCCGCCCTATGCAGTTGTGCAGCTTCGCCAGGAGAACCTTCGCGCCGACTCCTACAATCTTGTTGGCTTCCAGAACCACTTGAAGTACGGCGAGCAGACGCGGGTGCTGCGGCTGATTCCCGGCCTCGAAAACGCACGCTTCCTCCGTTACGGCCAGATTCATCGCAACACGTATATCAATTCGCCTGCGCTGCTGACTTCTACGCTGCAGATGAAGGAACATCCCAAGACTCTGTTTGCAGGACAAATTTGCGGCGTGGAGGGATATGTTGAGTCAATCGCGACGGGAATGCTGGCGGGAATTTGCGCCGCACAACTCATTTCAGGACAAACTCCGGTTGCGCCGCCGCGCGCAAGCGCTCTGGGTTCGCTCGTGCACTACATCACTCACGCCGATCCGAAAAAATTTCAGCCTGCGAACATCACGTTCGATCTGTTGCCTCCCCTAGAAAAGAAAATTCGCGATCGGAAGGAGAGGCATAGGATCCAATGCGAGCTGGCGCTTTACGAATTGCAACACTGGCCAGGCAGCTCTGAATCGACCGGCATAACCCAGTCCCTGAAGGTTTCCTAGCTTCCAGCGAACAAATTCTCGCTCCTTTCCGTATAAGCCAGAGGAGGCCTCTCCCGGCTTACTTTCCGCCGGGGCAAGCGTCCAAATTGGAGCGATTCCCGTGTGGGGCGGGCGCCTCGCCCGGCAAGCAATCGCGGACAAGAGTGTCCGCGCCACACATGCAACTATGGTCCTGCGCGATCTCATCAGCGACGTCTTTCGCACCCTCTGGTCGCACAAGCTGCGCACGTTTCTGACCATGTTCGGCATTGCCTGGGGAATTGTTTCTATCGTGCTGATGGTCGCCGCCGGCGAGGGCTTGCGCAAAGGCCAGGCAGATCAAGCCAAAACGCTGGGCAAGGACATCATGATCGTCTTCCACGGACGCACCAGCCTGCAGGCCGGGGGCACTCGCGCGGGCCGTCTTGTGCGCTGGGAGGATGCGGACGTGCAGGCCGTCCAGTCGCAGTCGCCCGATTGCCAGTATGCCCTGCCTGAGCTCGAACAAGGTGATGTTCGCACACACAGCAACTACAACAATGCTTCATTTCTTGTGACCGGATCATACCCGGAGTTCGGCGACATTCGCAGTCTGACCGTTGGCTCGGGACGCTTCTACAACTGGGATGACGAAACCGCCGCTCGCCGCGTCGCTTTTCTCGGCACCGACGCCGCGAAGCAGCTCTTCCCCGACGGACGCAATCCGCTCGGCGAAAACGTGTATTTGAATGACATTCCCTATCTCGTGATCGGCGTTATGGAGAAGAAGAAGCAGGATTCCAGTTACGACGGCTGGGACGTGAACAAAGTCTTCATCCCGTTTTCCGCGATGCACCGCGATTTTCCTGACAAGCCTCCCGCCACACCGGACACCTTCGACCAGATGCTGGTCACGCCACGGTCCGTGGAGCAGCACGAAGCCTGCAAACATGAGGTGCGGGTGGCGCTTGCAACCATGCACCACTATGATCCGCTCGACAAAGAAGCGTGTCCGATCTGGGACACGGTCCAGGAAGCGCAAGCGTTTTCCAAAATGACAAATGGCATGAAATATTTTTTGGGCGCCGTGGGATTCGTGACGCTTTTCCTCGGCGGCATCGGGGTGATGAACGTGATGATGGTCGCGGTGCGCGAGCGTACGCGCGAAATCGGGGTGCGCAAAGCGCTCGGCGCGAAGTCAGACCTCATCCTGAAGCAATTTTTCGTTGAGGCAATGGTCATTGCGCTGGTGAGCGGAGGCGTTGGTCTAGGAGTTGCCTACGGCTTGTGCTGGCTGGTGGATCTGCTTCCCATGCCCGACTTTTTCGCTGGGCTGCTGCCTACATGGAAGACAGGAATTCTGGCCTGCACCTTGCTGGGCGGGATCGCCGTGCTTTCCGCGCTTTATCCCGCGCGCAGGGCGGCATCGGTGGATCCGATTGAAGCGTTGAGGTTTGAGGCAGGAGGATGACAAAGTGATCAGTGGTCAGTGGCTAGTGATTAGTCGTCACGCAAGTACTAGCCACTGATCACTAGCCACTAGCCACTGTATGCTTACCGAAATCATTCGCGAGGCCTGGGTAGCTCTGAAGCGCAATTACACGCGCAGTTTTCTCACCATGCTTGGCATTGTGTGGGGCATTGCGACGGTGACCCTGCTCATCGCTTACGGCAGCAGCTTCCGGAATATTTTGGTAAGCGGATTCGATGCCTTCGGCAAGAGCGTCGTCATCTGCTGGCCGCAGCAGACAAGCGAACAGCCCGGGGGCCAGCGCGCCGGCAAGAAGGTCGTGCTCGAAAAGGCCGACATTGAGATGATCAAGGCCACCGCGCCGCTCGTGAAATATGCGTGCCTCGAGACCGTGCGGCGGCCGAGTATCCAGTATGGCAATCGCATGGTGGGCACCGACCCGGTGCGTGGGGTTTGCCCAGAATATGGGGAAATGCGCAACGAAGTCCCCTCTGAAGGGCGATGGCTCAACGCGGAAGACGAACTCGAACGCCGCCGCGTGATTTTCCTAGGCGGCAAATTGAAGGAAGATCTATTCAGCGGGCGTCCTGCGGTAGGTGAAACCGTCCTGGTTCAAGGCGTGAGATTTCAGGTGGTCGGAGTCATGGCCCGCAAAATCCAGCTCAGCAATTACTTTTCAAGTGATGACGACTCGTCCTGGATCCCTTACTCAACGGCCGGTGATCTGTGGAACACGCGCTATGCGGCTGTACTTGTTTTCGAGCCGGTTGCTCCCCAATTCGAGAAACGCGCCATGGCACAAGTGTTGGCTGCCATCGCCACTCGCCAGCAGTTCTCGCCCACCGACCCGAAAGCCATCCAGATGTTCGGGCGCGATGAGTTCCGCCCGGTCATCGATGCCATTACGATCGGGCTTGAAGTCCTGCTCACTTTCATCGGCGCGCTCACGCTTGGCATTGGCGGTGTCGGTGTGATGAACATCATGCTGGTTTCCGTCGAAGAGAGAATCCGCGAGATCGGTTTGCGGCGCGCTCTGGGGGCAAAAAAGCTGCACATCAAATTGCAATTTCTTGCCGAGACTTTACTGATCATGTTGCTCGGCGGTGCAATCGGCGTCCTCGTCTCTTACGCGGTTGCGGCTGCCGTAGGTACGCTTCCCATGATGGGGCCGCTGTTCGAGGATGACTCCGGCAAAGGCGACATCCACCTGCACATTTCAATGATGACGCTTGCAGTTTCTTCCCTTGTGCTGCTGTTGGTGGGCGTGATCAGTGGGTTGGTACCGGCTCTGCGAGCGTCGAAGCTCGATCCGGTCGAGGCACTGCGATATGAGTGATTCAACCCTCCTTGACCTGCCAGCTTTGCGGATGTAACTTCAATCGCATTGCGTCTCTTCGCGAGGTGCTGTGTGCCACTCTCTGCTGTAGATTCGATCAGTCCTGCCTTCGAGCACACCAAACAGCAGCTTTTCCGGCCATTTCGCTTTGGTCAGTGGACACGAGTAGCTCTGGTTGGACTATTTGCAGGCGAACTGAGCTCTGGTGGCGGATGCAGCTTTCCGAGATTTCCCCACACCAGAACCACCCATAATGATTTGCTTGCCGCTACTCCTCATGATTGGGCTCTGCTTGCTCCGATTTTGCTTCTGGCGCTGATCGCTATTCCCCTGGTTTGGTTGTTTCTGCTTTACGTAAACAGCCGAATGCGATTTGTCCTGTTCGACAGCGTAATCGCTAAACGTTGCGAACTCGGCCGGATGTGGCAACAACGCCGCGAACCTGCGTTTCAATATTTCCTTTTTCAAATTGTCGTCGTTCTTGCGACGATGGCCGGAACCGTGTTCCTGATCGGTGTGCCCGCCATGGCCGCGTTTTTGGCCGGATGGTTCAGTGCGCCCCGCCAGCATTTGGTCCCACTCATACTGTTAGGCGTGTTGCTGTTTTTTGCGTTCGCGGCCTGGCTTTTGTTGTCTATCGTCGTTCATGTTTTCACAAAAGATTTCGTTGTTCCTCAGATGGCGCTCGAAAACATCTCAGCCTTCGAAGGCTGGCGCCGTCTTTGGGGGATGATGCGCCCTGAGAGACCCGGGTATGCGGGCTATGCCGGAATGAAACTGCTTATGGCCGTCGGAGCTGCCGTTGGAATTGGTATTCTCGCAGCAATCGCCATAGTCCTTTTGCTGATCCCCTTTGGGGGAATTGCCGCGATTACGATTCTTGCCGGCAAAGTGGCAGGCCTCACCTGGAACGTGTTCACGATTACAGCGGCTGTAGTCGCGGGAAGCGTGTTCCTGTTGCTTGCGCTCTACGCCGTGTCGCTCGTTTCAGTCCCGGTAATTATTTTTTTTCCTGCCTATTCGGTCTATTTTTTCGCATCACGTTATGCGCGCCTGTCGGATGTCTTGTATCCGCATCCTCCGCTTCCGCCGCCGACGCCGATTTTGCCTGCTCCGGAACCAATCGGATGAGCGGCTACACCCAAAGGCGTTACTTGGAGTGGTGCCAGTCAAAGCGCCTGCCCAATACGCATTTCACAATCAGATGATCGGTTGATCGGGTTGCCCCTACGCCAACTCCGAAGTTGAACTCCCATTGCGGGCCAAAGTCGACGTCAATTGCCGGAACAAACTGCTGCTCCTGCTCGCGCAGCGGATCGAAACCGGTCAGGGGTCCATAGCTGGCGTAGTATTCGAGGCCGCCGGCAATCCTTTTTGTGAAATCGAAGCTGAATTTTCCGTTAGGTGAGAACTCAACCCCGCGATTCACACTTGGGCCATGCCATGCCCGGTCGAGCGTGGGATTGAAACTCAAATACCAGCGACCGATCTTGCGATCAACAATCGGCCTGATTTCCCACGTCCACGTGTCCTCAGAAAACAATGCCCGCTGATACCCAATCTCATTTGAGATGCTTACGCCCACTGGCCAATGCCAGGATTCTGGAATTCTGAATCGCGGCCGGATGTGATCTCCGACCCAATACCAATGTCCGTCAGGTTGAATACTAGTGAAGATATAGAACCCAGTCTCGAACCATCTGTTGATGCCTTGCGTGATCTCGATCGTTTCATGTTCTGCATGGTTCGTTGGCAGGACACCGCGGAAAACGTTTTTGCTCCCGTCGATAGTGAAATTCGAGTGCAGCTCAACCATCGTGTGCGATGGAGCGACCGTATCCGATCCATAGACCTGGATTTCGTAGTTGTCCTGCGCGCGGGCAAACCCTGCAATCACCAAGAACAAGGCGGGAACGAAGAAGGTCAGCAGCAGCCTGATTCGAAGTTTGCATTCTCGTCGCATGCAATTCGATTGTAGATTCCAAGGGCCGAATTCGGGATGTGGGAACTTCCGCGGCAACGGGCTTGTCCAATTCTCCAGACACGCGCGTGCTTGAGAGGAGCGGTTCCAATGGCATTCTCAACAGCAGGCGGTAGTGCGCTTCGGGCAGAGATCAACATCACGCCGATGATTGACATCCTTCTGGTGCTCATCATCGTGTTCATGGTCGTAGTGTCAATGTCGCAGCAGAAGGGCTTAGAAGCGCAAATTCCACAACCACCTTCTGGAAAGGCCCTTCCCCAACCAGAACGGACGATCGTTATTCAGATTGCCTGGGCCGGAGAGAAGCAGCCGCCGTCATTGAAGGTCAATGACGAGGACGTGCAATGGGAGGACCTTCATGAGCGGCTTTCAGAGATTTTCACCGCTCGTGCAGAACGCGTAGCGTTCGTCAAAGGTGACGACGACGTGGACTTCCAATATGTTGCTGACGCTATCGCGATCGCGCGTGATTCCGGCGTTCAAAGGGTCGGACTGCTGACGAAGAACGGGCCAGAGACTCCATAGTCATGGCCTGTCGCCCGCGATACAATCTCGGCAATGCGCCGGTTTGTTCAAATATCCGTAATCGGCTTGCTGATTGTGGTCTGTCCACCTTTTGCAGGCTCTCGAACAAAGCAGGTTATTAGTCTTGCATTCGAGCCGGCGATAGGCACGATTCAAAAAGGTCCAACGCCCTACTGCTCTACCCCATTTTCACTTTGGCAGGAGCCGAATTCCTATTACACCGATATGACGAAAGAGACCACGAACGGCTCAGTCAAGTTTCAACGAAGTGGACAGCAGATTGAGAGCTTTCCCGATGAACTTGTATTGCACTTCACGTACTCGTCATTTCCGGCCACGATGAATTCATGCCTTATCAGCGCACCGCGATTCGACCCTAACGCGCTAAGGTTCAAAGCAGTTTGGCATGACAAGTCCGGAATATTGCCGGCGCACGGTACATTCGTCTTGTCCCAACGCGAAACGAACGGTCCGTGGTGCGAGGATGCCTGCAGAGGAGAGTGGGGTTATGACCTTCGCATCGATTCAACCAATGTGGCCCTTGTTGACCAGCTCGAGATCACGGTCGAAACCGGCGATGGTTTACGTGTTGCGCAGTTTTTCGGAGCACTTCAATCCGCCCCGCCCGATTTCTCGGTCTTGTACGCTGCACCCTGATTTCGCGTTACGTGCGTTCTACAACAGCCATTAAAATCATGCCGTGGCAAAGCTCGCATTTTTTGTCGGCAAGGGCGGGGTGGGAAAGACCACAGTTGCAGCCGCTTATGGGCTCTCAATCGCAATCGCGAGTCGAAAGAATCGAGTGCTGCTGGTTTCTACCGATCCGGCGCATTCCCTCGCCGACGTACTTGAATTGAAACTTGCTCGTTCACCGAAAGCTGTGCCATTGCGCAAAGCCAGGGTCTGGGCATGGGAGCTTGATCCTCTTTCGCTCTTCCGCGAATTCATGGCCAACTACAAGTCGGCTATTCTCGAAATTGTTGAGCGCGGATCGCTATTTACCGCAGCAGAAATTTCTCCTCTTCTCGATACGGCCTTGCCCGGAATGTCGGAAATTGCAGCACTGATTGCGCTTCGCAAAGCGGTCGATTCCAAAAGATATACCCACGTCGTGGTGGACACCGCGCCATTCGGACATACAATCCGCTTATTCGACTTGCCGGAGCAGTTTTCGCGTGTGCTCAAGTTTCTGGAACTCGCTGCTGGAAGAGACAGTGTTCTCGCCCAGCATTTCGGTGGTGGCCCAACTCCGCAGCCATTGTTACTTCAGGAGTGGCGTACAACAATTGAGCAAATCACTAATGCATTTTCCGCTTCTGATTTGATCTTGGTCACAACGCCTGAAGAGTTTGCCCTTCAGGAATCGGTAAGGTGCATGGGTGAGCTCCAGAGCAAGAACCCGGGGCTCAAATTGAAAACTGTGGTACTGAACCGGACCTTAACCCGCAGCGGAAAATGTTTGCTATGCCGGGCAAGAGTTGCCGCTGGGGTCAAGGCAAAGAAGTTCCTGCGTGGCCAATTTCCGTCTGCGACGATCCGAGTCGGTGTTGATCCGGGATTCCCGATTCTGGGTGCAAGTGCTCTCGCCGCTTTCGGAAAACACGTTTTTGAAGGCGAGCCGCTCGCTTTGAAGCATCGACAGCTGAAGTCCTCAAGCAGCTATGAACCAGAAATGGCACGTGTTCAGTGGCCGAATCTGAATTCGCATATTTCGTTTGTGCTCGGCAAAGGCGGAGTGGGGAAGACAACTATTTCCGCTGCGCTGGGGTTTCATTCGCGGGTCTCGAAAGCAACTCCCGTACACGTCTGTTCCGTCGATCCGGCTCCATCGCTCGATGACGTTTTTCAAACCCAGGTCGGCTCTGCGCCTGTAGCCGTTCTCGGCGACAGCCATTTCGCAGCAACAGAGCTGGATTCCGTCGCTCTCTTCAACAAGTGGATCGCAGGCATTCGCGATGAGGTCAATTCTTCTACTACCGACGAAGGGTCTGGCGTGCACCTTGACCTCTCCTTCGAGCGCCGGCTGCTTTCAGCACTACTCGATATTGTTCCACCTGGGCTCAATGAGGTCATGGCCATATTTCACATCAGTGACTTGCGTTCCACGGGGAAAGGGAAAATCATCATCGACATGGCGCCGACCGGGCATGCGCTCGAATTGTTGCGCATGCCGGAACGCATCGTGAGCTGGTGCCGGCTGTTGTTGAAAAGCCTCGCCGCTCACCGTAAACTGTCGCTTGCGCGCAACGCTGCAGTGCAAGTTGCTGAGCTGGAACTCCGGGCCCGAGAGCTGTCGCGGTCGTTCAATCGTCCGAAGGAAGTAAGCGTATTCTCAGTCATGCTGCCAGAGCCATTGCCCGACCACGAAACCGAGCGCCTGTTGAGTGAATTAAATCGTCTCGGACTGAAATCCCAGGCCTTGTTCGTGAACCGTGTCCTTTTCCAACGCGACGCTGCAAACTGCGAGGGTTGCAGGATTTCACATGCCTGGCAATCGTCGGTGTTAGCCAAAGTCAGGAGAAGAGCTTTGGCCAGAGATGTTTTTGTCGTCCAGAACTTTCCCCGCGACATTGCCGGCAAAAAAGGTCTGCGCACAATTACACAAGGGTTATGGCGTCTGAAGTAAAAAGCGAACGTCGCGTCTTCTATCTTTACGGGATCACCGAAGCAGAACCGCACAAAATTCCTGAGTTGATCGGAGTCGACCGCTTTTCCCCAGTGGAATGCATCGAGTGCGATGGGATTTATTGCTGGGTCAGTCAGGTGTCAGCGGTGGAATTCGTGCAAGGCCTGTCCCGCAACATGGAGAATCTGGAGTGGCTTGCGGAATCGAGCGTTGCGCACCAGAGGGTGATTGCAGCCCTTGCCGAAAAAACAGACATTTTGCCGGCCAGGTTGGGAACGATCTTTCGCACTAAGGCCTCGCTTTGTACTCACGTGAAGCGCCGCGCTCAGGGTTTGAAGAGTGATTTTGCACGGGTAAAGGGCGCCGACGAATGGGGCGTGAAGGTTTTCGAGATAGAACCGATTGCCGAATTGCCTAGATCTGTAGGAAGCGGTACGGAATATCTGCAAGCCAAGGCGGCTATTCTCCCCAAAAGGAGCCGCAAACTTGCCACAAACGGTGAAATCATTAAATTCGAGCGCGCCCTTGACGCAATCGCAACCGAAAAAGCGCCGGCAGGAAATCTGAGTCGCGGGCAGCGAGGATTATCATTCCAGACCACCTTGCTTATCAAACGCTCTCATCGCAAGAAACTGGAATCCTTACTCGAAAAATTTGCCCGCGAATGGTCTAGCGAGCGCAGGATCGAGTGTACCGGCCCCTGGCCGCCCTATTCATTCGTGTCGCGCCCCGACGATGGAGTCAGGTGGAGATGAGCGCACCTGCTGGCACGGTGGTTTTTGCGGGGAACGATCTGGATGACGAGATGACGCTCGTGGACCTTCTCGACCACGTTCTGAATCAGGGCGTGATCCTACGAGGCAATCTGGTCATTTCTCTCGCCGGGGTCGATCTGATCTACGTAGGGCTCGACGTGATCCTTACTTCAGTCGAGACTGCACTTCGACACATGAATGCTAGTCTCTCGCCTAAGACGAACTCCTAAGCTCATTCCACAAGACAGCCTACGGACATGGATACGGAATCGGCGGCGATGGCGGCGATCCTGGAATGTCGATATCCGGAGTCCCAGGTGCTCCGTTTATACCCGGAGTGCCCGGGATGTGAGTGCCTGGAGTGCCGGGACTGCCCGGGAAATAGCAGGTGCCAGTTGTTGTGCTTGGGACAATGGCACTGCGGGTTCTATTCGGTCTAACCGGCACCGGCAGCGTGGCCGCCTTTGCATCTGCGTCATTCACTTGCGCGCGCGGGAGTGTGATCGCCTGAGGTAAGGTCATAGACATGGGCGACCCTTCTTCAATGTAAAACTGATGGCTGCGCGCGATCAGGGCCAACGATACGGCTGCCCCCGCAAGGCTGCCCACCGCACCACCGATTGCCAGGCCCTTGTGGCTATTCTCGGTCATCGTTAACGGGGGCAGTGACGGTGTCGGTAGCGTGGGAAATCCGGGAGTTGCGGGAATAGAAGGGGTGCTGAGAGTAGTCGTATGCGGTTTATCGGTTGCTGCACCTATTCCCATTCCAAGTCCGATTCCGAACAACGGGGCAAGAACAATTGCGGCTTTCGACCGCGCCGGCGGATCATTGGCCGCCGTCCATTCTTCACTTTCGATGTTGGCCGGCCCGCCCGCTTTCGCGACGTAGCCGTTGGGGAAAACCAACGACACAGATTGCATCAGCATCTCTGCGCGAGTGCCTTTGCGTGATAGTTTTTCCACCTTTCCCTGCACGTAGGTGCCGCCGGGGATTACAACCTGATGTCCGACAAGGACCGGAGCGCTCGTTTGCGCAAAAATCTGGTCGCCTCGTGAGCTGGAGTTGCTGTTTACCGGATGCGTGAGCACCAACTGCAGGCGTGTTCCCGCTGGGATCGTCAGAGTAGCAGCGTCAGAGGCCGAAGCCTGCGACGATGACTCCTGTGGCTGATCGACCTGCGCCACAAACTGAGGTACCGGCGCGTCGGGAAGCGGATTGGCTTGTTGGGCTGCGGCGACGGTAGGCAGCAGGAAAGCAGTGCTGCCAACCAACAATGTTCTTTTACTGAGAAAAGGGAAGAAGGGGTGTGAACCGTAGTTGCAGCTGGTCATTGCGACCTCCTGCGAAAGGCCCTTTACTCAAGGCCTCTGCTGGCGCGGGCAGGGGAAGTTGCTCGTCCATCAACATTGAATCACTGCAGGCCCCGAAAGTTGCTCAAAGTTTGTTGAAGATGTGTAAAGGAATGTCGCTGAATACTGGATCCCACTTCGCAACTCCCCCGCGCAATCACGCAAGATCGAAGAGCAGAACTTCCGAGTCTTTGGTGGCGGCAATTCTAAGGAGCGATTCATCGTTAACTGCCGCGCCGTCACCTTGAAGGAGTCTTTTCCCGTTCAATTCCACCGTGCCCTTCGCCACCTGCACCCATCCGAAACGGTCAGGCGCAAGCTCATGTTTGACCTCCCGCCCTGAACCAATCAGCGACGCATAGATCTTCGCGTCCTGATGAATGCTGACCGAACCGGCGCTGCCATCTGGAGAGGCGATCAGTCGCAGCCGGTCCCGTTTCTCTTCTGCGGGGAACGCCCTTTGCTCGTAACTCGGCACATGGCCCTTGCGGTCTGGTTGAATCCATATTTGTAGTAAGTGCGTCGGATGTTTCGGCGAAGGATTGGCTTCACTGTGGCGCACTCCTGTTCCGGCGCTCATACGCTGCCCGTCTCCGGGATATATAAGAGAGCCGTTGCCCATCATGTCTTTGTGCGCGAGCGCTCCCTCAATCACGTAGGTGATGATCTCGATATCGCGATGCGGATGCATGGGGAACGATCCGCCAGGGGCGAGCAGGTCTTCGTTAATGACCCGGAGCGAGCGAAACCCCATCCATTGCGGGTCGTGATATTGATCGAATGAAAACGTGTGCCGGGTGTTTAGCCAGCTGTAGTCGCCACCGCCGCGATCGTCACTTCGTCGAATCTGGATCATGGTTTGAAATGCGGCTCTAGACGTTAGGCTCTAGGCTTTAGCGCCTATCTGTGCGACTGTTCCGCCGTCCTCGCGAAGCCGTAAACACTCTGCCGATTTGCCGGAACGAAATCGAGTTTGCTGAAGCCTGAAGCCTAAAGCCTGACTCTAGCCCCGATTTGTAACCACGCTTGCCACTGGTAACCAGATTCCGGAAGACGTAACACCTGCGAAGAGGAATTTCGATGTACCCCGCAGGCATTGTTGCCGATGACGTTCTCAGAATCAGGGGAATCTCTATGCGGGCGCTTGCGCGAGTGGCAGTTGTGGTGTGCGTATTGTTTTATGGATGCGGGAATGATCCCGGAGCCGCGGTAGGATTCGTCAATCACACCCGCCATTCCGACGCGGAGTTGTGGAACTTGTGGAAGACCGCGCAGCATAATCTGGCTCAACAGATTGACCTGAATCCTCTTCAGCGGCAATTGAACAATGCCACGCCCGATATTGTGCCCGGCGACTCACGCGCTCTCAGCGTCTCGCCCCGGCAGGTAGTGGTCTCATCGCAACCGGATATCGCATCCTCAGTGCTCCGAGCTACCACTGGAGCCGAGCATCCCGATCCAACCGGCCTTATCGAATGCCCGCAACCTTGTAACGTGCAGTTCGCGCCCGCATATTCCCTGTATGCGCATCCCGCAAGCCACTACGCTGCCTCATGGGAGTTTGCGGGCAATAATTTCGGCACTCTCGTCGAGTACGAATTCGAAAATCAGATATTGAACGCCTTGGGGTATGACACAACTTGGAGATGAGAAGGGTTTACAGAGAGCTTGAAGGCTGAGAGCTGACACATCTACTCGTATGCCAGGGCGTCGATGGCATCCTTCTGCGCGGCCTTAAACGCTGGGTAGACCGCGCCGGCGATAGCCCCTACCAGGCCAATGATTACCGCATTCAAGATCCATGCCTTGGTGATCTCAACCGGCAACGTAGTTCGCTGCTTGATAGCAGAACTGGCCAGGAAGCTGATGGCAATGCCGAGGATGATTCCGCCGATGGCGAGCAACGTAGTCTCGCGCAAGATCGCGTTCACGATGTAGAGTCGCGAAGCCCCAAGCGATTTCAAAATCCCGATCTCGCGCGTGCGCTCCATGACTGCGGCGTACATCGCCTGAAAAATCACGATGAACCCGATGGTCACCGAAATTCCAATCACGATGTGAATAAACGTTGAGAGCATGGGAACACTGTCCGGCGTTAATTGGGACAAGTATTCGCGCATGGAATAGACGTGATAAGTTTCCATGTGAGGAATATTTTTTATTTCTCCGGCGACCAGATCGGCATTACCAGGATCGTCTGCTTTGACATAAAAAACTGAGGCCTTCCCCTGCGCCCCATTGAGGTCTTGCAGAGTTGATATGGGGAGAAACAAGCGTGCTCCCTTCCCGTGCGCCACAATTCCGACCAGACGAAAATCTTGATTGAACAAATGAATCGGTTCCCCGATTTTCAGGTGTTTGCCGTTGGTGTAGATGTCATCAACAATGATGTCATTGGGTTGCTGGAAAGGACCACCCCGCAAAAACCGGAAAGGCCGAAGAGCGTCGAAGCTTTTCGGGTCGATCCCATATATGATCTGCAGGCCTCCTGCGGTCGAGGCCTGCATCAGAACCGGCGAGACAACGGAGATGTGCGGGAGCTTGGCAATGATATCGCCGATCTTCACCGGCATGGGAGCGCCGGTCAACCCTACGATGTTTGACGATCCCGGCGGCAGCACAATCACGTCGGCGCCGATTCCCGCCTGTCTCGCTCGCGAATCGTTCAACACCCCTATCGAGAAACCGACGATCAACAGAATCAGCGTGACTTCAAGTGCAATCGCAACCACGCTGATCATCGACCGCACCGGCCGGTTCGCAAGATTGGCTACGATCATTTTGTTCATCATGGGATTGAGTTCTCAGCCGTACGCCGCAATCACTACTGACCGCTGCTGTCAGTGCGTTCCGCCGCTGCTCGAAGGAGCTGGTTGTCCATCCAGGTGGATTTCCTGTGCCCCGGCGGGTTTTTCCAGCACGAACTTGTTGGTATCGAGCGGCAGGTTGATTTTAAGCTGCACCATGTGAAGAGTAATGTCGTACTCCTCTTCCGGGCGCAAGATTTCGATTCTCGAAGGGAACAGCACCTCATTGTAGTCTTTGTATTCGCTGTAGCGAGCATCGGTGACCAGGTTCCCGGATTCGTCATAGATCAGTTGCCGGTTAGGCAAGAGGTCTTCGCGATTGAAGACAATCTTCCGCGAGAGCCAAGCGTTCCCATTATCAGATTGAATTACGTCGATCACATAATCCGGCTGTTCGAACTTCTTCCCCTTGTCCCCGCGCACTGTCTCAGTGCTGTTTTCCATCACCGGCCATTCGCCGTGCTGCTGATCGATCGGCCTCAGCAGCAGTGCATCATAGATGATCTTAGGCCGTAGACTCTCGAGCGGTTGCTGTGGGTTTGGCGTAGTTACATCATTACGTCCAACCACAAAACGATTCTTCGGCGGAATGGAAAGCTTAAATTGGTGTCCATCGCTCACCATGTCAAAAGCCGTATTCCGGATAATTGGTAGCAGGCCAATCATCCGCAACATCGCCGGTTTTTTCGCCAGAACATAGCCTCGAATTTCTTTGTACTCCGTCACCTTGCCCTTTTTGGCGCCTCCGACGGCAGTGTCGATATCAACCGTGGCCTGCATGGTTTGCACCCTGGCGGCCTGCGAGTTGATATAGGAGATGAGTTCTGGTTTAGTGGCGGATTTTAGCGCGACCGGGCTCAGATTCTGCTCAACCTTATGGGTCCGGAAAAGGCAGCCGGCCAAAGGCAAAATGCCCAGAAGAAGCAAGATTGAAGAATAGCGACGGAATGAAGACATGCAAATTCGTGAAATCTGGTTTGAATACCTGGTTACAAGATTATGACAAACAGTATATAGAGATGGCAGCAACTAGGAACTCGGTTCGAGGAATTTGTGCCTGTAGCAGCACAATGTTGCCTAGTGATGGGCAACAGCACGGCGTAGCGCGGCGACGTTACGATTGTGCTCTTCGAGGTTGTTCGAGAACCGGTGATGCCCACTGCCGTCGCTCACGAAATACAGATAATTCGTTTCCGCCGGGTGCATCGCCGCCTCGAGCGCGCTCCTTCCTGGATTCGCAATTGGCCCAGGCGGCAGTCCGGGGTGCCGATAGGTGTTGTAAAGCGATCTGAAGCTCATATCCTGGTGGTGCAGAGCGCCACCATAGGTGCCTTGCAGGAGTTCGGCGTAAATCACGCTCGGATCTGCCTGCAAAGCAACTCCTCTTTCCAGTCGATTCGCATAAACGCTAGCCACTTCCGGACGTTCGTCCGGAACAGCCGTTTCCTTTTCGATGATTGATGCCAGGGTCACCGTCCGCTGAACATCCTGGCTGAGCCCAATCTCGTTCGCCACCCGGCGGAATTGCTTCACCATCTCGGCTGCCATGTCATGCATGCTTTGCGTACGGGTGAACTCGTACGTATTCGGAAAAAGGTAACCTTCGAGCGACGTCGCTTGCGGCGCAAGGTCAGAAATCAAGCTCGTGTCCGATGTTGCAACCTTCACGAAATCCTGCGCCGAACCCAGACCGGCGTTGTCGATTGCGGCCGCAATATCGAACATGTTGAAGCCTTCGGGAATCACTACTGTGTGAAAGTAGATGTCCCCGTGAGCCAGGCGGTCATGAACTGTTATCGCGCTTGCGCTGTTTTCAAAAAGATATTCGCCGGCTTTGAGCGATCCCCTTCTATGGAAGGCATGCCAAAGCACAAAAGCATGTGCATTGCGGATGATGCCGGCCGCCTTGAGTTCACGCGCCACTCGCCGGGTCGAGTATCCCTGATGCAACAAGACGAATTTCTGCCCTCCCGGGGAGAGCGGCCACCACAGAGCCCAGCCTAGCCAGGCGGCAGCTCCGATGACGGCAATGAATGCAAATGCCAGCAGTTTTCGCATTCTCGAATCTAGTTTAGAGGAACTGCGGGTAGAAGCTCTCTAGTACGGAAGGGTAATCATCAGGTAACCGGCTCAAGGGTCGAGCAGTGAGCAAGTTAAACTTTATTGCTCATTGCGTACCGCTTCCCTCGCCTCCATCCAGCTCTGCAAAATCAGCACCGCCGCCATGCGGTCCACCGCCTCGCCTCGTTTCTTAATTGAGAGCTCGGCCTCCCGTAGAATTCGGTTCGCCTGGGTCGAGGTCAGTCGCTCGTCCCAGAGATGCACCGGCAGCCCGAACGTGCCGCGCAAAACCTCGGCAAAAGCCCGCATTTTCTGCGATTGAGTTCCTTCCGCCCCACTCAGACGAAGCGGATATCCCACTACGATTTCCGCAATTTGAAAGTCCACGACAATCTTCGCAAGTTGCTCAAGATCCAAACGCTTACTCTGTCGCCGGATGGTCGGAAGCCCCTGCGCGGTGATTCCCAACGGATCAGAAACTGCAATGCCGATGGTCTTCGATCCGACATCTAAGCCTAGGATTCTCGGCTTAGTCGCTGGATTCGTGTCCTCGGGAGTCATGCTCGGATTATATGGCGCATTCAGTCACAAACATCGGGAACCGGCGGGAACCGGAGACACCAGCGGAGAACGTTCAAACGCAAATTGTCGTTCCCCCGCCGGCGGAAAAACGCAATTGGGCCCTGCATCTGCTCGGGCTGGGTGTTGTTCTCGCCATATGCTACTTTGCCGAGGAGCCGCTGGTTGTAATCCTGGTATCCATACTGATTGCCTTCGTCCTCGCTCCGGTTGCTGATTTTCTCGGTCGACTTCGCCTTCCACGCTCCCTGGCGGCAGGACTTTCCGTTCTATTGCTGCTGGCGCTGCTGAGCGGCGTGGCCTACATGGGATTTAACCAGGTCTCCAACTTCTTCGACGAATTGCCCAAGTATTCGTCAGAAATCCGCCAGCAGCTTGCTCAATTTACTGGCAAAGCGAAAAAACTTGAATCACTGAATCCCGCCACGCAAGAGAAAGGTACGGTCAAGGTCCACGAGACGCCGAGTTGGACTGACCTTCTTTCACGCGGCTTTGGCTCCGTCTCTCAGGTCGTATTGGCTGGATCGTTTATTCCATTTCTGGTTTTCTTCATGCTGACTTGGGAAGAACACGCCCGCAGGGCGACGATGGGCTTGTTTGCTGACGAACATCGGCGTGCCGCTTACAAGACCATCGGCTTGATTTCGCTGATGATTCGCAATTTCATGGTGGGCAACCTGCTGATCGGGCTGATAATGGGCGGAGTCGGCACCATCGTTTTTGGAACTTTGCACATTTCATTCTTCTATTTCGCGGGCTTCCTTAGCGGATTTCTCAATCTGGTTCCCTATTTTGGCGTCGTCCTTGCCCTTTTGCCTCCAATCTTTTTGGGAATTGGGCACCTTACCTTAGCCAAAGTGATCTGGATCGTGCTCACCGTGTTTGCGCTTCACATGGTTTCACTCAACGTGCTCTACCCGAAGTTTCTGGGAGGGAGATTACGCCTGAACCCGCTCACCGTGACGCTTTCGCTGTTGATCTGGGGCTGGCTCTGGGGCGCTGCGGGTCTGGTGCTAGCGATTCCCATTACTGGCGGGATGAAGATCGTTTTTGATCACATCGAAGCTTTGAAGCCATTCGGAGCTTGGCTCGGAGGAGAGCAACAAAAGTCGCCTGAGGAAAATGGCGGTTAGGATTGGAATTCGCTAGCTTCTGGAAACCGCAGGTTGGTCTTCGAAAGCGTCTTGGCCAGCAGCACTTCTACGTTCGCCTCTTCGCAATTCTTTGCCATCGCCAGTTCGCTTACCAGCAGATAGCGCGCCCGCTCCAGCATCTTCTTTTCGCGGAACGACAGCCCCTTCGTCTCTTTCAGGACGAGCAGGCTCTTTAGCACGGCGGCCACTTCCAGCAGCGATCCGGTCCGCATGCGATCGGAATTCTCTTTGAAGCGGTCCTTCCAGTCGGCCGCACTGTCTCCATTGCCGTCCGACAGGTAATCAAGAATTTTCTGAATTTCTCCATTCCTGACGACGCGCCGCAAGCCGACCAGTCCCACGCTGTGGAAAGGCACTGTGACCTTCAGATTGCTGGATTTGATATTCAGGAGGTAGTACTTTTCGACCTGCTGGCCCAGGGTGCGGCTGCCTACTTGCTCAATAACTCCTACCCCGTGGTTTGGATAAACCACCCGGTCGCCAATGTGGAAATCACCGTTACCGTTGCTGCTCATACTGGGAACAGCCCGCCGCGAACTTCCATTCTATCCGAAGCTCGCTTTTTTAACAAACCGACCACTGTATGTTGCTTATTTACAATAGCCTACAGGGATTCAGGTCATATCCGGTTATTTCGATATGGTTGCCCGTTCAAAAAGGGAACGAAATGCAGCCTAAAAACGAGGAGCATTCGGCGCGGGAAAGTGTGGACTGAAAATCTCTATAGCGGGTTCAATTCCGTTCATTACATTCGGTTTATAATTCCGCAAGAATGACCGAGCAAATCCGGAAAAAACTTCAAGATGAGATCAACGCTCTTGAGCACGAGCTCGTGCACGAACTCCCCAAGGAGATCAAAAAAGCGGCGGCGCTCGGCGACCTGAGCGAAAACGCCGAGTATCACATGGCCAAACAGCGCCAGGAGTATGTGAAAGCGCGTGTGCGCCAGCTCGGGAAGCGCCTGGCTGATCTGTCGATGGTGAATATGAACAATATCCCCAAAGACAAAGTGGGACTGGGCTCGACCGTAAAGGTTTATGACAATACCAAAGACGAGGAAGTCGAATACAACCTCGTTACCAGCGAAGAGTCAGATGTGAATGCGGGCAAGATTTCCACTACATCTCCCATTGGACGCGCTCTGCTCAATAAGAAAGTTGGGGACACCGCGGTCGTGGTCACTCCCAGCGGCAATCGGGAGCTGGAGATTCTGAAGTTGACGACGATCCACGACGAAGCGGCGGCAGGATGAAGCTGATCGGACGATCTGGTCATCGGGTGATCGGATCATCTGAAATCCGCTGTTTTGCATTTGAGATCAACCGATGACCCGATCATCCGATCACCCGATTCAATTCTCATGACCTGGACTAGCGCATTCGGCCGTGGCTGTGCGGTTCTGCTGCGAAGCATAGTCCGCTGGCTTGCCCTCACGAAAATCAATCCTAACCTGCTGACCTTCATGGGTCTGGTGGTCAACGCCTGGGCAGCGTTCTTCTTTGGCTATGCGACGGTCGAAAACCAGCAGCGTATGTTTTTCTTAGCGGGCTTGATCATCATTGGCTCCGGGTTCTTCGATCTGGTGGATGGCGAAGTTGCCCGCGCCCAAAATCGAGTCACTCGCTTCGGCGCGTTCTTTGATTCGGTCGTTGATCGTTACAGCGATGCTTCCCAGTTCTTTGGGCTTTTGGTCTTCTACGCGCGAGGCGATCGCTTCTTCTACGTCGTGCTCACGGCGTACGTCATTGTCAGCGCAATTATGGTCAGCTATTCGCGTGCCCGCGCCGAATCTTTGATTGGCTCGTGCCGGGTTGGATTTATGGAACGCCCTGAGCGGCTGGTACTTGTGATCCTAGGAGCACTCTTTAACCGCATGGCACCGGTCCTCTGGATCATCGCGGTGCTTTCCACGATTACCGTTATTCACCGCATTCACTATACTTGGGCACGCACCAACGGTCCCGAAGCGCTTAGGGGTGAGCAGGCCGCCTAGCCGAGGCCTTGAACATCGATCATTTGGCCCGGAATCTGACAAAAGCCACTGCGCCGATTGGATGCGTGCCGTACGCCGGCTTCAGAATCTCTGGAACTCCATACCAGGTGAACTGTGCGCCGATCGCGGTCGAGATGTGAGGCAAGTTGCCGATTTCGCGGTCGTATCCGGCGGTGTAAGCCTGAACTCTCGCGAAGTATCGCTCGGTGAATCCGAGCGGCAGGAAGTTGTCGGCAAGCACGAGCTCATTCGTGCGATCAACATTTTCTATTCGTGTCCAGATACTGTTCTTCGTCAGAAAATGGAGAGTAGACTCCAATAAGTAAGAATTCCCGACGTTACCATCCGCCAGGGATTGATTTCTTCCCCAGAGCAGCATTGATGCCCAGTTGCCATCATGCAACGGGCGGTTATAGATCACTGACGCGGTCATACGAAGGATGTTTTCATCAGGAAACAACTCCTCTGGACTTGCCAGTTCGCCTACTGAGTATTGCAAGCTCCAGTTCTGCCCGGGATTTGCTGTGACTCTTGCTGACCAGGAATCTATGTTGCCACCATCGATATTCCAACGATTCTCGTTCGGCTCCCGGCCATGAAATCCGGAAGCTTCGATGCGAAGAAATTTGTGGGTGATTCCAACTGTTACAACGTCTTCGGCGATGTGGGTTGAATCCTGCAGATGATGTCCCAATGGAGCAATCGGGTCTTCCGATGCCGAGCCTCGATGTGGATACGCCGGAGGTCCCATTGCCGGATCGCCGACCGGTGCTGCGTAAATCGACAAGACGCTGTTTTCGCCAAGATGATAGTCGTACATTACCGCCAGCTCCATAAAGAAATCGTGAGGATGCTGCCCATCCACAATTGGCCTTCCGAACGCGGTTTCGCCCTGTTGGAAAAGCTCCGGATACCGCCGCTTGCTGACTGTTGCCGGTTCCAGGCTGAACATCGAACGCAGTGTAAGAGCTCCTTTCGCGCCGATCTTTCTCTGTGCCATCAGCATGAACCAATTTGTCGAAAAGAACTTGTCTTCGCCGCGCGGGCCGGTCTGTTGGATGTCGTTGAGGGAGGCCTCACCGTGGAGCATGAAAATCCACCCTCGTTTCTCGGTCATCAGCATTTCGTGAGTTGTTGAGTTCGGTTCGGCATCGGTTCCCGAACTGACGTGATGTGTCGTGAGTTCAGCCAGGGAAGTTCCGCTGCCAGGCATCAATCCCATCTTCATCTCGCACTTCGGGTCCGCTGAGTGCATTTCAGCATGCGAGCAGGGTGAGCTTTGCCCGAGAGCACTCTCGGCAATCAGCGCCATCGCCAATAGAAGTAATACTGAGCTGCGCATCGCACTTAGTTGCAAAGCCAATAAAAGCTAAAGAGGGAACCCGCGAGCTCTACTCGCGAGAATCAGGTTGGGCAAAGGGTGGGATGGAAATTAGATACGCAAACGCAGATTGGGAGGGCGGCTTCCCGCGGACAAGAGGTGTGCGGATGGGCCTTGAATATTGGTGAGAGTGGGTAAATCGAGCTCCGAAACGTGAAGCAGCGCCACACCATTCGGCTGATTCACAGGTTCTTTCAGCATCACGAAATTATGGTTCGGCTGGCAACGATTGTGCCTCACCGGCGATGGCGAAACTGGCGTGCGCTGGTGCATCGGGCATTCGCTCTTTCGGCCCGTAGAGAAAATTACTAAGGCGGAAGCTGGAATCGATGCCGCCGTGCTCATGACTGCCACTAGCACGAACACAGCAATTCGGAAACCGCCAGGCGTCCCCATCTTAGTGGCCTCCCTGAAGCACCCGCTCTTTAGGATTTTCCACCGAAGCCGCTCCCGCCAGCGCGTGCGCTCTCCCGCCATGGAAGAACAGCAAGTGAATACAAAACATCGCAACCAGCACCGCCCCAAATGTGCACACGATGGTTGCCCCAGTCGGAAGATCGAGCAGAACTGAGAACCAGACGCCGAGCGCGGAAACCAGGGTTCCCATTGTCCATCCAATTGCTAACCGCCGGCCAACTTTGTCTGCAAACAGCATGGCCCCGACCGATGGAACGATCAGGTAGCAGAAAACCAGCAGAACTCCTGCGATCGCAACCGACGACGTTACAACGAAACCGAAAGAGGCATAAAAAAGGAAATCCCAGAATCGGATGCTGATTCCTTCTCTTTCAGCCTGTTCCGGATTGCTGGAGATCAGCAGGAACCGCCGGCGGAAAATGTAGTGGAAAAGCCCGATGATTCCGTAAAGAATCGCTGTTTTCGCTACATCGTGCCGTGAGACGGCCAGGATGTTCCCCACTAGCATGTCCTTCAGGTGCTCGGTTTCGCCGGTCGCCTTGCTCATGGCGAGAATGGCCGCCGCCGATGCGACTGCATAAGCAATTCCGATGAATGCTTCTTGAGGGATGTGCCCGCGTCGTGTGCGCGCGAATGCGAAGATTGCCGCACCCACAAATGTAAAGCACAAGCTCAGCCAATAAGCGCCTGAGCCGTGCGGATCCATGCCAATGAGAATTGCAATCGTCGCGCCGAGCGCCGCAATCTGCGCCAGGGCCAGGTCCACAAAAATTACGCCGCGTTCGACTACGTGAACACCCAGGTATGCGTGAATGCCGGTCAAAATCAGGCTGGCAACAAACGGCCAGAACAGGAATTGAAGGATCTCCATGCAGCTCCTTATTCGCTACTGTACCGCCTGATAAGCTTTGCTGATCAGGCCAATATCGTAATCGAACAGCTCAAAATAGTTTGTCACTTGCTTCTCGCCGCCGACCGAAGGCAAATACACCACCACCTTTGCGCCCGTGGCCGCGCCGATGCTGTTAGGCGTTTTCATGTCGAAATACGGTTCCACCAGCACCAGCTTGCAATTTTCTCGTTTCATCAGATTGATCAGGTCGATCGTATGGCTCGGAGTGGGCGGAATTCCCGGTCTCGGCTCTACGTACCCGATCACATCCAGATGAAAGTGTTTTGCGAAGTTAGGAAAAGAATTGTGATAGGTCACCAGCTTCCGCCCGTGATAGGGCGCCATCTCCGCGTCCCATTTTTGTTCCGCTGCACTCAATCGCTTCTCGAAATCCGCAAAGCGTTGTTGGAAATACGCGCTGTCGGCGGTATCAAGCTCTCCCAATTTATCGGCGATGCCGTGGGCAATTCGCCTCCCGTTGTCGGGGTCGAGCCAGTAGTGCGGGTTTCCCAGCGGATGTACGTCCCCCATCGCTCGGGTCACCACTCCTGTTGGCTTCTCCAGGATCTCGGCAAATTGCGAGGCGTCGAGATAGCCATTCGCGCCCACCTGAATCCGCCCGTTCCCGCTCTGCGTAATGAGCGGTGGCAGCCAGCCAATCTCAAGCTGCAGGCCCACGCTGATCAGCAGATCAGCCTGTCGCAGCTTCAGCAGGAAACTCGGCTTGGGCTCGACGAAATGCGGGTCTTGATATCCCTTCGCCAGCGACTCGACGCTGATCTTGTCGCCGCCCACCTCTTGTGCCAGCGCCGCCATGTCAGTTGTGCTGGTAATGACGTTGAGTTTTTTCGCTGACGCCGTGCCAATCAAAAATGCTCCGAGCAGCGCAATCAGAATTCCACTTCTAAAAATCAGCTTTCCCGCGTGCATTCGATTCTCCTGTTGCAGATGTTTTCCTTCGTGCACCTTCGTGGCCTTCGTGGTTGTTGCTTTTATCTGCATGCATTGGCTTCCCTAGACATGCATTGGCCTCCCTAGAATGGATGCGCGCCGTGCGCGCCTAACGAGAAAATCAACTGCATAAGCAGTTCGTTGCTGTCGCGGTTCTCCGCATAGTGTGTGAAGCGATACTCGCCGCGCACCTGGCTGAATTCGCTCGGCCAATACGTCAGGGTCGCCGCTGCTCCTCGATCGGTCAAATTTGCAAACTGCGCTCGTTCGGACGAATCAAAACGACCGCCGGCAAACCACCGCCGCGCGAACTGATAATCACCCGACGCATAAAAGCCAAACGCCTTCTGTTCAGTCGGAAATTGCTGCCGCTGGCTCCAGATCAACTCGCTCCGACCTACAAAGGAATGGTAGATGGAGCGGCGAAGTGGCTTCCAGCGCAGGGTGGCATCGATCCCATACAGTTGGGTGATGAAATCGCTTGGGACTGGGATCGTGCCATTGTTGTGTCCGCGCGCATACGAAACGCCTAGATCCAGATTCGTAGACTCATTGAGATCCCGATACGCTCGCAAGTGATCGACCGTGCTCACGTCGCTGCGTTGCACATGCTGAAATACGTCATCGGAGTCGCCGCGGAAGACCTGCCCCGTAGCCTCCAGGAAAATCCCTTTCGGCGCGGGAAGGATTCGTTCCAATGAGAAACCGGCATCATCGATTCCGTCTTCACCTCCGACTAAATTGGTGGTAACCAGCGGACGATCCACCCAAGGCATAACGTGGTTATGCATCATATTGACCTTGCCAAATGCCGATCGCATCTTGCCAGCCTTGGCGACGAGTCCGAATGGAAGTGCGGTGAATGTAATGTACCCTTCTTCGACGTTCACCCCCTGTTCGCCGAATGAAAAAAAGAAATCACCGCGGGCGTAAGGGTCGATGATTGCCTGCATGCCGATTTCCGACTCGTGCATCTCTAGAGAGGGAAATGGCTGCAATGTCGCGAGTGGAGGGGGCGTGTTTCCGCCAGCGGCGCCGATGAAATCTCCGATCACGCTGATGTCTGGATTGAGAGCCTTCGCCGCGGAGGACTCACCCCCATAAACCGGAACGGGCCCGGTGCCCTGGGTTCCAGTCAGTCCGGCCTGGGTCTCAGTGGGCGAAGGTGTTGCGGGCGCGGTTGCTACCGGCGCGGGTGCTTCCGGGCTGGGCTGAGCCGCAGCTGTTGCCGGGGCGCTTGTTGGTGCAGCAGGTTGTGCAGACGGTTGCGCTGACTGTGCTGCCTCCATCGTTCGTATTTTTCCTTCCAACGCGATCACGCGATCTTCGAGGTCGCGTACCTTCTGTTCAAGTTCTGCATTTTGTGCGTTGGCATCGGGCGTACTTGCCTGTTGCGCGGACAATGGAATACTGAACAGTGCGGCCAAACTTAGAACCAATGCCATTCTCATCGTTTGCTCCTTCGGGTTGCCGGAAGAGGGAAGCCTCGTCCAAATTGCCAATTAAAACGTCAAGGAAATGGTTTGTTGTCATCCAAACCATCGATCAGCGCTTTGCGCAGCCGTTCCACAGATCGACTGCTGAACTGTTCAAATGCCTAGGCGATTGGCGGAGGACGAATGTAATGGAAGGTTACAAGCAGAAGGGAATGTAGACGGTCCGCGGGCAGTTCAGGAACTACCGAAGACGCAAGAACCGGCACGGCTGATCGGATCTCGACCTGAGCTATGCCTGCGTGCACGTGGGCGCAGATCGAACACGGGTGGTCCCCGGCAGTCGCATTGTCTGCGTGAAAATGTACCGCGGCTGTGAAGCCGGTCAGAAATAGGAGACAGACGCACAGAACGGCTATTGCGCGATACGCACAACCATCTGTTCGGAGGTAAAACTTAGGCGGCATCTTTTCGAAACTGCATGCAATCTTAGTTCGATGCTACTCCACTCTGCTTTCGTTGCGTATAGATTACAAGAGACCTAGCCCTTTGCTCGTATGAGAGCATCCTTGGCTGCAGCAAGCGTCTTTTCAATGTCTTCTTCAGAATGTGACGCACCCAGGAACGCTGCTTCAAACTGCGAAGGCGGCAGGTAAACACCTGCATCGAGCATGGCGCGGAAAAATCGTGCGAATGCAGCTGTATCGGATTTCGAGGCCGAATCCCAATCGCTGACCAGTTCACCCGTAAAGAACCAGGTAAACATCGATCCCACACGGTTCGCGGTAAGCGGCACGCCAGCCTCTCTGGCCGTGTTAAATATTCCGTCAACCAGCTTTGCGCTCAGACTTTCCAACTTCGGGTAGATTTCATTTTTCTTCTCGCGCAGGATTTTCAGTTGCGCGATCCCTGCAGCCATCGCGAGTGGGTTCCCGGAGAGCGTTCCTGCCTGATATACCGGCCCGAGCGGCGCAATCAGCTCCATAATCTCGGTTCGTCCGCCGTAAGCCCCAACCGGCAAACCTCCGCCGATAATCTTTCCCAAAGTCGTTATGTCCGGTTTGATTCCATAAAGCTCCTGCGCGCCTCCATATGCCAGCCGAAACCCGGTCATCACTTCATCGAATATCAGAACCGTGTTTTCTCGCTGCGTAATGGTGCGGAGATTCGCCAGGTAATCGCCGCTTGCGGGCACGCAGCCCATATTTCCTACCACCGGCTCGACAATCACGCACGCAATCTGATGTTTGTACTTGCTGAACGCCTGTTCAACCAGAGACGTGTCATTAAAAGGCAGCGCGATCGTGAACTGGCTGATCTCCTCGAGCACTCCGGCCGAGCCGGGGATGCCCAGCGTTGCAACTCCCGAGCCTGCCTTGACCAGAAGCGAATCTGCATGACCGTGATAGCAGCCTTCAAATTTCACGACGTACTTGCGCCTGGTGAAAGCGCGGGCCATGCGGATGGCCGACATGGTCGCTTCGGTTCCAGAACTTACGAACCTAACTTTTTGTACGCTGGGGAAAGCCTCGATCACCAACTCGGCGAGATCGGCTTCCGAGGGCGTCGATGCTCCGAAACTCGTGCCATTCACCGCCGCCGAAAGTAACGCCTCCACAACTGTAGGTTCGGCATGGCCCAAAATCAGGGGGCCCCACGAGCCGACATAGTCTATGTACTCATTGCCGTCGGCGTCCCACACATGCGAGCCCTGCCCGCGAATAATGAACGGCGCGTCGCATTCAACTGCCTTGAACGCGCGCACCGGGGAATTCACTCCGCCGGGAATGAATTTCTCAGCGCGCTGTTGCAGCTTTCGACACTCGTCCAATTTGCGAGACATCTCTCTCCTGAAAAACCTGAGTGTGTGTCTTGGCGCGACCCAGCCGTCCTGGGCGAAGCCGAAGGACCCCTCGCCGGCCGCTAGTCACGCCTTCTCGCTGCCGGAGTTGGCGTAAACGCCGAGTCAATTTTACGAAGATTTCATACAGGCTACATCATCTTTGAACGTGATTGGAGCTATTGTGTTGGCAGTAAGACCCCTTCTAACCGGAAGGGATGGGATGATCTGGGAGACCCGATCATCCTACGCTTTTTGGCGCTTTCCGCTCAAAGGATCCTTTGCCGTCAGCTGTCACAGTCGTTTAACTCACGACGAGTTAAGCTGTAATCTCAGTTAGGAATGTCAAAGGTCTGCAAACCCCTCATCGTCATGCTAGTGGTGCGTCTGTTTTCCTTTTTTCTTACGTCCTCTGCGCATGCCCAGTCCGCTCAGCAGGCCGATAATCCCCAACCGCAACAACAAAGCGAAAACACGTTTCCCAATTCAGACACGTCCGGCGACCCGGAATCGATGTTCCCGCATCTCTCCGACACGCGCTTTTGGCTTTCTGGCCAGGCGAACGTAATCGCGCAGGCACATCCTGCCTTTCACTCGCCGTATCAAGCGAAGAACAGCCTGGATCCCAGTTTTGAAACCGCAACATCGCGCCTTTTGACGCTCTACACTGGGGTGCGGGTGAATGACTCGACCGAGGTGCTTGTCGATTTAGAAGAATCTGGGTGGCAAGCCCTGAGCACCGGCCTTGGGCTCGCGGGGTTCACCAATCTGGACATCGTCCGCAATCCAACGATCAGCAAAGCCCCGTATCTTGCCCGTGGAATGGTTCACAAAGTCTTCTCGTTGAGCAAAGACAAAGTCGAGAACGCCCGCAGTTTTCTTTCTCTCTTCGACGAGCTTCCGCGTCGCAGGCTGGAACTCCGCGTCGGAAAATTCAGCATGCCGGATTTTTTCGATCTGAACTCTGTTGGCTCGGATACGCATCTGCAGTTTATGAACTGGACCGTCGACAATAACGGTGCTTACGACTACGCCGCCGATACGCGCGGCTACACTGTTGGCGTACTGGCGGACTACGAAGATCGCAACTGGGGCTTCCGTTTCGCCGAAGCTCTCATGCCGAAGGTAGCGAACGGGCAGGACTTGGTCTATCGGCCATGGCAGGTTCACTCAGAAAATTGGGAATACGAACTTCGCCGCGGCATCATCGCCGGAAAATCCGGCACACTGCGGCTGCTTGCCTTCACCAACGACGCCAACATGGGGATTTATCGCGATGCGATTTTGCAGTTCGACGAAGGACTCGTGCCACGGCCCGACATTACGAACCACCCCTGGCGTGTCACTCGAAAATACGGATTCGGCGCAAATTTTGAACAGCACCTCACGCCGAACCTGACGGCCTTCGCTCGCTTCGGCTGGAACAACGGCAAGACTGAGTCATTTGCATATACCGAAGTCGATCAGACTATCGAAACCGGGCTGGGCGAGGATGGCAAAGGGTGGCGCCGCAAACATGACCGCGCCGGCTTCGCGTTCGTGAGCAACGGAATTTGCAGGTATCACCAGGAGTACCTTGCAGACGGAGGGTTTGGTTTTCTGCTGGGCGACGGAAGGCTCAACTACGGTCGCGAAAATATTGAAGAGACTTACTACACCGTCCATCTCTGGCGGGGGATTTACCTCGCGGCGGATTTACAGCACATCAACAATCCTGGCTACAATCGCGACCGTGGGCCGGTGCTCGTGCCAAGCGCCCGGGCCCACGTGGAGTTTTAAATATTACGTCGGCGGCTGACCTAGGCTTGTCGCGGTCCCTGCGAGAGGGCTTTGGAATTGAACCTACTTCGCTGACTCTAACTCTACGTTCAGGTTTACGCTTCCGCCATTGGCCCTCAGTTTTCTCTCCCAACTCTTGAACCCATTCTTGCTAATGGTTACTGTGTGGTCGCCTGGGGTAAGATCAAGTGTAGACGGCGTGTTTCCCACAAACGCCCCATCCACCTCAATGTCCGCCGCTACAGGATTCGAAATAACAGATAATTTCGTGACGTTTGTTTCCGATATCTGCTGCACCTGAGCTGAAATTGGCTTCTGTTGAGACGCGAACTCACCGGCCTCAGCATCCTTTATTTTCGCTGAATTTTTGGCCCAGTCTGCGCGAATGGCTTCGCAGGCAGTTTGAACCGAACCACCAAGAGAAACGGTAGACTTACTTACGATCGAGTCGCCCGTCACACGTACAAATACAGCCACTTTGTTGTGATGAGTCAGGTAACCTTTGCCGCCCTCATGATCAAGGACAACAACGTAATCCGTCTTGCCCTGAATATTGTTCGTCACCACGTCTGGGCAACGTTCGCCGAACGTTTTAACAATTTCAGCTGTCTGGGGCCGAGCTCCACCTCGGGCGGCACTCCCGAATGTTGCGTTGGCTCCGCCAGCACCGGCCGCTACTTCCCACGACTGACTGTCTGTTATGAAAACCCGAGCATGATCAATCGGAGTGGATTCCGATGAACTCGCTTTAGAGGGCGATGGCTGCGCCAATAAAGCACACGAGAGCAGGGATAGGAATATTCCTTGAAAAATTGGTCGAATCTTATTCATGACTTCTCCAGGGGGCGGGACTATCGGAATGCGATTCCGAGGGGAAGGTGTCCGGAAAGCCCTTTCGCGATCAGCCGTATTATGCCCTGTCCCGACCAAATGTCAATGGATCGAAGTGGTTCATGCGTCAGGTTTTCCCAAATCAATACTCTCCGTACCTACCTCTTACCGAATCCAGCAACTTTTCCGAGTCGTAGCCGACACCGTCCTTGAATACGATCTCCATTTTCTCAACATCCTCAATCCGCCGCGAGGGATCGCCCTTGATGACGACCAGGTCAGCATTCTTTCCAACCGCAATCGATCCAATCTGCTCCTGCCTTCCCAGATAGCTCGCGCCGTTCAAGGTGGCAACCTTGATCGCTTCGAGCGGAGAAAATCCTGCCTCAACCAGTAACTCGATTTCCCGCTGATCGCCGAATCCCGGCAGCACTCCGCCATCGCCGGTCGGGTCAGGTCCTGCGAGCAGTAAGCCTCCCGCGAGAGCAAACTCGCGCTCGAGTTGCATATCACGCTTGAACAGTTTCTCCGGGTCGCCGTGTAGAGGTTTGCTCGCCGGACGGACGCGACGATACATATAGGCCTCCCGCGCCTGCGGCGACATTGCGTCGAGAAGTGCCTGCCGAAGTGGAGGACGTCCCGGGACACTGTCCTCGAAGACGGGCAGCGTAGAAGTGATCGCGACGTGGTGCTGAATCAGCAGATTGATCAGGTCTTCTGCTTGCGATCCGCTCGGGTCCATGTGTTCGAGCGTGTAATCGCCGGCGCTCTCGCTGCACTTGTCCGGTTTTTTGTCCGGATCAAGCTGTGTGTTAACGAAGAATCCATGCTCCAGGTCGTCAATTCCCAATTGCGCGGCCTCGGGATAAGTGACCGAGCACAAGTGTCCAGTAACTTTGATTCCTCGCTTGTGTGCCTCTTCGATGGCCGCGCCCAACTCTGCCCGCGTGATGTTCATATATGCCTTAAAGGAAGTCACGCCGCGATCGGCCCAGTAGTTCACCATTTGCCGCGCCTCTTCGGGCCCCGAGAGCTCGTGCATTTGGATGAAGTAACTGTCCGGCCCTTCGAGATAAGGCCCGGTCACATCGAGATGCGGCCCAGGCAGCTTGCCGGCATCGATGTCGCGCCTCAAGTTCAGGTCGGTGTAAGTTTCCACGCTGCCAGTGGTGCGCATCGTGGTTACGCCCGCCGCCAGATAGAGCCGTGGCGCAGAGAAACTCATTTGCGGAACGACAACTGGCGGGTCGGAATCCCAGTTCGCATTCAGATTCGGCCGGGCGGCGTAGAAAAGATGATTGTGCATGCCGACAATTCCCGGCATCAACGAATATCCGCGCAAATCAAGCACCGTGGTCCCGGATGTCGCCGGAACATCTGCACCCGTTTGCAGGGCGAAAATCTTTCCGTCTTGAATGACGATGTTCTGGTCCTCGACCGCGGGCTTGCCTGTGCCGTCAATCACGCGAACATGCGCAAGGACAACTTTTCCCGAATTCACTCGCACATACTTCTGCACAGCTGGGGAAAGAGAGCTCTGCTGCGCGCACAGGGTAGTTAGAAAAAGAGAGATCGTCGCCAATGTTACTGCCACTCCACCCTTCTTCATCTTCACCTCGCAAAGTTGAACATTGTAATCGACTTTGAAAATTATGGGTGCCACCGGATCTCCGAAACTTGAAGGGAGGAATTTTGACCTAACGATGCGCGCCAGACCCCACGAACCACGACTCACGAATCACGAGCCACTGACCACTTTTGTTATCATCTCCTTTAATTCATCCCACGGAGAGTTCAATGGAAGAAGTACCCGGCATCACCGCAGGCGCGCGCCGCAACGAAGACATCGCTCTCGATCTCATGAAATTTATCGCTATGACCACCGGTTACGGCCGAACTACCTCGACTGGTGCCGGATTTCAGGGCACGGGCTCAGCCGCGAAGCCGGAAGACTATGCCAGCCACTTGCTGGAGCTTTACGGGAAATGCCTTCAGGCCGTGGGGAAGAAGTAAGCCTACATCTGCGCGAGGTCAAAACACCATGAAGTGATGTCATTCCGAACCGCTTTCAGCGGTGAGGAATCTGCTTGTCTTAGGCGGCCTGCAACCCAGTCTCAGCTCCCGCTTCGGTTTTCGCTGCCGGTGTCAGCAACGGCCATCCCTTTCTAAGCACGTAGTCCAGCCACGCGCCTGCGATTTGCGAGGTCAGCACCGCTGCCACCACAAGTGTCGTATAGAACTGCGCGCTAATAATGCCCGCATCGAAGGCCACGCTCGCCAGAACAATTCCCGGCCCGCCGCGCGCGTTGGTTGTGATCGCCAGATTGAACAGATCCCGTCCACGGAATCCGGCAAATCGACCGGCGAGAGAAACTGACAAGGTTTTGATCACGCAACTGCCGACGATGAACGCCACCATCATCCACAGCCCCACGCTGCGCACCAGGTCGAGCTTCAGGCCGACGATTGCGAAATAAACCGGTACAAAGAACGCGAAGGCCACTTTGCCAATCGCTTCTAATGCTTCAGCGAACAGTCTTCTCTTCTTGTGCACGACCGCGAATCCAGCGAGAAACGCGGCAAACACCAGGCTGACTTTCAGCGCGCCGGCGGCCGCGCAGTACGCCAGCAACACGGCAATTGCGTATCCCACCGGCGACTGCTTTGCCATCACATTGAATCTCGCTTTATTGATCTTCTTAACCAGGCGAGGAACGATCGTCAGCCCAAGCACAAAGAACCCGACAGTCGCTGCCAAGTGATACGACATGGCGCGCGGATGCAGCACCGTGGTTCCCGCCATCGAGGTTGCAATCGCCAGAGCGAGCCAAAGAACAATGTCCTCGAGCACTGCCACCCCGAGCACCAGCCGCGCAAATCGCGTGTGCAGGATTTTGAGATCGGCAAAAATTTTCGAGACCACCGGCACCGACGTGACCGCAACCCCGACCGCGAGAATGATGACGAGAGAAATGCGGTTGCCGTTTGGTCCGGCGAGCGATGGCCGCACCAGCCACGGCCCGAACACTAGCCCTAGCACAAACGGAATCCCCGTCCCCACGATCGCCAGCCACCCGACTTCGCGTCGCTCTTCACGCGTGAAGAGCTGCTGCGTCTCCGCTCCCGACAGAAACATCAGAAGAAGCAAGCCAAGCCAGTAAACGAAATCCAAAATATTTCCCTGGTGTTTGGTTGAGTCGATCAGATGTTGAACCGCTGGAAATCGGCCGAGCAACGCGGGGCCGAGTACAACTCCGGCCAGTATTTCGCCGATGACCTTCGGCTGTCGCAGCCGGACAAACAGGTAGCCCAGCATTTGCGCGAATCCAACCAGGAGCAAAAGGATAAAGAGGACTGAGGTTAAGGCAGAGTCAGACACGAATCTAAGATGCCCGATTGCTGTGCTGGTTGCCCATCAGCGCCCCGAGCTATTTCGGCGCTGTTTTGATGGAGCTACTCGTGCCTTAGCGCTTCAATCGGGTCCAGCCGCGATGCCCTCACCGCTGGAATCATGCCGCTGATCAATCCGACTGCTCCCAGGATAATCGTCGACGCGATCAGCGTTCCCGGCGCGATAATCAGCCGGATATCTCCCGCTTCGCCGTTCTTGGCGAACGCACTATACAAAGTGAGCCTGCCCACCGAAAGCGCAACTACGTAAGCCAGAATCACTCCCAGTACGCCGCCAATTGCCGTAATCGTCAGCGCTTCAGCAAGAAACTGCGTCAAAATATAGCGCCGCGGCGCGCCGAGCGCTTTCTGCACGCCGATTTCCCGCGTGCGCTGCGTGACCGATACCAGCATGATGTTCATCAGTCCAACCCCGCCGATGCCGAGCGTCAGCGTGCCGATGAATCCCATCAGAATTTTCAGTCCCATGGTAATAATTTCGAACTGATGCACCTGCATCATCAAATTGAATACGCGCACCGCCTGATGATCGCTCTGGTTGAACTTGTGCGGCACTGAAAGAATCGTGCGCACCGACTGCTCCAGCGTTTGATATTCAGGCGTCTGATAGTTGAACCAGATCGTGTCCAGATAGTGCGTGTCTTTCAGGTCAGACATGGTGGTGAATGGGATATACACCACCCGGTTGATGTCATCATTGCCCTCTTGCATTTTGGCGCTCAGCACGCCAACTACCTCGAAGCTGAGTCCATCCAGGCGAATGTGCTCGCCAATCGCATTCCGTCCCGAAAAAAGTTTCTCTTTCGCCTCGGAACCGATCACCGCAACCCGAGCCCGCTGGATTTGATCTTCAAGATTGTAGAAACGTCCCTGCGCCAGCTTGAGCGAACGCACATCGTAAACACTGGGATCATTGCCGGTAACATTCCAGGTGAAGGCGCGCGTGTCGTACTGAACGCTGGCTTGCTTGTCCACAGAAGGCGTGATGTGCGCGATTTGCGGAAGATTGGTGGTCAACGTTTCGACATCTTCCAGCGTGAAGCGGACAGGAACTCCCGCTTTTTGACCACCCGCTTGCATGCCGGTTGTGCCCGGTACCACGATTACCAGCTTCGTGCCGAAGTTAGCGAAGATATTTGCGCAGGCTTGGCCGAAACCATTGCCGTAAGCGAGAAGCATCACAACGGTCGCGATACCCCACGCCATTCCGAGCATGGTAAGCGCTGTTCGGCGGCGATTGTGACGCATGGCCGCGTAGGCTTCCTGCAACAAATCATGCATCATGCAATTATTCCTGCCGCAGCGCCTCCACCGGTTGCAGCATCGCCGCTTTTCGCGCGGGATAGAGACCCGCAACCACGCCGGCCAGTGTCAGGCTCCCAACCGCCAGCAACGCCGACATTGGCACCAACTTCGGGGGATCAAATCCCCCATGCCCGTGCACCGTTCCCATGGCCATCATCAGCGCAGATGCGAGGACAATGCCGATCATGCCGCTGCCCAGCGTGAGCAACAATCCTTCAAGAAAGAAGTGGGAAAGGATACTACGATTCGTGGCCCCCAGCGCCTTGCGCAATCCGATCTCCCGAGTTCGCTCGCTGACCGAGACCAGCATGATGTTGATCACCCCGATTGCTCCAAGAGCCAATGTGACCATTCCTACTGCTCCCAGAAACATGTTCATCACGTCGAAAATGGTATTCACCATCTTCGACTCCTGAATCGAGTCCCACTCGTCGAACGCGTTCTGGTCGGTGTAGTCGAACCCATGATTCCGCCCAACAATTTTGTGCGCCTCTTCCCGCGCGACCTGGTGTTCCGCAGTAACTCGCGGCTGATATTCGATAAACGAAATTGCATTTTGGTGATTCTCGCCCTTGATGGCAAAATTTGATGCCATCACTGGGAACGGGATGTAGCCGCGCATGTTCAGCCACATGTTGTCGCCGCGGCCCAGATGCGGCATGCTGCCGACCACTTCAAACCTCAACCCATTCACCAGCACATACGATCCCACCGCCGGTCTTCCTGGGAACAAGGTCTTCAGCAATTCATTCCCCAGCACGATCACGTTTCGCCTCTGGTCGCAATCGAGTTGGTTCAGCCAGCGACCCTCTTTCAACGGCAGATAACTGATCTCGTTCAGTTGCGGCAGGGTGCCAATGATCTCACCGCTACCCGTAGCGAACTCGCTCACTTCGTGCAGGTCCTCGCGGGAAATCATCGGGGCGGCGTTGCGTACGTGGGGCGCCTTCAAGATGTCGTGATAGTCGTCGAGGGTGAGCAGGTATGACCGCGCCGAATTCATGCTTCCCGTCACTACCGGCGCGCGCCCGGGAAAAATGAACATGATGTCGCGTCCAAACTCCGCCATTTCGCGCTTGTTGCCGGAACGGAACCCTTCGCCTACACCGACAAGGAGCAGCAGCGATCCCACCCCCCACGCGATACCGAACATGGTCAGAAATGACCGCAGCTTGTGGGCCCACAAATTGCGAAAGATTTGGCTGAATATGTCGAGCATCGCAGGAATGTAGCCTCTCCAGGATTAGACGCCGGCTACCCTCAAATGATTACGCGGCTGGTACTAATTAAGTTCCCTGACCCAAATGTTGCGGAAGCTGATCGGTTCGCTTTTATCCCCATGGGCCTGTAACTTAATAGGGGCCGCGTCGTACTTCTTGTAAAACGGCTTTCCAATGTAGAGCGTCTGTCCCTTCAGATCGAAGTGGTTCTGCACCAATACACCATTAAAGAATGCGGTTACATAGGCCGGAGTTTTCAACGATTCATCGTCGTTGAAGGTGGGAGCCGTCCAGACCACGTCGTAAACTTCCCATTCGCCGGGTTTTCGCGCCGGGTTCGCCAGCGGGATCGCCTGCTTGTAAATACTTCCAGCCATTCCATTTACGTAAGTCGAGTTGTTATACGCGTCGAGCACCTGCAGCTCATATCCGTCATCGCCCGGCCCGGTTGAAGCCAGAAATACGCCGCTATTGCCGCGCGCCTGCCCGCTGCCGGTAATGTTCGCCGGAATCTTCCACTCGATATGCAACTGGTAATTTCGGAACGACCGCTTGGTTTCGATGTTACCGGCCGATTTATTCACCGTTAGCAAGCCATCGGCGACCGTCCATTTCGCCGGCGAATGGTCCTGTGCCGACACCCATTCGTCCTCATTCTTGCCGTCAAAGAGAATAATCGCGTCGGAAGGAGCCGCACCACACTCACCCCCGGGAGTTACAACCTTCGGCACCGGCTGCCAGATTTCCGTGTCTTCGGGTTTTGCTGTTGTCTGCTGCGCGTTCGCAGCAATGCAGCCGACAAATATCAGGAGCGTCAAAAAATTCAGAGGTCGGATTTTCATGAGCAGTACGAGGATACACCCACGCGCCAAGGCGGTCTGCGGTGAAATCATTTCACACTCCGCGTTGCGTCAGGCACAAAAATTGATACCATCAGTCGCACCACTGACTGGAGGTTTCGCCGAACCATGACCACAACCCGCCGCAGTTTCCTGATGGCCAGCGGAATGACCGCCCTTGCCTCGGCCCGCGTCTTCGGCGCCAATGACACCATTCGCATTGGCGTCATCGGCGCAGGCCGGCGAATGAAGAATCTGCTCGATGCTGCCGACAAGGTGGGCGGCTGCCAAATCGTCGCCGTGAGCGATGTCTATGGCCCATACCGTGACGCCGTCAGGGAACGATCAAATGGTCTTGCCACTACCCACCTCGATTATCACGAGGTCCTGCAGAAAGACCTTGACGCCGTCATCATTGCCACCCCCGATCACTGGCACGTCAAAATTGCGGTCGACGCGCTCAGTGCCGGCAAAGATGTGTATCTCGAGAAACCAGTCACTCACGCATTCAACGAAGGGCAGACCTTGACCCGCGCCGTCCGCTCCGGCAAACAGATTTTGCAATGCGGCATGCAGCAACGCAGTTGGACCCATTTTCGCGACGCCGTCGACCTGATTCAGTCAGGAAGCTTGGGTCGGGTCACACAGGTGCGCACTTACTGGTGGCAAAACTACAACCGCGACTGGCCGGAGAAGCCCGTCGATCAGCAGGCGCTTGACTGGAAAGCATGGCTTGGCTCTGCGCCCGATCAGCCTTTCTCGCAGGAAAAGTTCTTCCAGTGGCGCTGGTACTGGAACTTCGGCGGGGGTGCCATGACCGATTTGTTTACTCACTGGATCGACGTTGCGAATTGGGCGATGAAGACGGAATTGCCCGAAAAGGCCTTCATGCTCGCCGACAAGCGTGTATTCCAGAATTGGGATTGCCCGGACACCATCCAGGCCGGCTTCCGCTATCCCGGCTTCGACGTCGTGTACGAGGGGATGATGGCTTCCTCCATCGACGATGGAGGGTTGGAATTCCGCGGCACCGATGCAACCCTCAAAATCAATCGAGGAGCTTTCAGCGTTTATCGGGAAGACGCGCCTCGCGATCAGAATCCTGTGCTCACGGCACGCAGCTACCGCGACGGTACCATCGAGCACATGCAGAACTTCTTCGAATGCGTCAGGAGCCGAAAAGAACCGAATGCCCCCGTCGAAGCCGGAGTTGCCGCCGCTGGCGCCGGCCACATCGGTAACCTGGCCTACAACCACGGCGGGCAGATCACGTGG
The DNA here is from genome assembly GCA_035651555.1 of Terriglobales bacterium. Lineage (GTDB taxonomy): Bacteria > Acidobacteriota > Terriglobia > Terriglobales > Acidobacteriaceae > Gp1-AA145. Next base: position 721,645 of record DASRFL010000026.1, read on the forward strand.
CCGCCAAAAATGTAGAGCATTCGCCGCAAAGAGAAAGGGCCGCAGCTTTGTGCTGCGGCCTATCAACTCACCAGAATCTTAGCGCCGACGTCCCTTTTTCTTTGCGCTCTTCTTGCCGGCCTTCTTTTTAGCTGATTTTTTCTTGGCGGCTTTCTTTGCTGGCTTCTTCTTTGCAGCTTTCTTCTTGGCAGGTTTCTTTTTTGCTGCCTTTTTCGCCTTCCTAGCGGGCTTGCGCGCTGCCGGTCGTGAACCGCCTCCGCCACCACCGATTGCGGGAGCGGGAGTCGGCTCACTCATGGGTTCGGGCTCATCCATAATAGCTGGCGCTTCGGCTTCTTCCTCTTCTTCTTCCTCTTCGTAATCTTCGTCGAGCGAGTCGCTGAAGCTTCCGGTGTCACCAAATTCGTCGGCTTCGTCGTCACGCATGTAGAGGGTCTTCTCGAAATTCATCTTTCCTCCTCAGTTTTTCCGGACGCCGCAGCTCCGGTTTGCGCATTCCTCGCGCGGGAAAAATTAAAAAGACAAAACTAACGACGGCGGATTATAACCAACTGCGAATACCATCGCAACCGATTTCAGATGCATTCTTCTTCGGCCTAGGAAAACTTTTTATTGAGCGGGAATGACCAGCACCATGCCGGGACGCAATGTGGCCACGTTCGCGTTGGTTTCTTTGATGGCTTTTACGCTGGTGTTGTAATTCGTAGCAATGGAGTACAGGGTCTCGCCGCGTTTTACCGTGTGACGCATAGGCGAACCGGGGTTTGCTGCCGCTATCTTACTGGTACGCCGAGTCTTAGATGAGGTCTGCCGTTCCATCGCGGCAACCGTCGGGCTTACCGGAAGATGCACATAGAGCACTCGCCGTCCCGCCAGACTTTCGCCTTTCAAATGGTTCCAGCGTCGGATCGTCGCCGGCGAAATTCCTAAATTATTCGAAACTTTTTGCAGCGTGTCATTTTTATGAACGTGGTAAACCGTGAGCCGCTTGGCATAGGTTTGCACGTCGCCGCTGTTGTGCCTGCCGGGAGCAATCGGAATAATCAGCTTCGCACCAGGTTGGATCGTGTTGGACGGGTCGAGTTGATTGACCTCGGCGATCGTCTTCATCGGCGTGTGATAGGCCCGAGCCATCGACATCAGAGTGTCGCCGTTTTCAACCGTGTGATAGCGCCACCACATTCGCATATTCGCCGGAATGGCTGAAATCGCGGCCTGATATTTGTCGCTGCTGTGCGCCGGAAGATGCAGATCGAAGTGGCCCTGGGGTGTGGTCATTCGCAGCAGGCTGGGGTTGAGCTCTTGAATCTCCTGCGGCGAAGCGTCGACGCACTCTGCTACCAGCCGTAAATCCACCGGGTAGTTGATCTTGACCGTGTCATACGCCATCGGCGGCTCGGGAACTACATCCTGCAACCCGTATTGCGCCGGGTTCTTCGCCATGATGGTTTCAGCCACGATGATTGGCACGTAGTTACGCGTCTCGCGCGGCAAAACATTGCGGCGATACAGCTCCCAGAAGTCCGCATAGCCGGTGCGCTTCACGGCACTCTGAACCGTTCCCGGACCGGAGTTGTAAGCTGCCATTGCCAGGTACCAGTCGCCGAACTGGTTGTAGAGATCTTTCAAATGGCGAGCCGCAGCGCGGGTCGATTTCTCCGGATCCTGTCGCTCGTCAACCCATAAATCTCGATGCAGGTCATACGCCCTGGCCCGGCTTCCCATAAATTGCCAAATGCCACGTGCCCCAGCTCGAGACACCGCGTAGGGATGGAAACCGGATTCCGCCTGCGCCAGATAGATCAAATCCTGCGGCACCCCTTCTTCCTTCAGGACTCGTTCGATCATGTCGCGATAACGGCCGCTCAACGTCAAACCGTGTTCAAGGGTGCTGCGCCCGTGAGGCGTAGAAAAGTAGTTGATATAGCTGGCGACCTGGTCGGTCATCATCAACGGCAGATCGGAATGGGTCTCCTTAATCTCTTCGCTGGCTTTGGCTTTCAGATTCGGATCGACCGGATAATTGGTTACCTCATTGGCTTCGTCAATTGGCGCCGGCTCGGCTTTCTGCTCGGGAGCGGAATCCGCCTGTTGCACATTGACGGCCTCAAGCTCGTTCACGCTCTCCAGAATCCGGTCAAACTCCGGCTGGAACCGCGGGTCCTCATGCAACTCCGCCGGACTTGCCAGCAGCACGTTGAAAGCATGGTCGAAATGCTCTTTGGCGGCATCTTTCTGCCCAGAATTGTATAGATCAAGCCCAGCCTGGTATTCCTTCTCAACCTTCGCGATCAAATCCGCAACTGGATCCGGTTTGGGCTCGGGCTGGCTCGGTACGGCAGCGGGCGCTTTGGCTGGCAAGGCCGACTCAGCAGTTTCTGCCGGCGGATTCCCAATTTTGGACTTAGCTGATTGCTGGATTGACGGCGGCGCGGCCTGTGACGGCGGAAGCAGGCGCGTGGCGGGCTTTTGCGCGCTTTGGCAACCCGCGCCAATGATCAGCACCGCAGAAGCGGCGATCAGGACTGGAAAATGCCTAATCTGCATGTCCATCTATGACTTACCGTCGCAAGCGGTGTGACTGAGACTACGAAATGCTACTCTTCCCCCTTTGGACGGGTCAACGTCAATTCGGGTTTTCTGAAGTTACTTCAGGAACATGACGCAGAGCCGAGAAGTCGCTGGCCGTGAGGCCTGGACCTGTAGGACGGCATCGAAGGATTTTGGCCTAGATTCAGCCTCTTAGCCGGATCCAGAAGCTTTCATAGACTTGTGCTCACGCTACACTGATTCAATACCCCAGGATGAGATGCCAGCGATTCTGCCCCAACCAGTTGCCGCAAATCGTCGATCGAGCCACGCCAGGAAGACCCAAATCCTGGTCCTGATAGTAATTATTACCAACGTCCTCGGAAACGTCTCCCTCAGCCACGGGATGAAGCAAGTTGGCCCCATCATCTCGGCTTCGCCCCTCGACTACTTGCACGCCCTTGAGAATCCCTGGACCCTTCTGGGCATATCAGTTCTGATCATCTGGATGCTGACCGATTTGGCCCTGCTCAGTCGCGCCGATCTCAGCTTCGTGTTGCCGGTTACGGCCAGCGCCTATGTCCTTGTGGCAGTCTCAGGCCATTTCCTTTTGCACGATCGCATCAGTTGGATCCGCTGGATTGGAATTGTACTGATCACTGCCGGGGTAGTTCTGGCGGAAGAGACGCCTGACCGCACAACTCAGGCGCAACCGGAGCGAATTTCATGAAATGGGCCCTGGTTGCCATCATCGCGATATGCAACACATTAGGCGATGTGATGAACACCGCTGGAATGAAGCGGCAAGGCGAAATCGGCGATTTGCGCCCGCGCAGCTTCGGGGTGATGATCAAGAAAATCTTCAGGAATCCTTTCGTGCTTGGCGGATTCGCCGCCATGGCAGTCTCGTTTTTTGCACTCCTGTCTCTCCTTTCCATCACTACCGTGAGCTTCGCCGTCCCGGCCACTGCGATCAGCTACCTGCTGGAAACCCTACTGGCAAAATACGTCCTGAAGGAAGACGTACGCTGGCGTCGGTGGGCGGCCGCAACTCTGGTGGCATGCGGAGTGGTGTTGCTGTCGTTTTGAAAAGAGGATTTAAGCTGACGCGCGAAGCAAGTCGCTCAGTGCTTCGAGATCCGCCATTGCCGTATCGCTGACAACGATATACCGCAGCCCATTCCGCGACCAAGTATCGATGTTGAAATTGTTCAGACGGTTCGATCCGGCATTGTGAATCAGTCGGTCCAGGCTCTCTGAATCTTGCAGAATGAATACAGAGATGTCGTGCTTTCGAATTCCAAACAACAAGTGCGCGGCAGGTTGCTGCCCCAGATAGCTCACTCGTCCGCCGATAAGACGGAATTCCGAATTCTGAAGCTCCGGCAGATTAAACGAAAATGGCAATTTCCCCTGGAACCACGGCTTTACGGTATGGCGGTCGGTCGAAACTACATCAACCGGATTTGCGCTGGCCAAAGTCGAAACGTGGCTATCGACCGCTTCACTGAAAAGGTCCTGCCGCGTGTTGTTGCGTGACAAGATCATTCCTGCCACAACCAGCGCGACAACTGCCGTTGCCGCAATCGAAATCACCGGCCACCAACCCATTCGCGGTTGAGGCTCAGGCAAAATGGCATTCTGTAACCGGGCGCGGAAGTCCGGAGACGGAGCAAAGGCGTCTGATGTCGCGGCGCGGATTGCATGTTTCATCCGCATCCGGCTGACGGCCTCAGCAGAACATGAATGGCACGAGCGTAGATGCTGTTCAAATTCACCGAGCTCGTTTGGCGGCAGCTCTCCACCTGCGTACAACTCGAGCCGCTCGCGCCAGGTGCAGTTCATAGTCCCGCCCTCTGGGTCTTCGCCTGCAACAGATCTCGCATAACCTTCCGCGACCGCGACAAGCGCGACATCACGGTCCCGATCGGCACCGACAGCGTTTCCGATATTTCCTTGTAACTCATCTCTTCTACGTCGGAGAGCAGAATGATCTCGCGCTGCTGAACCGGCAGTTGTTGGAGTGCGCTCTGAATTTGTGCGCGGTCTATCTGCGTCATCAGAAATGATTCCGGGTCGCCCGTCGCGACCGGTTCCGCGACTTGATTTTCCTCATCATCGAACGAGACGTTTGCCTTCAGCCCGGCGCGCGATGTGAGGAACGTGTTTCGAAGGATGCGGTACATCCAGGCGCGAAAATTCGTTCCGGGAGTGAACGAAGCGAAGCCGCGCAATCCTTTCAAATAGGTCTCCTGCACAAGATCCTCTGCGTCCTGGCGGTCTCCGGCAAGCCAGTGCGCGAAGTTGTAGAGCTGCGCGAGCAAAGGCAACGCCAGCGCCGCGAAAGCCTCGGCATTCTTCCGGTCATCAGACACGTCTTAAATACGATAACCCGCGGCAGCTGAATTTATTCCACTCAATTTTTTCCGAAATCGATACGCGTGGCGGCGGGCATGTTCGCCGCCCAGAACTGGGGCGATTCCTTCGGCAAAAAATCCCTTGTCTTCCCTGGAATAAAACTCCTGCTCGCCAGTTCTACTCAGTGACTACCGAAATTCAAACCGGAGGAACTCATGTCCGATTCCCGCGACAAACTGCTGCGAATGCGCAGCAATGAAATTACAGAGGATCACAACCACGATGGCGTAGATCGCCGCGGCTTTCTGAGGTGCATGGCCTGGGCTGGGACCGGCGCGCTTTGCGTCATGCAGGGCGGTGTGCTCAAGTCATTCGCGCTTCCAGACGCAGGGAAGAAGAAGATCAAGGGCGACCTCAGTTTCGTTCAGATCAGCGACAGCCATATGGGCTTCAACAAGCCCGCAAATCCGGATGTTACTGGCACATTCCAAACCGCGCTCGACCGTATCAAGGCCTTGAACGTCCAGCCGGAGTTTTTACTTCACACCGGCGATATCACTCACCTTTCAAAGACAGAGCAATTCGACACAGTTGAGCAAATGCTCAAGCAGAACTCCATGCCCCAGACTTTTTACGTGCCGGGCGAGCACGATTTTTTGGAAGACGATGGCAGAACCTATCTCGATCGCTTCGGCAAGAACGCTCAAGGCTCGGGCTGGTACAGCTTCGATCAGAAAGGCGTGCACTTCATCGGTCTGGTCAATGTCGTGAACCTGAAAGCTGGTGGACTGGGAAATCTCGGGCAAGAACAACTCGAGTGGCTTGAGAAAGACGTGAAGCACCTATCACACAGCACACCCATCGTTATCTTCGCGCACATTCCTCTGTGGGCGGTGTATCCGCAGTGGGGATGGGGCACGGAAGACAGCGCGCAAGCGCTCGCGTACTTAAAGAAGTTCGGTTCGGTCTCGGTATTGAACGGGCACATTCATCAGACCATGCAAAAGGTAGAAGGAAACGTAACGTTTCACACTGCCTGCTCAACTGCATTCCCTCAACCGCATCCCGGGGCAGCCGAAGGCCCGGGTCCGATGAAAGTGCCGGCCGATCAATTGCGCAGCGTGCTCGGAATCACTGATGTCAATTTCGTTCATGGCAGCCATGCGCTCGCCGTAACCGATTCGAACCTCGCGTAAGAATTCGAAAAGAAAGAAGGGATCTGCAATGAATACAAGAGGACTAAAACTACCATTAGCTGTAGCGGGGCTGTCGCTCATGGCGCTGATTTTCATCGCAACGCTCAAGACTATGCAAGCCGCGGAAACAAGCATGGCGAGCGACACCGGTTCTACCGAGGTTCGCATCGACAACTTCACTTTTCAGGCTCCCACGATCACGGTTCCCGCCGGAAGTGAAGTGACCTGGGTCAATCGCGACGACATCCCGCACACTGTGGTGAGCGAGGACAAAGTTTTCACGTCGAACGCGCTCGATACGGATGACAAGTTCACGTACAAGTTTTCTCAACCAGGAACGTACAAATACTTTTGCTCGCTTCACCCAAAGATGACGGGTGAAGTGGTCGTGAAGTAAGTTGGAGCGAATGATGCACCCCTTCGACATTAAACAGGCATTGCTCGCGAAGCACGCGCAACATGTGGTATTGATCCATTTCCCGATCGCGTTGTTCTTAGTAGGCACCGCGTTTGACTGGGTCGGACATTTTCGTGAGAGTTCCCCATTGCGAAGCGCCGCGTACTACAACTTCGTAGTTGCGGCGCTTTCCGCCCCGCTCGCGGTCATAACTGGAATACTGGCGTGGCAATTACAACTTGACGGCCAACGGCTGCAGGGGATGATCCTCTTGCACTTGATTCTCGGAACAGCCTCCGCCGTGCTGATCCTGATCGTGTGGTGGACCCACTTCCGGACGCGGGGAAGGTCGGCTCCCAAGTTGCAGTTCGTGCTGGAAGCAGCAGGCGTGGTTGTCATTGCACTCACTGGACACCTCGGCGGGTTCTTGAGCGGAGTGAATACGTAACGGCTCAAGAGAGAACAGCCGTTACCGCAAAGATCGCCGAGGCTGCGCAGAGTTCGCAAAGAGAAGCAAACTTCAAGAAGCAAACTCACAGATGTTTCAGGCACGCGGATTTTCTTCGCGTCCTTGGCGGATGTTCTTGGCGGGCATTGCGGTTAAGTTTGTTGCCGCGCACAAAAAAGGTCGGACGGGATGTCCGACCCACGCAATTCAGAAGAACGCTACCAGTTCACTTTCAATCCCAACTGGATCTGCCGCGGGTCGTATGCCGCTGTTGGCTGCCCCGCATTGGTGAACAGGGGGCTGACTGCCGCGACATTGTACCGGTTTGCAATGTTGAAAATGTCGACGGAGGCATCAAGATTCATCCGTTCGCTGAATCGAATCTTCCGCGCAACACGAATATCGTTGAACACAGTCCACGGTGTCGTGCCCGCATTCCTTCCCAAATTCCCGTCGAGTTGCAGAAGCGTCGGCGCAACCCCAGCCAAGACAAACCCGGTGATGCAGGGCTCCTGGAATACCCCGGTGGGCGAATACTTCGAACTGACGCCTGCCCCACAGGCGGGATCAACAAAGGTGTTCGGGCGACTCGTCAGCGAGGATAACTGCAAATTGTCGCCGTTTCCGGTGATGATGTTGAATGGCCTTCCCGAGCCGAATTCAATCAGCGGCGCGAACGTCCAGTCGCTCAGCAATTTTCCGGCAATGCCATCGCCCATGTGTCCGGTGTTGTAAACGCCGCTGAAGACGAAGCGGTGCCGCTGGTCGAAGAGCGAAGTCGAGCGATCCAGGCCTGGAAAGTAACTGTCTTGCGGAGTCAGCGTCGATTGCAAGTCAGTCGAATCGTCAATTGCGTGCGACCAGGTGTACGAAGCAAGAAATTCATAATGAGATTGGAACCGCTTGCGCAGGTTCACGCTCAGCCCGTGATAAACCGAGCTGCCGTTTGAATAGTTCGCGTCCATGTCGCCGAACGGAACACAACCGGTCAAGGACCCCGAAAGCGGATCACAAGCGGTGTTGAATCCTTGCCCTTTCAAACCTTGCAGAATCTGTTCCGCCAGGCCAACACAGGCGCTTCCTCCGGAAGCAATGTACGCGCCCGCAATCGACGGGTTGATGCCGCTCGGCCGGAAGAAGTTCATAAGCGACGAGTCAACGTATGGCGCCCCCGTTCCTGTTACGCCGCACCCCGAGACCGTGAATGGACTGGCGAAGCTTTGTCCGGCTGCCAGCGCATTCTCATAGTTCGCAACCATCAGATCGCCACGGATCGTGTTTGCGTTGATCGGCCGGTTCAGATGGCGGCCGCCATTGAAGTTGTACGCAACGTCGATTGCGAATCCATGGCCGAGGTCACGCTCAATGCTCAGGTTCGCCTGCTGCGCATATGCGTAAACAAAATTGTTGGCTTGCGGATATCCGAATGGCTGGAACCCAAGCGGCAAAAAGCTCGCTGGGTTCACGTAGTTCTGACCAAGGAAGATTGAGTTCGCTGCTGCTGTGACGCCACAGCTTGGACTTCCATCACATGAAAACCGCTGCTGATTGGGCGAATAGTTCAGCAAACCCAGCACCGCAGGATTCGCCGTCGGTGAACATGGTGACGAAACCGATCCGTTCGCGGCTGGAACAAGTCCCTGAAAAATCGGAATAGCATTCAAATTCGAAGGACTGCCTGCGCCTCCGCAAATCGATGTGCCGCCGAAAGCCAACTGGCCGCTGGTCGAGCCATCAGAAGCATCGCCGAGGAAATACAAACCAAGCAGCGGATGGTCATAGAAAATTCCGTAGGAAGACCGGATAACGGTTTTTCCGTTGCCGCTCGGGTCCCACGCAAGGCCGATTCGCGGCTGGAAATTGTTGGTGTCGGTCTGAATACCCTTTTGCAGACCGAGCAGTTGATAACCGCCAGCCGCCAGGCCCGTTGTTGCCTTGAACTTCGGCGGGATCTCCACGTCGTAGCGCAGCCCGTAGTTCAGCGTTAAGTTGCGGCGCACCCGCCACTGATCTTGCCAGTACAGTCCTATCGGCTTGTTCGAAAATGAGTCGCTGGGGCTGCCTAGTCCTTGAACGTAATCTCCGGGAACTCCAGCACCATATGCCTGTACCGCCGAGAGACCAGGAAAATTCGGGAGATTCCCCGGGCTAGGATTTACAAACCCGAAAGAAGCCACGATCGCCGGGCTGAGGCTGCCGAAGTCATAAACTCCGCCGTAATTCACAGTGAAGGTGGCAGTCAATGGCAGATAGTTGAAGTCCGCACCCAACTTCGTGTTGTGCTGGCCAATGGTCCAGGAAAAATTGTCGGTGAATTGATAACGTTGCTCTACGCGCTGGATGTATGAATAAGGCTCGCGCCCGAAATAAGCAAATCCCGTAATATTCACGCCCGGATCTGAACCTCCCGGAATCGCCGTGTTGTAGAAATACGACAGCCCACGCCGGGCATATTGAAAACGAAATTCGTTCAGCTTGTTGCCGCCAAGGCTCCAGGTGTCTTGCACCACGCCGGCTACGTCCCGATAGGTCTGTTGCGAAGTTCGTGAGTAAGAATTCTGGCCGAACGGTTGATCCTGCCCACTCACTTCAATTCCGGTCACTGTGCTGGGACTCACATTCGCCCGCAAGGTGAGCCGGTTGCTTGCGCTGATGTTGTGGTCAATGCGAAGCGAATAGAGACTGGTTCCCTCGAACACGGGAAAGTTGCCCATTTGCGAAGTCAGGCTTTGGTAGGACGAGGGCACGAAACAGGGCGGGGCCGAACAAGTAGTGATAAAGCCGCCTATTCCGGGGAATCCTCCCGTAAGAGTTGTCGGCCATGCGCCGTTGACCGCCATACCCGAAGTGGCGCCGACAAACGCTGCGTATTGCCCAATCTCATTCGCGTACGCGGGCGAGGCTTGTTCGGTTGCCAAAACCGTGGGGTCAGTCAGAAACCCGATCTGCTCTGGCGTCAACTGTAAAGTTTGAAATGGCAGTCCGACATTTGTCGTGTCGAAGGGAACCAGTCCGAAATTGTCGCTGCCAATGCTCGAAAATCCCGTTTCGTGCCGCCGCGTGATTTCGTACGAGAAATAAAAGAACGTCTTGTCTTTCTTGATCGGTCCGCCAAAGGCCGTTCCCGCTTGAACTCGAGTGTATGCCGGATTTGAGACCGTGCTGAACGGATTCACTGCCTGAAAATTCCGATTGCGCAGGTATCCGAACACGTCACCGTGAAAAGCATTCGACCCGCTTTTAGTCACGATGTTGACCACGCCCCCGGCCGCTCTCCCATACTCGGGCTGGTAGCCGTTGGTGATGATCTGAAATTCCTGCACCGCTTCCTGCGAAACCGTCGAGCGCACGCCGTTGATGGAATTGTCCGTTGCGTCGGCTCCGTCGACGTTCACCAGGTTCGACCGCCCACGCTGCCCGCTCATATTCAGGCCCGATGTCGGAGCGGCGCCGGTATTGGGTGCGTTATCGCGGACCACTTGCGAATCAGTCAGTGTGAAATTGATGTAGTTCCGCCCGTTGATCGGCAGATCATTGATTTGGCGCTGGCCAACCGTATCGGTGGTCGAAGTGCGAGTGGTCTCAACCAACTCCGGCGCGCTGCTTACTTCGACCGTCTCTTCGGTACGCGCCACGCTCAATACAATCGGCAACTCTAGCGATCCGCCAACCGTGATTACCACACCGGTGGCGCTGGCCTTGGCGAAACCCTGTTCATTGACGGTTACCACGTATGAGCCTGGAGGCAAAGAAAGGAAGCTATACTCGCCCTCGCCGTTACTCGATGCCGCGCGTTCAATTCCCTGATTGGCATTGCTGGCGGTCACCTTGGCATCGGCAACTGCTTTCCCCTGCGGATCCGTCACCATGACGTGCAGGTCGCCGGTCGCGACACCCTGCCCGTACAAAGCTGCAGACATGCCGACCGCGGACATCAAGATCAGAAATATTTTCGGGAATCGCATAAAGGCCTCCGACGCAAGAATTCTCCGGGCCGACATTCCGGCCATCCCGGAGTGGCGGAACGAGTTGGTTTTGGAAGCGAAGGTTTGGCTGGTTTTTACATCAGGTCAGCGGCTGAAATCAAGCAAGAACGTTGTGCAAGTATTGGTTAAAAGAGGACATGACACGTTTCTAGCGCTGTATGCCGCATTGCTGTTTGCCGCCTGCGTGCAAGCCCCAGGCCATGCGGGGTGTGTTGTGAGCCAGCCCGAATCGCCCCTGGGCATCGAGCAAAATGATTCCGCCGTGCCCGTTTACGCGATCTTTCAGGTAATTCATCGCCTCCGCAGCCAGCCATTGCGGAAGATTTCCCGCTGCAACCCGGTCTGCGGCCCATTTTGCTAGTACCAGCTTCATGATCGGTTCCCCCCAGCCGGTAGTGGAAATTGCCGCGCTCTGGTTATCTGCATAGCACCCGCAGCCGATCAGTGAGGAATCGCCGAGCCTGCCCGGCGCCTTGTTCAAAGTTCCGCCCGTAGAAGTGGCCGCCGCGATATTGCCCGACGAGTCGAGAGCAACTGCGCCCACGGTGTCGTGGGAAATTTCCGGCGCGAACAGGTTCTGGTTTTCTTTCGAAGCGCTAGCCTGAAATGCATGCAGCCGTTCGACCTCGCGCGGAATTATCAGATCGTCGTTTTTGCAAAGTGGAATCCCGTGCTCCTGCGCGAACTTTTCTGCACCTTCGGCGACGAAATAAACATGGGAGCTTTCGCTGAGTACCTTGCGTGCGGCGCGAACGGGATTCGCAATATGCTCCACGCACCCGACGCCTCCGGCGCGAAGAGTTGCACCGTCCATGATTAACGCATCGAGCTGGACCTTGCCTTCGCGATTGAGAAAACTGCCGCGACCAGCATCGAAGGCCTCGTCGTTTTCCATAACCACAACGGCTTCTTCTGCCGCATCCAGCGCCGATCCACCTCTTTCCAGTACCCGCCAGCCAGCATCGAGCGCCTTGCGAACGCCGTTCAAATGAGCATCAACAAGCCCATCGGGTATCGCCCACGCGCCGCCATGCACAACCAGTACCAGATTTTTGCCCAATCAAAATCTCCTAAACAAAGGAAAAATACTGGCCGCTGTTGGGATTGCGGCAGACATTGCAGACATCGGAACTGCCAACCTGGAATTAGCGGAACTCTAAAGTAGTTAGCTGCAGTAGCAATCCAAGTATTCCTTCGTGAACCTTCGTGCCCTTCGTGGTTATAAGCTTTTTCGTTGGATCATCTCCAGAACCGCAACGAAATCATATTCGCCGCCGAAGCGAGCAAGCAGCCGATTTACAGCTTGAACGGTTCTTGATCGATCTGCCCCAAACGTCTTGTGCCCGCCATCGTGCAGCAGTATCACATCCCCGCCGTGAATCTTTGGACTGACTTTCTGCTCAATGAAAGCTGCAGATGGCGCGTTCCAATCATATCCAGTGATGTTCCACATCACCGGCTCCAGTCCCAGCTCGCGCACGATTCGAAATGTTCCCGGCCGTCGCCCACCCCAGGGTGGGCGAAAAAGATTGGAATGCGGCCCGATGGCGTCATTGATGGCATCCTGGCATTTTGTAATCTCATCACGCGTTTGCGCCGCGGATCTCAAGGTAAGAAGCGGGTGCGTGAATGTATGATTTCCGATCGCGTGCCCGCGCTGTGCGATTTCCCTGGCGATATCCGGGCGTTGCCGAACATATTTTCCGATGAGGAAAAACGTCGCTTGAACGTTATGCCTCGACAAAACGTCCAGCAACGTGAATGTGTGCGGATCGTTCGGCCCATCGTCGAACGTGAGCGCAATCTGTTTCGATCCCGGCGCTGTGCAACAAAACGCCCGCCCGAACCACTGCCCTGTGGGAGCCATGGTCTGATAGCCGAGCGCCGTGGCTCCAATCGCTGTCCCGGCCGCAATTGCCAAACCAATCATCACGCGATTCTAAATGCCTCAATGACTGAATGATTGAATGACTCACCGGTGTTAACTTCTTCCTCAATTGCGCGCATCTTGCGCTCGGGATATTCTCGAACTCGACCTCACCTCATGGCCAAGCTCTTCGATCTCCCCCGGTATATTGCAGTCGAAGGTCCCATTCGAGTCGGCAAAAGCACCCTGTCGAATATTCTCGCCGAGCGGCTGAATGCCCAACGCGTCACCGACCCCGAGCAGAATTCTTTTCTGCGCTCGTTTTATGAGGGCGAGCCTGGCGCGGCATTTCAGGCACAGTTCACCTACCTCGTGCGGCGCTTCGAGCAGCTTCGCGAGCTCGATGTTGCCGCATCGCACAAACTGGTCGTCTCCGACTTTATTTTTGAGAAGGATAAGATCTTCGCCTACCTCAACCTGAACGATCAGGAACTCGACACCTACAATCGCTACTACAACTATTTTCGCGACCTCGTGCCTACGCCCGATCTGGTGATTTATCTGCAAGCCACGCCTGAAGTGCTGAAGAAGCGCCTGCGAAAAAAGAATGCGTCAGCGGAGAAGGCAATCAGCGAAGAATATCTCGAAGAAGTGGTAAAGGCCTACGAGCACTTCTTCTTTCACTACACATCGTCCGATCTCCTGATCGTCAACACTTCCGAGATCGACTTCGTCGAGCGCAACGAAGATTTGCAAGAGCTTCTGCGGAAGGTTTCCGAGCCAATCAAAGGCACACAGTACTTCCTACCACTGGGAAGTACGGAAGCGGCCAGCGCATAGAAGTTCTTTCTTGAGGGGGCCAGCTATTTGGCGGAAATCGCGACCAGCTTGACTCCCCTTCGGTATGTTATTACAGTTGTAATAACATGGATGGAGGTTGCATGGTTGAACTGAAGGTCCGGAAATTCGGCAACTCGCTCGGCGTGGTCCTCCCCAAGGAAGTCATTACGCGCTTGCAGACCGCAGACGGAGAGAAACTATTTCTGATCGAGGGGGCGGCGGGAGAATATCGCCTCACGCCGTATGACCCGTTGTTCGAGAAGAAGATGGAGAAGGCGGAGGAACTCATGGCTCGATACCGCAATGCGCTCCGCGCTTTGGCTAAGTGAGCCGGAAGGAACCGATCTGGATTGACGAACGCGACGTGCTCGCAGTTCACGACCTTCTTCTAGCCCTACACGGCGGGGTTGCAGGACTACGTGATCGTGGGCTCCTGGAGTCTGCTCTCGCGAGGCCGCGCCAGCATTATTCGTACTCCGAGAGGGTGGGCGTCGTTGATATGGCCGCGCTGTACACGATTGGGATCGTCCAAAATCATCCGTTTGCGGACGGAAATAAACGCGCGGGTTTCATGGCAGGTGCTATGTTTCTGGAACTCAATGGCTTTGATTTCTTAGCCAGCGAAGAAGACGTTATTAAGGCTGTTTTCGCACTCGCCGCCGGAGACCTGGACGAAGCCGGTTACGCTAAGTGGTTGTATTCCAATGCCAAACGTCACCGAAGGTAACCGCAGCCGCCGGTCAGCAATGGCATAGACGAACGAGAGTTCGCCGACTACAATTTCCTAAGCGGGCATCACCCCGCGTGCAGGCTCTATCCGCGATTGCGGAGGGGCACTGGAGGACATTGTGAGTCTCACCCCGATTGGCGTTCCACGCCACAAAGTTACCGTTTCATCTCTTCGCGAAAAAAAGGTTCATCACGAGCCGGTCACCTGCCTGACAGCCTACGACTATTCGAGCGCGCGTCTGGTCGATGAAGCCGGAATTGACATGGTCCTCGTTGGCGACTCGCTAGCGATGACCATGCTCGGCCACGAGAACACGCTGTCAGTCACAGTCGACGAAATGCTGCATCACGTGAAGGCCGTGCGCCGCGGGGTGAAAGATGCTCTGCTCATCGCTGATATGCCATACGGTTCGTATCACGTGGACGGCAAAGAGGCGGTTCGCAACGCCACCCGTTTGGTGAAAGAAGGCGGCGCGGAAGCAGTGAAGATGGAGGGCGGCGAGAAGCGCGCCGACGTCATTCGCCAGGTAATCGACGCAGAGATTCCCGTCGCCGGCCACATCGGTCTTACGCCGCAATCGCTCAACCGCATGGGCGGATTCAAAGTGCAAGGCAAGACGCTGACCGATATCGAGCAACTCATGCGCGACGCTACTGCGCTCGACCGCGCCGGCGTTGCATGCATTTTCCTTGAAGGCATTCCCCGCGAAGTTGCCGAAATGATTACCAGCGAAGTTGCCGCCCCTACAATCGGCATTGGCGCTGGCCCCGGATGCGACGGCCAGGTGCTCGTGTTCCATGACATTCTGAACCTGACATTTGGTCCATCGGCGAAATTCGTGCGCCGCTATGCCGACATCGCCGCCGAGATCACACAGGCGGTGCAGTCATACTGCGCTGATGTGAACTCGCGCCAATATCCCGCAGACAGCGAGTCCTATCATTTGTCAGCTGAGACTCGGCAGGCATTAGAGCATTTGTTGGAGCGCAAGCGTGTGATGCGCACGCGCCGGCCTGTCGCGGTCGAATAGTAAAAAAGCCGCGAGCCTAGGCCCGCGGCTTCTCAAGTCTTCCGGTTTTTACTTTGCCGCAATTTCCAAACACTCTTCCAGCACATCCATCGCAACATCCGCCTGCTCTTTCGTTGTGATCAGTGGAGGCGCAATTCGAATGGTATTCGCGCCGCAGCCGAGAAAGAGAATTCCGCGCTCGAACGCCAACTCAACTACGCGGTCGCGCTCTTCGGAAGCCCGTTCTTTGGTCTGCTTGTCTTTCACTAGTTCCACGCCAATCATCAGTCCAAGTCCACGCACATCGCCGACCAGCTTGTGCTTCTTCGGCCAGTCTGCCAGGCGGCGCAGCATGTGATTACCGACGTCTGCCGTGCTCCGCAACAGTCCTTCACGCTCGATCACATCCAGTGTCGCCAGTGCCGCGGCGATGCATACCGGATTCCCCCCGAAGGTAGACGCGTGCGATCCGGGCACCCAGTTCATGATGTTGGCTTTGGTGAGCGTCACGCTCAGTGGCATGCCTGATGCAATGCCTTTCGCGCTGCAGACAATGTCCGGCTGCACACCCGTATGCTCGATCGCCCACCACTTGCCGGTCCGTCCAATCCCACTCTGCACTTCGTCTGCAACCAGCAGGATTCCGTGCTGATCGCAAATCCGCCGCAGTTCCTGCATGAAGATTCTCGGCGCCGGGACATATCCGCCTTCGCCCTGCACCGGCTCCACAAAAATTGCCGCGACCTCTTCCGGCGGGACCGTGGTCTTGAACAATTTCTCTTCAATAAATTTCGCGCACGCCTGAGCATCCTGTTCGCCCTTGCGATAAACGTCCGGATATAAAACGTGCGTGACTCCCGGAACCAGCGGCGCGAAACGCCGCTTTTGCTGCGGCTTTGAAGCGGTCAACGACAACGCTCCCATTGTTCTTCCGTGGAACGCGCCGAAAAACGCGATGATGTTCTGTCGCCCGGTGTGATACCGCGCTAGTTTCAGCGCACACTCAATCGCCTCCGCACCCGAGTTGCCGTAATAAACGCGATGCGGTCCGGGCATCGGTGCAATTTTCGAAAGCCGCTCGGCTAGTGTCACCAGGCTCTCGTAATAAAAATCAGTGCCTGACATGTGGATAAGTTCGCCGGCCTGCTTCTGAATGGCGGCCACAACGTCAGGATGGCAATGCCCGGTCGACGTCACGGCAATGCCGGATGAAAAATCGAAAAATTCATTTCCATCCACATCGGTGACGACAATTCCATGTCCTTCCTTAGCCACGAGCGGGTACGAGCGCGTGTAGGAAGGCGAAATGTATTTGTCATCGCCCGCGAGAACCCTCTTGGCATTCGGTCCGGGCAGGGAAGTCTTGATTTTCGGTCCGTCGATTTTTGTTTCTTCGAGCATGGACGCAGTCTTTGCTGGCATGGAATCCTCCTGGAATCGGTTCTTGTTCTTTTGGTCGACGGTCGTCACCACCACGCACTTAATTGGCACGACCGAAAGGCACGAGTTCACTCGTGCGGAATCGGAGCGGAAGTGTTTAGGTCTCAGCTCCGGAAGGATGAGGAGGACTTAATCGCTACCGAAAAGGCTGGGTCGCAACTGGGAAGGCAGCACTGCCAGATATCGCCGCGGGCATACAAGCATGTGCAGCCAGCAGACGGGCAGGTGCGAGTTTGGGTTCTTGAACATTGGCCTTTTTATTATATCCGTCATAAGAGGAGCGCATCAGAAAATCGCCGATCCAAAGGTTACCTGCGTCCCATGACCTACACCGCGGGTCTAATTTGGGTTTATGGGGCCCATATTGGAGCATCTATGGCGCTGCATCTCTGGGAAAGGATTTAAGTTCCACTGTTCGCGGTTCGCGTGTGGTCTTTTCGCTGGTGTCGGTCTTGAACCGAGTAAGCGTCCCGCGCAGGGCAAAGTAACCTTCCTCCTCCGGGGTCTTGCCCGGGCCGCGCCCAAGCGTGCCAGTAAAGGTAAACCAGACCCCATGAACGGGCTTGGTGGCAAAATTCAAACTTTTCCCGTCGAACTTTCCTGACTCAAAAAATTGGTCGATGAAGGAGTTCTTGTCGCTCTCTGTGTCCCCGTAACGCGAAATGAATCCGCTTACTTTTCCCTGATCCTCAATAGTGATCTGCACAAATTCCCCATCCCGCAAAAATGCGTACATCCCGGAATAATCCTCGGTGGAGGGTGGTGCAGTCTGCGCACACGAGAGCACTGCACAAAACATCAGAAATGAAAAGCAGGTAATCCGCATCGACAGTCAGAGTACACCATGGGAGCGCCCCCGATAAAATTCGAGTCTTCGTGTTGCTTTGGGGCCGCGTTTTCACTTGCTTCCCTAGGCCTTTCGTGCCATTTTCCTGCTTATTTCTTGACAAATCGTTTGTAGCTGCATAAAGTTCGATCAGGTTTCTTAGTAGTTACTCTCACAGGTGCCTATCATGAAGAACGTTTACGAAGTCCTCCGGCAAAAGGAATTAGAACTCGCCCGGTTGGAAAAAGAAGTAGAAGCGTTGCGTGTCGCGGCGCCGCTGCTTTCCGACGACAAAGACGCAGCTTCAGAGACAGCCAGTAAGCCGACGCTTACCGCAACCGCACCCGCGCCGCAGCAGCCGATTCGGATACCGCAGCCTGCCGTGGCTCAGGCCGCCCCGGTTGCTCGCGCCGCTGGCTGGGAAGACAGCGCCAAGCGCTGGCCATAGTCAAATAGATTCCTGCCACTTCTCCGTTGCCCTGGATTGTTCCAGGGCAATTTTGTTTTTGGGGAAATTCCATACCAAAGTTACTCTCGAATCAAGCACGCCTGTTCGCGCATCCTTTATCCTAATAAGAGTTTATGCCAAGCCGACAATCTAAGACCGGCAATG
The DNA here is from genome assembly GCA_035651555.1 of Terriglobales bacterium. Taxonomy (GTDB): domain Bacteria; phylum Acidobacteriota; class Terriglobia; order Terriglobales; family Acidobacteriaceae; genus Gp1-AA145. The sequence goes on from DASRFL010000026.1 coordinate 739,884, forward strand.
GAGCCAGTACCGCCCTGATGGAAGCCCCCAACGGGGAGCGGGGGCGGATATTTGACCTGTTTCGCCAATGGGGTTATCTCGAAGCCGACCTTGACCCGCTGGGATTTTTCCAGCCGCAACCGCATCCTGAGCTGCCGGCCGACGGCGAATACGTCGAGGAAGCCCGCAAATTTTATTCCGGCACGGTCGGCGTTGAGTTCATGCACATTCCTGATGTCGAGCGGAGGCGCTGGATACAGGACCGGGTTGAAGGCGCGCAGGTCGCGGTCGACCAAAACCGCGCGCTCGATCTTCTGATTCGCGCCGATCTGTTCGAACTTGTTTTGCAGCAGCGTTATCTCGGGACCAAACGCTTTTCGCTCGAAGGCGTCACCGCCTTGATCCCACTGATGGACGAGATTCTAGACGGCGCCGGCCAATACGGTGCGGTCGAGTTGGTCATGGGCATGAGCCATCGCGGGCGCCTGAACGTAATTGTTCATGTGGCGAAGCGTGCGCCGGAAGAGGTATTCGCAGGCTTTGAGGATGTCGATCCCCGCAGCGTGCTCGGCAGCGGCGACGTGAAATATCACATGGGCGCGACCGGCGAGTATGAAACTCGCAGTGGCGCGAAAATCCACATTCACCTGGTTTCAAATCCCAGCCATCTTGAGGCGGTCGATCCGGTTACCGTCGGCCGAACACGTGCCAAGCAGGACCGCGCAGGTGACGGCGGCAACAAAAAATTTCTTCCGCTGCTGGTCCATGGAGATGGCGCATTCGCCGGTCAGGGCGTTTTCGCTGAAACCCTAAACCTGGCCGATCTGCCCAGCTACAGCGTCGGCGGGACGGTGCATGTAATCGTCAACAACCTCATCGGATTTACTACGGTGCCAGGCGAGCTGCACTCTTCTCGATTCGCGGCCCAGTTGGCCCGCCGTCAGAGTGTCCCAATCTTTCACGTCAACGCTGAAGATGTGGACGCGGTGGTGCGTGTGGGCCGGATAGCGCTCGACTATCGCTACAAGTTTGCGAGCGACGTTGTGATCGATCTGATTGGATATCGCCGCCACGGACACAGCGAAGTCGACGATCCGACAATCACCCAGCCGCTGCTCTATAAGGCGATCAAGGAGCACCCGCCGCTGTGGGAAGTCTATGCCGAGGACGCCGGGATTGAAGATGGCAAGTCCAGGGCGGATGCGATCAAAGCGGAGCTCGAAGCGGCGCAAAAACGCGCCGGGCACATCCGCAAAAAGCCGATGATGCGGCAGTTGCCGAGTTATTGGGACAACTATAAGGGTCGCCGTTATAAGCGCGAGTATGAAGTAGAGACGGCAGTTTCCGCGGACGAGATACAACGGTTGACAGCACGTCTGACCTCATTTCCGGCGGACTTTCACATTCACCCCAAGGTCGCCAAACTGCTCGAGCAGCGCGCAGAAATGGGAAAGGGAAAACGCGCCGTTGACTACGGCATGGCTGAAGCGCTGGCCTTCGCCAGCCTGGTTGATGGGGGTACACCTGTGCGCATGAGCGGCCAGGACTGTCGCCGGGGAACTTTTAATCAGCGTCACTCGGTTCTGGTCGATATCGAAAACGAGAAGGAATACGTTCCCCTGCAGAACATTTCGGAGCAGCAGGCCCGCTGCGAAATCTATAACTCAACCCTCTCTGAAGCCGGCGTTCTCGGGTTCGAGTATGGTTACAGCCGCGATTATCCTGAGGCCCTGGTGCTTTGGGAGGCGCAGTTCGGCGACTTTGCCAATGTTGCGCAGGCGATCATTGATCAATTCATCGTTGCCGGTGAATTCAAGTGGGACCTGCTCTCTGGCCTGATACTGCTCCTGCCCCACGGCTATGAAGGACAGGGCCCGGAACACTCGAGCGCTCGAATTGAACGCTTTTTGCAGCTTGCTGCCTGCGACAACTTCCAGATTTGCCAGCCTTCGACCGCGGCGCAGTACTTTCATCTGTTGCGGCGACAGGCGCTCCGACAGTGGCGAAAACCACTGGTGGTGTTTACACCGAAAAGCATGTTGCGCCATCCCGATGCGTCGTCGCCAATCGAAGAATTTTCAAATGCCAGCTTCCTCAAAGTCAGGCCCGACCTCGAAGCCAGCGACGCGCGTCGCATCCTGTTATGTACGGGAAAGATCGGTCACGAACTTCGCATGGAGCGCAAGAAAAAGAAAGATCTCGGCATCGCGATCACTTTTGTTGAGCAACTCTATCCGTTCCCTGAGGCAGAGCTGACGGCGGAATTAGAACGCCATGCGAATGCACGCGAAATCGTCTGGGTGCAGGAAGAGCCGGCCAATATGGGAGCATTGAACTACATGCTGCCGCGCTTGCGACATCTTGCTGGTGAACGGGCGGTTCTTTCGGTGAAGCGATCTGCGAGTCCCAGCCCCGCAACGGGATCGGCAAAGGCCCATGACGTGGAGCAGAAAGCGCTGCTCTCGCTGGCGCTGACGACCAACGGACACTGAGAGCAACTAGACGTCAGAGAACCGCACTTAGACGGCTCTCGCGCCAAGCAGTTGGTTTAGCTCGACGACTTCCTTGCGCAAATAAGCGGCCAGCGATGGCGGTTGAACTACCTCGACTCGTGTTCCCAGGCCCAACACTACAAACCTCGCATCCTCTTCACATTCAAAATCGAGGTTGATTGTCACCCACCCTCTTTCATCCGCACCGCCAATTTCTTTGGCGGAGTGCCACGCCAACATCGATTTCGCCGTTTTCGGGTCGAGCCGGAGTGTCGCGGGGAAAAACTTCCGGCCTTCGCTGATCTCTTTTGTCACCGACGCCCAGTAAGCGGCCAGGTTGAAATCAAGCGGCCGCCTGCATTGCAGGTTCAAGGGAGTAGCACGCTCAATGCGCGAGACTCGAAATGTGCGCATTCCAGCAGCAGTATTGGCCACCAGATACCAGGCGCTGCCTTTCGAGACGAGCCCAAGAGGATCGATGGTGCGCTCGCTGCGGTCGCTGTTCGGCTTGCAGTACGTGATGGTCAGTTTCCTGTCGCGGGAGACGGCGTCCTGCACAATTGCCAACATGGAGAGGTTCTCGCGCGAAGGGCGCCAGCCACTTGTATCGACATGCAGCCTTTGCCGAATAGATGCGGCCCGTTCACGCAATGAGGAGGGCAGTGCCGCCATCAGTTTTTCTAGTGCGCGCTCAGCAGCCGCAGCCAGCCGCGCGTCTCCGATCAGGCGGGGCTGAGCCATAAGCAGTCCCCGCAATTCCGCTTCGTCAAGCCCGGGTACCTGGGTCCGCCAGTTTCGGTCTAGCTCCCATCCACCCTGCGCTCCGCGTAATGCGTAGACCGGAACGCCCGAGGCGCTGAGAGATTCCATGTCACGATGCACAGTGCGTTCTGAGACTTCCAGTCGACGAGCGATCTCGCGCCCGGTCAGGCGTCCATGCGCCTGCAACAGCAACAACATCGAAAGAAGACGATCGGCACGCACGTTTGGTTGCCTCTTGGAACGGTTGCGAACGATATCGATTAAAAGAAAATATGCGTCGTCGGCAATTATGACATGAGATGTCATATATCGGCTTTTATTCTTCTGCGCTGAGGAAGGAGACGCCGTAATGAAATTGACTGAACTGTTCATTGCCGATCTTCAGCGCGACGCGGAGGCTACCCGCCACGTGCTGGAGCGTGTTCCAGAGGGCCGCAATAGCTGGAAACCACATGAGAAGTCGATGGAGCTCGGTTACCTGACCGCGCTTGTGGCGAGTATGGCTGGCTGGGTGGAGTTCATGGTCAACACCGATGAATTCGATATCGCCCCGGTCAATGGTCCGGGCTATCAGCAGCCAAAATTCGAATCGCGAGCACAGATATTGCAGCTCCACCAGGAGAGTTTGGAGAAGGGAATCAATGCGCTAAGGAACACGACCGACGAGCACCTGCAAAAACCGTGGAAGTTCATGGCGCGCGGGAAGGTGCTGACGGAACTGCCGAGGCATATCAACATCCGTGACTCGGTGATCAACCACCTTGCGCATCATCGGGGTCAGCTGACAGTTTACCTGCGGCTGACCTCGGCTTCTGTTCCGGCTATTTATGGTCCGAGCGCAGACGAGGGAAGGGAGATGTTTGCTTCGAGGTAATCTTCGGCGCAGTCTCTACGCTACTGTCCGCAATTTCCCCGGAACGAAGTGATACGGCGGCCACGGGCCGCTGACCGAGACTTCGCAGTCCTTTAGTTGCTTGAGAGCGCTGTTGTAACGGTTCTGGTATTTCTCTACGGATTTGGAATCAATCAGGTGGGCGATGTCGATGAGCATTCCATCGGTATTGACGCGTTTACAGCTGATCTCTTCTTCCAGCGGATTGAATAGTCGATGCACCTGCACCGAAAGTGCCTTGGCTTTGGTCTGGCGCTCACGGTCAGCGACCGCCTTTTCGCGTAATTTCGCAAGATACTCGCCGCCGACTGTGTCCGGTATCTGAACGTCCTGCAGCGATTTAAGAGTGCCGTCTTTAACCAGCAACTTCACATGCATTTCGGATTTGCCTTTTAGGCGTGCGACACTCTCACCAAAAGTGCGGCGATTGGCGCGCACCGCTTGCCGCAATGACTCCTCAGTATCGAATATTGTTCCGAAGCGGAAGGGCAACACTGTCCCCTGGCGGAAGCAAACGCTGACCACGCGGGCGTGCTCCAGAACGTGCTTTTCATCCAGATTGCCGGCGCCGCGATCAAATTCGCTTACTACGACGGCAAATTCCCCGCTGGGATAACTGAGAACGGTGGACCCGTTCACTCCCTGAATTCCTTCCAGGATAAATGGCCTTCTTGTGCGTGTTCCGTTGCTGTGATGATGCTCGGTGATGCAGTAGGCGTACCAAGACATGTGAGTCTCTCCGGAGCTGGTCAGAGGCGGTTTCGCTTGCCTCTCCTTTATTGAGACAACTCGTTAGTTCGAACCCAGGAAGTTAAGGGCAGCTTTGCTACAGAACCGGATGCCAGACGCTGCATCCGAGATCATCTTACGCCGGGGGAATCAAAAAATGCAACTATTTCGTTGCAGTACGCATCAACGAGCAGGTAAATTCTTCCCATTTTCGTTTTCATAACTGGCATGCAAGTGGATGATGTCGGTCAATTGAACTGCATTCCATTCTGATATCAGTTAATGGAGTTGACTCGCCCAGATTAGCTCACTTGTTTACAATGTCTTTCTTCTATGGATCTGGCCGCAATTCAATCCGCCCTTCGGGAACGCAACCTTGACGCCTGGCTGTTCTATGACCATCACCATCGCGATCCCATCGCCTACCGTGTGCTCGGTTTGCCCGAACAGTTGATGGTCACTCGCCGCTGGTTCTACCTGGTTCCGGCTGAAGGCGAGCCTCGAAAGTTGGTGCATAAGATCGAGTCTGGTCACCTCGATTCATTGCCGGGGGAAAAACGAACCTATGCGGCATGGCAGGAACTGTTTGATGGATTGAAGCAGATGCTGGCAAAGCATCGCGATATCGCCATGCAGTACTCACCGAACAGCGGAATTTTTACCATTTCCTTGGTCGATGGTGGAACGCTGGATTTGGTTCGCGGACTTGGCAAGAACGTTGTCAGCTCAGGCGACCTAGTGGCGCTGTTCGAAGCTACATTGAACGAGGAGCAGATTGCATCTCATTTTGCGGCGCGCGACGCGGTGGACAAAATCACCGCTGATGCGTTTCAGGAAATCGGGCGAAGGGCCCGAAATGGCGGAACCAACGAATTCGAAATGCAGCAATGGATTCTCGAGGCATTTCGCCGCGAAAACCTTACCGCAGCGGACCCTCCCGTTGTGGCGGCGAACCAGAACAGCGGCGATCCGCACTACGGTCCATCAAACACAAAGTCGTCGCCGATTCGCGAAGGCGACTTCATTCTGCTGGACATCTGGGCGAAGAAGAACGTGCCGAATGCCGTCTATTACGACATTACCTGGACAGGGTTCATCGGCAAGGCTCCTTCGGACCGTTTGCAGGAAATTTTTGTTGCGGTACGCGATGCGCGCGACGCCGGGGCAAAATTTGTGCAGGAATCAGTTGCCGCCGGCAAGAACATCGCCGGCTACCAAGTCGACCAGGCGGTCCGCAGCAAAATCCGGAGCGCCGGCCTTGGCAATTACTTTGTGCATCGAACGGGACATTCTATAGGAACCGAAGTTCACGCGAACGGCGCTAATATGGACGATCTGGAGATCCACGACGAGCGCCGCGTTATTCCTAACACTCTTTTTTCTATCGAGCCCGGGGCTTATTTCCCTGAGTTTGGTGTGCGCAGCGAAATCAACATGCTGGTGCGCAGCAATCGCGCCGAGGTAACTGGTAGAATGCAAAGTGAGGTTGTGATCGTCTAAGTCTGGTGCAAGGCCTTCCTCGCACGGCAATTTTCTAAATATGGCAACGACGCCGATCAAGAGAGATTCCGCTCCCGCAAAACCGGCGCCAACCCCGAGCACAATGTCGGTCGTTGCTCCCGCAGTTGCCTGGCTCATCCCTGGGGCAGGCCACCTGATTCAAAAGCGCTGGATTCGCGGCTTACTGTTGATGACCTCCATCGTCATCATGTTTGTACTCGGAATTTTGATGGATGGCCGCGTGTATCGACCGAATGGGGGCGACATTCTGGACATCCTCGGTTTTATCGGCGACCTCGGCGCAGGTGGAATGTATATTGTGAGCCGCGCTATGGACCTTGGCCATATCGTCGTGCCCCACGCGACCGCCGACTACGGAACGAAGTTCATCATTGTGGCCGGCCTGCTGAATTTCATTACCGTGGCTGACGCCTACCACATTGCGATCGGTAAGAAACCCTAATGGCCATTTCTCACTTCAATGCCGCGTTGCTGTTTTCCATCTTTGCCTCGGTTGTTTTCGGAATAACTGTGCGCGACAACGCTCGCGACCAGTTCCACTACGGGCTTTACTGTTTCGCCATGTTTATGGGCGGCCTGATCGTGGCCGGTTGGGTGATGTGGCTGTTGCGGCACTGATCGTTCTAGTCTGTAAACGGCGCTGTCCGGAGTGTCGCGGCTATCCTTCCCATACAAATGCGTCGAACACTCTCTTGGTTTCAAATCCCAAGCGATGGTACAACTCAACCGCCCGCGTGTTTGCTTCCGTAACTGTCAGCGAAAGAGCAGAAAATTTTCTCTGCCTTAGATTGCGGATCGTCGCCGCCATTAATAACTTACCGAGGCCATGGGCGCGGTACTCCGGCAACACACAGATTTGCGTTACATGGCCTACATCGTGACGTACGCGCGAGCAAAGAATAATTCCCGAAAGTGAATGTGATTCGCGGTCCACCGCGACGAACGACGACTCGGGGTCAAAAGTTCCACAACCCGGGAAACGAACAATATTGTTCAAGAATCTCAGGGATCCGCTAAGCGTGCGGTATTGATCGTTGATTTCCGAGTCCACGTGATTGCGATAGGCAGAGGTTATGACGCCGGCGGAAGGCTGATAGTCATGCTCGGTCCACCGCCGAATTTCAAACTGCGGGGAGAGTTTGTTGTCACTGGACGATTGGCCATCCAGCGGCAAAGTCATGAACAAGCGCGCATGACGACTGAAGCTCTGGCTTTCAAAGGGACCGGCCGCAGCGCCGGATTGGTGAGTGAGGAGTTGTGCTTCAATGCGATGAATTCCTGGCGATTGTTGCAGGGTCTCGATCACGTGGTTGAGGAGCCTGCGTTCGACTTCACTTTCGCCTGCGCCATTTTCACCACTGCTGACGAACAGATCGCCGATCACTCCCTTGTTGTTTTCGTAGACAAAGAACGAATATCCGAAAACCTTGCCACGCGAGACCGCGGCATAACCCGGAAGAAACTTGGCATCCATGTAGCGAAGAATCATCTCCGCCGATCCGCTGTAGTCCCAGCAGAGCAGGTTCGCCCAAACCTCGATTTCGTCGTCCAGCAAGGGGCGCAGGTCGGCTGAGGAAAAATGTCTAAGGTCGAGAATCTCCACTACTTGTGCTCCTGCCAGAGCACACGCGGCAGCCCGGTGCACTCTCCCCTCGAGCAATCACTGAGTGTAGTGGCACACCTAGAGAGTTATCAAACCGCAGGAACAAGGAGCGGCAACTATACTCCCTTCCCAATTCAGGCAACTTGAAGGAGTTAGTTCCCGCCCGGAGCCGAACCCCCGACACCAGCGTTCTGGTTTGGTGGAGGCGGAATCGTGATATCTACGTTGGTCACCGGGCCCAGGGATGAAAGCGGCTTATCGAACTCTGCCGTGTTGCCTACAACCAGGACCGCGAGCTGATTCTTGTGCAGGTACTTGGGGATAATTCGCGCCACATCGGCGCTGGTCACTTTCTCGATTCCGGTGCGATATCGCTCTAAGAAGTCCGCAGGGTAGCCGTAGAACTCGTACGCCATGCGTTCGCGCAACACCTTGTCCGGGGTATCGAAATTAAAGACAAAAGCATTGAGAATGCCGTCTTTTGCGCGTTGGATTTCCTCGTCGGAAATTGGCCGAGTATTCAACTCGTCGATCTGATCATAGAGCGCCTGGATGGATTCGATGGTGCTGCCGCTTTTCGTTCCCATTGCCAGTTGCAAAATTCCCGGATGGTCGAAGCGTGTGCCGATTCCACCGCCCACCGAATAGGCAAGCCCTCGCGCCGTGCGAATACTCTGAATCAATCGCGCTGAAAAGCCGCCGGCAAATGCCTCATTGAATACTTCAATCGCGTAGTAGTCAGGATTGTCGCGGGTAGTACCCAGCGCCACCATGCGAATATTGCTCTGGTTTACGTCCTGTTTGTTGATCAGGTAATACCCGGGCTTTGCCGGATCAAAGTGGATATCCGGCTTCTTCACCGCTGGGCCCTTTTCCCAACTGGAAAATGCTGCGCGTAAGGTGGCTTCCATCTGCGCGGAATCGAAGTCACCGACTATCCCCAGGATGATGTTGTTGGGATGAACGTAAGTGTGGTGCCAATCGACTAAGTCCTGCCGAGTGGCGGCTGCGATGGTGGCATACTCGGGCACTCTGGCGTAAGGGTTCTGCGCGCCATATGCCAACTTGATCGCCTCCCGGTGCGCGATATCGCTGACCTCGTCATTCCGGCGGGAGATGGAGTCGAATGCTTCGCGCTTGGCAAGGTCGAGTTTGTCATCGCGAAACTCGGGCGAGCGCAGCAGCTCGGTGAAGATTTTGAACACGTCGTTGAAATCATTCTTCAGACAGGAAAGAGAAATCGATGTTGAATCATCGTTCGCGCCGGTCTCAACTTTGGCAGCGCGGATTTCGAGATAATCGTCGAGTTGGTCGCCGGTTTGTGCTGCTGTCCCCCCGGTGCGCCAGACCTCCTCGTAGAGGGACATCAATCCAGCCTTGGCCGCGGGTTCAGAACGTGAACCGCCACGTACGCGAGCCACACCGTCGATGGTGGGCAATTCATGATCTTCCTGCAGGAATATCACCATGCCGTTCGGCAACTGAATACGCTTTGGTTCCTGCGGGTGGAACGCGGGCAGTTGGGGGATGGGAATTTTCAACCAAGGTGCCTGGGCGGCAACCCAAGGCGACAACGCAAAACACAGCACGCTGATGATGCCCAACTTTGCTCTCGTGCTCCAGTTCATTGCGCACCTCCGCTGCCGGCCGACACATTTTCGATAATGCCCACAGTGCGGTTTGTAGGCACGAACACCGTGTTTGCCACCCGCCGAATATCGGCCTTGCTCACTGCATCGATGCGGTCAACGGAGCGGAACAACTCGCGCCAGTCGCCATAGAGAGTTTGATATACGGCAAGATTCTGCGCCAGACCTTCGTTGCTGTTCAGGCTGCGAATCAGGTTGGCCTTTGCCCGTGTCTTCACCATCTTGAGCTCGTCATCTGTGATGTCTTCTTTCTTCAGGCGATCAATTTCCGCGTGGATGGCATCGCCGATTTCCTCCGGCTTATGGCCGGGCATGGGCGCAGCGAAAAAATAAAACAGGTGGGGATATTTCACGCCAGGGAAACCGGTACCGCCCTCCGCTTCAGACGCAATTTTTTTGTCCCGCACGAGCACTCTGTACAAACGCGAAGTACGTCCTTCGGAGAGCAAATCGGCAAGCGCATCATAAACGGCATCATCTTTGTCGCGGAAGTCAGGGCGATGATATCCCTCGAGATAAATCGGCTGCGAGTTCTCAAGAAGCGTGACCCGGCGTTCCGAATTCTGCGGAGGCTCGGTCGTGGTGCGCTCATCCGGCTTCTCGCGAGACGGAACGGAGCTGAAATATTTCTCGATCAGAGCCATAGTCTTTTGCAGATCAACATCGCCGACCACTGCCACAACCATGTTGGAAGGAATGTAGTAGGTGTGAAAGAAATTCTGCGCATCGGTGGCGGAAAAACTGTGAAGATCAGACATGTATCCGACCGTCGGCCGGTGATAAGGATGGGCTGAAAACGCGGTTTCCACAAATTGCTCGATCAAGCGGCCTATGGGGTTGCTGTCGGTACGCATTCGGCGCTCTTCGATCACGACATCGCGTTCCTTGTAGAACTCGCGGAACACGGGATGCGCCATTCGGTCGGATTCGAGATACGCCCATAGCTCCAGGCGATTTACCGGGAACGAATAAAAATATGCCGTCTGGTCTTCAGCCGTAAAAGCGTTCATGCCCTCGCCGCCATTCCGCTCGACGATTTCTCCGAACTGGTTCGGAATTACGTACTGTTGGGCCGCTTTCATGGCGCTCTGCCAGTCTGCCTGGAGTTGTTTCAGCTTCTCCTCGTCGCGGCCAACAGTTTTGTCACGCTCCTGAATGTATGCGGCATAGGCATCCTCGACTTTTTGGAGCGCCACTTTTTCGGCAGCGTAGTCCTTTGTCCCAATGGTCTCCGTTCCTTTGAAAGCCTCGTGTTCGAACATGTGTGCGAGGCCAGTCTTGCCCATTGGGTCCTGGGCCGAGCCGATGTCAACGTTGGTGAAGAACGAGAAGACCGGGGCTGAGTCTGGACGTTGGCAGACGACGGCGGTAAGGCCATTCGGGAGCTTCTTAACCAGAACTCGCTTCTCGAACGATGCCAAATCCTGGGCGGAACAGATTCCGGCAATGAACAAGACTAGGGCAGTGAACTTGAGGATGCGTGACAAAGGACCTCCAAAGGAGCCGTAACGAAATCAATCTACTATGGACGTGAAACACGATTTGAAGTGAGAGAGGATGGGTTTGTCAAACGAACGGCGATGAACTCGTTGCTGGATCCGATGAGTCGGAGAATAGGTTGGGCTCTTGACGTCAAAGTCCGGGTTAGCTAACATCATTAGCTAATGAAGACTGTCACCATCCACAAAGCAAAAACGAACTTATCGCGGCTAATCGAGGATGCCTGCAAAGGTGATGAAATAGTCATCGCCCGCGGTAAAAAGCCGATGGTTCGGTTGGTTCCAATTTGCGCGCCCAAAGGCCTACGGAAGCCGGGATGGATGAAGGGCAAGATCAAGATTGGTCCCGAGTTTTTTGAGCCCCTCCCGCCTGAAGAGCTCGCTCTTTGGTGGAAATAACTGTGCGCCTTCTGCTGGATACGCACACGCTCATCTGGTGGGCAACGGATGATGCATCTTTATCCAGGCGGGCTCGCCAGGAGGTCGAGCAATCTCCCGAAGTTCTGGTTAGTGCGGCTTCTGCATGGGAAATCGCAATCAAGTTCAGCTTGGGGCGCCTTCCATCGGCTTTGGATCTGATTTCTGATTTTGAGGAGTCCCTCAATCTTCGCGGTTTCCACACTCTTGGGATCACTGCGGCGCACGGTGTTCGAGCTGGATTGCTCCCCGGCCCCCATAAAGACCCCTTCGATCGTATGTTGATCGCGCAAGCGCAGGCAGAGAACTTAACCATCATCAGCAATGACACTGTCTTTGATGGGTACGGAGTTCGGCGATTGTGGTGAGAGAGCAGGAGAAGATTCCTTCCCGAGGCCCCGTTCGCCCGTTCGTTTTCTCCACTCGCTGTTAATTCCAGCCGGTTCTTAGACTTACATTGACCGTCACTCCGGTTTCAGCTAGCCTTTATAGAACCGATTCCAAGGGAAAGTGTATCCTTAAGGTAAAGGAAACTACGTGTCTGAAAGCCAGAAAAGTCTGCTTCTTCTGAAGCCTCGCGGGTTTTGTGCCGGGGTGGTGCGTGCCATTGACATTGTGCGCATTGCGCTCGAGGCCTTTGGGCCGCCGATCTATGTTCGTAAGGAAATTGTTCACAACAGCTTTGTGGTGGAAGAGCTACAAGGCAAAGGCGCTATTTTTGTTGATTCCGTCGACGAGGTCCCGGAAGGGGAGCGAGTAATCTACAGCGCGCATGGCGTTTCCCCGGAGGTCCGCAATGCCAGCAAAGAACGAAGGCTGCGAGTGATCGATGCGACTTGCCCGCTCGTGACCAAGGTCCACGTGGAGGCGGTGAAGTTCGCCAAGGAAGGTTATTCGCTGATCCTGATTGGCCATCGCGATCATGACGAGATCATTGGCACGCTTGGCGAGGCTCCGGCGGTAACACAAGTTGTAGGCTCGCCGGCGCAGGTGGAAGCGTTGAGTGTTCCCGATCCCAACCGAGTCGCATATCTGACACAGACTACGTTGAGCCTTGATGAAGCCAAGGACATTATTGAGGCATTGCGCAAGAAGTTCCCCAACATTAAAGGGCCACACGCGCAGGATATTTGCTATGCGACCGAGAACCGTCAGGTTGCAGTGAAGCATGTTGCTTCTGACGCGGATTTGCTGCTGGTCGTCGGTTCGGAGAACAGTTCGAATTCTAACCGTCTGGTTGAGGTGGCGCGAAACCTGGGTCGCGCTTCACACCTGATTGACAGTTGCCGCGATATTCAGCCGGAATGGCTGGAAGGCGTGAATACCATCGCCTTGACTGCGGGAGCTTCCGCGCCGGAATGCCTGGTGGAAGAGGTCGTCGAGTTTCTGCGCGAGAAGGGCTTTAACAACCTTCGCGAGGTGGAAGTCATGCCGGAAAATGTTCGCTTCGGCTTGCCTCCGGAGATCGTGGAGGCGATCGCCGCGGCCCCGCCCGCCGGGGTCCGCGTGAGTTAGGAGTACTAGAAAGTAAAAAAAGTATGGACGATTACTCCTCCGCTCCAAGATCATCTGCTCCGCAACTTCACTTTGGGAAAATTGATGACTTAGCCGGCCGCGTCTCTGCCGCAATCACTGGCGTGCGTAACTGGCTGTTTTCTCAGCAGCACGAAGAAGGGTATTGGAGCGGCGAACTCGAAGCCGATACGACCCTTGAATCCGACTACATTTTGCTGCATGTCCTCCTGGGCACGGGCTCTCAGGAGCGCTTTCAAAAATGTGCAAACCAGATTCTGCGCCATCAAAATGAGGACGGCGGCTGGCCCATTTATAACGGCGGACCTTCAAACATCAGCGCCTCGGTGAAGGCCTATTTCGGGCTGAAGCTCGCGGGATATAAGCCGGATCATCCGGCGCTGGCGCGGGCCCGGAAGAGAATTCTTGAACTTGGCGGCGTGACCAAGGTCAACACCTTCACCAAAATCTATCTCTGCTTCCTCGGCCAGTACGACTATGACGCAGTTCCGGCGATTCCGCCTGAGATTGTTTTGTTTCCCAACTGGTTCTGGTTCAACATCTACGAAATTTCCTCGTGGTCGCGAGCGATCCTGGTCCCGCTTTCGATTGTGTACGCGAAGAAGCCCTTCAAAAAGATTCCCGACGAGATGCACATCGACGAACTCTTCGTCGGTGGCCGCGATAAATCGCGAATGCGGCTGGAGTGGAGCAAGAGCTTTTTCTCCTGGCGGAATTTCTTTTTAGTGTTGGATCGCCTGGTGCACTGGTTTGAGGCGGTACACATTCGACCGTTGCGTTCCGTGGCTCTGAAGGAGGCTGAGGAGTGGATGCTCGAGCGCTTTGAGATGTCCGACGGTCTCGGGGCGATTTATCCTGCGATGTTAAACGCCATTATCGCGCTGCGCTGCCTGGGCTATTCGCTCGACGATCCGCAGATGATTCGTGCGCTCGATGAATTCGAAAAGCTTGGCATTGAAGAAAACGACACATTCCGCATGCAGCCTTGCAAATCTCCGGTTTGGGACACTGCCTATGCGTTATTTGCGCTGGGCGAAGCCGGGGTCCCGGCAACCGATCCCCGCATGGTGAAGGCAGCCGACTGGACTTTGCAGAAGCAGGTGCGGAACCCGGGCGACTGGATCCACAAAAACAAAACAGGAAAGCCAGCCGGGTGGTACTTCGAATTCAACAATGAGTTTTACCCGGACGTCGATGATTCGGCGATGGTCGCGCTTGGCTTGTCGAAGGTGGAGCACTCGAACGGGCGTTACCAGCGCGAATCGGTGCAGCGTGCCATCGACTGGATTTTTTCCATGCAGTGCAAGAATGGGGGCTGGGCGTCGTTCGACAAGGATAACGACCGCATGGTGTTCCAGCACATCCCGTTCGCTGACCACAACGCCATGCTCGATCCTGCGACCGTGGACATCACTGGGCGCATTCTCGAAATGCTCGCAACCTACGGCTACGACCGGAAGCATCGCGCGGTGAAAAAAGCGCTGAAGTTTATTCGTGACGAGCAGGAACCCGACGGCTCATGGTTCGGGCGGTGGGGAGTTAATTACGTCTACGGCACGGCGCTGGTTCTGCGCGGGCTTGAGGCCATGGGCATCGACCACCATGAACCTTACATTCAGCAAGCCGCGGAATGGATTCGCATGGTGCAGAACCCCGATGGCGGCTGGGGCGAAACCTGCGGCTCGTACGACGATCCGACCACAAAGGGTGTCGGTCCGAGCACGCCATCGCAAACCGCGTGGGCCGTTATGGGCCTGCTTGCAGCCAATGACACCCGCAGCGAATCCGTTGCCCGCGGAGTTGCGTATCTTCTGAAGACCCAGAAGGAAGACGGCTCCTGGGATGAAGCCTGGTACACCGGAACCGGCTTCCCGCGCGTCTTCTACCTTATGTACCACCTTTACCGCCAGTACTTCCCGCTGATCGCGCTAACGACATACAAGAAGGTGATGGCAGAGAAGAGTTAGTGGATGCGTCGAAGGGGGAATTAGGACCAAACCCCTGAGTCGTACGGCTCAACATGCGCCTGCACTGTTTCGTGGTTCTCGAAAAATACCTTGTTACAGACCTCGCACTTGCGGCCAAGGCCACCGGCGTAACGAACTTGTGGTGCGAGCGGAATGAGTTTCCCGTTAACGTCATAGCACGGCTGACAGAATGGGCCTTTCTCATCAACGAAGTAATAGTTGGTGAAGCCCACTTGTTTGATCTCTGGCTTGCTAGCTGGATGTTCCAGTGCCGCAATCCTGGTTAGTAGCTCCCGGTTCTCGTCAGTGACGAGCATCACGGCCTCTTTCAGCGATAAAACGCAATCATAAAGATCGCTTATCTGACCTTTTAATTCGCTGTCTTTGGAAGCTTTTGCACGTTCCCTCACCGTTTTGAGGACCGCAAGCGTACTGGAAAGGATTTGCGCCGCGGCTGTGGTTGCACTGGTTACTGGCATGGACTAAGGATCACGCTTTCGACAGCCCTAGTCAATGCGAGATTCTAGACCGGTGCCGACTTCCCCGCAATTTTTGAGAAGTGAGTGAACCCGCCCGGTGCGCCCGAATAGCGAGAACTCTGTCATCCTGAGCGTAGTCGAATGAATCTGCTGTCTGCGATCCGCGAAGGTTGGTAGCGCAAACCCGAAACAGAATCTCACCGTACCTGTGCAGCATCTTTTCCCGTTAGCATGCGCAGCCTTGGCATCGTCGGCGGCCTCGGGCCCGAATCCACGATCGATTATTACCGCGCAATTCTGGCGCGGTATCGTGAGATTACACACAATCGCGAATATCCACATGTACTCATCAACAGCCTCGATGTGGATAAAGGAATCGCCATGCTCGACGCCGGGCGCCTCGATGAGTTGACCGACTATCTTTCTATCGGGATCGAGCAGCTCGTACGTGCAGGTGCGGATTTTGCCTGTATCGCCGCCAACACGCCACATCTGGTGTTTGATGACGTGCAGCACCGGTCCAAGATTCCCTTGGTCAGTATCGTTCATGCCACGGCAGATCATGCTCGGCGATTGGGTCTGAAGAAAGTAGGACTGTTCGGGACCGGCTTTACCATGCGTGCGAACTTCTATCCTCGCGAGTTTCAATCGACGGGAATCGACCTTGTTGTGCCGAACGAAGCTGAGCGGGAATATATTCACGGCAAGTACATCGGTGAGCTGCTGAAAAACAAGTTCCTGCCGGAGGCCAGAGCAGAGATACTTCGTATCGCGGAGAGGTTGAGAGCTGAAGACGGAGTAGGGGCGATCGTTTTAGCAGGTACCGAACTGCCGCTGCTTTTGCGCGATGCGCAGACAAACATTCAGTTTCTGGACACTACGCTGATCCACGTCGAGGCCATTGTGCAGGAGTTGCTGCGGTGAGTGTCGCGAAGCGTATATTCTGATTTCCATGCTCGCCTTTCTCACCGGTGCCACGGGTTTTCTCGGCAGCCATGTTGCTCGGGCGCTAGCTGAGCAAGGGGCCGACCTTCGCCTCCTGGTTCGCGCTAACAGCAACACGAAAAACATCGACGGCTTGAAGGCCGACCGCCTCATTGGCGATCTGCGCGACCCGGCTTCGCTCGAAAAGGGAATTGCCGGTTGCGATGTTATCTTCCACGTTGCTGCCGACTACAGGCTGTGGGTGCGCGATCCCGAGGAGATGTATCGCGCGAACGTCGAAGGGACCCGGGCGGTTCTCGAAGCCGCTCGCAAGAACAAAGTTCGGCGGGTAGTTTACACATCGAGCGTCGCGACTATGGGCTTCAATTCGAACGGGCAGCCTGCCGATGAAAATTCTCCGGTCTCACTTGACAACATGATTGGGCCGTACAAGCGCTCCAAATTCATGGCAGAACAGGTTGCGATTGAAGCTGCACGTGCCGGGCAAGACGTGGTGATTGTAAATCCCACGACACCGATCGGCGAACACGATATCAAGCCGACACCCACGGGTCGCATCGTTGTAGATTTTTTGACGCGGAAATTCCCCGCTTACGTGGACACTGGCCTCAACCTGGTCGACGCGACTGTCTGTGCCAAAGGCCATATTGCCGCGCTCGAAAAAGGAAGAAGTGGTGAACGCTACATTCTCGGTGGCGAGAACCTGACGCTGAAGCAAATTCTCGACAAGCTTGCGGCGATTACCGGCCTGCCTTCGCCATCGCTGCGCGTGCCTTATGTCCTGGCGCTCGCGACCGGAGTCGTCGACGAGATCGTCAACGGCAGAATTCGTGGTAAAGAACCGCGGGCGACGATCGATGCGGTGCGCATGGGGCGCAAAAAGATGTTTGTTTCCTCATCGAAAGCGGAGCGCGAAATCGGATGGAAACGCACTCCGGTTGAGGGTGCATTGCGGCGGGCGGTTGAGTGGTTTCGTGTAAACGGCTATGCCTGAACCGAAGAAAATAGCCATTATCACCGCGTTATCACGTGAAGTCTGGCCGTTGATCAAGAATTGGCGGGAAATGAAAACCAGCTACGAGGGCCGAGAATTCACGTTCTACGAGAGTGATTATGCTGTTGCGGTTTGTGGTGGAATTGGCGGCGAACACGCCCGGCGCGCAGCGGAGGCGATTATCGGGACTTATTGCCCGCAGGTGCTAATCTCGGCGGGCATTGCTGGTGCCCTGGTTCCCGACCTGCACGTTGGCGACACGGTTTTTCCGACCACGGTCATCGATGTCAAAGATGGCAGCCGGCATGAGACGGCAATTCGGAATTCGCCGATGGCGAAAACGAGCTTAGGGCGGACGGTTACCGTTACCTATCCCGAAATCGCCAGCGCCGCTCAGAAGCGGCAGCTCGCGAAATCCTACAGCGCGCAGGTTGTGGACATGGAAGGCGCTGCGGTGGCGCGCGCAGCCGACATTCACAATCTTCCCTTTATCTCCATTAAAACCGTATCTGATGAGATGGATTTCGAAATTCATGAATTGAACCGATTTGTCAGAAACGGACAATTTGACAGCAAGTCTCTTGTCTTCTATCTGCTTCCACGCCCATGGCTTTGGCTGAAGATGGTTCGTCTCGCGCGCAACACCCGAGTCGCATCTGACAACCTATGTGCCTGGCTGCGTGAAAGCGCGCTGACTAATACAATAGTTCCAAGCGGAATCGAGCGGCATCAATCCTGAGATGGCCATTGCGCAGCAACTGACCTCAAAAGAAGCACCCGGCAAAATTCCAACCACTATGCTGGCGGCTGTTTACCGCGCCAAAGGCGACGTGCGGCTCGAGACGGTGGCGGTTCCCGAAATTGGGCCGGGCGAGATTCTCATCAGGGTCCACACCTGCGGTATTTGCGGGACGGACCTCAAGAAGATCGCCACCGGGTCGCATTCCGCCCCGCGAATTTTTGGCCATGAAACTTCAGGCACGGTCGCGGCCGTCGGATCCAATGTTACGAGATTCACGCCCGGCGATCGGGTGATGGTCTTTCATCACATTCCATGCGGCGAATGTTACTACTGCCGACACAAAACTTTCGCGCAATGCGAGAGGTATAAGAAAGTCGGTTGCACGGCGGGGTTTGAGCCTTCGGGCGGAGGATTCGCCGAATATGTTCGAGCTATGGATTGGATTGTCGAGAAGGGTACGGTCCCGATTCCGGAGGGTATTTCCTTCGAACAGGCCTCCTTTGTGGAGCCGGTGAATACCTGCCTGAAGGGGATCGAGCGACTGGCGCTGAAACCGGACGAGATGGTTCTGGTGATCGGGCAAGGTCCTATCGGCATCATATTGAGCCTGTTAGCCAAACGGACAGGGGCTGGCGTAATCACTTCCGATTTGTATGAGCAGAGGCTTACAATATCTAAAGAGTTCGGACTCGAAAACACAATCAACGCGGCAGGCCTGGACGTGGTGCAGGAGATACGCACGCGAACGGAAGGCCGCGGGGCAGACGTGGCCATCCTGGCGGTGGGAGGAAATAAGTTGATCCAGACCGCGATGGATGTAGTTCGTCCCGGCGGAAGGGTTTTGCTGTTTGCGCAAACCCAGCATGGCGAGGCGAATTTTGATCCAGCGGCAGTTTGTGTGGATGAAAAAACGCTGATTGGATCGTACAGCGCGTCGGTTGACCGGCAAGAGGAGTCGGTGAAACTCGTAATGGGTGGCGAGTTGCCGCTAGAAAAGTTGATCAGCCATAGGTTTTCGTTGTCGCGGGCGGTTGAGGCGCTGAATCTGGCTGCGAACCCTCAACCGGATTCGATGAAGATTGTGATCCAGCCTGTAGTTAACGCTGGGTAGCCCGAGCTGAAAGGTAGAAGTGAACGGTAAGATGACAGCTGCGGTCCTTTATGGCAAAGAGGACCTGAAGATTGAAAAAGTGCCCATCCCTCGCGTCGGCCAGGGGGAAGTACTCGTCAAAGTACAGGTTGCCCTTACCTGTGGCACCGATCTCAAAGTTTATCAACGCGGATATCACGCCCGCATGATCGTGCCGCCGGCGCTGTTCGGACACGAGTTGGCGGGAGTCATCGAAGAAATTGGCCCCGGAGTGCGCGGATTCAAGAAAGGCATGCGCGTGGTCGCGCTCAACTCGGCTCCCTGCCAGACCTGCTTTTATTGCTCGCGACATCAGGAAAATCTTTGCGAAGACCTGCTCTTCAATAATGGCGCCTACGCTGAGTACATCCGTGTGCCTAGGCGTATTGCCGAGTTGAACATGCTGGCGATTCCTCCACACGTGAGTTTTGAAGAAGCCGCCATGGTCGAGCCGCTGGCCTGCGTGCTGCGTGGGCTGCATGAGACTGGGGTGGAGATCGGCGACACGGTCGCAGTTATCGGCGCAGGACCGATTGGACTAATGTTTGTCCATGTTGCGCAGGCTATGGGGTGCAACGTGATCGCGGTAGTAAAGCGCGAGTCGCAAATCGAAGCGGCGCGCAAGATGGGTGCGCATGACGTGGTCCATCTCGGGGCTGTGCAGGATCCTGTGGACGCGGTGCGGGCGCTCTCACCCGCGAACCGCGGAGCAGACGTAGTGATCGAAGCTGTGGGGCGGCCGGAAGCCTGGATTTGGGCCACGGAAATGGTCCGAAAAGGCGGTACGGTAAATTTCTTTGGTGGCTGTGCCAAGGGTGCCAAAGTTGACTTGGACACAAATCGCCTCCATTACTCGGAGGTCACGTTGAAGGCAACGTTCCACCACACGCCGGACGCGGTGCGCAAGGCCTTTGCCCTCATCGCAGAAAAGAAAATTCGTCCGACAGATTACATCACCGGTGAGGCGCCGCTTTCGCGCCTGCAGCAGGTGCTGCAGCATATGATGAACCGGAACGGGGACATAAAGACCGCGATCATTCCGGGACAATGAAAAGCGATGGCTCTTAGCCTTTAGCTGTTAGCTCGGGGATTTAAGCTAAAAGCTAAAGGCTAATTGCTAAGAGCTAAAATCGTTATGAGTGCCGCCTCCTCCATCTGGTCCCACGTTCCCGCAGAGTACGCGATTCCAGCGCAAGCTCCATCGCTGCAGGATGCGTATTCCTACTGTGAAAGGCTGGCGCGCACGCACTACGAGAATTTCTCGGTAAGTACGTGGTTTCTGCCCAAGCCACTGCGGCAGCATTTCTTCAATGTGTACTCGTACTGCCGGATCTCGGATGACCTTGGAGATGAGACCGGGAATCCCCAAGCTTCACTCAGGTTGCTTGACGAGTGGGAATCCGAGCTGAAGGCTTGCTATCAAGGTAATGCTAAGCATCCCGTGTTCGTGGCGCTGGCCGGGACAGTTCGCGAGTTTAAGATTCCCCAATATGAATTTTCCGATTTGCTTACGGCTTTCCGCCAGGATCAGACTGTCACCCGTTACTCAACGTTCAACGATCTGCTTGGCTACTGCCGCTACTCCGCCAATCCTGTCGGCCACCTCGTGCTTTATCTTTGTGGCTATCGGGATGCTGAGCGTCAACAGTTATCGGACTTCACCTGCACCGCTTTGCAACTCGCGAATTTTTGGCAGGATGTAAGCGTTGATTATGAAAAAGGGCGTATTTATCTGCCGCTGGAAGATCTTTCGAAGTACGGCGTCAGTGAAAATGATCTCGCAACGAAGAACAATTCGCAGAATTTTCGCGAGATGATGCGGTTCGAAGTTCAGCGGGCAAGGGAATGGTTCGAGCGCGGGCTACCATTGGTGGACAAGGTGGACCGCGACCTTGCAATTGATATCGAGCTTTTCACTCGCGGCGGCCAGGAGATTTTGAACGCAATTGAAGGTCAGGGTTACGCGGTGCTGGGCCGTCGTCCGGTCATTTCAAAGCCGCGCAAACTGGCGCTGGTGGCGCGAGCGGCGCTGCGCAAGCTCTTATGAGCACGATGGCCCAGGTTCCGACGCCTTATCTGCCAACCGAGTCGCAATTGCATGTTGCGTATTCGGTATGCCGCGGGATCACCCGCAGCCAGGCAAAAAACTTCTACTACGGATTCCTCGTTCTTCCAAAGCCCAAGCGCCAGGCGTTGAACGCTGTTTATGCCTTCATGCGCCGTTGTGACGACATTGCCGACGATCCTTCGCTTTCTGCCAGGGACCGCAGGCAGAAGCTCGATGCCTGGGTCGACGCATTTCATGCTGCCGAAGCCGGACTTCCCACTGATGATCCGATCCTGTTGGCGCTGGTTGATGCGCAACGCCGGTTCAGCATCCCGGTGGGTTTGCTCGATCAACTGGCCTTCGGTACTGCGATGGATGTGGAAGAGGGTCAGGAGCAGGAAGCTTCGCGGCATCCGATTCAATACCGTAGCTTTCAGGAACTGGAGCGTTATTGCTATAACGTGGCCTCCGTCGTAGGACTGGTCTGCATCCACGTTTTCGGTTATCGCGATCCGGCGGCCGAGCGATTGGCGGAACGGCTGGGGCTGGCCTTTCAACTCACCAATATTATTCGTGATGTAAAAGAAGACGCGGCGCTCGGGCGCGTTTACTTGCCGCAAGAGGACCTGGCCCAATTTGGAGTTTCTGCCGCCGAGGTAGCCAGCATCATTGAACCCGTAAAACTGCGGCCGCTGCTCGAACTCGAAGCTCAACGTGCTTTCGAGAATTACGCCGCAGGGGATGAGCTTCTGCACCTGGTTTCCGAAGATAGCCAACCCGCGCTTTGGGTGTTAATTACGATCTACCGGGGGCTGCTCCAGAAGATTGTGCGTTTGAACTACGACGTTTTTACACGTCGAGTGAGTCTCACGCTCAGGGAGAAACTCACCATATTCGGAAAAGGGTTTCTGAAGCGAATTCTCTAATGCACGCCGCAGAATCCTCGGAATTCAAAACTCCCACCGCGAGTGAGCCCACGGTGGCAATCGTCGGGGGCGGACTTGCCGGAGTCTCTGCTGCATGTGCTCTTGCTGAAAGTGGATTCCGTGTGACTCTTTTCGAACGGCGTCCATATCTTGGTGGCAGAGCTTCTTCTTACGAGCATCCGGGAACGGGAGAAGTTGTTGACAATTGCCAACACGTGCTTTTTCGGCTTTGTACTAACCTGGTCGCCTTCTACGAGAAACTTGGCATTACAGGAAAAATACGCTGGTTCGACCGCATGACATTCATTGAGCCGGGAGGCAGGCAATCGCTATTAGATTCAAGTTTCCTGCCCGCGCCCCTGCATGCGACGCCGTCGTTTGCTAAATTCAAGTTCCTCAATCTGCGCGACAAGCTTGCACTCTCGACGGGTCTTTTAGCACTGATTACCAATAAGCAGCAAGACGACGGGAGCTCATTTCAGGAATGGCTAGAGCGTCACCATCAAACACCGAATGCGATCGAGCGCTTCTGGAAGCCGATTTTGATCAGCGCTCTGAGCGAAGACCTTGATCGAATCGCGGTTCCCTATGCGGCCCAGGTCGTACGTGAGTCAATGAAATCGCAGGGTGGACGAAGCATGGGAGTGCCGACAGTTCCGCTCACTGAGCTCTACAACGCCGGCCGCGATTACATTACGGCACGTGGCGGGATCGTTCGCTACCGGAATACCATTCAATCGTTTCAGCCAGTGGGTAACCGTGTGAGTCTCCGACTGACAGACTCCGAGGAACAATTTGACCACGCGGTGCTGGCACTGCCTTTTGATTCATTGGCGAAGCTGCTGCCTAATGTTCCGGAATCGCGGGAGTTAAGAGACAAACTTACGCACTTTACGACGGCGCCGATCACCGGCGTGCATTTGTGGTTTGACCGTCAGATCACGGAGCTGCCTCACGCGGTGCTACTCGACCGCACGATTCAGTGGATGTTCCACAAATCGTTGCTGCTGGGCAAGAGCTTCGCCACTTCCGGTAACGCAAAATCAGGTCCCGGAATTCCGAGCTACGTCGAGCTGGTCATCAGTTCGTCGAAATCGCTGATTGAAAAATCCCGTCAGGAGATCATCGATCTTGCTCAGAGTGAGTTGGGGGAATTTTTCCCCGAAGCAGGTGAAGCGAAGCTCGTGAAGGCCACAGTGATCAAAGAGCTGAATGCCACCTTTTCTCCTGCTCCGGGAATTGACAAATACCGCCCGAGCCAGCGGACCGCGTGGCCTAGGGTTTTTCTCGCCGGAGATTGGACTGCGACCGGATGGCCCGCGACCATGGAAGGGGCGGTGCGCAGCGGCTATCTGGCAGCGGAGGCGATTGTTGCGAGCACAGGAAACGGCAAACATTTCATCGTCCCCGACCTGCCGGCAACTGGGTTGATGAGATTCCTCGGCTAGCCAGCATTGGTCAGGTAATGATGCTGCGCTGCGGTGAGCGGCACCACACTCAGTCTGCCTTGCCTGACGAGCGGTGAATCAGCAAACAGCTTGTTGGCTTTGATTTCGGCGAGGGTGACTTTCGGCAATGGCTTTCCAGACCTTATTTTGACCCGCGGATTTTTTGGATCTGAAGCATCCACAGAAATCACCGAAGCTGACCCTACAGCGCTTTTCATGTCCCCCGTTTCGTAGATGATCAAGTCATCACCGGATTTCATTTCTCGCAGGTGCTTCAATGCGACCGGATTTGAGACGCCATCCCAAATCGTCGCGCCGTCGCGCTGCAAGTCTGCGAAAGAATACTCGGAGGGCTCAGTCTTGAGAAGATATTGCATCGGAGACTCTGGTCACTGCGGCTTCTGGTCTTTGTTGTTGTCGTTCGGGTGGTCCTGATAAATCGAGTACTGCTCGGCTGGCCGCTTCATCTTGATTGTGATGTCGACGGTTGGTTTGCTGATATCGAAATCATCGCCGTACGTCTGGAATCCGTGGGCGAGCACCTGAATCCGCATCTTCCCATAGGGAAGGCCATCGTAGCCGGCTTTGCCATCAGGATCAGTTTTCAGTTCAATGCCGCCACGCTGTTGATTGCCATGCTCATCAACTTCATGAATCACAACCGCGGCGTTGCGAATCGGCTTGCCATTCTCGTCTCGGACTACGACAAAACTGACCGTCGAGAGCGGCACCGGCGGCTTCTTCTCCCTGGCCACGGCGGACGAAACAAACAGGGCGACCAATGTCATAAGTATGAGGACCCGGTGATTTTTCATTTCGCTGCTTATTCTAATTTCTCGATCAAGGAGCTGTCATCCAGATGATGTGGCAACAAGCAATTATCTAAATCGGAGCCTTTCTACGATTCCCGATGAAACATTGGTGCACAAATTCTTTCGTAAACCGCTTCGTGATATTTGCTGGGATGTTTTCCTCACTGAATTCCCGGAAGTCAAACTTCACAGTGCCCGCCGGCTCTCCCGTGGGATTCACGGTTGCAAGCAGATACCCGTAAACGTTGGTTTTGGCGCTTTTAGCGTCGTGTGCAGCTGGAGGCAATGGGTACCGCTCAGCTCCGGCCGTGCCGACGATCCACCCCGGCAAAACTCCGCCATTTGCACGCCAGTATGCGGTATTGAAAATTCCATCCATGAAGAAATGGGAGTGGCTGGCGAGAACATACACTGTCTTATGGGCCTGTTGTGCCTTGAGGAGCAAGTCATACACTTTGCGCCCGGTCTCCACTCCCATCTTCGATTCGTTCATGCTGTGATTGGCCGAAATGCTCTCGGGTAACGCCTCGTGCATTCCCACAATGATCGTGTGGATTGCTTGATCACTCTTGTCTTTCTCGAGAACGCTTTCGATCCATAGCATCTGTTCTGGATCGAACTCATTCGCCGTGGCATTGTCGAGGTAAATGAAATCGATTCCGTCGCGCATCCAGTGGTAGTAGGTTTTTGCCTGAGTGGCTTTGGGATCGTCTTTCAGACGCTGGTCTCTCAGTTCCGGACGATCGAGGTATGGCTGAAATTTTTCTATGAAAAGCGCGCGATTTTTTGGCGCAGTGGTTTCGTGATTTCCGATCCCCACAAAAAACGGGGTCTCGCCCCAGGGCTTGATCTGGTTCTCAATGAAATCATCCCAGGCGCTGTTTTCGTAGGATGCCAAATCTGCGGGTTTTCCTTCTAAAGCATGTTCCTGGATAAAATCTTCGTCTGGGCCTGAAATCTTGCGCAGATCGCCCAAGTGCCAGTAGAAAGCCACATCGTGTTTCAGGGCGTCAGCTGCGATCGCGGGCATGACCACGTCGCCACAGTTGCGGGAATCTCCGGAAACGGCAAAGTACCAGGTCTGGGAGGGGTTTGCGGAACTTACAGAGCTCGCACTCAAAGCAATAACAGCCAACAGGCACAATAGGAGTCGTAACATTGTCGTCAAGGGGAACTGCTCTAAAATACTCTATTTGAAGGGCCACCGGAACGCCTGCAATCTTTTTTCCGGTCGGGAGGTCGTGCAGTGCTGAACAAAATCAGTTTACTTTTCAAGATTCGCTTCCTCGTCCTCACAGCGGTATGTTTGAGCGGGTTCAGCCTGTGTGCCATCGCTGCTCCCAGCACTCCAGTGCTGGTTGAGCTGTTCACCTCTGAAGGCTGCTCAGATTGTCCCCCCGCCGATTCGTTTTTGCGGGCACTCGATCAAGTCCAGCCGGTTTCCGGGGAGGAACTTATCGTGCTCGAGGAGCACGTTGACTACTGGGACGACCAAGGTTGGAAAGATCCATTCTCATCGCACGCATTCACCGTTCGCCAAAGCCAATATGTTGAAAGGTTGGACCAGAGCCGAGGTGCCTACACGCCGCAAATGGTTGTCGACGGAAGTGAATCGTTTGTGGGCAGCAACCGCGGAGAGGCGGCGCAGGCATTTAAAAAACAAGTTGCTGTCTCGAAGGTGGCGATTGAACTCTCGTCTATCCATGCAGATCATGGGCAGCTTTCGCTTCACGTCGCAAGCGCGGCGTCTCCCGCCAAGGCGGATCTGTTCGTTGTCGTCGCACTCGATCATGCCGAATCACAAGTCGTGCGAGGCGAGAATGGGGGGAAACACCTTGAACACGTGGCCATAGCGAGGCAAATCACTGAGGTTGGCAAGTTGAAGAAAGGCGAGCAGTTGTCGAAAGACGTGGAGTTGACAGTGGAAAA
Organism: Terriglobales bacterium; assembly: GCA_035651555.1. Taxonomy (GTDB): domain Bacteria; phylum Acidobacteriota; class Terriglobia; order Terriglobales; family Acidobacteriaceae; genus Gp1-AA145. The sequence continues at coordinate 766,378 of DASRFL010000026.1, forward strand.
TCCGCAGGCGCCTCACCGCGTGGTGGTATTTCTGCAGCAGCCGGACGGGGGGAAGATATTGGGCGCTGCGGTCTCACACATTCCTCAGTAAGACCGCAGCGGACCCCGACTAAACCACAGCGCCTTCCGGTTCCGGAAGTTCAACCACCGAATCGTCAACTTCTGCAATGGCCACGTGCCGCTTGGCGACCAGCATGTAGATTGACGGCACAACGAACAGGGTGAAGCAGGTCCCAATAATCATGCCGCTGACCAGCATGATGCCGATGCTGTTTCTGGCGCCAGCTCCGGGACCTGCGGCGAACACCAGCGGCAGGTGACCAAACACCGTTGCGGCGGTGGTCATAAGAATTGGACGTAAACGGGTACTCGCCGCCTCAACTACCGCATCCAGCTTGCTACGCCCTCGTTCCTGCAATTGGTTGGCGAATTCTACGATCAGAATTCCGTTTTTCGACACCAATCCCACAAGGGTTATCAATCCGACCTGACTATAGATATTGAGCGTCGTGAACCCAAGAAACGAGAACATAAGCGCGCCGGAAATTGCCAGTGGAACTGACCCGGCGAGAATAATGAACGGATCACGGAAGCTTTCAAACTGGGCCGCTAGAACCAGATAGATCAGTACTCCAGAAAGCAGGAACGTGCCCAGGAATTTGCTGCCTTCTACGCGCAACTGCCGCGACTCGCCGGCGTAATCGAAGGTGAATCCCTGCGGCAGCTTTTTGGCCTCATTTTCCAAAAAGGTAAGCGCCTTATCGAGAGGTACCGGTGGCGGAATCACACCCTGAATGCGCACCGCATTCAACTGCTGGAACTTGTTCAACGAACGCGGTTGCGCCGTCGTGTTGAGGGTTGCAAATGTGGAGAGAGGGACCAGTTGATCGTTGGATCCCTTCACATAGAAGTGCTCGAGTTGGTCCGGGGTTAAACGGTCTTGTCGCCTGACTTGCGGGATGACCTTATAACTTTGGCCCTGAATGCTGAAGCGGTTCACATAGTTTCCGCCGAGCAGAGTGGAAAGGTCCTGTCCCACTTGGCTCATGTCGACGCCCTGCGAACGGATCTTGTCGCGATCAAAAACCACTTCGGTCTGCGGTTGATCGAACTTGACGTCGGTATCGGCGAAGATGAACATGCCGCTCTTCATCGCCTTTTGCACGATCTGATCTGCAAGCTCAGACACCTGTTGAGGCTCGGCTGAGGATTGCAGCACAAAGTCAACCGGGAAGTTTCCGCCGCCCGGCAGCGGTGGCGGAGTCAGCGGAATCACTCGGATGCCGGCGATCTTCGACAGTTGTCCGCTGGCTTCAACCAGAAGTTGCTGCGCCGTCTTTTTGCGCTCGCTCCACGGCTTGGTCACCATTCCGCCAAAACCGCCGCTCGGCAGCGTGATCTGAAAAATGCTTCCGCTTTCGGGAAAGGAATGGAATACGTTGTACACCTGCTTGGTAAACAGATTGGTCTGGTCAAGAGTTGAGTTGGGCGCTGCCTGAATAACGCAGAACACTACCCCTTGATCTTCCGCTGGAGCCAGTTCGCGCTGCGAAAACATGTAGAAGGGAACCATCAACAGAGCGACGATTACCCACAACGTAAGCACCACCGGCCGATAGCGAAGCGTACTGGTGAGTGTGCGCGTGTACAAACCGCGAACGCTCTCGAACCGCCGATTGACGATTCCAGCGAAGCCCTTTTCGGTATCTCCCTCACGCAGCAGCTTCGATCCCATCATCGGAGAAAGGGTCAATGCCACAAACCCGGAGACGATCACGGCCCCTGCCAAAGTGAGCGCGAATTCGCGGAAGAGCGCGCCCGTTAAGCCACCCTGAATCGCGACTGGCGTGTACACGGCCGCGAGAGTGATGGTCATGGCAATGATTGGACCGACCAGTTCGCGCGCCGCATCTATCGCGGCACGGAAAGGTGGTTTGCCCATGTGTAAATGGCGCTCGACGTTTTCCACCATTACGATGGCGTCATCGACGACAAGGCCGACCGATAGCACAATTGCGAGCAGGGTGAGCAGGTTGATGGTGAACCCCGCCACCATCATGAGGAACACAGCGCCAATGAGCGAGATGGGAATGGCGACGATGGGAATGAGAACTGATCGAAACGAACCCAGGAATAGAAAAATGACGACCACCACGATCAACAAGGTCTCCGTCAACGTGTGGAGAACTTCGTTGATTGCGTCCTGAATGTATTCCGTCGAGTCGTACGGAATACCCACCTTCATTCCCTGTGGCAACTGCTGCCTGATGCCGGGAATTTCTTCTCGCACGTGTTTGATCACGTCAAGGGAGTTTGCCGTGGGTAGGACCCAAATACCCATAAAGGTTGCGCTTTCCCCGTTGAAGCGCACGTCGGAGTCGTAGTTCTCCGCGCCCAGCACAACATCCGCGATTTCGCCCAGCCTGACGACAACGCCATTCTGCTGCTTCACAACCATTTGCCGGAATTCGTCTGCCGTTTGCAGATTGGTATTGGCGACGAGATTCGTTGAAGTTGCGGAGCCCTTGGTGCTGCCGAGAGCGGAAAGGTAGTTGTTTTTAGAAAGCGCATCGCGAACGTCGGATGGCGAAACCCCACGGGCCGCCATCTGGTCCGGTTTCAGCCAGATGCGCATGGCGAAGGTGCGGCCGCCAAGGATATCGGCGCGCTGAACGCCGCTGATAGCGGTAAGCTTTGGCTGCACCACGCGCGTAAGATAGTCGCTGATCTGGTTCTGGTCGAGGTCGGTCGACGAGAAGCCGATATACATCGCAGCAAACTGATTGTCCGCAGTCTGGAGATCGATTACCGGCGCTTCAGCCTCCGGCGGCAGATCATTGCGTACCTGGGCTACTTTCGCCTGAATCTGCGTGAGCGCGGCATTCGTGTCGTAGTTCAGCTTCAGGTGCACGGAAATCGTGCTTAGACCTTGCGCGCTGGTCGACTCCATGTAGTCGATGCCGTCAGCGCTGGCGATCACGCGCTCCAGGGGGGTGGTGATAAAGCCGCGGACCAGATCCGCATTCGCGCCCACGTACACCGTCGAGACCTGAACGACTGCGATATCACTGCGCGGGTACTGGCGCACGCTGAGCGAGCGTATGGCCTGGATACCGGCAATCAGAATTACCAGGTTGACGCAAATTGCAAGAACTGGCCGTCGTATGAAGAGATCAGTGAACTTCATTAGCTTTCCTCAGGCTTCGGCTTTGGGTTGTCCGGAGGTTGGACTTTGTTATTGACCTGGATCGAGCCGCCGTTGCGCAGTTTGAAGACGCCGGAGCTTACGATTTCGTCCCCGGGGTTGATACCAGAAATCACCCCAACCTGGTCGCCGCGGGAACCATCCACTTTGACAAATTGCTGCCGCACTTTGCGGTTTCCTTTAGCGTCTTTCTCGTTGGAGACCACAAAAACTGAATCGCCATACGGCGCGTAGTTGATCGCCGACGCCGGGAGCGGAATAACGCTGCGACTTGTGCCGACTCCCAGTTCCACCTGTACGAACATGCCCGGCCGCAATTTTTCTCCGGGATTGGACAGTGTGGCTTGCACTTGAATATTTCTAGTGGCCTCATTGACTACGGAATCGATTGCATTCACCCTGCCGCTGAACTCGACTCCGGGAAGGTCATCGCTGGTTAGCCTCAGGCTTCGGCCCACTCGCACCCGAGGAGATTCCTGTTGCGGCACGCCGAAGTTTACGTAAATCGGATTCAAGGACTGCAAGGAGACGATCGCCTGTCCTGCTGATAAGTATTGGCCTAAATTGATCTGGCGAATCCCGAGAATCCCCGAAAATGGAGCCTTGACCGTCTTGCGCTCGATTGTGGCCTTGATTTCACCGACTTTGGCTTCTGTAGATTTCTGCTGAGCTTCGGCGTTGTCGAACTCAGTGCGAGGGACGACACCTTCTTTTACCAGTTGCTGCTCCCGTCCGTAGTTGATTCGAGCGAGATCGCGGTCGGATTCGGCTGCGGCCAGTTGTGCACGCTCTTCCCGCGTATCGAGTTCAACCAGCACATCGCCGGCATGTACAGATTGTCCTGACTCGAAGTTGATCTTGGCAACGGTGCCCGGAAGGTCGGCGCTGACAGTTACGCCCTGAATGGCCGCCGCGGTTCCAATCACGTTCAAGGTCGATGGCCAGGTGTCAGATTTGGCGATAACGGTCGTGACCGCATCAGGTGGCGGAGCAAAACTTGCTCCCATTGCCATGGCGGTTTTGATTTGTTTGTACTTGAAAAAGCCAAGGCCGCCAATCACCGCCAGCAGCACGGCCAACATCAGGAACATCCGCTTTGCCATGATTTCCTCTATATGGTGTTACGCAACGCCACCCACGAAAGTTCTTGAGCGCATGAGTTCACTGAGCAAAAGGCTTGCTTAAAAATCAGAGTTGAATAATTGGATGTAGGTGAAGTCGCCCAGGCTCCAAAAATTCGTGGCCCGATGGCGCGTGCTTACTTTTAATTTCGGTGTGCTGGAATTACAACTTCGCGAGGCGAAGATACCTTCCGGCAAAACCCAGAACCTTTTCGTTAGTTTACCGCTCTTATAGTGGGCCTTCAACATGTGCATCGTTCCTGAGCGTCTACCAGGGATGTCGATCTTGTCTTAGATATCATGTAACCATACGGTTACATTATGAAAGTTGTCAAGTCCGCGCCTGACGAATTGGACGGCTGAACCGGCAGAAGGTACTAGGTCCCATGAGCTGATTCAAGGTTCTGCTAAATTTGTTCCACCATGAAGCCAAGCCGAAGCTTCGCCAGCGACAACAATGCCGGGGTGCATCCGGAAGTCTTACAGGCGATTGCTGCCGCAAATGAAGGCCATGCGGTCGGATACGGCGATGATCCTCACACGGAATCTGCCGAGCGCCTGTTCAAGAAGCACTTTGGAAAGGAAGTGCAGGTCTTTTTCGTATTCAACGGCACGGCGGCGAATTGCTTGAGTCTTAAGTCGCTAACTCAATCATTTCACGCGGTAATCTGCGGCGAGGCAGCACATATATACGTGGATGAATGCGGAGCGCCGGAAAAGTTTACCGGTTGCAAGCTGATTCCGGTTTCTACAAGGAACGGAAAGCTTACAGTTGAAGCCGTAAAAGCGGTCTATCACGGTGTTGGAGTCGAGCATCACGTGCAGCCGCGGCTCATTTCGATAACCCAAGCCACAGAGGTTGGGACAGTTTATAAGCCGGATGAAATACGAGCCCTCGCTGCCTTTGCACACGAACACGCCATGTTCTTGCATGTGGATGGCGCGAGAATTGCGAACGCTGCCGCCGCCCAAGGGATAGGCCTGAAGGAAGCCACCCGGGATTTGGGAGCGGACGTGCTTTCATTTGGTGCGACGAAAAATGGCGCGCTTGGGGCCGAAGGGGTGGTTTTCTTCGATCCAAAGTTGGCAGAGAATTTCAAGTTCTACCGCAAACAGGGAATGCAGTTGGCATCGAAGATGCGATTTATTTCAGCACAGTTCGAAGCCTTACTCTCCGGCGATTTGTGGTTGCAGAACGCCAAACATTCGAATCAAATGGCACAATTGCTGAAGAACGAAGTCAGCAAAATTCCGCAAGTAAAAATCGTGTACAACGTCGAAGCGAACGGTGTCTTTGCGCAGATTCCGCGGGCTGCCATTGCGAAGTTGCAAGAACGCTACTTCTTTTATGTCTGGGATGAGGCTGAGTCCGTAGTTCGGTGGATGTGCTCGTGGGACACGGCAGAATCCGACATCGAGAAATTCGTCGCGTATTTGCGTGAAGTTATCTAATGTCCTATGCGATAAGAACTAAACGTCGAAAACGCGGTAAACCGCCGATGGGTTCTGCGCCTGTAGCAGTGTGATAGCTACGTTGTGAACGGGAACGCCGCCAGGTGTCTTTCCGTCGCATTTGCCGTTGTGGGCGTGACCGTGAACCACAAGATCGGCTCCGTGACGATCGATGACCTCAGCCAACCGCGAAGTTCCAAGGAAAGGGTAAATTTCATGGGCCTCGCCGTCGACAGTTCCCGCGACTGGCGCATAGTGAAGCACCACGACCCGCTTTTTCGTTCGCAATTGTGACATGGCGCGCTCCAGCCTGAGCGCTTCATCAATGCTGGCGCGGACGAAGGTTTTGATCTCAGGTTCACCAAATGCGGTGAGCACGCCACGTCCAAATCCACCCACAAATCCCTTGGTTCCGGCAAAGCCGACGCCGTCGCGTTCATAAGCGCTGCCATCAAGGACCTTTATGCCTTCCTGAGAGAGCATCTTTATAAGGTCGCCTTGACACCCGCTTTCGTAATCGTGGTTTCCAAGTACGGCAATCACCGGCAGGCGGAGTCGCACTAGTACATTCAGTAGCGGTTCCATTTCTTCCGGCCGGCCGAAGTTCGTCAAATCGCCGGCCAACACAAAAACGTCGGCTTCGTCGCGCACACGGTTCAGTTGATCGTGCAGAGCGCTGAATCGCGCCGGCGTGAAGTGCAGGTCTGCGGTGGCGGCAACTCTCATGGTTAGGTCCCGAATTTCTTTTGAATAACTCCCGGCTCCGTTTGGGGCGGGTTTTGCAGAAAGCGAGCTCGGTATTGCTCCTGCAAGTTCTCCAATCCCCAATCCTTCATGTCCACGGAGAACATGTTTTCGTCTACCAGGCTTCCACGAAAGGGCGCTTTCCGATCAGGATGCTGTACCAGATGCATGTAACGAAAGAGCAGGTCTTGCCAAAGAGGAGCGGGAATGTAGTCGGTATGAGCGGGATAAACATAGCGAAACAGCACCAACGCCCAGAGAACCATCTCCCAGTGCTCCGAAGCGAGCTCCAGAATTCGTTCCCAATCCAACTGGCCCTGGGTTCTATAAATGATGTGCGCGATATCTGCGCCGTCGAACCTTTCGCGGCGGCTAACGAAGAGCTTTGAGCCGATCAGGTCCTCGGCGGAAATGATCCGCGAGGCCACGCCCGCAATTTTTGCCCGCCGGGCTCTCTTGATCCACGTGTCATCGACCACGATAACCGCATTACTCATCCCAGAAATCAGGTCAACGAAGTACTCTCCGCGGCGCGCCTTTGAGAGCCATACCGGATCGGGAGTCTCACAATGAAATCCGCGCTGGCATAGGCGATCGAGCGCGCGGGGAACATCGCTGAGTTTCAGGAAAAGATCGAGGTCCTTGGTGACCCGCCAAATCCCGGTATACGCCTGAAGGGCAAACGCACCGGCAACAGCATACGGAATCGAGTGCTCGTTCATTGTCAACAGCACGTCGCGATAGAGTTCCGCTGCCTCCTGGGCCAGAGGAAACTTGCTGGCTGACGTTAAAGACGGTTTTGTCGACTCTTCGGCCATGAGCGGCTTGGATGGGTTTGTGGAAGTTTCGGTTGCAGATAATGCCTCCCGTTGAGCAGAAAAGCAGGCTTCCTTCTCGGTGCGTGATCGACGTTTTTGAGATGAATGCTTATTTAGGTCAACGCAACGCTACTCTGGATTCGCGCATCTTTGAGGTGCAACCTTTTGCGTCATGTCTGCCACCGAATCGATCCAACACCATTCATCTTCGCAAAACGCTCTGGAACGCGGTCAACTGGCTCAGCGCATCTCCGAGTTGGGAGACTGGTTTCACAACTTGGATTTACACGGCGTACCGACCGCGCCCCATCATTTTCTGGGCGATTTTCCCAGCATTAAATGGCGGCAGATTGCCAGCTCGATTCCCCAGGACCTGACGGGCGCAACAGTGCTGGATGTTGGCTGCAATGGCGGCTTTTACTCGATCGAGATGAAGAAGCGCGGAGCCAAGCGAGTACTGGGCATCGATGTTGATGATCGCTATCTTAGCCAGGCCCGTTTTGCCGCCAAAACACTGGGATACGAAATCGAGCTACAAAAACGTTCAGTGTATGCGGTCGACCAGTTGGCCGGGCAATTTGATTTTGTCCTGTTTATGGGTGTGTTTTATCACCTCCGCTATCCTCTTTTTGCGCTGGACAAGTTGATTAAGAAAGTTGCGGGCAAGCTGGTTTTTCAAACCATGGTTCGCGGGTCCGCAGAAGCGCGCGAATGGAAAGAGGATTATCCATTCTGGAATACACAAATTTTTGACGAGCGGGATTTTCCCGCTATGTACTTCATTGAGAAGAGTTATTCCAATGATCCCACGAACTGGTGGATTCCCAACCGTGCGGCAGTCGAGGCGATGCTAAGAAGTTCGGGCCTCGAAATCGAAGCTCATCCTGAACCGGAGACCTGGGTTTGCTCTCCACGGAAGGCGGTGCACGGCGACCGCTATATTCTCGATCACGAACTTGAGGGAACGTTGTAAGTGATGCTGATGAGAACGCAAAGATGAACACATGAACGAAGGGGACGCATGATCGAAGCGGTGATGTTGTGGAACGAGCCCAATAATCTTTCGCACTGGGATTTCAAAGTCGATCCCGACTGGAAGATGTTTTCCAGGATGACGATTGCCGCGGCGAAAGAGATCCGCAAGATCAACCCCGGCCTGACCATCGCACTGGGAGGTATGTCCCCGGTTGACCCGAATTTCGTCAAGTTGCTGGGCAGCCACGGAGTCCTTGACTACATAGATGTAGTCGCGGTCCACGGTTTCCCATTGGACTGGAATCACTGGAGTATTCACGAGTGGCCGCGAAAGGTAGAAGAGATTCGCGCCGTCACGAATAAACCCGTGTGGGTTTCTGAGGCCGGGGTTTCGTCATTCGGCGCCGAAGAGGTGCAAACATTCGGGATTCAACGCACCGCCGAGTTGCTGCTGCCGATCGTTGACCGGATCCACTGGTATAGCCTGTATGATCTTCCGGCAACGTGGACTGCCACCACTCGCCACAAGGAAGCCGAAGGTAGCGCGTACTACCGCCACTACTACATGGGGCTCTTGAAGGAAAATGGAGAACCGAAGCAGGCATTAAAGAATTTTCCCGCTGGCCTCGGCATCTGCCAGTGGTTCCACTTTGAAGATCACAGGCTTGAGAATTCAGTCGAATGGCTTCGGCGTCTCGGCGTGACATACCTGCGCACGGGCCTGAGTTGGGCAGACTCGTTCCGACCCAATGCCGATGCTTGGTTCGATCGCCAGATGCAAGCGATCGACGAGTTCGCTACCACTCTCACTCTATGTTTCACGCCTGAGCACCTTGGGGTGGTTCCTCACTACACCAGTCCGCCGAAACACTTTGAAGACTTTGCCGAGTTCACCAACCGGATGATTTGCCGGTATGCTCCGGCCAATACTGAGGCGCGGGTAGAGAGCCTGGTGCATGAAATCGGCGAACGTTGCGCTCAAATTTCCTGAACGATAGCCACTGCGAGCTAGGCTGAGCGGGCGAGAACTGGCCGGCTCGCGATTTCACAATTCATAACCCCTCTCATCAAGACATCTCGCTCTAAGTGACATACATCCAAAGTTCGCTAGGAATGTTCCCGAGTTGCAGCACTTTTGAGGCAGATTGCAGGCTCAGCACAGATTTTTCAATTGCGCAGAGTCGAGTCGAATCACTGAGCAAAGGAAGGTCAAGCATTGAAAGGCAAGCGAATTCTGGTTACAGGTGGTGCTGGATTTGTGGGATCGCATACCGCTGACGCTCTGCTGTCCGCAGGTCATCAGGTGCGTATTCTCGACAATCTGACAGCGCAGGTTCATCACGACGGCCAGTTCTCCTACATTTCGAAAGAAGCAGAATTTGTTCTCGGCGACCTTCGGGACAAAAGCGTAGTCGATAAAGCCGTTCGGGATATCGACGTCATTTTTCACTTGGCAGCAGCTGTCGGGGTAGGGCAATCGATGTACCAGATTGCTGACTACACCGCCACCAACAACCTGGGCACCGCGAACCTGCTCCAGGCAATTCTGGACACCAATTCACATCCTGAAAAGATCGTAGTCGCATCATCAATGTCGATCTACGGCGAAGGAAAATATTCCTGCTCGGGATGTGGGGAAGTAGCGCCTTCGCCTCGGCCCTTGAGCCAGCTTAAACAAAAGCGCTGGGAAACAATTTGCCCGAAATGCGGTGAAGATCTGTCGCCGATGCCGACCGGAGAGGACAAACCCCTGCAATCCACTTCGATTTACGCTCTCTCAAAAAAAGATCAGGAGGAAATGACACTGCTGTTCGGCCGGACATATGGGATTCCGGCGGTCGCACTCCGCTATTTCAACATTTATGGATCACGCCAGTCGCTTTCGAATCCCTACACAGGCGTGGCGGCGATCTTCGCCTCTCGCCTGATGAATAAGAAAGCCCCGGTCATCTTTGAGGACGGGGAGCAGATGCGGGATTTCGTCAGCGTTCATGACATCGCGCGGGCAAATCTGCTGGCAATGGAATCTTCTGGTGCTGACAGTCGGGCGGTGAACATTGGTTCTGGGCAGCCGGTCACTATTCGAGGCGTTGCAGATGAATTGCAGTCCGCTCTGGGGTCGAGCCTTCCGCTTGAGATCACCGGCAAGTACCGCTCTGGCGACATCAGGCATTGTTTCGGGGACATCTCATTGGCCACACATCTCCTTGGTTATCAGCCGAAAACACGGTTGAAGGAAGGGATAGAGGAGTTAGTGGCATGGCTCGAATCGCAGCAGGCGGCTGATACCGTTGACGTGGCAATCGAGAGGCTTGCCGCGCACGGCTTAGTTGCGTGAAGTCTTTGCTTGTCTAGCGCAGCCGTGTCCGTCCGGGCGCGCCTGCAAATGGGGATGTGATGAAAAAAGTGCTGTCGTTTCGCTCTGCTCTGATCTTTGGTGGGGCCGGATTCGTTGGTTCGAACTGGGCCCATTATCTGCTCAAGCATACAGACGCTCGCGTACACATCTATGACAATCTTTCGCGCCGTGGAGTACATCGCAACCTGGAGTGGCTTCGGCGTGAGTGCAACGATTCAGACCGTCTGAAGATCACCATTGGGGATGTTCGCGACGCTGCGCTCGTCCAGCGCGCAGCGGCGAACGCGAGTGAGATATATCATTTCGCTGCTCAGGTCGCAGTCACCACTTCAGTCGCTGATCCGCGCCAGGACTTTGAGATCAATGCGTTTGGCACACTGAACGTTCTGGAAGCGGCACGGAAGAGCGGCCGCCAGCCCTTTGTCCTTTTCACCTCCACCAACAAAGTCTATGGAAATCTCTCTGGCAAAGAACTGGTGATGAGCGGCAACCGATACAGCGCAGTTGATGGCCGAGGCGTAAATGAATCTCAGCCGCTGGATTTGTATTCCCCCTACGGTTGTTCCAAAGGCACGGCTGATCAGTACGTCCACGACTATAGCCGCATGTTCGCACTTCCAACAGTTGTTTTCCGCATGTCGTGTATTGCTGGACCACAGCAATTCGGCAACGAAGACCAGGGATGGGTTGCGCATTTTCTCTATTCGGCGCTGCAGGACCGACCACTCACGATATTTGGCGATGGCCGGCAGGTGCGTGACGTGCTTTCGGTGAAGGACCTTGTGGTTGCGTTCGAGAAGGTACGATCACAGACGGAAAAAACTGCTGGGCAGATTTACAACGTCGGCGGAGGTAACAGGAATGCGGTCTCTTTGTTGGAAGTAATGGAGATGATTGAAGAGATCACTGGGAAGCGGCCGCGGTATTCGCTACAACGGCCCCGGCCCGGAGATCAGCTTTTCTACGTTACGGACTTTGACAAGCTGACCGATCACACCGGATGGAAGCCAAAGATCAGCGTGCGGCAAAACATTGAAATGATCTGGGAGTGGTGGAAACAGCAACAGAGAGACGTCATTTCTGAACCTCTGATGGTGAATGCTGGTGCGCCGCCAAGCCTAGCAGAGGTGCCGGAGGTCGCGTCATGAAGTTCGCACTGGTTAATCCTGCGTGGACTTTCAAACATTCGACATACTTTGGCTGCCAGGAACCTCACTATCCATTGGAACTGCTTTTTGCCTTTGACCAGATCAGGGCTGCTGGGCACGAGCCTCTGCTGATCGACGCACAGGTGCGGCAACTCAGCACCCAACAAGTCAAGCAGCAACTCGAGACTTTCGCTCCCGACTTTCTCGTGATCCCAACAGCGCCTTCATATCTGTTTTGGCGCTGTCCGCCGCCAGAGCTGCGGGTTCCGCAAGAATGGTTTGCTGAACTCGGCGGAACTGCCATCAAAGTCGCTATTGGGCCTCATCCCTCTGCAACTCCGGGTGCAACCTTGCGCAAACTGAATTGCGATGTTGCCCTCCGAGGAGAACCTGACGAGATAATTCCGCAACTCGCGTCTAAGCCGTGGGCAGAAATAGACGGCTGCTGCTGGCGCGATGAGTCGGGAGTTCACCTGAGTCCCAAACTCGGCGTCACCGACATGAAGAAGCTCGGTGCCCTGACTTTTGAAAATTACCCGGTCGAACTGCACTCACACCGTCACCACGTGTTTGACGGTTCCGGGCGTGGCGCGGAACTGGAATTTGCGCGCGGCTGCCCCTGGGCATGCAGCTTCTGCAACAAGACCTTATTTCGGAACAAGTTTCGTGAACGCAGTATCGAAGCAGTGTTGAAAGAAGTCGATGCTCTGATCGCGCGGGGGGTCGATTACATTTACTGGATCGACGAAATCTTCGGAGTGGGAAAGCCCGTTCGCCGGCTGCTTCAGGAACTGGCAAGCCGTGCGGTGACCATCGGCCTGCAGACCCGTATCGACCTGTGGGATGAAGAGTCGCTGGACCTGCTCGGAGCAGCGCATTGCATCTCCATGGAGTGCGGCATCGAATCGATTACTGATGCCGGCCGCGATGAACTCAACAAGAATTGCCGGATTTCCACCGACAGAATCACCGAACTGTTGATCTACGCGCGTCAGCGTATTCCCTGGGTACAAGCGAACCTGATTCTCACTGAGCACGATGAACGTGGCCAGGTGCGGGCCTTTCAGGAGATTTTGCGAAAGCACGGCGTGTGGGTCAGCGAGCCGGTGCCGATGTTTGCTTTCCCCGGCACGCCAGATTATCTGCAGCGCTTCGGCCCTCCTGACGATTACGCGTGGGAACGCGCTCACGAGCACTATTTGTCGGCATTCAAAGAAAAAGGCTTCAGCGACATTCAGGATCAGGAGCCTGTTTCCATCGAGGAACTGGAATGCACGTACTGATCACCTCCGACACGGTCGGCGGGGTCTGGACATACACGCAAGAACTCGTTACGGGGCTTTCGAAGCGCGGCCATCAGGTCACTCTGGTCAGTTTCGGCAAATTGCCATTTCCTCACCAGACTGGATGGATGAAGACTCTGTCCGGTGTCGACTATCGGCCAACGGAGTACCGGCTCGAATGGATGGAGGTGGCCGAAAGCGATATAGCCGAATCGAGGCGGTATCTTGAACTCCTCATCGACGAAGTTCGTCCCGATCTCCTTCATCTCAGTCAATATTGCTACGGCACTCTTGACACCCACATACCCAAGATTGTTGTGGCACACAGTGACATTGTGAGCTGGTGGGTCGCAGTCCACGGCAGAGAACCCGACGACACGCCGTGGATGCGTGCCTATCGCCGAACTGTAACCGATGGATTGCGCGGGGCAGAGATTGTCATCGCGCCATCGCAGTGGATGCTGGACCAGGTGACCAGATACTACGGAGAACCCAGGGCGGCTCAGGTCATTTACAACGGGAGAACTCCGGAGTCGTTCGATCCGCATCAGGCTAAGCAGGATGTTGTGCTATCGGTTGGCCGCGTGTGGGATCCCGCCAAAAATGTTGTGCTGCTATTAAGGCAAGGTCAGGAATTTCGCGTGCGCATTGTTGGCTGGGAGCGCGAGCCAGGAAGGGAAGACCGCCTCCGCAACGTACAAGTCCCAGCGAATGCGGAACTTCTCGGGCCGAGATCTCAGGAGGAGTTGCGCACAATTTATGCGAATGCGGGCATTTACGCGGCGACGTCGCGTTATGAACCCTTTGGGTTGGCTCCGCTCGAGGCGGCGCTTTCCCGTTGCGCTCTGGTGCTGAATGATAACCCTGTATTTCGCGAATTGTGGGAAGGTGCAGGCACTTTCTTCGAAAAAAACAATTCAGAAGATGCTGCGCGGGTCATTGCAAAATTGCGAAAAGATTCTGCCCTGCGCGAAAACTGCGCTACTCGTGCCTATGAAATAGCTTGTCAAAAGTTCAGCGCCTCACGAATGGTCGAGCAATATGAACAGATGTACGAAGTAGTCTCTACCGCAAAGGCTGCATAATGGCACGGCTCAGTTTTCGAATTTTCGCGCACTCTTGGATCTCTGATTGGAACCACGGTAACGCCCACTTCCTGCGTGGTCTCGCGAATGAACTTCTGAATTTGGGGCATGAGGTCCGATGCTATGAAGAGCGTGACGGCTGGTCAATGCGAAATCTCGCCGCTGAGGCAGATGATGCAGCTGCGCGCGCCTTGCTCGACTTTCGCCGGGCTTTCCCTACTCTCGACGTACGCTTCTATACCAACAATTCTTCTCTAAAGGGCTTTCTCTCCCAGGAGCTTCGCGGCGCCGATGTAGTAATTGTGCATGAGTGGAACGCGCCTGAAGTCGTGTCCGCGATTCTGGCGCAAAAGGCACGGTACCGGTTTCGGGCCTTATTTCACGATACTCACCATCGTGCCTACACGAATCCGGACGAGGTGCTACGTTTTCCGCTGGCAGAATTTGACGGCGTTCTCGCATTTGGAGAGGCGATTCGCAACATCTACTCCCAGGCGTTCGGCGTAAGGCGGGTATGGACCTTCCATGAAGCCGCTGACACGGCACATTTTTTCCCCCGCGAATCTCATCAAGATACGGATGTGGTCTGGATCGGGAACTGGGGAGACGAAGAACGGACGAAAGAGCTCGAGGATTTTTTGATAGCGCCTGCGGCAGCTTTGCGGGAGTCAAAGTTTGCCGTACATGGCGTCCGCTATCCCGAGTCGGCCCGGCACCAGCTGTCACAAGCCGGCATCGAGTTCCGCGGCTACTTGTCGAATCTTCGTGCTCCGTCAATGTACTCGCGCAGCCGTATCAGCTTGCATGTTCCGCGCCGGTTCTACGCCAACGGTCTAAGTGGAGTACCGACAATCCGCGTCTTCGAAGCTTTGGCCTCCGGCTCGCCGCTGGTCTGTGCTCCCTGGAAGGATACTGAAAATCTTTTCCGCCCAGGACAGGACTATGTTTGCGTGCCTGACAAAGAGGCGTTGATAAGCGAATTGAATCACCTGCTCTCGGACTCCCGCGCACGGGAGCAGATGGCAGTGAGCGGCTTGCAGACCATACGAAAGCGCCATACTTGCGCTCACCGCGCTGAGCAGCTTGTGGAGATTTGCCGTGAACTGGAGAACTAAGAGTGAAAATCTACGTCATCGGTTCAAGCCTGACTTCCTGCTATTGGAATGGTGCGGCCACTTACTATCGTGGAATCTATAAACATCTCTATGGTCTAGGCCATGAGATCACGTTTGCAGAGCCAGATATTTACAATCGACAGCAGAACCGAGACTTTGCTGATATTGAATATGCCCGAGTGCGGGTGTATCAAACGCCCCGTGAGCTGGATACTATCCTCGCCGATGCCTGTGGTTCAGATCTCATCATCAAGCACAGCGGGGTCGGAGCGGATGACGAATTTCTGGAAGAAAAAGTTCTTCTCTGCGGCTCTGCTTCGACTCGCGTCGTGTTCTGGGATGTTGATGCCCCGGCCACTCTTGCGCGGGTGGAAAATAACGCCAGTGATCCCTTCCGCGTTCTGATTCCGAAATACGACTTTATCTTTACTTACGGCGGCGGCGATCCGGTAATTGAGCAATACATGAATCTGGGCGCCCGGAATTGTTTCCCAATCTACAACGCTCTTGATCCCGAGGCTCACTATCCGGTGCACGCGGATGACAGCTTCAGATGCGATCTGGCCTTCATTGGCAATCGCCTGCCGGACCGTGAAGCAAGGGTCGAGCAGTTTTTTTTGGCAGCCGCCGAAAGCGCCCCAGAATTTCAGTTTTTGCTTGGTGGTGAAGGGTGGGGAACTAAGAGACTTCCTCGGAATGTTCGCTGGATTGGTCATGTCGGTACCGGACAGCATAATCTGATTAACTGTTCCGCCCGCATGGTGCTGAACATAAACCGCGAGTCTATGGCGCGGGTCGGTTTTTCGCCTCCGACCCGGGTTTTTGAAGCCGCCGGAGCCGGCGCCTGCCTCATCACGGACGCTTGGACAGGTGTGGAACAATTTTTTACGCCAGGAGAAGAGATTCTGGTTGCCAACAGTGGAGATGACGTTGTGGACCATTTGCGAAATATTTCACCGGCTAATGCCGCCCGCATAGGATCGGCAATGCTCGGCCGCGCGCTCCGCGAACACACTTACAAGTTGCGCGCGCAAGAGGCGGTAAAAATCTGGCGGACGGCAGCTGGGATGGAGCAAATTCCAGAGAGCCGGGCTTATCCTGCCGCCTGAGGGGAATACATTGAAGATTGTCATCTGCGGATTGTCGATTACCTCCTCATGGGGAAACGGGCATGCGACCACATTTCGCGCGTTAGCTCGTTCTCTGCATGCGCGCGGGCACGAGATAGTTTTTTTCGAACGAGATCTCGAATGGTATGCCTCAAACCGCGACATGCCCGAGCCGCCGTTCTGCCGGGTAAGTTTTTACGATCACTGGCGCGATGTGTTGGCCCTGCTGCGCCGGGAATTAGCCAGTGCAGATGTCGCGATGGTCGGATCGTTTTTTCCCGACGGCATGGCTGCGATCGACGAGATGCTCGGTTCGAATGCCGCGGTCAAGGCTTTTTACGATATCGATACACCCATCACGCTCTCGCGTCTTCGCACCGGTGATGCTGAGTATCTCCGGCGTGATCAGATTCCAGGTCTCGATCTATATTTCAGCTTTACCGGCGGTTCGGCGATCGACGAACTTGAAAGCCGCTTCAAAGCACAACGTGCCGTCCCTCTCTACTGTTCCTTTGATCCCGAGCGCTATCGCGCTCTTCGGCCGGATCCGCGTTACGAATGTGATCTTAGCTACATGGGCACCTATGCGCCCGATCGGCAGGCGAAGTTGGAGGCTCTCTTTTGTGAGACCGCCTTGGCGCTTCCACACAAACAGTTCGTTCTTGCAGGTCCGCAATACCCGTCCGAAT
The DNA here is from genome assembly GCA_035651555.1 of Terriglobales bacterium. Lineage (GTDB taxonomy): Bacteria > Acidobacteriota > Terriglobia > Terriglobales > Acidobacteriaceae > Gp1-AA145. The sequence goes on from DASRFL010000026.1 coordinate 783,481, forward strand.
TTGTTTGGCCAAAAAACGTGCGGCGGATCATTCATCTCGAACCGGAATTCCACCCGTATTTTTATTCGTCATCATTGTTCACGTTGAACCTGACGCGTAGGGAAATGGTCGCGGCTGGCTATTCGCCCTCGGTCCGACTGTTTGAAGCTGCGGGTTGCGGAAGCGCGATCATCTCGGATGTATGGCCTGGAATTGAGACCTTCTTCGAGCCCAACCGGGAGATTCTTCTGGCCCAATCGCGGGATGACGTGATTTCGCTTGTAACGGCGCTCAGCCCCGATGAGGCACGCGCCATCGGCCGCCGTGCGCAGGAGCGGGTGAGGGAAGAGCACAGCGCATTGCAACGCGCCATTCAGTTTGAGCAGGCGGTTTCAAGCAGAACGCCTGAGCTTGCAAATAAGGCCTGACTCAAAAGATCATTCACGAGTTCGCATTGGCAAAAAAAACCCCAGGCCGGATGGCCCCGGGTTTTTCTTTGTTGGGTCGCTAATACTTGTGCATTACTTCTGCGCAGTTGTTGTTTCCCCGGGAGTGTTCAGGCTGCCTTGTTCGCGCGCCTGAGAGGAATATTTCCTCACGGCCGCAAGGAAAGGCGCGCTCCCTTGTGGAGGAGCAACTTTGCCGCTCAAGATAGTCGCGAATGGCACCATCTTGCCATATAAGATATGGGTTTCGTCGCGGTCTTGGGCGATCTTGGAACCGTTCAAATCCACACCGGCAAAAATGCCCCGCGCTCGAGAGTAGCTCAACACCTCCGCCTTCATCTTCCAATCGGTGTCCGCGGCCGCTGACCGGCCTACCGGCCCGGCTGCTGCGGAGGCGTTGCCGCCAATTTTGAACTTGCTCGAAAGCAAATCATCCATGCCTTTTTGATTCATGACCAACATCACGAGATCAATGGCTTGACCGCCGAGCTGCAGACCCCAGCTTCCACCGGTAATAGAAAATGGCGCCGGAGCGCTCCAGCCATTTGCTGTTCTGCAAGTCGCTACTCCCTTGCCATGGCTTCCGCCGAACCCGACCGCTATCTTCACCATAGATGGGACCACCGCGACGCATTTCGCATCGCTCATGATCTTGTCGGGAATGGCTTTGTCCTTTACTGCCATGATCTCGTCGAGCACATTCGCGGCAGCAACAATTCTCTTTTCAACATCTGTCTGATTTGCCTGGCTATCGGTTTGGGCATTCGCCCAGCACACGCTTGCAATGAACATTACGATCGTGCTAAGCGCCAGGAATAAACTCGTCACAGCTCCCCTATTGGGTCTCATGATTAAATCCTCGTTTTCGTGCCCTAGTGGCAGACTCTCGTTTCAATCTTCAGATGTAATGCTAGTGCCCAGAAATGAGTGCTTTCTATCCAGTGAAGTATGTAATTAGTGACGTTTGGCTACTTAGACGCTATGTCCACCATGGGAGAGGATCTCGGGTTGGGGCGGAAATCGTCGTGTAGTTTTGCGACTATAATCAACCGTTCCGGAGCAGGCCCGATCACGTGAGTGGGATAGCACGTAATCAGCGTCAACTCACTGTCTGTGCTCGGGTGCAGTACAGAAAGATCAGTGGGCTCAACAACTTTTCTTCGCGATACTACGTAGTGGAATTCCGTGCCGGCTCGGGAGATATAGATATCATCGCCCACGTGCAGGCTGTGAACGTGCCGGAAAAACGTATCGCGATGCCCCGCTATCACCGCGTTCCCTGGCGTTCCGGGAATGGCTGTGCCCGTTAAATGTGCCGGCCCGAGCAGCAGCGAGTGTGAAGATGCGCCTTCGAGCACGACAGCCCGAAGCCGGATCCGCGGAATTGAAATTTTCGTAAAACCGGCGGTGGCGACTGCTGACGCATTTTGTTCTTTCCACTCACTCAGCAGCTTTTTCTGCTCGGCATACATCCAGGTGTAGCTGCCGATTACATAAGTGCATAAAATGCCGCCGGTTGCTAATAGCAGGCCCGAAAAGATACGGCGCGCTCCAGCTTTTCTCGGCTGCAGCTCAGGTTGTGTGCGCTTTCGGTTGATCCGCCACCGGGCTGGTTGAATCACCAGCGGGTTGAAGCGAATAGGACGACGCGGTCTGCTGGTCCTCTGGACCTGCATAAAAAATTAACGTCGTGCAAAAAATCCAGCCACCAAAGACCCCAACCCAATCAGCCCGAGAAGCGGGAGAATTGTCGATGTTTGGGGGAGCTGCCCATTAGTAGGCGTAGCTTCGTCGGCTTTCGAGCGTTGGCTGCGAGCGGCCGCATCATCTCTTGGTTGCTCAGCTCTGGGCTGTTCGGCCTGCGCCGAGACTGAATTGCCGCTTGCGCTGCTCACCGATCCCTCATTCGCGCTACTTCTCTGTTGGACACTGGTTTGGTTCGACTGAACCGGAGTCTGCGCTCCGGCAGAATTACTCTGCGCCACCGCCCCAAGCGAGGCCACAGCCATGACGGCCGCGAGAAAGACCCGGTTTCTCGTCATACAGTCTCCGCAGTATGGTGCTTCTCTTTAAATGTAAGAGGCAGCTCAAAGCACAACCATCCGGTGAACGCAGTAACTTAGTAGAGGATTTCGGGTAAGCAGGCTAGGAGTGCTGCTGCTCCCTAAAGTGTCGCTACTACATCAATTTCACCTTGCTTTTCAAGGACTTGTACCCGCACTGTATCGCCCTGGCGTTCAAAGAAGAGGTCGACAGACGCTTCCCCTATCCGCAAGCCGCGGATTGAAAGCTGTGGAATGCCCTCTGGCAGATAGGGTCGCTCGAACACAACTCGATTCTGCCCGCCTTCGATTCTTAATCCCAGACACGCCTGAATCAGAAGGAATGGCGCCGCCGCCGCCCATGCTTGTGGCGAGCAGGCAACCGGGTAGAGCGTGGGGCCTTCACCCTGACGCCGCTCCAGACCGCAGAAAAGCTCAGGAAGCCTATGCAAGTCCATCACGCTACTCACGTCCAACTGCGCAAGCAGCACCTTTCCGGCCATATTCCGCAGCCCGTACCGGCCCATGCCGCTTGCGATCAACGCGTTGTCATGCGGCCAAATCGATCCATTGTGGTAAGACAACGGGTTATACCGGGCCTCTCCGGAAGCCAAGGTGCGGATTCCCCATCCGCTGAAGAACTCCGGACTGAGCAGGCGGCGAGCGGCTTCGCGTGCATGTTCCGGTTCCGCTATTCCGGTGTAGAGGCAGTGACCTGCATTCGAGGCACGAACGGCGCAGACCTGCTTCTCGCCATCAAGTGCGAGAGCGTAGACCCCTAAGTCCTCCCGCCAAAAGCATTCTTCGAATCTTGCCTGCAGACAAGAAGCCTCCTCTTGCAACGAGGAGCGGGTGCGATCATCGCCCAGAACGCCAGCCAATCTAGAAGCTGCCAGCTTTGCGGCGTACACATATCCTTGTACCTCGCATAGAGCAATTGGCGGCTCCGCCAGAGAACCATCGGCGTGAAATACCGAATCGTTCGAATCCTTCCACCCTTGCTGGATCAGTCCTTTATTCCCATGCGGCGCATATTCGACGAAGCCATCCCCATCCCGATCGCCATAGTCACGCATCCAGTCGAGTGCGGCCTGCACATGTGGCCAGAGGTGCTCGATAAATTTTCGGTTGCCCGTCCGCTGTTGATATTCACCGGCGAGTATTACGAACAACGGGGTTGCGTCGATGCTGCCGTAGTACTTGGCAAAGGGAATTTCTCCCAGGTTCGCCATTTCCCCGTGCCGCATTTCGTGCAATATTTTGCCGGGTTCGGCTTCACGCTTTTCATCTATCTCAGTCGCCTGAGTCTCAGCCAAAAACTCCAGGACCCCTCGCGCAATGGAAGGGTCGATCCATAAAGTCTCGAGGGCGGTGATAATTCCGTCGCGGCCGAACACAGTGCTGAACCAGGGGACGCCGGCGTAGGGGTAATTCCGTTCGCGGTTGCCGATCGTCATCATCTGCACGTCGGCGAACGAACGGTTCATCCAGTCGTTGAATCTGGAGTTTGAACTGTGGATTTCGGGAAAAGTCCGCGTCCCGGAAGTCATTTCCCCGTAGGCGCGGCGCATGGCTTGAGGGTATGACAAGCTGCGCTTCGTCCCGCCATTCTGGCACTCCATGCGCAGGTGGTATTTGCGGGATTCCTTTGGCTTGAGTTCTAACTCGAATCTCATCTCCGGAACCAAGACCCGGTCGGGAGCGGGATCGCATTGTATGCGCATCTTTCGCGTGATTTTGTCCAAACCTTCGTAGCCGAGTACAAGGCAATCCTCGCTTACCTCGTCACTGAGCATCGGCCCCTTGCGTTCGCGGGGAGTGCCGCGCACTTCGAAAATGTCTGCGAAATCAGAAGCGAATGAAATCGAGACCGGTACCCGCAACCCCTCTATGCCATAGTTCATGAATTCCAGCTCTTCATATGCAATTCCATGCCACAAAAAACGCAGGCGAAGCAGGTGCAAAGTGCCGCGATGGATCGCGACTGAGCCACCACGTGAGACATCGAGATTTGTAAGGTCCGCGGTGAAAAGAAAATTATTGGACTCTATGGTGGAACTCAACAGCAAAGGGCGTGCATTCCATAGGCGCAACGACATTTCGGACAAATAGCGGGTGCCTTCGTAGAAAATGCCCTGTTCCCCCAGTCCTTGATGGCTGATGTCCCCGAGCCGGTCGAATACAGCAAACATGCAACCGTACTTCAATACACGGGCCCGGTCGTCGCTGGGGGCTGACTTGGTTGCTATGTAGTACTGCTGCTGGGTGAGGGTAGCTTCATCCAATTCAGAACTCCACTGGAAGCGGTGAGCGGGCTTTTCTTCCGGCTCAACATTCGTTCGTAGATTTTTAAATAGTCTAATGCCATGCGATCGGCAGTGAAGTTCTGTTCGAAATGCTTCCTAACCTTCCTGCGATCCAGTTTATCGATGTTCTTGATCGCCTCTACCGCACCAGCCTCATCGGAAACCAGGAAACCAGAAACTCCATCGACAATCACTTCGGGAACCGAGCCAAACGGGTAAGCAATCACGGGCGTTCCACATGCCATCGCTTCTATCATGACAATGCCAAACGGTTCGGGCCACGCAATCGGGAACAAGAGCGCCGCGGCGTTTCCCAGAAATTCGTTCTTTGCGGGATAGCCAATTTCCCCAATGAATTCGGTATCACTACCATCCAGCGCCGGGCGAATAATCGTGTCGAAGTATTCCTGATCGGCCTTGTCGATCTTGGCAGCAATTTTCAGCGGCATTTGGGCACGACGGGCGATTTCAATTGCTTGATCCAAGCCCTTCTCCGGCGAGGTTCTCCCCAAAAAAGCCAGATAGGATCCATTCTTGCGGAAAAACTTGTAATTTTCGATCGGCAGCCCGTGGTGCACAGTGCCTTGCCAGTTCAAATGGGGCAAGGGATCGCGTTGCGCATCGGAAATTGAAATCACGGGCATCTCGCGATACACCTGATACAGCGGCACGAGATCGGGGATATCCAGGCGTCCATGCAAAGTGGTGATCTGAACATATTTCTCGCGTCTGCTGAGGGGATAATGCATGTAGTCGGTGTGGAAATGGATCAGGTCGAAATTATCTTTCCGGCGAAGTACCTGCTCCATCAAAACGAAATGGTGCGCCAGGTGGTCCACGCAATCGGGTGAAAGCCGCAACGCTTGGGGGCAGCCGGAGACCAGTTTCGCAGTGGTCATGGAATCGCCGCTTGCGAAAAGAGTGACGTCGTGGCCCAGCCTGACCAATTCTTCGGTGAGCCAGGAAACGACCCTTTCGGTCCCTCCATAAAGCTTTGGCGGGACACTTTCAAAAAGCGGCGCGACTTGGGCGATTCTCATCTGGTTCCCCTATGGGCAGCTACAGCGAGGGCCCACCAAACGAGCCGAAGTGGAATGCAACCCTCTCCTAATCAATAGCTTACAGGCAGAGACTTGGACCTGCCATCCGGTATTTCATGTACTCGATGCTAGGAATTACCACACGCCCTTATCACTACCAGTGAGCCGGAAAGCAAGTAGGGCTGAAACCGCGAGAGGAGGAAGCAGGGGCAATCGGGATATGGCACGCAGGTCGCCGTGCCGGCCGGCGGTGATCAATTGCGTGCCATAGAGTCCGGCGGCAGACTTCATGGGTACGCGCAGGAAATCTCCTCGGAACTGCACATTCAGATCCTCCGAATACGCGCCTTTGACTACTTCGCGAGGAAGGGCAACGGCCCCGCCGAAACTTCTGACATAATTGGCAACGATTACGAGAAAACTCGCCACTCCAGGCCAGATTCCACCAACGTCCGCTCCGCGCTGCAACTCCTGGAAGTCAATGGCCCGTTTTCCAAGAAGAGCAGCGAAATCGGCCATGTCACAAAGGCGAAAGTAAAAATGCCGGTACATGCGCTGCAAAGTGGAAATTAGAACGCGTTCCTCCGGTGCGGGAACCGGAAACGCTCGCCCATTCACTTCTTTCCAGACGCTGCGCTCGATCACTCGTTCGGCCATTAGCTTCTGCTCGCCGGTCTGGCCGAGATATCGCACATGAATTTCAATTAGCTCCTTTAGACCCGGCACTTGGAAATTCCATTTGTTTGCGAGCTTATCGCCCCAACTGCGAGGTTCCAGTTCAGCCTGCAGCCGTTGTTGCATGATCTGGACAACGCGATTAGGAGCTCCGCTGGTGTAGAGGTCAAGATCGGACCCAAGATCCGGCCAATGATCGAGAGACTTAATCACTGTTACAGAACATCCGGCATCCTGAAGCGTATGCACAATGGCGTGCAGCCATTCGACAGCAGTTGCAATTCGAGCAGTCTCGGACGTGAGGGTATCGTCGCACCACTCCTGAAACATCTGATGGTGACGTTCGGCGGCGGCTTGTTCCAGAACTCGCAGTGCCCGGACGGTAACGTGGTGTTTGTCAGCCAAATCCAGAAAATCCGCAAGATCCTCGGCGCTCATTGCAAATATCTGGTCGAACTCTGCGTGAAGATGGTTCACATCGGCGCGAGGTGCGCCGAAGTCCGAGTGATAGCCCTGAAAAATCAATTTCGAGAGCAAATCCATCTTCGTGGCGCGGGCGACAACGCTGTTCATCGCGAACTCCCTGTTCATGAACCGGAATTATTCGATGTGACCTGCGGTATGCAGGTTGGTCAAGGCTGCGTGACCTGCTGTGCAACCTGGTTTTGGTTCTTGCAGTCGGAGATTCCGGTTTCGATCTGTGTTCCTTCCTCGTAGTCGTTCCAGGTGGCAATCATCACAAACGGCATGGGGTGCTCGGGATCATCGAAACGGTGAAACATTTTCAGCGTATCTTCGAAGGTCTCGCCGCAGCGCCGGCTCATGTGGCGATTCAGACTCCATGAAGCCTTGCTGTCATTGAATCCCGGCCAGACTCCGCCGACGACGATCTTGCCGGGCTTGGCCTGCATCTCCTTGTAAAAAGCTTCCAGATAATCTTTTCCCCAATCGGTTTGTCCATCATGCCAGCCGTGCGCCGGATGTACCCAGGCGTAAAAGCCGTCAAAGTCGTGAGCGTACTGTGGCGGTGGTTTGTCTTTGTAAATCAGCAACGGCGGTTGGTCCCACTGATTCACCGCTTCGCGCACCCGGTCCCAGTCCGTGTGCCCGCGTTTGGGAAAAATGAAAATAACTGGACGGCCTTGATAAGTGACGTAGGCTTCACGACCAGGGGCATTCGGTCCGATATAGGAACGATAGGCTTCATCAAATGCATCAAGCGCTTCCTCGGTAGCCCTGCCGTTATCTTCCTGCGTCTCGTCGTACATCAGGCAAACATGAAAATTCGTTTCCGCCGCAACTTTTTGCAAAAGCGCATAACTGTGATCTTCAAAAGGCCTGCGATGGCTGTACCAATCGACGGCAAAACCGTAGATGCCCATCTCTCTCGCGCGCTGGATTTGTTTGCGTAGCACGGCAGGATCGAGTGTCGAGTATCCGATATTGATGTGTCCGGGTGACCCAAACCACGGCTGATAATCCGCCAGAATGCGCGATGTCTCCTGCAATGTTGGCAGGCTTACAGATTGCTTCATCGGATTATGAGAGCAACCGCTGGTAATGAGAAAAATTGCGACCAGCAAAATGACGATTGCAGAGATGCCTTTCATGCTGTGGACTCGATTCTTCATTTTTGGATGCGGTGCTGCAGCTCTGAGTGACTGCTTAGATGCTGCCTAAGGTTTCTTCCCATTCAGGGCCTGAAGTTGTCTCACCAGCCAGCGGTCGGCTCCCGGAGTCATAAGCACTACAAACTCGTCTGAAAGTGGCTCGTCATAGATGATCTTGCTGCCATCGAGGACTTGCATATCAAGCTGCACGTGGTCACGCAATTCCATCACGTCGCCGGACGGAGAATAAAAGACTGCATTAACCTGGTGGCCCCGATCTGTATAGCGCGTGCGAAGCCCGGATTTCGCCTGGGTATTGACTCTCCGCGTCAGGTCTTGCTTGGCAAAGCCCGTGAAATAGCCGTCCAGCAAGCCAGGCCGATTTTCGTTGAGCGCCTGTTCCATCGTCTGCCACGCCAGGGCGTAGTCACGAGGCACACTCTTGCTGGTCAGATCTTCGATCGGACGTGGACCAATGTTGTCGGTGTTAAGTTGTACGTGCGGAAGATCATCATCTGCGGTGGCAGCCAGCCTGTATCCAACAAAGCCGAGCACAAGGACCGCGACAGCCACCAGAACTGAGCCGGACCGGAGCAAAGTTGCCCTCATTGCCCCACCTCCAACTCATTTCCGGTTACCACTCCCGATGCTACCGTGATCCTCGCTCGACCCTCGATTGGCATTTCAACCTTCGCAACGTCGCGCTTAATCGGGACGTCGACCGTCGTTTTGCCCGCGGCATCACTTGCGGTAAAGCTCACAACTGTTCCGTCTGGAACCGGGTTGCCAGCGCAATCGTGAACGGGATCGGTTTCGACGAGAATGCCGCGCTTGTCGCGGCTGGCTTTTATCCGCAGATTACACGCGTCCGCGGCGACCTGTTGCACCACGCGAATTTCATCAGCATGACCGATCGCTGCGCCCAATTTCGTTGGGCCGCTGGTTCTGGCAGATGTCAGGCGCACCCACGCAATGCCGTTTTCCGAGGGCCGCTCCGCCGAAACCGGCTTTGCATTTTTCGCCAGGATGCTAAAAGTTACGGGCTCGGGTTTCAGTACCAGGTTCTGGAAAGTGTCATGAACAATGCCGAGGGCGGTGATGCCGTTCGGTGTTCCCACCGGGATCCTCGACGGGTGTACGAGAAAGCTCAGCTTGTTCGCCGCAGCGGGAGTCACGAAGAAATTCGCGGACGTACAGCCGTCGGAAGCGCACAGGATCGCGACGTAGCGACCGGCGTGTTCCAGTTGGTCTCCGCCAACTGAAACCTGAGTTCCAGCTTGAACTTTTACCTTGCTGGCGATTGCAGGTCCAATCAGATAGAACGTTGCATCACCCGATCCACTGGTCGGAATGGTCACACCATTTCCGGCCGTGACCTGGGCAGGGGGATGGATCTCCGACGCGGCGGCGCTGATACTCATCAATAGCGTGACGACAAGGGCCAGTGATCGCATAGTTAGGAAGCTCTGTCGTAATGGTTCACAACTACACGGTAGCTTTGTACGTTCTTGGCGAGATCAGCCGGAAGATCCACGGCAAAAGGCACTGGAACTTCGGGCAGGAGTGGCTGCGTCACATAGCCGTCAGACACCCAGATAACTTTGCCGTTGTTGTCGTAGTAAGCGGCAATCACATGAGGGATGTCAACAATCTGGCCACTCTCGTCTATCAACTGACCACTCAATACTTTTTTGCCCAAAGCGTCGGTTTCAAGTTTCTGGGCTGTGATCTCAATAACCGGGTCTGCGCTGGCTGAAACCAGCATTGCCTTGGCATCCATGCGCACGTTCTTAATTTTTTCCAGACGCATGTTGGGAAAATCAATCCGGTAAGGAGAGACCTGTTTGGGCAGCAGGGAATGATCAATCTTGTCGAAGCTGCTCTCTTCGGCAATTTCGTTTCCTTGCGCATCAAGCAGGGTAGCGCCGATGTTAATGAATGCCGGTACTGAATCTTCGTTTACCACTTCTCCCACCAGAACAACACCATCCGGGCGTTGAATAGGGTTCATCGAGAGAATTCTCACCTGGGGCGTGTCGACATTTGAAACGCCCCACTCATCCCCCGCGCCGCGGCCGATCACGTCCCAGCGCAGGTAATTCACGGGAATCACTTGCGGGGGAAGCTTGGTGGCGTTGTTCACTGGCCAAACAACCTTCCAGGTGTCGCCGGTTTTGTGGACCGTGAGATCACGTACATCGTCCAATTGTCCGACCGCGGTGGAATAGTGCAGCCTCGCTCGAAATGTGGCGTCCTGGTCCGAGGAATGCAATCCCCAAACGTCGAAGCTTTCGAGTGAGGCGTACGTGAGGATACTTCCGTAGCTGCCGGCCAGGTCACGGACGAATGCATTCTTGTCCACATCGTTGCGATTAGCCAGTCGTTGATAGGCGCCGTCCCAGTTGTGGGACTGCACCTGTGAGAGCATGAGGCGCACTGCCTGTTCTGGCGAGTCAGCGGATCGCATCTCGTGACGCTGAACTACCCCGGACTGAAACCATGCAATGGCGATGAGGACGAGGGTGACAATCCCTATCGTAAATGGAAGGAGGTATTTCATTTACTTTGCCTCCCTTACCAGCATGCCTTCTTCATCATGCGTGGGGAATGGCAGCAAGACATCCGGCGTGCGCATACGCCTCCGGTCCGGAATTGTGAACGCAAAAAGGATGGCTAACAGGCTGCTCGCAAGCGGTAAGGTGCCCCAGAGCAAGCCTTCTAGAGCGGTGGGCATCGCGTCCGACGGAATTGGGCGGGCTGGCGGAATATCTTCCCTCGACCACACCGTGATAGCTCCCGAATCGTAAGTCTCGACCTTCTGCCAACCCGCGAAGCTCACCAGCGGCTCGTAAAAGGGATCGTGAATGAATATGTATTTCAATCCGTAGTGCGAAGCATGCCGCAACATCATGCGTAAAGCTTCCATTCCGGCGGTGCCGAAGTATTTTGCGCTGGTTAACTGGGCCGTGCCGTAGTGGGTGAATTCCGGCAACAGACGAGCAGAGTTGTATTCGCCGTCAACGCTGTTGGCATCGGTGTAGGTAGAAACTTTTGGTAATGAGTTGCCGAAGCCGAGCGTCAGGTATCGATAGCGATCGTGATTGTCGCGATTCAGGAAAGCGTCCACCGAGTCGGTGTTCAAGTTCGCGTTGGCAGAAAACGGGCTGAGTCCAATCCACGCCATCGGCCACGCGAGAGTGATGATGGCGCCCATTGCAAAGACCGCTGCCGCCCTACGTGGACGCCGGTCCAACATGCGTTCCGCAATCAGGCCGATAATCGGCAATGCCATAAAACATGCCGCCAGCGTGAATCGCTCAAAGGTGAGAATCTCGTAGGCGCGGCCCAGCAGCCACTTGGGCAGGGGCGTGGTGCCGCCAAGGCCAAAAATGAAGGTGATCCAGAATCCAATCAGGAGCGGTCGAAGGCGGCGATTTGCCGATCCGTATACTGCGATCAATGGCAACGCAATAATTAGCATCCCGTACGGAACCAGGAAGTAGTTCGTTAAAAATGTCAGGTTCAGCAGCAGGTTCGAACGGCTGGCGTGGGGAATCGGCATTTGCTGAATGGGGTGCTGGATGATCGAAAGCCAGTAGGGCAGTAGCACGATTCCCAAGCCTATGCCCGCCAATATGCCGAAGACAATCCCGCGAACGATCACGGCTCCGGCTTTTCTCTCTTCGCGATCGATTACCGCAAGCCACAACACAGGAATGGCGAACAACAGCGATACGAAGATCAACGTTACGTGGTGAACTGCGCCGGCCGCCAGTGTCAGGACAACGCCTTTCAGGAGCGCCCGGCCATCAGCCGCCCGCGACCAATCGTAAAAATATGGAATCGCCAACAGGAAGAGCGGGGCGGAGAGCGTGGTTGGAAGCTGGCCGGCGTTGTAAACCAGGAATGCCAGCGCGCCGAGAAATACGCTGAACAAGGCAGCGTAACTGCTCGCGCGTTCACTTACCCACAATCGCGCGTACCGGTAAATTCCCACAGGCACAAGCAGGATGGCGACTAACTGCACCAGGAGATATGCTGCGTGCAACCCAAAGATAAATGAAAGCAGTGCAATCCATTGATGGGCCAGCGGCGGATAGGTGGTTTGCGAAAATCCGGCGAACCATTTTGGGTTCCACGGATTGAACCAACTATGCGCGTAATGCGAGGCAAAGAATATGTGGAAATTGGCGTCGTAGGAATTCGTGAGCGGCAACTGCATGGCCAGCAACGGACCATGGATGGCCAGGGCGAGCAGCAGGATCACTCGTAACGGAATTGGCCGCGAGAAATAGCTCGTTTCCACGGAAGTTTTCCTCCCCACACAATTGTGAGCACCCGCTTGGATTCACCTAGGAGGCCTAAGGTTTGCTACTGCAAATACACGATCCCGCCGATTCCAACTACCTGTGAACTGTGGATTTTAGCCACCTCATGAGCCGCTCTGAATCCAACCGCTGCTACTTGCAATGCATCTGAGCGTTCGAGCGCGAACGCATATTCGGGAGCAGTAAATTAGGACGGGGCGCTCAACACTGCACCATGCGCGGAAAACTTTTCTCCACTATCACGGCTGCTTGTATTTCGGTCGCGCTGGTTCGATCAGCGCCGGCGCAGACTTTTGAAGTAAATAAGCCGCCAGCTAAGAAAGAGGTGAAAGGGAAACAGCAGAAAGCAGCGCCAAAAAAGAACCCGCAGCAAAGCGGTATCGGCTGGGGTTCCAGCATTGAAACCGCCCGGGAAGCGCGCGCGGTGGACCAGGCGTTGCAGAAGAACGATTATCAGGCGGCGATTGCCTCCGCCACGCGAGCGGCGCATTCCGCGCCGCAAAATGCCGAATTGTGGTTCCTGCTGGGCTACGCCGCGCGACTGGGTAATAACTACAACCTGTCACTCGAGGGCTATCAGCGCGGATTGCAACTGAAGCCCTCTTCGATTGCGGGACTTTCGGGTGAGGCCCAAACGTACGCCAAAATGGGCCACACGGCGGAAGCGCAGGATTTACTGAAGCAAGTGCTGGCGGCAAATCCGAAGAGTGCTGTCGATCTGCAACTCTCTGGTGAACTTGCCCTGCAGACCGATCCGAGCCAAGCGCTTGATCTGCTGAAGAGAGCGGATGCGATCCAGCCTGACGCGCGCAGTGCGTTGCTAGTCGCGCGCGCATATCAGAAATTGAATCAGCCAGATGCCTCGAAACAATATCTCGACAGGGCGCTAAGCCGTGGGCCGAACGATCCGAACGTCTTGCGCGCAGTCGCGGCCTACTATCGCGACAACGGAAAGTTTGATGAAGCGATCGCCACTCTGCAGAAAGCGGTGCAGAAAAATCCCGACGCGCTTGGCGATCTGGGATATACCTATGGCCTTGCCGGGAAAAAGAAAGAAGCGGCAGACGCATACACTCGTGCTGCGAATCGCGTTCCGAAGAACCAGGGATTGCAGTTGAGCGCGGCACAGGCGCTGGTCAACGTAGGAGGGTTCGAGCAAGCTTCGAATTTCTTGTCGCGGGTTGAATCAGCCGATCCCAAGAACTATCGCCTGCATGCAATTCGCGGCGAAATGGCGACATTGCAGGACCATAACGACCAGGCAATCACCGAATATCAGATGGCGATTCAAAACACGCCGGAGTCGCCCCAGGAAGGTCCTCTGTATCTGGTGTCTCTGCATTTGAGCCTTTCGGAGATTTATCGCCGAGTCGAGCAACAGGGGCCTGCCGACAAGGAATTGGCGAACGCGCGTGATGCTCTGAACAGAATTCCTGGAACAGATCAGGCTAGCCGGCCGGACTATCTTCGTCTGCGTGCGTTGATTGAAGCCGGTTTCAAGGACACAGCTTCCGCCGAACGCGACCTGAAAGAAGCGATGTCACTTGCGCCGAAAAATGTGAACATCGCGCTGAACTATGCCAACCTGCTGTGGAAACTCAATCGCGAACAAGAGGCACTGGCTCTCTACAAACAGTCGCTGCAGATGGACCCGAATAATCACGCTGCATTAACTGCGCTCGGATATTTGTCGCGTGATCTCAAAGACCCGGTTTCCGCCGAAAAATATTTTCTAAAGCTCGCAGAAGTCTATCCGCAGGATTTCGTTCCGTACTTCGCCCTCGGCGATTTATACACCTCGACCAAACAGTATGACCGTGCCCAGGCGAACTACGAGAAAGCCCACCAACTGGCGCCCAAGAACGCCCTGGTCATCGCGGCTGGGATCAATGCAGCGCTCGAAACTCCTGGCCATCAGCTCCCTGTCGCGAAGGTATGGGTGGAGCGTGCAGCCGCGGACCCTGCGGTGAATCAAGTTCCACAAGTAATGCGCGAGCGGCAGCGTTATCTGACGTTCACTGGAAACTACCAGGAGGCGGCAGACCTCGGTTACAAAGTGCTCGAGAAATTGCCAAATGATCCCGAGGCTGTCGACTACCTGGCGTACGATTTACTCTTCCTGAATCGCTACGATGACGCCTATAAGCTCGTCGAGAAATATCAGGCGATGAGGCCGAAAGACAAAGACCTGCCGCTGGTAGCAGGCTATGTGCACGCCCATACCGGACATCCGCGCGAAGCGGAAGAAGATTTTACCCGTTCCCTGGCGATCGATCCCAACGACGCTACCGCATATATGAATCGCGGCTACGTCAGGAACGATCTCCGTGAAGGCGGCAAGGCAGTCCAGGATTTCGAGACTGCTTTGAAGTTGCGCCCAAATTACGGGCAAGCGCATCTGGGGCTGGCCTATTCGGACCTGCAATTGCACCGTTCAAAGCCTGCACTGCATGAGGCTGATCTTGCTGCGGCGACCTTGCCGGATTCTGCTCCGATTCACCTTGCACGTGCCGAAGCCTATCGGCAGCAGATGGTTTTCCGCAAGGCGGAAGTGGAGTACCGGGCAGCTCTGAAACTTGCGCCCAACGATCCCAATGTATATCTCGCGTTAGCCGAAGCTCTTTACCGCTTGCACCGCTACGACGATTCGCTGGTCGTTCTCAAGTCGGGAGTTGCGGTCAGTCCGAACAACGGCATCCTCTACGCTGAGATGGCCCGTAACTACGCTCAGCTTCGCCAAAGAGACAACGCCTACCAGGCGATCAAGGATGCGGAGAGCAAAGGCGAGGACACAAAAGTCCTGATGGGCACAGGAGAGGCGCTGCTGCTGATGGGCGATACCAAAGGCGCCATGCAGCGCTATACGCGAGCGCTGGACGCGCCAGGCTCTGATCGCGTGGAGGTCCGACTAGCCCTGGCTAGGCTTTTCGCGCAATCGGGACATCGTCGCGACGCGCAAGATCAAGTTGCTTTCGCCATGGCTGAAGCTCGCATTGGAGAAGCCAACGCAGTTACGCCCGAAAACCTTATTGAAGCCGGACACGTGCTGGTCTCGATTAATCAGTACGAACTTAGCAAGAAATTTTTTGCACGGGCCCAGGCGCAGGGCGCCGATCAGGAATCGGTATATCTCGGCTTGGCAAACGCCGATCTCGCATTGGGCGAAACCCAAAGCGCGATGACGTTGCTACAGACGGTTGGCCGTGATCCGGACACTGCGCAGGATTATGAATACATGGTCGCTTTGGCGAATGCGTACCAGCAGCAGCACGACAATACCCACGCGCTGAGCATGTTTGCCCGCGCAAATGACGTTATGGCAGGCAATGACTATGCTCAGGCCACTGAACTCCACCTTGCGGAGCAAGAGGGACGACAGGTCACCGAACAAGTCAGTGCTGCGCCAGAAGCTTTGGTACAGCCTATTTTTGAAGATATCAACATCTACCAGCTCGACGCTCGGATTCGCGGTCTGACGGCCAGTTCAGGCTTGCTTCCGCCGCCGCGGTCCACAATCGAAACTCTCGGCTTGGCACACTATCACGTCGATTTCAAAGGCTGGCCGCGCATCACGGGATTGTTTGAAGAGCGAAACGCGCGCGGTACGGTTTCATTTCCGAACGAGCTTCTGATTCAGTATCGGAACACCTACGACACGATTTTCAGCAGTGGGATCGACCAGGACTTCCGCTTATTTGGCACAAATATTTCAGTGAATCCCGGCGTGCAGTTCACCATCCGGCGTGACTCCGCTTCGCCGCAGGGTATGAACCAGAACCTGTTCCGGCAGTACGTTTACCTCTATACCGGTGCTTTTGGAAATTGGGTGGCGGTAAACGGAAGCCTGTTGCGCGAGGCGGGTCCGTTCACTGAGATAAATTTGCACTCTCGCGACTACGCGGGAACCATCGAGTTTCAGGTAGGCAGGCCGTGGGGGAAGACCTCGCTGTTGACGGGGTATATGGGCCGCGACATTCTCTTCCGGCCGGCGATCCGCGAATTTTACGAGACTGACGCCTACATTGGAGTGCAAAGGAAATTCGGATCTTCCTGGACGGCTGCAGTGCTCGCCGAATACCTTCGTTCCTGGCGCGTGCAGGATTCTTCGTTCGCCATCGCGCAGGCGCTACGTCCTGGCTTCCGCATCGATTACAAACCGTTGGTTTCGCATTGGGCTGTTCACGCCGCGGGGACCTGGTCAAAGGGGCAAGGCTTTGATGCTTACGACAACGTGAGCAATGAAATCACCGTCTCCTACACAAAGGGGTTTCAACGTCCTCTTGAGGACGGAATTGGCGAAGTGCCGGTTACCTATCCTTTACGGATCTCCTTCGGGATTCAGCAGCAAACGTTTTATAACTTCAACGGGAGTAACCGGAACACCTTTTTGCCCATCATACATTTCAATGTGTTCTGAAGAGTGCCTACGAATGGCAGTAAGATCCGGAACTTTCCACAATGGCCGAAGAAGCAATCGAAGCGACAGTTGGACTAACCCCTCAAGCGCCACCTCCTCACAAGCGCTCTAGAATTCACGATCTTCGCCTGCGAGTCTTGAGCGGCAGCTTCATCATGCTGCTCAGTTCGATATTCGTCGGCCTGTTCAATCTGGTTTACAACTTTGCCGTTGCCCACGAACTGGGCGCGGACAAATTCGGGCACGCCAGCGTGGTCTACACCATCCTGATGCTGCTCTCTTCGGTCACGCTCTCGTTTCAGTTGCTATGTTCGAAATTTGCGGCGCGCAGCGAATCGCAAACTGAGCGGGCCGCGATTTATCACCTGTTGCACCGGCGATCGTGGCTGGCCGGGTTGGGAGTGGGCCTGCTGCTGGCGACTTTCAGTTCCACCGTCGCCGATTACCTGAACCTGCCGTCTCCTACGCTCATTCGCGTGTTGGCGATAGGCACCGTGTTTTACATTCCCCTGGGGACCCGCCGTGGCTTTATGCAAGGCACGTATGACTTCGTGCCGCTGGCTTTCAATTTCGTTCTGGAAGTAGTCATTAAATTGGCGGGCGCGGTCACTCTCATCTCAGCAGGATATGGAGTCGAGGGAGTGGTCGGCGCAATTTCCGCGTCGGTGATGGTGGCGTACTTTGTGGGCGTCCCTCGCAAACACCACTTGACCGAGGCGCCGCAAGCGAAACTCAGGGCCGGACTGGGCGAAGGTATTCAGGCTCTTACCTTTTTCATCGGCCAGGTCGTAATTAACAACCTCGACATCATCCTGGTTAAGCATTTCTTCGACAGCACGCAGGCGGGAGTGTACGCGGCCATCGCTCTGATCGGCAGAATCGTGTACATGCTGACGTGGTCGGTGGTGAGCAGTATGTTCCCATTCTCCGCTGGCATCCGCTCGGAGGAGCGGGGCGGCCGAGCAGTCCTTAGCACAGCCTTGTTTCTGGCGACCAGCATTTCAGCATTGTTCATCCTTTGCGCTTCTCTGGCGCCGTCATGGTTATGGCCGATTCTGCTCGGCAGAGGCTTTCCACATGAGGGTCACCACTTCTATTCGTCGCTTCTGGTCCTGTATGCGATCACCACAGCAATTTATTCGCTCAGTGTAGTGCTGATGACTTATGAGATATCG
Source organism: Terriglobales bacterium (assembly GCA_035651555.1). Classification (GTDB taxonomy): domain Bacteria; phylum Acidobacteriota; class Terriglobia; order Terriglobales; family Acidobacteriaceae; genus Gp1-AA145. Next base: position 801,499 of record DASRFL010000026.1, read on the forward strand.
CGCAAGATCGGGAATGTAAGCTGGCTCCAGCTTTGCTTTAGTGGCGCGATTATTGTGGGTATATATTTATTCCATAGCACTCTGGAAACTGTTATCGCGGTGCAGCTAGTATTGATGTTGCTGCTTTTGTTCACCGTGTCATTGCCATTTCTGCGCAGGTCGGTATCGTTGCATTCTCTCCCACTCTCCCGCAATCGATTTGACACCGGACTCAAACGGATAAAGCGCATCGATGAGAATCGTGTCATAGCGGAATTTTTGCGCGATGAGTTTTATCAGGATGAATTTAAGGGTTATCGCACGCGTTTTGCAGGTCTGGTGGCCCAGCCGGATTTCAGCAACGAGAAGGAGAATTCTCTGCGGCGAGCTCTACTTTTCCGCCGCCGTGGCAGGCTGTGGCGTGAACTTCCGCAGGATACGGAGTGGTGGGAAGTCGAGGTCACTCCTGGGGACCTTCAGCGCATCCGGGTTTTTCCTCGCAATCAGTGGTTACGCTACGGTGTCCCGGGTTTCTTGCTGCCGGAAACTGTCGAGCGGGTTCGCTCCCGCATCCTTTCCCATTCCGCAGACAGTTTTATAGAAAAGTTGCGTTCGCTGAGCGTGGAAATGAAGACCAGAAAGGATTCGGAGTTCGGCTCCGTGATACTGATCACGATCAACGAGTTCACGCCGCTCACCATCATCGAGGGCAACCATCGAATGACCGCGGCTTCACTGGGAGTTCCTGAAGACGTTCATCGTCGATTCCGATTTATGTGCGGGTTCTCGCCGCGGATGGCCGAATGCTGCTGGTATCAGACAGATATGTCCAGCTTGTGGCGATACGCTAAAAATACCGTCGCTTACTATGCGAAGCATCGCCGGAGAATCGAAGCAGAAATTGCCGGAGTGGATGGATCCGGAATCCGCGTCCCAGAGGCTGCTAAGGGCTGAATTCCGCGACGCCCGCTGGTCGATTGGGCAATCTACCGATTTGGCTGCCCAGAATTGGCAGAGATGAAATCAATGCTGCGCGCTTCGTAGCGGTTGCCGTCAAATACCGTCGACACCGAGACCTCCTGCCCTTCGCGAATCTGGCGCAATATGCTGGCGGAAATCGCGTCCATATTTACGTCGTATTTTTTCCCATCGCTGCGATTGTCGATCGCGATCAACTTCTGTGACATGTCAACGTAACTCACGCGCCCTGCGAAAGCAAAGGTGCTTCCTGGCGCGGCAACAATGCTGACCGCCCGCAGTTCTCGCTGTGGGCCGAAGTCCATCGTCACCAGCGATCCCGGAGCCAGATCGTTCACCGAAGCAAGTTGATTTCCTTTGCGAATCACAGTCGAAGGCGTGAGTTGGAGCTTTACCGCTTGATTGGAGAGCTCATCGCGGACCGTGAGAATCTTGCGCTCGCCGTTGTAGGCGGAAATTTGTCCACGGCCGATTCCGCTTCCCGCGGTGGTCCGGATCCACATGGTTTTCGCGAACACCCGGTCTCCGTTGAGCATCGTGTCCAGATAGATCCTTTGTCCTTGCTTGACCTCGCGTTCGGTAATCTGCTTTCCGTCCAGATAAAAGCGCGTGCGCGTATCGAAATGCACCTGCAGTTTTTGGGTCGTGCCGAAAGGCTGAAAGACCATCCGATTCATGACTTCGTCCATGCTGAGAACTCTGCCACCCATCAGAGTTATCCGGGCGTGCGGAAGCTCCGGGAGATCCAGCAAGGGATCGTGACCCTGCGGTTCTGCAGCCGAATTGGTCGTACTGGGGGGCGCAGAAGGCGGCAGAGGGTTACCGGTGAAACCAGACTGGCTTTGCCCAAAACCCCATGGGCTAAACGTTAGTGCACATAGGCTTAGTAAGAAGTGCTTCAGGTAGGTGCGCATGTTTTTTCGACCTTTCTTGGATGCACCAGGCAGATGCTGGGTGGCCAGAGCTGCTGCCCCAATGCTGTAAACGCGAACTGCTGAATTTGCATCCAAAGTCTTCGGAATCAAGGTTCGAACGCTGATGAAACTACTTGCCAAGCCTGGAGTGTTAGCTATCTGCTCGATCGTGCTGCTCTCTTGCCCATCCAGTTTTGCGCAAGGGCTCAGAATCACAATCCCGAAGCGTTCTGAAGCCACTCCGGTACAGAACCTCAATCGGCAAGGGGTGAAAGAAATCCAGAAACACAATTTGTCGAAGGCTGAAAGGCTGTTTTACAAGGCATATCTGATTGACCCGGACGATCCATTCACGCTCAACAATCTCGGGTACATTTCAGAGCTGCAGGGCAAAATCGATCGTGCCCAAAAGTACTATCAGCTCGCTGCCGCGGAGAATAATTCCGAGACTGTCATAGCCGAAGCCAGCGCGCGCCACTTGGAAGGCAAGAAACTCAGCGACGTTACGAATTCTTACGGGAGCCTCGAGCTGAGAGTAAATCGTGGCAACATTCAGGCCATGACCCTGCTTCAACAGGGAAGAGGCCCTGAAGCTGAAGACGTGCTTCGCGATACGCTGAAACTCGATCCAAGGAATCCCTTCACGCTAAACAATCTCGGCTTTGCTATGGAAAGCCAGGGCAATCTCGAGGCGGCGCTGAATTACTACAATCAGGCATCTCTGACTCATTCAACAGAACCCGTCGTGGTTGCGCTCGACCCGCACTGGCGGGGCAAGTCAATAGGCGACATCGCATTCAGGAATGAACAGGCCGTCCGTGCCCGTCTCGGCTCGGAACAGAGTGATCAGGACCGGGCCGCACGGCTTAATCTACAGGGCGTTTCCGCGCTGAATCACAACGATCCGCGGAAGGCATATCGCGACTTTCAGCAGGCCTACAAGTTGGATCCTCAGAACGCGTTTTCTTTAAACAACATGGGGTTCGTTTCAGAGGGTCAGGGAGACGAGGAGACCGCTAACGAATTCTATTCGGCCGCGCAGCGTGGGAACGAGGCCGGTGCCGCCGTTAGCATTGCCAGCCACCATGAAATGGTTGGCGCATCGGTCAGCGAGGTGGCGGGTTCAAACTCCCAAGGCAGTGAGGCTGATCTTGAAGCGCGTGCGGAGGCCAAGCGACGAAGCAATGCTCCCATCGTCTTGCGCCGGCGCGATAACACTCCGGTTACCTCGCCTTCAACGCAAGCTCCACCGCAATCGCTCGACAATGCGCCCGTCGAAAATACGGCGCCCCAACCCAAATAAGCTACTTTCCTCTTAAAATGTTGTTCAGAACAGGTTGTACTTCCGTGTTCCCACTAAGGCGTTCGTCCGATTGCTGCCACTTTCCTTTCTGACTACGCTCCTCCCAATCAGCTAGTCAGGGCTCAGCGAACTTCGCGGCCAATTGATGCTCGTTTTTGGCCCGTGTTCCACTCGCATCTCTGGAGGGGCAATGAAGAAAATCAATTGGGTCGCAGTAGTGTGTCTGTCGCTTGCAGCGTTTCTTCTGAGCAACCGAAAGGCGGCTGCCGAAAGCACTGTCAACTGCCCAGCCGGCACTTTCGACATGCTGGATTGGGCAACCATGGATTCTTCGCTCCGCGGACAGTATCACATGGGAGGAAATTCAAACCCGCTTTACACGAACATGGCGAGTGGAAAATTCTATTGGACAAAAGGCGCCGCGGGCGCCCCCTGGGACATTCAGCTCTTCGACAGTAAGTACATCTATCTTTGGATCACCGAGCTTGACTGGTTGAATCCAAAGACGTTCAAGAAATTTGCGAAAAATACGAACATGCCATTGGTACCACGCTGCGCCAAAGGTGGGTTCCCCGGCTCAACTATTGCTGTGCCGGACACGTCCTATCAAACGTATTCCGATTGCACGCATTTCGTGACCCAGAACTTGCGCAAGGGAGTCAATCAGGTCTGGGGACCATACAACATCACTTTAGGAGGCATGCTGCCAAAAAATCTGCCAGTGCTCGTGGCAAGCTATCGATATAACTGTGATTCGAATTACAACAACTGCGGCGACAAAGAAGAATATTACCTGGCGCAACGCTATGGACTTGTGCAGTGGGTGCACTACAGTCTGGTATCCGGAAAATATCGCGTAAGACAAACGACGATTTTTGATCAGGTTGTGAAGGGCACAACCGCGCCATCTTTCCCCTGTTCATTGTGAGAGGGATTTATTCAGTCCCGGTCCGCGATTGCGATTCACCGTTTGACGGAGAGGCAATGCAGACAACGCGGGAGAGATCTGAACCGCCAACCGCGGCGGCGGATGTGCGAGTCGTTTGTTCTGAGCGCAACAACATCTTTCGGGCGTGTCTGCGGACGAGCAGATTGCGCAACGGCATCCAATGCGGCAGTCGCCGCAGCGTGGAAAGGGTACGCAGGTTTCCCAATTCCTGGCGCAGTTCGAATGTGCGCAAGTACTGGCGGATAATTTCCGGCATACTCATGCGTAGCGCAGCGGAAACATTCTCAAGGGCCATTTCCACCTGTCGTTCCCGATTCAGCAGCAGATCCACCAGGTGCTCCGCAAGTTCGGTGACGTTGCCCATAGGAAAGAAATCGATCGCCAGACCTTCTTCTTCGGCCAGGCGCCGGAAGTCGGGAATATCAGAGGCAACCATCGGCACTCCATACGTGCATGCCAAATGGGCAATTCCGCTCGAACCGGCAGATGACGTATACGGCATCACCACCACGGTCGAGCTTTGAAAAAGTTGCGGAATGTCCTCTTCGGCGATATATCCCCGGAAGATGACGTCAGACCGTCCGGTCAGCTTTTCCTGCATCGACTTCAAATATCCTGGAGTTTTCGGGTGGTCCGTGCCTGCGATTACAAGGCGCGCCTCAGGGACGTGGCGGGCTACGCTTGTAAACGCCTCAACGATCGGCTCGAGGCGTTTATAAGTTCCCCACTTGCCGAAAGCCAGAATACGATGTTCGGGATTCCCGCGCTCGGCAAGGTCTGGATACTCCGGCCGCGCGGAGAAAATACCGTGACGACGGACATACACCGCCCCTCGTCCGTATTTTTCCACTAACACGCTTCGGTACGCCGGAAGCATCACCGAAACCGAGTTTGCAAAAAGAACCAAGTGAGTGGCCAGGAATCCTCCCAGGCGATAGAACAACGGGAAGCGTACACCAGCGTCATCCAGATTCACCGTCTCCATCAACTGATGAAGCGTGGCATGTGTGTAGTAGCCTGCCAGCCGTGCCAGCGCAGGAATAGCGATACCTAAAAATGCAGGCGCGGCCTTGCCCCCGAAGCTCGCAAATCCCAGGTTGAACCAGACGATGTCCGGTTTCTCCTGCCTGATTGCTTTCATTAGCCGCCAGGGGTTGCTGAGACTGTTGAATTTCCAGCAGCGCGCTACGGAAAAGCCCTCCAGCTCGCGCTGCCGCGGAGAATAATCGTCTCCCAAAATCTTGAGCGTAATTCCGGGAATGCGGCGCAATTCACTCGCAATGTGGAACCCGTATTCGTTGAGCGCGTCCCTGCTGGGAGGGAACGACGTAACGAGGCAAATCTTCATTGCTGCCCTTGTCCAAAAAATGCGTGACGAGACAGCTTTCCAAGCAGGGCGAAGTATTGCAACGCGACCTTGAAATCTGCCTTGCTCTTGCCCGATTGCCGGGTGGCAAAACGAAATGGGACCTCAGTCGCATTCCGAATTCTTCCCTTGACCAGTATCTCGAGCAGAATTTTGAAACCCTCGGGCTGCAAGTGAAGCGCGTCCATGCATTCGCGCCGCACAACAAAATATCCAGAGAGTGGGTCTTTGACGTTCAGCCCGCGGCTTCGAAGCGGTGCGGTTGCCAACAAGGTGCTGCAACGCGAGACGAAAATGCGGAACTTGTTCCACTCATTGACGCTTTCTTTATTGCCGTTGACGTATCGACTCGCAATGGCGATGTCGCTTCCGTTCAGTACCCGATGCAAAAGTTCTGGCAATAACTCTGGCGGATGTTGCAAATCGGCATCGATCACGCCAAGCAGGTCCGCATCCGTTTGCGCCCAGCCATGTATGACGGCGCCGGCGAGTCCACGTTCTCCCTTTCGAACAAACACCCGCACTCTGGGATCATCAACCGCACACTCGTGAGCGACGTCGGCCGTGCCATCGGTGCTGCCGTCGTCAACGACGATGAATTCGCAGTCAACAGATGTGTCCGCAACCGCAACGCTCAAGCGATGCAGAAGGATCGGAATATTTCCAGCTTCATTGAGAGTGGGAATTACAAGGCCCAATTTTTGTCTACCTTCGCTCATGTTCAGTCCCTGGTCCAACGCAAGTACACCGCTGCAGCAAACTTGGATGTTTCTGAGCACAAAGGTGTTGGTTACGAAATACTCAGAACGGCTGTAGGAGATCGGGAGAAAATGCTGGAGACTTAGGCAATCACGGCTGAATCCACTTGCGTGACGGGCGCCTCGCCTACGGTTTCCGTCAGGCGTGCAACTATCGCGGCGTGCACATCTTCCTGGTCGCCGGAAGCAATCAAGATTAAAGGCGTGAACTCGCGCAGTTGGAGATAAGAATTGCGATATTGCCGCATGAATCCGATGGGATATTCTGGTTTGCGCGCTCGCGCCTCTTCGGGCACTGCATCCAGCAGATATGCGATGTCGGGTTTCGGTGTGACGCTAAGCACGATGCGGGCGAACGCTCGCACCAGCCAATGTTGCATGGGAAGCGCGGCGAGCTGGTCATACATGTAGCGATCGAAAATTACCACGCTTGCGTTTTCCGCGTTGCGCGCTTGCCGGGTGATCTTCCTCAGTCGCAGCACATCGAACAGATGCAGGACCGATCGGCCTGCCAAAAGTGGCCAGGCGTGACTGTTCTTGTCGTTGCGATTTGCAGGCTTGTCGGGACTTCCCACCTGGCCATCGCTCTGCAGAACTTTACGGCTGAAACCTGACCTCATGGAAGAGAACAACGCCACGTCATCCCAGAAAGTCAGAATACGCACTGAGACGTTCTGTGCCTGCAGATGTTGCCGCAGCTTTTCGATCTGAGTGCTCTTGCCGGAGCCATCAATGCCGGAGAAGGTGATCAGAATGGAGCTCAATGCAATCGTCCCTAAAAGGAATGTGAAGCAGCTTTCAGTGCGTACTGTTCGGCACGCGGCCTGGGCTTGCAGCAGAAAGTGCTGCTACGGTCCCTATTGCCGCTCCAGCGCCGGCGATGAAGCCGAAACGAATTAACCATGAACGAACCTGTCGCTGTTTCGGCGGAGCAATTGCAACTCCCGCCGGTTTAGAGGCGGCGCCGCCATCTACGCGCACAGCAGGAGCTACAGCTGTGCCGCTGGGCTGGTTCTGCACCGGAGCAGGGGGCACGGTCGCCGGATTATTCGGCTGAGCTTCCGTTGAACGTCCCGGATTTTCCGGCAGTTCGATCGGAGGTTGCGTGGTGTTCTGGGACGGCTGGCTCGCTGGCGGCTCTTGCTGCTGGGCGAACAGCATCTCGGTTGTGCCACTCACTAAAAAGATCAGAAGACTACCTAAGGCCCGCACGAACATTTGCTTCATAACGCCTCCACCTGGGCGACTACGCTGCCACGGGCTGTACTTGGGCAATTTTGTCGGTAGTAACGCTTTCGCTCTCGATCGCGAGTTCTTCTTCGGTTGTGAAGTTTGCAGCCATCTCCGATGCGGAAAATTTCTGAAATAAGCGGTCCATTCGGGTCAATTCGAGAATCGTCGCCGCCTCAGGCGAAATTTCTGCCAACTGCAACGATCCATCGTTTCGAGCGACCATTTCTACGCAATTGAGCAATCCTTCGATTCCCTCCAAATCGATCCGCCGCACACGAGAGAGATCCACCAGTACGAGTGAAGAATGATCTAAAGTCCTGTTGTTCAACTCCCGCCCCAACTTGTGAGCTTCTTTACCGCCGAATGTTTCAGGTAACTTGACCATGATTGCGGACTGCATAATCGTTTTACCTTCCCTTTGGGTCCTGCAACGCGTGCAGAAACTTTAATCCACAATATTTTTCTTGCCGTTTGCTCCTGCTTTACATAAAGATGCGAGTTGTTAATGACGGGTTTACACCGGGTTAACGGTTCACTCCGTCGAATTGCAATTTAGATAAAAAGCCCGTTCCTAATCCAAAAAATGTACGTGCACGGGTGGCGCCGATCAAGCGTCTATCGCTCACCGTCACTTCTGTTCTCCGATCAAGGTGAAACATTTTGCTATTTCTTACGATCGAGTGCCGCACATTGAGTCCAACTCCCACATAGGTTCCCGAGAGGATCCAGGAATGCTCTATCGCAGTACCGGAATCTACGTCGCAGCCGCGCTCAATTGCCGAGCCACTGCCTACAGTGCAACATGCCCCCACGCGGGTCTCAGCACCGATAAAGCAAGGCCCGATGACGACGCAGGAGTCGTCAATGCGCGCGCCGCCGCCCATCCAAATCCCGGATTTGATTTCCGTTCCGACCGGGCGCAGTTTGCAGCGATTACATAAGGCGTCTTGAATCAAACCCATGTAGTCCGCAGGCTTTTGAAGCCGGTTAACGTACCCTTGATAGTAAAAACGCTGCTTTCTTTGTGAAAGTGCAGTTAGCCTTGCCCTGAACGACTCGTCGTTGCTCATGCGAAGTTTTTCGGCGTCCACTATAACGATGTCGAGTGGCCCGCCGTCTTCTGTGCACACTTGAGTTAGAGCCGCGCCTCGCTCGGTATGAACGCGGATCAGTTCGGAAAAATCCAGCTCGACGTATTCATTTGCTCGCAAGAGCAAAATATTCCGCGCGCCTTGTTGAACCGCGCGAGCGATAGCACGCTCCCATGCCGGGAACGGGCCGTCTCCAGTCGGAGGAGCTGACAATTGGCGAAAACCTGGGCTCTGCGGAACGGCGGTCGTTCTAGCTACCCCACAGTTGTCCAGGGTAGCGATAGTGCGATAGAGGAGATTGTGCCCGAGCACATTGTCTACCGCATTTTGTGTCCCGTGGAAAAAGCCGCGACTGTGGCCAACTACGTGGCCTGATGGATTGGACGAGATATCGCCTTCATCAGTTACCGGTGTCGAAATTGCCACAATCGCTATAGTTTGCACTTACGAGCTCCGTCGTGCATTGGCCCCCTGGTCTCTTCAACCCCGAACTACGCCGCACTACTCGCGGAAATTTGTGAAAGAGCGGGAAAAACTGTTGCTCGAGTAGGAAATTCCCGTATAAGATCCTCGGACTCCCAACGAACAGTGCCGTTGCGCGAGCGTCCGCGATGGGAGCGCACATGAGTCGCAGATTCGTTTTGCTGCTGTGAGCGGCCGAGCAGTTCGCGAATGCGAAGTTTAGCCTTGTGAAGCTGTGATTTCGAGTTTCCGACAGAGCACTCGAGCAGTTCCGCGATTTCCTGGTGCTCGTACCCTTCTACCTCGTGCAGCAAGAAAATGGTGCGATACCCGTCCGGCAATTCCTTGATTGCACGCGCGAGCGCGATCCGATCGACGCATCCGGTCAAACGGTCATCACGGCTGCCGTATTCGCGACGCACGACTTTCGCATCCTGGCTATAGGGTTCATCGAGCGAGACTTGGCGTAGTGCCTTTTTGCGGAAGTGCATCAGCACGGTATTTACAGCAATGCGGTACAACCAGGTTGAAAGCGCGGAGTCGCCGCGAAAAGTTGCCAGCTTGCGGAACACTTGCAGAAACGCATCCTGAGTCAGGTCTTCTGCTTCTGCGGTGTTGTTCGTCATGCGGAGGCAAACGGAATAAACTTTTGCCTTGTGAGCGTGAAATAATGACGCGAATGCGTCGGCATCGCCTTGCTGGGCACGCTTTACGAGGTCTAGGTCAGAATTAAAACGAACGATGGTGTCGGTGTCGGTGGTCACGGAGGCTCTCCTTTCAAAACGCCTGTCGGTTGTGGCTTTGCATCGAACTTGATTAGCCGTATTCACAGGTATGAGGCTAGAGTCCTTCATGCAAATGGTCTATCCGGTGAGGTCTGTATCCATCCACAGACGTTCCTGTACCGTTTTGACCTGCAATAACTTTTCCGTGCAGGTGCATAACGACTGACTCACAAGTACATTCCGCGAGCTGTTTTTGCCGCAGCCTTGAAGAAACGTTTGTGTACGCTCCGCTCTAACATCTTCTCTGCTACAGGAAAGTCCTCAGAACAATTACAGAGTTCGCAGGATTGTTCGCATCCTGGCCTCGAACTATGCTCAGGCACATGAAAGTTGCCCTCAACTTGCCCACCTTTCGAGCAGGCGCCGGTTTACGGTAGACCGGCCGGCACCTGCTTCTCGCCTCTTGATCTGTCGCATTCGAGAGTTACACCGCATTTGAGCTAACTCAAGCTCTGAGCCATCTCATCCAAGTCCCCCGGAGGGAATCACCATGGCGATTGAATCGTTGAAGGACCTTTTTGTTGACGAACTACGGGATTTGTACGACGCCGAAAACCAACTTATCAAAGCACTTCCGAAAATGGCGGAAGCATCAAGCTCTGAAGAGCTACGCGAAGCTTTTGAGGAACATCTTGAACAAACGAAGGGCCATGCTCAGCGACTCGAAACCATCTTCGAAAGTCTTGGGCAGAAGGCAAAAGCCAAGAAGTGTAAGGGAATGGAAGGGCTAATCAAAGAGGGAAGCGAAGTCATCGATGAAGATATGGATCCCGACGTGAAGGACGCCGCTCTCATCGGCGCGGCCCAACGGGTCGAGCACTACGAAATTGCCGGATATGGGACAGCGCGCACCTTTGCAAGCCAACTGGGCCAAGAGGAAGCCGCCTCGCTCTTGCAGGAGACGCTTGACGAAGAAAAGGAGACCGATGCCAGGCTGAACGATTTGGCAAGCGAAATCAACGTCGAAGCGGAGGAAGCGGGAGGAGAAGCAGAATCCGAGACGGAAACCGCTACTCGAAGTGCCCGCCGCAGAAAACCCGCCGCCTAATTTCCCTTAATTACGCAAACAAAAGGCAGTCTCGCCGAGGCTGCCTTTCTTTTCGATGAATTGCTGCTATTCGATTCCCGCCTGCACCACGTGCACGATATTATTTCGGACCGCGTAAAGTACCAAATCGCTAACTGAGTGAAGTTGCAGTTTCCGCATGATGTTGGACCGATGTGTTTCGGCAGTCTTCACGCTCAATCCAAGAGCCACGGCTACTTCTTTCGTGCTCTTTCCCTCAGCCAGCAGTTGCACAATTTCGCGTTCTCGCGGCGTAAGCCGATTGCGTCCGGCGGTCGGTATCGGAGCGCCAGGAGTGCCGCCTTTCAGATAGCCCTCAAGCACCATAGTCGCGACTTTGGATGTGAAGTAGGTTTTGTCTCGCCGTAGCGCTTCGACTGCGGCAACCAGATCGCGCGCAGCATCAGATTTCAAAAGAAAGCCGCGCGCCCCCGCGTTCAGCACTTCGCGGACGACCTGGTCAGAATCGTGCAGGGTAAGTATGAGGACCCGCGCTTGCGGGTTCGTTTTCAATATTTGCCGTGTTGCCTCCAGACCGTTGAGACTCGGCATGCCAATATCGAGGATGACGACATCCGGCTTGAGTTGTTGTGCCTTGTCCACGGCTTCCCGGCCGTCGCCCGCCTCGCCGCAAACCTGCCAGTCATGCTGCGATTGCAGCAGAGCAATCAAACCTTTGCGAACCACTTCGTGATCATCTGCGACTAAAATCCTGAATATTCCCATTTTTCCGCCTCCCGTTGAGGATCAAGGCCACAAGCAGCTGCTCTGGATTCACATAAAGACTTGAGAAATAATCGACGCCATTTAATTTTCGCGTGAAAGAAACAGACAACCGATGCAAACTTGCTCCTGCCTAACATTCCTTCGCGTGCGGTATGCTCACATTCACGTCTGCAAGTTCGCGCGCTTCCGGCTTACGCTCCTCAAGAGACACGACCTTGACACCGCGTGTGGGCTCAAGCACCAGGCTCATCGTGGCAGCACAACGTCCGCATAACCACAAGTGTAGCGTCTGCCTTTGCGGTTTCTCATCAAACGGGGCTGATTTTTCGTCGGACGCCGCCACCGAAATTGAAACAACCTCAAATTGAAACAGGCGACCTTCCGAAAACGAATGCAGTGGTCGATTGCATCCCTCGTTTACGCAATATGCAAGCATCTGAGTCTCGACCGTATAAAACTCGAACCAGCAAAACTTACAGCTAAAACCCTAAATTACCAATACAGTGTCGACTGTATTTTGCTGCCGTGTTCCGTCCATGTCTCCTTAGATGCAATTGGGCTCCGCCGGATTTGAGCAAAACAGTTGGTAGTTCTCTTCATCTCACAGGCAAATGCTGGGAAAGAACAAGCAGCAAACCGATGCAGGCCCCCTGATCCCGAGTCAACCCACGCTCCAGAACCTGAAGCAGGCAGCTTCGCGGTGCAAAGCCTGTGATCTTTGGAGAAAAGGGACTCAGACGGTGTTCGGTGAAGGTAGTCCGCGCGCCGCGATGATGCTCATCGGCGAACAACCGGGTGATAAGGAGGACATTGCGGGTCATCCGTTTGTAGGCCCCGCCGGTCGCATTCTTGATGAAGCTTTGCAAGCGGCAGCAATCGACCGCTCTGTCGTGTACGTCACCAACGTTGTGAAGCATTTCAATTGGGTGCCCGCGGAGCGCGGTAAGCGCCGCATTCACAAGAAGCCGCGGCACTTCGAAATTGAAGCGTGTCGGCCGTGGCTGGATGCGGAAATTGCGCTTACCCGGCCACAGGTCATCGTTTGCCTGGGAGCAACCGCGGCCCAGGCGCTTCTAGGCAGAAATTTCAGCGTAATGAAGCAAAGGGCCCAGTTTGTGCCTTCACCACTGGCTCGCTGGGTGATGGCCACAGTACACCCTTCTTCAATCCTGCGAGCTCCTGATGCGGCCGCACGAGAAAGACAAAAACAGGATTTCATTGCTGATCTTCGTGTCGCTGCCAGGCAAATGAAGAACCTCCAAAAAGCTGCGTAAGATCTCTGGTCAACGCTCTTTCGCGACCCTGGACGCGCTTAGCCGGGTTACATCGATTCTTCAAAGACCGTACAGTGGTCATCGGATGCCACTTTATTGATGATCGGTCTAGATTCGCTCTATGGGCTTTGACTCCACAGTTAAGCATCTTCCCGAAGGAGATGACGAGCCACGCATCCCGCCTACCAAGGAACCGGATCCCGACGTGCCAGAACCGGACAAAGAAGCCTGCCACGTAGCGCCTCTACTGAAGAAAACCGCCTGAGGACAAGACTCTCATGAATTTAGCAAGCAGATCATTCAGTACTTTTTCCCGCAGGCGTCGATCTCGCGATATTCCAGCCATGATCGTTCTTGGTGCGGCGGGTTTGACGTACCTTGGCCTTCGCTGGTTCAGACGCTATTCGGTCTCTGGACGCACGGTGGTGATTACGGGCGGCTCCCGCGGTTTGGGCCTCGCCATGGCGAGGGAATTTCTCAAGCGCGGAGCAAGGGTCGCGCTAGTCGGGCGCGATGCCGATGCCTTAGAACGGGCCAGTCAACAACTGCGCCCGATGGGTGAAGTCACCACTCAAAGCTGTGATGTTCGCGATCAGGCGCAAGTGGAGAGTGCCTTTGCGCACATTCGCGAGCAGCTCGGCCCGGTTGAAATTCTGGTGAATAACGCCGGCACACTGACCGTTGGTCCGATGGATGCGATGACCTCGGGTGACTTCCAGGAAGCACTGGATGTCTTCTTCTGGGGACCGTTCCACACGACTCTGGCCGCTCTTCCCGACATGCGCAGAAACCGAAGTGGCAGGATCGTCAACATCTCCTCCATTGGCGGGAAAATAAGCGTCCCGCATCTCTTGCCATATAGCGTAGGGAAATTTGCATTGGCCGGATTTTCGGAAGGGATTCGCCCTGAACTGATGCGGGACAACATCTACGTGACGACGGCATATCCCGGGCTAATGCGCACCGGCAGCCCGCGGAACGCAGAATTCAAGAGCAAACATCGCGCCGAGTACACCTGGTTCTTGCTAAGCGACTCTATTCCGGGCTTCTCAATCAGTGCGGACCGCGCCGCCAGGCAAATCATTCGGGCTTGTGAGTATGGCCAGGCAGAAAAAGTGATCACCTTCCCGGCGAAATTTGCCGTCAAGTTGCACCAGATGTTCCCCGAAATTTCATCTCTCTTTCTGGCTGCGGCCAGCCGCGGATTGCCTCAGTTTGGGGGCATCGGCCGCCTGAAGGCAAAGGGCATGGAGAGTGAATCTGCGTTGACCCAATCGTGGCTCACAGCGCTTGATCAACGCGCGGCAGAAAAAAATAATCAAATTCCACGTGTGGCGGTGAACTTATGACGATTACTACGAATCTCGCTCCGCGACCAGGTGAGGAATTTTCCCGCCGTCCGGCAACTACCAGGCTTGAAACTGCGCTCACGCTCGCGGCAGGGGCAGCATTGTCGATCTATGGAGTAGTGCGTCGCGATTGGTTCGGTGCGGGCCTCGCAACAGGTGGCGCATATTTGGTGTACACCGGGGCCGCAGATTTAAGAAAGCCATACCAGGGTCGTGTGCGCGTGGGTTTCACAATCGCAAAGGAACCGAACGAGGTCTATGAATTTGTGCGCAATCCGGAGAACTGGATTGTCGGCCTGCACGGGGTGAGGTTCGATATCGACGATGAAAATCGCCTCTCTCTACAATTTGACGATGGTGAAAGATATACCCTCAATTCCCAACTTCGCATTACCGACGAAAAACCGGGAGAGTACATTGCCTGGGCTTCAGACCCTCACATGATCGAGCACCGGGGCGTCCTCCGCTTCAAAAAGGCGCCCGGCGATCGCGGCACTGAACTGAGCATAGCGTTTGAATACAAGGCTCCCACAGGCCCGATTTCCCGGGCGTTGGCGTCGTTCGCCGGATTCGATCCTGAACAGCTCGCGCGCGAATCGCTGCGGAAAATCAAACAGTTAATGGAAACAGGAGAGATCCCGACAACGGCCGGACAGCCGGTCGGGGCACGCGGCCTGCGGGGCGCGGCAAAGCGCGTCGTTTTTCGTGAGCGCCCAACCATGGAACTGCAACCACAACAACGGCTGGCAGGCGACTGAATAGGAGAAAAACGTGAAAGCTCTGTGCTGGCAAGGGAAAAATAAGCTCGAAGTTGAGCAGGTGAATGATCCAGAGATTCTCAATCCTCGCGACGGAATTGTTCGGATCACGAAAACGGCCATTTGCGGCTCAGACCTTCACTTGTACGACGGCTATATTCCATCCATGGAGCCCGGAGACATTCTTGGGCATGAGTTCATGGGCGAAGTAGTCGAGACCGGGTCTGCTGTGACACGCATCAAGAAGGGCGATCGGGTCGTAGTGCCGTTCACCATTGCCTGCGGCCATTGCTATTTTTGCAAACACAATCTGTGGTCTGCATGCGATAACACAAATCCAAATGCCTGGATGGCGGAAAAACTTTACGGATACTCCGGCTCGGCACTCTTCGGGTATTCCCACATGATGGGAGGCTACGCCGGTGGACAGGCGCAGTTCGCACGTGTGCCATTTATTGATGTAGGGGCGTTGAAGGTGGATCGCGGTCTGTCCGATGAACAAGTGCTTTTTCTGTCCGACATTTTTCCCACAGGTTACATGGCCGCTGAGAATTGTGACATCAAGCCGGGCGATGTTGTCGCGATCTGGGGATGTGGACCGGTCGGGCAATTTACCATTCGCAGCGCTTTTTTGCTCGGCGCCGAGCGAGTAATTGCGATCGATCGTTTCCATGAACGGTTGAAAATGGCCCGCTTGGCAGGCGCCGATGTCATCGACTATGCCGATGTGGACGACGTTATCGAAGAGCTCAAGTGGATGACAGGTGGCCGCGGACCCGACGCTTGCATTGATGCCGTCGGCCTTGAGGCGCATGGGACTGGGATTGCCGCCGCATACGACTATACGAAACAACGGATGAAGCTAGCATTTGATCGGCCAATTGTTCTACGGCAAGCGATTCAGGCGTGTCGGAAAGGCGGAGTGGTCTCTTTACCAGGAGTTTACGGCGGTGTTCTCGACAAGGTGCCTTTCGGTGCTGCTTTTGGTAAGGGGCTGATATTCAAAATGGGCCAGACTCACATGCATAACTACATGGATCGTCTGCTAAAACACATTCAGCAGGGCGACATAGATCCCTCATTCGTAATCACACACCGGTTCGGCCTTGATGAAGCCCCTCAGGCTTATCGCATATTTCGCGATAAGCAAGAGGAGTGCATTAAAGTGGTGCTTGATCCGTGGCAAGAGATAGCCGCTGCATAAAAGGAGCCTAGTCTGAATCCTATTGACCCCAGAGTGCGTCTGTTATAATCAGATCAAAGGCAAAGGAGATATATGGCCACTATTACGCCCGAAATTAAGCCCCAGGAAACAACCAAGAAGGCCCCGATCGTTCTTACGCCGAAGGCAGTTGCCAAGGTGAAAGAGATTATGGGACAGCAGAATCCGGTTCCCGCTGGGCTGCGGGTTGGTGTCGTCGGCGGAGGGTGTTCCGGCTTTTCCTACTCCATGTCTTTTGAAAACTCCGCTGGCATGATGGACAAGGTTTTCGATTTCGAGGGCCTGAAGGTCTATGTGGATGCAACCTCAGTGATGTATCTGAATGGCTGCACGGTAGACTATCTGGAGACTCTCGAAGGGGCTGGCTTCAAGTTCGACAATCCGAACGTGAAAAGCACTTGCGGCTGCGGATCATCTTTCAACGTGTAAAGCTCTCAATAAAGAATGCCCAAAGGCCCTCTAGCTGGAGGGCCTTTTGCATTTCGGTCCAACTACTGCTGCTGAGGCGTTGTCGATGGCGGCTGAGGAGTCGGGTTCATTCCTGGCCCATTCATGCCACTGGGGCCGAAGGTCGGACCCTGATTTGGTCCATCGCTATTCTGTTGGGGATTTTGCCCGGGATTGAACTGCACGGCGTTTTGCAACGGCGGCTGATTTGGCGTGCTAAGTAATCCTCCGCGATCCGTGCTGGGATCGTAGATAAATTGCCATTGGTTGTAGTGGTCTTTCTTATTGAATACGCGAATGCTCTTCTCTTTGCTCGCGCTGGCCACCCCCACAATGGGCATTCCTCCAAAAGTGGGTCCGTTTCCTACTCCTTGCCCAGTTCCCATCTGACTGACCGGTGTGCCGGGATTCGTGTTCTCGCGCGAGTTCGTTCCTGAATTGTCCTGGGCGGTCTGGTCTGGGTTCGAATTATCGCCGGCGGGTTGACCTTCGCCGGCCCCTGGCTGTGCTTGCGAATTTCCGGAATTGCCTGGGATCGAGCTGGGCCCCGGGCCATTTGACGCGCTCGAACCAGGATTTAGTGAACCGGGTGCTCCCATCTGATTCGCCGCGCTGGCGTCCGCCGGGGCAGGTGGCAGCCCACTCGCGGCTCCGGGGCTGAAGGATATCTGGATATCGTTCATGTGCAGGAGCTTGAAATCTTTGCCAGTAATCGGATCCTTGTACTTCCTTCTCAGGAAGCGAATATTATTCGTGCTCTGAAGATCCTCGATGCGGGAAGGATAGCGCCCGAATTTCTTCACATACCGACGTATGGCGCGTGAGTATTGCACCCCGCGATGGATAAGTTCTTCCTCCCGGTCTCGTTTGATTTGAAAATCAACCCGCTCGATCCAGCCCAGCGCTGCAATGGCCAGCACGGAAGCGAGCAGTGTGAGATAGAGCAGGATGTAACCCTGTTCATTCTTGCGGCGAGATGAACGTGAAAACTTCATGAGGGCCCAAAAGTCGCGTCGTCTACCCTTGCGTGAGCGGAATGCTCTGGCGGTTGTTGCTCAGAACGTCGAGTATCTCGACCGCCGTTGGTGATATGCGGACAACCTTGTAGCGGCGATCTACGATATCGCCTTCGCGGGCGATGAAAACATCTTCGCCTTGCGCCAGAAATATTCGACGGGAGCCACCGGCAGGAGTCGCGTACCCATAGAACTTAAGCTCAATCGGCGGGGGCGGAGGCGGAGGTGGTGGCTCGTTATTGGCGACCTGTGGCTGCGCTGGTTGCTGAACCACTTGAGGAATATCCACAAAAACTTTAAAGATATTCCGTCCGGTGCCCTCGTATTTTGTATCTTCGCTCATCGCCAGGAGGTCTTTGCGAAGGGTTGGATCGAGCGATTGCGTTTGACTTTGTTTCTTACCGGTGCCGCGATCTGCTCTCCCGTTCGTGCGCGCCGGACGCGTCGGAGTCAAATTCGCAACCGCGGGCGCGGGAATCGACGCACTGGAGGAACCGCCGCCCATGAATCCCGAAAAACGTGTCGCCATCAAAATGATGGCAACGACGATCAGCGAGACCGCTGCGATTACTTTATTCCGATTTTCTGCGCCGAGATTCACTACGTTGACCTCAAATACGTTTCAACTTTCATTTGCAGCGCGACTACCCCGTTCTGCTCGCTGCCCAGCTCGACTCCATCGACAAGGAAGAATAGCTTGCTGCGTTCGAGAGCATTGATGAACCGAACCAGTTGCAGGTAGTCGCCGGAAAAGTTCGCTTCGATCTCGACCCGCTGCAGTCCTTCGATCGGAGCATCCTTTACGGCATACTTCACCCCCGCGACTCGGACTCCGGTTTCAGAGGCCACCTTGCCGAGATTCGCCGAGATCGCGGATTCTTCTGCCGGGAATCGCTGTTGGTAAAAGTCGTCTATGTCCTGTTTTGCGTGCGGAATCTTCTTGTCAAGGCCACGCCAGGGCGCATATTCGCGCGACTTCAATTCCTGCCACAGCTGCCGCATCTCCTGCTGACGCGCTTCTCGCATGCCAGCGAGTGGAGTCAGTAACATGGCAATTGCCACAGCATCGACAAGAACCAGCGCGCCGATCGCAATCTTCAGTTTGTCGCGAGTTCTCTTCAGATCAGGCATCAGTTCATGCCTCCACGATTCGCCGGAGGTTTACCTGCCACAGGTTCGGCTGAGGGAACGTAAAGCGCATCGATATCGAACTGCACCCGGTCGGTGGTGTTGTTTTCCTGTTGCTCAAATTTTTCAGCGTCAATGCGGGTCTGGCGGAAGTGTTTGGAGTTCTCCATCTTTCGCACCAGGTCGAGTGCTTGTTCGCGGGTTTCGCCGCCGACCACCAGCTTCAGTTCGAGATTGTTGTCCTCGGAAAGCCCGGGGTGAATGGAAATTACGTGCAAGTGCGCGGGCATCACTTCTTCAAGTTGCTCGAAAGCCAGTGTCCAGGAAAATGATTTGCGCTCGAAAAGCTCGTTCAAAAAATGCGATCGGTCGCGCACTTCCCGATTCTGTGGCTCATTCAACATGGCGATCGCCTGGTTCTTTTCCTGGTCGTACTCGGCCAGTTGAGCTTTCAGCGTGGCAATCTGTTTGCGGTCCCGGCTGCCTTCCACGAATCCTGTGACGGCAAAAAAGACCAGGATGATCGTGGCAAGAGCAAGCAGGCCAAGACCGGTTCCCCAGTAGCTCCAGAACTGCCGGGAGTCCTGGTAAGGCTGCGACGCGAGATTGATATTGAGCCGCATATCAGGAAAGCAGTGCGCCGACTACTCCCGCCATCCTCCACTTTGGAATCGATCCCCCGCCGAGACCCAACTGTGATGCCCGTACCAGCTCTTTTACTTCGCCACCGGTCTGTGCATGCAGCGCGGGTGCCGCGCCAGTGATGTCGGAAATTCCGGAAACGTAAACTTCTTCAATGTTCGTCGAATATGTGTCCTGAAAAAAGACCACAGACGGGTACACGTCCTCGGCAAGCTGCTCGCCGCTGATAGTGACCCCCCGCGCATTCTCGAGCGTGCGGAACAGAAGAAGCTGTTCTTTATCGAGAATCGCGATACTCGTGGTGTGCGCGTCGACTTTGATCACCAAGGTTCCCTTGTGACCGGCAGCACCGCCGAGCGCCGCAATCATCGATGGCAATACCACGCCGGGACTGAATCCAGCTTCAATGAACACCGATTCGTAATCCTGGACCACATTGTTTAAAGCGACCGAGGCAATCACACGAATTCCCACAGGTGCCGGCTGAGCGTGGTAGGAAACTGCGGCTTTGTCCACATCAAACGGCAGCGACTTGCGCAGGCGGAAACGTACCACGCTTTCGGCTTCATGCGCTTTGTCAGGCAGCGTGTCGAAATCGAGTAGCACGACGCGCACCGCGGCATCAGGAAGAATGGCCACCACGTCTTTCGAATGTCCGCCGACCTGTTCCAAAGCGCGTTGCAGCGCAGTCACGACCATGGCACGCTGGCGCACGTTGTTTTCGGTCAGATCGGGAACAACACATCCCGGAGCGAGTTCGCTGGTCGAGCACAGCTCGAGCACCTGCCGAGAGTCAGCAGTGCGGGCGGCAATGACCCGGTCGGGAGCGATCTCGCAAGCCAGCTTGGGTCGCGCGGAATGTTGGGTGCGTAACATAAAAGTGGTCAGTGGCCAAGTGATTAGTGGTCAGTCAATTCTCTTAGCATATGCAGTTGCCAGTCAGCACGAATACTGAGCACTGGTCACTGATCACTGTCTTCCTACCTCATCGTCTCAATAAACGTGACCTTGTTGATCTCCTTCAAGGTGGTCATTCCATTGCGGACTTTGTCAAGCGCCGATTCACGAAGGAAGCGCATGCCTTCTTCGCGCGCGGCGCGCCGGATTTCTGAAGTCGGCTTACGCGCAAGAATCATTTCGCGGATGCGGTCGCTCAGATCGAGCAGTTCGTGAATTGCAGTTCGGCCACGGAAACCTGTGCCGGCACATTCAATGCAGCCCTGACCTTCGTAAAAAGGAACCTTTGACCACTGTTCAGGATCGAGCCCGCTGGCTTCGAGAACGTCCGAGGGGTACTTCACCACCTCGCGGCAGGAGTTGCAAATCAACCGCACCAGCCGTTGCGCCAAGATGCAGTTGAGCGCGGAAACAAAATTGTAAGGCTCGACGCCCATGTTCAGAAAACGGCCTAGGACATCGACGACATTGTTGGCGTGGACTGTAGTGAAGACCAGGTGGCCGGTAAGGGCTGACTGAATTGCGATCTGCGCTGTCTCCGTGTCGCGGATTTCGCCGACCATGATCTTGTCGGGATCGTGACGCAAAATTGAACGTAGTCCGCGGGCAAAGGTAAGGCCTTTCTTCTCATTTACCGGAATTTGTGTAATTCCGCGAATCTGATATTCGACCGGATCTTCAATGGTGATGATCTTGTCTTCTTCCGTCTTGATCTCGTTTACCGCGGCGTAAAGCGTGGTCGTCTTCCCACTTCCTGTCGGCCCGGTGACCAGCACCATGCCATAGGGCTCTTTAATGTAACGACGGAACTTCCGCAAATCGTCTTCATCGAAACCGACAACGTCAAGCGTGAGCGAACGGAACTTCTCGCTCATGGATTCTTTGTCGAGCACACGGAGCACAGCGTCTTCGCCGTGAATCGACGGCATAATCGACACACGAAAATCGATCGGACGCTCAGGCTGGCCATACTTCACGCGGAAACGCCCATCCTGCGGGACCCTGCGCTCGGAGATGTCGAGCTCGCTCATGACCTTGATGCGCGAAATGATGGTGGAATGGTGTTCCTTCGCGATCGGCGGCATGGCTTGCGTGAGCACGCCATCGATGCGGAACTTGATCCCAACCGAATCGTCTCGCGTCTCAATGTGAATGTCGCTGGCTCGCCGCTGCAGAGCAGTGAAGATCGTCGTGTCCACGAGCCGGATAATCGGGCTCATGTCCCCTTGGGCTGTCAGCTTGTCGATGGTGATGCTCTCGTCGCTGCCCTCTTCAGTTTCACGGACCACATCGAGCGTGAAGCCTTCGCTGGCGTCTTCAAGGACGCGCTTGGACTGCTCGGTCTTTTTGAGAATTTCGCTGATCTGCGCCAGCGTAGCGACTTTGGTGACGATTCGTTTGCCGAGCAGCAAGCTGATTTCGTCGATCATCATCAGCTGGCTGGGGTCGGCGATCGCGATTGCCAGGCGCCCGTCCGCAGTTTCTTCCAGAGGAACGAAGTTATAGCGGAACATCAGATGCGGCGAGATCTTTGTAAACAAGTCGTGGTGCAGTTGGAAATCATGCAAGTCGACGAAATCGCAGCGATATCGACGCGCAACGTCCTTCGCCCGTTCAAGCTCATCGGAACGGTTTGCTGTTCCCACTTGCCCGTTTCCTCCGCCCACAAACACCGATTTCTTTTCCGCCATGCTGCTCATTCCGAACCTGCCCCTGATGCTCTAGTGAATGCTCGATCCCAATGTAAATATCGGCAAGTAAAGCGAAATCAGGATTCCGCCTACAAACACAGCCATGATGATCAGTATGATTGGCTCGATGAGCGCCATCGCTCCCGCCAATGCCGTCTGTACATCTTCCTCGTAAAATTCAGCCACGGAGTTCAACATTGCCGGCAAAGCGCCGGTTGATTCCCCGACTTCGATCATTTCTACTGAGAGATCGGGGAACACCTTCTGTTCTTCCAGGCTTTTCGCCAGGGATTGCCCCTCTCGCACCCGTTCTGCTGCCCGGCCTATCCCATTCAGGATGGTGCGGCTGCTCATCGAGGCCCCCGCGGTTTCAAGCGATGGAACCAGCGGCATGCCGCCGGTTAGCAGTGTCGAGAGCATCCGAGAAAATGTGGAAACGTGGTACTTCATCCAGATATCGCCGACCAGCGGAACTTTGTGGGTAGCCTTGTCGAGCGATTCAGCCCCCCGATCTGTCGCCTGCCAGCGCCACAGCAGGAAAATCACCAGCGCGAGCACCACCAACCCAACTGGCGCGTATCGTTGCGCATGTGTCCCAACCTCGAGCATGAAGCTGGTGATCGCCGGAAGCTGTGCGTTTAAATCGGAATACAACTTGGCGAACTGGGGCACAACGTAAGTGACCAAAAAAATCAACATGCATGTAACAACAGACACCAGCAGAGCCGGATACACCAGCGAGACCGCCAGCTTCTTCTTAAAGGTAAGGGCCATCCGCTGGAAATTCACGTATCGCGTCAGTACTTCGTCCATGTTGCCGCTCTTCTCGCCGGCCATCAGGGTGGTGGTATAAATCTTCGGGAAAACATGCTGCGCCGCAAACGCCTCCGATAGCAGCTCTCCACCCTTCACTCGCTCGCGCACGTTCTGCAGCAGGGAGCGAAAATAGGCATCTCTCTGGCGTTTGATCAAAAGATCCATGGAGCCCAGAACTGGCAACCCGGCCTTGAGGAGCGTAAGTAGCTGCTGGTTGAAAACCAGGAAAGCTGACGGCCTTACGCGCCTACGCCGCCCAACTTTTCCTCCCGCCAGAAGGCCCTTGGGCTTGACCCAATAAACCAGAAATCCCTGCTGGGAAAAGCGATCGCGAACCTCGGCTTCCGAGATTCCGCTTTCCACCTGCTGCAGGAGTCGCCCCCGCTCGTCGGCAACTTTGATTAAAAATTCAGCCATTTTCGCTTGAAATTGCCCTTAGCCCACCCCAGTCTAACATTGAAAAATCCTCGATTTTACAGCTACTTAGCACGGAAGTGTATCGGGAGTAACATCAAACTGGGGTCAATTTTCCATCTCGTCTTCAATCACTTCTGTGCCGCTAGGGGGAACGAACCTGAACTGCGCGTTGGCCACAGGAACATTCTCTTTTTGATCGCTGAACCGGTATTCGGTAATCGAATCATCCGCCCCCTGGATGAGTATTCTCACGATGCGGTGCTCCACGCTTACTTCCAACAATATCTGACGAATTCGATCTTCTAGTCCGCGAGGCGCACCCCGCAAGATCACGTCATCTGGACGCCACGGCTTAACGTCTGGCGCGAATGCCAGGCCAGTCAACTCCTTTTCCAGCCTGGTCTTGCCAAGTAGTAGAGCCAGCGGCGATCGAATGTCATCGAGAGTTTTCATCGAAGATTTTCGGGCCTGCTGTTGGGCGGGCAGATAGAGCCATCCATTACGCCCGTCTGCCACAAACAGCTTCTCCTCAGGAGAACGGTATTCCCAACGCATCTTGCCCGGTTTTTTCAGCCAAAGCTTGCCCGATTCAATCCGCTCGGTTCCAGATCCTTGATAAATTTCGGTGAAGTCAGCTTCCAGCGTCTGAAGCCTGTTATAGCGCTCATCGACCAAACGAGCCACGCTGTTTACGTCCGGCAATCCGAACGCGAGAGGCGCGACCGCTAAATACAAGAAAAGTCCCGCCAGCAAGCGGACTGGCGAATTTGTGTTCATTGGGATTGCGATATGCCGGTTTGCGGAACCAACGAAGACTCTTCCGTGTACCTCGCTTAGTGGTTTGATGCTGGCGTGGTGGTTGTGGCGTCCTGAAACCGGATACGGCCTGAAACAGCTATGAATACCGATTGTACTGTATCGTACAGTGCAGAAAAATCCTTGTCTAATGAGTCGAAGATGGGCCCAGTGAACTCACGCCCGAAAATACCGATAGAGCGCCGCCGACGCAACAAACTGCAGGAGATGTTGCCCACGCCCGGCGGGGCCACCACTCCCCTCCGGCGCGAGAGTGACCGGGTGAAGGCCCGCTTACAACGCTGGATCGACCTGGCCGACAAAGCTTTGGGACGGTCACGGAATGCTCACAAACGGCCCACTGAACTCTCAAAGCCAGGCAGCCCGGATTTGGAAAACCCGGAATTGTAAAACAAAGAAAATTCTCTCGTGCCCGCGAGCTTTGAAAAAAGCTGTGATTCTACAATCGTGTGCTCCAACACTGCATTGGCGTAGGCCAGATACAAAGGATGCGGCCGTTTTTGAAGATTGCCTTTTATGTTCTGAAGCATTCGAGCCAGGCTCGACGTCGGCAGAGGGTTGAAAAGGAAGACAACCGTAGGCTCAGCAGGGAAGGCAAAATCGATAGCATCTCCGCAAACCAGTTCGACTGGTAAGTTCTTGCCGCGCTCCCTCAATCTTGTTAGGTTCTGGCGAGCAATTCGATCCAACTCCGGAAGAAGTTCGACGCCGATAATTCGCCGAAAACCATATTCAGAGGCAAGCATAAGCGCGCGTCCTTTTCCTGAACCAATATCGATGAACGTGAACCGGCTGAAATCGATATTCAGCGCGCGCATCATTTCGCGGAATTGATCTTCTGGTATTGGCTGATAGGGCGAATTCAGCAATCCCATCAGGCGCGAACGCCAACTTACCGTCGCGCTGGTCGTATCCACGCGATGTTCCCAGTCATATTCCGCGTCGCCATAGCGCTGGCGCCTTTGGTCGGGAAAGCAACCGCGGACAAGTTCGAAACTAATCCCCAGCAAGCGGCCGAGCGCAAGACCCACCCCGGCCTCCTCGCGTTGCCTTCGCCACCACTGCGCGAGGGCACCGACCAAGTTGACACCTTTATCACACAAAATCGGTTCGCAGAACTGAGGCAATGCTAATTGGTGGGAACCAATCTTGGAATAGCGCTCGGGACGTAACCCTGAGGTAGCCCTTTTTCGATAAAAGGAAGGTCCGCCGGATCAGAGACGACGACTCTACCACCGCCCTCCAATTCATAAGGCTTGCCCATTGGATCCAGAGGGATTCCGTTCAGCATCCTGGCAGCTTCCAACTCCGAGAAACTCTCAGGAAAACGACCGGTTTGAACGCGGTAACGTTCTACCACCCGCTCCAAAATCATGATGTCATCATTCACCTGTAAAGCGCGCAGATGGGCGGCAGCATTGGCGCGAATCAGTGCGTCATGCGTGGTCTGGTAAGTGGTCGTCCACATCATGCGGGCAGTTGCGACATCGCCGCCATGCTCGGCCATCTGTGCCGCCATGATCTTAAGAAACGGATGGGCTCCCGGAATTTGCGATCCTTTCAGGAAAGCGTCCGCGGAATGCCGGTAATCCCTAAGGTCGTAGTAGATGAATGCCAGATCATAGTAGAGATGCCAATCTCCGGGATTGTTCTGAATTCCGTATTTGACCAATTCGATTGCAAGGTCAGGGGCTCCTGCGCCGTCTGGCGGTTTGGCCGAAAGAAAGGTCCCGCCAAACTCGTAAGCGGGTATCAAATGGGGATCAAGCTGGGTGGTAATGTTCAGCAGCGGCCACAGAAGCTTGTAAGTTCCGCCTCCCCGGCTATGGGTCCCGCCAAAGTATTGCACCACGCGAGTCCAATAAATATCGGCCAGTAGGCCTTCATAGCCGAGACTGAGCCGTTTCAGCAGCTTTGGAGAAGAGACATAGAGCATTTCCTGAGGCGAAGTTGAGTCGCGCAGTTGATCGACGGTGTGAACGAGAAAAGCGGATGAGGCCAAGCTGAGGGCTAGAACCGCGCTGGCCACCGCTGTGGTCCTGTTGACCCGAATCATTTCAGATTCCGCCGTTCAAAAATCAGCACCGCGCCGCTGAGGGCTGCCGCCGTATAGACGAGAGCATAGACGGTATTCAGAACTACGAGCTGCAGCGGCACCGATTGTCCGTGCGCAACCCCGCTGATCACGTTCAAGGCTGAAAAGTTGGGCACAAGATAGGCGGCTGTACTCGCCAGCCAGCGGGTGGCGCCATGGGCCATCGCGGCGAAGTTGCGCAAATCTCCCGCGAAACTGCCGATTACAAAGAGGCAAAAAGCGAAAACCGCGGAGAAAATTGGAGTCGAAAAAGACGAGAAGAATAGGGCCAGGGCCGTAATAATCATGAACTGCAAAACGATAAAGTAGAGGGCCAGCAGCACCCAGCCATCAGATCTTTCCAGATGATGCGAAACATACGCGAGTGCCCCGAAAACTCCTATTGCCATAAAGAACGTGTTTACGACGAGTGTGCCAACCAGTCCAAAGAACTTTCCCGAGATAAATTCCCATCTCCTCACCGGACGAGAGAGCACCGTGTAGAGCGTACGCTTGTCGATCTCCTTGGAGACCAGGCCAATGCCTATGAAAATAGCAATCACGATGCCGAACAACGAAACCGCTGTGAGGCCGAGATTAATGACCACCAGACGTTCGATCTGCAAAGATATCTGCCCGACCAGAACTGCGGCCCCGGACATGAGCAGCGCGAACGCGATCAGGTTGTAGAGCACGCGGTCTCGAACCGCTTCGCGGAACGTGTTGATCGCGATCTGGAAAATGCGGTTATTCATTACCTAATTGCTCCGCGCCTGCGTTGGAACCTGCACAGTCTCTGCTTGAGCATCGAGCTGCGAGACAAAGTAATCTTCAAGCGAACTTCGTACGGGAGTTAGCGAAATAAGTCTGAAGCCGTCCCGCTGCAGAGCCTCCAGTGCCAACCCTTGACTTTCCTCCGGCAGGACGGCACGCATAGTGTCCGCTGCCGCATGACATTCCGCTCCCATAGATCGAATTGCTGACGGGATCGCGCTTCCGTGCCAGACGATTTCCACCTTCCCGTGCACGCCGGCAGTAAGTTCCGCCACTCCACCGACACCCCGCAGCTCGCCTTGATTGAGAATGGCGACGCGATCACACAGCATTTCGGCATCGGAAAGAATATGCGTGGAAAAGAAAACCGTTTTGCCGCGCTCTTTGAGCCGCTCAATCAAACTCCGCACCTCACGTCGTCCCATTGGATCGAGCCCAGACATAGGCTCATCCAGGAAAACAATCTTGGGATCATGCAATATCGCCTGGGCGATTCCAGCCCTCTGCAACATGCCTTTGGAAAACTTTCGCAGTTGAACGTTTTTGGAGTCCGTTAGTTTCACTTCATCGAGAATTGCATCGACCCTGGAGGGAAGTTGTTTTCCGTCCATGCCCGAAAGCTGCCCGTAGTAGGTTAGGAGTTCACGCGCGGTCAAATGGTCGTAAAAATAGGGCTGCTCTGGAAGAAAGCCAATCTGCGCCTTCATTCTTGGGTCATTGAGTTCCATGCCGAGGATGCGCGCGGTGCCGCTGGTTGGAAACACCAGCCCCATCAGAATTTTGAGGGTCGTAGTCTTGCCTGCACCGTTCGGGCCAAGAAACCCGAAGATCTCGCCATCTCCCACGGTCAGGGTTAGGGGGCGCAGCGCGCGTTTCGCGCGCTTGCGCCAGAAACCGACGTTATAGATCTTTTCTAGGCTGAGGATTTCAATCGCAGGCATACAGTGGGCGCGCCTGCGAAAATTATATGAAATTTACTAAGGGGAGAAGGTGCCGGACCGAGTTCGAAGCATTACCAGAGTGCCTATTGCGCAATCGGATAAGCCGTGCACGTTGCTACATCCGGGGCCACCGGAGCCGGGCCGGTATTGATGCGCAGTACGCCATCTGTAACCATGCAAAAATTCCGCACACCGCTGACGTTATATGTCATCGGCGCTGAGCTGGCTACGAACGCTGAATTCGGAACTCCCCCACCCCCTCCGGATCCCGCTGAAATGAAGCTGTAACCACTCTTCGACCCAGTGGAAAGAACAGAGTCCAGAATGCAGGCATTTGAACTTACGGGCCCTGCGCTGCAACTTGCGTTGGCTGGCCCCAGCGCCGCCAGCGTAGCGGCATATCCCACCGCGGGATAAGCAGCCGCATAAGCGATCTGTGCCGTCGAGATCTGGCGAACGCTCGAAGCCGCCGCCGACTCATTAGCGGCGATTTTGGCCCGCAACAAACTGGGTATTGCTACTGCCGCGATGATCAAAATAATCGCGACTACGATTAGTAGCTCGATGAGTGAAAAGCCTTTTTGGCGTCGCATATTGTTCCTCTGCCTGATTTCTGTCGCATCTCAGTGGCCATTCCCCAATTACCAAAGTTGTGGCGGGACAGCTCTAGGCGTTTGCGGTCGTGTATATATCGGCGCAAAAAACAAAAGCATCGGATGTCGCCATCCGATGCTTTGCGGCTGGTACCCTCCCCCAGGTACTTCGCCAATTCAACTTACTGCAACGGGCTGAGCGCCAGGCAAGCCGCATCAGTCGTGTACTGGGCAGCAGGCGCCGGAGTGATGTAGCGGACCACACCATCTTCGACAGCGCAGAAGCCCTTTACGCCAGTCGAGTTCAACGTGCTCGGAATTGCAGAAGCCGTGAACTGAGTGTTGGCGCCGTTGATCGGAGTCTGACCCTTGGACGCGATCTGGTAACCGCTCTTCGTGCCCTGGCCCAGAACGAAGTCTACGATGCAGGCATTCGCGCTGGCAGGCCCGGCGCTGCAGCTGGCATCTGCCGGTCCAAGAGCACCCAGAGTGGCAGCAAAGCCGACGCCAGGATACGAGGTTGAGTACTCAATGTTCGCGGTCACGATGGTACGAATGGAAGCCGCTGCCGAAGACTCGTTAGCCGCAATCTTGGCGCGCAGCAGGTTCGGGATCGCGATCGCGGCGATGATCAGGATGATCGCCACAACGATCAGCAACTCAATTAATGAGAAACCCTTCTGTTTACGCATTTTCTGTTTTCCCTCTTCTTTTTTGTTTTTTCGAATCTCGGTCTCAGCGACTCGATGCCTGTACTCTCGCACTTCTCTCGCCACCGCCATAGTTACCAAAGGGAGTTACCAGACCGCTACCTGCGCGTCATATTTTCAATAGTTTGCCGTACTTGCCCGTAGCTTACCGTCCGGAGTCCGAATCGGTCTGTCGTGGTTTGTCACCTTCCTACGACAATTCTTGTCATGCTGAAAACGCGGTGTGAGAGTTCAAATCTGGAACGTCTGGCCTGAGCTTTCTTGCAGAGAAGAAGAGGACCACGACCATCCTGGCGGTGGCGCACCCGGCGCACGCCCATTATTGTATATGCGGAACAAACAATCGATTCTCCGTGCGGTTTTTTTCCATGGCCGGATTGACCTGATTTGGCAAAAAAGCGCGACGAATTGTGGCCGACCTGGGATTCAAATATGACCTTTGTTATGTTCCTTTCGTGCACCGTTAGAATCCCGAATTCGCTGCGCGCTAGAATCATCGAGTGATGATGGCCGCCGCTGCCACCCGCCTCAGTTCGCAAAAGGGGTCCTCAAACCCACGCGGCCTTTTTTCTTCCCCGGAGAAGAGAAGTCTTATTCTTTCCCTTGCACTCGTGTTGCTGACTGTAACTGTGTATCTTCCGGTGGGCAACAATGCATTCATCAACTTTGATGACAATCAATACATCGTAAAAAATCCGCACGTCACTTCCGGGCTGAACTGGGACACTGTGCAATGGGCGTTTACGAGTTTTGACGCCGCCAACTGGCATCCGTTGACCTGGATTTCACATGCAATCGATTTTGAGCTGTTCGGGATGAACGCTGCCGGCCATCATTTTGAAAATGTTCTCTTACATGCGCTGAATGCCGTGCTGCTCTTTCTGATTTTTAAGACAATCACCGGCTTTGCGGGGCGAAGCTGGATGTTGGCGGTTCTGTTTGCGGTGCATCCCTTGAACGTTGAGGCCGTCGCCTGGGCCGCGGAACGTAAGACTGTGCTGAGTGTGTTGTTTTTTCTGCTCGCCACATGGGCATACACTCGGCACGTTCGTAAGCCCACAACCAAAAGCTACGCTTCGGTTGCCGTGTTGTATCTGGTTGCTTTGCTGGCCAAGCCCCAGGTGATCATTTTTCCATTTGCCCTGCTCCTGCTGGATGTTTGGCCGCTTAAAAGAGCGCGGCTGTTCGCCTCGGTTCCTGACGGTAAATCAATAAGGAAAACCACAGCAGAACCTTTCTCATCGCTTGTGGTTGAGAAGCTTCCGCTTTTTGCTCTATCAGCTCTCAGTGCTGCAATCACTTTGATGGCGCAGCACGCCGGACACGCGGTTCGTACCACGAGCGAATTTCCAGTTAGCTCCCGGTTCGAAAATGCCATCGTCGCTTACCTGAAGTATTTGCGGGATGCAGTCTGGCCCCATCATCTGGCGCCGATATACCCACCGGATGTGAATTTATCTGCATGGAAGATTGCGTTTGCGGCGGCAGCCTTGGTGGGGATTTCCGTGCTGGTGGCTCTTCGCCGAAGAGCTGCACCATACCTGGCTTTCGCATGGCTTTGGTTTCTGGGGACCCTCTTTCCAATGATCGGAATCGTCCAGGTCGGCGAACAGTCGCGGGCTGATCGATACATGTACATTCCTCTGGTCGGAGTCTTGGTTGCCGCAATCTGGCTTCTTGCAGACTTGCTTGCACGATTCAAAAGAGGTGTGTTTCCAGCCACATGCCTGTTCGTGACGGTGGCAGGTGCATTATCAATTTCAACCTATCGCCAGGTCTCCCTCTGGCGCGACAGCGAAACACTTTGGAAATACACCCTCTCCGTCACAAAGGACAACTACATGGCGGAGGACAATTTCGCGCAGGACCTCGCGCACCAGGGCCGCACGGAAGAAGCCTTGATTCATTTTCATCGAGCCCTCAGCCTACACAACTACGAGCCATCTCAACTTCTCGCTTTCGGGGCTTATGAACAAAACAATGGATACTTAGCCGATGCCATCAAGCGGTATCAGCAAGCCTTCGACAATGCCACCGACGCGAGCATGCGGGCAATTGCGCTCAGCAATATCGGCTCAGCTTATCTGGATATGAAAGATGCGGAACACGCAAAGGCCAGTTTTCATGAAGCATTGAGGCTCGATCCGAATAACGTACCCGCGCTGATTGGAAGTGGTCTGATTGGACAACGGGAAGGCAATCTGACATCGGCTATTGCGGAATATACAAAGGCAGTTGCGATCAAGCCCAGCGATTTGGGGTACGAACTGTTGGGGCGTGCCCTCCAGCAGAGCGGCAGATCGTCCGAAGCGAATTCAGCCTTTCAAAAAGCGCAACAACTCTCACCTGATATGAACCAGACGCGCACCGCCGCAGATCACCTGTTAACCCACTGAACGCTGCTACGCCACTTTTCTCAGCACCAGCGCGGAATTTTTTGAGCCGAACGCAATGCAATTGCAGACCGCGTGCTCAATGTGTTTCTTCCTGCCGGTCTCCGGGACATAGTCGAGATCGCAGTCCTTATCTGCATCTTCCAGGTTTATGGTGGGAGGAATTTGTGCCGAGCGCATCGCGACCAGCGTGGCCGCTACGCCTGCCGCGCCGCAGGCGCCCTGCGGATGTCCGATTTGCGACTTGAGAGCTGACATGGGAACTTGCCGGGCTCGATCTTCACCTAGTGCCAGTTTCAGAGCGCGTGTCTCAATCCGGTCATTCAGTTGGGTCGATGTTCCGTGCAGGTTCACATAATCCACATTTTCCGGTGCAATGCCGGCCTGCTGCATCGCCAACCCGATCGCCCGCGCTGGCTCTTCGCCGCACTCCATCAGCCGGACACGATGAAACGCTTCGCAGGTTGAGCCGTACCCGCAAATTTCGGCCAGAATGGTTGCCCCACGCGCCTTTGCGTGTTCATATTCTTCCAGCACGAACGTCCACGCTCCTTCTGCCAGCACAAACCCATCACGGTCAGCAGAAAAGGGCCGCGAACCTCGCTGCGGATGCGCATTCCAGCTCTCGGTCAGAATTTTCATCAGAATGAATCCGCGTACGGTGCCCAGAGAGATCGGCGCGTCGGCTCCGCCGGTGAGCACCATGTCCAGCCGTCCGGATTGAATCTGACGCATGGCGTAGGCCATGGCATCGGTCGATGATGTGCATCCGGTCGTAATCACGTGGCTGGGGCCGCGCAGTCCGAAACGGACATTCAGCTCACTCGAAATACTTCCCATTACTCCCGTGGGGACGCAGAATAAACTCATCTTGCTGAGTTGTCCGTGAAAGTAGAGCCGATACTGTTCTTCGGTGAATTCCTGTGATCCACCTCCGGTGCCGATAATGACGCCGAACCGGCGGCGCTCTTCGATCGGAAGGGATGAAGAGTCGATACCAGCCGTGCTCAACGCCTCCGAAGCAGCGCACAACGCGAAGGGCAAAATTCGCGAAACATGTTTGCGTTCTTTTTTTTCGACCCACGCGAGTTCATCGAAATCGGAGACCTCGCCTGCGATTTGAACCTCAATTGGGGACGCGTCGAAGCGCGAGATGCGTTTCACTCCGCTTCGTCCGGCGAGCACGGCGCTCTCAAAAGCTGGAACTCCCGTCCCATTGGGGCTGACGACCCCCATCCCGGTGATTACGGTACGTCTGGCTGCAGGCATCCCTACAAAATAGCAGTTCTTTTGGAATACGAGAACTTCGGAGGGTCAAAATCTTGTCATCTTGCTGAGGCGGCTGTTTGGGCTTCCGCTTGAACGGCTATTCGATTCCAAGTTCCTTCGCGAGCGCTTTCCACTTGCTGTTGACGAGAGCCTTGGTTTGGTCGTCCATCAGAATCTCATCCGGCCAGGGTCGGATAAATCCTTCGCTGGACCACTTGCGAGTAGCATCAATCCCCATCTTCGAGCCGTAA
This sequence comes from Terriglobales bacterium, assembly GCA_035651555.1. GTDB lineage: Bacteria > Acidobacteriota > Terriglobia > Terriglobales > Acidobacteriaceae > Gp1-AA145. Next base: position 834,647 of record DASRFL010000026.1, read on the forward strand.
TTCGGCAGTCGCGAGGCGTGATCGAGAGAATCCACCGGCCCAAGGGTGAACTGGATATCGCGTTCCGGATCGATGTGATTCAAAACTTTCAGGGTGATATCAGCGACATCTTGAACGTTCACGTCTTCGTCGACAACAATGACGCACTTGGTGAACATGGCCTGGCCGAGCGACCAGATGGCATTCATGACCTTTCTTGCCTGTCCAGGGTAGGATTTGCGAATCGACACGATCATCAGGTTGTGAAACACGCCTTCGATAGGCAAATTGACATCGACCAGTTCGGGAATCGTAAGTTTCATCAACGGCAAAAAAATTCGCTCCACAGCCTTCCCCATGTATGCGTCTTCCTGTGGAGGTTTGCCGACAATCGTTGTCGCGTAGATTGGATTATTGCGATGGGTGACACACGTGAGGTGAAACACGGGATAGAGATCCGGGAGGGAATAAAAGCCGGTGTGATCGCCGAATGGCCCCTCCATTTTTAACTCGTCCAAGTTCACGTAGCCCTCAAGAACAATTTCGGAGGATGCCGGAACTTCGATATCCACGGCTTCGCACTTCACGAGCTCGACAGGCTTTTGCCGCAAAAACCCAGCGATCACATATTCCTCGATGTCAGGGGGCGCTGGAACAATGGCAGAAAACGTCAGTGCGGGATCGGTTCCAATCGCGACCGCAACTTCCATTTTTCCGGAGGGCAATTCGCCTTCAGGAATGATCGAGCCCCCAGATGTTCGGGCCATTATCTCGACACTACGAGAGTGCCCCACCCTTGTCGCGCTGTTTGCGACAGGGCGGAGATTTTGACTTTCAGCCGCAGCCCGTCTCAACATCTCCCGATAGTGTTCCGCCGCAACTTTCTGCCGTTGCCAGTGCATGCCGGTGGTTTTTCCGTCGTAGACCTGCATGCGATACATACCGACATTTCTTTTCCCAGTGTTGGGATTACGTGTGATCACACACGGCAGCGTAATGAATCGTCCGGCATCCTGCGGCCAACATTGCAGAATCGGCAGACGATTGAGATCGAACTTTTCTTTGCGAATAACTTCCTTGCAAGGGCCGGTCGAAACCGTCTTGGGGAAGAACTTGCCCATTTCGGCGAGCATGGGCAGCATTTTCACTTTGTCGAGAAAACCTTGCGGGGATTTCACATCCATGAATTGGCGAATGCGATCGGCGATTTGGTCGAATGATTCGACTTCAAGCGCCATCCGCATGCGGCGTTCGGATCCGAATTGGTTGATGAGGACCGGAATGTCGCTGCCTCTTGGATTTTCGAAAAGGAGCGCGGGACCTCCGTAGTTGCCATTCTTGTCACGGCTCTTTGAGACGCGGTCGGTAATCTCGGCGATTTCGAGTATCGGGTCGGATTCCGTCTTGATCCGACGCAACTCCCCCGCGCTTTCGAGCGAGCTTACCCATTCACGAAGATCGTTGTAGGCCAAACCGTCTCCAATCACCTTCAAGATGCAATGGCAGCCCTAGTGAAAACGCTCGATTATAAATGGAGAAAGTGGAAGTGACTCTCCGGAATGGCGATTGGATCAGATTTGGGCAGCCGACCTTGCTGCAACTTCCTCCAACTGCTTCAGATGATTCAGGTCATGCCCGGCAGCGGTTTCGAGCATGGTTTTAAAAACCATCTTGCCGCGTTCAGGATGAGTGACCTTTTTTGACAACTGGTCAGTTGTGAGCGACCGTACCAGCGCAAGATTCCAATTTCGCAGAGCGGTAAATGTGGAGAGGGCCTGTGCCGCATCGTAGACAGAATACGTTTTCGCCCATTTGTCCTGATCGAAGGGCTGCACTACGTGGTCATCTTCGCCAAGGGCCTGCCGATAACGAAATCCGAAAGCGAGTTCACAGTCTGCCAGATGGACCAGAATCTCGCGCGGGCTCCATTTGCCCGGTGAGCGCGGCTGATCGATCTGCTTTTCGCCGATAGTCCGCGCAAGCTGGCTCAGACGTGATGCCGTCGATTCCAGGACCTGCATCGCATCCCGGTTGCCGAGTTGCGTCGCGTAAGGATTGCTCATGGCTCTGAGCGTAACACGGGCGGTTGCATGTCAGCTGCTTCTAAATTCTGGCCATGCCGGATTAAGATGAGATGAACTCTGAAGTGAAACTCAAAAGGGGAGCGCTATGGCAGAACCAACCTATGAAGAGCTGAAAGCAAAACTTGCGGAACTGGAAAAGCAGCAGGGTACGCGCCGGACCGGGAGCTTGGAATTTCGCGTGGGCGAAAAGGGCGGTGTGAGCGTCTATGGCCTGGGTCGATTTCCAGTCACACTCTACTACGAGCAGTGGATTCGCCTGCTCGACTCATCTGACAAGCTGCGCGAATTTCTGGAAGAAAACAAATCCAAGCTTAAGTTGAAGGGGTAGTCAGGTTCAACGTGGCCAAGTTCGTAGCCCGAGGCGAAGAAACACCAAAGCGTCTGTTCAAGGACCAGAACGACTGGGCCCAGTGGATGGAGAAAAATCACGACAGCCACTCAGGGCTCTGGCTGCGGATCGGAAAAAAAGATTCCGGAGTGAAGTCGGTCACTTACGCTGAGGCGCTCGAAATTGCTTTGTGTTACGGCTGGATTGACGGACAAAAGGGGCCGGAAGACGAGAAAACCTGGCTGCAACGGTTTGTCCCACGATCAGCTAAGAGCATTTGGTCGAAGATCAATCGCGAGAGAGCGCTCACTCTCATGAAAAACAAACGGATGAAACCCTCAGGGCTGCGGGCGATCGAGCAAGCGAAAGCCAATGGCCGATGGGAAGCGGCCTACGATTCACCAAGCCGGGCGACTGTACCAAAAGATTTCGATATCGCGCTAAGCTCGAATCCAAAAGCTAAGGCGTTCTTCGCCACGCTCGACAGCGCCAACCGCTACGCGATTTTGTTTCGGGTTCAAAACGCAAAGAAGCCGGAAACACGAGTCAGAAAAATCCTTGAATTCGTTGCCATGCTGGAGCGTGGCGGAAGAATTCATCCCCCACGTCACAAATAACTTTCAGCCGAACAGATTCATTTGCTCCTGCTGGGGACGAAACGGCTCGATCGGTTTCCAACCTGAATCTCTGCCGACCGCATATTTCTTGCGCAAATGTGTCATCAATTCTGAAATCCGCTTGCGATATGGTGGGGCCAGGAATGCTCCATTCTTAAATCGCTGCTCGTAGTCGGGAACGAGTTTCGGAAAGTGCTCCTTTAGAAATGGCAGGAAGACCGCTGCCGAGCAGGGTTTTAGAAACAGCGTGTTGGCAAAAATATGGTCCGCCCCTGCTTCGGCAGCGGCCCTGACCACTGCTTCCAGTTGCTTCTGTGAATCTGTGATCCCCGGCAGCACGGGAGCACAGTTCACGCCGGTTCGAATTCCGGCGTCGCGCAACTTCCGAACCGCGCCAAGTCTCAAGTCGGGCCTGGGCGCACGCGGTTCGAGTATCCGGGCGAGATCGGCGTCGATCGTAGTCACCGTGATATTTACCGAGATCTTGTTGTGACGTGTAATCTCCTGCAATACGTCAATGTCTCGCGGCACCATTGCAGATTTACTGACGATCCCAAGTTCCAATCCTTCGTGGCGTGCAAATTCCTGCAAAATCGCCCTGGTAATTTCGAGCTTGCGCTCTATTGGCTGGTAGGGATCGGTTGCAGTACCGATTGCAATCGACTCCCCCGGCTTTACCTTTCGCAGTTCCTGGCGCAACAGGTCAGCGGCGTGTTGCTTGGCATAAATTTTCTGCTCGAATTCAATGCCGTCGCGCATCTCCATGAATTCGTGGGTATAGCGGGCGTAGCAATATTTGCACGCGAATTCGCATCCCCGATAGGGATTGATGGTCCAGGTGAACGGCAATTGCCGCTTACTGACGCAGCGGTTCAGCAACGACTTCACAGGCAAAGCAAAGTACTCGACTTCATGTCCCTGGCGAACACTTTCGCTGTGCGATGCAAGACGGGCAATCCCTACGAGACGCGATCCTGAATCCGGGAGAAGGGGAAGGGAAGACATGGCATATTCGCCTTTTATTCGCCATTATACTCCCGAGCCTTAGGCTTTGCAGGGAAGAGTGTTCTAAGGATGAGGACGCTTCGCTGCTCAGCCCTGTCCGGCTGCTGCTGCGGCTTTTTGCCCGATCATCACCGCGTCCTGAAGCTGGCGAAACAGATCGCCCATTGCAGCGGGAGAATGTGACATGAACAGCGTGTTGCTCTTGTCCTGGGCGCCGATTTCTTTGATTGTGTCGAGATATTGGGTGACCAGGACGAGCATCATCACGTCGCGCGCGCTGGTCCCTTCGATGGCGGCGGAGAAAGCCTCGACCGAAGCTTTGAGTCCTTCGATAATCGCCTTGCGTTGATTGGCAATGCCCTGGCCTTGCAGAGCTTTGCTTTCGGCTTCCGCTTCGGCCTGCTTCACTTTGAGAATTTTTTCTGTCTCGCCGCGCGCGCTGGCCGCAACCTGCTCTCGCTGTGCCGCATTGATTTCATTCATAGCGGCTTTGACTTTCTCGTCCGGCTGAATGTCAGTGACCAGCGCCTGATCAATGGCATATCCGTAGGTTTGCATCACGTCATCGAGGCCTTGCTTGATCGCGACGGCGATGTCTGATTGCTGCAGAAAAGCATCATCCAGATTCATCTTCGGCACATGACCGAGGATCACGTTGAAGACATATGATGAAATCTGCTGCTTCGGATTGGCCAGCTTGTAGAAGGCCTCATAAACCTTGAGGGGGATCACATGATACTGCACAGACACGGGAATCCTGACGAAAACGTTGTCCTTGGTCTTGGTTTCTACATCGAGCGCGAGCTGTTGTACGCGCAAGTCGATTCGCCCCGCGATCTGGTCGAGCCATGGCAGCTTGAAATTCATACCGGCGTTTGCGACGCGCAGAAACTTGCCCATGCGTTGAATGACCGCTGCTTCGGCGGTATGTACCTGAAAGAATCCGCTGAGAATCGTGCCCAATGCTACAAGGCCGACGATTACATAGAAAACCATGACCAGAGTTTGGGAAGAGTCCATGACAATCTCCTGACAAATTTGTGAAGCAGAAGGACGGAAATCAATTGCGATGCGGGGATAATACTGTGTTAGTCCGCCCAGCACAATGGATTTTTCTTGAAAAGGGCCACGGAAGCGCTCTCTGGGACCACCCTAGGCCGTCAGCCGCACACACTCGCGGGCAATAGCCCAATCCTCCTGCGCGCGAATCACCAGAATGCGAACCGGCGAGTCCTCTGTTGAGACGTCCACATCGGGCGTGGCAGAAGAATTTCTTGCTTCATCAAGATGAATTCCCAAAAAGGCTAGCTTTGCGCATGTTTCGCGTCGAACTTCGGGGGAATTCTCTCCGATGCCAGCCGTGAAAACGAGCGCATTGATCCCGCTGAGCGAGGCCGCCATGGCTGCAATCCCGGATTGCAAACGATGGACGAATATGTCGAAAGCCAGTTTTGCCCGTTTACTTCCTTTGCCGGCCGCTTTCATCACGTCACGCATGTCACTCGACACCCCTGAAATTCCGAGCAGTCCTGATTTGCGATTCAGCAGCTCGTCCAATTGGCGCGCATCGGCATTCTGAGTACGCCAGAGATGAATCAGAATGCCGGGGTCGACCGATCCGCTCCGGCTTCCCATCATGAGGCCTTCGAGGGGGGTGAAACCCATAGTGGTATCTATGCTTTTGCCGTCGTCAATCGCGCAAAGCGAGCAGCCATTGCCCAAATGGCAACTGACGATCTTCAGCGACGAAGGCTCTCGACCAAGGAGTTGCGCAGCACGTTGTGCGCAATATTGATGATTGATTCCGTGGAAACCGTAGCGACGTATTCCTTGCTCGAACCACTCATAGGAGCCGGGGTAAACGGAAGCTTGGAGTGGAAGTGTGCGGTGGAATCCGGTATCGAATACCGCGACCTGCGCTTTGCCCGGAAACAAGCGCTCGGCAATCTCTATTCCTTGAAGTCCTAAATGGTTGTGCAGCGGCGCGATCTCCGAAACATCGGCGATGGTTTGCTTCACCTGTGCATCGATAAGCACCGGTTCGGCCAGTTTGGGGCCGCCGTGAACAATGCGATGGCCGATAACATTGATTTCTTCCGGGCCAGAGAGGGCGCGCACGGGGCCTTCCCAAAGGCTGCAGAGCACCTCTTTTGCGGACTCGCCCCGCTCTGTCGGCGCGCTCCTTTTTCTGTCTTGTCTGTCTTGCTTTTCGCCTCGCCCTTTTCTGACTGTGATCTCTTCTTTATCTCCGTCCCACTCAATCTTGCTTCCCCAGAGCGGAGAAACTGGATCGGGCCGGGATTTCCCGTCGAGCTCAAAGAGCGCGGTTTTCTGACTGCTCGAGCCGGAATTCAGAACCAGGACTTTCATCTGAAGTTTATGGCGAGGTTTCTAATTGTTTTCCTTCGTGCACCTTCGTGTCCTTCGTGGTTATTAGGGTTTGGACAAACCAAAAGATTCGTTCACCACGAAGGGCACGAAGGAGGTACCGCTTCAATAGTTCCACTTCCAGTTCAACACCTCCGGCATATCGATGCCGTACTGATGAATATATTGTTTGTGTTCGATGAGTCTATTGCGAAGGAATTGCTTGAAGTGCCCGCCGACCGGCTGAAGCTTGGGGACGCGATCGACTACATCACCAGCCAAATGGAAGCGATCGAGATCGTTCAGCACCGTCATGTCGAACGGCGTTGTAGTTGTGCCTTCCTCTTTGTAGCCACGCACGTGGAAGTTGTCGTGGTTGTGACGGCGATATGTCAATCGATGAATCAGCCACGGATAGCCGTGATAGGCGAAGATGACCGGCTTGTCGACAGTAAACAGCGAGTCGAAGTCGCTGTCGGAGAGCCCATGGGGGTGCTCGGTCGAGGGTTGTATTGTCATCAAGTCCACTATATTGATGACGCGAATTTTAAGATCGGGAAAATGCTGGCGCAGTAAATCAACCGCGGCCAGAGTTTCCAGCGTGGGGACGTCGCCGGCACAGGCCATCACCACGTCAGGCTCAGAATTCGTGTCATTGCTGGCCCATTCCCAGATTCCAATACCGTTCGTGCAGTGCTCAATTGCTGATTCCATGTCGAGCCACTGCAACTCCGGCTGCTTGCCGGCGACAATGACGTTTACGTAATTACGGCTGCGCAGGCAGTGGTCGGCCACAGAGAGCAGGCAATTTGCATCCGGTGGTAAATAAACGCGCACCACATCCGCTTTCTTGTTCACTACGTGATCGATAAAGCCGGGATCCTGGTGCGTGAATCCATTGTGGTCCTGCCGCCAGACGTGCGAGGTGAGCAAGTAGTTCAAAGATGCAATCGGTCGTCGCCACTCGATGTCCCGTGTCACTTTTAGCCATTTCGCGTGCTGGTTGAACATGGAATCCACAATGTGAATGAAGGCTTCGTAGCAGGAGAAAAATCCATGCCGTCCGGTCAGCAGATACCCCTCTAGCCAGCCTTGGCACATGTGCTCGCTGAGCATTTCAAGCACCCGCCCCTCGCGTGAGAGATTTTCGTCAACTGGCAGGATCGGCTCCAGCCATTGTTTATCGCTGGCCTCATAGATCAATTCGAGGCGATTTGACGCGGTTTCGTCCGGCCCAAACACACGGAAATTCTTCGACTCTAGATTGAGCTTCATCACATCGCGGAGGAACCCGCCGAGCACGCGCGTCGACTCCGCTTGTTCGGCACCTGGCTTTGCAACTTTGACCGCGTATTTGCGGAAATCGGGCATGACCAGGTCGCGAAGCAGCACTCCGCCATTGGCATGAGGATTCGCGCTCATGCGGCGATCACCTTTCGGCGGCAGTTCGGCAAGTTCCGGAATCAGGGTCCCGTTGTTATCGAAAAGTTCTTCCGGACGATAGCTGCGCATCCAGTCTTCCAGAATCTTCAAATGCGCCGGCTTTGTCTGCAGGTCTGCAACGGGGACCTGGTGTGCTCGCCATGTGCCTTCGATCGGCTTTCCATCGACAATCTTTGGTCCCGTCCAGCCCTTCGGGGTGCGCATCACAATCATCGGCCATTCCGGCAACACGGCTTGTTTGTCTTCACGTGCATCGTTCTGGATTGAACGAATCTCTTCTGTGACATGATCGAGCGTTGCCGCCATTAATTGATGCATATGTTCCGGTTCGTCGCCTTCGAGGAAATAAGGTTTCCAACCGTAGCCACTGAACAACTGTGTGAGTTCATCGTCCGACATCCGGCCGAAGATGGTCGGATTGGCAATCTTGTATCCGTTCAGGTGGAGAATCGGCAACACGGCGCCGTCTCGTTGCGGATTCAGAAATTTATTGATATGCCACCCGGTCGCGAGCGGACCGGTTTCAGCTTCTCCGTCACCAACGACGCAGCAAACCAGCAGATCGGGATTGTCGAATGCCGCGCCGGCGGCATGGCTCAACGAATATCCGAGTTCCCCACCTTCATGGATCGAGCCCGGCGTCTCGGGAGCATCATGACTGGGGATCCCGCCCGGAAACGAAAATTGCTTGAACAGCCGCTGCATTCCTTCTTCGTTTTTTTGAATGTTCGGATAAAGCTCTGTGTAAGTGCCTTCCAGATACGCATTGGCGACCATGCCGGGTCCGCCGTGACCGGGTCCGCAGATATAGATCGCATTCAAGTCATATTTTTTTATGACTCGATTCACGTGCACGTATACAAAATTCAGGCCCGGGGTGGTGCCAAAATGGCCCAACAGCCGTGGCTTGATGTGCTCCAGCGTCAACCGTTCGCGTAGCAAGGGATTCTTATAGAGATAGATCTGTCCAACAGAGAGATAGTTTGCCGCCCGCCAATATGCATGAATGCTTGCGAGTTCTTCGTTGGTCAATGGTGAGTGCGAAATGCCGGGGAGGGAATTCAGCGTGGTCATAGGACACCTCAAACGAACAATAGGCGGGTAACAAGTAATTATCGCGCAGTGAATGTGAAAATACCCGATGGTGGAAAGGAATATTCCTGAGAAGAAGCGAATGTTCTTCGGCCAGGCAAAAGTCGAATGAAAAAGCTACGGCTGTCACGCCGTAGCTTTGGCTACGCTTGCAATCGATTTAAGGCTTCTTGGGCGTGAGGTCGCAGGCTTGCTTCACCAGTCCAAGATTCAGACCGGCCGGTGCGAACTCTGCGATCTGCGGGCCATCGGGGGTCTGAAATTCTACGCGGAATAAATGTGCGCCAATGATCTCCCTTGCTGTGCCCTTATCCATAGCGAGGAAGTGCCCCCTAATCCAATTCCAGTTGTGCTCATCGGGCTTGTCGTCGACGCGGATCCGCACCCGCATTTGCGGTTGTCCCCAAAAACCCGGCCAGTTCGGGCGTGACAGCCGCTCACCAGGATGAAAGTCGGCGAGCGTCAACTTGCCATTCGTGCAATACAGAATGACTTTTGCGCTGGGATCACTCTGGGCCGCGTTCGTGGCGGAAAGCTCGAACCGCGTTCGCTTGGCGGCGGTCATCCGGTCCTCGGAGGAAAACTGCATCCAATTTCCGCCGGCACTCACAGCATTCGCCGTTCCTTCATAATTTCCCGAATCATCCCCGCGATTCTGCGCGAACAGGGCAATGCTCGAAAGCAACACAGCGACGATTGCGAAACTTCTCACGAGGAAGTTGCGATTCATATCTGCAGACACGCTCCTATCGTGTTCATGATTTTCAGCGGCACTGTGCCCACGATTCAAGTGCCAGACGTAGTACACCTCCGCTCAATACAGATGGTGCGGTGGAATTGTCGTCCTATAACTAGCTAACCCCCAACCTCGCAAAAGTTGCGGTTAGCGCACACTCATACGCCGAAGCGTTAGGAAATTGCGGAATTGACGGAAGATGCGCCTCTTGAGACGGTGCTCGCGGCGACTTCCAATACATCTTGCGCCAGGCGATCAGTGTCGTGCCGGGCGACTCCATCTTCATAGAGGTGATCGCCCAATACCGGGCAGACCCCAAGGCGTTCAATCGCGTCCAGGTCGGCTACGATTTGGGAAGCTCCCTCGAGCGCGTATTTCGCTTTGAGTTCATCCGATAAGGGCATTCGGTTGACGAGAGCGTAGTCGAAGATCTGGTAGCCCGCGTGATCGTTGAGTGCGCGAATGTGGTCAGCGGCTGTGCGGCCCAAGCTCTCGTTTGCCTGTGTCATCAGATTGCAAATGTAGATTTTGGTCGCAGCAGAATCGCGAATCGCTTCGGGAATGCCATGCACCAGCAGGTTCGGGATAAGACTTGTAAACAGGGACCCCGGACCAATCGTGATCAGGTCTGCACGAGCAACGGCTTCCAAAGTTTCGGGAACCGGTTCGGGATGGGGAGGGACAAGGAACAGCTCTCTGATTCGTCCCTTGCTGGCAGTGATCTTCGTTTCACCCCGCACCCTTGTGCCGTCTTCCATCAACGCTTCAAGCTCGATGTTGGCGGCGGTCGCCGGATAAATGTGCCCTCGAGTTGCGAGAATCTCTGACGACAATCGAACTGCCTCGCTGAAGTCCCCGGTCAGAGAAGTTAAGGCCGCAAGAAAAAGATTCCCGAAGCTGTGACCTTCGAGTCCCGTGCCGCGGTCGAAGCGATGCTGGAAAACTTTAGAGAGCAGGGCATCGTCTTCCGAGAGGGCGACGATGCAGTTGCGAACATCGCCCGGAGGAAGCATATTGAAGTCTTTGCGGAGGCGCCCGCTTGATCCGCCATCATCAGTGACGGTCACAACTGCGCAGAGGTCCGAAATCGGCGGTCTTGCCGAGGCGCTCCCTCGGGGTGAGGTGATTTTCTCCGACAACTCTCCAGCCCCCGCTACATATTTCTTGAGCCCCTTGAGCAGGGTGGAAAGGCCCGTACCTCCTCCGATTGCCACCACTCGCAATTCGCGACGGCCGCGGGAAGGCATTAGGACTAACCGATCTCCTCGACTCCTTCTTCAGAGGGAAGAGCCTCATCAGCGCCGGGATCGGGATAGAGCAGTTCCGTGAAGCGCGGATCTTCCGATAGGTTTTGGAAGTCGGAATCATTGCGCGCCTGGAATCGCAGAGTGGGATTTAGGCTGATCGCGCGGGCAAGATTCTTCAGCGAATCTTCGACGTGCCCGGTCAGGCAATCGAGCGCGGCCAGGCCATAGGCCACATAGTCCGCTTTTGGAACTTGCTTCGAGAGTCTGTCGAGATGTTCGCGGGCACTGACATAGTCGCCTAGATTGATCAGCGAAACCACGAAATCATAGTGTTCTTCGCTGGTCTTGAACTGCGTAGCGCCACGCTCCAGTTGCTGATTGCACGCGTTCATGTGCACGGAGGCGCGGTCAGCCAGTTCACGGTTGGTGCCAGCCACGACCTTCTGCAGCAGGGTCTTGGCCTTGTCATATTTGTGCTCCTGCATGGCGCGCAGGCCGTCTTCGTAGGACTTAAGAAGCTGGGCCAATTGCGGATCGCTTACAAGGGTGTGTTTGGCTGTGGTTGATTTCTGGGCCATCTGAAGAACTTTTCCTGATTGAGGCATTGAGAATTTAAATCATTGAACCATTGAGTCATTTAATCAATGACCATTGATTCGGGATGCAAACGCCACTTGGAATCTTAACGTATTGAATGACTCAGTTAGCTTTTGCTGCGGATTCCAGATCAACCTGCTTCCATTCTCCTGCAATGATGCCTTTTCGAATCTGAGACGCGGTCTTATGTTGCTTCGTCATCTGATAAGAATAATAAAGTTCCCGCAAGCAGACCAAGCACTGAGCGCCGTGCGTACCTTCAAAGCAACTGCGCAGGCTCTGGTGTCCCATGCGGTCGCAGTAGCAATAACACGGTTGCTGATAAATCACCCGCGAGATCTTTGCCGCCAATTCATATGCATGAGACTGGTACGGCTGCTGGTCATTTCCGCCCCACAATTGCTCCCGGCCTAGGATGGGCGGCAGCTTTTTGCCGGGCGCGGGAGGCCCGGAATGGTAAGCAGGCACTTCTCCGTCTTCACTCGGCGCCGAAATTGCCCATGGGGCAGAAAAAGAAAACACCAGCAACAGTAGGAAGCCGAGCATTACGCCGCGTTTCAGCATGTAAGACCCAGCGCGTATTGTAACCCGAATTTTCCGGGAGTGCACAGCGACCGCCCTCACAATGGGAATCTCGGACTTGATCAATGTAGACTGCGCACGGTTGATTGGAGTACATGCGAGGAAGTAATGTTGAGGCTAAGGAATGCAGATGTTTGATCCGAATCGGCGGAATCGCAATATCGGCACTGCGAAGCAGGGCCGAGGTAGCAAAAACCGGATGAGTATCCCGGAACCAGAACATGGGGCGCACGAGCCCTGGGAACGGATCGGGGATGCACGGGAGGAAGAAAGAGCTGTTGGGAATAGACTCCTGAGATTTTTCTTCCAACCGCTCCGGTCGGATTGTGTATACGCATGTACGGTGAATGATATCGTTCGTGTGCTCGAACACGTACCTGGGGATGATTGGTCCGGCATTGGAGCTTTTCTTTTCCGACAGCCTAGCCGAAAAGAACAATTGTTGAAGCCGGTGTGGGGAAGGCTTGCGTACGCCGCGGACTTAGTGCGAAGTGATAAACGCGTCGTTTATAGCGGGCCGGTCATAGTACTCGAGGCAATTAATCCTACTGTCCCAATCAAGTTTGGCAAGCGGCTCTCACTTAGGGACATGGAAGAGCTCGATCGCCTCAGGCGAGACGGCCACCTGATCAAGTCCGACCGACAGCATACTGTGGAATCGAGTCTGGAAAGTTGCCGTACAACCCAGCTGTATCGAACGTTGCTGCACGAGTTAGGACATTGGGTCGATTTCCTTCAGAGGGTTGAAAAATTTGAGTGCGGGTCGGATTCGTACAAAAAACTGGTGGAACGATTTCATTCCCGACCTTACGCAGAAAAAGAACAATTCGCTCACTCATACGCGGAGCGTATACGGACACAACTGACAAGCTCTGGAACTATACCGTTCGATCGCCAAAACGGCTCGAATGATTGGGAGCCATCCGAATCACCTCTCACACTCTAGTCACCTGAAAATAACCGTTGTTCTTTCGTTTCCACTTGACACGGACGCTCGAAGCTTTAGAATAGATGAATAATTATTCACACTGGTGAATATTCATTCATGAGCAAGCTGGCGAGACAAAAAGCGATTCTCGAATTGCTGGACCAGTCGCCCATATACAGTCAGGAGGAGCTGCAGAAGCTGCTCCGGCCGCGCGGGTTCGATGTCGGTCAGGCAACTCTTTCGCGGGATATCCGGGAGATTGGCCTCGTGAAGTCGACGGGCGGCTATTCAATTCCGGGCCGCGAATTGCCCGTCGAAACAGACCTGCCATCGGTTGGCCGGCTGGTGCGCGAGTTCGTGACCAGCGTGCGTGCTGCGCAGAACCTGCTCGTGACTAAGACCAGCGTGGGCAGCGCACAGCCGGTTGCCGCCGCGCTCGATGAAGAGAACTGGCCGGAAGCGATCGGCACTATCGCCGGGGATGACACCATTCTCATCGTTTGCCAGGACAACCGCGCCGCCGACCGCCTGGCCGGTCGCATTCAGGGAATGCTCGCCTGATGTCACCGAAACTCAAAGTCGCTGTACTCGGCGCGACCGGCTATTCAGGTCTGGAGTTGACGCGCTTGCTTCTCCGCCATCCGCACGTAGACAAGCCCGTGCTGCTGAGGAGACCCGAAAGTCAAAATTCCCACCCTTCCCTGAAGGGAAAGGATGGGGCATCCGCATCGAATGGCAATGCGCATGTGAACCTGGCCGATATTTTTCCTGTTCTTTCCGGGAATGGCGGCTACCCGCTCGAGCCGCTCTCGTGGACTTCGTTGAAGCAGAAGGGTATTGACCTGCTTTTCCTTGCTACTCCGCACGAAGTCTCGCGTTCTTTGGTCCCCGAAGCGGTCGCGCAGGGAATTCGCGTTATCGACCTGAGCGGCGCATGGCGATTGAAGCAGGCGCAGCATCGCGCGATCTACGGATTCAAAGATGAAGATTCAGTCACGGCTGCAGAGCTGGCGGAAAAAGCGGTATACGGCCTGCCTGAACTCAACGGCGACAAAATTTCCGCCGCTAACATCGTTGCGAATCCGGGGTGCTATGCCACGACTGTGATTCTTGCCTTGGCGCCGCTGCTCAAGGCAGATCTCGCGGACCGAGAGAAGGGAATCATCGCTGATTCCAAGTCCGGAGTTTCAGGCGCAGGTAAAGAGCCGACCTCACGTACGCATTTCGTTTCTGTGGCTGACAATCTGTCGGCCTACGGCGTGTTCACGCATCGCCATCTGGGCGAAATCGCAGAGCAGTTGCATCTGACCACCGATCAGATCACGTTCACGCCACACTTGTTGCCCATTCCGCGTGGAATTCTCTCGACGATCTATGTCCATTTGAAGAAGCCGATGCAGGCCGCCGAAGTCGAAAGCTGCTATCGCGATTTCTACAAAGCCAAGAAATTTGTTCGCGTGTTTCAGACGCCGAAGCTGCCTGAAATCCAATTTTCGCTGAATACGAACTACTGCGACCTGGGCTTTTGCCTCGCGCCGGATGGCCAGAGGCTAGTAATCGTCTCGTGCGAGGACAACCTGATCAAGGGCGCGGCTGGCCAGGCAGTCCAGAACATGAACCTGATGAACGGGTGGGCAGAAGAAGAAGGCTTGTTATGAAAATCGTAATCAAAATCGGCGGTGCAGCCCTCGAAGATGAAGCTACGCTGCACAAGTGCGCGCGGGCAGTAGTCGAAATGGCGAACGACGGGCACCGCGTGGCCGTGGTTCATGGCGGCGGATCTGCGCTCACGCGCACGCTCAAACTTCTCGGCAAGCAAAGCGACTTCATCAATGGACTCCGGATCACCGACGCAGAGACGCGCGACGTTGCGCTCATGGTCCTTGCCGGCATGGTGAACAAGAAGGTGGTTGCGGCGGTCGTCAAAGCGGGCCTGCCGGCGGTCGGCTTCTGTGGCGGCGACGGCATGACGTTCCGCGCGCGCAAGAAAGAGACAAAAGGATACGACCTCGGATTCGTCGGCGAAATTTGTGCGGTTGAGCCGCGCTGGTTTGAGGCGATCTGGAGCCAGGGCGGCATTCCGGTGCTCTCGTCATTGGCGCTTGGATCGGATGGCGAGTACTACAACGTGAACGCCGACCAGATGGCTTCTGCATGTGCCGTTGCGTGCAAGGCCGATACGCTGATTTTTCTAACCGATGTCGCGGGCGTGAAGGATGCCGATGGCAGCGTAATTCATTGGCTCAACACCAAGCAAGTTCCTGCGCTCATCGCAGGCTCAGTGATCGGCGGCGGAATGTTGCCAAAGCTTGAGGCCTGCGGCAATGCCTTGAAGCGGGGCGTTGGCCGAGTGCGCATTTTGCCCGCGGCGCAGGCTGAAGTCCTGGCGCAGTTCTATTTTCAGAAGCTCGAATATGGCACGGAGGTAATTGGCGCATGAGCCTTGCTTCCGTCATGCAAGCTGAGCAGAAGCTCTTGCTCCCAACCTATGATCGCCAGAGAGTTCTCTTCACGCGCGGTCGCGGGGTTTATCTCTGGGATTCGAAAGGCAAGCGCTATCTCGATTTCCTGAGCGGAATCGGCGTGAACGCGCTCGGCCACGCACATCCTGCCATTCAACGAGTGTTGAAGGCGCAAGCGGGAAAGCTGATTCACACTTCAAACCTCTTCTATCACGAGTATCAGGCTGAGCTGGCGAAGCGGCTCACGAAGATCTCGGGACTCGATCGCGCATTTTTCTGCAACAGCGGAACTGAGGCCTGGGAGGGGGCGCTGAAGCTGGCCCGGGCGTTCGCTCGTGCGAACAACAACAACGGGCATAAAGCCAAGTGGCGTCTGCTGGCGCTCGAAAACTCTTTTCACGGCCGCACGTTTGGGGCGCTTGCGACTACGGGACAGGAGAAGTATCGAAACCCGTTCACACCGCTTGTGCCGGGAGTGAATTTTGTCGCGTTCAACGATCTGGAGGATTTGAAGCGGCAGTTTGATGGCAGCGTGTGCGCGGTTTGCCTGGAGACGATTCAGGGAGAAGGCGGAATCAATTTTGTGAGCCGCGAATTTTTGCAGTTGGCGCGAGAGCTGACGGAAAAATCTGGCGCGCTATTGATTCTCGACGAAATTCAATGTGGGCTGGGCCGCACCGGAAAATACTTTGCATATCAGCACTATGGAATCAAGCCGGACATGGTCACGGTTGCGAAGCCGCTTGCGGCTGGCTTGCCGCTAGGCGCATTGCTCACGACTGAGCGCGTCGCGAGCGGCATGCATCCCGGTCTGCACGGAACAACATTCGGTGGGGGGCCGCTGGCGTGCGCGGTTGCCATTGAATGCCTGAAGCAAGTCGATCGCCTGCTTCCGCACGTTGCGAAGCTGGGGAGTTACTTCCTGGCGGCGCTGCGGCAGTTGCAATCGAAGCATTCGTCGATCAAAGAGGTGCGCGGGTCGGGCTTGATGCTCGCGATGGAACTCGAGTCAGCAGGTCTCGCGAAATCCGTTCTCGGCCAGCTGCTCGCAGCAGGAATTCTGATCAACCGTACGCACGAGACGGTGCTGCGCTTTCTGCCGCCGTACATCATCGAGAAGAAGCATGTGGACGAGGTGGTGCGAGCGCTTGATAGTGCACTACTGAAACGCAAAACCATCAACCACGAAAGACACGAAGGCGCACGAAGGAAAACCAGTCTGGCAGTCGAAAGGAACCATTAATGAGCAGCCAAACCTTAACAGTACCGGCGAGGCCACAACCGCCGATCAGCCGGATGCCAGGAAGAGACCTGGTTTCAATCCGCGATCTCTCGCCTATAGAGGTTGAGTCTTTGTTTGAGCTGACCACGCTGATGAAGGCGCGCCCGCAGGATTTTCGCAGTGCCCTTGCGGGCAAGCACGTGGCCATGTTCTTCGAAAAACCGTCGCTGCGCACGCGAATCACCTTTGAAGCTGGAATCTGCGGCCTCGGCGGATCGGTTTCATTTGTCGATCAGCGACATGAGCGGCTGGATGCGCGTGAGACCCTGAGCGACATCGCGCACAATCTGGAGCGCTGGGTAAGCGCCATCGTTCTGCGCACGTTCGCGCACGAAACCGTCGAAGGAATGGCGGAGTTCGCTTGTGTTCCGGTAGTCAACGCGCTGAGCGAAGTGGAGCATCCATGCCAGGCGCTGGCGGATTACTTCACCCTGCACGAGAAATTCGGCAATCTGAAAAAAATCACCCTAGCCTACGTCGGCGATGGGAACAATGTAATGAATTCGCTACTGCTAACGGCGGCTCTTTTGGGTTCGAGAATCCGGATCGCAACGCCAAAGGGTTACGGCGCGGCCCCGGAACTTCTCGCCGATGCGCAACGCATTGCGAAGAAGACCGGCGCGATCATAGACATTCTCAACGATCCGCACCAAGCGGTTCGCGGGGTCGACGCCATTTACACCGATGCCTGGACCAGCATGGGGCACGAACATGAGACCGAAGAGCGGGCCAAGATTTTCCCGCCCTATCAGGTCAATGACACGCTCATGTCTGAAGCCGCGTCGCATGCCGTCTTCATGCATTGCCTGCCGGCGCATCGCAATGAAGAAGTTACCGATGCCGTCATCGATTCCGTTCAGTCGGTCGTCTTCGACCAGGCGGAAAATCGCATGCACGTACAGAAAGCAATACTAATGACTCTGGCCGGCGGCAAGAGTGGCCGGCCGATAAGGAGCGCTCATGCCTGAGAAAGTCGTACTCGCATATTCCGGTGGTCTCGACACCTCGATAATCATTCCCTGGCTGAAGGAGAACTATGACTGCGAGGTGATCGCCATGGTCGCGGATGTTGGCCAGGGAGACGATATTGAAGCGGTCGTTAAAAAGGCATACAAGACCGGCGCCAGCAAGGTTCTCGTCGAAGATCTACGCGAAGAATTCCTCACCAGCTATGCATTTCCATCGCTGAAGGCGGGCGCGGTGTACGAGCACAAATATTTGCTTGGCACATCGATGGCGCGCCCGGTCATAGCGAAGCACCAGGTCGAGGTTGCGCTACGGGAAGGTGCAGCCGCGGTCGCTCATGGATGCACGGGAAAAGGGAATGACCAGGTTCGTTTCGAGCTCACTTATCAGGCGCTGGCGCCGGAACTGAAAGTCATTGCGCCGTGGCGAGAATGGAATTTGAAGTCGCGGGAAGATTGCCTCGATTACGCAGAGGCGCACGGAATTGCGGTTGCAGCGAGCCGCGAAAAGATTCACAGTCGCGACCGTAATCTCTGGCACATCAGCCACGAAGGCGGAGAACTGGAAGACGCTGCCAATGCGCCGTTCGCGAGCACCTGGCAAATTTCGAAATCGCCGCAGGATGCGCCCGATCGTGAAGAGAAAGTGGAAATTGAGTTTGAGAAAGGCATTCCCATTGGGGTGAATGGAATGCGGCTCGATCCGGTTTCGCTTGTTGAATTGCTCAATGAAATCGGTGGACGAAATGCGGTCGGCCGTGTCGATATCGTCGAGAATCGGTTTGTCGGCATCAAGTCCCGCGGATGCTACGAGACTCCGGGGGGGACTCTACTGATCGCCGCGCATCGCGAACTCGAAGCTCTTTGCTGCGAGCGTGATGTCATGCACTTCAAGCAGCAAATTGGCCTGAAGTATGCCGAGCTGGTTTACTACGGTTTGTGGTTCACTCCTCTGCGTGAGGCGCTGGATGCATTTGTGGACAGCACGCAAAAAGAAGTCACAGGAACGGTGACATTGTCCCTCTACAAGGGGAATGTTTCCGTCCTCAGCCGCAAGTCCGAACAGTCGCTCTACCGCACCGATCTTTCATCGTTCACCATGGGCGAAAGCTATGACCAAAAGGATGCGGAGGGATTTATTCGAATTCTTGGCTTGCCCTCGCGGTCGCGGGCGCAGATCCAAAAACAAAAGCGCTTAACCACCGAAGAGAATGCCGACGAAATCCGGAGCTCGCAGAGAAGCCCGCAAGAGGTCGCGCAATGAAAATGTGGTCGGGGCGGTTTCGACAGCCGCTCGATCCCGCGTTCGAAAACTGGCAGCGGTCGTTCGATTTCGACTGCCGCCTGCTCGAGTGTGAACTGGAAGCAAGTGCGGCGCATGCGCGGGCGCTCCAGCATGCGGGCGTGCTATCTCCAGATGAACTGGAGAAGGTTTTGCATGGGTTAGAGTCAATTGGCGAGAACGCCGCGGACTCAGCGGAGTTTCTCGATGATCCAGAAGCCGAAGACGTTCATCATTTCGTCGAAAAGCAACTCGTGGTTCTGATCGGAGACACCGGGTACAAGCTGCACAGCGGCCGTAGCCGTAACGAACAGATTGCGACGGATCTCCGCCTCTATGTGCGATCCGGGTGCGATGAAATTAGCGAAGCCATCTCGCAGTTGATTTCCGTCTTCCTCGATCGCGGAGAGCGAGCGGGTGTTGCGGCGATGCCCGCATACACGCACATGCAGCGAGCCGAGCCGGTGTTGGTCGGACATTGGCTACTGGCTTACGTAGAGATGTTGTTCCGTGATCGCGATCGCCTGTCTGATTGCCGGCAGCGAGCGAACCGGTGCCCGCTCGGATCTGGAGCAGTGACGGGAACCACGTTGCCGCTGGATCGCGAACTAATGGCTGCGGAGCTGGGATTCGATTCGCCCACTGCGAACAGCGTCGACGTCACCAGCGATCGCGACTTCGTTTTGGAATTTGTAAACGTGCTTTCTATGCTTGCTCTGCACCTGAGCCGCTGGGCCGAAGAGATGTTGCTCTTTTCGTCACAAGAATATGGCTTCCTCCGATTGCCTGAAGCGTACTCAACCGGCAGCAGCGCGATGCCGCAAAAAATGAATGGCGATCTGCTGGAGCTTACTCGGGGGCAGGCTGGCCGGGTGATCGGCGATGCTACTGCATTGTTGATAACCGCCAAGGGCTTGCCACTCGCCTACAACAAAGATTTGCAGGAAACTCAAGAGCCACTCTTCCATGCCACTGAAAGCGTGCTTTCATTGTTGCCGTTAGTGGCAGGCTGGATGAAGTCCGTCGAGTTCAACTTCGAGCGTATGCAAGCCGCAGCGGAAACCGGCTACATGAACGCCTTCGCTGCTGCCACATATCTCGTGCGCAAGGGCGTTCCATTCCGCATTGCTCACGAGCTAGTTGGAAAGGCTGTGCGCCTGGCGCTTGACAAGAGTTGTGAATTGGAAGGGCTCTCGATTGAGGAACTTCGTAGCATCGACTCTCATTTCGAAGAAGACTTCTACCAGTTTGTGAAATTGGAAAACGTTCTCGCCATCCACAACGTCGCAGGAGCAACTGCTCCGGCACGAGTTCGCGAAGCATTGATCGCAGCACGTAAAAAACTCGGAGTTCAGGAGGAAGCCCATGCACACGCGTGATGCTGTTCTTCCCGACGCTGAACGTATTCATGACCTGATCTGCGCCTACTCGCCGGATGGGACGCTTTTACCCCGGACGCTAGCCGAAATCTGCGAAAATGTCCGCGATTTCATTGTGCTCGAAGAAGCTGGACAAGTAATCGGCTGCGGCGCTCTCCACTTGTACGGGACCCATCTGGCCGAGATCCGCTCCATCACCGTTGAACGAGGTTTTCAAAAGCGGGGCGGCGGGGAATTGCTCGTGCAATCGCTTATGTCTGAGGCCCGCAAACATCGGGTGAGCTGCATTTGTCTTTTCACTCGCAGCCCGGAATTTTTCGCCAAACTCGGCTTCGATGTCGCCCAACGCGACGACCTGCCGGACAAAATTAACAAGGACTGTTGTGTCTGTCCACGTTTCCATTGCTGCGACGAAGTTGCCATGGTCAAAGGCGAGCTTCCGCGCTTCGCCATACTTCCCGAGCCGGCAAACGTACTGGTGAAGCTGCACGCATGATCGCGTCCGGCCCGATTTTCCTTCCTAAAGGATTTAAGTTTTCCGCTGCTACGGCGGGCATTAAATCGAGCGGAAAATCTGATGTGGGCTTGATCATCGCCGATCGGGCCGCAGCCGCGGCTGCCGTTTTTACCAGGAATCTCGTGGTCGCCGCGCCAATTGAAGTTGGCAGGGAATCACTCAGGAAAGGGGAGGGACGTGTTGGCGCTGTCATCGTAAATTCCGGGAATGCGAATTGTGCAACCGGGGCGGGAGGCGTTCGAACCTGCAAGACAATTTGTGCCGAAACGGCCAAGCTCCTGAAGCTGCGAGCGGTAGAAGTTTTTCCATCGTCGACCGGAATCATCGGAGTCCCGCTGCCGGTCGAACCGGTGATTCTGCAATTAAAATTTCTGGTTTCCTCAGCAGGTCCATCGGCCGAACATCTGCGACGTTTCTCTGAAGCGATTCTCACCACCGACTCAAAGCCCAAGCTCGCCAGCGTTCCACTGCGTTCGGGACGTGGCTGTATTACCGGCGTGGCCAAAGGTGCGGGAATGATTCATCCACAGATGGCGACCATGCTCGTATATCTGCTGACCGATGTCGCCGCGAGTGCAGCCGCGTTGAAAAGTGCCTTACGCAAATGCTGCGATGAGAGCTTCAATGCCATCTCAATCGACGGCGATACCTCCACCAACGACACCGTTCTGCTGCTTGCTTCGGGCGCAAGCGGAATTCGCTATGAATCCGTTCGCAAAGAGTTCGATCGCGCCCTGCTGGAAGTGTGCCGTTCGCTCGCCGAACAGATCGTCGCCGACGGCGAAGGCGTGCAGCACGTGATCAGGCTTCGCATCGAGCAAGCTAAAAATCGCGCTGAAGCTCTACAGGTTGCCCACACGATCGCTCACTCTCAGTTAGTAAAAACCGCGTGGGCCGGCGCCGATCCGAATTGGGGAAGGATTCTTGCCGCAGTGGGACGAAGCGGCATTCGTCTGGATCCTGCAAAGTTATCAGTGTTGATTGGCAGTCAAGTCGTCTGCCGGAACGGAGCCGCCTGCATGTTCGATGAAAAATCAGCCCACGAAGAACTCGCGAAAGCAGAGTGCAGGGTCGGCGTGCGCCTCGGCAGAGGCAAGGCGGCAGTGGATTTCTTAACCAGCGATCTGACCTCTGAATACGTGAGAATCAACGCCGACTATTCAACATAAGACATTTGCTAACCTTCACTGACGAACCCACGTCCGTTTGGATTTTGAAGAGGGCCAGCAGCTAGAAGGTAGAAGCTGTTTTTGCGTGGCCCGGACTGACATCGTTCGGCTCCGTCCGGGCCCAAGCGGGGAAACGATAAAAACCCGCGCCGCCTTACGAAGATTTAGATGCGACTCGGTTGATCGCGACAGTTCCCGCGTGGGCTTCAACCCTGGGCTGACAGGTCGCACACTGCCGCCAGACTACGTTAATCGATAGAGAGACCCGAGGATCGCCCCGAATGCCGCGTGAGAAACTAGCACCGACAGGGGAGTCTGATAGCCGTAGTTCAGCGCCATGAATCCAGGTGGTTCAAGCTGACGGCGCGCTGTCGGTCCTTTGCTCTCGTTTGCCATTCGGGGATGGAGGCTCGGTAATAGCGACATAACCACGGTGAGCATGAAAATCGCATGGGCCAGCCCCAAAAGCAATCCGAACCACCAGTTCGCCATGTGCCTGGCTTGAAAGATGTAGATGTAAAAGAATGAGAAAAACCAGCCGTTTACAAAATGAGCAATGAACCCGTATACCCGGGCTTTTTCCCGCTCAGCAGTCATGATGGTACCCAGCATATAGGGCACGTTCATGCGGGTCAGCCCGATGCCCTGGCTCGTAGCCAACAGTGAGGAAAGAGCCAGGGTGGCGATGAATCCAGAGATGATCCAGCTTTCCCAGTTCATGCTGCTTGCGTTTGATGCGTCTTTTGCACGGTAGCGCTTTCGGGGCGATGGCCCAGTTGCTGCTCGCCTTTTTCTCGTTGCTCAAGGGAAAGGGCCGCGCCAATGAATCCCACATGCGTGAACGCCTGCGGAAAATTACCCAAGGCCTGCCCGGTCTTCGCGTCGATTTCTTCTCCGTACAGTCCCACGTCATTTCGATATTGCATCAGCGATGTCATAAGCTTGCACGTGTCCTCTATCGTTCCGCCTCCCAAGGCGAGATACTCCGCTTCCCAAAAGCTGCAGATGGCAAATGTTCCTTCTGGCGGAAGCTGTTCCGAGCGATACAGCAGACCTTCGGGAGTGCTCAGTCTCTCTCTCAGCCGCCGATAGGTAGTACGCATTCTCGGTGATTCGGGCTTCTCAAAACCGTACCAGGAGAGCAGAAGCAGGCTGGAATCCATTTCGTGCCCATCGAGTTCGCTGACGTAGCTCTGCAATGCATCGTTCCACGCTCGTTTTTGAATTTGGACGCGGATCGCCTCCGCCTGTTTCTTGAATTCATCCACGGGCGCACGTTGGAGCTTGCCTTTTGTGGCGAGTGACACCAGCCTGTCAAGCGCTGTCCAGCAAAGCAGCCGGGAATGAGTGTGGTCTCGTGGCGGAGTTCGTGGCTCCCAGATGCCGTTGTCGGGCACGTCCCAGTGTTTGGAAACGTATTTTCCCAAATCGACGAGTACCTTTTGCATTTCGCTGTCCAGGCGCCCTCCGTGGAAGGCGTATTGGGCCGCCGCATCAATGACTTCGCCGTATACATCAAGTTGAAGCTGATCGCGGGCGCCATTCCCAATCCGTACTGGATGCGAACCTTTGTATCCTCTTAGGACCTCCGACTCACGTTCGCGCGGAGGAGGATTTCCGAACACCGTATACATGATCCTCAGTTCCGGCTGTGTGAGTCGGGTGGCGTGCAGCATCCAATCGAGAAAACCTGTAGCTTCCTTCCAATAGCCCAACTCAAGCAGCGCGCGTATAGTGAGCGATGCGTCGCGAAGCCAGCAGAAGCGATAATCCCAGTTAAGGTCGCCGCCAATGCGTTCGGGCAGGGAAGTCGTCGGCGCCGCGACTATGGCGCCGGAGGGTGCAAAGATCATCAGCTTCAGAGCGAGGGCACTGCGAATAACTTCCTCGCGGAATTGTCCCTTATACTCCCCTTGTGCTGCCCAGTCCTGCCACCACTTAATGCAAGTCTCAATTCTTTCCGGAATGTGTTCGAGGGGAGTAAGTACGGCGGGCGAACTCTGGGAATAGCTGAACGAGAACAGGAGCGTCTCGCCGGCTTGGATTTTTTTTCGGGCAAATGCACATCTATCGGTCACTTTTAGAGGTATATTGCTCCGAAGCCAGTACACTCCCTTGCCGTCCGTCATGCGAAGGCCGAGCTTGCCTTGGTTGCACATCTTCACCTCTGCTTCGCCATAGGTGGCGCGTGGAACAAGGCAAACTTCTACTTCCAATTCTCCTTCCGTGCAGGTCAGCCTTCGCACAATCTCGTGGTCCGGGACCATGGAACATTGTGCGGCATCTCGCACCGGCATTAGATCGGTGAGTTCAGCTTTGCCAGAAGGCGAGGAAAAGGTCGTCTGGAGCACATTCGAATCTTTCACATAGCTGCGGCTTACGGAGTAATTTCCGAGGGGGGATACCTTCCAGAATCCTCCTCGCTCTCTATCGAGCATGGCGGCGAAGATTGATTCGGAATCGAAGCGCGGCCAGCAGAGCCACTCCACGCACCCGGTTTTTGATATCAATGCCGCTGTCCGGCAATCCCCGATGACGGCATAGCCTCCGATTTCCGGAAAAGGACCACAGGCGAGTTCTGCGTTCGTGGGGCTAGAAGCTTGTTTCATGCACAATCAACACGAGGATATTCCCTAAGTAGATGCAAACATTGAACTAATCTTTGTATTCTTCGTCAGGCGGATATTGTTTGATGGCGTACTAAAAAATACAGTATTAACCCGATAGCCGGAGCTTTACTCATTCAATTACACATAATTCAGCCCCAACGCGAAGGAGACGGAAGGCAGGCGTTGGTCGTACCTCCCCTTTATCCAGCGCCTGCCGCCTCCCTAGTCCGCCTCTCAATTTCTTTCCCAGCTTAAGTCTTATTTGTGCCATGTCCTTGGCATATATCTCCAGAGCAAAGCAGTAATCAAGTCGGGACCAACTAACAAAAGACGGAAAGAGTGGGTGTGCTTAGGCCGCAATTGTCGGTTTCAAAACCACTGCCCTTATTTGATCGAATACCAATGTCAGCTTTGACGAACACTCACCGCAAAGCCAGAAGTGAGAAACACGGCGCGAAGCTTTGCGAAAGTCTGAAACCTGGCCCTTGGCGGTTTGTTGTCTCACTTCAAATTGAAAAAGGCGGCCATCCCGCAGATATCGGAGGGGAACTGCGCAGGCCGGATTGGCGCAATGGGAAACCAATTGAAGATACTCGATGACGCTCATTCGGTATCGCACACGCGCGATTGTTTTTGAAATCAGGTAGAAGCTGTATTTGGGCGGTGACTAATGAAAATTGACCCGCTAGTGGGCAGATACCGAAGAGGATTTTCCAGGAAAAAACGTTCCCCCGCTGAGCACAGAACGGACCGCATGAAGCAGATCGCGAGCAGCTTCACTTTTGGAGACCGCGCCTCGGATCGGGCCGGTCTTGAACCGGGACACCACATCTTCTGATAGATGGAGAGAAAACATGATCACCGGGATGTCCGGCCGTTGCTCTGCGATTTGTGCGGCAGCCTCAAACCCGTTCATCTCCGGCATAGTGATGTCCATGATGATGATGTCCGGTGACAATTGCAGCGCAAGATCAACCGCTTCGCGTCCAGTCCCTGCTTCGCCTGAAACTGTCCATTCTGGGACCGACTCCAGGAGATTGCGGATGCCCATCCGCATGACTTCGTGGTCATCAGCAATCAAGATTCGCGCCGCCCTAGTTTCGATTCCTGATGTTGGTCTGTCAGTACCCGAGAAACCCATACTTATAGCCCATTGCAAAGGAGATAGCATACATCTTTTTTTGTCAAAATTCTGCGTTGTTAGGAGAGCCCGCTTTGGGGGCAACGCGGACTTCGAAATGACCTCTGGTACTTTGTTGCCGAGTTCAAACTGAGCCAGTACCCGGGAAAGTCGCTCTGTGGATCTGCCTACCCTGAGGCTCGTGAGGTGAGCAACTCACCCGCTTTAACACGATAAGACCGATAAGCTAAGTCCAGGCGCTTTTCTTCCGTCGAGCCCTGCACTGTAGATCGCGCCATCTTGCAGAATCCGAGCCGAAAGACGCAATAAGCCAGAAGATAAAGCTTGAAGTCGTGAGTAATATCAATTCCAGAGAATTGGCGAAATCTGTTCAGCAGGAAATCGGTGCTATCTCGATCAAGCCTCCATTCGATTGCTGCGCCCGCCAGGTCCCAGGTGATTCCGCACGGTCCAGGGAAGAAGTGATTGTCTCCGTGGCTGATGCCATCGGTCTTGACGTTCCTGCCGGAACTGCTCGCGATCCACTCGTAAGGCTGCATGCGTCCGTCTACTAAAATGGGCACTGAAGTGAGCCGGCCGGCACTTATCTGGAACTCCCTCCCAAACTCCTGCTCAAGGTTGTACGTGAGCATTTCCTCGAGTTGAGAACTCTGAGTTTCGTCGCATCGGAATTCCGACATGCGGAACGCGCAATATCGCGCGATCCGCTCCAGTATTGTTGAGCTGAGGTCATGCGGGCCAAGGTGTTTGCCGTGGATTGCAGCATAAGAAATGAAACCATCTGCGGCGCCACAGGTTTCAGCCGAGAATCCAGACTCTGCAAGTACATGCGCTCTTTCGCCCGCCTCTTTCCCGATTCTGCCCATTCCTTCAAACTTGACGAATTCGCGACCATCGGGCGAAAGCACTTTGAAACGCTCCATTTGAGTCCAACTCTCGGGCCAGTCCTGCTCTTTCTCGAAGAAGTACATCCGCCAGTCGCCGCCTCCGAGGTATCGCCAATTTTGAAAGCGATCCCTCACTCCAGGCGTCGTCGAAATGAAATGGAACTGTTGCCATCGTTCGACAGCGTCCGCTGCGCAAAGTGATTGCGGGTCGAATTGCCGGCTCCCCACAATGGTGATGCGCTCCCCTGCTATACCGGTTCGCCGAAGCGCCTCACCGACTGAAAGAAGAGTCGATCCGCTTCGACCCGGGCCTTCATCGACAACGAGAAAGTGGGCCACTTTCAACTCTTGTTCTGCAATCCAGCGCTTGTGGTCCGGCGTGAATTCAAAGGCGCGGGCATAGGGATGTCCCACCGGCCGCACAGTTATCCGAGCAGCCCGCTTTCCCTGGGCACCAAGCGCGGCCGTGGTTACAGCGCTCAAGGTCGTTCCAATGCTGCGGATTCCGATTACGGCAAACACGTCAGAAACTCTGGCGATTTCATCTGCCACTCTGGCGAAATCCAATGGATGTAGTGCGTAATAGGTAAAGCCTTCCGGTGGCGAAATGCTGATGAGCGGAGGCGCTTCGATTTTTCGCGTCAGGAGATCCGGATCGTCGGTTCCGAAAGTTCCCGTGCATAGATTCAAAGCGAGAGCATCCGTGACCGCGGCAGCCGCTGATGTGCTCTGAGTTCCAGCGTCCGCGAGGGCAGCTTCCAGTTCGCCGGCGTGAATCAGCGAGTCTATTGTGGGCTGCTTCGCGGCAAGCCCCTTCCGCAGTTCACGCAGGAAAGCCGGCCCTGAGACTTCTTTTCGGCCTTCACGGAAAATCCACAAATCGGATTTTGAGGATTCTTCAGCCGTGGGCTGATCGCCGGCCAACTGCTCGTCGTTAATGGCTGGGTTAGAAATTTGTGTGATACTTGCCATCAATTCCAAATCCGCCGTTCTGATCTCTTGTGACGCTCACCGACCAGCGTTTATTGATCTGATATTCGCCCTGCACAATATCACTCTGTGGTTCCGTAACATCGGTTGAAAAGGTAAAAGTAAAATTCCTGGTTACGCGTTTCTGAATGCCAATCCTTGCCGACGGGTTGGTGTTCTCGCCTCCGATCAAAGGATCGATTTGCAATCCGGCGATGCCGGTCAACTTAGTCACTTGGTTACTAACCTGGCCGAGACCAGCAGCGAGTACCTGGTCGGTACCAAAACTCGTCCCCTGGGCTTCCGTGGTGGTTTGCCCACGAGCGATGAGGCTGATGATGTCCACCGGAGCCAACGTGGGGTCAGAGATATAAGTGGTTTGCAGCTTATTGATTGGGCCGCGGATCGTGATGCTCAAGTTGTACTGCTTGATCGTGGTGGTGATTAATACATTCAGCACGGGCGTAGTTTGATTCGGATTGGCAAACGTGATGGTGCCACGCTCCAGGTGGTATTGATTTTGCTGAAAGAAAATGTCGCCTGAGGTCAGGTCGGCACGGCCCACGATCACCGGATCCGCAGCGGTGCCGATTAAACGCAGGTTTGCGCTTCCCTCGATTCCAAGCTGCGCCGTGCCTGCGCTCAACTGACTGGTTGACTGCACCGCAATCTGCAATTTCAGATTGTCTGCCATGCTCTGGCCGGTGTCGGGTGTGCTGGTTCCCGTGAATTGCGACATAAACGATGAGATGTCAAAGTCAGAAGTGAAGGACAGCGAATCGATCAGCACCCGTCCCTGCAGCAGTGACGCCTGTTGATTACCTGAGAGCGTGAGGTCAGAGTCGAACACCGTGCGCACACCCTCCGGATATCGCACTCGTACCGACTTCGCCGAGACCGCGACATTCATTGCCAACTCCGGCCGGTAGATGATCGACCCGCCGAGTGTCAAATCTCCGCCGCCGAGCTTGCCAGAGCCGCTTGCAATTTCAAGGCTCTTGTCAGTTATCTGCATCCGGGCATTCAGGTCCTGCACACCAAGAGGCATTTCTTCGGACGACACCGAGACGTTTTCCAGGCGAACCTGCCCGCTTATCGCCGGGCTCTTGAAGGTGCCGGCTGCGTTTACATCCATTGCGATGTCGCCTCCGGTGCGCAGGTCAGGGCTGAACATCTGGACAAGTTGTAATCCGACGGAGCCATGAGCAGAGACTGCAATGTCACCTGGCCTGTTGATTGGAATTCTCCCCTGAAACTCTAGGGAAGTGTCAGTACCTTTGATCGATGCCGGTTGCAGCACAAGCACAGAGTTGGAGTAATCAGCCCGGATCGGGCCGGTCGCCGCAACTTGCAGCGAATGATAGTTCGCATCGAGTACGGGAATCGTCAGGTGTGCCTCGACTTTGCTCATGTCTGACGCTGGACCTTTCACCGAGACATGCAGCTCAGTTTCCCCGTGTAGATCTGCGGGGCGGGAGGGCACATAAAGGGCGAGAAAGGGATCAATGGCGAATTTGCTGGTGTCCAGAGAAGCTTCGGTATAGTAGCCCGGAGATAAATGGACAGTTGCAGTGCCGTGCAGAGCGGCGCCGCCTAATCCCGAGTTCAGCGCCACTTTGGCAAGATGGTTGGCCACGTCCAATTTCGCCTGCACTCGGCTGAAATTCGTGTCCCGCATTTGCAACTGGTCAACTTCTATGGAAGCCGTCAATTGCGGATTGTCGAGTGTTCCGGCACCATCAGCTACCAGCGTGACTAGACCCTTCAGTGGAAGATTTTTCGCTTGGATGGTGTGACTCTTGCTGAGGTCGATTGGAGAAGACTTGAGCTTGACCTGATATGCCTTGGACTCCGGCGTGAAGCTGACGTCAGCGGTCAAAGCGTCCAGCGCAAGATTTGAATGAATGGTGCCGTTGACTGCCTGGAATTGCGCCGATACATTCTTCAGCGGTTCATCCGAAACTTTCGCCTGGTTGATCTGAATCTTTCCGTGGCCCTGAGGATTGAGCTCCGAACCGCGCAGTTGGACATTACCTACAAGCTCCCCTTCGATGGGATACTTCAAATTCGCTGCTTGCTGTAGTTCCGCAATTTTTATGCGATGTATTTCAAGATTCGCTGCCATCGGATCAGACGGTACATATGACCAGTGCCGCAACGCCACCTGGCCGGCCAAATTCAAACGTCCCTGCTGTGCGGATACCAGCGAGGCATTCTGAATGGCGAGCCGCGATGGACTGGCGGCCATCGATAGTTCGATCAATTTCCATTCACTTTGATTGAGCTCCAGATCTTTAGCCGAGATTTGGGCTGTCACTTGCGGATTCTGGATTGTTCCGCGAATGATTGCGTTCAAGTTGGCCGCACCATGAAGGTCGGCAGCACTCGTTGGCCGTGTCGTCTTGGTGGACATTGCCGAGGCAAGCAACATGAGCTGATGCAGATCAGTACTTGAGCCCGTAATGGTCAAATTCGAGTTGTTTCCGATCTGGCCCTGCGCATGGACGGATGTCGCAGGCAGTTGAACTGAGCTTGAGGCGACAGTGAGCAGATTGTGCGGGCCGTCGTAATTTGCCCGGACATCCGCGGTTAGTGGAAAGCGTTGCGATCCGGCGGCACCTGGTGAAACCAATGCACCGCGCATGGTAAGCGCCGAGTTCGCTTGCAGTTTTGTGAAGGCGCCCTGCCACTGAGCATCTGTTGTGGCGTGCAGAGTGCCCGTCACAGGAACTGACTGCGAAGAATTCCCCAAAGACGCCTTAACGGCCTGCAGAGAGATGCCACTGAGATCCGCATGCAATCGAGAGCGCTGCGTCGTCTCAATCCGGTCAACGGCGCCATTGATAGTCAGGCGGCCGCCTAGCAAATCTGCGACGAAACCATCTGCTTTGAAATTGGCATTCGCGAGCTGATACTTGCCGGCAAGGTGCTCAATCTTTACTCGAGCCTGAGGTGAGAAAAGCTCGAGTCCATTGCTACTCATGTCTCCGGAAAGAGCAACGTTCCTCAACATGGATTGCCCCGGAACGTCCTTGTAACTAAGTTCGCCATGCAGCGTCACATCCCCCGTGGCACTCCCAGCTTGCGAGAGGCCGGCGAAATCCTGCGTATGCAGAGAAATGTTGTAGCGGCCTTGAGCTTGCGGATTCCCGGCGTAATCTTGCACCTTGGCCACCAATTCAAATTGAGAGCCGCCAATCCTGAGCTGTAGCGGTTTCACGTTCAGTTCAGAAGGACTGAAATCAAATGAAGCCCGCAGGCTGTGAGGCAGCGGATGAAGCCGCTCATACTGGATCACTCCATTTTCATAGGAGATCGTGCCGCTATACTGTCGTTTCAGTTGGCTGAAGCTTATTTCGGTGCGCAAGTTGGCCAGGTTCGCATTGACCGGAATGGCGCGGTCTTTGGCTTCAATTTCGCCGTTTGTAAGCAGCACGTGGCCAACTGCAAGGTCGAATACGTTGGTGCTGGAACTCTGATTTTGTGATGCCGGCGGTTGCGGCAGATTGCTTCGTCCCTGTTTGTCAACTATCAAATTTACGACTGGCCGCTCAATGATGAGTTGGCTGAGATTCACTCTACGTCGCAGCACGGAAATGATTCTGATCCCAACCTTCACATGTTGCACCTGCAACAACGGCTTTTCTGCTTCTGCTTCCGCTTCCGTGCCATGTACCGTTAAGCCATAAACATCTGCCGACAGAGTTTTCAAATGCAGCTGAAGGTTCTCAATTTCCACCTGCGCCCCGGTTGATTGGCTCGCGATCTGCTCAACCTTCGTCACTAGGTAATGATGAAATGCGGGGCTCTTGAGGAGCACAGCAGCGCCCACGATAATCAGCAAGATCAATGCGCCGATTGTTACTGCCGTCCAGCCGATTATCTTTGACCATTTCATCTCGAATACCGTGCTCTGCCAACTAGAACGCCTGCCCTAGTGTGATGAAATAATTTGTTGAGGTGATGCCACTCACGGGATTGACATTGTGCCCGATGTCGAAGCGAACTGGTCCGATCGGAGTGTTGTAACGCAGCCCGATACCAATCGTGTTGGTGTAGTTATTTACGAAATCAGCAAAGTTGATGCGATTGTAGACATTTCCACCGTCATAAAAAATCACCCCACCCAGATTGCTAATAATCGGAATGGGATACCGCAGCTCAGAATTGAGAATGAACATCTGATTGCCGCCTATGGGGATTGCAATATTTTGACAAGTGCTGCCGCTGCAGAACGGAATGTAGCGAACCGGCCCGGCCTCGTTGATGGGGAATCCACGCAATGTGGTGCTGCCGCCGGCGAAGAAACGCTCGCTTGTGGGCACATCACTGCCGCTATAAGGAGCTGCCAATCCCAATCGAATGCTGTTGGCAAAAACCATGCCGTGCACCGGTTTGTAAAAGGCATACTGGCTCAAGAGACGCGTGAAGCTGGCGCTCGATCCCAGTGCGCTTGGGACCAGCCGAAAATCTACGGTGCTGTAGATGCCTCTGTGCGCATCCAGCGGCTTGTCGCGAGTGTCTTCAATAATGGTGCTCGAAACGTAAGAGAGCTGCACATTTCTGTCGGGCGGCAATACCAGCTCCGGAACAATTAGTTGACTTAACTTTGTTCGATTGAAGTCGTAACGGATCTGAAGCTGGCGTGTTTTCTTGCGATCAAGAAAACGCTGGAACTGCAGAGAAGCATCGGCGAGGCGCGCCTGGAACAACGGATTCTCAGTAGTCCGCTCAGCTGAAAGGCTGGTCAAAGCCTGCCAACTCGATCCGCGAAAACGCGGGTCTGTATAAGTTGCAATTGCCTTCTGGTCTAACCGTGCAAGCAACAAAGAGATTGCGGCCGTCTCTCCAAGTCCGCGAATATTTAACCTGGTGTATTCAATAGACCCACGAGGACTGGCGAAAGTATTTCCGCTCGGCGCAACCTTGAGCCCAACCGTCGGCAGTCCCGGAACCGCGACACTTCCGCTCGGCACATTCCCTCCGCGCCGTGAAACCTCAAATCCCAAACCATAGGTGATGGAATTGCGTTTGGCTTCGTGAACTTTGACAAGGGCTTCTTCGTCGGCCTGAGTGGTAATGTCTTTTCGCGGGGAGATGCTCGACCAGTCAAATATGCCGTCGTCGTAGAGATTGCTTTCTCCTTCGAGCAGCTTGCCCTGACTCAAAGGTTCTTCCGGCGCGAGATTTGCGCTTTTTTGAATGAACGACAGTCGCGTATGCCGGTATCCCATGTAGACGACATGGCTGATACGTACCTGCTGGTTTTCGGTAACTTGATAGGTCACGTCCACCTGATGGGGATCATCGGGATGACGCGTGACAATAGTCCTCACTTCCGAATTCAAGAACCCGCGGTCCAGATACTTGGCCGCGATGCGATTACGATCGTCGTTCAGTCCTCGCGGCGAATAGGGTTTGCCCTCCTTCAGTTCAAATCCACGTCTCTTGAACACGAGTTGGTTGGTTGGAATGCTTTGGTTACCTTCCACACGGAGTGAGCTGACGATTGTGCGGTCCCCCTCGGCGATATCGAACGTAATATGAATTCCTCTATCGTGCTGTACGGCTTGTGGCGTGACTTTTGCTTGCTCAAAACCATGATCTTTGTAAAAACTTTCCAGATTTTTTGCGCTCGCACGAAGTAGTTTCTCGCTGTACAACCCATGGCTGATGAATCGCGTGCGCTCTTTCACTGAAACTTGATCTGCCAGATCATGGCTATTCAGGGTGTGATTGCCGGTGAAGGCGACTTCAGTAACCGAATACTTCGTCCCCTTGTCAATTTGAAAAGTAAGAATCGTCTTTCCATTCTGTTGCCGAGAATTGGTATTGACCTTGACGTCGAAATAGCCCTTGCGTTGAAAGTAGTCTGTTAGATTGCGGCGGCTTTCCTCGATGATGTCCGGATCGACCGACCCTTCGTCATAGATCGAGATCAGTTTCTTTTTCAGGCGCCCTGACTGAAACGGAATCCAGGTGAGACTCGCGCCCTCGATCCGGATGTCGATTACCGGACCGGTGTCAACGGTGAATGACACATCTGCCAGGTTGGTCTCCGGATGGTACACCGGAGGGTTGATGGCAATTTTGTTGTCAGGGTAGTGTTGCCTGCTCAACTCGGCTTTTATGAGAGCTGTTGCCGATTGTATGCGCCGCGGCGAGTACGGCTTGCCGTGCTTAAGAAGTGCGCCCGTGAAGCGTGCCTTCAGCGAGCGCAAGGTGCTTTCCAGTTTGCGATTTTCCTGCGGGGTTGAACCCCGAACCTCAACTTTCCCGATATGCGCATGCGGCCCAAGATCCGAGTTAAATGTCAGGTGTGCAAGCTGATTGGCATCGTCGAGCCGGACGTCAGTGCGAACTTTGGCGAGGAAGAAGCCATGGTCCTGAAAAAATTTTACGAGTGCCTTCTCTGCATTTTCCAAGTCGTTCTGCTTAAAAACAGTCTGGTCGGGTAAATTCGCTACCTGCAGCAGTCGAGTGTAGGAGAAATGTTTGATCGCCTCGGGGAACTCCAGCATCCCGATGTAGTACGCGGGTTCGAGCACGAAACTGAGTTTCAGACCATCAGGTCCAGGCTCGACCTTCAAGTCCACTTTGCTGAAGGCCTGGGTGCGCTTTAGCGCGTCGATGCTCTCCTGGATTTTTTCTTTAGAGAAAGGCTCTCCGGCTTGCTGTGTGATCAGCGGTCGGTACTGTTCTGCGTTTAGATGAGGATTGGCCACAACAGCGACCGATCCCACTTGGAGACCTTCGTATGAAGGTGCTTGTTCGCCGACCTTGGTGTGCCCGAAAACGGCCATTGAGAGAATCAGCATCATCGAGCAGAGGAGTATCCAGCGCATGGCAAATTAAAACCGGAAGCGTTGCCCGATGGTGATATGCGCAGCCGCGGCCGGAACTCACTCTGATGCCTGGCTGAAAATGTGAGATGTCCTGCAACTGGCAGGGTTTAGAGGCTACGATTCAATCCGGATCGAGGGAAAAATACACCTACTCTGAAATACAGCTTGGTTTTTGGCAGCCGCATCGAAGTCTGCGTAAGAACGCGAGGGTTCGCGTGTGCGACCAAGCGGCTACCTGATCAACTGAAAAGCCGGCATGCGATACAGGGCTAACGAATGAAGCTTGTCGTTTTTGGTCTGACGATCAGCTCCTCCTGGGGCAACGGCCACGCCACGCTCTGGCGCGGTCTTTGCAATGCACTCGCTCAACAGGGTCACTCAGTCACTTTTTTCGAAAAAGACGTTTCCTATTACGCAAACCATCGCGACCTAACATGGCCTGAAAACTACCAACTGGTTCTTTATCCCTCATGGGACGCGGTGGCGTCAATCGCGACCTCCGCGGTATCGAACAGCGACGCTGCCCTTGTGACTTCTTATTGTCCGGATGCCATCGCAGCGTCAGAGTTGATTCTCAGTTGGCCGGCAATCAAAGTGTTTTACGATCTGGATACCGCGGTAACGATCGAAAATTATCGAAAGCACGGATTTGTAAATTACGTTCCTGACTACGGCCTGAAAGATTTTGATCTGGTGCTCAGCTACGTCGGTGGCCGGGCCCTCGGCGAATTATGCCAGCTCTTCGGAGCGCGCCGCGTCGAACCGCTCTATGGCAGTGTGGATCCGGGATTTCATCGGGCCGTGCCCCCTTTGGAGCACTACCATTCCGACCTTTCCTATCTGGGGACATACGCGGCAGACCGGCAAGAAGTTTTGGATCGTCTTTTTCTTGAGCCTGCCCGGCGGCTGCCGAAACGCAAATTTATGTTGGGCGGGGCCCAGTATCCAGATGACTTTCCCTGGAACGTAAACGTCTGGTTCGTGGAACACGTTCCACCTCCTGAACATCCGGCCTTCTACAGTTCATCGAAGGCGACGTTGAATGTTACTCGCGGCTCCATGGCGCGCTTTGGGTATTGTCCGTCTGGACGGCTGTTTGAAGCAGCGGCTTGTGAAACTCCCGTGGTGAGCGATTCATGGGAGGGTTTGGCTGATTTCTTTACGCCCGGCGAAGAAATTCTTGTGGCGTCATCGCCAGAGGATGTTGTCAGCGCCATTCGTCGTGACAGCGAAGAGTTGCGGCGGATAGGTAAGGCGGCGCATGACCGCGCGATGGATTCGCACACCGCAGCACATCGCAGCCAGCAGCTCATCGATCTCCTGGAGGGTGCGGCATGAGCTTGCGTTGGGGAATTGTCCCGGCCGCAGGGCGGGGAACTCGCATTCAGCCGCTGGCTTTTTCCAAAGAGCTTCTGCCTGTAGGCACTCGCTTCGACGGAATGATCGAACGCCCCCGCGCGGTGACCGAACACCTTCTGGAGCGCATGCTGATCGACGGAGTGGACCGGGTCTGCTTTGTTATCTCGCCTGAAAAAACCGATATCATCCGCTACTTCGGCGCACATATTTCTGGCGTTCCAATTTGTTATGCGGTACAGCAGAATCCCGCCGGTCTCTGCGACGCACTATTTAGTGCATTGCCGTTCATAGCCCCGGCTGATCAGGTATGTGTTGGCCTGCCGGACACGGTCTGGTTTCCAATGGATGGATTTTCGTTTCTTCCCGACGACCAGTTTTCGTTTCTTCTCTTTCCTACTACCCGGCCTGAGTTGTTTGATTCGGTCATCACTGATGGTGGTGACAAGGTGGAAGAGATCCAGGTCAAACGGGCACACGCAACCTCCCACTGGATATGGGGAGCTTTCAAGCTAACCGGCGAACATTTTGCGCATCTTCATCGGCTGTGGATCGAACGCCAACGTGCCGACGAATACCTGGGCACTCTGGTCAATGCATACATTGCGCAAGGGGGAAGCGCTTTCGGCATCAAGCGCGGCGACGTCTATGTCGATGTGGGCACATTGAACGGATATCGCGAAGCGATGCGGGTCCTATCGAGCCAGGCAACGGTCCATGAACTCGCGGGCTGAGCGCGACAAGGAGTGGGCGGAAATCGCGACGCGTCTGCGCGAGGGTCCAATGCTGCTGCTTGCGGGGCATCCCGATGATGAGACGATCGGCGCCTCGTGGTTGCTCTCGCACTTCCCTAATTCATTCGTGGCTTTCTTGACTGATGGCGCTCCTCGAGACACGAACCTGTGGTCTGCAGGCGTGAACGGTTCGCGCGATGAATATGCCAACACGCGACACAAGGAAGCCATTTGCGCTCTGAGCATCCCGGGAATTCCTGAGCAAAACATTTTTTGGCTCCATGCTGTTGATCAGGAGGCGGCTTTTGCAATTTCCCGACTAGCCCAGGATTTCGCTGAGCTATTAGCGACGATCCGACCCCTCGCAGTAGTGACACATCCGTACGAAGGAGGACATCCCGACCACGATTCGGCGGCGGTCGTGGCCAGGGCGGCAACAACTCGGCTGAATGAGAGCAACCGGCCATTGCTGCTCGAAATGACCTCGTACCACGCACGTCGCGGCGCCTGCATTACCGGAGAATTCCTGGCCGCAAACGAACCAGAAGTCGTATTAGAGCTGAACGACGACGATCGTGTTCGTAAGCGAAAGATGTTGAACACGTACACCTCGCAACGCCTCGTACTTGGAAATTTCTCTACGGACATCGAACGGCTGCGGTGCGCTCCTGACTACGATTTCTCCCTGCCTCCGCACCGAGGAACGCTCTGGTACGAATGCATGGGTTGGCCAATGACCGGAGTTCGTTGGTGTGAACTTGCAGCCTGCGCCATCGCCGAATTGCAGGAGCATTCATGGCGCTAACCGTGCTCAGTGCCGGCTATCCCCTGGCCCAGGTTTCGCAACACACGGCCGGCGGCGCCGAGCAGGTTCTTTCGATGCTCGATGCGGCGCTCGTCCGGGCAGGCCACAAATCGCTGGTGTTAGCTCCGGCGGGGTCCCGTTGTGAGGGACTGCTCATTCAAGCGCATGTTCCCTCGGGCACTCTCGACGAAACTGCCAAACGCGAAGCGCGGCGCGAGTTCAGTAGATTGCTCAATCGAACTCTCAGCGAATTTCCGGTCGACGTGGTCCATATGCACGGGCTGGATTTTTTTGAATATCTGCCACAGTGCAACATCCCCGTAGTCGTTTCTCTACACCTTCCCTTGGCCTGGTATGCACCTCACGCCCTCTTGTCAAAAAGTGCGAACGTAAAATTGGTTTGCGTATCGAAGTCCCAAGCTAAGACAGCGCCGCCGCAGGCGCCTATTCAGACTGTTATTGAGAATGGAGTTGAAGTCAGGAACTTCCACGTGACATCGAAAAAATCCGACTATGCAGTCGTATTAAGCCGCATCTGTCCTGAAAAGGGAGTGCACCTGGCAATCGACGCTGCCGAGCGCGCAGAAGTGGATCTGATCGTCGCAGGCGCTGTGTTCGAATATCCGGAACACCGGTCATATTTTGACCGGATGGTTCGTCCAAGACTCAATGAGAGGGTCCGTTTTATGGGTCCTATCGGTGGCCAGCGCAAAGCGCAATTGCTCGCGGGAGCGCGATGCCTGCTTTTGCCCAGTCTGGCTTTGGAAACCAGTTCCCTTGTGGCGATGGAGGCCATGGCGTCTGGAACTCCGGTCATTGCATTTCCCAATGGTGCCCTTGCGGACATTGTTATGACTGGGCGTACCGGCTTTCTGGTTGATGATGCCGAAAGCATGTGTCGGGCAATCAAGCAGGTAGATTCAATATCTTCGTCCGTATGTCGTCACGAAGCTGAAATGAGATTTTCCTCAGACAGAATGTTCGCCGAATATCTGGGCCTTTACTCGACTTTGAGTCGCCAGGATCGACACCAACTGCAAGCTGCATGAAGACGGCGAGATAACGATGAATGCGGATTTCAGTACGCGAATTTTGGCCAGCGTGCAAGAGCTAGCTGCAATCGAAAATGAATGGTTGCAACTCTGCGAGCGCTGCTCGAGCACGACACCGTTTCAACGCCCGGAATGGATATTGGCGTGGCTCGAAGTTTTCTCGCCAACCCATATTCGAACCATAGAGGTTCGCCGTGATGGCAAAGTTGTTGGGCTCGCTCCATTGCTCATCTATTCCCGCCGAGAAGAACGGGTACTCGCATTTATGGCTGGAGGCGTGTCGGACTACCTTGATCTGCTGGCCGACCCTGCTTTGGAGCACGAAATCGTCAGTGTGATTTTGGACAGCGTCGCAAAATTAGAGGGCTGGACCACCTTTGACCTTACCGATGTGTCCGCGCGTTCGGTGCTCCGCCGAACTCTGCTTTCTTCATTTGCGACGGTGCACGACAGCTGTTCTGTTCTGACGTTTCCTGGAAGCGAAAAAGATCTCTTGCAACTACTCTCAAAACGTCAACGTGCGAATTTACGAAACGGCAAGTCGCGCCTGGAGCGAGCGGGTGGCGGCGAAGTTGAAGTAGCAACTTCCGAGAGTCTGCCGTCGTTCCTGGATGATCTTTTTTATCTGCATACCACACGTTGGGCCCACACTGGGGAATCGGGAGTGCTGGCGCAGGAAAATATCCGTGCTTTCCACCGCAAGGCGGCGCCAACACTACTTGCGCGGGGGATATTGCGCATGTGTCGCCTTCGTGTGAGCGGCCGCACCGTGGCAGCAATGCACACCTTGCGGCAACAATCAACCACGTTTTGCTACCTTCAGGGATTCGATCCAGAGTTCGCATTCCTCAGCCCGGGTACGCAACTCATGTTCTCCGCGATCATAGATGCCCTGCAGTCAGGAATGAACCGCTTCGATTTTTTGCGGGGAGAGGAATCCTACAAAGATCATTGGCGAGCTGTCAGCGAACCTACCTACCGCATTGAGCTGTCGCGCACTGCTCTCAAATCCGTTCTCCTCGCACAAGATGTTGCAGCTTAGGACTCGGGCCCTTTCCTCTAATACGGCAAAGTCCTGACTTCATGGCGGATTCGTTACATTTCCCTACAGGATGCTACGCCAAAGCCTAAGAGATGAAGGGGATAGCATGATTGGCTCCTTCACCGCTACATTTTCCCTGTGACCAGTTAGCGCTCCATCGTCTGTTAAAGAACGTTGACGCGCCACCTTCGGACGCAATGCCATGATGAAGCTGGAACCAACAAATCGCCGCGATTGGCAGGGATTCAGTCGGATACTGGAAGTCATGTCCTTTGTCGACGAAGCCGAAAACTTCGACCCTGAGGAGTCCCGCGACATTCTCGAAAACTTGTGCCAGCTTCCACCTTGCCCGGGTGAAACCATGAGCATGGAAGAAGTTGTGTTCTGGGCTGGAGTGGCGGCCGGGATGGAATTGTCCCAGCAGGCAGAGAATGGCAGTATTGATCCTGAAACTGCGGAAAAGGTGCTGGTCTTCTCCTCGATCTTCGCGCACTCTACTAAGACCGCAATTGTGGATCTTGCTCTGGGAGATATGGAGCGCCCCGCTCTTCAAAAGAACGGAACCAGATAATCAAGCAATTCTCTGGAGCAAACGCAAGCCATGTTTCAGCCTGTGCTGCTGTCGGCGAACAAATTTGTACGCCATGGCGCCAGCAACTCCGGCTGCTACAACTCCCGCAACCGGTACTGCCCATAACCACGGCCGGTGCGTGTCGACCCATAGCTCCGGGGAAGTAGAATGCGCGCGATCATCAAATGCTCCGTGTGCTCCGAATTCACCATCTACACTTTCCCACAAGTTGTTCGGAGCATTGGGATCCTGTCTGCCGTCGTGTTGCTGTGACCTGTAACCCGTCCGTCCTAGATATTCATCCAACAACTCGGGAATAAATTTTTGGCCCACTATTGCTGCCACCGTTGACCCGCCAACGAACAACTCCCGCCGGCGATGATGCGCAGCCCAATACACCGCGCGAGCTCCGACCTCCGGTTGAAAAATGGGAGGAACGGGTTGTGCCTTATGCGGCAGCCGGCTCTTAACCCACCCGAACTGGGTGGTGTTGAGCGCCGGCATCTGGACCATGCATACGTGCACTCGCGATTTTTGGTGAATCAATTCACAGCGTAGAGAATCGGTGAACCCGGCAATGGCATGCTTCGAGGCGCAGTATGCCGATTGCAAGGGAATGCTTCGATAGGCGAGAGCGGACCCAACCTGAACGATCGTTCCCCGGTCTCGTTGTCGCATGCGTTTAAGGGCAGCCAGGGTGCCGTAGACCACCCCCAGGTAAGTGACCTCGGTCACGCGCTTGAACTCATCTGCCTGCATTTCCTCGATCGGAGAAAATACAGACACCATCGCATTGTTCACCCACACGTCGATGGGGCCAAATTCGCTTTGTACGCGTTCGGCAGCAGTTTCGACCGCCTCTGCATTGGCAACATCCACAGGCAACACAAGTGCCCGCCCACCAAATTTTTCTATTTCAGCTTTGGCGGTGTTCAGGCGAGGTTCGTTGCGTGAAATGAGCCCGACGGAAGCTCCATGCCGACCAAATTCGCGGGCAATGGCTCGGCCCAGTCCCGCAGATGCGCCGGTAACTACCACAACCTCGGGTTGCTTTCTTGCGTGCATGCGCTACTTAGATAGATACGCCGTCCCCGGCGCATGGCGATAGATTCGGGCACTATCGCGGCAACCGGGGACGGTTCCACCGCACCTAGTGCAAACTTAGATGGCACCCGGGGAGGGTGGGTTGGTGGAGCTCTGGGCTTTCATCGCATCTGCACCCTGGTCCACTCTTAGCAGCCTTACGGCTTACTACTGATTGGTCGGCCATTGTATCTTGCCTAAACTGGGTAAAGCGAAGCTTTCGCGAAGGAGGATCTGTGCCAGAAAGAGAGACGCTCAGGCGGGCGCAGAAAGACGCACAAGAAGGAAAGGCGCCGAGCACGCAAGCCGGGGAGTTCGTGCGCGAAGAGATCCATCATGTCAGGGAAGGCAAGCACGGCGTCCGCAATCCAAAACAGGCGATTGCCATAGGACTTTCTAAGGCCAGGAAAGCCGGCGTGCGTCTTGCTCCTCCTCCTAAAGGGAGTGCCTCAGCAAAGAAGGAAGGACGCCGTCACCGCCCGGCGAAGCGCCGTTCTTCCACAAAACGTTCGCGAGCGACCACGCGGGCATTGAAGCGTGAGAGCCATTCAGGCGCTTCCCCACGAGCACTCTCTCGCCACGCCCGTACTGCGGCCCGTCGCCGCGGCGCAACCCGACGTTCGCAGGCGGCACGCAAAGCTGCCCGTACGAGAAAATCCAGCCGTTCGCGGAGATGACTTGGCCGGCGAATCAGAATCCCCACCAAGTCCTCCTGTCTACATCGGGAGTGCCCGTATCCACGTCGGCACATCAGGTTGGCACTATAAACACTGGATCGACGACTTCTACCCTCATCGTTTTCCGACCGCCAAAATGCTTCCGTGGTACGCGCGGGAATTTCAAACTGTTGAAATCAATAATTCGTTTTACAGGCTGCCAGAAAGCCGGACCTTCGAGGAGTGGGCAAAAATCGTTCCCTCGGGATTTCTATTCGCGGTAAAAGCAAGTCGTTTTCTCACTCACATGAAGCGGCTGAAAGACCCGGCCGAC
This sequence comes from Terriglobales bacterium, assembly GCA_035651555.1. Taxonomy (GTDB): domain Bacteria; phylum Acidobacteriota; class Terriglobia; order Terriglobales; family Acidobacteriaceae; genus Gp1-AA145. The sequence goes on from DASRFL010000026.1 coordinate 876,792, forward strand.
TCCATTCAACTGTTCTTCTCGCGTGCGAACCACCTCGGCGAACATCTCGGGCCCGTACTCTTCCAACTTCCCCCAAAATGGCACGCCGATGTCGGCCGACTCCGAGACTTTCTCACCCTTGTGCCACCCAATCACAAATACGCTATCGAGTTCCGCGACGACAGTTGGTATACAGAGACCGTTTGTGATTTATTGCGGCGTCACAATGTGGCGCTGTGCCTCCACGATTGGCATGCCCTGCCCTGGTCGCATGCCCTGACAGCGGATTTCACCTACATTCGTTTTCATGGGACAAGCGGTAAGTATGCCGGCACCTATCCTGAGCCGCTCTTGCAACAGTGGGCAAACCAGATTGGAAAATGGACAACGGATTTATCCGCCGTCTTTGTCTACTTCAACAACGACGTTGGCGGCCACGCCATACGCAATGCACGCACGTTGTTAGGACTGCTACACCGATTTTCGAACCGTCCAAATTCGTCTACAAGACGGCGCGACTCCGATCAAGCTGCTTAAAATTACCGCCTGCCTTTCCGCCTAATTGCAAGAAAAACAAGCACAAATTGCAGCTTCTTCCCTACAGCAAATCGCATTTTGAAGTACAGCGTCGGCCTGATCGTCACCTGCCGGTCTGCGCGCTATGCTCTCCACGATGGAAGTTAGATAACTTTCAAAGAGGAGGCAGCATGTTGTATTGGGCGCTGGTATTTCTCATTGTCGCGATTATCGCCGCAATCTTTGGCTTTGGCGGCGTTGCTGTTGCGGCGGCAGGGATCGCGAAGCTCCTGTTCTTTATCTTCCTGGTGATCTTTGTCATCACCTTGATCACAGGGCTTACGCGGCGTGGACGCACAGGAATCTAATTGTGTTCCATCGCGCATCCAGTGTTACTGACCGGGCCCGGATCTGACTATCACATTCCGATGTGAACTCATCAGACCTGGGCCCGATACTTTTGCATATCAAACCAATCCTTTGGGTAGTTGTTCCCACGTCTCGGCGCACTAAACCCCTTTATTGGTTAGCGACAGGTTCCATGAGCAAGTAAAAAGGCCCTGCAAATCAGGGCCTTTTTGTGTACTTGTTAGTTACTGCGGCGGTTGGCTGCCAGAGTTCCCTGGGGTTGTGGTCGATCCGCTTCCAGACGTCGACCCCGAATTGCTCATGTTGCCGGAACTCTTGCCGCTGCAGCTTTCAGAAACCATCTTCACATTGGTCACGTTAAAAGTCTTCTCAGCGCCGCTTCCATTGCTGGAAGAAGTTGCTGACATGCTGCTCCCGTTCTGCCATGTGCCGGTGAGTTTTACCTCATGTCCCACGTGCGCGGAGACATCCTGGCCGGCAAGTGCGACCTGTTTGCCCTTTTTTGTTTCGAGAACATATTGGCCGCCCTGAGACTGAACGCAACCCTTGATCTTCCTTTCGCCATTGTCCTGATTCTGAGTGGAACTGTTCTGATCGGACGTTTGCCCCATTCCAGGCTGTTGGGTTCCAGGCTGCTGCTGTCCATATCCCGGCTGCTGGCTGGGTTGTGACATGCTCGGAGATGAGTTTTGTGTACCTTGCGCTCCGGGAGTCGTCTGTGCGACCGCCGAGGCCACGAAGAATGCGAACGCCATACACACTGATAGCGATAGTGTCTTCATTGCTACTCTCCTGCTTTTAGGTTTTGACGATCGTTGATTTTCGGGTCTAAGCGACCGTCCTACGACCCTCATCAGACGCCCGAGCAATTGGGTGAGGTTGCAGACCACGAGTGCGTTTCTTATTCAGCACCCGACGAATAGCAGAGGAGAGCTGGTCCCGAGATCCCGCTTTGTCGCAGAATGCGTCGGCCACTCGCCTGACGCGGGGGGGAATGAGAGTGCTACCTGAGAAAATAACTACAGGAATTTCCGGATTTACTACTTTTATTGCGATGGCGACAGCTTCACCATTCATTCCGGGCATTTCGTAATCCGTCACTACCACATCAATGTGACTTACACCAGCGATCTTAAGAGCATCCGCTCCGTTAGAAGCAGTCAGTACGTTGAATCCAAGCCGCTCGAAAATGGTTCGATATAACTCGAGTCCCAGTTTGTAGTCGTCGATCCACAACAACGTTGGCCGATTACACGCGTCAGGTTTCGTGGCAGTTTCAACATGTCTCGACCGCCAGGCAATAGGGCTCGATGTGGCGAGCGATCTCGACGAAGTGGTACTTCGAATCATCGTCACACCCTAATCCTTCTTCCTGTGGAAAACAATTGGCGTAACCCAGTAGTCAATTTAAGTCGGATGCTGTAGCGCCTTTGCGGCGAATGCCTTAGAAGCGAGTGTCCAAGCAAAACGTTATTGTGATCGTAAGTACATCATTCCGGTGGAAATTGTTCGAGGTGCGGTGGAGAGACCTCAAAGCCGTCCCATCAGCAGAAGAATAATCAGGATGATTAGAATCAGACCCAATCCTCCGCTCGGGTAATAACCCCAACCAGTGCTATACGGCCATGTGGGCAGGGCCCCAAGAACCAGCAGTACTACGATAATCAGGAGAATCAAACCCATAGTTCCTCTCTTACGAACAGAGTTTTCAACTGCAACATCTCCTTGCAAGAACGTGTGGGCAGGGTGATCTGCCCATCACGCACATTAGGTCATGGAAACCGGCGGGCAGAATCGGGTCAACTCTGTAACAGCTTGCGAATCATTCTGTAGCGGCCGTGGACGGCCTCGCTTCCGACTACCGCATCCTAACAACGAATTTCGGAATGGGAGAAGAGCGATGACCGCCGGCGAAATACTCGTGGATAAATTGATCGACTGGGGAGTGGAAGTAATTTTCGGGCTACCCGGCGACGGGATCAACGGAATTATGGAGGCCCTGCGCACGCGGCAGGAAAAGATTCGATTCATTCAGGTGCGGCATGAAGAAACGGCAGCGTTCATGGCCTGTGGATATGCGAAGTTCACTGGAAAGCTGGGCGTGTGCCTTGCCACCTCGGGCCCCGGTGGAATCCATCTGTTGAACGGGTTGTATGACGCCAAACTCGATCACCAGCCGGTTCTTGCGATCACAGGATTGCAGTTTCATGACCTGGTCGGCACGCACACACAACAGGACGTCGCTCTCGACAAATTGTTCATGGACGTATGCGTCTACAACGAGCGTGTCATGGGCCCGACCCATGTGGAAAATCTTGTCGATCTCGCGTGCAGAACAGCTTTGGCCTATCGGGGCGTGTCACACATAACCATTCCGGTCGATTTTCAGGAGATGGAAACGAAGAAGAGCATGCGGTCGAAGCGCAATATCCCACACCACAGTTCCGATCGCTATGCGCCTCCGTGTCCAGTTCCCAGCAACGAAGAGTTGCGCGCTGCGGCGGATCTCCTGAACGCAGGCAAAAAAACAGTGATCCTTGCCGGCCAAGGCGCGCTGCACGCAGGAGACGAACTGGAGCAGGTAGCTGAAATTTTGGGCGCGCCAATCGTCAAGGCACTGCTCGGCAAAGCTGCTGTTCCCGATGACAGCCCGTACACGACAGGCGGGATTGGCCTACTTGGAACGAAACCGTCGCAAAATGCGATCGAAGAATGCGACACGATCTTAATTGTGGGTAGCGCATTCCCCTATATCGAGTTCATGCCAAAACCAGATCAGGCCCGTGGAGTGCAAATCGACCGCGATCCACAGCAGATCGGTTTGCGATTTCCGGCGGAGGTCGGCCTGGTCGGAGACAGTCGACAAACCCTGCGCACCCTCATACCCCTTCTGCGAAGAAATGAGAACCGCAAGTTTTTAGAAACCGCACAAGAAGGAATGAAGGATTGGTGGAAGACGATGGAGGAGCGTTCCACTCGTACGGACAAGCCGATGAAGCCGCAGGTGGTCGCATGGGAGCTCGGCAAGAGGCTGCCGAGCAACGCGATCACAACTTGCGACAGCGGGACAATCACGACGTGGTGGGCGCGGCAGATACCGTCAAAACGAGGGCAGATGCACTCTTTATCAGGCACGCTAGCCACCATGGCTCCGGGGCTGCCTTACGCTCTGGCGGCACAGGTTGCCTATCCTCATCGTCCCGTCGTTGCGTTTGTGGGAGATGGCGGGTTCTCCATGTTGATGGCCGATTTTGTTACTGCAGTGAAGTACAAGCTGCCCATCAAGGTTGTCGTGGTCAAAAACAATGTGCTCGGACAAATTAAATGGGAGCAGATGGTTTTTCTCGGCAATCCAGAGTTCGGCGTGCAGCTCCATCCCATTGACTTTGCGGAGTTCGCGCACGCTTGCGGTGGGGTCGGATTCACCCTTGAGGATCCAAACGAATGCGCCTCGACGGTCGAGCAGTTCCTGGCCGCGCCGGGCCCCGCGCTCCTACAGGCCGTTGTCGATCAACTTGAGCCGCCTCTGCCTGGAAAAGTTACGGCGCAGCAGGCTCTCCATTTCGCGGAATCACTCGCGAAGGGTGAGCCGAACCGCAGCAAGATCGCGCTGACGGCCCTGTCGGAAAAGGTAAGGGAGTTGATCTGAATCAGGGTGCGAGGCGCTGCGTCGCCTCGCACTTTTCACAAGTCGCGGGGCAAGATTCGCTTACTCAGAGCCTGGAATTCCCAATTGTTCGAGATGCGCGAGCAAGTCGCCCGGGTCTTGATAAACTCGGAATGCTTTCGCCCGTTCCAATTCTTCCTGGCTATATCCGCCAGAGAGCATTCCCACCCCAAGCGCGCTCTTTCGGACGGCAGCGAGCAGGTCCCAAACGCTGTCGCCAACGACTATGCAGTCGCGGATCTCGACTCCTAGCCGTTCAGAGGCCAGCACGAACGCGTCGGGAGAGGGTTTGGTTTTCGAGACATCGTCTCCGGTAACGACGGGAATGGTGCTCGGAATAGCCAGCGACCTCAGAAGCCGATGGGTCTGCTTTGCCTTGCCGGTACTCGCGATCGCCCAGCGCACCTTCCTGGATGACAAATACTTCAGAAGTTCTCCCGCCCCAGGAAGCGGATTGAGGCTGCCGATCCTTTTAGAGAATTCGTCGTCATGGGTTTTCTCAAGCTTTTGAATTGCGGTAGATGAGAGCTGAGGTCTTTCGATTTCCCTGAATAATTCGCGCAAGAAGGATTTGCCACTCATCCCAATACGGCGGTGCAGCTTCCAACTCGGAAGGACAATGCCCGCCGCCCGTAGTGCAAGCGACCAGGCAGCAACGTGCTCATACACGCTGTCGATCAGCGTTCCGTCCACGTCGAAGAGAATCGCGGGTAGTGAAGACGGAGTTTTCTTTGTGGCCAAGCTGGGGACCCAACCCCTTCCCTCTAGAGGCAAGAGACGACTGAGCTAAGATGCGAAATCCCGCGGCTTGAGCCTCATCGCGCGGCAAGATATCCGATTCCAACCCGCATATGATGTAGCCATCTGTCAGGAAAGCTGGCGGCGATAGTCAAACCCAGGGCGGCGTGAATCGTCCCAATCGGAAATATGTTTCGCCAGCGGCGGAACATTTCGCAAAACACTATACCCCCTATGAAAGAAAGAACGGTGAGCACAGGATTTGGAATATGTGCGATTGCATAAAGCGCGGTCACAGCGAGAATCGTGCGATCACTGCCGATCATCGGTTCGAGTCGCACAAAAAATATGGATTGCAGGATGAACTGTTGCACTACTGCCCAGATCGCGTATTGCCAGGAACGGCTCCAGGGAATCGCGTAGGCGGGACCGGCGTGTCTCAGGCTGACTCCTGCCAACCAAATCGCGCCACACAAAGCCGCTCCAGCGAGCAGAATCTTTCCAGCACCGGTAAATGGCCGACTGAGTCCCATCTCACGTGAACTCCACCGGCCTGAAATAGCAAAAGCAAGTACGCAGGCGGCTGCGGATGTGCTGAAGAACGAATTCAGGCGACCGGCAGGCGTCCACACCGCCGCCATGACTAAAAGGAAGGCGACAGTAATCTCTAGCAGATTACGCCTGTAAGAACCTGCGCTTTCGTCGGGTATCTGCGAGGAACGTTCAGCAATAATTTCCGACTTCTGCGTCATTAGAGAATCTATATAAGGCTGAGATGCGAGTTAATTGATTCGCACCGCAGCGGCAGGAGTTTCCATGAACGCAAACCGACCGCGCGTGGTGGTAGTGGGTGCTGGATTCGGTGGTCTTGAGGCGACCCGCAAACTGGCGAAACTGCCGGTACAAGTCACCCTGATCGACCGCAGAAATCACCATACATTTCAGCCGCTTTTGTACCAGGTCGCGACCGCCGGAATTTCTCCCGGCGAAATCGCAGCGCCGATTCGCTGGATTCTTCGCGGACGCGACAACGTGGAAGTGCTGATGGATGAAGTGGTAGGTTTCGACCTTCCGCGAAAGCGTGTCCTTCTTCCTGACCTGGAGATTCCGTACGACTATCTGATTGTCGCCGCGGGTGCGCAGCACTCGTACTTTGGCCATGACGAATGGGAGCCGCTGGCTCCCGGCCTGAAAACCGTCGAGGATGCACTCGAGATTCGGCGCCGCGTTCTGCTTGCTTTTGAGCTGGCAGAGAAAGAAGCTGCTGCTGGCCAGCCTGAGTCGATGCTGAATTTTGTGATTGTCGGTGGCGGACCGACTGGCGTTGAACTAGCTGGGACGCTGGCCGAGATTGCACATCAGGTGTTGAAGAACGAATTCCGTTCGATTGACCCCAAAAGAACGCAAATCCTGTTGCTGGAGGGCGGCCCGCGAATTCTACCCACCTATGCTCCCGATCTTTCGGAGAGCGCGGTAAGACAGCTCAACAGACTTGGCGTGCAGGTCCGCGCTCCGGCAATGGTGACGAAGATCACACCCGGCGCGGTTTGGATTGGAGATGAACGAACTCCGGCCACGGTCACTCTTTGGGCCGCGGGCGTAGCTGCGTCTTCGCTTGGGAGAAAGCTTGGAGCGCCAGTTGATCGCGCCGGCCGTGTGTTTGTGAACCCTGACCTCACGGTGCCCGGCCACCCCGAGGTGTTCGTCATCGGCGATCTCGCAACCTTGAAAGATGAACACGGAAAACCCTTGCCAGGAGTTGCGCCGGTTGCTATGCAGGAGGGCCGATATGTTGCAAGCGTTTTGAAACGTGATCTCAAGAATCTTCCGCGAAAAAGCTTTCACTATCTGGACAAAGGCAACCTCGCGACAATCGGACGTGCTGCTGCAGTTGCGGAAATCCGGAAGCTCCATATTTCCGGATACTTCGCGTGGCTGGCATGGCTGTTCATTCACATTTTCTTTTTGATTGGATTTCGCAATCGCCTGATTGTTCTAATCCAATGGGCTTGGTCTTACTTTACGTATGAGCGCGGCGCCCGGTTGATTACCGGGGACACAACGCTGCCCGGGTGGAGCGTGTACGAGCAAGAGACCGAAACGAACAGGTCGGCTGAGCCCGTGTTGCGCCCGTGATTGGAATTTCTTATACGAATTGCGGGGGCCCATTCGACGCGTCATTGGCGGGGCCTCGCTACCCATCGCTGAGACAAGTGGACCAGTGATCATTGGCCACTGACCATTGACCACGAACCACGAGCCCCACGAACCACGGCTTTTCCGTGCTTCCCGCAGTGTTTTGCGCGACAATAAGAGCAGCTCCGCTCAGGAGTTCACCATGCGAGTGCGAATATTCGTAGGCATCGCGGCATTCATCATCTTCCTCTGCACTTTTGCGACCGCAGACGTTTTGAAGATCGTAGTCGACGACACGATTCAGGCCGCAACCGCAGAGCGCATTGAACGCGCGCTGGATCAAGCCGCCGCGCACAAGGACAGTGCGGTACTCATCGAACTAAACACGCCGGGAGGCGCCATGGGCTCGATGCAGGAAATTATTCAGCGCATCATCGCTTCGCCTGTTCCCGTCGTCATTTATGTAACTCCGAGCGGCAGCCGGGCAGCGTCGGCAGGGTTTTTCATTCTGGAAAGCGCTGACGTTGCTGCCATGGCTCCGGGCACTAACACAGGAGCCGCGCATCCGGTCGGGCCCTTTGGCGGAGATATTCAAGGGACTATGGGCGAGAAGGTATTGAACGACGCCTCTGCCTTCATGCGCTCCATCGTGTCTAAGCGTGGCCGCAACGTTGAAGTCGCAGAAAGCACCGTGCGGCAGTCGAAGTCTTTTACCGATGGCGAAGCGCTATCGCAGAAGGTGATTGACTACGTTGCTTCCAATGAGCAGGACTTATTTCGTCAGATCGCTTCTAAACCGGTGAAGCGCTTCAATGGAGATTCGATCACGCTGAACCTTGTGGGGCAAACGGAACACCTGCTCCAGCCCACGCTCAAAGAACAAATTCTGGCCTTCCTAATGGAACCGGACATTGCTTTTGTTCTTCTCGCCATCGGCGCCCTGGCTCTGTACACGGAATTCAATCATCCCGGCGCAGTCTGGCCGGGAACCGTTGGCATCGTTTTTATTCTGCTCGCGATTTTTGCCCTTCACCTGCTGCCCATCCGATTTGCTGCCGTGGGGCTTATCTTTGCGTCGTTTGTTCTGTTCGCGCTTGATGCGAAATTTGGAACCCACGGAGCTCTGGCCGTCGGCGGCATTGCAACTCTGGTGATCGGTGCGCTCCTTCTGGTTGATTCCCCGATTCCGGAATTGCGCGTGAAGTTAGCCACAGCACTCGCAGTAAGCATTCCGCTGGGAGCGATCACAGTCTTTCTTATGTCGATCGCATTGCGGGCGCGGAGGAACAAGATCACCACTGGAGTCGAGGGTCTGGTGGGAGAAATTGGTGTTGCCCAAACTTTGCTAGCTCCGGCAGGAAAAGTATTCGTTCACGGCGAAATCTGGGACGCCATCGCTACCTCCGAGGTTCCCGCCGGCGAAAAGATTGTTGTGCAGAAGGTAGATGGCCTGCAACTGAGGGTTAATCCGGCACACGAACAGAAACCGACGACCGTATAGAGGAGTACGCGGCCAGGTTGGTTCGTTCCCGCACCTTCCCTATAACTCCAGTAACTCCCGCCGCCTCTCTACCCTTGCAGTACAATCAGCACAAACCCACAATCTGGACTGGAGGACGAGATGGACCTGGGTATCGGCACGCTGGGAGTCATTATTATCATCGTCGTTCTCTATGCACTGAGTTCGATCAAGATCCTTGCGGAATACGAACGCGGCGTCATCTTTCGGCTGGGCAGGCTGCGGCAGGAAGCAAAAGGACCGGGCGTAATCCTCGTATTTGCCCCGATCGACCGCATGGTCCGGATTTCGCTTCGCCAGGAAGCGCTCGAAGTTCCTCCGCAGGACATCATTACTCGCGACAACGTCACGTTGAAAGTAAATGCCGTGATTTTTCTTCGCGTCATCGAACCCACGCGCGCGGTAGTTGAAGTTTCAAATTACGTCTACCAAACGTCACAATTCGCGCAAACGACGTTACGCTCAGTTCTTGGCGAACTCGATCTCGACGAACTCCTCGCTCATCGCGACAAAATCAACACCCGCTTGCAGACGATTCTCGATATGCACACTGCGCCCTGGGGTGTGAAGGTTGTGAATGTCGAAGTAAAACAGGTTGACATGCCAGAATCAATGCTGCGCGCTATGGCCAAGCAGGCGGAAGCCGAACGTGAGAAGCGTTCGAAGATTATCCATGCAGAAGGCGAATTTTCCGCCGCGCAACGCCTGGTCGACGCTGCGCATTTGCTGGCAACGGAGCCAGTGAGCGTGCAACTCCGTTATTTGCAAACCTTGACGGAGATTGGGGTCGAGAAGAACACAACTGTAGTTTTCCCGGTTCCGGTCGATTTCATGTCTGGACTTCAGAAATTGCTTGGTAGCCAAACTTCGTCTCAGAAGTAGGGTTTAAGTTTGTGAGGGTTTATGTCACCAGTAGGAACAGCGCCGGCGCGAATGGATAGCTCTCAGATTTACGATTCGGAAGATACAGAAATCACGCTCGGTACGGGCAAAATGCTCGCCCTGTTTTTCGCCCTCGTGATTCTCTGCGCGACATTTTTCGGCCTGGGATATTCGATGGGCCACAATGCCGCGAAAACAACCGCCGAACTACTGCCATCGCCTGGCACATCAAGGAATGCCCGGACGCAATCCGCTGGCAATGGCGTGCTAACAACTACCGCGCCCCAACCAGAAACCGAAAATAAACCCGCCGATCAGCAGACAACGCCCGGTGCGAATGGCGCGAACGGCACAACGCCGGCGTCCTCGGCGAATCCCGCAGATCAATCTGCCGCATCGGGGCAGACCGCAACGGGTACCCAACCCGCGCCAACCGCCGGCTATTTTGTGCAGGTCGCCGCAGTCAGTAAACAGGAAGATGCTCAGGCCCTGGTGGATTCTTTGAAAGCTCGGCAGTATCAGGCATTCATCGCGGATCCCGGTGCTGACAAACTGTTTCACGTTCAGGTTGGCCCGTTCACCGATGTCAAGGAAGCTGAGACGATGCGCACGAGGCTGGTGAACGACGGCTATAACCCGATCCTGAAGAAGTAACCTGACCTCAGCTTTGCGCCTGCACCGATTCTGCTTTCAATCGGTTCTGCCAGTGGGATCGAACGAACCACACAATCGCAATTCCAAGCAAAATCAGAATAACCACGTCAAATTTGTGAAGATACTTGCCGAGATCACGCCAATTTTGACCTAACTTCATTCCCACCCAGGCCAGCACAAAACACCAGGGCCACGAGCCCAGGAACGTGTAGAGATGAAATCGAAGGCGCGGCATGCGGGCGACGCCTGCCGGCAAAGCAATAAATGTTCTAACCACTGGCAACATACGGGCTATCAAAACTGCTAAATATCCCCAACGCACGAAAAATCGATCTGCCCAGTCGAGTTCACGTCTTCCAAGTAGAACCCAGCGCCCGTAGCGCTCGACCAGCGGACGACCGCCGTAGCAGCCAATCTCATAGGCGACGAGGGAACCCAGATTGCAGCCGATCGCGCCTGCCGTTGCAACCCACAACAGCTTCATCGTGCCTTCAAACACCAGGTATCCCGCGAACGGCATGATCAATTCAGAGGGCAGCGGGATGCACGCCGATTCAATGGCCATGAGAATGGCAATGCCGCCATATCCGGTCGTAGCGATCAACGACTTGATAAAGACGAACAGAACCGCGAGGATTTTTTCAGTCATGCGATGAGGAAGGTGTCACGACAGCTCAGAGAATCACGTGGTCACAGCCAAGAGTCTATACCGTTCAAGCGGCACTAGCCGTCGCTCGCTCACGATAAAAGTGCATCAGGTCAAGAAGGACAGGCTTAGCTCCCAGCTGCCGCAGCAAAGTCGTGACCTGACCGCGATGATAGGTTCCATGATTGACCAGGTGCATCATCGATTGCCACAAAGGATTTTTATACACGCCAAATTTCAGCGTTTTGTATTCTAGTTCGCGGTCCAGATCTGCCTGCGTCAGTTTTCGAACGAAGGCCAGCAGATTTTTCTCATGAAGCGACCAGCTCTCACGCAACATCTGCACATCAGAAAATTGATTCACATTGGGCAACGCTGACGGCGATCGTCCCTCGAACCGTTCCAGCCAGATCCACTCCGCGCCATAAATATGTGCAAGCGTGTCCCGGACCGACGAAAAGCTCGAGCCCATCGGCCGGGTGAAGTCCTCGGCACTCAATTTTTCCGCAGCCGAGAGAGATCGCTGGTTCGCCCAGGAGTTGTAATCGAAAAGCTGTCGGATTTCTTCAGGAGACATAATTTGCGCATTCTTGGCGGACTAGAACGCTCCATCCTGGGTGAAAGTGAAACCGGGTAAAGCAGCGCCGGCAGCCGTCTTTGCCACCTTTACACGCACAGTAGGAGCATCGGGTGCGGTGACCTCTGCGGGGCGCAGGACCGCATACTGCGTGAATACTTCGCTGTAGACCTTCGTTACCAGGTAGTCTTGGCCGTTTTCATCCTTGCGCCAGACCTGCCCGAGTTGAATCGACTTGACTGCCATGCTGCACTTCTCCGCACCAAGTTTAGTCCCCCGGCGTTGTTCCAGAGTAAAGGCAGGCCAGACCTTCGTCAATTCTGCTTAAGGTCACGGATGGAAGTGACCCATCGGCTGCCCAGTTGCGATCTAGATTTATTGATAAGATTGCCTCCTGCCGAGGAGGATGCATGCCGAGAGGAGTGATGCCGCGCAGGCCGGCTAAGACCGGAAGGCACGAGGGCGCGAATCTCGACGTGCGCACGAGCAAGTCGTTAGCCAAAGCGGGTAAATCCGGGTCGCTGAAATCCAAGCCGGCGAATTCGCGGCAGCGCGTGATACGGCAGAGTACGCCTTCAAAAGCATCGAACCGCGCCGGCGTGCCGCGCGAAAATCCAACATCTCAAGAGCGTGTTTCGGAAATTCTCAAGCGGCTCGACCAGCTCTATCCGGATGTAACTTGCGCGTTGACCCACAAGGATCCCTGGGAGTTGCTGGTGGCGACGATCCTCTCGGCCCAATCGACTGACGTTCGCGTGAACATGGTCACTCCCGATTTGTTCAAGAAATATCCGACCGTGCAGGACTTCGCGAAACTAGAGCCGCAGCAGCTTGAGCCCGATATCCGTTCCACTGGCTTTTTTCGCAATAAATCGAAGTCAGTCGTCGGCGCAGCACGCAGAGTTGTCGCCGAATATGGCGGCAAAGTTCCGGACAACATGGATGATCTGCTCACCCTGCCCGGCGTGGCCCGTAAAACCGCTAACGTGGTCCTCGGCACGTGGTTTGGTAAGGCCGATGGCGTGGTTGTCGATACTCACGTCCACAGGATCTCCCGTCGCCTGGAACTGACGCAGAATGATGATCCTAAGAAGATTGAGCTGGATCTCATGCGCGTCATTCCGAACACAAAATGGATTCTGTTCTCGCATCAGGTGATCTGGCATGGGCGCAAGCTATGCTTCGCGAGGTCCCCAAAGTGCGCCGATTGCTTGCTTGAAAATACCTGCCATGCGGAAGATAAAACGTGGAGCACGGTGGAAAAACACAAGGGAGCGAAAACGTAACACAAGCCCTGGCTGTCAGCCTCAGCGGCTTCACGAATTCCGTGAATTCTTGTTGAAAATTCGTGATTGATCCAGCTCTGACCATGTGCTAGTTTTTAACCACAATTCAACTTCAGGAGGTCTTGCCGGATGCTAGCCTCTAGAGACCACCTCCTGGCCACGCATGATCAGTTTCGCAAGCTGGCTCAGGAGCATTCGCAATACGAACAACGCCTCTCATCCCTCACCCACAAGCGGTACCTCACCGACGACGAAAAATTAGAAGAAGTCAGGCTGAAGAAGCTCAAACTGCGTCTTAAAGACCAGATGGAGTCGATTGAGCGCGAGTACCGCGACCACGTTTCACACGTCGCCTAAAAAATTTCTCCAAGTCCGCAGCCCTCTCAGATGGCACACGCTAGGTGCATCCGAATCGAACCGAGGTGGCTCGTACATTCCTCTCTAAGCGTGGCACAGTTTGGAGAAAGCCTGGAAGGAAGGCCGGACAGGAATCTCCGACCCACACGGTATCTGCTGCAATATAATCCCGTTAATGGTTCGTGACGGCTACTACTATGGGCTAGTCATGCTCGGCGCGGCTGTTCTCGTCGATTGGTTGACCAACCCTTTCTGGGCGACAGTTCCGGTTCTTCTTGCGGCGTTTTTTCTGTGGTTCTTTCGCGATCCTGAGCGCATGATTCCCTCCGAGGCTGGTGCGGTGGTTTCTCCGGCGGACGGGAAGGTCACTGAAGTTGCAAATGTGAGATTCGACGGAGAAAACTGGAAACGCATCAGCATCTTCCTTAACGTCTTCAATGTACACGTAAATCGTTCGCCCGTGGCGGGCGTCATTCGCAGTGCGCGTTATCAGGAAGGCAAATTTCTGAATGCAATGAACCCGGCCTGCGCCGAATGCAATGAGCAGAACACGGTCATCGTAGAAGGCGATGGAGGGAAAGTTATCTTCAAACAAATTGCCGGCATGCTCGCCCGCCGCATCGTGTTCACAAAGAAGGTCGGCGATCGGGTAGGGCGCGGCGAGCGAATCGGGTTGATCAAGTTCGGCTCCCGTACGGACGTGTATCTGCATCCATCGGCCGAGATCTCAGTCAAGCCCGGCGATCACGTGCGGGGAGGATCAAGCGTCCTGGGATTGCTGAAGGCGGAACAAACGGATTTGGCCGGAGCGGGGAAGAATTCAGCAGGGAAGGCGCGATTAGAAGGCATTCGCAATGGATGAAACCCCACAACATCCTCTTCGTCGAAAAGAAGATCAGCGGCCACGCCGTTTTCGCAAAGGCATGTACATTCTGCCTTCGCTGTTCACGTCCGCCAACGTTCTACTCGGCTACTATGCAATCCTTCAGGTAATCCACGGCGCGGTTGTTTACGCGATTGCGCAAGCCACCCAGAATCCAGTTCTCGAGGCGTGGCACTTCGACGCTGCCGCCAAAGCAATAGGCTTTGCCGTTTTGTTTGATGGCCTCGACGGACGAATCGCCCGCATGACAAACACCACCAGTGATTTTGGCCGCGAGCTCGATTCTCTAGCCGATGTGATCACCTTCGGTATCGCGCCCGCACTGCTCGCCTGGGCTTGGGGTTTTCACCAGGTCTCGGCGGAAATCTCGCGGCAGGATATGGCAACGTTGCTGCCCAAGCTGGGAGCAATCGCCAGCTTCCTGTTTCTGATCGCCGGGGCCAGCCGCCTGGCGCGTTTCAATATCTCCACTAACCCCCAGCCTTCGAATCCTGGCCGACCGGGAAAAAAATATTTTGTTGGCATGCCGATTCCCGCCGGCGCCGGGGTTGTGGCTGCTGTGGTTCATTTTTCGAAAGGCGATCCGCTGGTGTGGTGGGGATCTTCGCTCACCTGGTTGATTGTGGTGGTGCTCGCCGCATATCTCATGGTGAGCACCTGGCGCTTTTACAGCTTCAAAGACATTGATCTCCGCGCCCGACAGCCCTTTCGCCTGGTGGTTATTTTCGGTCTGTTGATTGCCGGGGTTGTCCTGTTTTCGGGGCCGGTGTTGTTTGTCATTGCTTTGACCTATATGTTGTCGGGAATTTTCTGGCGTCTGCACTGGACATTCCGCCGCCGGCGTAACCTGCCGCCATCCGGCTATACCCAGGCGTCTGAAACCTCATGAACGCAAACGTCAAATCAGACCTGCCGCAGTCGGCCGCGGGAACCGGTTTTTATCGGGTTGCAATTGTCGGCGCCGGGTCCTTGAAAGGCAAAGAAGTTGCCGAGATGCTCGATCAGCGAAACTTTCCATCCTCGGAAGTCAAATTGCTTGACGACGATGAGGCCATCGGCCAACTTGAAGCTCTGAAGGATGAAGTCACCTTCATCCAGAGCATTCGCTCCGAGCAGTTCGAGCACGTTGATTTCACCTTCTTCGCTTCGGACGCGGAATGCACACGAAAAAACTGGAAGCAGGTCCTCAAGGCTGGCAGCGCCATTGTCGATCTCTCGTACGCACTCGAAGACGAGCCGGACGTGGTGGTTCGTTCACCTTGGGTCGAGCGCCAGTTCGCGCAGCAAATCGTTCCCGAATTGCAGCCGGCTCCTGTTGTCGTCGCGCATCCGGTCGCAACGATGCTGGCATTGTTTCTGGCGCGCGCAAACAATGCAGCGCGGGTACAACGCGCGGTTGCCAGTGTGTTTGAACCGGCATCGGAACAGGGACAACGAGGAATGGATGAACTTCACCAGCAGACGGTTAACCTGCTCTCATTCCAGCAGCTCCCAAAGAACGTATTCGATGTGCAGGTTGCCTTCAATCTTGTCTCGCGTTATGGCGAGAATGCAGCCGCCAAGCTGTCATTGACTAATGATCGCGTACTCAAACATTTCAAGAAGATCACTCACGGCAATGCGACGCCCCCAGCTCTACAGATTCTGCAGGCACCGACCTTTCACGGCCATGCTGTCTCCCTCAATCTGCAATTTGATCGCCCCATAGATGTTGCCGAGATGGCAAGCTCGCTTGCCGGCGAGCACATCTCGGTGATTGGTACTTCAGAAGATGCGCCCAACAACGTCAATGCCGCCGGCCAAAATGACATTCTGGTTTCGGTAACTCCCGACATCTCGGTCGAGAACAGCTTTTGGATTTGGGCCACCTGGGACAATCTTCGCGTGGCGGCCTTCACCGCGGTTGAAATCGCAGAGAGCGTCGCCGCTTCCCGGCCGAGGGGCACGATTCAGTGATCCGGGCCATTGCCACTCTTGCCGTCCTAACGTGCTCAGCTTGCGGCTATCACACCGCAGGTCACGCCAATCTGTTGCCGTCCGATCTGCGCATTCTCGCTGTCCCTGCATTTGAAAACCAGACCCAGACTTACAAAATCGAGCAGATGTTGACCGCGGCTGTCGTCCAGGAGTTCGCGACACGCACCAGGTATCACGTGATTTCCGATCCAAAGTCGGCGGATGCAACTCTGCGCGGAGCTGTGCTCGCCGCCTCCACAACACCTCTCACCTACAATACGACAACGGGGCGCGCTTCCACTGTCCTGGTGGTGGTCAGTATGAGCGTGTCTCTTACTGATTCCAAGGGACAGGTTTTATATCAAAACCCCTCCTTTGTTTTCCGCGAACAGTACCAGGTATCACAGGAATTAAGCACCTTTTTCCAGGAAGATTCGCCCGCGTTCAAGCGCCTCTCTGGTGAATTTGCACGCACGCTGGTTTCGAATATTCTGGAGGCGTTCTAGTGCGCGCCTTCGCCCAAGCCGAACGTTTCGTCTCCGAAGTGGAAGGCCGCAAGCTGCGCCCCGTCTATGTTTTCGTCGGCGACGAGGCTTTCTTTCGCAAGAAGTGCCGCGACGCCATCCTTCAGCATCTCGTTCCCGCCGATCTTCGCGAATTCAGTTTGTTCGAATTTGATCTTGCAGAAACCGATCTCGCCGAAGTTCTCGACCGAGCCCGCACGCCATCGCTCATGGCGCCCTTTCAGGTTTTTTTTGTGCGCGGAGTGAAGAACCTGTTCGGACGCGGCTCAAATCAGGACAGGCTCGATTCCATCGAGCAATACGCAAAAGATCCGAATCCGGACGCGGTGCTGATTTTCATTGCTGACCACATCAACATTCCCGCCGATGCGCGCCGCATTGACCTGACAGATAAGGAGCGCTACGAGCGCATCCGCGAAACCATGGGCCGATATTGCGCAGTTATCGAACTCGGCCGCGTCGAGGAGAGCGATGCCGTACGCTGGATTCAGGAATACTGCGGCACGCGCGAAGTGAAGGTCGAAGCTGATGCCGCTCGCGAGCTGGTCGATTCTCTCGGCGGCGACATGATGATGATCTCGAATGAACTCGAAAAGCTCATTCTTTATGTCGGGGACAAGAAGCGCATCACGCTCGGCGATGTCGAAACGATGGTTCTCGCGGCCAAGCAGCGTTCGCTCTATGAACTTACCGACGCGATTTCTTCCCGCGATCGCACCCGCGCGCTTGCAATGCTCGATGCGATTCTTTCAACCGGCGACGGCGATGAAGCCGCTATCGGCCATCTTTATATGCTCGCGAAAACTTTTCGCCAGATGCTGGTCATTCTCGAACGAAACGTTCGCGATCAGCGAATGTTATGGGCAGCGCTGTGGCAGGGGTTCCGCGTTCCACCCTTCGCAGCTGATGACATTATCCGTCAAGCTCGCCGTTATAAATCCAAACGCGAACTCACTCGCGCTATTCGTCTGGTTGCAAAAGCAGATCTCTCGCTGCGCTCCAATCCGCCCAGCAAACGGCTCATTTTGGAAAAACTAGTCATGGAGTTGACCGCGGAGCCGAAGCCCGAACCCGAGTGGATGCAGGAAGAACTGGGAGTTTGAGGCCCGCGTTTTTTGCGCGGAGTGCTTTCTTGGGCCGGCCTTCTGCCTGCCACACACCAGTTGAAAAATCCCCTGCTTGCCCCTAAGCTACGAACGTACAACTTTTTCCCCCGTTCGCGTCCTTCCCCGCGCGTTAGGGTTGCTGGTTCGATCACAAGGAGATCGGCAAATGGAAAACAAGCCGGCAACGCAAAATATCCAGGACACATTTTTGAATACGGCCCGCAAAGAGCGCAGCAGCATCACCATTTATCTGATGAGCGGTGTCAAGCTGACCGGTCGCATTCGATCATTTGATAAGTATTCAGTCGTCCTGGAGACCAACAATCAGGAGCAGTTGATTTTTAAGCACGCAATCTCGACGGTTGCGATTGGCAAAGGCCACGGCGTATTAGAAAAGCCTCGCGTAATGCCCGCCCATGCCCAGACCGAGACAGAAGCGGTTCAGCCTGCCTCTGGCACTGAGGGATAAGTCTGTTTGAGCGTGCGCAGTGCTGGTCCCGGATTTTCGAATCGCGCCGAACGCGTCTCAAAGAACCAGCTCCCGCCGGGGATGCGCAAAGAGCGCGCGTTTCTGGTGGGTCTTGATTACCGCGCACGCAAACGTCCGCTTGCGTCCGGATTGACCAGCGGTGCCCTGGCTGCGCGCGATACGGCAACTGCGAAGTCTCGTCCGGTTTCCGATCCTCAGTTTAGTGCCGAAGAGTCGCTCGATGAACTTCGTGATCTGGCCCTGAGCGCGGGTGCTGAAATTGCTGGCGAGATACTGCAGCGGCGCGATCGTCCCGATCCTGCCACTCTGATCGGACGCGGCAAGCTTGAGGAAATTGCCGGAGCGGCTGCTTCAGTTTCTGCCGACTTGCTGCTCTTCGATCACGATCTCACCGCATCTCAGCAGCGCAATATTGAGAGCGTCGTTCACGCCCGCGTGATCGACCGCACGCAGCTGATCCTCGATATCTTCGCCACCCACGCTCGTACCCGCGAGGGTCAACTTCAGGTTGAATTGGCCCAGTTGGAATACCTGCTCCCTCGACTGACCGGGCGCGGGGCCGAAATGTCGCAGCTCGGCGGCGGTATTGGAACCAGAGGGCCCGGAGAGACTCAGCTGGAAACCGATCGCCGGAAAATTCATCGCCGCATTCGCCACGTTCAGCAGCAACTGGAGAATGTCCGCCGCATTCGCACTCAACAACGGCAGCGTCGGGAATCAGTCCCGGTTGCAACCGTTGCGCTCGTCGGCTATACCAACGCCGGGAAATCAACCCTGTTCAACGCACTTACCAAGGCCACGGTGCTCGAATCACCGCGCATGTTCGCTACGCTCGACCCTACGCTCCGTTCTGTGGCTCTGCCTTCGAAGCGAAAAGTTCTGATTTCCGACACGGTCGGTTTCATCCGCAACCTTCCCCACACCCTGGTCTCATCCTTTCGCGCCACTCTCGAAGAAGTGCAGCGCGCGGCTCTCATTCTTCATGTTTCCGACGCCAGCAGCCCGCTTTCGGCCGAGCAGGATGCGCAGGTGGACCGCGTTCTTGCGGAACTAGGTGCTGGAGAAAAACCGGCGTTGCACGTCAAGAACAAAATTGACCTGCTACCTCCCAAGCAGCGCGACAGTTTGCTTGACGATTCGCGCACTGTTCATGTTTCCGCATCCCAGGGAACGGGCCTGAGTACGCTTCTCGACCGCATCGACCAGATGCTCTCAGAGGACACTCTCAGCCGTGTGCGCCTGCGAATCCCGCAAAAAGAGGGAAAGGCCCTGGCAATGCTCGAAGCGCGTTCACGAATCTACTCTCGTGAATACAAAGATGGAGCTGTGGAACTCGAAGCCGAAATTCCCGAGTCACTGGCGAGAAGAGTGAAGGAGTGGGTGGTTTGAATCACTAAAGCAATCAGCATTTGGCCCCGGAAGTCCAATGATCAAGTCCCGTTTCAGCCAATTTCCAGAAGAGGATATTGCAAAAGTAAGCTTGATCAGCTGAAGTTGACTGATGAGTGCTCAAATTAAACGGGCCAACAGCCGGGACGCGGTGACGTTCCCTTGCTGCTGGCCCATTCGATCCTGAAGTGGATCGGAGGTGATATATCTATGCTAGACCCCTCATCCCATATGTCAAGCGGGAATCCAGAGTTGCCCTTTCGGCCCTCTTTTCCACATACATTCGCTGCCTTCCACACCAGCTCTGCATGTTAATTTTTCGTCAGCCACCTTCTCCAACATCTTGATTCCACAGCAAAGTACTGAAGTAATACGTACTTATTAGGATTCAATAACTTACAACCATGTGCGACTCTGGTTCCATCTCAGGGTTTAAGTCCGGAAGGAGATGTAATGAACTCGACTCTCAAATCTGTGCTGGCAAGTTCTCCCGTTTCCCAGGCAAAGGAAAGCCAGCAGTTGATCTCTGAAATAGAACTTTGGGAACCGCCATTCGAACGCTGGATGCGCCTCGCAGACTCAATGCTGGGCAAAGTACCAGGGCTGCCACGGCAGGCACATCCAGTTCCACAAAGTCTCAATCCTGTGTCACGCTGAATCCGAAATTCTTTAAATTGCAGACACGCAGATTTCAAGTTTCCGCTCAAGCGAACCTTGGGCGGGAACTCGCATTCTCCATCGCTGGAACGGGCTTTCCGTCCAGCTTCTCAGCTGATCACGTCCCGCCACTCCGTTACTCCCGTAACTCAGATTGTCCCGTATTACACAAGTATTACAGGCGCGAACTAAAGAGGACTGTTACGTTAAACGATAGAAGTGTAAGAAAAGCCCGGGAGACCAGCCTTGGAGATCGCAGCCCTCGAACGCACTCGCCACGATGATCAAATTAATTGGATCACAGCAATTTTCATGGCGGCATTTCACATCGGCGCCGTCGTCGCCCTGTTTTTCTTCACCTGGAAAGCATTGTTTGTCTCTCTTTTTCTCTGGTGGGTATCGGGAAGCCTCGGCATTGGCATGGGCTATCACCGGCTGCTCACTCATCGCGGATACAAGACTCCGAAGTGGGTGGAATATTTCCTGACCATTTGCGGGACTCTCGCTCTCGAAGGCGGGCCGATTTTCTGGGTTGCAACTCATCGCATTCATCACCAGTTTTCTGACAAAGACGGCGACCCACACACGCCTCTCGACGGCAAGTGGTGGGCGCACATGGGATGGATCCTGATGGGCAAGAGCCTTCATCAGGACACAAAGACTCTATCCCGTTACGTTCCCGATCTTGCGAAGTCGCAGTTTCACGTATGGCTTACGAAGTATCACTATGTGACCGTCATCGCGCTCGGCGTAATTTTGCTCGCCATCGGTGGTCTCCCATTTCTGATGTGGGGACTCTTCCTGCGTACTGTCGTTGGCCTGCACTGCACCTGGCTGGTAAATTCGGCGACTCACACCTGGGGATCGCGCCGCTTCACCACTCGCGACATGTCTACCAACAATTGGTTCATTGCCATGCTCACCTTCGGCGAAGGCTGGCACAACAATCATCACGCGCATCCTGTGTCTGCGCGTCACGGCCTCAAATGGTATGAGTTTGATTTGAACTGGTACGGAATCTGGACGCTCAAGAAACTCGGTCTTGCCCGCCACGTTTATCGCGTAAGGCTGTCCGAGTTGCGCGAGGATGAGGCCAATGCCCGTCCGGAGCCGGTTTCGCAAGGCCGTCCGGAATTGGTTCCGCTCAGCTAAGCGCGTACCGAACTCTTGCTACTTGCTTACACCCGACGTTCCCGCAGGTTTCGCGAACCGGTCTGCAGGAATGGCGACATTTGTCTGCGCACTTTCGATCTGGATGGTCGACCTTCCTGTGGGCGTCGCTGAAATCCGCCGAAACGGCATCTTCACTCCCGACACATCGCGATAGTCGGAATAGTCAATCTGTGTCGGATTCTTTCCCAGCGGTGATTCGCCGTAGCGCACTTCTCTGACCAGGAAGCCGTTCTGGTTATCGAAATAGAGTTCCACGGGCGTCAGGCCTTGTCGTTGACCGAAAACCACGATCGCATCCTGGCCGCCAATCTGAACTGTCTTTTCCACTTTCAGCTGAGAAAATATTTTGTTCAAATTCGCAGGGAAGTGAAGGTCGGCATCCATCCGATTTCCATCCACGTCCGCGGGAGTCATCGGATGCGGCGGCCTTCCCGGGAAAATTAACCATCCTTCGTGCCCATTGAAAACGCTTCCACCTTCGCCATTTGGAAATTGCGTGATGGTTGCAAATTGATCTGGAGAGTGCACAAAAATCTCCACCGGAAACTGACGCCCGCCAGCTTCGATCGTTCCCTTGGCATGGAGGCTTGTCAACTTTGCAATCGCCGCCTCGCCGCCGAGCGCAGCAATATATTTCGCGATGATGTCATTTGCCCTGGGTAAATTCGCCCCGGCTTCACCGGACTCCTGCGCCTCCGCCAGCAAATGCGCCTGCGATTCCGCTACCAGCGGAGTCGAAAGGGGATGCGGACTTCCGCGATGGCAGGAATAGCACGTAACCATCTGCTTTCCTTGGAAGTTGTTGGTGTCGATGGCAAATTCCATCTGCATCATCTTGCGCGCAATCTGCTTCGGCTTTTTGTCGTCTTTGTCGAACGCGTTTTCCACGTGGCAATATCCGCATTGCACGCCCAAAGACGAGGTAATGAACTGCATCGCCGGAATCAATTGGTCGGAGGGAACGTCTTTCAAAACCTGCACATTTTTGTAAACTTCGCTGGCCTTTTTGACTGCGCTCGGGACCGGCGGGCCCTGCGCAAAGAGAATTGGCGAACAAGCAAGAGATAAGAGTGCCACTTCAGGAACCCGAATCAAATCTACTTTACGAGACATTTCTCCTCGCAAGAAACACGCTAGTATGCCGTTGACCCCTGGCCGCTGTAAAGCTGCGGTTCGCAAATTCACTCTTTTGCAATCTAGAATCTTCCTATGCGCGTAAGCCGGCGGGGAAAAATCGCCTTCTTTCTCACCTTAGGCGTAGCGCTCGCCGCGGCTGCCGTAGCCGTCGGTTTTGGCTGGATCATCCTTAATTGGCAGCAAGATGTAAAAGTTCTGCTCGGAATTATTTTTTTTGGCGCTATCGTCGCCGGCCTAATTCTCAATACCAGCTTTTTAGTGCGCGAAATCCGCCGCAACGAGCAGCACGACAGCTTCATCAACGCCGTCAGCCACGAATTAAAAACGCCTATCGCTTCCATTCGCCTTCATCTGCAAACCCTCGAACGCCGTGAAATGCAGATGGATGAAGCCCAGCGCCGTAACTTTTATCGCCTGATGCTCGAAGATAGCGACCGCCTGATGGGCACAGTCGAGAAAGTGCTCAAGGCAGGTCGTGCTGGTCTCAGTAAGGCGCCGCACGTCAAGGTCGATTTCGCGCAAGTCGTCGAAAGTTGCGTGGAGGGCGCACGAACCAGCCATCACCTCCAACCGGCGGCGATGCGTTACCAGTCTTCGCTGAATGGCGCCGGGTCCGAAGTGAGCGGTGATCCGGAAGATCTTCGTACCGCGGTCTCGAATATTCTCGACAACGCCGTCAAATATTCCGGAAACCACGTGGACGTCTCTGTAAGACTCGATCTTCAGGAACAAAACCGTCTTGTGCTGCGAGTGCAGGACCGCGGAGTTGGCATTCCTAGCTCTGAATTAAAGACCATTTTCAAGAGGTTTTATCGTGTGCCCAGCCGAGCCCTCGCACAGGTGCGTGGCACCGGGCTTGGTCTTTTTCTGGTGCGCACCATCGCCAAGCGTCACGGTGGCCGGGTAGTCGCCGAAAGCGCCGGTGAGGGAAAAGGCGCAACCGTCATCTTTGAACTCCCGCGGAGAGTCTCGTGAGCCGCGTTCTGATTGTGGAGGACGAGTCCCACCTAGCCACTGGCCTGCAATTCAATTTGCAAGCCGAAGGACATTCCGCAGAGATCGCCGGCGATGGTGAGACCGCGCTCAATCGTCTTCTCGCCAATCATGAATCCTTCGACGCGCTTGTGCTCGATATCATGCTTCCCGGCAAAAACGGATTCGCTGTGGCCTGTGAGTTGCGCGAGGCCAAGAATTTTATTCCGATCCTTATGCTCACCGCGCGCTCGCGGCCGGAAGACGTTCTGCAGGGTTTCGCATCCGGCGCAGACGATTACGTCGCAAAGCCTTTCGAGCTTCCAATTTTTCTTGCCCGCCTGCAAGGTTTGCTTCGCCGCCGCGAATGGATGCAACTCCCGCCAGCCCAGCGCGCCTCCTCCCCTGCGGAAACAACGGCTGAATCTCAGGAAAGGACCGCGAAAAACGGTGCTAGTTCCGACAGCAGCAACCAGGAATTCGGTATCTTCACCTTCGGCGGAAAAACCATTGATTTCGGCAATCTCGAACTGCGCACCAACGGTTCGACTACGCACCTCACGGTCATGGAAGCGGAATTTCTGCGTTACCTGATCCGCAACCGCGGCCGTGTGGTCTCGCGCAAATCGATTCTCGAAGATGTGTGGGGCCTGCGCGAAGATACCGATACTCGCGCCATCGACAACTTCATCGTCCGCCTGCGCCGGTATATTGAGAAGAATCCTTCGCGTCCGCAGCACTTGCTCACCGTCCGCGGCGTGGGATATCGATTCGAAGCGGAATCAGAGTAAGTCCAGCGGGATCTATCGCTGTCCAAAAGCTTCAGGTTCCTTCGTGTAACTTCGTGTCCTTCGTTATAAAAACACTGGTGGGGAATGCTAGTGCTTTGACGCCGAGGCGCCAGCGGCCAGGTCTCGCAGCACATTCAGGAACGCTGCCGTGGCTTCTTCGTCCGCCAGCGCGTCCAGAGGAATGGTCGCTGCTAGGTTGGGTGAGTCCGGACGAAACCGCACCGTAATGAGGCTGTGTCCGCGAGAGGTCATCAGCGTATTCACTACTGGTGTCAGCTCGTGGGTCCACTCGGTACGGGTTGTGAGCACAACTGGGCCGGGGCGGGAGATCGTCCAATTTCGTTGCGGATTTGAAATTTCTTTGGGCTTTTGCGTTAGCCAGCGATGGCGGGAAATTTCCAATTGAAAGGTAGGCGAGTAGTCGAGATCGGCCTCGAAAGTCAGGGTCTCTTTTTGCCTCCGCCACAGGCATACCACCCACTGAATCGGAATCGGTCGCGGCAGGAGCTTAATGGTTATACGTGCGTTTTCAAACCAATGCGTGGCGAAGCTGAAGTGCGCCTGCAGCCGGCTTGCGTTGAGCCACTTGGTTTCAACCAGTCGGCCACGGGTGGAGCAGGCTGATTCCACCCATTGCAGCACCAGGTTTCCTCTGCGCCGGTTGTAGCGGGAAAACAGCAGGTACCAGATTACGACCATCGCGGTCGCAGCCACTACCGCGTCTATGGCGATCCGAAGCACCACGAACCCTCAGATGCGAATGGTACGACTTGGGGTGTCAGCGAGCAAGCCCTTCAATGTAGATTTTTGAAAATTTTGCGCGCTGATGCAAGTAGTTGCTATATATGGATTTCCGAGTAGAGCCTTTCGCTCAATCTACAATGTTCAGGTGCGATTCACAGTGCGCGACAACCGCTCCCAGGATTTCGACGAGCTTTGGTCGATTGACCAGTCCTGCTTCGCGCCCGGCATTTCTTACACTCGCTACGAACTGCTGACCTATATGCGCCGTCCCGGAGCGTTCACATTAGTCGCAGAATCAAGCGAATACGGCGATATTCCTCAACCAGTGATTGTGGGTTTCGTGGTTGCTGAAATCAGCCGCCGGGGCATTGGACATATCATCACCATTGACGTTCGCGAGCGTGCCCGCCGGTTCCGGGTAGGATCAGCTCTGCTTAAGGCGGCGGAGGACCGATTGCGCAACTCGAAGTCCCACGCCGTTTGCCTGGAAGCCGCCGTGGACAACACTTCCGCCCTGCGTTTCTACAAGCGCCACGGCTACACGGTGACCAGGGTCATTCGGCATTATTATTCCAATGGGGTTGACGCCTTGCTGCTCGAAAAGAATTTGCTTTCGGTGAAGACGGCCAGCTAACGTGCTTCCATGAAAGTTGCCATTCAGGGAGAACCCGGTTCCTTCAGTCACGAAGCCGCCAGACGCATGGTCCCGGGCTGCTCGATCGTGCCCTGTGCCCGCTCTGCCGAGGTATTCGATCAGGTAGAGTCGGGCAGGGTCCCGGTCGCAGTCATTCCGATCGAGAATTCTCTGGCTGGATCCGTCACGGAGCACCTTGATCTTCTCCTGGCCCGCGACGTCTTCATTCAACGAGACTTTCATCTGCGGATTATTCACAACCTGATCGCCGCGCGAGGAGTGAAGAAGTCAGACATTCAGCGCGCGTTCTCGCATCCCGTTGCTCTCGATCAATGTCGCGACTTCTTTCGCGCGAATTCAAGGATTCAGCCGAATCCGTTTTACGACACCGCCGGCAGCGTGAAGCACGTGATCGAAAACAAGATCCGCGATGCTGCCGGAATCGCCAGCCGACACGCCGCGTCTGTGTATAAAGGACGCATCCTCGCTGCCGGAATCGAAGATGACAAACGCAATTTCACACGTTTTTTCCTGATTCGCCGCAATCGCCGCGTTCTTCCTGGCTCGACCAAAACTTCAATCGCATTTGGATTGAAAAATGTCCCCGGCGCGCTTCACAAAGCACTGCGCGTTTTCGCCGATCGCGATATCAGCCTGAGCAAAATCGAATCCCGTCCAATTCGAGGACGGCCCTGGGAGTACGTCTTCTACGCCGACTTTATGCGCGGGGACGACAAACTCGCGCGTGGTGCCTTGCTGCAGCTTAGGGCAGTCGCGGATATGGTGAAGGTGTTGGGTATCTATAAGGCAGCATGAGGGAGACTAATTAAGATGGCCGATCTTGTGCTCCGTGCCAGATCATCACGATCCTAACTTCGGCTTCATGCACTTCGTAGGCAACGATGTGCGGTGTCTTTCCGATCACCAATTCTCTAGTGCCTGAATCCCGACCGCTTCGTCCGACATACGGATATCTCTTCAGCACCTGCACCGATGCCACAATTCGCATTGCGAGTCGTTCTGGCGCCAGCGGTCTGTCCCTCGCAACATGTTCATGAATTTCTCGCAGCCGCCGTCGCGCCAAGGCAGACCAAACAACCTTTACCGACACAGCTCCTCATCATCGTGTTCTTCGCCGCAGGCGCATTTAGGAGGAGGCAGTTCGTAGTCTGTTCCCCAAGAAAGAAGCCACTTTTTCATGTCCTCGTCTCGTATAAAGTGACCGGCTTGTATTTGGCGGCTGCCTTGCCGGATTTCAGCTAGCAACCTTTCCTGGTCCGCCACATATGATTCGACGGCTTCCGCAACTAAGAAATTCGAACTGCGACCGGAACTCTTCGCCAACTTTGTCAGTCGCTTCTTTGTTTCCGGTTTAAGCCGGACACTCAACGTGGCACTGCGTGTGTTCGCCATGAACACATTCTAACACTCACACCACCGCCATCTCCTTTTGAATCTCCTCGAGTGACACGCCTTTCGTTTCCGGATACCAAACCAGCACAACCAGAAATTGCACCACAGTGATTGCCGCGAAAAAGACAAACGGCAGCGGCTTTGACCATTTCGCCACCGCCGGGAACCCCAGCGAGATCACGGCCGCGCAAATCCAATGCGTAAAGCTTCCCAGGCTTTGCCCTTTTGCCCGCACCCGATTTGGAAAGACTTCGCTGATGTATACCCAGATCACCGCGCCCTGCGAAAACGCAAAAAACGCAATATAGGCAACCAGCAACCAGATGAGCAGGTCCGTGTGTTGCGCTGTAGCAAAAATTCCGGCCACGCCCGCCAGGCACGCTGCCGTCCCAACCGCGCCGATCAGCAGGAGTTTCTTTCGCCCGAACCTGTCGATGACCGACATGGCAATCATCGTGAAAATTAGATTTGTTGCGCCTACGAACACGGCCTGCAGGCTGCTCGAAAGTTTGCTGAATCCAGCACTGGCAAAAATGTCGTTGAGGTAGTAGAGAATCGCGTTGATTCCGGCGAACTGGTTGAAGAACGCCACGGACATCGCCAAAAACAGCGGCAGCCGATACTTTGCCGAGAACAGCGGTTCATCGGCATGGCCGTGTTCCGCATCAATCGAAGCAGCAATCTCTTTTAGCTGCGATTCGTAGTCCTCGGCTCCGGTCATTTTCAGAACGTCCCGGGCTTCATCGATCCGTTGTTTTTTCACCAGCCACCGCGGGCTGCGTGGGATGGTGAAAAGCATTATCAAGAAGAAAGCTGCAGGAATCGCGCTTACTCCCAAATCCCACCGCCACTCGGCCACTCCAAATTGCTGTCGGCCGATTGCATAGTTTGAGAGATATGCCACCAGGATCCCGAAGACCACGTTGAATTGAAAAAATCCAACCAAACGTCCGCGCCACGTTGCCGGAGAAATCTCCGCGATGTACATCGGGCCCAATACCGACGACCCACCGATTCCGAGCCCGCCCACAAATCTGAAAATCACCAGCGCAGTCCAGCTCCACGCCGCCGCGCATCCAATTGCTGAAATCAGGTAGAGCACAGCCATGATCCGCAAGCTGTCCCGACGCCCGAACTTGTCTCCCGGAATGCCAGCAAGCAGAGAGCCCAACACCGTTCCCCACAAGGCGGCCGCGACCGTAAATCCTTTCCAGAAGGGTGAAAGGTTGTAGGTGGCGGTCAGCCCGCTGGTGGTTCCAGAGATCACGACCGTGTCGAATCCAAACAACAGGCCACCCAGCGCTGCCACCACCGTGCTTTTGATTAAGTATCCGTTGAGCCTCATGCCTGTCCTTTCATCTTGCGTGTAGAGCGAGTACTCTGGCGACGAAAACAAATCTTAACTACGAAGGGCACGAAGGTATACGAAGAAATTCCCTCCTTCGCCCAAAGTAGCGCGATAGCTCCCCATTGGCCCCCTTCGTGTCCTTAGTCGTTGTGATTTTCCTTTAGCCCAGCCCGGAAACGTTCGTCCAATCCGCCTCTCAACCCTTCGTTTTTCACAAACGCCAAGCCGAGGTTTAGAATCCAAGTGATTGAACTGTCGGGAGAAACTTAGCCCTGCACCTGGCCGATGAATCTTTTAGAATTGCGAAACATCAAAGTTGAGTAACATACACTCAACTCAAGAAATAGCTTTTTAGAGCGCCGGCTCGCGCACCTTTCTGGTAGGTTCGCAAGCGCAGAGAGACACATGCCGCAGGATAAAGATAAATCGCTACCCATACTTCCAGTTCGTGACACGGTCCTTTTTCCCCATGCGGTACTTCCATTGACCGTCGGTCGCGAAAGTTCAGTTCAATTGATCAATTCGCTTGGGGAAGACAAGACTATCGTGGTGGTCGCGCAGCGCGAGGCCCGCATCGATTCGCCCCAGCCCACCGATCTTTACACGGTCGGCAGTCTCGCCGTTGTGCATAAAGTTGTCAAAATGCCGAACCAGAGCTTGTTCGTTTTTGCGGAAGGCCTGGAGCGCGTCCGTCTCGTCGAATTTACGCAACTCACGCCGTTTATGAATGCGCGTGTCGAGAGTGTTCCCGAGGCGCTTCCGCCCAAGTCGTCCGAAGTCGAGGCTTTGCAGCGCAACGTGCTTACGCTTTTCCAACAGATCGTTGCCGGTTCGCCAACCTTGTCGGACGAACTCTCGACCGTGGCTATGAACATCGAAGAGCCCGGCCGGCTGGTTGACTTTATCGCCTCGTCTCTGCCATCGCTGTCAACTCCCGACAAGCAGGACACGCTCGAGACTACTGACGTCCGTGTGCGCCTTGAAAAAATCAATCAGCATCTAGCGAAAGAACTCGAAGTCCAGCAGCTTCGCAACAAGATTCAATCTGAAGTCCAGGACCGCGTACAGCAAAGTCAGCGCGAGTACTACCTGCGCGAGCAGATGAAAGCGATCCAAAAGGAACTTGGCGAGCAGGATGAGGGCCAGCGCGACACCGACGAGCTTCGCCAAAAAATTGAAAACGCCGGCATGCCCGACGACGTGAAAAAGGAGGCCCTCAAGGAACTCGGCCGCCTCTCGCGCATGTCGCCCATGGCCGCCGACTACGGCGTCACCCGCAACTACATCGAGTGGCTCGCTGTTCTGCCGTGGGCAAAAACTTCCGGCGGCGAAGTCGATATTCCGAAGGCCAAAGAGATTCTCGACGCCGACCACTACGATCTGCAGAAAGTAAAAGATCGCATTCTTGATTATCTGTCGGTGCGCCGTCTTAAGCCGACGATGAAAGGCCCGATTCTCTGCTTCGTCGGACCTCCCGGCGTGGGCAAGACTTCTTTGGGGCGTTCGATAGCCCGCGCGCTGGGAAGAAAATTCGTTCGCATCTCTTTGGGTGGCGTTCACGACGAAGCCGAAATCCGCGGACATCGCCGCACGTACATCGGCGCTCTGCCCGGGCAAATCATTCAAGGTATTCGCCGCGCCGAAACCAAAGATCCCGTCTTCATGCTCGACGAAATCGACAAAGTTGGTCGCGACTTCCGCGGCGATCCCGGTTCGGCGTTGCTCGAGGCGCTCGATCCCGAGCAGAACTCAAGCTTCCGCGACAACTATCTCGACGTGCCGTTCGATTTGTCGAAGGTGCTTTTCATTACGACCGCCAACATGCTCGATCCCATCCCCGAGCCGTTGCGCGACCGCATGGAGATTATCGAGCTTCAGGGCTATACCGAAGAAGAGAAGGTCCATATCGCGTTTCAATATCTCGTTCCGCGCCAGATTGAAGAAAACGGCATCGCGGCCGAGACAATTGAATTTCCGTCCGACTCGATGAGTTATCTCATCCGCCATTACACGCGCGAAGCCGGCGTTCGCAATCTCGAGCGGAATATCGGCACCATCTGCCGCAAGCAGGCGCGCCGTATCGCTGAAGGGAAGAACGACAAGCTGGTTGTCACGCCTGAAATCATTCAGGAATTTCTCGGCGGCATTAAAGTCCGCAGCGAAGGCGAAATCGCCGAACGCACCAAGCGCTCCGGAGTCGCGGTCGGTCTCGCGTGGACTCCGACCGGCGGCGATGTCCTCTTTGTCGAAGCCAATGTGATGAAGGGCAAAGGCGGATTCACCATGACGGGACAAATCGGCCAAGTGATGCAGGAATCCATGCAGGCCGCTATGACTTGGGTGCGTTCCAATGCCCGTCAGCTTGGTATCGAAGAAAGCTTCTTTGCCGACCATGACGTTCACATCCATGTGCCGGCAGGCGCGATTCCGAAAGATGGTCCGTCAGCAGGTGTCACCATGGCAACCGTGCTTGTCTCTCTGCTGAAAGACACTCCCGTCCGTCCTCTGACCGCAATGACCGGTGAAATCACCCTCAGCGGAAACGTGCTGCCTGTGGGGGGAATAAAGGAAAAGGTGCTCGCTGCTAAGCGTGCCGGTGTGCACGACGTGATCCTTCCGGCCGAAAACAAAATGAACGTGGAGGAAGACCTCACGCCCGAGCAACTCGAAAATCTTCAGGTTCACTACGTGAAAACCATTCGTGAGGTGCTTGACTTCGCGCTCCCGTCGTCAATTGCAGAAGAACAACGCGACGTTGAAGAGCGCGAAAAGGTTTTGGCCGAGCAGTCGGTCAGTTAGTCGCCGAGTTAACCGAGACCTTCGTGCAGCGTTTGTGGAGGCCCAGGTCCCTCGTTCCGAGCCGTTTCCTGTGTTATGTGCCAATCGTCGGAGATGTGCCAAAAGTAATATTGCATCTGGCTCAGATCAACCACACACTGATATCGTGGAACTGAGCGGCACGTTCATCGATTTCGCGACGCGGTTGACGGAAGCGATAGCGTGGGTGTTTGCCGTGATTGCGCTCTCTTTTTTTATTGTTCCTCGTCGGCAAAAGAGTCCCCAGGTGCGTTCTCTCAAGAAAATCGGCTGACTACTCTCTGCAGGTCAGAATCCCGTACAGACTCGGCACTTCAATATCCATTTAGCAAAGCTCCCGACTACACCGCGAATCTCATGATGATTTTCAAACCGCGCAACGAATGGCGCGCGAACACGGGGGCATTGACTCTCACCATAGTGCATGAGATATTGACGGGTCTTGGTACAAAACCACCAGATCATCCAATCGCGAATGGAGTCTTAATCCCACATGTTAGGCTTCATACGTAAGGACCCCACGTTCTTTGATATGTTTTCCGAGATTGCAGAGAACCTGATTGGCGGTTCTCGGACGCTGGTCGATCTTTTCGACAACTATCAATCCAGGGCAGATAAAACCGCTGAGATCAAGAAAATCGAGCACGTCGGGGACGAACTGACCCATTCTGTCCTTAGAAAACTGAATCAGACCTTCATAACACCGTTCGACCGCGAAGATATCCACCATCTGGCTTCATCGCTCGACGACGTTCTAGACCTGATGAACGCAGCCGCGGAACGGACTTCGATATACAAGATCGGGGCCCCTCCCGCAGCGGCCGGAAAGCTGTCAAAACTGATTCTTGCGCAATGTGAACAGTTGTGCGACGCAGTCAATAATCTTCGGAAGGACGGCGAAGTGCTGGACCGTTGCATTGAGATCAAGCGCCTCGAGAACCAAGCCGACTCAGTTTCCCGCGAAGCCATTGGCAAGTTATTTGAAGCAGAAAGAGACCCCGTCAACCTCATCAAGATCAAAGAATTGATCGAAGTTCTAGAGACTGCCACCGATAAAGCGGAAGATGCCGCAAACGTACTCGAAACCGTTATTCTCAAGAATACCTAACTCACGGAATGCACTTTTCCTCGAACCACGTTCTCCTACTGGTCACGATTGGTGTTGCGTTGTCGTTCGATTTTCTGAACGGTTTTCACGACGCGGCGAATAGCATTGCTACGGTTGTTTCCACTCGCGTTCTTTCGCCGCGGCTGGCGGTGATTTGGGCGGCAGTGTTCAATTTTGTCGCAGCTTTTTTATTTGGGACGGCTGTAGCAAAGACAATCGGCGCCGGCATGATCCAGGTGTCACAGGTCACCCAGTATGTCGTCATAGCGGGACTACTGGGCGCAATTGTTTGGGACATTCTGACGTGGTGGTGGGGATTGCCGACCTCCTCCTCCCATGCCTTGATGGGTGGCTATGCCGGAGCAGCGATCATGCGCGCCGGTTTTCGCGTGATTATCCCTAGCGGCTGGACCAAGACTCTGTCGTTCATTCTTATCGCGCCCTTGATCGGGCTGGTTCTTGGCCTGATTTTCATGACCGCTGTGCTTTGGCTGTTTCGCGACAAAGCGCCTCAACGGGTTGATGCCTGGTTCCGCAAGTTGCAGTTGCTCTCTGCCGCCGCGTATAGCATCGGCCACGGCAGTAATGATGCCCAGAAGACGATGGGGATTATTGCCACTGCACTCTTCAGTGCGAAATACATAAGCGCCGCCGACTTGGCTGGGAATTGGGGGCGATTCCACTGGCCCATCATCCTTGTCGCGCAAGTTTCGATCGCACTTGGTACCTATTTCGGCGGCTGGAGAATCGTGCGGACAATGGGGTCGCGCATTACCAAGCTCAAGCCGATTGGCGGTTTTTGCGCCGAAACGGCGGGCGCGATCACACTGTTTTCGGCTTCGCTCGCCGGGATTCCCGTCAGCACCACTCATACCATCACCGGCGCCATCGTTGGAGTAGGTGCCACTTCTCGACTTTCAGCCGTGCGCTGGGGCATCGCGCGTCGTATCGTCTGGGCGTGGATCTTTACCATTCCCGCTTCTGCCCTGGCTGGATCTCTGATTTTTTGGGCCATTCGCTTGTTTGTAGCCGGCGCGTAAGGCCATATTTTGTTTGTGTAATTCCATTCGTTCTTCGTCGCCGAATGCTGCACCGCAAAGATTACGCCTTTAACCCGCCCTGTCTCATATACTTAGCTGTACCCTGTCGCGCTCGGCTGTTTACCTACACCACCGTATGGAACTTGTGCCTGCGGAATGTGTTTAATCAGCATGAGACTAGTAGAAATTCAAAGCGGCTCCGAAGAGTGCCCGTAAAGAGGAACAGTATGAAAAAAAGCGCAGCATTTTCCTTGGCAGTGCTTGCGACGGCGGTTCTCTTGTTTTTCCAAATGATTTCGCCGGCACTGGCGCAGGACCAGGGTCCCCCGCCAGAACCGCCTTCTGCCGGTGATCAGCCCTATCAGGGTCAGCCCGATCAGGATCCGCCGGCTCGCGCGGGGCGCATCAGCTACACCGAAGGCTCGGTTTCGTTTCAGCCAGGCGGCCAGGGCGATTGGCTCGATGCTGTACGGAATCGTCCGTTGACCGTCGGCGACAATCTGTGGGTGGATAAAGATTCCCGCGCCGAAATCCAGATCGGCGGCACATCCATCCGTCTCGGTCCTGAGACCAGCTTGACCTTTCTCGACGTCGGCGACAATGTTACGCAACTTCGTCTCTCGCTCGGGTCTATTTTCTTCCGCGTACGCCACTTTGGCGGCGACGACACCTTTGAGGTCGACACTCCAAATCTTGCATTCAACGTGGACCAGCCCGGCGAATACCGCCTTGATGCCGATCAGAATGGCGACCAGACCATCGCCACGGTCTGGCATGGCGCCGCCGAAATCACAGGCGCCGGGAATTCCTATCGTTTGGGTGAAGGCCAGATGGGAACGTTTTCAGGCACAGATCAGCTCAGTTACGACGTCGGTGAAATTCAACAGTCGGATCCGTTTACCCAATGGTGCCTGTCCCGCGATCAACAGGAAGACCGCCTTGTTAGCCGCCAATACGTTTCCGACGATATGACCGGCTACGAGGATCTCGATGAATATGGCAGTTGGCAATCAAGCTCGGACTACGGAAATGTTTGGTATCCCACCGGCATCGCTGCGGATTGGGCCCCCTATCGCTACGGTCATTGGGCCTATGTGTATCCCTGGGGATGGACTTGGGTCGAAGATGAGCCTTGGGGCTTTGCTCCATTCCACTATGGACGCTGGGCGTTCATTGGAAGTCGTTGGGGATGGGTCCCTGGACCTGTTGTCGTCCGTCCCGTGTACGCGCCTGCTCTAGTCGCCTTCGTTGGCGGATTCAGCATCGGCGTTGGGACCGCTCCCGTGGGATGGTTTCCGCTTGGCCCGCGTGAGGTCTACGTTCCCTGGTATCGGACCAGCCCCCGCTACGTCGAGAACGTAAACATCACCAACACTCGCGTCACGGTGGTCCAGGTCACGAATGTGTACCACAACTACACCGTGAATCACGTCACCAATGTGACGTATGTCAATCAGCACGTGAACAACAGCGTAACTGTGGTGAATCGTGACACATTCGTCAACGCGCGTCCGGTACATAACAATGTGGTGCGTGTCGATGCCAGACAAATGGCTTCTGCTCGCGTATCGCCGGCCGTAGTTACTCAGGTACAGCCTCAACGCCAGAGCGTGATGGGCACCGCGCACCAAGTGCGTTATCAGCCGCCTGCTCAAGCGCTAAGCCGGCCTGTGGTCGCTACCCGTCAGCCGGTCAGGATGAACCGTCCAACTCCGGCGGGCGAGGCGTTCGCTCGTCCCGCTGCGCCTCCGCCAGTTCGTACGGTAAAGGCTGCACCGCGAGGACAAGCGCAGCCGTTGCAACGCGGAGCTCGTGGTGGTCCAGCGCCCAACAATGCTCGGCCCAACAATCAGCCAAACAATGCAGGAGCGCAAAACAATCGGCCGAACGCTCCTGAGAATCGCGGAGCGGCGCCTCGTCCAGGAGCGCCCAACAATCAGCCGAATGCTCCTGAAAATCGCGGTGCAGTTCCGCGCCCCGGTGCGCCTGGCAATCAACCGAATGCTCCGGAGAACCGGCCCAACGCTCCAGCGAACGGTCCTGAAAACGGCCGCAACGCGAACCAGCCAAATCGGAACGTACCACGTCCGCCTTCGGCCAACCCGCAGGGACAAGGACAACCGGGGCAGCAGCCGCGTCAGTATCCCGGCACGCGGCCAGAAAATAACCGTCCAGAAAACAATGCTCCGGAAAACAATCCTCGAGGGAACAATCCTCAGGGAAACAATCCAACGATGAACAATCCGCCCGCGAACAATCGGCCCGACAACAATCGCCCTCAGAATGACCGGCCGGAAAACAGACCTGAGGCACAGCCGCCCCGGCCGCCACAACCTGAACAGGCCCGGCCCGAGCAGTCGCGTCCTGAGCAGCCATCGCGGCCAGCTGAGACTCCGCAAGCGAGACCGGAACAGCCGGCTCGCACCCCGGACGTTCGCCAGGAACCTCCGCGCCAGCCGCAGAATCAGCCCGACAACCGTCCGGACAATCGACCGAACAATCGTCCAAACAATGATCGTCCTCAACCGCCTGAGGCCCGCAACAACGAACGCAATGCTCCCCGCCCGGAGGCTCGCCAGGCCGAGCCTCCGCGTGAGAACCGCCAGGCTTCTCGTGAGGACCGCTCTCGAAACGACAAGCCCCCAAAGGACAACAAGGATAAAGATAAGCACTGAGTCTCTTAAACCGTCTATCTTGGGCCAGCTCACCAGCCGGTCCTTTTTGTTTATGAGTCGGCCCGCATTTCAACTCGTGCGGACGATGACGCTCTCCCGGTTCCCCGCCTGGAAGTAAGACTAGGCAGCGGTACAATGCGTGAGGGTCGCGGCCCCAACGACGACCCGGGTGGCGGATTCGCTTTCCTTCCTGCCGTTCGTGGTTGATTGATTTTTCCGAGGACAAGCCGCGATACACTACTCCCATGCAGGTTCGCGTTTTGTTTTTCGGAGTGCTGAAGGACCTCGCCGGTCGCAGTTCCGACGTGCTTTCCCTCCCCGACCACGCGACCGCCGCCGATGTCATTGATCGGTATCTGCAGCAATTCTCAAATCGCGGGGAGATATTCAAGTCCGTCGCTATCTCAGTGAACCAACAATACGCCCGGCCTGAAGACCATTTGCGCGCCGGGGATGAAGTCGGCCTTCTCCCGCCTGTGAGTGGTGGTTCCAATGAGCCTGTAAATCGAACCAACCAGCGCGTATTTCTCACCCGCGAGAAAATTGACACGCAGGCATTTCTCGAAACCATTAAGCGTCCCGAAGATGGCGCGGTAGTGGTCTTTGAAGGTATAGTGCGAAACCATTCTCGTGGTCGCCGAACGTTATTTCTGCAGTATGAGGCCTACGAGGCAATGGCTCTGAGCCAACTGAATTCGCTTGTGGACCGCGCGCTGGCTGATTTTCAGGTTCGCGAAGTGGCGCTCGTGCATCGCATCGGGCGTTTGGAAATCGGGGAGACGAGCGTGTTGATTGTGGTCTCGTCAGCCCACCGCTCTGCCGCTTTCGATGCGTGCCGCTGGGTGATCGACACTCTCAAACGAACCGTTCCCATCTGGAAGAAAGAACATTTTGAAGATGGCGCGGTTTGGTCTGACGGCGAACCGTTTCCTGACGTATCCACTCTTGTCGGGGCTCGGAGGCCTGCCCTGAGCGAAGTCGAAGGGTCCTCGCCCGCGCCGAATCAAGTCACGAATCCAGAGAAGCTTGCATCCAACCGGATAGTCCCTAGATGAAGCTTTTTCCCATCCTTTTTCTATTAGCCGCATGCGTGTGTCAGGGCCAGAGTTCTTCGAGCGTCCCCAAACCGCCATGGGTCAAACCCGCTGCACCTCCCGCCGACGACGATTCAACCTCGATCAAAGTTGATGTCAAGCTGGTGAATGTCTTCGTCACAGTCACCGACGAGCATGGTTCACCCGTGGGCAGTCTTAGTAAAGATAATTTTCAGGTATTTGAAGACGACCATCCGCAAAAAATTTCCGTCTTCGGAAAAGAATCCGAGCTGCCGCTTTCGATTGTCCTAGATATAGATACCAGCCTGAGCACGCGCAAAGATCTTCCGCTCGAACTCAATTCTGCGAAGCGATTTGTGCACACGATTATTCGTCCCGTCGATGCCCTTTCGCTTTACGACTTCAACGAGATTGTCAGCCAGGACGTGCCCTTCACCTCCGACCTGAAAACCATTGATCGCGGGATTGAGCGCGTGCACGTTGGCTCCGCGACCGCGCTTTATGACGCCGTGTATCTCGGGGCCCAGTCGCTCGAAGATCGCCAGGGAAGAAAAGTACTCGTCGTGATTACCGACGGCGGAGACACCGTTAGCCAGGTCGACTATAAGGAAGCTCTTCGCGCGGCACAGCAGGCGGAAGCGATCGTTTACAGCATCATTGATGTTCCTATCGAAGCCAGCGCCGGGCGCGATACCGGTGGCGAGCATGCTCTCATTCAGCTCTCATCTGATACCGGCGGAAAATACTATTACGCGTCATCGATCAAAGAGCTCGACCAGGCGTTCCGCGCCATCAGCGACGAACTGCGTACGCAATACCTCCTTGCCTATTATCCGTCGCAGCGCCTCGCCGATTCTGATTTTCGTCGGATCGAAGTAAAGCTTACAGGCATCCCCGAATCTGCCAACTACAAAGCTCGCCACCGCACCGGGTATTACACGTCGAAGTCGCACTAGGAATATCTCTGGTCGGACTTAAGTTTTGGGTATTTTGGTTCGGGGTACGGGCGTTTCGCCCGTCACTAGCGGCCTACTTCAACCCTAACGGAATTTTCCAATCCTTGGCCGATTGATGCCCGGCATAAATCCACGCAATTCGCGTAAGCAGAGAACCGGCAATCGCCGAAGTTGCCGCTGCTTTGCGCAGGGATTTCGATCCTGAAAACAAACTCATCAGCCGCAGTACCGCAGGTACTGGCCCTGACAGCAAGCCTCCGGCGCGCGTCACCAGGCCACTGCCCCCATGCCTTAACGGTTCCAACGTAGCACTCGGGCGGGTCTCAATCCGCAATCCTTCCCAGCATTCAAACAGTGCCGCGCCGATTCCCAATGCCTGAAGCGCGCGGCTCTTGTCGTTGCCCATCAACTCGAGCAGACCAACGGCCGCAGACAGGCCGGACATGCCGAAATGAATCGGGAGATCACCTACGCTCTCATTCCACACTGGTATAGAAGTTGCGCCAATCAGCACGCCGGTGTAATTCGAGAAGGGAAGTCCGAAGAGCAATGAAGCCGCTTGTCCCGCTTGCTCGATCACTCGCACTGGGAACCACGATCCATATCGATCAGTGAGGAATTGTGCGAATGCGGACGCCGAAGCGCCTGCCGAAAATCCCACCAACGTCCACGCACCGACAGACATTGCGCTCTGCGGCTTGAACACGCGCAGCATATTAAGAAACCGCGTGGGCTTGCCCAAGTCCGCTATCAACAGTGCAGGAGAAAGTACGGAACCCGCCGCCGCAACCCATCTTGCATCGCGCACCAGTTTGCGATCGGCTCCGGCGTAGCTCGCGACCGAGCCGACGACGGCTGCGGCACCAGCCGCCCCGCCTACGAAGAAGTAGAGCGGGATCTCCCACGTCCACGCCGGTTTTTTCAGCAGCGGAATGCCGTAATATCCAGTTTCGACCGATGCGACCGGAAACGGCGCGCCACCGGGCCGCACACCTGATGCTGCAACTTTGCCGGTGCTCTCTGCTTCCTTGCGAATTTCAAACAGCCGCCGTTCACTGCCGACGTCCGGAACCCGCGGCGTTAATCGTGCTGAATCACTCATTGCTTTCTTCGTGTAACTTCGTGTCCTTCGTGGTTACAGGTTTTCCGCCGACGACTAACGACGAACGACCGACGACGATCTCCCATTTCCATCCGCCATAAATGCCAGCACCGCTCCACCTAACAGCATCAACGCTCCGATTGCCGACGACCGCCACGCCTTTTTCAAATACACCGTCGGAACTTCCGGCTTTGGCGGCAAATTGTACTGTCGCGGATCACCGCGAACGATGAACATCGCGTGTATCCCGCCAACGCTGGTGTCAGCAGCGTCATAGAACCGCGCATCTTTCATCCCTCGTTGCTGGAGTTGAGCCATACGCTTTTCCGCATTGGCGCGAAGCTCTTCGATCTCTCCGAACTGAATCGACTCTGTCGGACACGCTTTAGCGCACGCCGGCTTCAGTCCAACTTTTTGCCGGTCGTAGCAGAACGTGCACTTGAAAGCGCGCCCGTCGTCCTGATTTCGTTCCACAACTCCGAACGGGCATGAGACTACGCAATAGGCACAGCCGTTGCAAACGTCCGGCTGGATGTAAACTCCACCGAACTCGGTGCGCACGATCGCGCCGGTCGGACAGGCTTCAAGACATCCTGCATTTTCACAATGCTTGCAAACATCGGACGAAAACGACCACGAATTCAGTTCCGGAGCATTTCCGCCCAATCCCGGCTCGGGCGTTTGTTCGACAAATTTCACGTGCCGCCATGTCTGCGCGCCCACAGCGCCGGTGTTGTCGTAGGAATATCCGCTCCAGTTGAGGCCATCTTCACCGACACCATTCCACTCCTTGCACGCGACCTCGCATGCCTTGCAGCCGATGCACAAAGTCGAATCTGTCAGAAACGCTGTGGTTGCCATGTCTTCCTTCGCGTACCTTCGTGCCCTTCGTAGTTAACGCGTTTATCGATCACACTGCCATCTCTTCTCGGCGCTCTCTACGATCACGTCTCCCCGGCCGCACATTGCACACCAGCGCCTTCGTCTCCATGATTCTCACATTCGGTTCTTCGCTCACCACCAGGAGATCATTCACAACGTCGCCTTTCGCCATTCCCTTGTATCCCCAGTGATAGGGAAGTCCCACCTGATGGATTCTTTTGCCATCGATCCACACGGGACGCATTCTTCGCGTGATTAGCACTCGCGCCTCGACTTCCGCCCGGGGAGTGGAAATCGTCGCCCACTCTCCATGCTGTAAGCCGAGCTCCGCAGCAAACTCCGGAGAAACTTCCGTGAACAACTCCGGCTGCAACTCCGCCAAGTGCGAAAGCGTACGGGTCATTCCCCCCGCCGTATGCTGCTCGGTCAGTCGATACGTGGTTAGCACGTATGGGAATCGTGGATCGCCCGGCGAGTTCGTATACGGATTGTCGGGCCTTTGCTTCTTCTGCGCGGCAGGATTGTCCTGCTGCGTATATAGAGGATTGTGAATCGGTGATTCTAACGGCTCGTAGTGCGTGGGCAGAGGACCATCTTTCAATCCGCTCGCAACATAAATCCATCCCACGCCATCCGGATGCAGCGTGAACGGCCGCGCTCCACCGAGAGCTTCCACTCCCTTTCCGCCTGCAAGCTTGTCCGGCGTGTCAGGCGCCATGTCTTTCTTGTAATCGGCGTTGTCGAGCCCTCCCCATTCTTTTTTCTCGGAGTCCCACCAGACCAGCTTCTTGCGTTCACTCCATGGCGTCCCATCCGGCTTCGCCGATGCGCGGTTGTAAATAATACGGCAGTCGTTCGGCCACGAAAATCCCCAGCCGTGCCCAAGCAGATCTTTCGGCTTCCGCTCGCGGGCACGATTGCGTCCTTCTTCCGGATATACGCCGCAGTAAATCCACGCCCCACAAGCCGTCGAGCCATCTTTCTTTAAATCCTGAATGTGCTTGAGCTGTTGCTTGTCAGCGAACGTCCAGCCGTTGATTTCCTGCAACACAACTTCCGTGTCCGGGTCTTGGTGTTTCCCTTGCACTGGGTAGTCCCACGTCAACGCGTTCAGTCCTGCGTTTCTCTCCCGCGAATCACCAACTGCTTTTGCCTTGATCCGCCGTCCAAGGTGATACATGAACCAGGTCTCACTTCGCGCATCGCCCGGCGGATCAATCGCCTTCTCGCGGAACTGCAACAGCCGTTGCGTATTTGTAAATGTTCCGGCCTTCTCCGCTGTTCCTGCAGCAGGGAAGAGAAACACCTCGGTGGCGATCGTCTTGGGATTCAGTTCGCCGCGCTTTACTTCTGGCGAGTCCGACCAGAAGGAAGCCGTTTCAGTCTCGACCATATCTCGCACCACGAGCCATTTCAGCTTCGCAAGGGCGCTTCGTTCCAGCCGTCCGTTCGACGCGCCTACGGCGGGATTCTGACCCATCACGAACAGCCCTTCCATCTTCCCGTCCTTCATGTCTAACCAGTAGCCGAAATGCGAGTGGTCGCCGGTCACCCGTGGCAGCCAATTGAATCCCCAATCGTTTTCTTTGGTCGCGCCATCGCCGTAGTAGGCCTTCATCAGGCTGACGAAGTAGGCATCGAAATTTGCCCACAAGCCAGTCGAGGGCTTGTGCTTTTTGAAATAGCCTTTCAGATCGTTGGAGTCTGCTTCAAAGAACGGCATCGGCAAATAGCCGGGCAGAATGTCGTAAAGCGTCGGCACATCCGTCGATCCCTGAATTGACGCATGCCCGCGCAAAGCGAGAATTCCGCCGCCTGGCCGCCCGATATTTCCAAGCAGCAACTGGAGAATTGCTGCCGTGCGAATAATCTGCACGCCCTTCGAGTGTTGCGTCCATCCCACTGCATAGCAGATCGCGCCGGTCTTTTCTGGGCCCGAGGCCGACGAGAATGTCTCTGCCGCTTTCAGAAATACACCTTGCGAAACTCCGCAGTAGCGCTCAACCATCTCCGGCGTATATCGCGAGAAGTGCCGCTTCAAAACCTGAAACACACATCGGGGATCTTCGAGTGAAGTGTCCCACTCGGATTTGTTCGCCTCCTGCGCTTCGCCTCCTCGATCTTTCCCGTGCCCACCGCCAGCTCCGGCGTGGCCCGGCTTCTGTCCTTTGCCGCCACCTTTTACCGGCGCGCCGCGATAGAGCCAGCTCTCCGGGTCATATTGCTTCTTCTCCGCATTCCAGCCGGAGAACATCCCGTCCAAATCTTCTGTGTCTTTGAAATCTTCACGCAGCAGAGTTGCCGCATTGGTGTAATGCACCACGTATTCGCGGAACTCTTTGTTATTGCTGAGCACATGGTTGATCAACGCGCCAAGGAAAATGATGTCGCTGCCCACCCGGAGCGGCACCCAGATATCCGCCATTGCCGACGTTCGCGTGAACCGCGGATCAACATGAATAACCTTCGCCCCACGTTCCCGCGCCTCCATCACCCACTGGAACCCGACGGGATGATTCTCCGCCATTGACGATCCCATGA
This sequence comes from Terriglobales bacterium, assembly GCA_035651555.1. Taxonomy (GTDB): domain Bacteria; phylum Acidobacteriota; class Terriglobia; order Terriglobales; family Acidobacteriaceae; genus Gp1-AA145. Next base: position 919,511 of record DASRFL010000026.1, read on the forward strand.
TCAGGATCGCGTCGGCGTTACTCAGGTCCTGTTGCGCAGTCGTCGCCCCGCCCCTTCCAAAACTCGTGCCCAGACCGGGCACGGTGGAGCTGTGTCATATACGGGCCTGGTTGGATATGCACACCATTCCCAGGCCGGCGGCAAATAGTTTTTTGATCAGGTAATTTTCTTCAATGTCGAGAGTGGCGCCGCCGAGGTGCCCGATGGCTTTGGTTTGCATTACAACATCGCCATCTTTTTTCTCCTGGAAGGTGCGCTCGCGTGAATCCCATAGGCGGTCGGCGACCATGTCCATCGCGGTTTCAAGTTCTAGTTCTTCCCATTTTGTGGAATATGGCCGGCGGTATTTTACTTTTTGCAGGCGCCCCGGGTGAGTGTGTAGCTCGAATGTGTCCGCGCCTTTGGGGCAGAGGCGGCCTCGCGAAATCGGCGACTCAGGATCGCCCTCGATCGAAATCAGCTTGCCATCTTTGTGATACGCGAGCTGCCCGCAACCTACTCCGCAATAAGGACAGATGGACCGTGCAACTTGTGCTCCGTGCGTTTTCGGCTTTAAATTCCGCGTGCGCTCCGACATCGATTCGACGCCGTTGCCATTGGCTCCAGTTTTGATCTGCTGAATGAGCGGCCAGCGGGAGAGCAGCTCGGTGAGCACAGTTTGCCTCCTAACTTGCAGGACTTCGAGAAACTGGTAGCAAACTTAGACGATGTTAGCAGAACTTGCAGTTGCCGGAAGTGGCAACGAATCTGATATCAGATTCCAGACCTCGCGCCGCTTAAGTTCTTATGTTTGTCGGACAAGAGTGTCCTACCCACACGGACTGTACTGAGTGTTGTCAGACAAGGATGTCAAACTTAGATATAGGAACAATTCAAAATCCCCACCCCGTCGCTCTAAATCGGGAGCGACAAGGAGGGGGTTCTTAGTTTGTCGGGCAAGAGTGTCCGCCCTACCCGAACTCAGTGGCACTTGGCGATGAAGCCTTTGTACTCGAACGTGCCCCAATAGGCGAAGCCAGTGAGTGCGCCGAGGTTATTGATGCCGCCGAGTGCGGTTTCAACCGATCCATTAACCCAAACTGACTTCACCGTGCCATCGGGAAAGTGAATGTTGTTGTTCTCAACGATTGTGCCGTTGCTGTTGATATCGTTGGGATAGTAGTTCAGGCCTTTGAAAGTGCCGTCCTTCTGACGAATGTAGCCGAACCAGGTGTTTGGAGCGCTGCTCTTCTTATATCCGCCGACGATCACCCCATTGTCGTTGATTGCATTGGCAGTGGTTTGCACCGCGCCTGGATATCGAATCGCGGTGAATTGACCGTTCAGATATTTGAATCCTAAGGTGCCGCCACTGTTCTTGGGGTCGTTGGCGGTGCCCACAATTGTGTTGAAGTGGTTGATCCCGGTTAGGACGGTGCTGTTCGAGCCGGGATAGTTCAGAGTTGCGTAAGCACTCGAAGTGTAGATGAGGCCGTGGAACCCGACCGAGGGCGGAGGATTGGTTGAGGAGGTATTCCCGTAGCCGCCGACTGCGGTCCCATGAACGTTAATACGTCTGAGGGTGGTCTGGTAGGACTTGGGAACCTTGAACTGAGTGATGGCGCCTCCTGACTTGCGAATGAAGCCGCGGAAATAATTGTTGCTGCCATCGGCCTCTCCAACCACGGTGTTGTTGTCGTTAATGCTGTTGGGACTGAAGCCGTAATCGGCATCGGGAGGGGGCGGATTGAAATAGGTGAAAGTGCAAGACGCCGGGGTTTGGGCGTGTAACGGGGCTGAGAGGGAAAAAACGAAAGCGATGATGAAAGCTGCTATCAGGGGAGGGGAAATTACTACGCGTGACATGGAATCTCCAGAAGGCACAAAGCTCACGGCTTCGCGCGGATGTTGTGCGTGAGATGTCGCTGAAATCGGGAGTGGTTGCAGGCCTTACGGCTTGCGTACAGCAAACAGAGCAGCTGCCGCTAAGGTGTGACGAATACTGATAGAACAAATTAGGCGGGAGCCAATTGTTTGTGGCTTGCCATGAGCAATTCGAAAGCCCGGGCATTGTCAACTGGCGGCGAATAGAGGAAGCCCTGGGCCATCTCACAACCGAGGCGCTTGAGTTCGCTGATATGTTCCGGTGTATCGGTGCCCTCGGCGACAACCTTCAAACCAAGGCTGTGCGCGAGATTGATGATCAAGCGGACAATCTCGTGATTGTCGTTATCAGTGGACATCTGTGAGATGAAGACGCGATCAATTTTGAGGGCGTCGATGGGATAACGAGGCAGGCGGCTGAGCGAAGAGTAGCCGGTGCCGAAATCGTCGATGCTGAGGCGAACCCCGAGCGCCTTGAGATCGGAGAGCACGGTAAAGGCATGGTCTGAGTCGCCCATGGCGATGGTCTCCGTGATTTCAAGGTGCACGCAACTGGGACGCACGCCGGTTTGCTTGAGGATCACTCCGAGTTCTTTCGCGAGTTCCGGATGTGCGAACTGGCGAGGGGTGATATTCAAGCTCATGGTCAGCGGCGGTGTGCATTGGAGTTTTGACTGCCATGCCAGAAGGCACTCGAAGCTCTCGGTCATGAGCGCGCGATTGATGGGGAGAATGAGTCCAGTCTCATCGGCAATCGGAATGAAATCTGCCGGCGAAATCATTCCCTGCAAAGTTTTCCATCGGCTAAGCGCTTCGAAGCCGACGATCTTCCCGGAATCCAAAGCGATGATCGGCTGATAATAAACCAGCAACTCGCCCTGATCGATCCCGCGGCGGAGATCGGTTTCAAGCTTGAGGCGACGCACTGCGCTCGAGTGCATGGCAGGGTCAAATACCTCGCAGCGGGCTTTGCCGGCTTGCTTGGCACGATACATGGCGATTTCTGCGTCGCGCAGCACGGCCTCCGCATCTGCATACGAGATGCTGCTGGCGGCGATACCAATGCTGGCCGAGATGACGATCTCCTGGCCGCCGATGTTGAATGGCTGGGCAATGCGTTCAAGGATCCGGCGTGCCGCGCGTATGGCATGGCTGGGCTCGCGAACATCGTCGAGCAAAACTGTGAATTCGTCGCCGCCGAGGCGGGCAAGGCTTTCATCCGCTGGCTTCGATTCGAGCAGCGAAGCGGACCGTGCGATGGTGTCTGTCTCGCGAAAGCAGGACTGCAGGCGCTTGGCGAACTGGATGAGCAGTTCGTCGCCGGCGGAGTGGCCGAGACTGTCATTTAGAACTTTGAAGCCGTCGATGTCGATAAAGAGCACGACGAAGGTGTAGTCAGTATGGCGACGGGCGCGGATCAGCGAATGCTGCAGACGATCGAGAAACAGAGCCCGATTCGGTAGATCGGTAAGGCTGTCGTGAAGAGCGCGATGTTCGAGCATCTCTTCAGCGCGCTTGCGCTCGGTGATGTCGCGATTGACGATGACCAGATTTTCGATCTTGCCGTTGGCGTTTTGGATGGGGCTGGCAGTTGATTCGAGAATGCGCCAGTCGCCATTCCTATGCCGCATGCGGTACTCGAGGCGCTGACCGCGTCCGCTGGCTCGCGCTTTAGCCGCGGCTTGCACCACGCGCTCGCGGTCGGAAGGATGGATTTGGTCGGAAGGGGAACTCGTACCCAACTCCTCTTCAGAGTATCCCAGCACCTTGGCATAAGCCGGGCTGTTGTACAGCCTCTTGCCGTCGCTGTCGACCACCGCAATCATGTCGGCGGCGTTTTCGGTGATCAGTTGGAAAAGCTGGTCGCGGTCGGCCAGTTCACGGCGAATGCGCTGCAACTGAAAGTGCTGCCACATCGTGTAAATATCGAAGACGAGCACCAGGGCGGCGAGTCCGCGGACCCACTCTTTGAGGTCGGTCCAGTATTGCGGGCTGATGGAATTTTCACGAGCGAAGAACGTGAGAAAGACGATACCCGCGGTGAGGGCGAGCGTCACAACGACGGCGAAGGCCCAAAGCCACCACTCGCGGCCTTCGATCTGCTGAATTTTGAGCGATGGTATTCGCAGGCTTCTGGGGGAAGCAGTTGTAGGCTCAGGAGGCATTCGCGAAACTAAATTTTAGACAGTGGAAAATCTCGGCCAAAGTTACTGAGGTGGATTGAGCTTTGGTTTTGTTCTGTTTTCGTAACAAATTGCAAAGAGCGAACATTTTCCATGTAGGGCGTGAGAACCTATGGCAAAGGGGAGTGAGCCAGCTACCTCGTTGAAAACGCGGTGGTTCGGTCCAGAGCGGCAACCGCGTGACACCACAGTCACCGCAACTCAGCTATGCCTTTCGTGCGGCCTTAGCTGACCTCAGCAATGCAATACTTCTAAGAGGTGACATGAACTCTGCCACGGAAATTCGCGCCCTGCTAGTGACGCAAGACGGTGGATTAGCGTCGACCTTCACGGAGATTTCGCGGGAATTCGGTATTCAGGCGCACAAGAGCGTGCTGCACAATCGAGGAATTCCGCCCGAGCTGAGCGCAGCCAAGTTCGAGGCCCTGCTCATCGATTTCGAAACCGTCTCTCAGACGGCGGCGATCTTTGCCGGCCTGCGACAAAGTCCAGCGAACCATAACGCAGTGGTGTTCGCGGTGGTGAGCAATGCGGACGCTCGCCAACGTGCTCAAGCACAGGGAGCAACGTTCGTGGTGGAACGGCCCCTCGAAGCTGAGACCATGCGGCGGGTATTGCATGCTGCTTATGGGCTGATGACACGCGAACGCAGGCGCTACTTCCGGTGCGCAGCCCAGCTTGCTGTGACACTGGTCCGCGACAGCGGGGAAGAAGTGGAGTGCAAGACTATCAACATCAGCAGCAACGGCATGGGGGTGAGCACGCCCCGCGCATTCGACATGGGGGAAAAACTGCACATTTCACTCCAGATTGGGGAAGCCGGTTCTCCGATACGCGCGCAGGCCACGGTGGCATGGGACGATAAGCACGGAAAAACCGGCCTCAGTGTCGAATGCGCCGATCCAAAGATGCAGCTCGAGTTGGACTCCTGGCTGGATGCGCAATTTCAGGCACTCGCTGGGAAGAACGTCTAGCCAGCTTTTCTCTATTTCTACTTCCCGAAGAAAAATGGTTGCTGTCAGACCGCATTCGTGCATACTATTGAAACGTTTTAATTAGCCCTTTTTTTGTGGCAGTCAGCATTGGTACTAAGTGCGTTGGCACTGTTGCTGATGCGCGCGCTGCGTAAGGTTCCTCCCTCGCCCGCGTTACCGCGAACGAGTTCGGAATGACATTGCAAGAATATCGCTACAACGCGGAGCCAGAATGAGAATTGCACCATATTTTTTCTTGTCGCTGCTGCTTGCCGGCAGTCTGACGTTTGCTCAGACGATCGATGTCGATATCACACCGGCGCACGAAACCAACCGCTTTGTGCCGAACCAGACGCTGGGCGCGGGAATTGATCGCATTCCGGTTGCGGCCATCGACCATGATCTGGTGCCTGCGATCCTCGACAAGGTTTTCACGGCGGGATGGGGACCGGTCACGTATCGGCAAAACACTGAACTATTCGTACAGGCGTGGCATTGGAATCCGGAAGGAACCTGGAGCGATCCGAGCGGCAAAGGATATTTCACGGGCTCGACCGAGCCGAAGGAGAACATTCGGTATTCGTACGGATACGATTTGCCTCACCGCGGAGATACGCGGAACGATGGCACCGGAAACTCGGGGTACTCCCGGCTGACAGATGGCGATGAGAACACCTACTGGAAGAGCAATCCTTATTTGACCAAGCGCTGGACGGGCGAGAGTGACTCGGAGCATCCGCAGTGGGTGGTGCTCGATCTGCAGCAATATCAGCCAGTGGACACGATTCGCATCGCGTGGACGGATCCGTATGCGACCGATTTTGTGGCGCAGTACTGGACCGGTACCGCGGCCGAAGAGCCGATGCACTATCCGACGCGGGGAGTTTGGAAAACGTTTCCATTTGGCGAGGTGCATGGATTTAAAGGTGGAACGCAAACGCTGCGATTGAGCAGTGCGCCGACACCAGTTCGATTCGTGCGAGTTTGGATGACAGCGTCGTCGAATACCTGCGACACGCATGGATCGAGTGATCCGCGGAATTGCGTGGGATATGCAATCAAGGAAATTTATCTGGGGACGACTACTTCCGACGGCGCATTTCACGACATTCTGCGGCACACGCCAGATCAGGAGCAGACGGCAACGCACGCTTCGACGATCGATATGTGGCATGAGCCTTCGGACCTGGGTTCAACGATTCATGCGCAGGTGGGATTTGACTTGTTCTTCCAGAGCGGAGTGACGCGCGGATTGCCGGCGGTGATTCCGG
>DASRFL010000027.1:0-6801 GCA_035651555.1 Terriglobales bacterium
CAATTTGGATGACATTAATAAGGAACTTATGGGCAGCGTGGTTAAAGCGGAGCAACATAGTCCCACGAAGGTTGAAATCCCTCACACCGACGCTCCGGCTGCCCTTCCCTCTGAAGACCTGAATCGTAGATCTCTGGAGAAGCACAAGCGCAAGATGTCAGCGCAAAGCAGTCATAAAGCCCCCGACCTTAATCAATCCCCTCCATTTAGCGTGGATTCCGAGAAAGCGTTGCTCGGTTCGATGATCTTGGACCAGCGGGCCACCATTGCTGAGGTAGTGGCCCAGGCTAAACCTGAGTGGTTCTATGTCCCTGCTCACGTCATCATTTACAACGAGCTGGTGAAGATGTGGGATAAAGGCCAACCGATTGATCTTGTCACATTTACGGAGCACCTGAAGAAGGTGGGCCACTCTCAAGAGGTAGGTGGGCCACCATACGTGACAGAGATCTTCGCCTTCGTTCCTTCCGCAGCGAACTATCAAATGTATCTCGACGAGGTTCGCGACAAGTTTTTACTGCGCCAAGTCATCTCGGCTGGCTCTGAAGCTATCCAACGCGCGTACAAAGAACAGGAAGACGTGCGCGGCCTACTGGATGATCTCGAGCAGAAGTTCATCAATCTGGGCGACGACCGATACGTGGACACCGTGTTGTCGATGAAGGACAACGCCATGAAAGCGATCGACGTAATTGAGTCGCTTTATGCTCGTAAAGGCAGTGTGACAGGTGTAGCGACTGGGTTCTCGCAGTTGGACCGAATCACAGGCGGCTTGCAAGCCTCTGACATGATTGTCATAGCCGCTCGGCCAAGCATGGGTAAGACCGCGCTTTGCATGAACATCGCAGAACACGTAGCTGTGAATTCAAAGCTGCCAGTGGGTGTGTTCAGCCTCGAAATGAGCGTAGAGCAGGTCACGCAACGGCTTATTTGTGCTAGGGCCCGAGTTAATCTTGAGCGTGTGCGCAGTGGTTTTCTTACCGAACGCGATTTTCCTCTCATCACTGCTGCGGCCGCTAAACTGGCTGAAGCCCTCCTCTTTATAGATGACGCTCACGGTCTCACGATATTGGAATTAAAGGCGCGAGCGCGGCGTCTGAAAGCCCGTTATGGCATCAGATTGCTCGTGGTAGATTATCTACAGCTACTACGGTCCAACTCGCGACGTGGGCAGGAGAATCGCCAGATTGAGGTTACTGAGATCTCTGCCGGCCTGAAGGGACTCGCTAAGGAACTCAAGATTCCTATCATTGTCGCTGCACAGTTAAACCGGCAACCAGAAGCGCGTCAGGGCGGGAAACCGCGGCTATCAGACTTACGTGAGTCTGGTTCTATCGAACAGGATGCTGACGTAGTAGGGCTGCTCTATCGGCCAGAGGTTTATGAGGATGATCGAGACGCGAGAATTGAGTGTGCTGGCGAGGCTGAACTGATTATCGCCAAGCATCGCAATGGTCAGGTGGGCGAGATCCCGTTGACCTTCCTCAAGGAATACACGCGCTTCGAAGATCGAGCTCGGGAGGTCGCATCATGACCTGGGACGAGTTTCGAGAAGAAGCCGCCCAAGACATCGCCGATTTGGTGCGACTAGCTGAGTCTGATGGCAAATGCCCTGTAGGTGCTGCTTCGATCGTCGCGCGAATAGCCTTTGCAGCCATGTACGAGGAGATGACAAGCGGGTTAGGGCATCCACCCAAGCCAGAAACATTCCGCGATTGCCTCTGTAATCTAGTCAACGATTTCCTCATCAAAGACGTCAACCAAAAGGAGGCGGTATGAGTAAGTACAGTGAGCTGCCTTGGATTATAGTCCCATGCGCTGATTGTGGGAATCCCGCGGTAGAGGGTAGGGCTTGGTGTGACTCTTGTAGGCCGCGCCGCAAACAAAGGGACGCATGTAGGACGCGTTTGCGTACGGGATTGCGGACTGTTGTTACGCTTCGGCGGTTGTTATCGAATAAAAGCCTCTCAATGATGGAGAGGTGGCAATTAGAGAGAGAACTGTCTTATTCGATAGAATATCGCCGGATTGAGAATGCTAAGTATCGGCGTGAAAACCGAGAAAGAATAAATGAGTTGCGGCGCAAGCTCCGAGACCCAGAAAAGGAGCGCGTTCGCAACCGTAAATACCGAGTTAAGAACCGAGATCAGATGCATGCCAGAGCAGCAAAGCGAAGGCGAACAGATCACGGCAGGCTCGTGGGTCGATTAGCGGCCCAGAGAAGGCGATTACAATTAACCGATGGATACGTGCGGCGACAACTCACTACAGGCACACCTTTGCGACCAGCCGATATACCGCCCGAGCTGGTCGCCCTTAAAAGGGCGGAAATCCAAATCAAACGATACATAAAGGAAAACAACCTATGAAGGTAATAGAAGCACCAAAAAACGTAGACGAACTCTACCACCAACTCGCTGAGTCGTTCGCTCAATTACGCGATGACCCGCGCAGGATTCACCAGGTAAAGGAACTGGCGAACGTAGCCGGCAAAATGATTGGTATAGTGAAGGCCAAGCTGTGTTATGCCGCTCTCAGGGGGCAGGAGCCGGACATACCGTACTTGGGTAAAACAAGCGGCAAACCACTGCCCGCAAACGCGAAACTATTGACATCTTAATCATTGATCGACGTTCAACCCGGAGACTCAAAAAAACATGATAGTTAAAGTCGATTTCCCTGACCATCCGAAGACGCTCAAACTCGAAGAATTGGGCGGGCCTGGTGCGCCGATGTGGTGCATCCGAATCTGGGGTTATTGCCAGATCAAACGGACAAATCGGTTCCGTAATACGGACGAGTATTTCACTAATAGCGGAATGCGCACGGTTTTCAGAATCCGTAATAAGAACGTCATGCCTCTTAATATACTGAAAGACTGCGGATTTATTCGTGAAGAAGGTGACATGCTTGTTGTTCATGACTGGGACATCGTAAACAAGCGAATGGTAGCGAGTTATAATAATGGAGCCAAGGGTGGTAGACCACCGACAAACAAAACCCACGGGTTTAGCTCGGGTTATGGTCAGGTTAAAACCCATTCCGCGCGCGCGCGTCAGAGTACTGAATCTGAATATGAGCGAGAAAAACCCAACCACGAGAAAACTGAGTCTGATTGTTCTTCTGGCGAAGCCCTGAATCCTGAAGCAAAGCCGGATCCGAAAACTCAGGAACGCGCCGCAGAATTCTTGAAGGAATTATCACAGAAACTTCGATCAGGAGAACCAATCACATGAGCACATTCAAAGAGCACATCGACGCCATGAAGTACCGCGAACAAGAGCTTCGTCGTAAAGCCAATGAATTCAGGACCAAGGCCGACACAATCCAATCCGAGCGCATGGAACTCGAACACTTCATCTACGTCGAACAACAAAAGGAGGACAAACGAAATGAGCAAATCAGGAAACTCGTCTCCGGAGCCTGAAAAAGATTTCGTCCGGAACAAGATCAAGAGGCAAGCCCAAAAATCAGGCTCAAGCGGGTCACACGCGCGTAAAGAGATTCGATCTCTCGCGAAGGTCATAAAAAAGGCGAAGTCGATCGCCGAGCTGCTAACCGAAGACGACCAGGAGGAGAATCTCCGGGTCATCCGAGAAGCTAAACGCGCGACTCATAAAGTTTTCGACGTTGATCAGAAAAAACTCGTCGAGCAACCGGACCACAAAACGCGACTCGCGGCCGTTACTCTGGATCTCGCCTACCGCGAAGGAACGCCAGTCGCCAGATCAATTAGTGCAACCGGGTCGCTTCGTGACATGAAAGAGCTGCTTGATCGAACAGACTCATCGCCGGCCTACCAAGAATCTTTACAAAAGGAAGCTGAAGGTAAAGAAAACTCGCCACTCCTAGAAATTCCTCCCTCTGAAATTGAAATTCAGCCGGTCGAAGAATCTGAGACAGAAGTAAAGAAAAGTGATGACGTCGAAACGCAGTCGCAGTAATTGGAGGCGTGAAACCAATCAAACAAATGAGCAACCAGGAGTTCCGAGATCACATCAAAGCGATCTGCGGACTCAAGCCGGAAGGGTTCTACAACCCTCCAGCGCAACACGAGCCATTCAACCACAACTGCCAATGCGCCGAGTGTGCAACGGCTGATCGACTGGCCGAGATGGAGGCATTCACCCGATGAGTAATCCCAATATCTCAGACGAAATCCTCAAGGCTGCGGCCAAGCGCAAGCTGCCGCACCTGTGCACCGGTGGCGGGTGCGACTACGTGTTCCGAGGGCTCGGGACAGACTTCGAGAAAGATCCACTGATGATTCTGGCGGTCGATGGGGACGCTGGTAGTCCTAAGACGCTACAGGAACCCGCAGTAGTGCGGCTGTTCTTCAACGCTGATGAGTGGACCAAAGGCCCGTTCATCAACTTCGCGTTCGATACTGCAAGGCAAGCTCTGGACTTCATGGCCGGTCAGCAAGCCAGCGGTCTGGATTCTGTGAAGTGGGAGGGGCCGTACTGATGAAAAAGCATGCTTACACCGGCCTTCGGGGTTCGATGCCGGTATCTCTTACCGCCATGCTGCTGCTCGCGGTGTCCCTCGCCGTTCTCCTCTGTTACGGAGCATTACGGACGGCTGAGAAGATAGCCCATGCCGCGCATCCTGCTGAATTATGGCAACAATTGGAGGTAGCCGACCAATGAGTGAACCGACAGAACAATCAACGAGATCTGCGTATGCGTTGGTTGCCGGTTGCGATGACCCACTGATACGCGATTTCGCTCTCAAGGACATAGCTACAATCATCGACCAGAGGGATACGGCCCGTAGGTTACTTAAACACGCACGGACATACGTCGAAATGGCACATCGAGAACGAGGTAACGATGATACTCGTGCTGATCTTGATGCCATCGACACAACACTAGAGGAGGTCCAATGACGAAAAAGCATGCTTTGAAGGAGGCGCAAAAGCGTTGGGGTAAGACGGCTGCTATCAGGGACACAGGTAAGACATGCACGTGCGGCCAGAAGGTCTGTGACTTTCTGCACGCACGGTACGCGGTTGGAAGGATCATGTGTGGCTTGTTCTTTGAGGTGCATGGCGACGGCAAGTCATGGGAAGAAGCGTTTGAAGCTGCCGACAAGAAGAAGGCTGCCGACGAGGAGCGTTACAAAAACATCATAGCAGAAAGGAAAAAACGATGAACACACTGATAGGAATAGCTGCCGGTCTTGCATGGCTGGTGGCAATTTACTGGTGGGAGAGGCGCCGGCATTACAAGCGTCTGGAGCGGATGCGGGAGGATGCGGATCTCAAGCGAAACGGATGGTACTCGTGGTGGCCCTCGTATAAACCGGAACAACCACAAAGGAGGTTGCCATGAGTAAACCTGAAAACCCGCAGGCATTCCCGTACTCGCCATGCACCGGTAATGCTGGCGACGATGTTGAGGGCATGACGTTGAGGGATTACTTCGCGGCTAAGGCGATGGAAGCATTTTTGTCGCAGCCAAGAACGTGGACCCGAAACGGTATCGCGCAAGCGGCCTACGAATTTGCTGACGCCATGCTGAAAGCGAGGTCAAATGACGCTTGAGGAATACATCAAGTCGAATGGGCTCAGTGAGGTGGAAGCCATGAACGCGTTGCAGGACCACGGCGGTTTGATTAGCGACTGCTGTGTCAATGCTCGGGACGTGGCGACCGTGGATACTCCGAGAGCGATCGAGTTCTTGGAGAAGGAGGGCAGATGACGACACTCGTAAGAGAAGGACGAGACTCTGGTGACATACTCGGTGGCGGTGAAGCCGTTGACGCTCGCAAAAAGAACTTCCTGAACGAAGCCGAGGCAGAAGCATTCATCCAGGCTGCGAAGAAGGGCCGGCACGGTGCGCGTGATTATCTCATGGCACTCATGACTTACCGGCACGGGCTCCGGGTGTCCGAGCTGATCGGGTTACAGGTGGCCGATGTCGATGTGAAATCGGCGCGGGTGTTTATCCGTCGCGCGAAAGGCAGTTTATCGACGCATCAGCCCTTGGAAGCCGATGAGATCAGGGCGGTTAACGCTTACATTCGCCAGAGATCTTCGGATTCGAGTCCGTTTTTATTTTTATCACAGCGTGGACCGTTCACCAGGCAGGCGATAAATTACCTGTTCGCACAGATCGGTAAGGCGGCTGGCATCGCGGTCCACGTTCATCCTCACATGCTCCGGCATAGTTGCGGGTGGGCCTTGGCGAATCGGGGATACGATACCCGGTTGATTCAGGATTATCTCGGGCATCGAGACATTCGGTACACGCAGATCTACACGCGAACAAGCGTGAGCAGATTCAAAGGATTATGGAAAAAATAGGAGCAACGAACATGAGCGACCAGAATCAGAGTATCGGTATTGTTAAGATTATGAAAACGTGTTCAATTAGAGGCTGTAATAAAGAAGCGCATACTTGCCTTGGGCAAGGTGGTGTCCCCGTGTGGTTCTGTGACAATCAACCGGACGCCGCCGCGAGCAAGGCCGCAGAGTCGCTGTATTGGCGCGATCTTCGCAAGTCTGTAGAAACCACCAGCAATCATCATGGATTAGATGAGTCAGACAGGCAAACCGGAGAGTTAGTTGAACCATTGGATGATACAGAATGTTTCTGTGTTAGGTGTTGCGCCATAAGACTACTGCGCGACGCAGAGCCGCCAGAGCCACGCAGCACCGACGCGGGGCAGGCGGCAGAGACAATGGCCGAACAGCTTCATGTTTGGTATCTGGAAGCAACGCAAGCGTTAGACCCTGCAAACTATAATCCAAAGGCGCAGAAGTCCTACGCTGAACTGAATGAGCAGCAGAAGGAAATC
>DASRFL010000028.1:0-115573 GCA_035651555.1 Terriglobales bacterium
GACTTTTGGACTGGTCGCGGTTGATAATTCAGCATGACGTAGAACACAGGAGAGGCACCGCTCTCCTCAGCAGTGAAATAGAGAATGCTCGAACCCACCCAGGCAAACGAACCGACCCAGCGGTCAAAGTTTTCAGTGAGATTTGTCGTTTCTCCCGTCTTCTTGTCGTACAGCATCAACCGCCATCTATCGCTCTCATATCCCGGACGTTGCTGCGCGCGATAGGCGATGTATTTTCCATCCGGCGAGTAGAGCGGGGTATTATCGGCGGCCTTGTTATCGGCAGTGATGTCCTTCGTCGCCGCAAGCACATCTTTCGAAGTCGCCTCCGCCGGAAAATTCACCGGAACGGTAAACAAGTCATTGTTGGTCGAAGCCGCCGGCATCGCATCGTGGTTGGACGCGTAACAGATCTCCTTTCCATCCGGCGAGAACGCATAATCATCCTGCCCTCCGAGAGAAAACACCGGCGCATCGTAATCCCCGGGCGTGAGATCGCGAGCAATGTCCACGTAGGGGCGGGTGCCCTCACCCGCCCGGGCGGACGAGGCGTCCGCCCCTACGCGAGCATCGATTGGAACCACAAACAAATGCGTCCTCTTCCCTTCTTTGTATGCATTCCAATGCCGATAGAGCAGGTGCGTGAACACAAGCGCCTTCACCTTCGAATTCTTCTTTTCTTCTAATGTCTTCGCATTGCATTCAGTTTCTTGCTGAGCGGTCCCCTCGCATTCCGGATACACGTCTGACTCGAATAAAATGTTCTTTCCATCCGGAGACCACAGCTCGCCACTCGCTCCAGTCGCGATATTCGTCAGCCGGTGCTTCCCCGTCACCGTTCCAGTCGTGCCGTCGAAATCCGCAATCCAGATTTGCGACCCGTTCTCTTTCGTCGAAATGAACGCAAACCGCTTCCCATCCGGCGCCCACCGCGGCCGGTCCGCATCCTGGTCGGAAATAATTTCTTTTTCAGCTGTCATTCCGACCGAAGCCGAGTGATTCGCTTGCGAATCACTCGGGTGAGTGGAGGAACCTGCTTTTGAGGTTTCTAACGGCACCACCCACACATGCGGCGTCTTCGTGTTCGCCTTCAAGTCAACATCAACTGCCGCGAACAGCACCCAGGTTCCGTCGGGCGAGACTTCCGGCTCCTCCACGCGCTTGAGCGCCATCATGTCTTCAAATGTGAAAGGGTGTTTGCTCTGGGCAAGAATTGGTAATGTGGCGAGAATCAGGAATGCAAGCACGGGCGAGGACGCCCGTGCCCCCACAAGGATAGATAGGAAGGTGCGCATTGGACCTCCGGATCAGATGAAGGAATGAAACCAGTTAGTCTAATCCACCCAGGGATTCACGAGCCGAATTCCGCAACCTTCGAAATCGGAAATGTTGCGAGTGGCGAGAGTCGCGCCATGGACATGGGCGATCGCGGCAATCTGAGCGTCCAATTCAGAAATTGGCTTTCCCCGCCGGCGCCTATCAGCTGCTATATGAGAAAACCGTTGAGCCGCAGGTTCATCGAAGCTGAGAATGCGATTTGCCAGCACCACCCCGAAGAGTCGTTCCGCCCCGGCCAGCAATTCGTTTTTCCGTTTTCCTGCTGGAAGAAGTTCAATGCCGTACAGGATTTCGGCCAATGTGACAGTACTGCTGCATACCTCGTTTGCGGGATAACTCGAAAGTGATTGCAAAACGACGGGTGAAGGCACAGACCGCATCAATTCTGACACCACGTTCGTGTCGAGAATGATCACAAAAACGCGTCCGCATCGAAGGATAAGCGATGCATCACCTGATGCCCGGGTCGCGAATCGGACCACGCGGTGGGATTTCGAGATCGACTCCGCCAAGCGGCTCGAAGATGTCTCGAATTGCTTTTACGAGTTCCGCCCCAGTTTTCGGTGGTCTATTCAGCTCCGTCGATTTATTCAGCTCGGTTCTTAGAATCTCCCGCGCCTCTTGCTCCATGGATCGCCCATTCTGCGCGGCACGAATGCGCAGTTTACGTTTGGTGATTTCCGGAAGCTGTCGGATGGTGATGCTAGCCATGCAATCAATGATATCACTGCAATCAATGATTGCAGACTGCGCTGGCATGAGGCCGGTTGACGCATAGTCAGACCCGCAACCAGCCACGCCGCAGCAATTCAAATGAGGCGCTCATGTGCGCTTCTAAGCGAGCGCTATATAATCGGCACTCCACCCGATGGCAACGACAAGACGTGGATTTTTAGGACAACTTACTGGTGCTACAGCTGCGGTTTTCGCCGGAGTTGGCCGTCTCTGCGCCTCAAAGGAGCGCGAGCCCCACATTGCGTTCCCCACCGCGCCGCGCGATCGCATTTCCGTCGCATCATACCCATTTCGTGCCTACATCGATGCCCCCGGCAATCGCGACCGCGATCCTAAACTTCCAGGCATGGACCTGAAGGATTTCGCAGCCGAAATTGCCAAAAAATTTAACGTTCACAATGTCGAGCCGCTCAGCCGCCATTTTCCTTCGCTCGATGCCGAATATCTTGCCAGCTTCCACCAGGCTCTCAAGCAAGCGAATTCAAAAGCAGTGGATATCGCCGTCGATAACGACCACAGTTTTTACGATCGCGAGCTTTCCGCACGAAAAGAAGCCGTAGACTACGCGAAAAAATTTATTGATGTGGCGGTCCAGATCGGGTCGCCAAGCATTCGCGCTCACATCCGAAGCGCCAAAAACTCGCAACCCGACGTACAACGTGCCGCTGAGAGCCTTCGCGAGGTCGCCGATTATGGGAGGGCGAAGAATGTAGTCGTGAATCTAGAGAACGACGACCTGGTCAGCGAAGATGCGTTCTTCATCGTGAAAGTGATCGAGGCCGTGAATCATCCGTTTTTGCATGCCTTGCCCGACTTTGCCAATTCGATGCTGACAGGCGATGCTGATTTCAACTACCGCGCCCTGAAGGCGATGTTCGGGCATGCCTACAACATCTGCCACGTGAAGAGCTGGGAGGCAGGCGAGGGAGGCAAGCGCTTCACCATTGACATGCAGCGCTCATTCGACATTCTGAAAGCCAGCGGATATCGCGGCTACTGCTCGATCGAGTTCGACGCTCCGGGCGATCCCTATGCGCCTACGTCAGAGTTGATCGAGCAAACAATTCATTACTTGGCCTGAAGTTTACGCAGCCGGCGGCTGATCGGAAATCGTCTCTGTCGCTGGATGCCAATACTGCTTTCTTCCCGACCAGTAAGCCTCGGTTGACATCATGCAGGCGACCGAGTGCGCGAAGCCTTCGTGCACCGTGCAGTGCGGCTGCTGGCGCGAGCGCAGGCACTCGAACCAGTTCGCCATGTGCCCGAGGGAAAGGTCGTCAATGCCCATCGGCGGCAACTCCGTCTCTCCCGGCAGCAGAACGTATTTTGAAGCACGGCTTTTATCGATATCGGGGTTTTCTTCGTGCGTGCCTTTTTCTTCTACCAACTGATATCGCGGGCTGCCCTCGCCGCCAATGTTGAAGAGCGTGGCTTTCTTGCCCATAAAGCGGGTAAAGCTTGGCGCGTCGTTGCCAAAGCTTGTCGAGTAGCTGACCAAGAAGCCCTTGGGATATTCGAGCAATGTGTGAAACGTGTCGGCGTTCTCGCGCCCGTCATGCCAGGCAAAGACGCCGCCATGGGAAACCGCCGATCGCGGGAAATTATCGTTCATGAACCAATGCACCAGATCGATACCATGGCTCATCCATTGGTCTGGAATGCCGCTCGAAAATTCCTTGTACAGGCGGAACTCGCAATAGACCTGCGGATCAAACGGCCGGTACGGCTTGTTCAACAGAAACTTGCGCCAATCGGTGTCCTGTTCGCGGATGAGCTTGGTTTCCTTCCGCCCGCGCCATCTCGGCCCGTGATAATTCCACTCGATCTCAACTTTGCTCACCTCGCCCAGCACTCCGGTTTGCACCAGATCGTGCGCCGCGATCGGGTATGGTTCACTGCGGTGCTGGGTGCCAACCTGCACGATCAGCTTGTTCTTCAAAACAGCATCACGCGCGGCCTTTGCTTCGTCCAGCACATCGCCCATCGGCTTTTCGACATAGGCATCCTTGCCGGCATCAGCCGTCATCTTCAGCAGCGGCGAATGCGAAAAATCCGGAGTCGAAAGGATGACAGCATCGATGTCTTTGTCCGCAAGAACGTCTTCAATGTGCTGGAACGCACGAGGTGCGCGATTGTAGTACTTGGTATTCGTGGCAACTGCCTTGTCACGATTCATGCTCCATAGATCGCAGACCGCGTTCATTTCGACGTTATGCGAGGGCGCAACCTTCGAGACGATCATGTCCAGTTCGGTACCTCGACTGCCAACGCCCACGTGGCACAGCTGGATACGATCATTCGCGCCGAGGATCTTCCCGTATGAGAGAGCGCTCTGCGCCAGCGCCGCGCCGCCTGCGATGGCCGCCGATTTGGACAAAAATGTTCTGCGATCGAGGTTTTGCGTAGGATTGCTCATATTTTCTCCAGGACGGACGATTCTAAATCCGACCGCTATCTGCTGTACTGATTTCTCTTTTTCTCGGCGTGACGATCGAGCCCTAGCTGGATCAGCCGATCGATCAGTTCGGAATAGCCTACGCCTGAAGCCGCCCACAATTTCGGGTACATGCTGATCGAAGTGAACCCGGGCATGGTGTTGATCTCGTTCAAATAAATCTTGCGCGATTTCGGATCCATGAGGAAATCGACCCGCGCGAGACCGGAGCAATCGACGGCACTGAATCCGGCAATCGCCAGTTCTTGAATCTTCTTTGTTTCCGTTTTGGTCAGCTTGGCGGGAATGATGAGCTGCGAGCCTTCGTCGAGATATTTCGCCGAGTAGTCGTAGAACTCCGCGCTGGGCACGATTTCCCCGGGAACCGAGGCTTCCGGCCTGTCATTGCCGAGCACCGAGACTTCAATTTCCCGCGCCTTGTTCTTTTTTCCGCCGACACCTTCTTCGATCACGATCTTGCGATCGAACTTTGCCGCTTCCTCAATCGCCAGGCCGAGCTCTTTGCGATTGCGGGCCTTTGAAATTCCTACGGACGAGCCAAGATTCGCCGGCTTCACAAACACGGGATACTTCAACTTGCTCTCGACCAGCTTCTGCACTTTTTTCGGCGAAGACTCCCACTCACTCCGCAGCACGGTCACGTGGTTCACAATCGGCAAGCCAGCCGCGCGAAATAGCGACTTCATGACGTCTTTGTCCATACCCGCCGCAGAGCCGAGCACGCCCGCGCCAACGTAGGGCAGATCCGCTAGCTCAAGCAGGCCCTGAATGGTTCCATCCTCGCCAAAGGTACCGTGCAGCACGGGAAAGATGACATCGACATTGATGGCACGGTCTGTGGCGCGCCGGGCCGGCGCATTGCTCTGAAACGGAGTCATAGCCGAACCGTGCGGCTCAGGAGGAACGACCACCGATTCACCATTCTGCAATACCGCTGCGCCGGGGGTGGTCTCGGGATCACCCGCCCTCAGTGTGGGGCGGACGCCTTCGCCCGCCTTGCCATATAGCAATCGCTCGGCATCCGATGCCGTTAACCATCGCCCATCTTTTGTTATGCCAATGGGAACGACTTCATACTTATTCGGATCGATGGCCTTGAAAACCGAAGCCGCCGAGAGCAGCGAAATTTCATGTTCACCACTGCGCCCGCCAAAAAGAATTCCTACCCGCAATTTTTTCATTTCAATTCAGTGTGGAGTCGGGGCAGGATTCGCGTCAATCGCAGAGGTGATTCCCTGGGATGCTGATATCTCTGGCGTCCCTGCGGGACTCGGTTTCATTCGGTGCCTACCCCGCACTCACGTGCGGGGCTAGCCAAATTACGTCGCTGCGCGACTACCATCTTCAATTCGCAGAATCAGTAGAAGGAATGTCCAGAGACAAGAACAGTATCAGCGAAGCGGGCCGCATTGATCCCACAACACTAGTCGCGCAGCGACGCCAAATAGCCCAGCACGTCAGTGCTGCGGCTCCTGCGAGTCACGATTGAGTCCCGCAGGGGACGGCACGTGAAAGGCGTAAAAGATTCCGACCGTGAGACTCACTCCCGCGTGATCTCCACATAGTCGAGCGGCGCCGGTTCGCCGCCATTGGGTGAGCCTTCAATCTTGACCACGTCGCCGGGCTTAAGTTCGATGTCCCCAACGGTGAATCGCGTCGAAGTGTGCCCATTCATCTTGTCCGAGGGCAGATGATCATCCGCCGCCCACGAAACCAACCCGCGATCATTCACCAGTAACTCGTAATGCGAGACGCCGTTGTTCAGATCGAAATATTGCACGGCAATGTCGTACCGCCCCGCCGGGCGATCAAACGTGAAACTCGCGGAGCACGAACTCTGTGCGCATTGAACCGCTTTCCCGCCCGAAGCCGTCTCCCATGGCGTGACCTCGACCGGCTCATATCCCGAAAGCTGCATGGTTTCGACTTCAACTCGGCTGGGGTTATGACCCGCGCGGCCGAGCGCATCCTCGATTCCCGACTCGCGATGAAACCAGTTCACGATCGCATCGCGCCAGACGATCGCGTGTCCAGCCTGATATTCGAGCCGCCGCAGCGTCTCGTAATATCGCTCGTCGTCCACCGAGCCCTTCAGCGTCTTCCATTGTTCGACTAACCACGCCGCCTGCGCCGCGCCCTCATAATGCGAATCGTAGATGTACTGAATCACCGTCTTGTTCTGGTGCAGCATGTAGGTGTACGGCACGTGGTGCATGAACAAGATGAGATCGTCAGGACAATTCGTCAGAGGCTCATAAAGCTGTTGCACCGTCGGCGAATACTGCCCGATGTACCCCGTCCCGGTCGCGATCGTGCGATCCATGCCGATCCCGTTCTGGTCGGCGCGATGCCACTGTCCCCAGCCGTTGTTCTCCGATGATTCAATTCCCGGTCCATAGTGCGGCCCAGTGATGTCAGTCAACGTCTGCGCGCCGAGCGGTCCGGTGTAGTTCAAGTAAATACTCCATGAGTGGAGCAGCATGGTGGAAGTCGTCGCGACCACGCGCGGATCATTACCGAACGTGAGCTGACTCCATTCGGACGCAATTTGTTGTGAAGTCAGGTCCGGATTCCACGCCAGCCGCCCATACCCATACAGATTTGCCATCGCCAACGGGTGTCCGAGCCAGTTTTCATCCAATCCGACATTCACCACCGCGTTGAACCCGCTCCGCGGGCGCTGCCAGACCTTGCCGGAGACAATTTCCTTGACCGGCGTCACGCCCTCGACATGCATGTCGAAGTCGAGCATCTTTTTCCACATTGGAACCAGGAACACCAGATGCCGCTGCTGGCCGGTGTACTCCTGCGTGACTTGCAGCTCGATGGCTTCATTCGTGTGCGACATCGCGCCGAACAGTGGCGAGGCGGGCTCGCGCGCCTGAAAATCGATTGGTCCATACTTGATCTGCAGCACGACGTTGTCTTCAAACTGCCCATCGAGCGGATGGAAGTAGTCGTAGGCGGCCTTAGCGCGGTCGGCCTTCATGTCGTGCCAATCGAGATGATGGTTGTAAACGAAAGCGCGATACATGAGCACGCCACCATGCGGTTTGAGAGCGCGCGCGATCACATTCGCCCCGTCAGCCGCCGTGCGATGATATTCCGAAGGGCCGGAACGGCCTTCGGAATCAGCCTTCACAACGAATCCGGCAAAATCGGGAATACGCACGTAAATCTGATCAACAGTTTTTTCCCACCATGTGGCGACTTCAGGATCAAGCGGATCAAACGTCTTCAATCCACCCACCGCAACCGGGCTGCTCAAATCCACCGACAATGCCAGTTTCACGCCCCATAGTCGAAACAGATCCGCGACTCTCATCAACTGCGGGAGGAATTCTGCGCTTAGTACTCTGGGATCAGCGTTCACGTTGTTGATGGCGCACGCATTGATTCCGAGTGAAGCGAGCAATCTCGCATATTCGCCGGCGCGGGTCAGATCACTGCGCACATTCCCGTTTTCAAAAAAAATCGATCGTCCCGCATAACCGCGCTCGATGGTCCCGTCCAGGTTGTCCCACTGGCTGGCCCAGCGAATGGGTGCAGCCGGATTTTCCAAGTCGTCGAGTTCGGAAACATCCTTTCCTTCCGCAATCTGCGCGAGGAAGGCAAATGTCCCATACAGAACGCCGCGGTCGTTTTCGCCGATAATCAGCCAGTACTTCGAGCCATGCCGCTGAATCGTCTTTAGCCAGAAGCCGTCGGCGGAAAGCGTGCGCGAGCCCTTTAGCTCTGGAAATAAAGGTCGGGCCTCTCCAATGGTTGTAAGAACCACGGCCGCTGAGTCTGAAAGCTTTCCAGACACTTGCAAGCCGGGAACCGCGGAAATTAGCTCATGCGCGGCGGTTTTCGCTACATCGCTCGGGTTTAGCACGACCACGCTACTCGGCAGTGAGTCCGCTTTCCACTTGGTTGAGATTTGCTGGGCCGAATATCGCAGCCAGCCTTCGCGGCCGGTTTCGGCCCGAACGAGAGAAACAACAGCAAGGACTGTGAGTGCGACCCCGGGCAGGTACTTCATCGTCGTTCAAGATACACTACCGTGTGGCGCGGACACTCTTGTCCGCGAATTCCGCCTGTCCTAAGAAGCGTTGAAGGACATCGGTACCTTGAAGTTCTTACGCAATGCCAAAACGTCCTCCAGGTCCGCCGCCGAAATTTCTCATCGGCAATATGCCGTTGGCAGAACCCGATCCGCTTTCGATTTTCGTAAAGTGGGCGCGCGAATACGGAGACATTTTTTATTATCGTGCCGCGTGGCTGCACGTTTATTTTCTCAACCATCCTGACCTGATCGAAGAAATTCTCGTCCGCAATCCCCGCAATTTCCTGAAAGATCGCGTGGTGCGCAACAGCCGCTGGTTTTTCGGCGACGGCCTGCTCACCAATGAAGGCGATTCGTGGCTGCGGCAACGCAAACTCTCGGCCCCGGCATTCCATCGCGAGCGAGTCAGCTCCTACGCGCGCATCATGACGGACCACGCCGAAAAGATGCTTGCCGTATGGCAGAACGGTGAAACTCGAGACATTCATCTCGACATGATGCAGCTCACGCTCGAAATCGTGGTCCGCGCCCTGTTCAACGTCGAATCAGAGACGCAGCGCATTTCATCCGCCATGAATGTGATGATGGGCAACGCCACCGGCGTCCGCATGCTGTTGCCCCCGATTGCACGCTACCTGCCAATCCCGCAAATGATCCGCGTGCGCCGCGCAGTCAGAGATTTGGATGACATCGTTTACGGCATCATTGCGCAGCACCGCGCGGCCAATCGCGACTCGGGAGATCTGCTCTCCATGCTTATGCAGGCGCGTGACGAGGACGGATCTCAAATGTCAGACAAGCAACTGCGCGACGAGGTTCTCACCTTCCTTCTCGCCGGTCACGAGACCACCGCGCTCGCGCTTACCTGGACATGGCACTTGCTCAGCCAGTATCCGGACGTCGAAGGAAAGCTCCACGAAGAGCTCGACCGTGTGCTTGCCGGTCGCGCTCCTGGATTCTCTGACATGCAGAAGCTACCGTACACTGAGCGGGTGATCAAAGAATCCATGCGTCTTTATCCGCCCGCCTGGAGTCTGGCGCGCACCGTAATCTCCGACTTTGAACTTCGCGGTTACAAAATTCCCGCCGGAGCGAACGTGGTCATGAGCCAGTGGATCATGCATCGCCATCCCGCGTATTTTTTCGAGCCTGAGAAATTCGACCCCGATCGCTGGCTCACCGAACGCACCCAGAAACTTCCGCGATTTGCTTACTTTCCATTCGGAGGCGGGCCCAGGCAGTGCATCGGTGCCGCATTTGCCATGATGGAGGCTATGCTCCTGCTGGCGACGATCGCCCAAGAATTTCGTCTACGCACACTGCCGAATCATCCCGTCGCGACAACTCCAAGCTTCACCTTGCGTCCCAAATATGGACTGAAAATGCAACTGGCATCGCGGAAAGCGGATTCTGCGCTTAACCAGCAACTGACGGCTGGAGTAACGCACTCAGCCAGCAATTAACGTACCTCTTGACTGCCCTGCTCCCAGTCCATATCATTATTGACACCAGTCTGCTCTTCGGAGCTGACCTTGGATTTCATGCAGAGTGGCTGAGGGACGAGCCCTGAGACGCCACGGCAACCGGATCGGGATCATATATCGCGACCGCCAGGTGCCAACTCTCGACCCGGAAGACGGGGAAACATGAGATTCGGGATGCGAGAATTTACCAGCAATTCCTGAGCCTCTTTTTCCATTTCCGGCAAAAGAGGATTTCGTTTTTAGGGCCTAAAAATTGAGTAATTGGGTAATTTTGTAATTGGGTAATTGAACTGACTGGGGCACTAGGTTTAATTTCACAATTACTCAATTTCCCAATTACTCAATCAGGATCCCGCAAGCCGCTCAGAACGAGCGTGCCATGCGATACGAACTGCGCTGTCGGGAGTGCCACAAGAGCTGGGGAAACGTCCCCAAGACCGTTTGTGAAGACTGCTTTTCTCCCCTGGAAGTCTTCTTCGACTACGACTCAGTCAAGCACGAATTCACCCGCGAAAAGATCGCGCAAGGTCCTCCCAACATGTGGCGCTATTCGGCGCTGCTGCCGCTCCCCCAGGATTTCCAGCCCGCGCTGCCCGTCGGCTTCACGCCATTGATCAAGACATCCGGACTGGCTCGTAAACTTGGCGTAAAGAATCTATTCATTAAAAATGACGCGGTCTGCCTGCCCACACTGAGCTTCAAAGACCGTGTGGTCGCAACTGCACTGGCTAACGCCCGCGCCTTTGGATTCGACACCGTCTCGTGCTCTTCGACTGGTAATCTTGCTAACGCCACGGCCGCACAGGCGGCGCGCAACGGATTCAAATGCTGGATTTTCATCCCAGCCGACCTTGAGCAAGCCAAGATTATCGGGACCCAAGTATTCGGCGCAAAGCTCGTCCGCATTTCCGGCAGCTACGACCAGGTTAATCGCCTCTGCTCGCAGATCGCCGACGAGCACAACTGGGGATTCGTAAACGTCAACCTGCGTCCTTACTATTCAGAAGGCTCCAAGACCTTCGGCTTCGAGATCGCCGAGCAGCTCGGCTGGCGTTTGCCCGACAACGTCGTCTGTCCAATGGCCGGCGGCTCGCTGATTATCAAAATCAAGAAGGCCTTCGAGGAACTCATCCAACTCGGCCTAGTCGAACCAAAACCCGTGAAATATTTCGGAGCTCAGGCCACCGGATGCTCGCCAATCTCAACTGCGGTTAAACTCGGCAACACCGAAATCGAACCGCAGAAGCCGTCGACCATCGCACGCTCTCTCGCCATTGGCAATCCCGCCGACGGTCACTACGCGATTAAGTGCATCACCGGAAGCGGCGGCTGGTCGGAAGACGTCTCCGATCCCGAGATCGTGAATTCGATTCAGCTTCTGGCCGAAACCGAAGGGATCTTTACCGAAACGGCCGGCGGCGTGACGCTCGGCTGCACCCGCAAGCTTCTCAAGAGCGACCGCATTCTGCCGAATGAGACAACCGTGGTTTGCATCACTGGCAACGGATTGAAGACGACGGACGTTCTCACGGGCGAATACGAAGAAGAAACACCGATCCCGGCAAAGCTGGCTGAATTCGAAAAGCTGCTCGCCGCAGAAGTTGAACTGCCGGCCGCGATTGGAGCCTGAAAGGCCTTTCACCGCCGAGAACGCCGAGTTCGCGAGATCTTTGAGGTGTCAATTGGTATTCCACCGGCTGACAAATATTTTCCTCATCATGCGCGCGTCATGCAGCCGAACACGGTCGTTGCATTTCTCGGCGCCCTCGGCGTCCTCTGCGGTTAAAATGCTTCTTGATTTCACAACCTTGCTATAATCCCGCAAGGTTCTACTCACATGAATTTTCGCGTGCTGCTCGCGATCCTTGTGGTCGCGCTCACCACCGGCTGTGGCAAGAAAACTCCGACCCTCAATCTTCTCGTCTGGGAAGGTTACGCCGACCCTTCATTCGTCAAAGCGTTTGAAGACCAGAATCACTGCAGGGTTTCCGCCTCCTACATGGGATCGAGCGATGAACTGGTGGCCAAACTTCGCGGCGGCAGCTCTGGAAACTATGATGTCATTTCTCCATCGAGCGACGTGGCCACCATGATCTCCGAGGCCGAGCTCGCCGCGCCACTTGATCTCGCGAAGCTACCCGGCTACGAACAGCTCTCGCCCAAACTGCGGTCCATGGCGCTTGTCCGCGTGAATGGCAAAGTCTACGGGGTGCCGTTCATGTGGGGACCGAATCCGCTCATCTACGACGCGACCGCATTCCCCACGCCTCCCGATAGCTGGACAGACCTGTGGAACCCGAAATTACACGACAAGGTCTCCGTCTGGGACGATCTCTCAACCGTTTACATGGCCGCGCAGGTGTTGGGCTATGACAAGCCCGATCCCAGTCATCTCTACAACCTAAGCGATCAGGAACTCGAAGCCGTAAAGAACAAATTGCTTGCGCTAAAGCCGAACATTCGCAAGATCTGGTCGACCGGCGGAGAGCTAACGAATTTGTTCGAAAACCACGAAGTCGTCGCCGCAATGGGATGGCCACTCATGACGAACCAGCTGCGCGCAGCAAAATTTCCTGTCGGTGAAACCATTCCAAAGGAAAATACCACCGGCTGGATCGACCACCTTATGATCACAGCGGGAAGCGACAACAAAGAACTCGCCTACAAATTTCTCGAGTACATGATCGAGGCGAAAACGCAGAAGCAGGTCACAGATGTCACTGGGTATGCGCCCGCGAATCCACAGGCGGCGCAGTTCATGACGCCGGAGCAGCAAAAGAACCTGCACCTCGATAATGTCGACGACTACCAGAAGCGCATTTACTTTTGGCAGAATGTTCCCCGCCGCGCCAAATACAACGAAATATGGAACGAAGTAAAAGCCGCACAGTAGCCGTGCTTGTGTGGGGCGGACACTCTTGTCCGCCAAAAGAGCTACAGTAAACTGCTTCGGCATGATAAGCCCCCGGCCAGAATCTGAACTTGCAAGGACAGGAGCATCCTCACCCGCGCCGGATCATGCGCCGCCTCTCCTCCAAATCAAAAACGTCGCCAAGTTTTTTGCCAAACATGCTGTACTTCGCAATATTTCACTCGACATCGCTGGCGGAGAATTCCTCACCATTCTCGGCGAAAGCGGCTCGGGCAAAACCACACTCCTGCGCATCATTGCTGGATTCGAGCAGCCGACCTCCGGCGAACTCTGGATGTCCAGCCGCCGCATCGATCTGCTCCCTCCATACAAGCGGGCCGTCAACACCGTTTTTCAAAGCTACGCTCTCTTCCCGCATTTGACGGTCGAGGAAAACGTCGCCTATGGACCGCGTGTGGCCGGAGTTCCCCAGCCTGAAACCAAGACCCGGGTTAACGAAGCTCTCGCTAAAGTCCGCATGCAACAGTTCGCGAAATATAAGCCGGCACAAATTAGCGGAGGACAACAGCAGCGGGTCGCATTGGCCCGTGCGCTGGTGAACCGGCCGCAGGTCTTATTGCTCGACGAACCACTCTCCGCCCTTGACGCGAATCTTCGCCGTCAAATGCAGATCGAATTGAAAGTTCTGCAACGTGAAGTCGGAATCACTTTCATTTTTGTAACTCATGATCAGGAAGAAGCCATGGTCACGTCCGATCGCATTGCGTTGCTGCGCGCTGGCGAACTGGAGCAGATTGCGCCACCAGCCGAGATCTACACTCGTCCAGCAACCTCTTACGCCGCGCAATTCATTGGCCATACGAACCTGCTAAAAGCCACAGTACGGGCCCAGATGGCGGAATGCGGCTCACTTTCATGGCCCACACAAGCGCCAAATGGCGACGCAGTATTTTCCCTGCGGCCGGAATGCATTCGCAGCGCCGGCGCCACCCAGAACACTGTTAGATTTCACGCTCGTGTTCTCGATTATTCGTTTCACGGCGCGAGCGAACTGGTGCGGGTGAAGCTTATCGATGGTCAGGTATTTGTTGTCCGCTGCGCGCAGAGTGGAATGCTTCGCGGCGAAGTTGATTTGGAATTTTCCGCGAGCGACGCGGTCTTGGTTCTCCAATCCGGAGCATGAATGTTCAGCCGCGCCTATAAATTTGCCGTCGCTATACCGCCGCTGCTCTGGGTTGCAATCTTCCTGCTATTGCCTTACGGATTGATGCTCGCGTACAGCTTCTGGTCGGTCTCGGAGTCGCAATCAATCGTTCACTCCTGGAATCTCGCCAACTACATCGAGCTTTTCTCGCGCGAGGTTTATCGCCAAACGCTTGTTCGCTCTGCCTCGATCGCCGCGCGTGTCATGTTCTTTTCCCTGGTACTCGGATATCCCTTGGCATACTTTGTCAGTTTCCATGCCGGACGCAGAAAAAACTTGCTCTACCAACTCGTCATCATTCCGCTTTGGGTCAGTTATCTGGTGCGCGCATATGCATGGAAAACGATCCTCGGCACCGATGGCGTGCTGAACACCTCCTTGCAGTATTTACACCTCACCTCCCATCCCTTGCAGTTCTTGCTTTACAGCCCGTTTGCCGTCGTGCTGACACTCACTCACATCTACACGCCGTTCACGTTCCTTCCAGTTTATGCGGCCATGGAGCACATTCCTCGCAACCTGATCGAAGCATCGAATGATCTTGGCGCTTCTCAATTCCAGACATTTTGGCGCGTAATTCTTCCACTTTCGATTCCCGGAATTCTGGCGGGCGCCACTTTCGCCTTTGTGCTGAGCTTCGGAGACTTCCTCGCTCCACTCCTTCTCGGCGGCGCAAGTGGAATCATGATTTCAAATATCGTGGTAAGCCTGTTCGGCGCGGCTTACAACTGGCCCCTCGGCGCGGCAATTTCCTTCTGCATGCTCGCGCTGGTCATCGGGCTGCTCTGGATTTCGGAGAAACTGGAAAAAAGGTGGGCGGTCTCGTGAGTATGGACTCTCTCGTCCGCGGCCCACGCTGGCTCATTCTCTATGGGGGCCTCGTTCTTGCATTTCTGTATCTCCCGATTGCGGTGCTGGTCGTTTACTCCTTCAACGGACAAGGCATCGGCGGCTTTCCTCCCCACAATTTCACCCTGAACTGGTATCGCGTGCTGTTTCAGGACGACGCCATCTGGTCGTCGGTATGGAATAGCCTTGAGGTTGCATTCTCTGCAGTGGGTATCGCTCTGGCGTTTGGGTTTCCGGCCGCCCTCGCCCTTGATCGCGCAAACTTCCCCGGCAAAGCCATCTTTCGTCGACTGGTGCTCCTGCCGCTGGTGCTTCCCGGAATTATTACCGGCCTGTCCCTTCTCATGCTCTTCCGCGAAATGGACATCCATCTCAGCCTGATCACCATCATTCTCGGGCACGGTACGGCATTGATTTCAGTCGCGACCACAGAAGTCTTCGCTGGACTGCAGAAGTTCGACCGCGCCCAGGAGGAAGCTTCACTCGATCTCGGGGCAAACTACTGGCAGACCTTCTGGCGCGTGACTCTTCCCAATCTCAAGCTCTCGATCATCGGGGCCGCGCTGTTAATCTTCACGCTCTCGATGGATGAGATTGCCGTCAGCTTCTTTCTCATCGGCCGCGACAACACTCTTCCGCTTGAAATCTGGGGCCGCCTGCGCCGCGGCATCACCCCCGAGATTAATGCAGTCTCGGCCATCATCTTTGCCTTCTCTTTATGCGCAATAGTCATTTGGTATCGGCTTACTGCGCGCGAGCGCACCGGGCCCGTTCTCGGGGATGCACTTCCACAATCGCAACCAAATCCGTGAGATTTTTTTGGACTTGTCAGAAAGACCTCCGGCGGCTAATATATAACTAACTGGTTAGTTAATTATGACGGCAGTCCACAGCGTTCGACTTGGTACCCGCGGCAAACCTGAGGAAAGTCGCGCCGCCATCCTCGAGGCTGCCGTGCGTGAATTCGCCCGCGAAGGCGTGGCCGGGGCGCGCACCGACGCTATTGCGCGGCTCGCCGGCGTAAACAAGGCATTGCTCTATTACTACTTCAAAGACAAAGAAGCCCTCTATCAAGCTGTTCTTGATGAGGTTTTCAGCGGGGTGCGAACTGCTATTCACAATGCGCTCTCGCAAAGTCTTCCACCCCGCAGGCGACTTGAGGCTTACGTGTCCGCGCATTTTAACTACATAGCTACACATCCGCCGTATCACCGCCTCGTCCACGCCGAGTTTCTCCGTGCGGGACGCGATCCTTCACGGCTGGAGCGCGTCGCCAAACAGTATTTCCGGCCCGTGTTTTCCGAACTCGCAGCGTTGTTGAAAGAAGGCGAGCAATCGGGCGATTTCCGTCCCGTAAACCCGGTCCACTTCATTCCGTCAATGATTTCGGTGATTGTCTTCTATTTCACGACCGCGCCCATTATGCGAGTTATGACCGGTGCCGATCCGCTTTCGCCGGAACTGCTCGCTGAACGCCAGACCGCGGTCATCGACTTCATCTCCGCTGCGTTGTTCACGCGGAACAAAGGAGAGCGCAAATGAACGCGCGCAATAAAGTTTTCATTCTGCTGGGAATCATTTTCGCTATCGCACTCGCCTTCTACTACTTCTCGACGCCGCGCGGATCCGACCTCGATTTGATTGGCACCGTCGACGCGAATCAGGTGATCGTCAGCCCGCAAACCGCGGGCCGGATTCAGAAACTACTTGTCGATGAAGGCACGCGAGTGAAGCAGGGCGATCTCATTGCCGTTCTCGATCCATCAGAACTCGAAGCCCAGGCTCGCGCTGCTGCGGCTATGATCGACAGCCTGCGCTCGCAGGTCTCTGCCACTGAAGCCACCAGTATCGCAACCAAAGGCTCAACCACCAGCAGCGTCGCCAACGCGCAGGCGCAACTCGAATCTGCGCGCGCGCAGCTTCTTGAAGCTGAAGCCGCTCTGCAACGGGTAGAGAGTGACAGCCGTCGCGCCATTGCTCTCGCTCAGCAGGGGGTCGCTTCCGATCAGGAGCGGGTGCAAGCCGAAGCAAACTTGAAAGCGCAACAAGCAGTCGTCGAATCCTGGCAGCAGCAGGTGTCGGCGGCACAGGCACAGCTCGATGCCGCGGTCGCCAACACCCATCAGGCGCACGCTGCACAAAGCACGGTTGCCTCCACCCGCGCGCAGCTTCTTAATTCCGAAGCACAGTTGAAGGAAGCTGAAGTTCGCCTGGGTTACACCAAGATTTACGCTCCTGTCACTGGCACTGTTTCCGTTCGCGCCGCCCGTGAGGGCGAGTATCTGAACCCCGGTCAGCCGATCGTGACCATCGTCGATTACACGGACACGTGGGTCCGCGCTGCCATTCCCGAAACCCAGGCCGACCATATCGGCATGGGCGATACCTTGCGCATCAAGCTTCCCGGCGGAACCATCACGCAGGGCAAGGTCTTTTACAAATCTGCGGAAGCCGATTTCGCCACTCAGCGCGACGTGAGCCGCAGCAAGCGCGACATCAAGACCATCGTGCTTAAAGTACGTCTCGATAATCCCAAGGACGCTTATGTCCCCGGCATGACGGCCGACGTTCTTGTCTCGCCACAACAGTTACGCGGCACCGTGTCGGCCGATACCGGCTCTGGAGTTAAAAAGTGACGAGTCCGGAAGCCAAAATCGTCCAGCCTTCGAACGGCAACTCAGCCGTTGAAGGCGATGCCCGTCCGAACGCGATCGAAGTCGACCACATCGTCAAGAAATACGGCGACTTCACCGCGGTAAACGACGTTACCTTCGCGGTGAAAGAAGAGGAAATTTTCGGATTGCTCGGGCCCAACGGCGCCGGCAAATCCACACTGATTCGCATGATGACAACACTCATCCCGATCACCGCTGGTCACGCCCGCATCGCCGGTCACGACGTGGCCAACGATCCCGATGACGCCCGGCGCGCCATTGGCGTGATTCCGCAGGCGCTCACCAGTGACATCGATCTGACGGTTTTAGAAAATTTAAGCATTTACGCCAAGCTCTACGACGTGCCTGCCTCAAAGCGCAAGCAGAACATCGACGAACTGCTTGAGCTTGTCGATCTCACCAAGTGGCGCGACGCGCAAACAAAAACGCTCTCCGGTGGAATGCGCCGCCGTCTCGAAATAGCGCGCGGCCTTGTACACAGCCCGCGGATTTTCTTTCTCGACGAACCCACCACCGGGCTCGATCCGGTTTCCCGCGTGGCCGTCTGGGAGATGCTCACGAATATCAAGAAAAAGCGCCAGCTCACCATCCTGATCACTACGCATTACATGGACGAAGCCGACCGCCTCTGCGACCGCATCGCTATCGTGGATCATGGCAAGCTGGTTGCGCTCGACAGTCCAGCGGCGCTCAAGGCAAGCGTGCCAGGATCGAATGTGATCGAAGCGCAATTTGAAAACGCCCCAGAAGATTGGGAGCAGCAGCTTCGTAAATTCGACGACGTCACTTCTGTGCAACACGAGGGCGCGAGCGCCTACCGCATTCTCACCGGGAACGGCTCGCGAACCACCACCGAGCTCGTCGAAGCCGCCGTGCAGGCGAAAGTCGGGGTGAAATCGCTTTCCGTGCAGAACACAACTCTGGACGACGTTTTCGTCCACTACACCGGACGGCAATTGCGCGACGAGCTCGTCAAAGCTTACGGATTTGTTATGCCGAGCAGGCCGGGAGCATAAGTTATGAATCGAATGATGGCAATCATCGAGCGCGAAATGCGCAAGTTCTTCCGCTCCCCGGCGCTGATGCTGGTTGCGATGGTTTTTCCGTTAGTGCAGCTCATCGTCCTGGGTAACGCATTCGGCGGGAAAATCCGAGATGCCAAGCTCGGTCTGGTCGATGAAGATGGCGGCACACAGGCTCTCAAAATCCGCGAAGCTTTCGATTCGGTCCGCGCCAACATGCGGACCTTCGAGCCGGTTTACTACACCGACGAGAAGAAAGCGGTCGAAGACGTGCGCAACGGGAAAATTGAAGGCGCGGTCATCATCCCGCCGCAATACTCCCGCGATGTATATGAACAGAATGCGCCAAAGATCGGGCTGGTTGTGGATAACAGCGACACCTTCATGAGCTCAACCATTGAAAATGAGATGAGCGAGATCACCGCTTCGCTGAACAATCCCACCGTCGAGCCGCGCATTCTTCAGCAAACAGTCCTGCAAATCGTCGAACTCTATCCCTACATCGAATACATGAAATATCTGTTGCCCGGCTCCATCGCGCTCGCGATGTTCGTTTCGGTGATGATCGGCGGAGGCATGCTTTACATCGATGACAAAGCCCGTGGAGTTCACGAAGGCTACCTGGTGACTCCCATCACAAAAACCGAACTTGTGCTCGGATTGAATACGGCAGGCGCAATCAAAGCCGTGATGACTGGAATCGTGATCAGCTTTATTGGGTCTTTGCTGGCCGGCGTCGGGACGATTTTCCGGCCAGGCACGATCCTCGGCTTATTTGTGATGATCTTCCTGACCTCGCTCGCCTTCAACACTATGATGTTCCTGCTGATGGTACGGGTCGAAGATCCGCTTGTTCCACGTGCGATTTTCGGAATCCTGAACACGCTGCTGTTTTTTCCCAGCGGATCGGTTTATCCCATTCAAGCCTTTCCCAAGTGGCTGCGGGCGATTGCAGTGGTCGATCCCTTCACCTTCGCGGTGGATGGATTCAAGTCTTTGCTACTGAAAGAAACCGGTCTGCTTGCCGTCTGGCCCGATATGCTTTTTCTTTCGCTCTTCGCAATTGTGACGTTCTCGGTAGCAGTGCCGTTGTTCAAGAGAACGTTGTAAGATCCCGTGGTTCGTGGCTCGTGATTTGTGGCTCGAAACGACTGGTTCCAGCCGCAAGCCACGAACCACGAGTCACGGCCTTTCTGGAACTTTTTTTTCCCTCCCGGCTTCAATTATCCTTAGGACATGACGCTCATGGATGCGCAAACGTTCGACGAGGCGCGCGCCCGCCGCCGCAGGAATCTCATCATCATTGCCATCGTTGCCGCGCTGATTCTGGCGTGGGTTATCTATCATGAGCGCGATCATCCCGAGCGTCATGCCGCACGGCAATTTTTTGCCGCCCTGCAACACGGGGACCTTGAACACGCCTACGCAATCTGGTTCAAAGATCCAGACTGGAAGCAGCATCCGGCAAAATATTCCAACTACACCTTCGGGGATTTTTCACAAGACTGGGGCCCCTCGGGAGAGTGGGGCAGAATCAATTCTTACTCGGTCGATTGCTCATATGCGACTGGGACAGACGTAATAGTTCAAGCGACTGTCAATCATCGCGCTGAGCATGCTTACGTCTCGGTAGCGAAAAGCGACAAAACTCTGCATATTTCGCCGAACCAGATCGAGTGCGGGAATTGGTTTGGCTGGCTGACGGAATGATCACTGAGGAACTGCAGCAAGAAAATCGACGGTCTTTTGCAGCGACGCTTCGCCTTCCACGTTCACGCATTTTTTCGATCGATCAATCTGCCGCATCAGCCCGAACAGCACCTTCCCGGGTCCGACCTCAACAAAAGTCTGCACGCCACGACCAATGAGGTACTGCATCGACTCGCTCCACCTTACCGCGCCCGTGACTTGACCGATCAATGCTTGCCGGGAACTCAGCGCGTCCTCTACAGGTTTCCCGTACACATTGCACACAACCGGGATTCCCGGCTGGGAAAACTCCAGATTTTTCAAATCCACGGCCAGGCGGTCCTGCGCCGGCTTCATGAGCGAACAATGGAATGGTGCGCTTACTGGAAGCATCACAGCCCGTTTCGCCCCACGCTCTTCCGCCAACTTCACCGCTCGTTCCACAGCCGCGGCGTGTCCTGAGATCACAATCTGCTCGGGTGAATTCATATTCGCCGGCTCGCAAACTTCGCCGTGAGCTGCGTCGCCACAGATTGCGGAAACCGCGTCAGCATTCATTCCCAGAATTGCCGCCATCGCGCCGGTTCCAACCGGCACTGCTTCCTGCATGTACTTGCCGCGATTGCGAACGGTTCGCACAGCATCCGCGAATGAAATCGTTCCCGCAGCCACATGCGCGGAGTATTCGCCCAGGCTGTGGCCGGCGACGAACGACGGCTTAATCCCCTTCTCGTCCAGTACCCGCCAGGCGGCCACCGAAACAGTCAGAATCGCGGGCTGAGTGTTTTCGGTCAGTCGCAACTGATCTTCCGGTCCCTCGAAACAAAGCTGCGATAGCTTTTTGCCAAGCGCTTCGTCGGCTTCCTCGAACGTTTGTCGAGCAACCGAAAACCTCTCGGCAAGGTCTTTCCCCATGCCTACTGCCTGCGAACCTTGTCCGGGAAAGAGAAATGCAATGCTCATTGCGTGACCTCGGCCACAGCCGGAGGATGGATTACCGCAAGTTCCTTCTCAATATTCGCCGTGATCTCGCGTTCCACAAATTCAGAGGCCACGCGCACTGCGTTCTTGATCGCATTTGCATTCGACGATCCGTGAGTAATGAAACATGCGCCCTTCACGCCCAACAGTGGCGCGCCCCCGTATTCGGTGTGGTCGAGTCTTTTCTTGAAATCAGTAAAAGCGCTGCGAGATAGCAAGAATCCAACTTGACGCGTGATCGTCGCGGCCAACGTTTCCTTCAGCGTCGCGCGTACAAGGTTCACCACACCCTCAGAGCTTTTCAACGCAACATTGCCGACAAATCCGTCCGCCACGATCACATCCACCTTGCCGTTGTAAATGTCGCGTCCTTCTACGTTGCCGATGAAATTGATAGGCAGTTGTTTCAGCAGCGCGTAGCTCTCGCGAGTCAGCTCGTTGCCCTTGCCTTCTTCTTCTCCGATCGAAAGCAGCCCTACGCGCGGCTTGGCGGTTCCGAACATGCTGCGGAAATAAATTTCGCCCATGATGGCAAACTGTTCGAGGTTGTGCGGCTTGCAATCGACGTTCGCGCCGACATCGAGCAAAGTGGAAACAGCGCCGGTGGCGGTAGGAATGATCGCCACCAGTGCAGGCCGGTCCACTCCCGGCACGCCGCCCAAAACCATCTTCGCCGTTGCCATGGCGGCGCCTGTATTGCCGGCCGTAATAAATGCCCCGGCTTTGCCCTCCCGGACCAGGCGAAGGCCCACGCGCATAGTCGAATCACGCTTGGCGCGAACCGCCTGCACCGCCTTGTCTTCCATAGTGATGACTTCGCTGGCGTGAATGAGCGAAATGGGCAGGCCAAGCGCGAAAGGATGGCGGTTCATTTCGGCCCGAAGCGTCTCCTCCGGGCCAACCAATGCGACTGGAATACCGAATCGCCGCGCCGCCTGAATTGCGCCTTCGACCTCAGGCTTAGGGGCGCGGTCTGAACCCATTGCGTCTAAAGCAATGACGCGCGACATGCAGTGTTAGCTTGATTCCTCGACTTCCAGAACCTCGCGTCCCTTATAGTAACCGCACTTCGGGCAGGCACGATGGGGTAATTTGCGCTCGTGACAATTCGGGCATTCAGATAGTGAACGGGCGGTCAGAGCATCATGCGCGCGCCGTGTCGCAGTTCGCCGCTTCGAATGCCGCCGTTTTGGATTTGGCATGGTAGTCCTTTCAAAATCGGTCGTCGGTCCTTAATCGTCGGTCGTTCGCCAAAATCAAAGCTGACAATCAGATGTTTGGCTGACGACCAAAGACCGACGACCAAGGACGGTTTTAATGTTCCAGCTTCTCTCTAATCTCTTTCAGCGCAGCCCAGCGCGGATCTTCCACCGGCTCAGCGCAACTGCATTGCTCGACGTTCAAATTCCTGCCGCAGTGCGGGCACAGACCTTTGCACTCTTCTTTGCAGATCACTCGCAATGGCAATGCCAGCAGAATCTGCTCGCGTAAAACGTCTTCGAGCAGCAAACCGTCGCCTTGATAATATCCGACCTCGGCCTCAACCGCTGTAACCGAAAGCTCCTCGCGGCCCGCATCTGAGCCTTGCGGCCTATACAGCAAGTCAAACTTCCTGGCCACCTCATGCTCGACCGATTCCAGGCACCGTGCACAGGACAGTTCAATCCGGGTTTCAAGACCGCCAGCTATTCGAATGTCGTTGATCAGCTCGTGCTTGCCGTGCTGCTCGCGGACCAACTGTGCCCTGCCGGCTGCGTGTATCTTTCCGCTCTGGTGAATTTCGGGGCCAAAATCGATCACTCCCGGCCCGATCCGCTCGTCAAAATCGACAGGGTGGACCTCCAACTCGCGAACTTCAATGAGCATGGGAACCTCCGCGCCCCCTTTAAATACCGCGCAGGCCGCGGAAGCACATCAAGGCGTGTAACTGACCAAGGGAGCTGTAGTTAAGAATAAAAGCCGGTATGTCGGAGTGTCAAGGAAAGGCCAGAATCGGTACTGGC
Organism: Terriglobales bacterium; assembly: GCA_035651555.1. Lineage (GTDB taxonomy): Bacteria > Acidobacteriota > Terriglobia > Terriglobales > Acidobacteriaceae > Gp1-AA145. The sequence goes on from DASRFL010000028.1 coordinate 23,356, forward strand.
TCAGTTGAACCTCACAACAAGAGGCCATTCCGAAGTTCCGCGTTATCACCAGGGGGAAACTACTGAACGCCTGCTCCAACGCCGAACCGAAACGACGCTCCGGGCGGACGCTCAAGGCGAAAAGAAGGTGCGAATCACGCCTCCTTAGGAACTTCATCAAGGCTTGAATAGATTCTCAAGCCGAGGCCCCGAGCCACTCTGACCATCTCGTCTGCACCTGCGGACGGTCCGCCAACTCGGAGAACAGCATCGCATTTCCGGAGCAATCGAATCGCGATCGGATGAAAGACTGTGTTGAAAGCCTCGTCTCCAACTATTTTCGAGCCCGCAAGTTCCGCCAATGGCAATGCAAGCCACTCTCCCAATACCGGTACGTGTCCGGCGTCAAAGAGGGGCATCGCATAAGATTCCATCACTTGGACATTCTTTCGCATCAGCGTCGGGTCGTCGTTGGTTCCCGAGCGATAAGGGCCCGCAATCAGGATCATCATAGTTCCTCAGCTCCTATCGCCAATATACCCATCCAGCAGCTCAGTTGTTCCCACCGGAATGTTCCCAGTTGCCGGCCTTGACTAAAAGTTCGCTTCCCTTGAATAAATCGCAGGCCCCCAAGTCCCCCAGCCGATCAGCGATTCCACCTAGCCAGCACCCGAAATCCCCATCCAACCTAGGTCTTCTGCCTTAAAAAGCCGCCCAAAATATTTGTATTTTTTTTTGGGAGGTTATTGCACGTAAGTAGTGCCCTCTCTAGAATCCACTCAACTCAGCTGCTCACGCGCGGCAACTCAAAAAATTTTGGAGACGTTGTAATGAATGTTGGGAAACTCTTACTCGTAGTGTGTCTGTGCGCAAGTTCCGCCTTTGCTGGCCAAACCTTCAAGAATTTGCAGGACGATCCCGGCTGGTCCGGTTATGCTCTTTTGCCTCCCATGTTCGGTATTTGTACGGGATGCACTCCCGGCGGCACACGAGCCAAATGGTCCTGGACACGAAGAGTTAAGTCCCCATCCCAGGATGGTCTTTCGGTCAGATCCAGCTACGACGGCGGCACCACGCAATGGGGAGACATCCTCTGGAACAATCACCTGATCGGAATGATGTCCTCTCACGGGCTGAAGGACGCGAACAGAACCCTGGTTCCCTCGCTCCACGATTTTACTTATGACGCCTACTTCTGGGTCGGTAATATCGAGAAGTCACAGGGCGTTGAATTTGACATCAATCAATTCGTCAACGGGAAGTCTTACATCTGGGGACATGAGTGCCGCATCGCCGGAGGTCACCAATGGGACACCTGGAGCAATCAGGGGAAACACTGGGTTAAGAGTGGCATTCCCTGTAATCCGGTAAGCAATTCCTGGAATCATCTGACTATTCATGTCAAGCGCACCTCTGATGGTCATCTCCTCTTCAATACCATCACTCTGAACGGAAAGACGCACACTCTCAATCGATATGACTCGCCCACCAAGTCCAGTTGGAACGGCGTGACCGTTAACTATCAGATCGATAGCAACCGTTATCGCACTCCTTACGCTGTTTACCTGGATAAGGTGACTTTCACCGCGAAGTAGGTGGACGAACGGCTGGAAACAAGGGCATGCCACAAAGCGTGCCCTTGTTTTTTTTTGCTTCAGCTCCGGGCTTGGAAAAAACTGATGAGATCTTTCGCAACCGCTGCTGGCTGCTCGACCGGCGCGAAATGCCCGCCGCGGGGAAAGACTGTCCAGCGCTGGATGTTGTAGACCCGTTCCAGATATGAGCGCGGTGGGTCGCCTTCCGGAACAGTTTGATTGGCGAAAACGCCAAAAGCCGTTGGCGTCCTTGCGTAGGCGTGCTCGACCGGGTGCCACCTGTTATCCCAGTAATCGCGCATTGATGAAGTAATCGTCTGCGTGACCCAATACAGCGTGAACGTGGCGCAAAGGAAGTCATCGGACGGAGTGACATCGCTCCACGAGCGCCATTTTTCCCCGAGATACGCCGCAAGTCCAACTGGCGAGTCGTTGAGTCCATATCCGACCGTTTGAGGCTTCGTGGACTGTATGGCGCTGTATCCCCGCTCCGTCAGCTCCCATCCCCGATTGACGGCAACGTACGAACGCTCGGGATCGGACAGCTCCGAATCCTCTACTACTGGCGCCAGGTCCGACTCCAGGCTCGTCAAATGAATTCCAGTCACGGCCTCGGGATGGTCTAGCGCGAGAATCGTCGTCACTCCCGCGCCGAAGTCGTAGCCCGCTGCTCCGTAGCGAGAGTACCCAAGCCTGGACATAAGCCTATGCCAGATCTCCGCGACGTAACGGTAGTTGACGCCGACCTTGAGCGGTCGCGAGGAAAACCCGTATCCGGGAAGGGAGGGCACGACCACATCGAAATTCTCAAGCAGCGGCACCACCTCTAGATAGTCGAAAAAACTGCCAGGCCAGCCATGCGTAAGGATGAGCGGCACACCCCGCCCGGAGGCCGCACGTCGATATATGAAATGAATGCCTTCCCACACGAAGTGGTCGAAGGCGTCGAGTTTTCTTTCCCAAGCGCGCCAATCGAACTGATCGATCCAGTAACCCACGAGCCGCCGCAACCATTCCAGTTCGGTGCCCTGCTTCCACTCGATTCCTGGTATCTGGTCTGGCCATCTCGTACGCCGAAGTCGCGTACGCAAGTCTTCGAGCACTTCCTCCGCAATATGAACCCGAAAGGGCTCCATCGCCCTATTTGTCCCCAGTCGGAATGATTCCGGCATTCTCCACCATGAGGATCACAGTGCGTTGCGGCGCACGAGTTCGGTGCCTGACTGTTCTTGGCACCACGAATGCCTGCCGCGGAGCAAGTTCAATCGTGCGGCCTTCGAGATCGATCAACAGCTTGCCTTCCACCACGTAGAAGAATTCGTCATCGTTGTCGTGCTTGTGCCAGTGATACTCGCCCTCAATCACACCGAGGCGCACAACCGAATCATTCACCTGACAAAGTGTCTGGTTGTACCACTTGTGCGGCGCGGCATCGGCCAGGGCCTTCTCATCGATCAATTCCAGTTGCTTGTGGAGAACATTGAGGCGAGTGTCATATGGGAACTGCGTAGTGGTACTCATTGAGTTCTCCTGGTGTTCAAACTCGTTGCGAAATTTGTCGTTTGACGGCCCTGATTGCGGTCTCATTCCGCTTGTAAAAGGTCCATTTTTTCGTGCGCTTGCTGGTCAGAAATCCTGCCTGCGACAGGATCTTCAGGTGCTCCGTAACCGCCGGCTGGCTTACGCGCAGCTTGCGCGCAATCAGTAGTCCGCACACCCCGTCCTTCACCAGGTCGCCATCCCTCTGCGGCGGGAAATGCCGCTCCGGCTCCTTCAGCCATTCGAGGATCTGCAAACGCCGTTCATTTCCCAGCGCCTGAAGCGCACGCACAACCATCATTTAATCGATTAGCAAACTGACTAAATGATGTTATCGGCGAGCATCGCAGTTTGCAATATCAATTGTGCGTTATCCTCAAGAATTGACAAATGCCGGAACTCCAGGAGAAACGGCGGCAACTTTCCCCGTCGCGCGCCCGCCGGGTGCAAGCACTCGCGTCCATTGATTCGTCTTTTCAAGAGCGTCGAACTTTCTGGATCTGCCTGCTGCTTGCTATTGGTTTCATGGTTCGCATCTGGCACGCCAGCGGCACCTTCCTTAACTCCGATGAAGTCATGCACTTTGCCGCCGCCAACCAGACCTCGTGGTTGCAAACCTACAAGGCCAGCCTCAGTCTGTCGCACCCGCCGCTCCTGATTTTCATTCTTCACATCTGGCGCGCGCTAGGCACATCAGAAGTTGTGCTCCGCATGCCATCAATTCTGGCCGGAGTGGCATTTTGCTGGTTCACATTTCTATGGGCGAGAATGTTGTTCTCCAAGGCGGCCGCATGGGCGGTCTACGCCTTTGTTCTATTTCTGCCGACCTCAATTGAGCTTTCAACTGAGATTCGCCAATATGCCCTGCTGCTCGTGTTCGTGATGGCGTCGGCCTACTGCTTGGAGGGAGCGCTAGAAAAGAACTGCACCGCATCGATGTTGCTTTCGGGTGTCTTTCTCTGGCTCGCTATCGGATCGCATTTCTCAGCTTTCCTGTTCGCAGCAGCGATGGGGATATATGCGCTCTGGAGAATGCTGGCCCATCGCCCCACAACGAACGTCTTGGTAGCCTGGATCGCCACACAAACGGTCGCTGCAGCCTTGTGTGTGTTCTTTTATCTGACCCAAATCCGCGGACTCAGCCACTACTTCGGCGGACAAGATCCGACTCAAGGCTGGATGGGGAACGCATACCTTGGGCATTCGTATTTCATACCCGGCAAAGTCAACCCAATCTTCTTCATCATCGGCCGCAGCGTCGGAGTTTTTCAGTTCGCGTTTCGAAACTTGCTGATCGGCGATATTGCATTCATCTTCTTCATCCTGGGTGTCTTCTTGATTTTTCGTGGCAAGCTATTAGCTAATATTCACTCCCGCCAACTTGGCACCTTGTTGTTGCTTCCGTTTGGCGTCAACTGCGTGGCAGCAATGTTTCGCGCCTATCCTTACGGTGGGACCAGGCATTCGGCTTTCCTGCTGCCGTTCGCTCTGACGGGAGTTTCGATTCCATTGGCAAAAGCCCTCAAGGAGCACGTTTCTTCAACGCTCGCAATCGCACTCCTGATATCACTGATATGCCGTCTCTCCATCGCGCAAAAACCGCCTTACTTCGCCTCAGCCGACGAGCGGTCGTCTAACATGCAAGCGGCGATGAATTTTATTCACCAGCTTCCCTCGACAGAACCGATTTTCGCCGATTTTCAAACCAGCCTGATGTTAGGACACTACTTGTGCGAGCAGCGCCCATACTCACCGGACCACTCTTACGCGGGCTTCATCAGCTACGAGTGCGGCGGCCATCGCGTCATAGCAAGCAATACAAAATACATATTCACCGCCGCCAGCTTTTATGATCAGGTGCAACCAATGGCGAATGAATATCACCTGCAACCCGCATCGGCAATCTGGATAGCGCAGATGGGTTGGAATGGCCATCTCGCTGCCGAGCTTGCGAACAGCGCCATGGATCCGCACTTCTTTGGTTCAGAGATTCAGCTGTTCCGATTCATCGTCAGCCAGAAGTCCGGCGATGCAAGTCCGCCTTCAGAATGAGACTGCTGAACACAATCGGCGAAATGCGCGCGTTCTCATCGCAAGCTCAAATGCGCGACAGGGTTCTCGGTCTGGTGCCTACCATGGGCGCGCTGCACGAAGGACATTTGTCCCTGGTACGCGTGGCACGAGAAAGGTGCAATTCCGTAGTAGTCTCGATTTTTGTGAATCCCACCCAGTTCGGCCCCAACGAGGATTTTGAAAAATATCCTCGCAATATTGATCGCGACTGCGAACTGCTGGAACGCGAGCATGTCGACGCGGTGTTCGCGCCGTCAGCCGAGGAGATGTATTCCCCGGGAGCTGTGAGTTGGGTGACCGTCGAAGGGATGAGCGACCGGCTGTGCGGCAAATCCCGGCCAGGACATTTTCGCGGAGTGACCACGGTCGTGTGCAAACTTTTCAATGTTGTCCAGCCTGAAATCGCGTTCTTTGGCCAAAAAGACGCCGCGCAGGTCGCTATCATCCGCCGCATGGTTCGCGATTTGAACGTGCCGGTCGCTATCGAGGTCGGCCCGATTGTTCGTGAGGCGGATGGGCTAGCGATGAGTTCGCGCAATGCTTATCTCACTCCCGCTGAGCGAAAGTCAGCGTTGGTGCTATATCGCTCACTGCAGCGCGCGCAACAACTGTTTGATCGCGGCGAGCGTAGCGCCGAAAAACTGATCGCCGCCGGAGCGCATGAATTTCAATCAGAACCCTCCGCGCGCCTGGATTACTTTGAGCTTGTCGATCCTGACTCTCTTCAGCCGATCTCCACAATTTCGCGGGGCGCGCTGGTCGCAGTGGCGGGATTCGTAGGCAAAACTCGCCTGATCGACAATGTTCTCCTCAATCCTTGACTATGCAGATCGTGCTCGCTTCCGCATCCCCGCGCCGACAGGAACTTCTTCGCGAGATGGGCATTGAATTCGTGGTGAAGCCGGCGAATATTCCGGAGATTCGCTTTCCTGATGAGTTGCCGCGTGGCTTCGCAGAAAGAATGGCACGCGAAAAAGCGCGCGCAGTTCAGGCCACAGATGCCCCTGAAAGCGCCGTTGTTCTAGGGGCCGACACAATCGTGGTGATTGAGAACATCGTGCTAGGGAAGCCCATCGATAAGCGCGACGCCGCGCACATGCTCCGCCTGCTTTCCGGCCGCAAGCACCAGGTCATCACTGGAGTAGCGCTTCTCGTGCGCGATTTCGAAGATGTTCGTTCCGAATCAACCGATGTCTATTTTTCAGAAATATGTGAAGAGGACATTCGCGAGTACGTCGATAGTGGCGAGCCGATGGATAAAGCCGGCGCCTATGCTATCCAAGGACAAGCCTCGCGCTGGATTTCCAGGATCGACGGAGACTACTCGAATGTGGTGGGTCTTCCGGTTGCGTTAGTGAAGCAAATGCTCCGCGAGCGCGGAGCATTCGAAATCTAGGCCTTCTTCTCTTCTTTGCTGTCAGCGGTCGGCGCCGGGGCTGGAGTAGAGCCTTCCTTCATCGCAGACTTGAAATTACGAATACCATCGCCCAGACCTTTCCCGAGCCCGGCAAGCTTACTCGGGCCAAAGATCAACAGAGCAATTCCGAAGATCAGAAGTAAATGTACCGGCGAAAATAAGCCCTCGCCCATAGTTCCTCCACGCAGGCTGCACAGCCTGCACCTGTTCCTGAAGAGATTTTAGGGCACGCGGCTATTCCAGTCAAAGGCACCCACTCAAATGGCTGCAATCAGAGAAGATAACAGCGCTGCCCGCCGGGGCAACTCTGCTATAACAATCGACTCATGCAGGGCGTGTGCTCCTTCCCCGACTCCGCCCAAGCCATCTAGAGTGGGAACGCCCAGTGCGGCCGTGAAGTTTCCATCTGAACCTCCGCCGACAGCGGCTTCCTGTAACTTCCAATTGAGTTCACCCGCAATTTCTGCAGCTTTGACGTACAGCGCGGCAATTTCAGTAGTCCGCTCCATCGGCGGACGATTCATCCCCCCGGAACTTTTGATCTGGCATTTCCTGTTGAACGGCTTCACCGCGCGCAGCTTTTCGTCGATCCGCAATGCGTCTGCCATTCTCGAAACTCGCACATCGATCAGGGCGTTCGCCTCCGCGGGGACAACATTGACTCGTGTTCCCCCGCTGACTTTGCCAACATTCACGGTAATTCCACGCTTCAAATCCACAAGCTTCGAAATTTCCGCGATTTGCCTGGCCAGTTCAACAATTGCATTCTGTCCTTTTTCAAAGTCAAGGCCTGAGTGCGCAGCCTTTCCAGTTACCGTCAGGGCGTATTCGCAGATTCCTTTGCGTGCCGTCTTAACCGCACCACGTAGTCCGGCCGCCGGTTCAAGCACCAGCACAGCCGCAGATTTCCGCGCCAAGGATTCCGTGATCCTGCGCGAATTTTTGCTGCCCACTTCTTCGTCCGAAACCAAAAGCACGGTGACTGGCCGCGGCAGCTTTCCCTTGCCCCACTGCAACATCGCCTCAAGCACATGAATGGCAAGCGCGATGCCTGACTTCATGTCGAGCACGCCTGGCCCGTGCAGCCGGCCTTTTGCGACACGGCACGGCATCTTCGAAATCGTGCCGATCGGATATACCGTATCCATATGCCCCAGCAACAGAACCGGCCTCTGTTTTCCTGATGACCTGAAATCCACCTGCAAGTGGTTGCCGAACTTCTCAGCATAGTGCACGCGCACCTGCCCGCCCAGTTCCGAAAATCGCGAAGCCAGCACAGTGCCCAGTCGATCGACCGCCTGCTTCAGATCGCTGGGCGATTCGATCTCGACCAACTGGCGAATGGTGTCGACAATGTTTGCCTGCTGTCTCTTGAAATATCGCAACTGCTCGTTAACCTTGGGATCGTTCATTTTTCCTGATCAACCTTCGTCTACTTCCTGGCCTTCGTCGTTTACTTCATCTCGACTAAGCGTTGCGCCGGTAACCTGCCTCACAGCGCGATAAAGTATAATCGTCGCTCTCGACTTACCATGACGGAAACCTTGCAGCCCAGCGTCGAAGCGCCTGCCGAAGAGCACAAGAGCCTCGATATTCATGACGTCATGCGGATCCTGCCGCACCGCTATCCTTTTTTGCTGATCGACCGCGTCATCGACCTGGTACGGATGAAGCGGATCGTGGCGATCAAGAACGTGACTATCAACGAACCGTTCTTCGCGGGGCACTTCCCGAATATGCCGATCATGCCGGGCGTGCTGATCGTAGAAGCAGTGGCCCAGGCCGGCGGCGCACTGCTGCTTACCGAAATTCCGGACCGCGAACACAAGCTCATGGTCTTTACCGGAATCGAAAAAGCCCGATTCCGCCGCCCGGTCGTTCCTGGTGACCAACTCCGTATCGAGGTTGACGTAAAGGCCTGGCGCGGCGACGCGGTTCGCATGCAAGGCAATGCCTTCGTCGAAGATAAGAAGGTCGCCGAGGCCATCGTGACCTGCCGCCTGATCGATCGCGATCGCGGCCGCGGAGCCCAACCGGAAGCAGACGACAACGTTCCCGCGGAATGAACCGAGGGCAAGCCATTGCGATGAGCGTCCACCCTACGGCGATTATCGATCCTGCTGCAAAAGTTCATCCCACCTGCAAAATCGGCCCATATTGCACGATCGGTCCTGGCGTCAAACTGGGCGAGAACTGCGAACTCATCTCGCATGTCGTCATCGAAGGTCCGACAACGATCGGCAGCGGCAACCGTTTTTTCCCTTTCTCTTCAATTGGACTCGCGCCACAGGATTTGACGTACAAAGGCGAACCCACACGACTCGAGATGGGCAACAACAATGTCGTCCGCGAATTTGTCACGCTAAATCGTGGCACCGTGAAAGGCGGAGGCCTGACCAAGATTGGCAGCAACAACCTGATCATGGCGTATACGCACGTAGCTCATGATTGCCTGATCGGCGATAACACCATTCTTGCCAACGCCGCTACGCTCGGCGGACACGTCACCGTGGAAGACTGGGCTGTGGTCGGCGCGCTCTGCCCGGTACATCAGTTCGTGCGCATCGGTGCGCATTCTTACATTGGCGGAGGAACCACGATCACGCGTGATGTCTTGCCGTTCTCAAAAACCGCCGCCGAGCGCGGCACGCACGCTTACGGATTGAACTCAGTCGGCCTCGAGCGTCGCGGCTTCAGCAAAGAGCGCATCCGCAAGATTCACCATGCGTACAAGGTTCTGCTGGTGTCGAAATTGAATACTTCGCAAGCACTGGAAAAACTCAAATCCGAGGCGGATCGGGGCGAAGATGTCGAGATGCTGATCAGATTTGTAGAGTCCTCAGAGCGCGGAGTGATCAAATAGGATTTCCTTCGCGTTACTTCGTGTCCTTCGTGGTTGATGCTTCACGATTAGGGATATTTCAACCAGAATGGTGGCAATTTGAGATTTCAACATGTGATAGCTTCATTTTTCGTTTGGCCATTTCTGCTTAGCTATGCTCTGGGCCAGGGAAATTGCACAAAAAAAGACGGTTCGACTCGTCCGGACTGTCCTCAGGCGATCGCTTTTTTCCGGGGATTTCAGGCGGCTCTCAGCAGTAACGACCGATCTCAAGTGGCAGCTTTGGTCTCGTATCCTGTCCGGATAACATTACGGCACAAGCCAGCCCGTATTAAGAACGCAGCCCAATTCCTCGCTCACTACGACGAGATTTTCGGTACTCGGATCCGTTGCGCAATTCTCAACGCTACCGACGAAGACGTCTGGGGCAACTGGCAAGGTTTTACGGTGGATGGTGGCCCGGTTTGGTTTGATGGAATCATTCCTCCCGGCGAACACCCGGACATTCACAGTCCCGATTACTGGTCTCGATATTCGTTAAAGATTGTTGCCATCAACAATGACGCTTATTTCAAATGTAAGAGTGCGCCGGAATCACCACGATAGCTTCGGTCGTGGCAGTCGATAATGAGTTCAACCTCAAAACTCGGTCTCATCGCAGGCAACGGCCGCTTTCCATTTCTCGTGCTCGATGCTGCGCGCGCTCAGGGCTACGAAGTCGTTGTTGCAGCGATTAAGGAAGAAACATTCCCTGAAATCGAGTCTCGCGGTGCGAGTGCAATCTACTGGCTCTCTCTCGGGGAACTGTCAAAGCTGATCGATACCTTCCGCCGCGAAGGCGTAACCCGCGCGGTCATGGCGGGACAGGTCAAGCACAAGCAGATTTTCTCCAGCATCCGTCCCGATTGGCGCTTGGCAAAGCTGCTGCTTTCGCTCACAACGCGCAACACCGACTCCCTGCTCGGCGCGGTCGCGAAAGTTCTCGCTGATGAAGGCATCGTCTTAGAAAACTCGACAGCGCTGCTTGAGCCTCTCCTGGCGAAGGTCGGCGTGCTGACCAAGCGTGCTCCGTCGGAACAGGAACTCAAGAGTATCGAATACGGCCGCACCGTCGCGCGCGGCCTGGCGCAGTACGACATCGGCCAAACCGTCGTGGTCGCCGAAAACGCCTGCATAGCTGTCGAGGCAATGGAAGGCACAGACGCAACGATTGAGCGCGCCGGGGATATCATGGCACAGGCCTCCGCGGGTGAGGACGCCCACGCCACACTCGACCGCAGCCTGACCGTGGTAAAGATCGCCAAGCCGAATCAAGATATGCGCTTCGACGTTCCAGTTATCGGTGTGAAGACAATTGAGACCATGAAAAAGGCCCGTGCCACCTGCCTGGCGATTGACAGCGGCAAGTGCCTGCTGATCGATGGGGACGCCGTGATTCGCGGAGCAGATGAATTTGGGATTGCGATCACAGCGGAGTAGAACTTCAGATCAGCCGCGGATTCACGCGGATTTACACGGATCGAACCATGAAAAATAATTCGTGCTAGTCCGTGGCCAAAGTGGTTTTATCCGTGAAAATCCGTGAGAATCCGTGGCCTAGAAGTTGACTTTCCCAGGGAGGAACCCATGTCCGAACTCGAATTCATCGTCGATCAAATCAAGCGCTCTTTCGATGGCGAAGCCTGGCACGGCCCCGCGTTGAACGAAATTCTCAGCGGAATCGACGCCATAACCGCCGCAAAGCGTCCCGTTGCAAACGCCCACAGCATCTGGGAGCTGGTCCTGCACATCACCGCCTGGGAGCGGGTGATTGCAGAAAGAATAATCACGAAAAAAGTCATCACCCTTTCAGATGCGAAAAATTTCCCGCTCATCGCGGATGCAACGGACTCCGCCTGGCAACAAGCCGCGAAGGATTTGCGAGCAGCCCACCAGAAGCTCATTGAAGTCGCATCCACTCTGGATGCAGGACGCCTCGACGAGCAGGTGCCGGGCAAAGACTACGACATTCGTTTTATGCTGACGGGCGCGGCACAGCACGCGGCCTACCATGGCGGGCAGATCGCATTGCTCAAAAAGGCAGCTTCGTAAACCAGATGTACACTCAATTGCGTGACCTCCCTGTCGAAAGACCTTCCGCACAATGTTGCGGTTATCGGCGTCGGCGCATTTGGACGCAATCACGCGCGTGTTTATCATCAACTCTCGCAGGAGTCAAAGCTCGTTCGCCTCGCCGCTGTCGTCGATGAAAATTTCTCGCGCGCCCAGTCCGTAGCCAAAGAATTCGGCTGCGATGCATTCCCCACCATCGACGATTTGCTAAAAGCAGGAAAGCAAATCCATGCCGCCTCGGTCGCCGTTCCAACCATCCACCATCTTGCCGCCGCGCGGCGGCTCATGGAAGCTGGTATCGATGTCCTCATCGAGAAGCCTGTCACACCATCGCTCGTCGAAGCCGACGAGCTAATCGACCTCGCCAGGAAGTCACGCCGCATCGTGCAGGTCGGCCATCTTGAGCGTTTCAATCCTGCGGTGCGCGCAACTCTGCCGCTTATCACCAGGCCAATGTTCTTTGAAGTCCACCGCCTGAGCGTATTCACGCCGCGCTCGCTGGACGTCGACGTCGTCCTGGACCTCATGATTCACGACCTCGATGCCGTGCTTTCATTCGTCAATTCGCCCATCAAAGAAGTTCGTGCCGCAGGTCTGCCGATCCTGTCGAACAAGGTCGATATTGCCAACGCCCGCATCGAATTCGCCTCAGGCTGCATAGCCAATTTCACTGCCAGTCGGGTTTCAACTGAGCGTGTGCGCAAAATGCGCTTTTTTCAGCCACAGCAATACATTTCGATCGACTACGGTAGGCAGGACGTACTGGTATTCTCCGTAGGCAGTAACGAAGGTGTGCCTTCAGCTAATCCGGAAATCAAAATTTCCAAACCCGAGATCTCCCCCGAAGAACCTCTTCACGCGGAAATCAGCTCGTTCCTCCAGTCCGTCCGCACCCGAGAAAAGCCCGTGGTCCCGCTCGAAGATGGCCGCCGCGCCCTGGCCTTGGCCCTCGAAGTCCTTGAGCAGATTGGAGCTCATAGTCGCAGGCTGAACCTCGCCGGCTAGCGCCGCAAACCCAAACTGAAGGTCCTGTTCTTTACACTTTTTGACAGCTTCCAGCCCAAATGGCCGCTACCCTAAACTGAGTGCGGACAACGGCGTATAGGGGTTTCGCCGTAAGTACTTGTACCGTCAGAATTTCTTTTTCTGGCAGGAAAGATGAGAGAATATCGGAGAAACCACTCCAGCTTCCGCATCTCATAATTGAGTCGATGTCTCTGACCCAAATTCCGTCATTGCAGGAACCATCGGAAGCTCCGACATCACGCTCCGCTTCAAATCAGCTCGAACTTGATCTCTACAGTGCCGATCAATGGGAATCTGCCTACCGGCAGATGCACGACTTCCCAACTCTGCTCATCCAGGCTCAGGATGATCTAGCGCGCTCTCGCAAACGCGAGGCCTTCTGGATGTCGTTGTTTGCTCACGCCCTGCTTTTATTGCTGATCCTGCACCCTCCGGACTTTGCCAAGTATTGGTTCAAGCGTTCCGTGATGCTGGTTAAACCGGTTGAGCACAATCGCCAGCTCACATTCCTCGATCTTCCCCCTGACACTCAGAAGGTTAAACGTCCCGACACCGACAAGATTTCCGATAAGAACCGGATCGCCTCAACCAAACAACCGCAACTCAACCGCGAGGAGCTGAAGAAACTGCTCGACGCATCGCGAGCCGGACGGCCAAACCCTCCTACGCAGCCCGCACAACAACAGCCTCAACCCCAGATGGCCCAGGCCGCTCCGCCACAGCCGCAACCTCCGCAGCAGCAACCACCTCCTCCTGCGAATCAGATGGCGAAGCTACAAAGCCCGCCGATCAGTCCTAAATCAGTTTTCAATCAGGGACCACTCTCCGCCAGCCGCGCCATTGAACAAGCTGCGAATGCGGCCGCTGCAACCCGCGGCAGGTACGCGGGCGACGACGGCGATTTGGGACTTGGCCAGCGCCAGATGAAGGCGCGCATGGGCCCGGAGATTCTCAGCGATACGATGGGCGTCGACTTCGGCCCATACCTTGAGATCATCAAGCGCGAAGTAAAACGCAACTGGATTCCCCTGATTCCGGAATCCGTAATGTTCAAGAAGGGTGTGGTCGCGCTGCAGTTTTCGATCATGAAAAATGGTCAGGTCGCCGGCTTGCAATATGTCAACGGCTCCGGCGACGTCTCACTCGATCGCGCCGCTTACGGAAGCATTACCGCATCTGACCCGTTTCCGCCGCTGCCCAGCGAGTTCACCGGCCCCAACCTCACACTTCGCTTTACGTATTTCTACAACCTGAATATTGACGGCACCCCGCTCGAATAACGGCTCTTACCAACGTTGTTCCGCCCCCTATTTATCGCTTTCGCCCTTCATTTCGGCGTGGAATCATGAATTCAGTTTTCCATCCCCAGCGTCGTCGGAGGTCATTTGCTCAAGTCAGCCCTGGCACTGTTGTGCATGGTCGTGTTCGCAGTGCCCGCAGCCGCGCAGGACTGTCCCCCCATCGAAATCTTCGGCGAATATTCTTTCCTGAGCATTGACACTAAAGGTATTTCTTCTCGCCAGAGTGCAAACGGCTGGGAAGCCGGCGTTGCCATGACTCTGGACAAATATCTGGCCGTGGAATTCGAGGGCAGCGGATACTACACGAGCCTGACCGGCAGCACCGGGACTTCGAACGTTAGGGATTTCTATTTGTTGGCCGGACCACGCATTAATCTGAAGCCGATCTTCGTCCGCGCCCTGTTCGGGGGTGACCACCTTTCCGACAACGTTTTCAACGGAAACGTTCTTGCCCAGGGCTTCGCTGCCGCTATCGGTGGAGGGGTTGATCGAAGGATCAAGGGACGTTGGTCGTTTCGTGCCTCTGCTGATTATGTCCTCAGCCGGCATAGCGTCTTCAGCACGTCAGCCATGAGGCAGAACAACTTCAGGACCAGCGTGGGCCTGGCGTACACGATTGGTCGCGATTCGAGCATGTACTAGACTGACTGCGTGAGGTGGGCGGCCTCGCCCGCCTGAGAGTTATGCGCGAAAACGGCCGTCTTCGCCCGCCTGAGAAACGCCCGTGCCATAGGCCATCTTGACCAGTGTCCTCTCCGCAAATGGAACATAAAGCAGCGCCGCCGTCGCTGCAAATGCCGCTCCGAAGCCGATGCGCTCCAGAATCAAAAAAGGCGCGACCGCCCACAACTCATCGAGCAAAAGTAGCGGTATAAAAATCTTCCGGAATTTTTCTCCCAGCAAAGCGTAGTCGAACGCAGCTGCGGAAAGAAGATAGAACCGCACCGGAATTCCCACCCCGGCGGCAACCAACACCAACACCAAAATTAGGGCTGACCCGGTGCTGGCCCAAGACACACTCTCGACTCCTCTCCAATGGAGCAGTGCCTCCAGGTAAAAAACCAGATACATGATCTGGATTAGCCCAAACAGGCCTCGTGTGACTCGCCGGTCGATTGCAGGAAGCTCATTCGCCGCGACAGAGGGTCTTGAAGAGGTGGTAAGCGCGGATGGCTTCTGCCATTTCACATCCGCTATGAACCGGTACCCGCGACGCGCCACGGTTTCAACGAAGCACGGAGTCGCAGGCGAGTCCCCGAGCGCCTCCCGGATCTTATTTACCGCCGTGTTCAGGCTGTGATCGAAGTCAACGAACGTGTCGGCCGCCCACAGTTTTTGCTTCAGCTGTTCTCTTGTTATGACTTGCCCGGCGTGCTCGAGCAGGATGGTGAGCATCGCGAATGGCTGTTCCTGCAGCCGTATTCGGCGGCCCTGTTTTCGCAGTTCGCGCGTGTCGAAATCGGCCTCGAATACGCCAAAACTAGCTAGCTTCCTGCCGATCTCAGGAGACGGCGGCGACACGGCGGTAGTTTAACTCAATGGACTAACCCGAGATCGCCGGAAGGCTGAAACTCCGGCAACCCGAATTGCCAGAGCAGAAACGCATCTTCGTCGGCCAATTCGATGTCGCGTTGCGATTTGGTCGATCCCAATCCATGTCCCGCGTCATAGTCCACGCGCAGGAGCACGGGTTTCCCGCTGTTCGTCGACGCCTGCAGTCGCGCTGTCATCTTTGCCGCCTGCCATGGCGCAACTCGCGGATCGTTCGCCCCGGTCGTCAGCAACACCGCCGGATAGGCAGTATTGGGCTTAACATGCTGATACGCATCCATCGCGTAGAGTCCTTTGAACCCATCCGGATCTTTGACTGTCCCAAATTCCGGAATGTTCGCTGGCCCACTTTCCATCAACTCGGAACGCATGGAATCAGAATCTCCAACCCGAATCAGCGCGGCCGCAAATAGGTCCGGCCGCTGCGTGATCGCGCCTCCGATCGTGATCCCACCCGCGCTAGTCCCCTCACCTGCCAGCCTGGCCGACGACGTGTACTTGTGCTCGATCAGATATTGCGCACACGCGATAAAGTCGTCGATGGTGTGCTGCTTGGTCAGTTTGCGTCCCGCGTTGTGCCAGTCTTCGCCGTATTCACCGCCTCCGCGCACGTGCGCTACGGCAAACAGGCCGCCTTTTTCCAGGAACGGCAGCCACGTTGGCCGAAAAGACGGATCATAAGTAATCCCATACGCTCCATATCCTTCCAGCCAAGTGGGGTTCGATCCGTCCATCTTGATGTCCCTCCGATGAATAATTGAAAGAGGAACCATGGTCCCATCCGCGCTTTTTGCTTTCACTTCCTCGGAAACCACCGCCGAAAAGTCCACCGGCAAAGCCGCCACGATGTGGCTGTCTTCCACCTTCCCCGAGTTCGCATCGAGCGAATACCACAACGGCGGTTTGGTCCATCCCACCAGATCGAGCCACGCGCCTGATTGCGTGGGGTTCGTCGTCAACCCCTGAATGGCCCCATCGAAAGGCAGCTTGATCGATACAGCCTTTCCGCCTCCATACGGCAATCGCCGCACCTTCCCAATCCCTCCATCGAGGTCCTGAATGTAAAGCCCGTCTGCGGCTACTGCGATGTTTATGACCACCGCTTCGCTCGGCGGAACTACGAGAGCAGCCTTCGCCAAGTCCGGATGTGACAAGCTGGTGCGCAGCACCTTGTATCGCGAAGCATTCTTATGGGACAGCAGGAACAGATCATCCTCATGTAAATCCAGATTCGTGATGTCCTCGGAGTCGTCCGCCACCTTTGTCCAATTGGTGTTCGCCGTCGGCATGTCGGAAAACGGCGCGACGTAGATGTCCTTCTCGTTCTTCACCCCGTGAATCACTAATCCAACAATCGCATTTGGCGCGGCCGGCGAATAGACCAACACGGGGAAGTCGTCCTCGGTCACTTTCACGCTCGGATTGAAGCCATATCCGAATACCTGCGGGTCCTTCTCCGGATCTTCACCCAGCGTGTGCTTGTAAACTCGAAGCTTTTGAAATTTCGCCGTTGCCGGAGCATCAGGACCCAATTTTTGCAGGCGCGTGAAGATAAACGAGCGGTTTCCCGGCAGCCATGTCGGCTGTCCGAACTGCGCTCGGTCGATCACGTCCGGCAGGACCTTACCGGTTGCTGTTTCCAGAACGTGCAACACACTGTCTTCGGATCCACCCGCCGAGACCCCATATGCCACTAACTTTCCATCCAGCGATGGCTGAAAATAGTCGATCGAGAAGTGCTGGCTATCAGACGGCCCAAAATCAGCGTCGATCAATGCAAGCGATGGTTGAAAAACATCGATTGAGAAATGCCTGCCATCTGCCGTCGTAAGCGTTTCCGGGTCTACTAGCAAACGCTCCGGAGAGCCAAGCGTATCGCGAACGTAAAGTTTGCGATTATCCGATCCCGGCTCGGTCTTCAGATAGAAATAATGCCCGCCCCAGACCTGCAGACTAGCGACCACGGCGCCAGCGTTATCAAGCGACTTGATTCGCTCAAGCAATTGCTCGCGTCCCGGGATTCTCGCCAGCATTTCGCGCGTGTAGTCATTCTGCTGCTTCATCCATGAGACCACCTCGGGATCTGAGGTCTTCTCCAACCAGCGATAGGGATCTGTAACTTTCGTCCCAAAATAGTCTTCGGTGACTTCGCGCACCGGAGTTTTCGGCAACTTGACCTGGGCAGGCGCGAATACTGAAAACGCGAGACAAACACTGAGGCAAGCAGGCAGGAAACGTTGCATAACAACACCTCTACTTAGGTCTTCTACCAATGTACGACGACGAAGGACTGCAAACGATAGCCGTGCAGAGATCACAAGCTGCTGGAATTTACGTATAAATGACAAATTTAGTTCAATTGATACACCGTTTTTCCTCCAACCACCGTCCGGAGGACCCTGGTCCCCAGAACTTGGGAAGGAGAGACTGCGGTCAAGTCGCGATCCAGCACGACAAAATCGGCCAACATCCCGCGAGAAAGCATCCCTTTCTGGTTTTCCGCGAACTCGGCGTAGGCCGCGCCCGTTGTATAAGCCGCAATTGCCTGCTCAATCGAGACTTTTTGCCCGGGAAAGTATTCCTGCCTGCCATCCTCACTTTTTCGCGTAATAGCAGCATAGAGTCCGCGAAATGGTGAAACTGGCTCGACTGGATAGTCAGTCCCGAACGCGAGCGTGACTCCCTGGCTGGCGAACTCCGCCCATGCATAAGAATGCGCTGCCCGCTCATTTCCCAATCGTGACAATGCCCAATGCATGTCCGTGAGCAGATGGCAGGGCTGCATCGATGCAATCACCTTCAACTCGCGGAAGCGCTCAACCTGCGCCGGATTGGTCACCTGCGCATGCTCCACCCGCAGACGAAAATTCTCCGTTCCGTCCTGGGCTTTGGTTCCGCTCTCGCGAGCTGCCTTCTCAGCCGCCTCGAATGCGTGCAATGCCATCTGCGCCGCCTTGTCCCCGATAGCATGAAATCCCAACTGAAATCCTGCTTGCACGCGTTCTATCGCCATCTGATCCAGCTTCGCCTGCTCGTACCGCGGCAGTCCGGAATTGTTGGGATCATCGCTGAACGGCTGCAGCATTGCCGCCGTGTGTGATCCGAGCGATCCATCCATGAACGCCTTCAACATTCCCGTATGCAACATGGGGTCGGACTGCGGGTGGTCATCTCGCCGATGCTTCAGTCTTTCGACGGGTTCGTCGAATGGCAGCCATTCCGAAATACGAACCGTCAACTTCCCTTCGTGTTCAAGTTGCTCAAGGATTTTGAAATTCCGCAGATTCTCTTCGCCCGTATCGCCCGAAAAATCCTGCACCGATGTCACGCCGTTACTCGCAATATCTTCCAGCGCAGCCTGGATCGCTTGCCGCTGTTTATCTGCGGTCGGGGGCGGTATTAGAGAGGAAACGAGTCCCTGTGCCGTCTCGCGCAAAATCCCGTTTGGATTGCCACTCATATCGCGCCCGATCTCGCCGCCTTCCGGGTTCCGGCTCGCAACCGTGACTTTGGCCATGGTCAGCGCCATGGTGTTGGCGACTGCAACGTGTCCATCAATGCGCGCAAGAAACACCGGATGGTCCCTCGTAACCTCGTCGATGTCCCAGCGCGTCGGGATTTGCTTGTCATACCAAAGCGTCTCATCCCATCCCGAACCGGTGATCCATTCCATTGGTTCAGCCGTTTCAACGCGCTTGCGAATACGGCCCTGAAATTCCTGCATTGAACGCACACCGGTCAGGTCCACAGTAAGCTTTTTGAACCCTGCCTCAGTCAGGTGCATGTGCGCATCGTTGAAGCCGGGCATTATGAAATTTCCCCCAAGATCAACCACAGTGGTCTGTGGTCCCTTCAGCTTCAGAACATCAGACTCCGTTCCGACCGCGAGGATTTTGCCTTCGGCCACCGCCATGGCCTGTGCGCGCTGCACCTCGTGGAAGGGAGAATCGCCCACCACGCCGGTGTAGATGTTGGCGTGCACGTAAATGGAATCAGCTTTCAGCTTAGGCACAGACTGGCCTATCAGAGAAACGCTCGCGTTGAGAAAAATCGCCGTGAGTAAAAAAAGGAGCCGACGGCTCATCTTCCCGCCCGGGCAAGCGCCAGGGCGATCAGCAAAATGCGTGTGAGCCCAACCGATCTCCCCGCCGGATCGAACCACTCCTGCAGCGTGTGCGCGCCACCCCCGTTACCGCCCGCGCCGATAGCGATCGCCTCCCGCCCCATAGATATCGGAATGTTAGCATCGGTCGAAGCGCGCTGAATCTGCGCGGTATTGCCTAGATAGGCATCCACCGCACGAGCGATCTGCACCGCGCGCGAGTTTGGATCGAGTTCTCCACCCGGGCGATTCCCGATCGGGACCATTTCCGCCATCAATCCTGACCGGTACTGCCCAGGATCCCGTTTGTGCGCGCTGCGTATCTCCTCTTCTTCGATGGCAATGTCGACGGCACGCCGTAGTTCCAGATCCAGACGGTCAATCTCTGCCGGCGAACTGGATCGCATGTCCACTCTCATGCTGGCGGACTCGGGAATCGAATTCACCGAGGTTCCGCCGCGAATAACCCCGATGTTGTAAGTCGTCTTCGGCGAGGTCGACACACGTGTGTGCGAAAACAGGTGAATAGCTCGCCCCAGCACCACAATCGGATTCGGCACACCGAAATCGCTCCACGAGTGACCGCCCGGACCGCGAACAATTACTTCAAATCGTCGGCTGCCCAGTGCCTCGGCAACAATGGTGTCAGTTCCGGCACCGTCGAGCACCAGGCTTGTCCGGATCGCTTCTCTCCATTGCGATTCGGAAAAAATATGCCGCATCCCGCGCAGGTCGCCTTCGCCCTCTTCACCCACATTGCCGATGAAAAGCAATGAAACCTGGTGTGGCAAATTAAAATTCTCGAACGCTGCGGCGATCGCCAACAGTGCGGTAACACCAGCCGCATTGTCCGAAATACCCGGCCCATAGAGCTTTGTTCCCTGCTGGCGAATGTTCAGCGGGGTATTTGCCGGAAAAACCGTATCGATGTGGGCACTGATCGAAAGAATCGTCTCCAGCTGCCCTCGGCGGAAACCACATACATTGCCGATTTTGTCTTTGCTGATGTCCCTGATCCCGAGCGCGCGAAACTGCTCGCCCACCCACTCAGCCCGTGCCTTTTCGCCGAACGGCGGCGCCGGAATTCGCGATAGTTCCATCTGCCAGCGAGTGAATTCCGCCTCTTGATCGCCAAACCAATCGATGGCTGATCGGACCTCGGCCCGTGACGCCAGGTCAGAAATGTCCTGCTGCACGGCGGAAAGCCCCTCGGAGGTAAGCGGACGCGCAAGCTGGCCCATAGGACAGGTTCATATTACATCCGGATGCAACACCAATGGTGCGTTGAATATCTCTGAGGGTGCCCCCTCCCCGCGCTCTTGCGGAAGAGTGAGGGGTGACTTTCTACTCGGATATCCCACTCGCCGGTCCGGACGGCAACTTCGCTTCTTTCATCGCATCTAACTTTAGAGTAGGCTGGGATCAGGCCAACTCCTGTCAAACATATGAAATTTCCTGGAATTTTATTGCTGCCACTGGCAGTTGCTGTTTGTTTCACCGTGCCGGCACTCGCGCAAGAGGGTCCACTGACCACCGATCCTCCCAAGGGCGTGACCACTGACCAGATCATCCAAAAATTCGCCGCCAAAGAAAAACAGTTTAAGGAAGCGCGCGATAACTATACGTTCCGCCAGGACGTGAGGGTTCAAACTCTCGACGGCGACACGGTCACAGGCGAATATCGCGAAGTTTTCGACGTGACTTACGACAATCAGGGCCGCCATCTTGAAAACGTCGTTTTTGCGCCGCAGAACACCTTGCAGGAAATCCTGATGACTCCCGAGGATCTGCAAGACATCCGCCACACCATGCCCTTCGTTCTAACCTCTGATGAAATTCCCGACTACGACATTCTCTACGTCGGCCAGCAGCAGGAAGACGAACTGCACTGCTACGTTTTCGACATTGCCCCGAAGAAGATTGATCCCAAGCGGCGTTATTTCCAGGGCCGGATCTGGGTGGACGATCAGGACCTGCAGATTGTGAAGACTTCAGGTAAAGCGGTTCCTGAGACTCACAAAAAGAACAACGAAAATCTTTTCCCGAAATTCACTACCTGGCGCGAGCAGGTCGACGGACAATACTGGTTCCCGGCCTATACCCTTGCGGATGACACACTTCACTTCCGCAAAGGCGGTTATCAGGATGTTCACATCAAGGACATCATCAAGTACACGGATTACAAGAGATTCGGCAGTAAGTCGAGAGTCACGTACCAGGGGCAGAATTCAACCGACGACGAGAACCCACAGAGGCAAAGCAAAGACAAAGAAAAACCTCAGTAGGAGGTTTCGAAGTTTTGATAGTTTCAAGGTTTCAAATCCAGGCCGCGGAAACCTTGAAACGTGAACCTCCGAAATTTAGTAAAACAAATATTTCCTCCACCGATCATCGGACCTTCCCATCAATCGCATGATGTGACGGCTAGTATGCAGGTTGAAGGCGTGTGGTTCCCGCATCAGCTTCATTCCGGCTTCAGCAGGCAATTGATTTCCTTTGCTACGGTTGCATGAGTGGCAGCAGGCGACCAGGTTCTCCCAGGTCGACGCGCCTCCCCGTGATCGCGGAATAACATGATCGAGCGTCAGATCACTCGAGGCTAGAAGTTCTCCGCAATATTGGCAGGTGTTGCGATCGCGAAGCAGAATATTCTTTCGCGATAAGGCCCGTGTCTGATGCGGAATTCGCCGGTATTCGAGGAGCCGGATCACCGAGGGCACTCGCAACGCAAGCCGTGCCGCATGAAGAAAATGACCATTCTCTTCCTCGGCCATGGCTACACCCTTCAGCACCAGCACAATCGCACGCCGGGCCGCGCACACATTAATCGGCTCATACGACGCATTCAGCACCAGCACCGGGGCATGCAGCGCCTGCGAATCACTCTCCTGGTGCACACCAATACCGAAGACCGCCGCCGTAACCGAATGCCGGCCGTGATCACTCGCCGAATTGTGCCTGTGGACAGACATATTCACGATGATTTTGCCAAACTTTTGACCGACCAGGGTTCGATCCCGAAACTATCTCTTTCTTTCTCTTTCAACGTGCGTGCTACAGTCGCCACCCAAACTTTTTCCGCGCCGGCTTTCAACAAGATTCGGGCACACTCGTTTGCTGTCATCCCGGTCGTAAGAACATCATCGACAAGCAGCACCCCGCGTCCCGCTACTCTGTTTAGATGCTTAACCCGAAATGCTCCCCGAATATTTTCAGCTCTCTGGTGTCGTGTCAGACCGATTTGCGAAGCGGTCGGCCTTGTTCGCTCAAGGACGTCAACCATCATTCCCGAATTCGGCAATGCTTTTCGCTTCAAAGCCGCACGCACGATCAACTCCGCTTGATTGAACCCACGTTGGCGCCGCTTAGATCGATGCAGTGGCACTGGCACGACCAAAACAGAATCGGCTGTGAGGTTCAACTTCTGTATTGCCTCGCTTAGCATTTGGCCCAGAAGCCCAGCCGCGGGCTCAACCCGCTCATACTTGAGCAGATGAATCAGCTCGCGCAGTTCGCCATCGTAGGCGCCATATGCCGTGGCTTTCGCAAAGTATGGTCGCGTTTGCGCGCAAGGCGGGCAAAGCGGACTCTCAACCCGATACTGCGCAAGCTGCTCCCCGCAAACATCACAGGTCGCGCCCGAAATCGGCGCCATCGCCAGCCGGCAACTTTCGCATACCGGCAGGCTTGAAATATTTGTTAGAGGAGCGCCGCAAAGGCGGCAATCGGAAGGAAAAACTGCAGAGAAGAGGCCTCGCGCCATCACGCCTGCGCCGGAAATCGCTGAACGTAGCAAGGTCCGCCCCGCAACATTCACGCGCCCGAACTTCGCGGCTTCGGGCGGTAAAACCGGCTCACGAATTATGTCTCCGGTACTGCTGAAGACCCAGCCTCCCTCGTACGGCGCCTGGTTAGGCTCCAGCCGTAGGAATTGAAACCAGTATAGCGGAGGACTTCTGAGACAAGCAATCAAAGCGGAACCCGCCCGAGTACGACTGTAACCTCAGGCTGCCGCTTTCTGATTTGACGAAGCTCTCTGCCTTTCAGGGAGGTTCACGAACAACGAAGCGCGACTGCGATGGTAGCACTCAAGGCATCGCACGGGACGCAGAAGACCGAGCGGAAGCAAGTATTTTTCGTAGAAGTTGCGGCGGCGAGAACGGTATCCGTCAGAACTTCCGCACTCCGGACACCGATATTCCTTTGAAAACATAACTGATTCCCCTGAACAGGCAAGACGAATCAGCGAACCTGCTCACAATTATACCCCCCTTGTACAAGCGCCTGCGCGCAGCGCGCGAGCTCGTACTTGTAAACCAGCCTCGCACCATGCTAAGGTGCGTCGGTTTGTTTGCGCCCGATTTCAGTAAGAGGTCCACTGGCTCGCGCAGCGGCTTACGGCAAGAGAATGCAAAGGAATCCTGAATGAGCACAACACCAAACCTGGTCACAAAGAAGCACCAACCTTTCGTTCCCGAGAGCATGGAAATGAAGGAGTTCACCCTTCGCGCGGTGCTCCTTGGGCTTCTGATGACCGTAGTCCTCGGCGCCGCCAACGCATACCTCGGTTTGCGTGCCGGCATCACCATTGCCGCCACTTATCCGGCTGCCGTCATTGGCATGGCGGTGCTTCGCGTTTGGAAGGGCAGCGTCCTCGAGGAAAATATCGCCCGCACCTCCGGAACCATTGGCGAAGGCATCGCCGCCGGCGCGATTTTTACTATTCCAGCTTTTTTGATCGCGGGGGTTTGGCCCTCATTCGGATTCGCCGCCGCCTATTGGAAAACCACCGCACTGATCATGGTGGGCAGCATCATCGGAGTGTTGTTCATTTCTTTGGTTCGCAAAGGCATGGTCGAAGATCCCGAGCTTCCCTTCCCGGAGTCCGTGGCCGCATCGGAAATTCATAAAGCCGGACGCAGGGGAGCACAGGCGGCGAAATATCTCTTCTGGAATATCGGAATTGGCGGAGTCGTTTATCTGCTCGGAGCATTCGGCCTGTTCGCGGTCGATAAGACATTTCAGTTCGGCGTGGGCCTACTCGGCAAAAGTCAGGTGCGATTCGGAACCACTGCCGACGCGGCTGCGGTCGCCGGAGGCGGCGCAAGCACTGTAGCCGCGCCGAGCGTCAGTCCCGCGCTGCTGGGAGTCGGATACATCATCGGCATACGGCTAGCTGCACTGCAGTTTTCCGGAAGCGTGCTCGCCTGGGGACTGCTGGTGCCCCTGATGATGTTTTTCCTCGGCCCGCAACTTCAGCACTATCTTCCCGCAGAAGCAACCAACGACTGGTCGGGTATGGCGTTCAACATGTGGAAGTTTGTCGTGCGGCCCATCGCGGTCGGCGGGATGATCGTCGGCTCGGCTTCTACTCTCTGGAAGATGCGCAAAAGCCTGACCGCCGGGCTGGGCAAAGCCTTCGCCGATTTCCGCAGCACGCCGTCGGAAAAGCTTGAGCTTTCTCGCACCGAGCGCTACATGAGCTTCAAAACCGTCTTTGCTTTAATTGGCCTGATGTTCATACTGATGTGCTTCCTCTACATCCACGTCTCGGGACTCCTGTGGCCGGCGGTTCTGGCCGCAGTTGTCATGTTGATCGTCGGTTTCTTTTTCGCAACCGTCTCCGGGAGCCTCTGCGGAATCATCGGATCTTCTAATAATCCGGTTTCCGGAATCACTCTGTCGACTTTGTTGATCGCCGCCATTCTCATGGTAGCTCTCGGAGTTTCAGGGACGCACGGCGTCGCCGCTGTGCTGGGAGTTGCCGCTGTTGTCTGCGTTTCTTCATCGGTTGCCGGCGAACTCTTGCAGGATTTCAAGGTGGGATACATCCTCGGCGGCACCCCCCGCAAAATTCAAATCGCAGAGTTGATCGCCGTGGTGGTTGCCAGCCTGATCATGTATTTCCCGCTTTACTATCTGCACAAAGGATTCGGCTTTGGCAGCAAAGAACTGCCGGCGCCGCAGGCCGGCCTGATGGCCATGCTGGCGCAAGGAATCGTTGGCCATGACATGGCATGGCCGCTCGTAGGCGTCGGCATTTTCCTGGGCATTGCCATGATCATGATGCAGGTGAAAAGCCCGATGCTGGTTGCGGTTGGAATGTATTTGCCATTCGAGACCACGCTGGCGATTTTTGTCGGCGGCATCTTCCGCTCGATCGGTGATTGGCTGGCACGCAACCGTGGTCTAAATCCTGCGCAAACTGCCCGCGCCGAAAACGCCGGCATACTCACCGCCTCCGGGCTCATCGCAGGCGAGGCGCTCATGGGATTGCTGTGGGCAGCATTGAAAGCCAACGTATGGGTAGCCCCAAAAAACCCGCCGCAAATCTTTCAGCACCCGTCTTATTTGTTTGGCGGGATGGTTGTAATCGCGCTTCTCGCCGCGCTGATGATCTTCTCCCCACTCACCGCCGCGGGCGATCCGAACGAACCTGCACCGCCGGTGGCAATGATGTAGAGACCGTACCGTGAACCTTAGTCGTGGCTCGTGGCTCGTGAGTCGTGGCTCGTGAGTCGTCGCTCGTAAGTCGTGGCTTGGAGTTCGTGGTTGGTAACCGTAGTCGATGATGCACCGTGGCCCAACCCCACCAGGCACGAGGCGATTTTGCTTTGGGCAACAGGCGCGGGCCTCACGTCGATGCATCAGTCACAAACCACGATTCACGAGCCACGAATCACGACTCACGAATCGCGCGCGCTTCTTCCTTCGTGTACCTTAGTTCCTTAGTTGTAATCGCCTTTATGTCCATTGCTGAAAATATCTCGCTGGTACGAGAGCGTATCCTGGCCGCATCTCATCGCAGCGGGCGCGGGCATCAAGAAATCACGCTGATTGCCGTCACCAAGACCTTTGCGGCACCGCAAATCAGCGCAGCCTATGACGCCGGTCTCCGCATCTTTGGTGAAAACAAGGTCCAGGAATTCGCCGGGAAAATTCAAAACCTGAGAGACCTCGATGCCGAGTGGCACATGATCGGTCACCTCCAAAGCAATAAAGCGGCGAAGGCAGCGGAACTCTTCAGCCACATCGATTCCGTCGATTCGCTCCGCGTCGCCCAAAGGCTAAACGCAGCCGCAGGAGAACTCGATAAAAAACTTCATGTCTTGATCGAAATCAACATCGGCGGCGAATCCGTGAAAAGCGGGCTCCCCGCAGATTCAAGCGAACTGCAGGACCTGCTCGTCGCCGCGCCCGATCTTCCTTCCCTGCAGATCGAAGGCCTGATGACCGTTCCGCCGTACAATGAAGACCCGGAGCTATCCCGGCCCTATTTCCGAAAAATGCGCGCCTTGTTCGAGGAAGTTGACCGGCGCAAATTGCCCGCTCTAGCTATGAAGACTCTTTCCATGGGCATGTCTCACGACTTCGAAATTGCCATCGAAGAAGGTGCAACCTGTGTGCGCATCGGCACAGCTATTTTTGGTGAAAGGCCGGTTGCAAGGAGCAAGAATTGAAAGTTCGGCCCGCCCTGATCACTGGTGCATCAGCCACTTTGCTTCTGGTTTTCATTGCTTCGGCAAGCTCGCAAACTCCGTCCCAAACACTACAGATTTCTCCCCCAAGCATCGATTTCGGAGAATCTGCGATTGATTCGGACACACCGGCCCGCAACATCACGGTAAGCAATCCTTCAAAATCGCCCATCACCTTTGAACAGATTCTCACTTCTGGAATCGACTTCAAGCAAAAAAATGATTGCGGAAAAACCCTGGCGCCCGGCGCGCAATGTGACGTGCAAGTCTCATTCACGCCTGCCATTTCGGGTCCCCGGACCGGCAACCTCCAAATCATGGGATCGGACGGGGCGCCGCACTTCGTCGCACTGAACGGAACAGGGAAATAATATTAGTACGCCCAGTAAGGGCCTGTGCCGCCGGGAGTCGATCTTCCCGCAATCGCAACATATACGTTACGCCCGTAAAAAAAAGGCAGACCCCAATCGAACGTGCCCGCAAACGGCCCCCCTAGTGTCGGGAAAACTGCGTTCGCTGCACTCGAAAAGAGCGTGTCGGCATTGTCGATGGCGAAGGAAATTGAACTGCTGGCATTGTTGGCGCCGGTATTCGTAGCGGAGAGCCTGGCAAATGAAGCCGGGCAATAAAAGCCGGAAGCATCGGAACACGTCGGGAATCCTGTCACACTGGAACTTAGGAAGAAATAGGCGTTTGAGCCCGAATCGAGAAAGCTCGAATTCATATACGTGTGATTCATGAATGTGGTACTGAAATTCCCCGTCTGCGGATCAAGCGTAAAAACCTGAGCGCTCCCCAGTGAGTTATTGTTCTCGGTTCCGATTCCGAAAATTACCGACCCGCTCAAACTGACGGCGCTCGAGGTCGCTGCCGGTAGCTCGACGATGAGCCCATTGTTGTCCGTGGGGAAAAATGCAGTTGGGTTTGCAACCTGCTGCGCCAGGCCCGCAGTCGTCACCGCACATGAAGATCCTGTGCATGCATAGTAGAACCCGGGATTGCTCGTCGTTTCCGGACCGCATGCAGGGCAATCCTGAACGAAGCTTCCAATTCCCAGAATCCCGTTAGTGCCGAGCTTCTGCAGGGTGTCCTCGGGAGCGCCGGCAGAGGTGCAACCGGCAGGCACCGCCGCAAACGATGGATCGCCGACAACCTGGACCGGAAGCGATGCGGCAGTTTCGCCGCCTAGTTTTATGTCAGCCGTTTTGACAGGGCCCCAGGTGATTCCGTCCGAGAATTGCGCACATTCCACAAGGTCGGAACCGCTGCCGATTGTCTCTGTGCTCAGGGCACTGGCAAGCGAGGCGTTGAGCGCTGAAGAAAGAATGCGCAAGCCGAATGAACCAGTATCCACCAGCACTCCGTTGATCGCCTGGCAATTTGAAGTACCGGGGGCGCACACCGTCACTGTCGCGAATAAACCGTTCGCGTAATTCCCCGTCGGCCCTGCGTTCACCACTACGGCAAGCGTATTTGTGACCGCCGTTGAAGATGACTTCCTTGAACCCCCTCCGCACGCTGAGAGGAAAACCAGAATCGCGCCCGCAAAAGCAGCACTCGCGAGGCGGACCTTACTGTATGGCATCAGGGCCGACCCCGTCCGGCAATTTGCTGCGAAGGTAAGCCCTGCCCACAATGAATCTCATGTGGCCGCCAGACTCGAACACCAAGTCCCCGGTTTCAATGCGCACCACGCTCCCATGAGTGCGCCGTGTGTTCGCCATTGCCGCCATGTATTGGTCGAAGTATCCGCCCATCAGTTGCCGCAGATCAGGCACGTACGGACCTTTCCAGGAAACCGCGAAGACCTCACCGGCAGGAGAAGCGAACTCCCGTACGGAAGTTCCATTCGGGATACGCATTTCGTGTATCGAATAGGATGGTCTGACGAAAACATTCCCCTGCGCCTTCATTCTGATGTTGTCGGAATTTATGGAAGAAATTTGCTGGCCAAGAACGGCGTGAGCGGAGGCGCAGAAGACAGACAAGGAGGCGGCCACAATGCCGCCCATGAACGCGACACTCACACTTCTGCTAAAAAGCCTCATGTTTTGCTCAATGCTTTGGTTTTTGATTTGAATTCAGGTTTTCGGGGTTGCTTGTGGGCAGAATTCCGCTTCAGATATTAACTATCTTTTGACCATTGCGGTCAGACGTGTTGAGTCAACCTGGCAATCCCTGCTCGAATTCCATGAAACTATTGTCGGCAACGTATTCTCCCAGTCAGCAGGCGCCGGCGTAATGCACCATAAGTTGCCGGGCGAGTCGAGCGCTATTCCGACTATCCAAAACTTGCTTCCTGCGGCCAACGGACGTGTATTTGCCACTCGTGCGAGTGCGGTCTTTCTTCCCGGCAGTGCGTCAACTCGAATCTGCAAACCCGTCGCCAGAGGACGTGAGCAACGGATCCCACAACCCTGCGGGTTCACCATCATTGTGTAGCAATTTTCCGAAAAGCTGGTGGCCGGGTCCAGGCTGGTGATCCGAACCGGAATCTGCGCTCGTACTCGAGTACCGCGTCGCCGCTGCGGCTGGCTGTCGACAGGAGCAAACATGATTCAAGAATTATCCGGCTGGTGGTACAGGCAAGGAGACGGATTCTCCTCAGGGGGCCAAACCAAAGTAACCTGAAGTTGTCTTTCGAATTCCGCGCCATCTGAGGAAAGAACGGTGTCGAGGCTAGTAGAAGGATAGAGAACCCGCTTGCCGTGCCTCCCGCACTGTCCACGAAAAGAACGCAGCCCCGGTCGGAACCAGCAACATCGCAAAGAGCCCTAGCACCTCGATTTCCCTGAATATCGTTGGCTGATTTCCCGACAACAAGGCCAGCCTGAGCCCGGTCAGCGAATGCGTAAACGGAATACAATTTGCGATTGTTTGTATCGGTCGAGGCAGCGCCGACGTCGGAAACAACGTTCCCGACATCAGCCACGCTCCCGATCCAACCAGCCACAGAACCGCTGAACCTTTATGAATCGCAATTTGTAGTCCGGCAGCAAACAAGCCAATGGCTCCACTGATGAGCACCGAAAACAGAAACACCAGAAAACATGCGGCAAGATTCGCATGAACCATCGGAGAAAAGAAAAGGACTCCGATGGCAATGCAAAAACCGAATTGCACAATTCCGCCGGCAAAAGCTGACGCCGCATTGAGCGCGACCAACACCGGCGCGGGTGTCGCAGTCGTCAGTAGCACCTCCAGTGTGCCTGCCTGTTGCGACTCCTGGATCGTTCGCAGAAAGCTGTGCGCTCCCGCTAGCAGAAACGTATAGAACCCCGTCCCCATCAGTAAGAATAAAAAGTAGGGCATTCCGTCCGGGTGAAACTGCGGACCCACCGCTCGTGACAAGAAATAAAATGTGGCCAACTGGGCGACCTGCGCCAGCCATGCAAACACGAATCCGTTGCGATACCGCAATGCAGTTATCGCATCCTTCTTCAGGACTGCCGCAAACTTCGCGACTATCATGCCGGCACCCCAATTTCGCGGGGTTGATCGGACGTCATTTCGCGATAGAACTCTCGTAAATGCGCCGCGTGCAATCTGCCCGCCTGCTGCTGATTCAGCAACTCGCCGCGATGTAGCAGCGCCACCCGGTCGCATACCGCTGCGGCTTCTTCGAAATTATGGGTCGCCAATAGCACAGTCATTCGCATCGAGGACATTTCCTTCACCAAGTCCCACAATTCATCCGCCGCAGCGATGTCCAAACTCCGTGTGGGCTCGTCCAGCAGGAGGAGTGAGGGCGCCTTCATCAGGGCTCGTGCGATTCCTAGCCGCTGATACATGCCCGAGGAGAATTTCATGGCCTGTTTGCTGGCCACCTCACTAAGTCCAACCCGCGATAGCGTGGACTTCGCCCGCTCCGAGGCTTCCCTTTTCCCTATGTCTTCAAGCGCGGCAAAAAATTCCAGATTTTCTCGTGCCGTAAGCCTCGGGAAAAACGACCGCTCCGTAGCCAGCGCAAAACCGACTTTTCGCCGGACCGTCTGACCTTCGCGCCTGGTATCACAACCGTGTACCAGCACCCGGCCTTCGTCGGGAAGCAGCATGGTCGAAATCAGTTTGAGCGTGGTGCTCTTGCCGCTTCCGTTGGGACCTAGTAGCCCGAGAACTTCTCCCTCTTTGACCTTCAAACAAACGTTTCGCAGAGCGTGCGTTATCGCGTCCCGTTCACGCCAGAACAAGAATTTGCTCTGGCCGAAGACCTTATGCACCCGATCAAAGACAACACTCTCGTTATCTTTCGCAGTTGCGCCAGGTTCAGCGGCAGGCACTTTTGTACTGTGCATTGTTGTTAGAAGATTCTATGAACGTGAAACTCAGTTCATGAAAGCAGAAATTGACCCAGGGACATAGTTAGTTCATAGGAGAATTGAACTTGGCTGTGGCGAACCACATTGGTGCGCTGGCTGAAGTACGGCATGGTTCTCGCTTTTCGCCTGAATTCGAAATGCTGATTGACTGCTGCACAGGACCAAGGCCAAGCACCTTGCCCGGCGCACTTGCTTCTTCTATTGACTGGGAACTCCTTCTCGACTCCGCCGAGCATCATCGCCTGGTACCCGCTTTGTTCCTCGCGCTGG
The DNA here is from genome assembly GCA_035651555.1 of Terriglobales bacterium. Classification (GTDB taxonomy): domain Bacteria; phylum Acidobacteriota; class Terriglobia; order Terriglobales; family Acidobacteriaceae; genus Gp1-AA145. The sequence goes on from DASRFL010000028.1 coordinate 54,960, forward strand.
CGTCGCAGTCCCGCATAGCGATTCCACGCGCCATCCGCGACCGTGCTCGCCTCCACGGATGGCGTTCGTTGCAGTTCACTACCGAACTGCGGCGAATTTCACGTCACCTCGAAGAGCGTCGAATACCATTCCTCGCCTACAAGGGGCCCGTGCTGGGCCAACTTCTCTATCGCGATCCCACTGCTCGGCAGTTTGGCGATCTCGATCTTCTGGTGGTGCCGAGTGACGTCAGCCGGGCCAAGAGCGCTCTGCTTGAGCTTGGATATCAGCTCAAGCTTCAATTGCCCGCTCGCCACGAAAAATCCTATTTGGGCTCCGGCTACGAATACGCGTTCTGCCTGAATTCAGAACGCCCGACTGTGGAGTTGCAATGGCGCATTGCCCCTATGTTCTATTCCGTCGATTTCGACCTCGATGCCTTTTTCAATCGATCAATCGAAATCGACCTGGACGGCATGGGGTTGCGCACCCTGTGTCATGAAGACCTAATGCTCGCGCTTTGCGTTCACGCCGCGAAACATGAGTGGTCGCAACTGGGTATGACGCGTGACATCATGAGACTGGCGAGCCTTGATCTCGACTGGAAATGGATCACCGAAGAAGCTAGTCGCTTGGGGATTTTCAAAATTCTTCAGGTCTCGTTTTCGATCGGTAGAAAGATTCTCGGCAGAGACATGCCCCGCCCTGTGCCCATTTCCGACAGCGGCCACAGCGTTCACGAACTTGCCACGAGCGTGGTTAACCATCTTGCCTGCAATCGCGAGCCGAATACTGATTCCGTTTCCTACTTCATGGCCCAATTGCGCACCCGCGAGAGGCGGCGCGACCGCATCCGTTTTCTGTGGAGGCTGGCCACGACGCCAGGTGTCGGCGAATGGGACACATTGAAAAACTCAACATCCTGGTCTGGGTTCTATCGATTGGTAAGAGTTGCGCGCCTTTTGAAGAGGATCGTTGCTCAAATGCGGATGCTCACACAAACTCAACCTTAGTGTGTCGCGCCTTGGCTGCCGAGCCGCGCTTTCTCGAATTCGTCGCCCTTTTGCCAGCCGATCAGCTTAGGTTGCGATGCCGCCGCCCAGCCCAACGCGAACCCGAACCGCGCCATTGTTGCGTCACCGCGAAAGTCCATGCTCGGGCTGTATTCATCGCTCGGCTGGTGATAGTGCTTGTTGGTGTACTCTTCCGCCTGCTGCATCCCCCAATCAAGGCTGTGCCCTTTGTATTTCATCCCTTCATTGATGGAGAACGCTGGCACACCAACTCTGGCAAAGCTGAAATGGTCGGAGCGATAGTAGTGTCCAGCTTCCGGATGCGCATCCGGTCTTATCGCGAGCCGGAACTCCTTTGCCATGGCTTCGACCGTAGGGTAAAAGGTTGTGCGCTCGGCCCCCGAGACTTCCACTTCCTGCGGTTCTCCGAGCGGCGGTATGTCGTCAAAGTTCAAGTCGAGCGCGATGTTCCCCGCCGGAATGGGCGGATGCTTGCCCAGATATTCCGACCCGAGCAATCCTTGCTCCTCCCCCGTGACCGAGGCAAAAATCACCGATCGCTTGGGTCTAGCTTGTGCCTGCGAAAAAACTCGTGCCAATTCCAGAAGAATGCTGCAACCTGTTCCATTGTCTTCTGCGCCGTTGTAGATGTTGTCGCCTGGCATATCTGGACGGATTCCCAGGTGATCGTAATGTGCCGAATAGATGACAGCCTCGTTCTTCAGTTTCGGGTCAGACCCAGGGAGCATCGCGAGCACATTATTCGACGAAATCTGCCGCAGCTTGCTCATCATGTGCGCCTTCAGCTTCACCGGCAGTGGCTGGGGCCGGAAATTTCGCGACTTCGCATCCGCCATCATCTTGTCCAGGTCCAATCCCGCACTTTGGGCGAGCTTTCTTGCTACCTCGAGCTGTATCCACGAAGCGGCCTTGAGTTGCGGAGCCTCAGACTTCAAGAATTCTTTTTCCCCGGAATTCGAATTTCGCACCACGTCCCACGGATAGCTGGCCATGTCCGACCTGTGAATCAGAATCGCGCCTACCGCGCCTTTGCGCGCCGCTTCCTCGTATTTATAGGTCCATCGTCCGTAGTAAGTCAGCGCCGGACCCTTGAAGAAATTCGCATCGTCTGACGGAGGTTCATTCACCAGCATCAACAGCACTTTCCCGTGCACGTCCACGCCCTTATAGTCATCCCATTGATACTCCGGGGCCTGAATGCCGTACCCGACATAGACAATCTCGGCATCGATGTCGTCGGAAGGGCGCTGCGTCTCGTCATACGCGACATAGTCATCGAGCGGTTTCAGTTGCGTCGCATCTCCGCGCTTCGGCGCGAGTTCGAATGTGGTTTCTGGCGCGGGCGTAATTCCAACCATGGGAACTTTTTGGAAAAATGTTCCGTTGTCGCCGGCCGGTTTCAATCCATCCAGCCAGAACTGAGTTGCAATATATTCGGCGGCGATGTCTCCGCCCCTTTGGCCGGTTCCTCGACCTTCAAGAAGATCGAGCGAAAGGAACCGGACGTTTGCCCGAATCCGCTCGGGGTCCGTCTTCTGTAATGCCGCAATGGCCGCCGGCGGCAGGTGCGCGCTGGCATCGGCGGCGGCGCTCGAAATCGGCTTACGCGCGGCCTCGGCAAGGACCACCAGCACCAATGCAAGCGGAATCAAGACATAAACGGCCTTTCGCATTCGGGAGCGCTCCTGAGCAAGAGATGAACGCAACATTCTACGGGAAAGCTTTGGCGCAATGCCCGCAACCTGCGGGCTAATTTTTTGAGGATCAACCAGCGCGGAAATCGGCAATCTGCTCTGTCGGCTGAAACAGCGGGTGCTGAGCCTGCTCGCTGGCCGAAGCCGCCTTACGGGCAATCGCTTCAATATCCTTCCTGATCCATCCGACGCTTGAAATTTCGATCTTGGCGCTCTCCGTGATCCAGAAGACAGTCGGAACCGTCGTCAGCCCATAGGCGTTTGAAACGGGATATTTCTGCGTATCATCGAGCAGCACGGGAAATGTTATGCCGAATTTCTGAAGGAATGCTCCCGTCTCTTCCTTGTCGTTCTGCGAGACACCTACGATGCTCAGGTTCCCGTTGCCATATGCCTTGTAGATCCTCTCGAGATAAGGAAACGCATACTGACAAACCGGGCAGGAGATTTTGAAGAAAGCTGCCAACACCGGGCCGTGTCTCAGAGCGTTTTGCAATGAAAACCCTGACCCCTTCATTGCCGGCAATTCGAATTGCGGAGCTGAAGTTCCTGCTTCGAGCGCTGCCATCTTGCTGCCTCCGAAGATTCTGGTGATAAAACCCATATACGACAAGCTATTCAATAATTTTAGCTTTTCGCAGGATTTTTTTTGCCAGTCCGGTGAGCGGAAGTTCATTTATGCGTGAGATTCTGACCCAACGGCCTTGTTGCACATCTTCCGCGCTGCGCTGGACTACGGTAACCGCATAGTCCGTTGTCGTGATCGAATGGCGTACACGGAAGAGAACCCCGCCAGGATCAAAAGCTTCAACTCGCGGTAGTTCCCACATGCCTGCCATCAGGCTCTCGTTTGCTGCTCTTTGTACCAGCAGCACAGTTCCACGTCGCGTCGCCAAACCATAGGCAAGCGATGCCTTCCTCTGCCGAGGCCTGGCGCCTGCCTTTCCGCCTCGGCCTCTAGTCCGGCAGAAGCGCCTGATTGGGCAGCGCTCACACAGCGGTCTGCCCGGCACGCACACGGTCGCGCCCAGTTCCATCATCGCCTGATTGAAATCGCCGGGCCGACCGTGGTCGAGTAAATTCTGTGCCAGCCACCACCATTCGCTGTTTGAGTGATTTCTCTGGGTGACTCGCTGAAGAACCCGTTCCACGTTCCCATCCAGCACTGCAACCGGTTCATCGAACGCAATGCTCGCGATGGCGGCCGCTGTGTATCGCCCGATTCCAGGCAAATTGCGCCAGGCTTCGGCATTTCGCGGAAATTTTCCTCCGCGTTCCTGCGCAACCACCCGCGCGGCCGCATGTAAGTTCCTCGCGCGATGGTAATAGCCCAACCCACTCCATTCCGCCAAAACGGACTCGAGCTTTGCCGAGGCAAGCTGCTGAACTGATGGAAATCGCCGCAGGAAATTCTCATAGCGCGGCAGCACCGCAGCCACCCGCGTCTGCTGCAGCATGATCTCTGAAATCCAGATGCGGTACGGGTCGCGCGTTTCGCGCCACGGAAGATCCCGGCGATGTTCGTCGTACCATGCGAGCAGTGACTTCCTCAGCTGCGGCATTCGGCGCTCCGGGAATTTAGCGATATGGGCCAAAATGTGGACGAATTGTAGTCCGAAATCATTGACTCAGCAGAATGCAAAAGCATTTAACCGCAGAGATCGCTGAGAATTCGCAGAGAATGCTGAGGAGCACTTCGATAGGGCTTTCTCTGTGTTCCCGGCGTAGTCTCCGCGTCCTCTGCGGTTAAGAGCTTTTTTCAGCCTCGGCCCAGAGTTCGCAATTGACCGCCGCATCTCTGCACGAAATAATACTTGTACTGACGTAGGGGAGCTAAGCTAATGAGTGATTTCAACCGCAAATGCGAAGAAACAACTGAGCGCGTCGGCAGAAAAGTCGGCGAGGCCACTGAGCGGCTCGAACAAGAAACCGCACAGTTCATAAAATATCTGAACGATGAGGTCGTTCCCGCCGTCCGCCAGCATTCGACCAACGCCCTTCGCGTTGCCGCGGAGAAAATCCAGGAACTCGCCAACTATATGGAACAGCATTCGAGCTCGCGCAAATGAAGTGGGTGTGTCTTCTCTCTCTGCTGTTCCTGCTCGCAGGTTGCAACCATAAGCCGGCGCAAGTAAAAGTCGTACCCGCACCGCCGCCACAGGAACAGGCACCCGCTGGAACTCCACCCGCCGAAGCAGCGAAAGTTGAGCCTCCAGAAGTCTCGATTCCGCCACAGACAGAGATCACGCCGGAAACCAAGCCCCTGATGGTTGAAACCGGCATCGCCAGTTGGTATGGCGCGCCTTATCACAATCGCCGCGGATCAAATGGCGAGATCTATGACATGCACGCCATGACCGCCGCGCACCGCACTCTGCCGCTCGGCTCGGTCGTTCGCGTCACATGCCTCAGCAACGGCCAGTCCGCAATCGTGCATATTACCGATCGTGGGCCGTTCATCGAAGGCCGCATTATCGACCTGTCGCAAGCCGCCGCAGAACAACTCGGACTGATTCGCAAAGGCACAGGTGAAGTGCGAGTCGAGTTGCTGAAAACTCCGCAATCTCTCGACACCGGCGGGAAGTGGGCAGTCCAAATCGGCGGATTCGACCACGAGAGCAATGCTCGCGAGGTTGCCGATCATGTGTCGCGGCGTTATCACAGTGCCCAGGTGCTCACGTTCAACAGTCCAGCGGGAGACTGGTGGGTACGCGTTCGCGTAAAAGGCGATCTGCGCGCCCGAGCAGAAGAATTGATGCGCGACACAAGAACTCCCGAAGGTTCGATTTTTCTGGTTAGACTGGATTAGAGTGGTCAGTGGTCAGTGGTCAGTGGCCAGTGGCCAGTGGCCAGTAAAAAGAACGTAGCTTGGCAAGAATTGTTGACCAATCACGAGCCACTAATCACGAAACACCGGTTTGAGGAGTCACGAGCCACCGAGTTTCAGTAATCACGCACGAGCAACTGACCACTGATCACTAGCCACTGGTTTCTATGGACTGCCTCTTCTGCAAAATCATCGCCGGCCAGATTCCTTCGAAGAAAGTCTACGAAGACGAGCACACCTTCGCCTTCGAAGACATCGATCCCAAAGCCCCGACCCACGTTCTGATCGTTCCCAAAAAGCATATTCGCGGATTGAAAGAAGCGCAGGAAAACGAGGCTGATATCGTCGGACGCTGCCATTTGACGGCGGCCAAAATTGCTCGCGATCGGAAGATCGAAGACGGCTACCGCACCGTCCTCAACGTCGGCCCCAAGTCCGGCCAGTCCGTCTTTCATTTGCACGTACATCTCCTTGGTGGACGCGACTTACGCTGGCCGCCGGGATAAAATAGCTACATTCCTGGCCGGAGCGGCCATATGTTCGACGTCCCCAAACCCGGCAGCCGAGCGACACGCATTTCGCTGCTTGCGTCTTTCCTGATTCACTGCCTCGTCGTTTCCTTATGGCTGAATCGTCCGCCAATTTTTGTCCAGCCGTCATCGGTCGCATGGGGTATGCACGGGAATTCCGAAAGTGTCACTTACCTCGCTCAGACTTCAGAAAAGCCACTCACCACCGGTCGCCAAAAAACTGCACTTTCACCCGAAGCCGAAATCAAAACAGCAGGCTCCGCCGACCCAACAGAATGTTGAATCCGTCCGTGCCGGCGCTCCGAACGGTTCCCTCTCCAACGGTCCGGCTGCTGGCGTTGAAGCCACGCCTGCATTGCCCATGGTCTTCCCCGATCCTGAGATTCATCCTTGGCAACTATCAGGATTGCAAGGTGACGTGATCGTTGAAGTCACGATTGACGAAAAAGGAAACGTCACGGACACGAAAGTTCTGCAATCGCTGAAGCAGGAGATTGACGAGAAGGTGATTGCGACTTTGAAGGGCTGGCGCTTCACTCCGGCGAAAGTCGATGGTGTCGCGATCAGCTCACGCCAGGACGTCCACTTCCACTTCCCGAGCTGAGAGCAATGCCCGCGTGGGTCGGACATTCTTGTCCGACGCATTTCACCTGTGGCGCGGACACTCTTGTGCGCGAAGAAAGTAGGTAAAGAGACCCGGACCGGAATATCCGAGCCACACTTATTGTTCCGTAATCTGCTCTTCTTCCGCCGCCCCATGCCTTCTCAGCAACTGCGGCAGGTTCTGTGAGAACGCCGAACGGGGGAGAACCATGTCGCATCCGGCTTCATGGGCTTTTTGTTTCAGGTCACCCTGAACGTGCGACAAAAATCCGATGACAGAAGTTTTCTTGAGCTTGTGCTTCAGCTTTGGGATCAAGCTGAGCGGCTTAACACTGTTGATGTTCAAATCAAAAATAATCAGCGACGGCCGCTCATCGCCGTTGGTCTTGATGCGGTCGCTCAGTTCCTGTTCTGCCTTAAGGAACTCGACCTTCACATTCAGCTTGCGCGCGGTTTCCTGAATCTTTGCCTGGAAGAAAAGATCGTCGACAAAACCGAAAATCTTCGGCGCTGCATCTTCGCGCATCGGCAGCGGTTCTGGCTCAGGCTGCGGATAATTGGCTGAAAACCCTGGCCGCTGGCGTCCTGGCCGGGAGCCGTTATTGTTACCGCCGAGCGCCGCTCGGTAGCTGTGGTCCATCGGGGCTGTGTAGATGCTGTCGCGTTGATCGCGGCTGGGGCGGCCATGCGGGTTGCCGCCTCTGGGACGGCGTCCACGCCGCCGCCTGTTTCTCCCTCCTCCACCGGAGGGGCGTCCTGGTCCTGCATTCATATTGTTGTTAAGTCCTGTTTAATTCGCCTGAGAAGCGAACGCATTTGCGGCCCTGAGTTTCACCGCCATTGGTTAAACCTTGCGTATCGCAATGCTAATTGCGTACAGAAAACCGATTGCGGCTGGAACTCGTTATTGATCTTTGTCCGTAATGCGCCCGGAGCCGTTAGGCGCGGAAGGCCAGCCAGGGGGCTAGGCCGTTGGGAACACAATTATGGTATCGCTCCCGGCAAAGCTGCGCAAGGGCTAACTAACCTGAGTTTTACACAGAGGTAACGGTAGAGCGTTCGTCAGCCCGATGGCATTTCAATGTGCCTGGCTGACTGTTCTTAGACTGCGCTGACCTGCCGTGCCCATTGGATTGCCTGCCAATATGCATCTGCGACTTCGCTTTCGGTGAGTCCAAGCTGGCGAATACATTCTGTCGCTTTTTCCCAATTTCCCAGTTCTCGTGCCAGCATCAATTCGTAAAGCGGTCGCAGCTTGCTGCTCTTTCCGAGCAGCACAGCTTTCGTCTCAAAATCCATGGGCACGGCTTCCAGGATCTTATCCATCGGTATTTCGAGAATCGCGTCGACCATAGAAAACAGGCCCATTAAGAACAAGTCTGATTCACCGTGAGGCACCTTGGGTGACAAAAGCTCGCAAAATCGTGCCCGCAGCATGGCTGAGGTCACCAGCTCACTCGACCTGTTTTCCGCCATGTTCAATGTAGCCGCCAGCCGTATCCACCGCCGCACTTCGCGTTCTCCCAGTAGCGCCAATGCGTGGCGAATCGAATGCACTTCGTTTTGCACGCCGAAGGCAGCGGAATTCAGATAGCGCAGTAAACGATAAGTGATCGAAACCTCTTGCTTGATCATGTCCTCGAACTTGCGCACATCGATCTCGGGTTCCGACACCGCGCGCAGCAGTCGCAGATAGTTCATTTTGTTTGCGGGAATTTCCCGGGACTGCAAGACCTCGGGTTTCTGGAAAAAATATCCCTGAAAATAAATAAATCCGGCGGCCTTCGCGGCGGCGAATTCCTCCCGGGTTTCGACCTTTTCCGCGAGCAAGCGGCAACGCCAGGGCCCATATTTCTTCATCGTGGCTATGGCCTGGTCTACAGGAGTTTGCCGGATATCAACCTTCAGAATGTCGGCAAACTCCGTCAACGGCTCACGCGGATCATTAGCCACAAAATCGTCGAGCGCGATCACATAGCCGGCTTGTTTCAGCCTTTGCAGGGCGGCAATCACCAGATCATCTACCGGCACTGACTCGAGTACTTCCACCACCGCCAGCGTCGATGGCAACAGCGTCATGTAGTCCTTGAGAAGGACATCACGCGTGCAGTTCACAAATGCGCGGCGTCCGTCGCACAGCATCTGCAAGCCGATTTGAATTGAGGTGTCGAGCGTGCGCCGAGACGCGGAGTCGGCGTCAGTTTCGCAGAAGTGGTTCTCGACCCCATCGCGGAACAGCAGCTCGTAGCCGAAGACTTTCTCGTCGGCGGTCAGGATGGGTTGCCGAGCGACATAATTGAGGCGCGCTCCGGCGTCAGGCGCGGTTGGCGCGATTGCGGGTTTTGGGGCGGTCACTGTCCCTACATCGGCTGCGCCAACTGATCGCTTTAGAAAACCTTAGGGACTTCAGCTTTCCCGGTTCCCTGATGTTCGTTAATCCTATTGCACCGTGAAATTAACGGTGGTGCTGTGGCTCAATGCGGTGTTGTTGCTATTTGTCCCTGTGCCAGTCACGGTCACAGTGAACGTTTGCGGCCCCTGATTCTGCTGCACCGGAGTCTTGCTACCTCCGCCGCAACCGACTGCCGCGAGCGCAACAGCGAACAAGACGATAGCGAACACAGCGGCCCATCTCCGTCGCGAAGAGATCCCGCCCAAGAAGGCCACCGCAAAGATTCCGCCGCTGGTCGCGAACCAGAGTCCGCGTGGATGTTTTCCATTCGGCAAGCGAAGATCGGCGGCAGATGTAATGTTCAGTGTCGAGGTTTGAGTGGACGAAGTACTCAAGTCCACGCTGGTCGGATTCAGCGAGCAGGAAACTTGCGCGCTCGAACTGGCGCAGGTTAGGGCGACGGTTCCGTTGAAGCCGTTCAGACCCGTAACTGTGACAGTTGAAGTTCCGGTTTGACCGGCGCTCCCGACTGAGGTTGTGGTGCCGTCGATAGAAAAATCACCGTTCGGGTTTGTGGTCGCCGCAACCCATGCGGTAATCAGGTTGGCCACATCGAGCGATCCCAAGCCTGTGACCGGATCATAGCCAGCACTCGTGGTAAACCCGATGCTCGTCGTTCCACTGGCGCAATTCTTCGTTCCGCTCGTGCACGGGACTTTGTTATCTCCGGAACTGATGTCGTGGAAGGCGTTGGGTGTGCTCGCGGCCAGGCTGTACAACATCGGATTCACGTTCCCCAGCCCGTTCGAGTTCGTGGCCTGATTGATAAGTGCGAGAATCCCGGCGAAGGTTGGAGCGCCAGCGGAAGTGCCTCCTACCCCGGTAAAGCTACCGCTTCCGTCACGAAAACCGCTGGAGCAACTCGTAGCTGAACCAACACTTGGGTCCTCCGAGCAGAAAAGAAATGGATCGTGGAAGTTGGAAGCGTTCAACGCGATATCGGGCACGTCGCGCATTCCGTCACTGGGAACCCCCGTACCGCTTTGCCACGAAGGCTTGCCGAAAATCGTGCTCGCCCCACCGCCGGTTCCGTCTAAACCGCGGGGCGGCGACAGAGCAAGTGATTGCGCTGTGTCATTCCAAGACTTTTCAGGAATGTATTCCTGAGCGGTCGGCCCGCTATTTGAAGCCGAAGTGCCGCTCCAATATGGAGGATCTGAAGGAGATACATTTCCCGGGCACACAGGCGGATTACCAGGGCATTGCGTAGAATCACCCGTAAATTCACTTCCGCCCACTCCCGTTACTTCCGGAATGGAAGCCGGCACATCGACTGCCAACCCCTTTGTCGCAGAATTTCCCGTATCGCAATCTGCAGCGCCCGAATCACCGGCCGGACCGCTTATCGTCTGCCCTTGCGCATTTGCCTCCTGAGCCCAACTCTGCATGGTGAGCACATTCTGCGCTCCGAGATTGGCCTCGCAGTTTCCGTAGCTGATGCTGATAATGGGAGCTACATTGTTATCGACCGCATAGAACAAGGCATCGAAGGCATTTGAGCTTCTGTTGTTGCAATTCCCCCCTTGCCCCGGTCCCGCGTAGATGAATTTGATAGTCGCGTTCTTGGCTACGCCTTCCGACCATTCCAGATCGAGGTCGGCTTCGCTCTCGTCGCCACTGCACACGAGTGCCGTTCCCGTTTGTGGAACTTGAATCTGCTGGAAATTCCCCGCCGTCCGCGCAGGCAATCCGGAGGAGCCTCGGAAATTATCGATATCATTCGTATTGATCAGCGTCTGCCCGATCACCGCAATCGTCTGTCCTGTTCCGTCCCATGCCGCAGGCAAGTCGTAGATGGTCGCAAAGTCGCCAGGAATCAGAAAATGATTCCCTGAGGCATTGGATGTAAATCGCGGAGCCGGACGAAGATTCTTCGGCCTAGGAGAGAAACTGCTCAACCCGCGCACGCCCAGAACTTCGCCTGCAAACGCCGCCGGCAGCGATACGTCCGTGGTGTTGGCAAAGTGCTCTTCGCCTCTGATCGAGAAGTTATGTAATTCAGTTTTTAGCGCGTACTCGACCTGCCCCACGCTGCCACTGAAAGAAATCTCCCGGCGATTGCGCGACACGCCGGTCACGGTCAGGCCCTGCGACTGCAGCCACGAACTCACCTTCGCGAGATCACTCTGGCTCATGCCAAACCGCTTCGCGTATTGCTCCGGAGTTAGCCACTTGTGGTAGCTGGGAGATGAGCGGTCCTGTTGGTCCCGCAGAAGCTGGTTCAAATCCGCCTGCTGCGCCGCCGAGAGCCGGAACGTGATACCAACGTGGCCGAGCTGTTGCTCGGGGCTTAGCCTGCCGCGATCAAACTGCGGCCGCGCTAACGGGTGTGCAGTTCCTTTTACCGCGGCAATCTGTGCCGAATCTATGGCGCGCACAATGCGATTGGTCGCCACTTCTGGCTTTCCGCTGTTGGCCGCCAATAATAAGACCAGGCACCCGGACGCCAGCACACTCATCGCCACCGACCCAAAATACGCGAAGGCCTTTTTAGACATAAATTTGAAGTTTCCTGATGTTTGCTCTCAACGAACGGCGCTAGATGTTCGAATAGATTCAGCGTACCTGAGATAAGGATGCACTCCCAAGTTCCGAACGTGTAAAGATTTGTTTACACCGCCGGTAATGTTACATAGAAGTAAACAGCGCCGGTCGGACGCGAATTTCCGCTGAATGCCTTACACTGTGCTCGTCCATCCCATGAAACTCTCCGTCGTAATGCCGATCTACAACGAGCGTGCTACTCTGCGGATAGTGATCGACCGCGTTTTGTCGGTACCGTTCGATCTCGAACTACTCTGCGTTGATGACGGCTCTCGCGATGGCTCCCGTGAAATTCTCGAAGAAATCAGCGCCGCGAAGCCCGCGGTGAGAGTTTTTCTTCAGCCACACAACATGGGCAAAGGGGCAGCCCTCCGCCGCGGCATTCAGGAAGCAACCGGCGATTTTGTCATCATCCAGGACGCCGACCTCGAATACGATCCTGAGGAGTATCCTTCGCTCCTGGGCCCGCTCGTCGAGGGCAAAGCCGACGTGGTATACGGCTCCCGCTTTCTCGGCGGAGGCCCGCATCGCGTGCTTTATTTCTGGCATTCGGTCGGCAATTCCATTCTTACCTTGCTCTCCAATTGCCTTACGAACGTCAACCTCAGCGATATGGAAACCTGCTACAAAGCTTTCCGTCGCGAGGTGATTCAGTCCATCCCTATAGAAGAAGACCGCTTCGGCTTCGAGCCGGAAATCACCGTCAAGGTCGCCAAGCGCCGCTTGCGCATTTACGAGGTCGGCATCAGCTATTGGGGACGTACCTACGAAGAAGGCAAGAAAATAGGCTGGAAAGATGGCGTGCGCGCCCTTTGGTGTCTGCTGAAGTACTCGCTGAAGGAGCGGTCCGCGGCCACTTCTCCGGAGCAGGAATTTCCCAGCGCTGCCATCGCAGAACAGAAAGCTCCTGAATAATTTTTAGATCAGTGCGGCTTGGGAGACTGGCTTGTTCCACTCACCGGCTTTGTCGCCGGTGCCTTGTGATAGGCGAACTTGATCGGCTTGTTACGATTGGCTGGTGCCTTCGCCTTGGGCACTGCTGCGACGTGCGTGGCAGGTCGCGCAGTCGTATGCGGATGACCAACAGCTTTGATGCCGCTGCTTTCAATCTTGCTCACGTCGTTGCTTGAAGCGGCCGTGCTTTTGGGCGCTTTGACCGTTGCCGGTTTAGCCCGATGCGTTTCACCTGCCCGGACCGAACTGGCCTGTTTTTCGCGGAATTCGGGATCCTGACTGCGTTGCGCGGCCAGCACCCCCTGAATCATAAAGAAAACAACCAAAATTGAGGCGAGTTTCACCCCCTAATCTTACCCCGAAGCGCGAAGCGGAACCACAGATTTCGATTTTTAACGACACCCGGTTTGCCCCGTTATTATTGCCGCCCGGTAGACTGCACAAATCCAGCTCTGCACGTCCCTGCAACAACTTAGCCTCTGGTAAGATCATTATTTGGCCGTACAACTGAATTAAGTCTTGCCTCGAGCAGCAACACTGTTTCTGAGTTCCCCATCATAAGCATTCTGGCCTGTAGGCCAGCAATCTGAATAATTCAGGAGGTTTTTGCACTTTGAACAATTCGACGAGCCATTTGATTCCACCACACGGTGGTGAACTTATCCAGCTGATCGCTCAACCCGAACGCAGCGCAGAATTGAAAGCCCACTCCCGCGAGTGGCCCAGCTGGGACCTGACGGCCCGCCAACTATGCGATCTGGAACTGCTGCTGAGCGGGGGCTTTTCACCCTTGCAAGGGTTCATGAGGCGCGCCGACTACGAGCGCGTTTGTCACAACATGATGCTCACCTCGGGCGTCATTTGGCCCATGCCGATCACCCTTGACGTAACTGAAGAATTTGCCAAAAAACTGACCCCGGGCAGCAGCAAGGTGGCGCTGCGCGATCCTGAAGGCGTCATGCTTGCCGTTTTGAACGTCGAAGAAGTCTGGCAACCCGATCGCAAAGAAGAAGCGCAATCGGTTTTCGGAACCACCAGCACCGTCCATCCCGGCGTCGACTATCTCTTGAACAAGTCGAACCCCTGGTATGTGGGCGGAAAACTCGAAGGCCTTACGTTACCTACCCACTACGATTTCAAAGTTCTTCGACTGACTCCGGCCGAGTTGCGCGCGGAATTTTCACGCCTTGGCTGGCGGCGAGTTGTCGCGTTCCAGACACGCAATCCGATGCACCGTGCCCATGTGGAACTGACCTTCCGGGCGGCAAAAAATGTCGAAGCCAATCTGCTGATCCATCCCTCAGTCGGCATGACAAAACCGGGCGATGTGGATTACTTTACCCGCCTGCGCTGCTATCAATTGCTGCTTGCCAAATATCCTCCGGGCACGGTAAAGCTCGCCATGCTGCCACTCGCGATGCGTATGGGCGGACCTCGCGAAGCCATCTGGCACGCGCTCATCCGCAAAAATCACGGAGTCACCCATTTCATCGTTGGCCGCGATCATGCCGGTCCTGGCAAAGACTCCACCGGCAAGCCATTCTACGGGCCTTACGACGCTCAGGAATTGTTCAAGAAAAACGAGAAGGACATCGGTGTGACCATGGTGCCCTTCCAGATGATGGTCTATCTGGAAAATGAGGACCGCTATGTGCCGGATAACGAAGTTCCCTCCGGCGCGCGTGTGCTGAATATTTCTGGAACCGAACTGCGGGCACGACTTAACGAAGGCCGCGAGATTCCTTCCTGGTTCACATATCCAGAGGTTGTGCGCGAGTTGCGTCGCAGCTTCCCGCCTCGTCACAAGCAGGGCGTCACAATTTTCTTCACTGGACTTTCCGGCTCCGGAAAGTCCACCATTGCCAATGTTCTCCTGACCAAGTTTCTCGAAGTCGGCGGACGCCCGGTTACCATCCTCGACGGCGACCTGGTCCGGAAGCATCTTTCTTCCGAACTCGGTTTCTCCAAGGAACACCGCGACATCAATATCCGTCGCATCGGCTATGTCGCTTCTGAGATCACCAAGAACGGTGGCATCGCCATTTGCGCGCCGATTGCGCCCTATGATTCTGTCCGCAAGCAGGTCCGGCAGATGATTGAGCCTCACGGCGGTTTCGTTCTGGTGCACATCGCTACTCCGCTTGAAACCTGCGAGCAGCGGGACCGAAAGGGTCTTTACGCCAAGGCACGCGCCGGAATCGTAAAGGAATTCACCGGAATCTCCGACCCGTACGAAGTACCGACGGATGCGGAAGTGGTGATCAATACGGCCGAACTGAGCGCAGCGGAAGCGGCACAGGAAATCATCCTTCATCTGGAACAGCAGGGCTTCATTGGCGTAAGCCAGGAGCCCGCGGTTCCGGCCGCGGTATAGAAAAATCCGCAGACCGCACTCTAGACTCGGGTTATGAATTGGGCATCTCAGATTGTTCAGGCAGCAGTTCTGGGGCTTTAATTCTTACGATGGACATTGTCACAACCAAAATCTTGATTGGATTGCTGGTTGGCTTCCTCATTGGCCTGACTGGGTTGGGCGGAGGTGTCCTGCTTCTTCCGATTTTGATTTTCGGCCTCGGCATTCCCGCCATTATTGCCGTAGGTTCCGACGCGGCATTCAATTTTCTGACTAAGATTCCGTCCAGCATCGTGCACCTGGCGAAGGGCACCGTGCGCAAAAGAGTAGTTGCCGCGCTCGCCGTGGGGAGCGTCCCCGGCTCCATTCTGGGTGTGCGTTTGCTTCAGCACCTGCGTGTTGTGTATGGGGCTGGAGTCAATGAGTTCATCAAGTCGGCCGTCGGCATCCTTCTCATCGTGGTTTCCACCATGCTCGTGCTACAACGCAAAATCGAGCGTGGAGTCGTCGGCCGCCCGCCGACGGCGAAATCTTTTACCGGAATGGCATTCATCGGGTTGGTCGCAGGATTTCTGGTGGGGATGACTTCAGTCGGCTCCGGCAGCATCATCATGATGCTCTTACTCTTGCTTTACAGCTACCAGCCGAAGGTGATGGTCGGTACCGACATCGTGCACGCCATGGTTCTCACAGGCGTAACTAGCCTGCTCCACTTCCGGCTGGGCAACGTCGATCCCAAGCTGGTGTTCTGCCTGCTTATCGGCTCCGTGCCTGGCGGAATTTTTGGATCGTACCTCAGCACCCGCGTTCCCGTACTCTGGTTGCGGCGCATTCTTTGTACCATCCTCTTTGCAACTGGCGTCAGAATGTTGATCGCAACCCCAGTGCACTGAACCAAAATCCTAATGACCCAATCCTCATATTCTGATGTGCTCGAAAGAATTGAGTCTGCCATAGAGGCGGCGAAAGAGGTTTTTGCCCGCTTCACTCCCGGAGAAATCGCAGCCGAATATAAGGCCGGACATGATCCAGTTACCGAGGCCGACCGTGCTCTCGATGTCGTGCTGCGAAAAAATCTTCTGCGCCAGGGCGAAGGTTGGCTCTCCGAAGAGAGCGCCGATGATCTGGCGCGGGTGAACTATGACCGTGTCTGGGTCGTCGATCCTCTCGATGGCACGCGCGAGTTCGTGCAGGGTATTCCGGAGTTCTGCGTTTCAATTGCTATGGTGGAACGCGGAAGGCCTATTGCTGGAGGCATCTGTAATCCCGCTACCAACGAAACTTTTCTTGGCGCAGTCGACTCTGGGTTGACTTACAACGGCAAAGCGGCCAAGGTCAGCCAAAGAGGTGAACTGGATGGTGCAGTTGTTCTCGCCAGCCGCAGCGAAACCAAGCGTGGCGAATGGGTGCAATTTCAGACTGCGCCATTCAAAGTCGAGCCCATGGGCTCGGTTGCTTATAAGCTCGCGCGCGTTTCTGCAGGATTGAGCGATATCACGTTTACTTTGACGCCGAAGCACGAGTGGGATGTCGCGGCGGGCGCTGCGCTGGTCATGAGCGGCGGCGGTTTCGTTCAGACGTTAGCTTCGCCCCTGACCTGCAACCGCAGGGACCCCTTAATTGACGGCCTCATCGCCTGCGGGCCGAATCTCAGAGATGAACTGCTGCAATTCCTCGCGCCCTATCTCCAGCCTGCGGCACAGCGCTGATTCTTTATTCAAAAGCTTTCCAGCGAAAATGAGTTTGCAGGAAAGCCCCGCTCTCAGTGCACTGTCAGCACTGTCGACCCACTCACGCCGTTCAGGCTGGCTTTGATTGTCGTCGTTCCCGTCGAGGCGCTGTCTGCGATTCCCGTCGGCTTGATCACCGCCACCTGCGGATCCGACGACGTCCAATTCACCTGGTTGGTCAGCGTGATTACCGAGCTATCGCTGAACGCTCCCTTCGCCGCGAACTGTTGCGTATTTCCGAGGCTGATGCTCGAATTCGCGGGAGTGACCGTAATCGAATTAAGTGTCGCGTTCGTGACAGTTAAAGCCGCACTGTCGCTCTGGCCAAGGAAAACGGCGGAAATAGTCGCAGTGCCAGTTGCGTTTCCAGTCGCAACGCCGGACGTATTGGCTACGTTGCTGACCGTGGCAATCGCAGACGAGGAAGAAGTCCACGTGACCGCCGCGGTCAAATCCAGCGTCTTGCCGTCCGCGAAACTTCCCTTCGCAGTGAACTGAACGTCGATCGTTTCCGGGATGCTTGTGCTCGAAGGGGTCACCTGGATGCCAGTGAGTGCAGAGCCTTCGACTACAACGCTGGCTGTTGCGTTTAGCGAGTTTATTACAGCTTTCACGGTCGCGGTTCCGGCCGTGTTGCCGGTGACCACGCCGGCTGTATTTACAGTCGCGACATTACTGCCTGATACGTCAGCAATCGACCAGGTCACCGCCGAATTCAGGACCTCGGTGCTCTGGTCCGACCACGTGCCGACGGCGTTGTATTGCATGGTTGAACCCGGCACGACCAGCGAACTGCCAGGGGTTAGGGCCAGTGACGTCAGAGTCGCGGAGCTCACCGTCAGCGGCGCAGTTCCAGTTTTACTGACTCCTCCCCCGGTAAACATCGCGCTGATGTTTGCCGTTCCCGCGCTAATTCCATTCGCAATGCCGAGCGTAGCTCCTGAACTTCCGATCGTGGCGTGTGCAGAGTCCGAACTCCACGTCACGCTGGTCGTGATGTCCTGCGTACTGGAATCGCTGAACACACCCGTAGCCGTGAAAGTCTCATGCCCGCCAATGGGAAGTACCGATCCGGACGGTGTGACGGTAACCGACTGTATCGTTGCGTTGCTTACGTCAAAGGGAATGCGCCCTGTCACCGATCCCAGCGTCGCAGAAACCGTGACAGTGCCAGGCTTCAGCCCCTTGGCGCGGCTGCCTCCCTGGAATTGAAGAACCGTGCTGTCGGTTGAACTCCAGGTGGTTATCTGAGAGGTCACATTGTGGGTGCTGCCGTCGTTAAACGTCCCAGTCGCTGTGAACTGCGTGTTCATGCCCTGAGCAATTCCGCCCCCCGGCGTAATTGCGATCGAGACCAGCGAGTCGGCGTTGATCGTCAATTGAGTATTCGCCGATTGTGACGCGAAGGTCGCAGAGATCGTGATCGGGCTGCTGGTAATCGCCTTCGCCGTCACCAGACCGGTGCCCGTGACTGTCGCATTCGTCGGCGACGAAGAAGACCACTGCGCCACGTTGGAAACATCCTGCGTGGTGCTGTCGGAGAATGTCGCAGTTGCCGTGAACTGTTGGCTCACATCCAACGACATTGTCGCCGGATTCGGAGTGATCGCAAGCCCGGTCGGTGTGGCCGAGGTCACAGTTAACGAAGCGGTATTAGAAATACTTCCTGAGGTCGCCTTAATCGTTGTCGTTCCGGGCGCCACTGCAGCCGCCAGTCCCTGAGTGGGAGCGGTCGTGCTGATGGTCGCAATTCCCGTCGGACTCGCGCTCCAGGTCACGCTGCCCGTGATGTTTTGTTTGCTTCCATCGCTGAATGTCCCGGTGGCGGTGAATTGCTGGGTCGTTTGCATAGCAATCGAGGCGCTGGATGGCGTCACAGCCAGTGACACCAATTTCGGATTGATTGTCACGTTGAACGACCCCGAGATTGAATTCATGGTGGCCGTCACCGATACCGTGCCGCTCGATGTGGCGCTTAACATGCCCGCCGCAGAGATTGTGACAATTCCCGTCGGCGTCGCGCTCCAGCTCACCGACGATGTCAGGTCCTTCGTCGACTTATCGCTATAAGTGCCCGTCGCGGTCAGTTGCTCGGTATCGTCCACGGTCAGCGTCGAGTTGGCGGCCGTGACTGCAATCGAGGTCAAGGTTGGCGGTGGCGCGTTCGTGATTGTCTTGGTTTGGCTCGACACCGTGCACCCGGTAGCCACGGTCAGGAGAGTGATCACAACGGCCAGAAGCGCAATGCGGTAGGTAGTAGTGGTCTGCTGGGAGTTCATTCTGCCGCTTGACAGAGCAAGACATGCACCAAAAAGTTCATCGTAAGTCTCTCATTCTGAGTACCTTCATCCTGCACTTAGTCCCAACCAAGGGAAATAATGCGAAAATTCTTGCTATTTCTGAGGCGAAATCTTTTCTCGGCCCGGAAATTCCGCCTCAATCGCCCGAATCCAACCTTTCTCGAACAGTGTGCCGTGGCATGGTCCGTACCCCTGGCGTTTCCCCTCTTCCGACTGGAACGCTGTGACAGCTGTGTTGTAGCCTGAATCTGGAAACCGAAAAAGACTCCAATGTGTGGCATCGCCGGCGTACTGCATTTCAGTTCGGAGAAACCAGTAAACCCTGGCGTACTGAGGCAGATGTGCGCCGCCATGGCGCACCGCGGGCCCGATGACGACGGCTTCTACGTCCAAGGCCAGGTTGGCCTGGGCATGCGCCGGCTGAGCATTGTAGACCTCTCAACCGGGCATCAGCCGATCACGAATGAAGACGAAACCTGCTTTATCGTCTTCAACGGCGAAATCTACAACCACGCGACGCTTCGGAAAGACCTGCAGGCCCGTGGTCATCGTTACCGCACCCAAAGCGACACCGAGACCATTGTGCATCTCTATGAGGAGTACGGCCGTGACTGCGTCCGCCATCTCCGCGGCATGTTCGCCTTTGCCATATGGGACGCCCGCAAACGACGCCTGTTCATCGCCCGGGATCGCCTGGGAATAAAACCTCTTTACTACCGCTTAAGCTCCGAATCACTCATCTTCGGCTCCGAAATCAAGGTGCTTCTCGCTCACGGAATTGAGGCGCAATTTAGCCGCCATGTTCTTCCTGAATACCTCGCTCTCGGATATTCCTCTGGCCCGGAAACATTCTATGAAGACGTTTTAAAGCTCATGCCAGGCCACACCATGGAAGTTGACCTGAGCGGAAAAACAAGCGTTGCAGCTTACTGGGACTTGAAAATTGAAGCGCAAGACGCGCCGCATGACGAGAAGTATTTCGTTGAGCAATATCGCGGCTTACTCGAGCAGGCCGTTCAAAGTCATCTAATGAGCGACGTACCGCTGGGAGTCTTTCTGAGCGGAGGCCTTGATTCCAGCGCAGTCGCAGCCATCATGACGAAACTGCGCGGCCCCGTACAAACCTTTTCCGTTGGATATAAAGAAGACACATACAGCGAACTCCCTTACGCCCGTGCCGTCGCCAGGCATTTGAATTCAGTTCACCACGAAGTGGTCGTCAGCCGGGAGCAATTCTTCGACGCCCTTCCGCGCCTTATCTGGCATGAAGATGAACCCATCGTGTGGCCTTCCAGTGTGCCGTTGTATTTTGTCTCTCGCCTGGCGCGTGATCATGTGAAAGTCGTTCTAACCGGTGAAGGCAGCGATGAAACGCTTGGGGGGTACTCGCGGTATGCGTTCACAGTGAAAAACGCGGCCCTCGACGGCTACTATCGGGCCTTAATTCCTGAAGTAATTCGCCGGACGATCCGGCACTCGATTGAGGATTCCGCCTGGATCAGCGCTCCCCTCCGTCGCAAACTGTCGCACACTCCCCTCGGAAGGAACGGCGCTTCCTGGGCTTCTCTTTATTTTGACAACTTCCTTTGTGCCTTCAGCGAAAAAGAACAGCACTCGCTGCTCTCAGATAAAGTGGCTGCAGAATTCCAGCCCGGCGCACCCTACGCCAGCTCCCTCGAATACTGGCAGCGCTCTTCCGGCCCAATGTTGCAGCGCATGCTCTATACCGATATCAAGACTTATCTCGTCGAATTGCTCATGAAGCAGGACAACATGAGCATGGCGGCATCGATCGAAAGCCGGGTGCCGTTTCTCGATCATGTTCTTGTGGAATTTGCCGTCAACATTCCCCGGCGTGTCCAGATGAAAGGGCTTGCGGGGAAACAAATCCTGAAAAAAGCTGTTGAGGACCTGCTTCCGCACTCCATTATTTATCGCAAGAAAATGGGATTCCCCACTCCCTGGAGCCGCTGGTTGAAGGGCCCGCAATTGCAATCGATCCGAGAGCTGGTGCTCGAACCACGCAGCCTCGATCGGAATCTGTTTAAGCCTGCGGCAATTGAACGCCTTTTCTCCGAACATGAAAGCGGCCGCGTCGACAACTATGATCGCATCTGGCGGCTGCTGAATCTCGAGCTCTGGCATCGCGTCTGTCTGGAAAGCGAAGGCCACGAATTCGCTACTAGCATTGAGCCGCAAGAACCACTAGTACAGAGAACCTAGTCTCTATTTCGAAACTCTCGCGTCCACTCCGGCTAAGGCTTCGACTCGCTGATCTTCGTTTTTTCGGCCAAACTCGCCAATAAAAAATCACCAGTACATGTTTTTGGTTACCTGATTGATTCCCGAAGGTTATGTCCCTCAGTCATGAAAGTTCTCTGCCCCTTGGTGATCTGTTACCTCCAGGCAAGCCGGATTACATTTGGCTCAACGCGGGTGGACCGTTGGGGCCCGCCATCTTTTGACTCGAGGAAAATATGTCCCCCAAAGCTGCTGATGCACTTACCACCAAAAACGGTTATTGCTTCTGCTGCCTGGCAGTAGTTGTCTTTTCGCTTATTTCAGTTTTTTCTTCAGCACAGATCCAGGGTTTTCGGGCCAGCGGGTTTGAGAACAACGATGTCAGCTTGTCCCGCACCAGCATGGTGCATCCGGTCGCGCCGGCCTTCCACCCGATCCTGTTGATCGCGAACTTTACCCCTGCGCTGCAGGGAGCGCCGTATGTTTCGACCATGCGGGTGCAAGGCGGCCTGGCGCCATTTCGGTACTCCATATTTCAAGGTGCCCTTCCGACTGGCCTGGTGCTGAATGCCGCGACCGGAACGATTTCCGGGACGCCGGCAAAGAGCGGTAGTTTTGCCTTCTCGGTCGCCGTTACCGATGCCAACTTCGGCTACGGACACCAGTCATTTCTGTTTACCGTCGGCACCTCGTCTCAGCCACAAATATCGGTAAAGCTTTCTCCTGAAGCCGCCCAAGTCGCTCCAGGGGGGAAGGTGCAATTCTCAGCGACGGTGAGCAATACGTCGCAAACCGCGGTGGTTTGGTCCGCGAGTTCCGGATCGATCACTCAAAACGGACTGTTCACTGCCCCCTTTAGCGCAGGAAGCGTGACCGTAACGGCGACTGCTTCAGCCAACAGCGCTGTAAAGACGTCGGCCAATATTTCCGTCCAGTCTGCTGCACCGCTCACCATCGCCACCGCATCTTTGGCGAGCGCGCAGGTCCAGAGCCCATATAGCGCCGTTATCACCGCGCAAGGTGGAACGGAGCCTTACATTTGGTCAATCAATTCCGGCTCGCTTCCGGCTGGAATCAGCCTGAACCCGCAGACCGGCACGATCGCAGGGATCCCATCCAAGGCAGGGAGTTTCAGTTTTACTGCCAAGGTAAGCGACTCTGCTGCGCATGCCAGTACCCGGCAGTTGACGCTAAGCGCGACGGCGGTCAACAACGGAAATTTCGATGGCCCAGCTGAGCTGCCGCGCGTTCACGTGCAGAGTTCGATGGCGGATACGCCGGCGCCAGGCAACAGCATTCTTGTGCCCGCTGGAGCGAATCTTCAGTCGATAATCAACAGCGCAAATTGCGGAGATACAATTCGCCTGCAGGCTGGAGCTACATTCACCGGGTCCTTCACTTTGCCCAACAAGAATTGCAGCAACAATGAGTGGATTGTGATCCGCACCAGTGCTCCAGACTCAGCCCTGCCGCCGGAAGGCACGCGCATCACGCCGTGCTACGCCGGAGTTTCCTCGCTTCCCGCTCGTCCGGCCTTGAATTGTGCATCTACCCAAAAGGTTATGGCAACGCTGATGGCTAAAAATTGGGGCGGTCCCATATTCCTTGGCCCGGGAGCGGATCACTACAGGATCGGCCCTGGCCTTGAAATCACTCGTCCTGTAGGCACGGGGATAAATTACGCGTTAGTCGAGCCGGTAGATGCCAATAGTGCCGCCGATCACATCATCGTTGACCGCGATTGGCTGCACGGCACTCCCCGCGACGAAACCAACCGCGGAGTGCACCTTAGCGGAGTTACATATGCCGCTGTCGTTGATTCATACCTGAACGATTTTCACTGCACCGCCGGAATCGGCGCTTGCACCGACTCGCAAGCCATCTCTGGCGGCAGCGGTAATCTCACCATGGGCTCCTGGAAGATTTCCAACAACTTCCTGGAGGCTGCGGCGGAAAACATTCTTTTCGGTGGAGCGACCGGCAGCACGATTCCCACCGATATCGAGATCACCCACAATCACTTTTTCAAGCCACTCACCTGGATGCAAGGAAATCCGGGTTTCGTGGGCGAGGTGAATAAGCAGCCGGCTAAATGTACCCAGTTCCACACTCCAGGATTCTGCCCATTTATTGTGAAGAATCTGCTGGAGTTCAAGAATGCGCAACGTGTCCTGGTCGAGGGCAACGTGCTCGAATACACCTGGCCTGGATTCACCCAGCACGGCACGGCAGTTCTCTTCACCGCTCTTAGCCAGGGCGGCACCAAGGGCAACCCGAACGCCACCGTAGCGGACATCACCTTCCGCTACAACCGTGTTTCGCACGCTGCCGCTGGCGTGGTGATTGCGGAAGCAGCATACCAATGGGGACCGCCTAAAGCCGAAGCCCGTCTCAGCATTCATGACGACATCTTCGACGATATAAGCCCCGCATACTACAACGGGGACACTACCGGCGTGGGTCTGGCGTTCCAGATCAGCCAGTGCCCGTCGTGCAGTCCCCTGCAAAACATCAGCGTCAATCACGTGACCATGCTGATGAAAACGCCGAGAACGTTTTTGATTCTGGGCGCGCCGCGTACAAAGCCGGTTCAGGGCGTCACCATCACTAACACCGTCGTGACTACGCCTTCGGGCCTCGCCGTCAACGGCACGGGAGCAAATGCTCCCTGCGGTTTCTACGGCGCGACCGACCTGGCCCGAATCAATAGTTGCGTTGCGCAGTACCAGATCTCGGCCAACGCTCTGATTGGCGCAAACAACAAGTGGCCCGCGGGTAATTCTTTCCCGTCGTCGCCGCTGGATGTCGGTTTTGCCAATTATCACGACGCGAACGGTGGGGATTACCGCATCCTCTCCGGTCCGTTCAGGAATGCGGCCACCGACGGTACGGCTTTGGGTGCGGACGTCGAAGCCGTCGATCAATTGACCTCAGGAGCGATGTAAGAAGTCCCGCATCGCACGTTCATAAGGAGCACAATTGGAAGATTGTGCTCCTTTTCTTTTCCCCCGATTTACTCAACTATCCTGCTCCGCTCTCCGCCCGGAATAACTTGTACTAACATTAGAATTTCAACCGTGAGAACCAGAATGCCTGCAAGTTTTACCCCTTCGTTCCTGATCGCCGTTCTGCTGGCATGTTCAGCGATGACGTCACTCGCTCAGACATCACAAGATTCGCGCTTTGACGGCCCCGCCGAACTCCCACGAACCCACGTCAACAGCTCACTCGCCGATACGCCCGCACCCGGCAAGACCCGCAAAGTTGACTCTGCCGACGCCTTGCAATCCGCGCTGGATCAATCATCCTGTGGCGACACGATTTCACTGCAGCCGGGAACGCAGTACATTGGAAAGTTTTCCTTTCCCCGTAAAAATTGTGATGACAAGCACTGGATCATCATCCGTTCCGGTGCTTCCGACAGCGCTCTGCCTCCGGAGGGCACGCGTATTACGCCGTGCTACGCCGGAGTTACTTCTTTGCCCGCGCGTCCGGCCTTGAATTGCTCTTCCACGCAAAAAGTCATGGCGACCTTGACCACCGACAAAAGCGACGGGCCCATTGAACTGGCGGAAGGCGCCAATCATTACCGCATAGGTCCTGGACTTGAGATCACGCGCGCGGAAGGAACCGGAATCAACTACGTACTTATTAATAAGAAGGAAAAAGATGCAGCCGTTGATCACGTCATCCTCGACCGCGATTGGATTCACGGCACAGCTCAGGACGAGACCACACGAGGAATCAATCTCAGCGGATTTACTTACGCGGCGATTGTTGATTCGTATTTTTCAGATTTTCACTGCGCGGCAGGAATAGGTGCGTGTGTAGATTCGCAAGCAATTTCCGGTGGCAGCGGCAACACCGCAATGGGCACATGGAAAATTGCTAACAATTTTCTTGAAGCGGCAGCGGAGGACATCCTCTTTGGTGGTGCAGCTGGGGCCACGACTCCTACCGATATCGAAATCCTCCACAATCATTTTTTCAAGCCCCTCACTTGGATGCCGGGACAACCCGGCTTCGTGGGCGCGGTAAATCGCGACCCCAGCAAGTGCGTCCGCTTCAAAACTCCCGGCTTCTGCCCGTTCATCGTTAAGAATCTACTCGAGTTCAAGAATGCACAGCGCGTACTCGTCGAAGGCAACATTCTCGAGAACACCTGGCCGGGTTTCACTCAACACGGCGCAGCGATACTCTTCACCGCTCTCAGCCAGGGTGGCGCTAATGGCAACCCGAACGCAACTGTCGCCGACATCACCTTTCGTTATAACCGCATCGCCCATGCCGCAAGCGGAGTTGTCATCGCCGAGGCCGCCTATCAGTGGGGGCCACCAAAGCTCGAAGCGCGTATCAGCATTCATGACGACATCTTTGACGACCTGAGCCCCGCTTACTACAACGGCGACTCCACCGCGGTTGGCCTTGCCTTTCAGATGAGTCAATGCCCGGACTGCACGCCGCTGCAAGGCATCAAAATCGACCATGTCACCATGCTGCTCGAATCCCCAAAGCGGCTGTTGCTCCTTGGCGCTCAGGACAACAATCGGATCCGCGATTTGACCTTCACCAACAATGTTGTTTCCACCCCTGAAGACGGCGCAGTCATGGGCACTGGGCCAAAAGCTCCGTGCGCATTCAAGGGTGGCAACGCGGTTCAGAAAATGAGTGACTGCGTGGCCTGGTTGCGCTTCGAAGGCAACGCGCTAATCGGAGCAAGGGATTCCTGGCCGCGAGGAAATTCCCTCCCGCGCAACATGAACGAAGTGAAATTCAACCGCGCAGAGAATGGAAATGGTGGTGACTATCGTCTGTCACCGTCAAGTCCACACAAGCACGCAGGTGTCGACAAGCTAGACCCGGGAGCGGACGTGGACGCAGTTGAAAAAGCAACCGCCGGTGCTGAATAGGCGTGCTCGGAGCGAATTAGGCCACTGGGGTTGAAACTGCTTCTGGATCGGAACTGAACACCTCAATGCTTTCCCCGCGCATCACTTCACATCTGTCTACTTTCCGCTCTGCGGAAATTACCCTTTTCCCGTCTACTTCAACGTAGCTGCCGTCGCACAGAAAAGTTATGGTGCGGCCTGGTTGCTTCGCCACACATGCCAATCGAGCATCACTTGAAACCGAAGCGCATTTCCATCGTGCACCTGGTTTCGCGAAGAAAAAATGGTATTGCTCGTTACCGTCCTCGTATCGATAGCCCTTAGCGCCCTCGCCCGATAACACCGCGAGTCGCCCCATTGTTTCCCTGGTTTCGGAAATCGGCGCGAGCAGCGTCACGAACTCCGCAGGCAACCTGCGGGTTTTCCCAAATTTAAGTACCGTCGTGGTGCGCTGGCTACCGTATACCGGCGAGTAAGGTCCCTTGTGGACCTCCTCAGACCACCCGTGATTTTGTGCCGTCACCAGGGCGAGTCCGTGCGATGCTTCTCGCACCCGAAATACATCCTTCTTGTGCATCTGCAAATCGGGTGAAAGCCGCCATGAAATCTCAACCCGGTGTTCTCCGTCCCCTTCAACCAGATCTCGCACCAAAAAGAAGCCCGATTTCAATGCAATCACCCAACGTTGCCATTTCGCCGGCTGGGGCACTACGGCGTACTGACACGCGCCAATCAGCAGATCGAAAGTCTCGCCGCGGATCCAGCGCTCGGTTTTCGTTTGAATTTCTCGCTTCCACGAAAATGGGCCATCGGGTTCCGCTTGATTCTGCCCATCAAATGTAACCGCGTTGTGCATACCTGTGCTGCGATATAAATTTCTGTCTTGGTCATTGCCAACATATTCGTAAGTCCCGGGATCGAGGAGTAAGGTACGCCCCGAACTCTGCAGGCAAACGCTCAGCATGTCGGCGTGCGCATGCCCTCGCGTCTGCGGAATTGACGGCCCACTCTTCATGATCAATTGCGCGCGCGCTTGTGAAGTGCTCAACACGTATATGCCGCTGCTCTCAAATTCCTCCGATTCAGGCGTAACACTTTTCGGCTCGACTTCATCCCACTCCCGGACGCCTGCTTCGCCAAGCAACCAGATCGTCTCTTCGCGCAATTCTTTGCATAGCGACTTGAATTCCCCGCGCTGGAACAGAATTGTTCCGGTCGACAACGGATCGATCAGGTGCTGGTCGCGATTGCGCGATGGATCGAACAAGCGACCGCCATCGTCGTCCCCAAATCGTGGTGGCGGGCCCGCACGGCCAAGCACAAACAACACCTGCATCATGCGTTCGATCGTTTGTTCGAGTTTTTCGGGAATCTCAGCGCCGATCGCCATTGCAAGCATGGCCGCATGGAGGAAGAAATCCAGCGCGTAGACGTGGTAGTAGACCGACTGCTCAAAGTGCATCCCATCGGGATTCACCTGCCGCTCGGCTTGCTGCATGACGATTTGCCAGCCTTGCGTTTTCCATCTTTCTGCATCTCTCAATTCGCCGCACATCGTGCCGATGAAAAATAGCGCCACTGCTTCCCCAAGCAGATGTGTGTTCGGAGAAAAATATGTTGAGAGATAGCGTTCGATGTGCCGCCCACTCAGCGCCTGCGCTCTCAGATATTCATCCCGAAACGCATCGCCATAGAACTTCGTGGTCTCGAGTAGGGCGCGCATCCAGATCCATGACAAGCTTCGAAACGCAACTTCCAGGCTGCTTGCCCAATTGATTCCTATGGGATATGGATTTTGCGCGTGCCAACTTCGCCACTGGGAGAGGATTTCCCGCGCATAACGCTCGTTGCTCGTGAGTCGATATGCTTTGGCCAGCGTGACCAGATGCTGATGGCGATTCAGTTCCCACGTAACTTTGCTATCGCCAACTTCATCAAAATCCAAATATCGAATCCGGTAAAACGGTTTACGCGGCGCTTTCTTCTGGTGGACAGCATCGAGTTGCCAATTGATTTCCTTTCCGTAATCAAGGCTTTCATAACCGAGGAGGTTGAACCGGTGCGAACAGATTTTTTCCGCGCGGTCGACAACTTGTTCGCTGTAGCCAGGAACCCGCGCGCGAATCAGGCGTAGAAGGTCTTCCACTTGCTCGGGCCGGAAGAAAAAGGCGCCGGAACGCCTCTGCCCCAGGAGCCGTGAGCCCTTACCAAAATCCTGGCCCATGCTCGCGCGCAAGGCATCTGCGCGCTTCGAAATTTCCTGCCGGCTGCGGAACACAAATTCCCGCCGCTTCATCTTCCGCACTTTTTCGAAAATTTGTCTCCAGTTTTTTGCAGCCATCTCATTCAGGAAACAGCAACGGGTAACCTACTCTGAAGATCATATGCGATGGTTCTTTGTGCAGAGAGGAAATGAGCACTGAAAGAGAGAACGTACCAGGGATTATTGCCGGTCGCGCAGCAAGTCATGCGAGCTGCGCCTGCCCGACGCGGTCTTGGCAAGCGAAAGTTCGTATCCAAGAGCCATCATCAGATTGCCCCAGGCTGACTCCATCAACGAAACACACGCCGGCGAGAGCTCCTGCTCCCAATGTCCGGCGCTCGCCTGCCCCACAAAGGGTATGTCTTTGCGATGCTTGCGGGTGCCGATCCACTCGTTCCCCTGTTTCTTCTCCAGCTCTCTCATTCGCTCGGCCGAACTTTCGGATATGGCGCGATTCAAGTGCTCAGGCTTGGACTCGACTCGCAGAAAACGAGCAATCTTTCCCAACTCTCGCAATGTGTCTGCTTTGAGATCTTCATAACGAACAAGCAAGAAATTCGAACTTTGCCGGCGAGTGTAAAACCAACTTGCAACATTTTCCGCCCAGGTTCCCCAATCCGCAGAGACGAGCCGTCCAGCAACGAAATCGCCAACAAACTGCTCAATCGAGTGATCATCCTTTATGAAGCCGTATTTGCGGTGAAATTGGAAATACGAAAGCGCCACGTCCCGAGGATCGCGAACCACATACAAAACCTTGGGATAGCGCGGATCGAAGTATTGATGACTCTTCAGAATGCGCGGCCGCGCAATCCGCTTCAATGTTCGGCTCGAGAGTGCCGCTGTATCCGGTACTAGACTCTCGATATTCGCAAAACCCACTTCCATATTGGGATGAAGCAGGTTCGCGATCAAAAATCGCGTCCAGGTATTTCCCGAGCGCGGATAAGAAACAATGAACGTATCGTCCGGATATACTGCAACGTCGCGATCGGCAATGTCGCGGCCGAGCAAGTACTTCATCACCGTTTTGACGCCGTAAATCATCTATGCTAAAACCCCGTCGACATTCCAAGGACCACGAATTGCTTAAGCGTCCTGCTGAAATGTTTCAAATCCTGCGGCAGCCAGCTCGATTTGACCGGATTTTCCTTTCGAGATTAGCTCCCCGACTCTGAAGGCCCTCTGCGTCGACCATGCCCACCACAAGCCGGCCCCGTAAACAGCCCCGGCGATGAGCAATTGCGCTCCTAACTCCCAATAGTGATGCGCCACAGACCATCGCCTCATTGCTAAGAGAACCACAACCAGCGGCGCCGTTAGCAGCAATGGCAGCGCATACGCCTCACGCAGAAAAGTTCTCAATCTTATCCCGAGCAACCCACATAAGTGCCCCGGCATGAAAAACACCATGCTGCAGGTCAGCGGAATCGCTGTCCCGAGCGCATCGCCAATAATTCCGTACGGCCGCACCAGGGCAATGCTGAGCAGCAGATTGCATACCCCTTCTGTCAGAGTGACGATGGCCCAAGTCCCGTGCTTCGCCATCCCGAACAGTACCCGCCCCGACGCTCCCTGCGCCAGCCAGATGGTCGAAGGTATGACCATGATCAGCAACACCGGATAGCTGGTCGCGATGTACTTGTGCCCAACCCAGACTTCGATTACGGATTTGCCCAAAATGACTAAGGTCGCACTGATTGGAAAAATCACGAACGCGCAAGAGCGGTTTCCCAAGACAAAAATCTTGCGCAAACGGTCCGTTTCTCCGGTCGCTTCCGACTGGCTGGACATCGGCACAAAAATTTGTGCCAGACTCACCACCACCTCGGCGGCATAGTCAACAATGCGGGCGCCGATGTTGAAATATGTGATCGCCACCGCCGAAAGGAAGGCGCCGATCACGATCTCATCCGTTTTGAACTTCAGCCGCCCCGCCACCATGATCATGAACGTGGTGCCGCTGTAGACGGCCACCTGCCGAAATGTCTCGCGATCGATGTATCGACGGCCAAACTGCACCGGCAGAATTCGGAACGCAATTACCGTCCGCACCACGGAAATTGCCAGCGGCAGCATCACCGTAATGAATGCAACCATCAGCAATCCGTATCCGTGCTCCAGCGCAACCACAATGAGAGCAGCGCGCAATAAGGTTGAAACAATGCTGGTCCAGTTCACGACATCGAACCGCTGCAAACCTTCGAGCACACCACCCGCCACGCCGAGCGGAAACCCGAGTGCGACCGACGCTCCCACCATGAGCAGCAACCACTGCGCGGCTGAATGAAATTCGGCTGGGATACGGAACCAGTTATCCACGTACAAGCAGCCGACGAATGTCAGCAGAAGGCTGACAATCCCGATGCATGAATAACTGAACAGGCTCGTGTTGATGAGCTTGTTGATCTCTTCTGTGCTGTTCGTGGCTGTGTATTTTGAGACGTAGCGGACGATCGACGATCGAATACCGAGATCGAACAGGCCGTAGTATCCGGTAACGGAAAAAATCAGCACCCAAACGCCGAATGCCGCGTCACCCAGCCGGTGCAGGATGAATGGTGAAAGCAGGATTCCGACTACAACATTGATCCCAAGCGCAAACCAGCTGGAGCCTACGTTCTTGATGATTTGTCGCTTTTCCCACTTACGCATGTGGCGTCGCCCTGTTCCCGGTACCGGCAGCTTCGAAGATGGACTTGGCGACGAGTTTCGACATGATCAACCACCGTGGAATAAAAGCTTGCCGGAAATACGAGACACACTAACGCTGGATTCCATTCAAAACCAAATCGAACTCGCTGGCTGATTCAGGCTGACCGCCCACCTCATACCCTAGATGACGCATCAGCGGCGCCCATGCATTTTCGATTTTGGCAGATAGCGCCGGGGGCAGCCCGGACTTCCAACCTCCGGAACTCGCCGCCCGCACAAACGGCAGGTCCTTACGCGACGTCTTGGTCAACGTTGAAAGATGGCTCTGCGTCTTTTCAAGTTTGCGCATGTTTTCTGCGGAACTCCGTTCGGCGGCCTGCTCCAGTCGTTCGCGACTCGCTTCAATATTCAGAAATGCCGCAATTTTCCCCAGTTCCCGTGCGGTGTCCGCGATCAGGTCTTCGTAACGCAGAAGCAGGAAGCGCGGATCATTCTTGCGCGTTGCCAGCCAGGTGGCAACGTTTTCACCCCACGACCCGTGCGGACAAGTCTGGCCAGCGATGAAGCGATCGACAAACTTTTCCATGGGATAGTCGTCGGCGATCTTCATACATTTCCGGTGATAGTGATACTGCGACAATGCCACATCACGCGGATCGCGCACGATGTACATGACTCTGGGATAGCGCGGGTCGAAACATTCATGGCTCTTGATGATCCGCGGGCGCTCCATCTGATCAAAAATCTTCTTGGCGGTGCCATCCGGGTCAGGCACGAGTGCGTGGATATTGGCCCAATTCGCCGGCGTCTCCGGATGCACAAGGTTCGCGATCAAAAAACGCGTCCAGGTGTTGCCGGACTTCGGGAACGAAACCAGAAAGACATCATCGGGAAGAATCTTCAGCGTGCGCTTCGGACTGTGCAGATGAAAAAGAACCTTCGTTCCGGCTACCAGGCGATCAATCATTGGATATTCCCGTCCTTCGAATTTCGCGGTAATCTGGCTTCGCTTTCTCAACTCGCGAAACGCAGCCGCAATCGCTCCCACTTTCTTGCTGCCAATGCCATCAATCCCGGAGCGATTCGCAATCCCAACAGCGTCAGGCTCAACTTGCCCCGTCGGAGTTGCCCATTCGCTTGTTCCAGGTGCAGGCGCGCTTTGTCGAACTCCCGCCGCTTCAAAAACTCTTTCCCTTGCTCCAGAGCCAGCAGCGCTTGGGCTTGCTCAAGCTTTTGCGCCAGAAGCGCTTGTTGTTCGGCAGTCAGCTTCCACTCCGCTTTCACATTCGAAAGAATCGTGACCAGCGCCGCCTGCATTTTCGCGTCCGATGCGGAAAGACTGTTCGGCCGCCCAATTCTCAATTTCGCCAGTTTTTCCCGATGGTAGCCAATGCGTGCGCCGCGATACGCCAGTCGCAACCACATCTCGTAGTCGTCGCACATCGCGAGTCTCTCGTCGAAAAGCCCTGCATCCATCATCGTTTTTCTGCGCACGATCGTTCCCGAAATCGGCGCTTGGCATCGCTCAGTCAGAATTGCCTCAAAGTCAGCCTCGCCGTCCGAAGGGCACGTCTGCATGAAAGTTTTGCCGGTTTGTGGCCCGCCGCCATAAATCACGCAATCGCAATACACCATGTCGAGCGAGGGATCGCGCTCAAACATTTCCATCTGCTTCCGCAAAAAGGCCGGCTCCCAACTGTCGTCACTATCGAGCAGTGCTACGTATTCACCCTTTGCACTCCGGATCCCGTTGTTGCGCGCGCCGCACGCGCGTCGGTTCTCCTGTTTCAGATAAACGATGCGATCGCGATATGGCGTCAGAACACGCTCCAGTTCCGGCGTATCCGGCGATCCGTCGTTGATTATGATCACTTCAAAATCGCGATAATCCTGCGCAAACACCGAGTCCAACGCTTCGGCGATCAACCCCGCCGTGTTGTAGCTCGGCATGATTACGCTGACTTTCGGCATTTCAGTCTCTTCCCGCTACCCGCGTTTATTACCGCCGCCCAACGCCGCGCCAACAAAAAGACCATCGCGAAGCGAATCGGCGATTCCTTGAAAAATCCAGCGGCCGTATCGTCCAACCATCACCACATCCCGCTTCTCCAGATGCTGCAGTGCGCGATTGCGCCATCGCGATCCCGGCCACGCCCACGTATATGCAACTTCCACCCACGTGGGATCAGCCACCTCGACGTCCTCAATGTAGCCCCACTCTCTCAATTCAGCCGTGGTCGCTTTAATATATGCCGCTGTTTGTTCGGCTGAAGGTTTGCCTCCCGCCGGATACGCGCGCTCTACATAGATGCTAACCCGATCTCTCTGCTTGCGAGACGATGCCGGCAAAAAACTCTCATCCACGTTGCTGTAGAAGCCCACTCGATGAAATCCCGCCCGGCTCTCGGGAACATAGAGCCAATGCTCGCTGGGGCATCTTGGTCCTCGCCGTGCTCCGATGTTCAAAACCAGCACTGCGCTGTATGGATCAGGTTTTTCCTCCACTTGAGTTTTCGCCATTTGCAGCGTTTTATCCAGCGGGAGTGTCGAAATCAGCACGTCATAGCCGACCGCCGAACCATCGGCAAATTCAACTTCTTTCTTGTCGAGATCAATCCCCGTGGCGCGCTTGCAGAAGTTGACTTTAACCTTCTCCGCCAGCCTCTGCGCCAATACTCCCAAGCCCTCTTGCGGATACAAATATCCCGTGTTGTACCCGACCGCTGGAGTCTTCCCGAACGCACCCCGCACGGCCAGTCCCGGATCGACGGGTGATTTGTAACCATCCTGTGGAACTATCTGTTGCCACAGTCCCGCCGTGTAAAGCCGATGAAACGGGGTAAAGAACATTTCCGAGAGCGTCGGGCCAAAGCTCTGCTCCAACCAATCTGACATGGTCCTCGGCGTACCCTTGGGAGCGCTCAGCATCTCGGCGAGTGCTTTAGCCCTCACTTCTTCCGGAAGATATGAGAGATGGTTTTGCAGGGGATAGGGAACGTACCTGTCATCGTTCGGAAAAAAGACCGCCGAACTCCGCTCATACCGCTTCATCGGAACCAGCGAACTCATAAACCGAACCACCGCGGGATCGCCACCAAAGATCCAATGCCCACCTCCGATTTCGAAACGATAGGCCTCCTCGTCCGCTGGAGAGTTTTGTGACTTACGTCCGTCAGGCGTGATGTAGTAGGACGAACAAATGCCCCCGGGCGAGTCGCACGCCTCGTAAATCGGCCATCCCGAAGCCAGGCCAGCCGCGAGACCGGTCATCCCACCACCCAAGATGCAGACTTCCTGCTTTCCCAATCGATTGCTCCGCCTAGTTTTAAGTTATTGGCAAGCCTGGTGAACCTGAGGAAACGGTATTTTCCAACTTTCCCGACGCATCCAAGTTGCCACACTCCGGCCTTTCGACCTCCTAACCACAGTGCTTGCAGGTACTTAGAATAGCCGCTATCCGCAAAGGCGCCAGATGTGCAATTCACTTCACTTGTAGGCAATACTTGGGGCAAATCTGGCACCTTTTTGCCCTGAATCGGACCTTTTGATGCTCACTCTCTTGGAAGGCAAATTGCCCTTAATTTTCGCGGACCTTTGAATCCACAGTCGGCGCCGGAGTCGACTAGAATTGGTGAACCGTGAGTAGTCCCTGGAAGACCGTAGCCGCGCTTAATACGGAAGAGAATCGTCTCAGTTTCGCCTATGGCACCATTGTCGTCTTCTGGGTGATGTACTACTTCCGCCTGCAGGATATCTTTCCGGCATTTTCGGTTATACCAAACGCCAAAATTTTAGGGGTCATCGCTCTCATCGCGCTTACGGTAGGCATATTGGGGCAGGGTCGACGGATCCAACTGAGCAAAGACGCCAAACTCGTCCTGCTGCTGTTTGGCTGGTTTTGCGCGTGTGTGCCTTTCGCTTTCTGGAAAGGCGGCGCCTTCGAAACCGTCCTGACTTTTTCCAAAGTCGTCATTATGACGCTGATGATCGGGATCGCCGTAACCTCTGTAAAAAGGCTGCGGCGACTCCTTTTCGTTCAGGCGGCTGTCACCGCAATGACTGCCGTAGTGGGCTGCCTCTTCTTTCGCGACCTGATGCGCCTGCACATCGGCAGCGGACTCTACGGTAATCCCAACGACTTCGCGATCATCATCCAGTTGAACTGGCCCATTTGCTTTGGATTTTTGTTGGCAACCAAGAATCCATTCAAGAAAATTCTGTGGGGACTTGGCCTGGTCTTCATGCTCTGGGCCGTTACTCTCACTTATTCGCGAAGCGGATTTCTGGCCACCGTCGCTGCCGTCGTATATTGCTTCTACGAATTTGGCATCAAGGGCAAACGCAAATATCTGCTGGTGATCGCAGGATTTCTTGCTCTCTTCCTTTTGCCGGTGCTCTTGCCTTCGAACTATGGCCGCCGTCTTGAGTCAATCATTAACCCCAGCGTCGATCCTACAGACCGGGGCTCGGCGGCAGCCCGCAAGCGCCTGTTGGAACTGAGCCTCATCCTCACCGCAAAACATCCCGTATTCGGCGTCGGTCCCGGTCAGTTCCAAAACATTACCGAAACCTGGTTTGTCACCCACAATACCTATACGCAGTTGAGCTCTGAAACCGGCATTCCCGGACTAGTTCTATTTCTGCTGCTACTCCGTCGTGTGTTTCGTAATCTCCATGAAATCGAGAATACCGAGCGCTTCCGGACTGATCCTGAAGCCCAGGTATTCGCCAGCACCCTTCGGGCCGCGTTCGTCGGATATCTCGTCAGCGCTTTCTTTGCCGCCTATGGCTACGAGCTTTTCATTTACGCGCTGGTCGCGTTTACTGGTGTTCTCTATAACGCCTGCCAGGAACCGCTGCCCGCGCCTAAGCCCCAATTCAAGAGCCGATTTGCTCCCTCTGAGCAGCCTGCGCCAGTTGGGGTGGTATAACCCGCAGCTTGAAATTCAGAGCTAGGCAAAACTGAGTAAAAAAGAAGTGCTATTGGGACCGCGCCGCCTGCACTCGCGCTGTAGGACTAAAGGGCGCTTTGTAGCGGCGCTGTCGCCGGGAGGTAAAAGCTCCTACGCCACTCAGCCAGCTTTCAAATTCGAGCGGGGTGTGCCGGCTGGTGTCCACCAGCCTAGGCAACAATAGAGGCCTGTCATCGCGCGAGGCCAATCCCACCTCACATGTAGTTGCCGAAACCACGCCTTCCTTTTCCAGCCATGGCAAAAATTCCAGGTGATAGTCTCCGCTGGGGTAACAAAAATGTGAAGTTGAGATCGACGCCATCTCCGACAATTTCTGCCGATTGTCACGGATTTCCCGCAAAAACAAAGCTTCATCGAGAGGCGTCCGATGCCGATGAGTGTGCAATTGAAAATCTATGCCATCGTAGGAAAGCCGCGCTATCTCTTCCGGCCGCATGAGTTGCAGAATTCTTTTGCTCACCAGTTCGGAATAGTCGATTCCAAGCTTTCCCGCAAGTTGGCTGGCGAGATCATTCTTCTGCTCTTCTGAGAGGTTCCCCTTTCTCGAAAACTCCACCAACGCCTGCAGAACTCTCGTCTGTCCAGCCGCCGTCTTCAAATCCAGAGGACCAGAAATGCCAAACTCTGGTAGAGCTTTCAAAGGAACATCCCGCCGCTTCCACAGCATGTAGGAACAAATCAGGTGAAAGACGGGCAGGTGATAGTCGCAGTAAAAGGTTGTTTGATACACCGTGGCAGGGAAGCCATATTTCTTGAGCCGGGGGTAAGCCTGCGAATAAAAATCATAGGTGCCGTCATCGAAGGTGATGGCCACACTTTTCGGCGGCAGGTCATTCCGATAAAGGCGCTCAATCCCTTCTCCCAACGGCAACACTGCATAACTGCCCGCATGAAGCACCTCGAGTCGCTGCTCGAACAGATCCGGGTGCATGTAAAGCGATGGAATCCACTTATGTTCCTCTTCGAGCGCTACACCGTGATAGCAAAGAATCAACAGTCGCTCACGGCGCCATCGGCTGTTTTCGACCGCTTTAAAAATTCCCGATGACTTCAGCACCCTGAGCGCGGCACGGCGAATGTGTCTCAGCATAGGATCTGCGAGAAATCTCGAACTGAGTACAATGGAGTAGGCGTTCCCTTCATTGAAACGCGGCAGGCACACGCCGCGCACAAGCAGTCTAAAGGATTCTCAATAGCACATCCAACGCTCGCCGCTACTGGAAAGTACAATATCCATCAGGTACGGTACACCTTCGGTAACGTTTCGGCGTGCGCCATATTGCGCCAATGGCTCTTTGGTAGGAGATGATGGTCGTATGAAGCAGGTGCTGCGCAAGGGTCTCAAAGAAATCGTCGTGGATGAAGTTCCCGATCCGGTCTTAGTACCTCACCACGTTCTGATTCGCCCTCACTTTTCATTGATCAGCAGCGGCACCGAGACCGCCAGCATTCACAATGAGAGCGTGATCAAGTCTGTTGCCGACAATCCTTCGCACCTGGCGACCATCTGGAAAGCCGTTCGCAATCAGGGCCCGCTTCGTGCGCTCCGCGAAGTGCAAGCTAAGTTCAAGGAACTCGCCGTCCTTGGTTATTCCGGCGCCGGCATCCTTGTCGATAAGCACAGCACGGTCACTGATCTCGAAATCGGCGATCGCGTGGCGTACGGCGGCGAAGGAACTGGTCACGGTGAGACTGTCCTGGCTGGACGCAACCTGGTGGTGAAATTGCCCGATGCGGTCGCTTTCGAGCACGCCTGTTTCGCCACGCTGGGCAGCATCGCTTTGAACGCCGTGCGTATCGCTGAAATCGGGCTCGGCGAAAAGGTAGCGGTCATTGGGTTGGGACTTCTCGGCCAGCTCGTAGCGCAGTTGGTACGCTTGCAGGGCGGCCAAGTTATGGGAATCGATCTTCGTTCCGAACGCCTTGAGCTCGCCAAAAAATTAGGGGTCGACTCTACCGCCGATCCCAGTTCGGCGGCTGTAGTTGCGAGCGCATTCACCGAAGGGCGAGGTCTCGATTGCGTCATGATCGCCGCCGCTGCAAAGTCTTCAGGCCCCTGCGAACAGGCCGTCGATACTTGCCGTGATCGTGGGCGCATCGTGGACGTCGGCGCTGTGGAACTCAGTTTCCCCTGGGGGACGATGTATCGCAAAGAACTCAAGCTCCTCATGGCGCGAGCTTATGGCCCCGGAAGTTACGATCCGCAATACGAGAAGCAAGGCCGAGACTACCCCCACGCTTACGTTCGCTGGACAGAAAACCGCAACATGGAAGAATTTTTGCGGCTGGTCGGTAGCAGGCATATCTCCCTCGACCCGCTGATCACGCATCGCTTTGCACTCGAGGACGCGGCGCGAGCTTACGAGACGATCATGGATGCTTCCTCTGGAAGTCTCGCCGTGGTTTTGCGTTATCCCGAATCCGAAACGGAAACTCCGCGAACGTTCGCTCCTAAGCGCCGGGTTCCAATAACTCCACAAAAGGAAATTGCCGGAGAGATTTCTGTCGCTCTTGTCGGCGCTGGCAATCTTTCACGGTGGGTACATCTTCCGATCCTCAGGAAGCTTTCCGGCGTGCGACTGCGTGCGGTTTGTTCCACCCACACCGCACGGTCAAAAAGTTACGCCCTGCGCTTCGGCAGCGAATACTGCTCGACCGACTACAACGAAATTCTCTCGGATCCGAAAGTCCACGCTGTAGTCCTCGTGACCCGCAACAAACATCATTTTCAGCAGGCAATGGATGCGCTGCGTGCCGGCAAACATGTGTTCGTCGAAAAGCCAATGGCGCTCACCGAACAGGAATGCCGCCAGCTTTCAGAGGCCGTCGAGCAAACTGGCAAGCAGCTCACTGTCGGATTCAATCGCCGCTTCGTGCCTTTTTACCAGCAGATCAAACTCGAACTCGGCAGGCGCTCCGGCCCTGCTGTGCTTAACTGTCGCATCAACAGCCCGGGGATTTCCGGCAATTACTGGATGGCAGACCCGAAGGAAGGCGGCGCTATTCTCGGCGAAGCTTGCCACTTCACCGACTTGATGTACTGGCTGCTCGAATCCGAACCCGTTACTGTCTCCGCCTATTCATTGCCTAATGAGAAAGACATCATCGGCGAGAACAATATCGCAGCAACTTTCCGCTTTTCCGATGGCTCGATCGGCAATTTGACGTACTGCACCGTCGGCAGCGCGACATCCGCCGGCGAACGGCTAGAGGCTTTTGCTCCCGGTGTCGGCGCGAACACGGAAAATTTCAAACGGCTGACCATGCAGAAAAAACTCTCACATTCTCGCAGCCTTTGGTACGCGGAAAAGGGCTATCGGGCGCAGATGCAGTCTTTTTTTGATCGATTGCGAAAGGGATTGCCGCCGGAAGTCACAGTGGATGATGGCAGCCGTGCCACTATCTGCTGCCTGCGCATGCTCAGCTCTGCCCGAGAACTTCTGCCTTTCACGATTGATTGGCAAGCGAACGAGTGGCAACCAAACGATGCTTATTCCAGTCATTCGCAATCAGGAGCAGGACGCGGGGAGCAATGAAGGTATTGCAACTCGGTCCTTATCCGCCGCCGCAAGGCGGAATTCAAACCCACATCGTCGCACTGCGGGAAATGCTGCAGCAGAAAAATATTGCCTGCGATGTGATCAATCTCACACGCCACCGTCAGTCGTCGGGCGATGGTATCTACTATCCCAGCAGCGGGTTCCAGGTTTTTAGTCTTCTCGTGACCAGACGGTACGACATTCTGCATCTCCACATCGGCGGAAAGGTATGGCCGCGGCAGCTCGCTCTCGGCATTCTTTGCTCAATGCTTCCCGGACGCAAATCAGTGCTCACCTTTCACTCCGGCGGATACCCCTCTTCCGAGGACGGCAAAGCCACAACTCGCAGCAGTTTCCGCGCTGCGGTGTTTCGTCGCTTCGACCGCATCATTGCAGTCAATTCAGAAATTGCAGCCTTTTTTGAAAGACTCGGGGTGCAGCCAGCTCGCATACGCCAGATCTCTCCGCATTCCATGCCGCAACCATCCAAAAACTCTGTCGAACTTCCGCCGCAGGTGGAGTCCTTTTTCCGTGCTCATCGTCCCTTGCTCATCACGGTCGGACTTCTCGAACCGGAATACGATCTGCAGCTGCAAATTACCGCGATCGGGAAAGTGCGTGAAATATGGCCCAACGCCGGATTGCTCATCGCAGGCGCCGGCAGTCTGGAAGCAAATTTGCGCAGCGAAATTAGCCGGCAACCCTATGCTGAGCACATCCTGCTGTATGGAGACCTCCCTCACGCCGCCACCCTCCAGGCAATTGCCTTCAGTGACCTGATGCTGCGAACCACTTGGTATGATGGCGACGCACTTTCAGTGCGCGAGGCCGTTCACTTCGGTATACCGGTCATAGCGACTGACAACGGCATGCGTCCTTCGGGAGTTCACCTGATTCCGGCACGAAATTTGGAAGCTTTGTTGGATAGAATCGGGCACGCCCTCCAAGAACCAAAGCCCGTGAGACCGGTCGTGGAAGATGCAAATGGCAATTTGCTTGCAGTGTTGGAACTCTACAAGGAACTCGCCGGCTAACCTCGTAAGATCGAAACTGAATGCGAAGCTCAGCGCAATCTTCTCGTAGCACAGCTCCGGTCTTTGTTATCGGTTGCCCACGCTCCGGCACCACGCTGCTCTATGACATGCTGCTTTCCTCCGGAGGTTTCGCCGTCTACCTGGCGGAATCGAACGTCTTCAACCTCCTGGTTCCACGTTTCGGCGATCCCGGCAGCAGCGCCAATCGCCGCCGCTTGCTCAACGTCTGGCTGCAAACCAAGCTCTTCCGCGCCGCTCACATCGACACCGATCCCTTACTCGCCAGGCTTGACTCGGAATGCCATGATGCTGGCGATTTTCTTCGCATTTTCATGGAGCAGATTTCGAGCGCGCAGCAGGCCACGCGCTGGGCCGACAACTCCCCAGAGGAAATGTTGTACATGCCGCGCATCAAGCGTGCATTTCCCAATGCGCTTTTCGTCCACATCATTCGCGACGGCCGCGACGTCGCCGCCTCGCTTCACAAACAGGGCTGGATTCGTCCACTTCCCGGCGATCAACGTCTGCTCGCATCCGGTTTGTACTGGGAGTGGATTGTCCGCAAAGGCCGAAGATTTGGCCAAGATCTCGGCCCCGACTACATTGAGCTTCGTTTTGAAGACCTGCTTGCGCAACCGCAAGCAACTCTCACCCGCCTCGGACAATTTCTCGATCACGATCTCGACTACGCTCGGATTCTTCAGGCAGGAATTGGTTCCGTTGGCAAGCCGAACACCTCATTTCCACAGGAATCTAACGCTGCCGGTTTTAACCCAGTTGGGCGCTGGAAAAAGAATTTTTCCGTCTCCGAACTTTCTCAACTCGAAAATCTGATCGGGCCATATTTGCAGGAACTCGGCTATCCGGTCGCGACCGAATCGAAACAATCTCGTTCTTCGCAGAGCAAACGCAAATGCAGGCTCTATAGCCAATATTTCGATCTAAAGATCTGGCTCAAGAACACTTGGCTCTATCGCGTCTACTACCGTCTCCTGAGTCCCGCAACCAACCTCTCCAGAATCAACTACATAGTCATGGCGGACGACGTGACCCGCCCCACCATACCCGTCGTGGTTCAGCCCGCCCCAAAATAAGTCGATTGGAAAATTTCCGCCCGTAGTGTGCAAGCTTTTGCAACATTTCTCAGGGATCGATACCGTAACCAGCACCGGAATGAACCGCAAACCCTTGAATCGAAATCACCTAGAGGGCCTTTG
Organism: Terriglobales bacterium; assembly: GCA_035651555.1. Lineage (GTDB taxonomy): Bacteria > Acidobacteriota > Terriglobia > Terriglobales > Acidobacteriaceae > Gp1-AA145. Next base: position 96,771 of record DASRFL010000028.1, read on the forward strand.
AATTGATCATCACGCCCGACTTCGGCAGATCACATGCCATCACAAAGGCCTCAAACAGAACACTTTGCCGCGAAACTTGCAAACAATCGACCTTGAATCCCCAGCGCCAACCAACTTTCAGTGATTGCTGATGAAAATACTCTGGGTTAAAGCCGGCAAACTTCTGCCCGTCGACGCGGGTGGCAAGATTCGCTCCTACAACATTCTGCGCCAGCTCCAGAAGAGTCATGATTTGGTCTATCTGAGCCACTATGGTGGCAAGCGCGACCTCTGGTACGAGAGCGAAATTCAGAAGCATTTTCCTGGCGCGATCCCGCTTTGGACCGCCGCCCCCGACAGCAGCACACTTGCCCGCCTATTCCACTATCTCTACTGCCTGCCATCCAGAGCGCCTTTTGCCGTCAGGAAGTTCACCGATCGTAGCGCTCGCCGCAAAATCGAGCAGCTATTTCAACAGCACAATTTCGATGCCGCTGTCTGCGATTTCCTTTCAGCCTCGCTCACCTTTCCTGCCAGCCGCTGGAATCAGACAATGCTCTTCCAGCACAATGTTGAGACTGTGCTTTGGGAACGCATGCTCGAAAACGAGAGTCATTGGCTCAAAAAGCTGATCTATCGGATTGAAGCCGGGAAAATGCGCAATTACGAGCACACCAGTATCGGAAAGTTCCAGCACGTGATCGCGGTCTCCGAGCAGGATCGCAGCTACATGGCACAATTCATGCCGGCAAAAAAAATCAGCGTCACGCCAACTGGTGTGGACCTCGAAAATTTCCGCCCGGGATCGGTCCCGCAATCGGCGCAACCTTTGGTTGTTTTCACCGGCACCATGGACTTCGAGCCCAATGTCGATGGTGTGGGATATTTCTGTCGCGAGATTTGGCCACTGGTGCTGAAAGCTGTGCCCGACGCGAAATTCCGAATTGTCGGAAAGAATCCGGTCGCAGCTGTCCAAAGATTGGCGACCGAAACCGTCGAAGTCACCGGGACTGTGCCTTCTGTCGTAGATCACCTGCAGCAGGCATGGGCGCTAGTCGTACCGCTGCGAATGGGCGGAGGCACGCGGTTGAAAATCTATGAAGGCATGGCTGTCGGCCGCGCTGTCGTTTCGACTTCCATCGGCGCCGAAGGACTCGAAGTGCGCAACGGCAAAGACGTGATGATTGCCGACAACCCCGAGAGCTTTGCTCAGGCGCTAATAACGCTGTTGCGCCAGCCGGAGTTAAGACAGCGCTACGAACGCGCGGCGCTTGAACTCACACGAAAATTCGATTGGTGCGTTGTTGCCGACCAGTTCGCTGAAATTCTGGCTGGTAAAGGCGCCACACCGATCACAGCTTCGCGGGACCTGCCCCTGAACGTGGTGAACGGATGAACATTCTCGTTCTCGATGGCAACGAAAATCAGGCGGTCGCCAGCGTTCGTTCGCTCGCGCGCGCCGGACATTCTGTTTTCGTTGGGTCGAGTTCGTTGTGGTCGAAAGCCGGATGGTCACGTTACGCTTCTGGCCAATTTTCCTATCCCTCGCCTGAGCGCAACCCGCAGGAATTCGTCAGACATATTGCAGGCGAGGCTGCAAAGCATCAGCCGGCGCTGATCCTCCCGATGACTGAAGCGAGCATGTTGCCAATATCGGAACATCGCGAGCTCATATTCTCGGCAGGTGGAACGCTCGTTTTACCGTCGCACTCCATCGTTCTCCAGGCAGTCGATAAGCAATTCACCACTTCGCTCGCGGCTTCACTCGGAATCGCTGTTCCGCTTACCTATGTAATCGGTTCCTGGGCCGAAGCAGAAGCCATCATCGAGTCGCTCCCTTATCCGGTGGTTCTGAAGCCTCGCAGTACGAACCAGGTCGAGAATGATGGCCAACTGCGCCCCACAGGCAAGCCGCTATATGCCAAGAATTCGACAGAGTTCCGCCGTGCCTTCGCGGAGATCTCGCAGCGAAGCACGAGCGTCCTGGTTCAAGAGTTCGTCGAAGGCGTGGGCTGTGGATACTTTGCGTTAATGAAAGACGGCGAACCTCGAGCGGAGTTCTTCCATCGCCGCATTCGCGATGTTCGCCCCACTGGCTCCGGCAGCTCTTTGCGGGTAAGCGTCGAGCCCGATCCGCGATTGCGAAGTGCAGGACTTGGGATTTTGCAGGCGCTCGGATGGCATGGGGTGGCCATGGTGGAATTCCGCATTCGACCTGATGGAACTCCAGTGTTCTTCGAAGTCAACGGGCGCTTCTGGAATTCCCTGCCGCTGGCAATTCATGCCGGGGTAGATTTCCCGGCGCTGCTGGCGGAAATGGCTGAGAAGGGCGAGGTAGCGGGTCCGCAAAGCTACCGTCCTGGCGTCCGCTGTCGATGGTTTCTGGGCGACCTTCGCAATCTGGTCGAGGCCTTTGCCGGCCCACCCGCCGGATATCCCGGGAAATTTCCCAAGCGTCTGCCGGCGCTCTTAAATTTTCTAACGCCGGTGGCCGGAACTTTTCACGATAATTTCGAATTCGGAGATCCGCTGCCGGAACTCGGTGATTGGTTGCATTTTGCTCTTCGTCGGGTACCTGGTCTTCTCGGAAAAAAGCAGCCTGCACCATCCAACGAATTTCTGGGCGCGCTGCACATGCACAGCAAATTTTCCGACGGCGAATTTACCTTGCAGGAACTCAAGGCAATTTTCACCCAGGCTGGTTGTAGATTCGCCTGCATTACCGACCACGCCGAGTACTTCGATACAGAAAGATTGCAGTACTATCTCGACGAATGCCAGCGCCTTTCTGACGCTCGTTTCGTCTTCATTCCCAGCCTTGAATTTGCCTGTGATGGTGGCATGCACATTTTGGGATACGGCTGCACAACTCGGGCCAATTCGAAAGATCCACAACAGGTGATTGCTCACATTCAGCAGAACGGTGGCCTCGCTGTTATTGCGCATCCCGCGAACCGAATGTTTTCCACCATCGAAGACTTTGGCGTCCTTCCTGATGGCATCGAAGTATGGAACACAAAGTACGACGGTCGATACGCGCCCCGCACAGCGACCTTCCGCCTGTTGAATGGCCTCCAGCAGCGCAATCCCTCTATGCTCGCCTTCTACGGACAAGACCTGCATTGGAAACGGCAATTTCGCGGAATGTTCACGGTGTTGGACTCCGAAGCTTCCGGCCCACCGGCCGTGATTGAAGCACTGCGAAACGGCGATTTCTCCGGATGCAAAGGCGACCTGCGTCTGCCATCAAACGGACATCTCGAGGAAGAACTGCTGTTGCGCTTCGATCTCGAACATCGCAAGTCCGATCGCCTGCGACGAGCAGCTCGCTCGTTCAAGAACGGCTTCGGGCGGTTTGGCATCAGCGTTCCGACCGGAGTCAAATCTCAACTGCGGAGAATTTTTTAAGCGAGCATGAGTCACGAATCAAACGCGGAGAAACAGACGAGAGCTTTGAACGCGCTCTCGCTTCTGTATCACGATGTCACCGAGGCCGGTGATTTCGACAGCTCCGGTTTCACCGGGCCCGCTGCGGCTCACTATAAGCTCACATGGTCCGATTTCACGAGCCACATGGAAGCAATCCGCGGCGTCCTGCAAGCGCCGCCGGTCACAATCAGCGACCTTCTGCTCCGAAGCAGCTCGCACCGCGAATTCGTGCTCTCATTCGACGACGGCGGCGCCAGCAGCATGAGAATTGCGGACACACTCGCGAAATATGGCTGGAAAGCCCACTTCTTCATTTCGACCGACTTCATCGGAACACCTGGTTTTTTGGCCGCAGAACAAATCGCCGAACTTTCGCGGCAGGGGCACATTATCGGATCGCATTCCTGCTCTCATCCCCGGCGCATGTCTTCTTGTTCGTGGCAGACATTGCTATTGGAATGGAAGAACAGCATCGAAGTGCTCTCGCAGATTATCGCGGCACCGGTTCAGTTCGCTTCCGTTCCTGGCGGCAATTCTTCGCGCCAGGTTGAGTTCGCTGCCGCCGAATCCGGCATCAGAGTACTTTTCACATCTGAGCCAACGACGCGAGTGAAGGTCGTGAACAGCTGCTTCGTCTTAGGAAGATACGGGGTGATACGCGGCATCTCCGCGGCTTCCGCCGCCAGTGTCGCCGCGGGAGACGTTTTGCCGCGAGCCAAACAGTTCGTTTCCTGGAAAGTAAAAATGACGATCAAGGGAATCGCGGGCGGTTACTACGATCGTTTCCGTGACTTTTGCTTCGGGGAAAATTCATCTGCACAAACTTCGCGCGGGGGTGCGACACTTGCGCCGCTTGCGAAGGCGGAAAGAAAAGGCCAGTAATGATGCAAAGCATATTCTCGGTCGATGTCGAAGATTGGTTTCACATTCTCGATCTCCCCTCGGCCCCCGACATTTCGCAATGGAACTCATTGCCTTCGTGTGTCGAGCGCAACTTCCGGAAACTGCTAGACATTTTCAGCGAAAAGAACACGCGCGTTACCTGCTTTTTCCTGGGTTACGTCGCCGAACGCTTTCCTCATCTCGTGCGTGAGGCGCATGATCGCGGCCATGAGATCGCTTCCCACGGGTACGCTCATCGCCTGATCTACACCATGACTCCGGATGCATTTCTCGAGGACGTGAGCAAGAGCAAGGCGATTCTCGAAGACATCACCGGCCAGCCCGTCCTCGGTTATCGTGGGCCTGGATTCTCCGTAACCGAAGCCACGCCGTGGTTCTTCGACAAAATCGCCGAAGCTGATTATCGCTACGATTCTTCGGTTTTCCCGGCACCGCGCCAGCACGGAGGACTGGAGACAAATCATTTCAGCCCTCACCGGATTTCAGAAAACCTTGTTGAATTTCCGATCACAGTAACCAGTGTTCTAGGAAAACGCTTCTGCTTTTTCGGTGGCGGATATCTGCGCCTGTTTCCATATGCCTTGATCCGCCAGATGTGCCACAAAGTGCTTGCGGAAAATCGGCCCGTGGTCTTCTACGTTCACCCGCGTGAAATCGACCCTGCACATCCCCGAATGCAGTTGAACGCGACGCGCGCCTTCAAGTCTTATGTCAATCTGCGCGGTACAGAACAAAAAATTCGCAACATTCTGAATGATTTTGAAGTCAACACCTTCGCCAGCTTCATTGCCGAAAATCCAGGTTATTTCGAAGAAAGCACCTGGACACGCAAGCCGCAAACAACCACCAAACCCAAGTCGGTCTCGGAGGCCGCATGACCGTGTCCGCCAGTCGCACTTCGCAATTTTTTGACTCTTACGCGCACGACTTCAACGCGATTTACGGGAATAGCAACACCTTCGTAAATCGCTGGATCAACCGCTACCTGCGCGCCAGTATGCGCATGAGATACGAAAAAACCATTGCCGGATGCTCGCCGATCGAAGGCAGGACCGTTCTCGATATCGGTTGCGGGCCGGGCCACTACAGCGTTGCCCTGGCGAAGAATGGCGCCGCTCGCGTTTACGGAATCGACTTTGCGGACGAGATGATTTCAATCGCCGACAAAAACGCCCGCGCTGCCGGCGTAGAAGATCGCTGCAAATTTGCCCGCCATGATTTTCTCGCCGATCCCTTGAACGAAAAATACGACTACACCATTGCCATGGGCTTCATGGATTACATGGCCGATCCCAAGCAGACCGTCGACAAGGTACTCTCGGTTACGCGCGGCAAAGCATTCTTCAGCTTTCCTGCCGACGGCGGAATTTTGGCCTGGCAGCGTAAGCTTCGCTACAAACAGCGCTGCCCGCTCTATCTCTATACCGACTCTCAGCTCAAGCAGTTGTTCTCGAGTGTACCGGCGGGTCAGGTCCGCACTGAGCGTATCGCTCGCGACTACTTCGTGACCGTTTCGATGTAGGAATGGCCGATATAGGTGGATGGACTCAGCGGGGCGCGTGTAGCAATTCGGTGTACATGGCATCAATGTTCGCCGTCAGTCGATCAAAACTGAACTCTCGTCTCACCATCTCCCGGCCGGTCTGGGCCAGGCCTGACGCAGTCTTTGAGTCCTCGAGCAGCAGCATAATAGACTGCGCCAGAGCGTCAGGATCTTCCGGTTTGATCAGCATCCCGTTGATCTGATGCTGAATGATTTCCCGATTTCCGCCAACATCGGTGGCGATCGTGGGCAGTCCGGCTGCCATGTATTCCAGCAACGCATTCGGAAAACCTTCTGCTTTGGACGCCATTACCGCCATGTCGCAGGCGGCGAGCAATTCGGGAATGTCATGCCGTTGACCGAGAAAGATAATATTCTGCTTCACCCCGAACTCCTCCGCCATCGCTTCGAACGCCAGGCGACGTCGTCCGTCGCCGATCAGCACAAACTTTGCTTGCGGAACTTTCGCGCAAACGTCACGCGCGGCCTTGATCAACGTCGGCTGGCCCTTGATGTCGCTATGCATGTTTCCAACTGCCACGATGAGCTTGCAGTTGCCCAGCCCGGGGAACAAACGCTCGCGATCGCGAACAACCGTGCTGAACCGGTCAAAGTCGACACCGTTATGAATCACCCGGATCATCCTCTCGGGAAATCCATCTTCCGTGATTAACTGCTCTCTAATCTGCCCCGAGTTCACCAGCACCGCGGAACCAAGTTGTTGCACATAACGAAGAATTCTTCTGCGTCGCGGCGTGTACCAATCGAGATGCGCCAGGTCCCGCCGGCTGGAAATGACTACCGGCACGCGCGCCATCCGTGCCGCCGGAATCGCCAGCAGATTCGACCAAAGGTCATGGCTGTGCACGATCTGGACTTTCTCGCGCCGAAAAAACCGAGCCAATTTCAGCATTTCGCGAATGCCGCTGAGGGAATCGACACCGCCTTCCGGATAGCACTCTCGCAGTGTTACCGCCGACCCTTCCAGTCTCGACAAAAGTGGGCCGCGCACCCGCAGGCATCCCAGCGTGACCCGGTACCTCTCAGGATCCAGGCGTCGTGCCAGTTCAACGGCTTGAGTTTCCGTCCCTCCTACATGGAGCGAATCGACCAGAAAAAAAACACGCCGAGCGTCGCTGGGGTGCTGCGATGGCGATTCAGCACGCGACAGGTCGTGATTTGGAGGAGCCGATAAGGACACGGTCTGCATGTCAGGAAACAGCGGTGAGCGAAGTAGCTTGCAACTGGCTTCCTACACGGGCTTCAAGAAAATTGCGATGCCACAACTCGAGCATCAGCAGCAGCCAGATTTCGTGTGAACGATCGCGGCGCCCGCTGCTGTGTTCCTCAACCAGTTTCTGCACCGCATTCCGCGAATAGTATCCGCGCTCCAGCGTGCGTGGCTCAAGCAGGATATCCACCAGATCCCGCTTCAGTTCTTTCCGCATCCAGTGCACCAGCGGCATGGCGAATCCACTCTTCTTGCGATATAAAACCTCACGCGGAACTCCGATCCGCTCCGCCAGTTTTTTCAAAATGTATTTGCCATTGAAATCACGAAGTTTCAGTGAAACCGGCAGGCTGGCGACCCACTCCACAAAAATATGGTCCAGCATGGGCACGCGAACCTCGAGCGAGGTCGCCATACTCATCCGGTCAACCTTGGTCAAAATGTCGAACGGCAGATACGTCTTCGTATCTAGATACAGGAGCCGAGAAACCAAATCCTTCGCAGGGGCTTCATCGAAGTAATGCCGGAACAAATCTAAAGGCGATTGCGTCGAATCAGCCCACGCCAGAAAATCACTGCTGAACAATTCGCGCTCTCGCCCCCACGCCGGGAATTGCGAGATGTTATCGATATAACGGTCGCGAATTGGCAAGGTCATATTGAAAAGAAAACGCCGTCCATAAAAGCTGGGCGTTCTGTGAAAAATCTGATCTCGGTAAAAGCGTCCCAACCATTGCGGCATCCAGCTCAGCCGGTTTTCCTCGAGTAGTCGTGTATAGCGCGTATATCCCGCAAAAAGTTCGTCGCCGCCGTCCCCCGACAGTGCAACCGTCACGTGCTGCCGTGCCAGGCACGAAACGTAATAGGTCGGCAGGATCGATGAATCCGCAAACGGCTCCTCCAGCATCGGGGTCAGTTTCTCGAGAGTGCCCACTACGTCCGGCCTGAGTATCAGCTCGTGATGATCAGTCCCGAAAGCTGTCGCGACCTGTCGCGCGTAGTGGGTCTCATCGAATTCACTTCGATCGAATCCGATGGTGAAGGTCTTCACCGGCTGAGAAGTCGCCTTCGCCATCAATCCAACAACAATCGATGAATCGACCCCACCGCTCAGCAGCGCACCCAGCGGCACGTCGCTCACCAAGCGAATCCTGACGGCCTCCGCAAGTCTTCGCTCCAAATCTTCCAGGCACTCTTCTTCTGAAATCGACTGGTGGGTATCGTAGGCGGGGACGTCCCAATACTGCTGAGTTTTTATCGTGCCATTGCGAAACTCGAGAATGTACCCCGGGGGCAGCTTGTGAATCTTGCGAAACGCCGATTGCGGATCAGGAATATACCCGAAATAAAAATAATTCAGCAGACCTTCGCGATTGATGTCTGCAAGCTCGGGCGCAGCTTCGAGCAACGACTTGATTTCAGATCCGAACAGCAAGCGCTCGCCATCGAGCGCGTAATGGAGCGGCTTTTTCCCGAGCCGGTCCCGCGCCAAAAGCAGTATCTTGTTGCGCGTGTCATAAATCGCGAAGGCAAACATACCTCGCAATCGCCGCACGCAATCGCTTCCGAACTCCTCATACAGATGAACGATGGCCTCGGTATCAGTATTCGTTCGAAAGATGTGTCTACGGGCGCGCAGCTCGTCGCGCAGCTCGATGAAGTTGTATATCTCCCCATTGAAGACAATCCAGATGCTGCCGTCTTCATTCGAGAGCGGCTGATGCCCTGTCGAAAGGTCGATGATGCTGAGGCGGCGCATACCCAACCCCACGCCGCCGCTTACGTAGAATCCTTCGTCATCCGGCCCACGGTGAGCGATCACGTCGCACATGCGGCGCACGACTGCTTCGTCGGCTAAACCGCCCCGCCCGGCGTCCACCATTCCGGCAATGCCGCACATATCTGGCGACTCCCCAAATTTCTTCTGAATTACGCAGGCTGGTCGCGATGTCTCGTGGGCTTCGTCCCTCGGACCGCGATTGGCCGATGAAGCACCCGTAGATCTTCGAGTCCGCAATCTTCAAACCAGCGAAATACCTGCTCATAAGTATGCTTGGACTGATAGACCGGCGAATACCAATCAAACGTGTCGAGCAATCGCCACTCGCGCGAAGGATTCATATTGATAGGCACCATGTAATTGAGCGCGCCACTCAGAAATGAACCTACAACCGGCACTCGCTGCAACCCGCGGTGCACGTAATAGAGCGAATCAGCGGCCACGCAAAGGGCGTGCAATTTTCGCGGAGACATTTTCGTAGTGAATCTACGATAGACATCCGCCATCCGGTACCACCGCGTGTATCCGCTGTAAAGCCAGATAGCCACGCTTCCACCAGGTTTCAATAAACGCGGCAACTGCTTGAATGACTGTTCGCAATCCGGCGTGTGGTGCAGCACCCCAATGCTGTAGATGTAGTCGAAACTCTGCTCGTGAAATGGCAAGTTCAGCACGCTAGCCTGGCAGATCCACACATTCTGCCGCGCCGACAAGTTTTTTGCCGCCACATCGGCTGCCAGGCTCAGGTCGATGCCAACTACTTTTGCTCCCCACCGGCTCGCCACTTCAGCAAAGCGGCCCATGCCGCAACCGATATCGAGCACCCACTTGCCATGTAAATCCTGAGGATTGAAACCGGTCGACTCTAGAAATTGCCGCTCCGACAAATTTGATATCTCGTCATCCAGTTGCGTGCGGGCGTACTTGGTCCACTCGAAGCCAAAATTCTCCGCATAACCTTGCGATTCGACAAAACGGACTACGCCGTTCGTGATCGGAAATCTTGCCGCGCAGTTCTGGCAATGAAATCCCTGGTCCTCGAGCGAAAGCTCTGCCTTGCAGCGAAGACACCGCAGCATCAGAGCCAGCGCTTCAAAGCGCTCAATGCCTGCGGTCGCCGGCATCCTCTCAGTCTCTACCGTTTTCGAGGCCATCTTCTAAGTCACTTTCTGCTAAGTCACTTTCTGCCAAACCGCCCGGTCCGACCGCATGACACATCGCACGAAACCTACCAGGAATGCGAGATGCATCGCAAAGAGGAAATACGGCACTAATCCATAGCGCACACGTCGCATGTGCTGATAAAAAAAGAATCCCAATCCCGCCCAGAAATAGAACAATATCTGCGTCGCCAATGCCGCGCGGTAAAATGGCGCCCTAGCCAGCACAACGTTGCTCGCCAGCAGCGACAACGCGAAAAACGGCACCAGCCAGCGCAACAGTTTGTGCGAGATCAATGCAAACGGCGTGAACCCGCGCAACGGCACGCGCACAACATCTTTCAACGCGCGAAAACTTCCTACTGCAAGTCGCACGCGCCGGGTAAATTCTCCCGATACCGTGCTCGCGGGAAATTCAATCGCCACCGCTTCAGGGTCGTAAAGCACCGAAAATCCGAGCCTGCGCGCGCGGATGGGGATGACAAAATCTTCAATGATCGTGTTCTGCGGGACCGGAGAGAAGCATTCTCGCCGCAGAGCATAGATTGCGCCGCTGGCATTCAGGATCGCGCCCAACCGCGCTTCCATCAGGCGCAACGCGCTCTCATACTTCCAGTACGCGCCTTCAGTTTGCTGCGCATCGGAACCGGCGTGGTATCGTACCGCCCCACAGACAGCGCCCACATCGGGATCCGCAAAATGCCGCACCAATTTGTTGATCGCGTCACGCTCAAACAAAGTGCTGGCATCGCAGAAAACCAGAATCTCGTTTTTCGCGCGCATCACCGCCTGGTTCAGGGCATTGGCTTTGCCTTTGCGCTCACTCAGCAGCAAACACTCGAAGTTTCCCCCTGCACTCGCCTGCAAAATCTCATTTGTGCCATCGCTTGAACCGTCGGATACAAAAATAACCTGCACACGTTGGCGCGGAAAATCCAACTCCCGCAGGTTCTCGATTTTTTGCGTTAGAACTTTTTCTTCGTTATATGCCGGAATAATGATGCTCACGCCCGGCATCTCCCCCGGCGATGGAGTCTCCGTGCGCCGGTCGCGAGTCGCCCGAAGATATTTCAAATCCCGCCACGCCTGGGTCACCGAATACGCGAGGAAAAGCACAACCGGATATAAGAAGTAGGGGTAAACGACGAGCACCAGACTCGCCCAAAAAACAAATCGCGCGAAAAAAAGCGTCTCTACGCTCATCGGCCGCCGCGCCCTAAGGCCAGGATTTTCATGGTCTTGAAAATGATTAATAAATCCAGCGATATCGATATGTTCTTGATGTAGAACAAGTCGTAGGCAAGCTTGTCCGCATTATCTTCAACCGTCGCGCAATAACCGCGATTGATCTGCGCCCAGCCAGTCGCGCCCGGCTTCACGTTCCAGCGCTGGCTGTAAAAAGGAATGGCCTTCACCATCACCTCTTCCTGATCGGGCACGAACGGCCGCGGGCCGACGAAGTGCATATCTCCACATAGAATGTTGTAAAGCTGCGGTAGTTCGTCAAGACGCGTGCGGCGAAGCACCCTGCCAAGTCGCGTAACTCGCCCGTCGTGCTCTTCTGCCGGCGCGTGGTTTCCATTGGCGTCTGCGCCATGGTACATGGAGCGGAATTTGTACAACGTGAAAATCTTGCCGCCTTGCCCCACCCGCTCCTGTTTGAAAATCACATCCCCGGGAGAGTCCAGCCGAATCGCAATCGCGATCAGCAGCATGACTGGTAAAAACAGAATCAGGAGCACCAGCGAAATCAGGAATGAAAATATGCTCTTCCAGATCGAGAGCCAGCGCGAGGTATGGAAGCCGGGAGAAAATAACAGCCAGCTCAGCCGCAATGATTCAATTGGCAGTTTCCCGGTCAGCTTTTCGTAGATCTCGGCTCCGTCCTGCACTCGCGCGTATTGCGACTTGATCGAAAGCAGTTCATCCATCGGCAATTTGCCACGCTGGTCAGGCATGGTGACCAGCACATGCCGCACTCCCTGGGCCCGCACAACTTCTGCAAGGCGGTCTGGAGTACCCAGGTATGGCAAATCGCTACGCGCTTGCGACGACGACACGCTTACGTAACCCAGAAGCTGCAACCCGAGATCGGGCCGGGTGAGGATTTCATGAGCGAGTTTCTTTGAAAGCGGCCCATCACCCAGCAGAATTGCGCGTTCAAGCAGGTGCTTGGAGCGAAACAACCAGAGGAATAGCTCTCGCCAGAACCAAACCAGGAGCAGCACCAGAAACAAACCGAGGACGAAATTCTTGACCCCCAGCCGGGTGCTGGGATATGCGGAATACAGCACGGCTAAAACCAGCGTTCCGGCGCCCATGACCTGAATGAGCCGGATGATGACCTCACGCCGATTTGTCAGTATCAACGAGTCATAGAGGTCCCCGTAATACATGCATATAAGGAAGACCGCCGTGATCAGGGTGATCTTTACGAATCCGCCTTCATAGTTCAGAAAAAGGTCGGCGTCCCGCCCCATCCAGATGATGCACGACACCGTAAACGCGAGAACCACCACCCCGGCTTCAGAAAGCGCCAAGAGCAGCGTACGGCGCGGAAAGTATGCGTTGAACAACCGGATGACCATCTCGACGTTCTCTCTATTCCCTGACCTGGTCAGCGAAGCTCATGCTGCGCATTTCGCTGCGAATCGCGACTCGACCGATTCGGCCTGCTTCAAACTATTTGAAAGCCTCTCCTTTGCCGTTCGGTTTCACATAGGCGTTGTAGTAATACTGCGAATATTCGGGCAACGTCGAAATTCCGTTCAGGACCACTCCCACAATGTTGTCGCCAAATTCCTGGCGCGCCCGCTTCGCCATGTCAAACGGCGTAGCATTCGATCGCACAACCATCAGGACTCCATCGCAATACTTTGACAACAAGGCCGAGTCCGAAACCGCCAGCGCCGGCGGAGAATCGATAATGATCCAGTCAAACAGCGGTTCAAGCCGCGTAAGCAGACTTTTGATGCGTCCACTGGCTACGAGTTCCGCAGGATTTTCATTTCTTTCACCCGCCGGAATCAGGAACAGATTGTCCATGGGCCCGCGTTGGATGATCGAGAACTCGTCCGCCTCTCCTCGCAGAAATTCCGAAATTCCAGGACCGGGCTCGGCGCCCAGCGTCAAATGCAGGTGCGGATTGCGCAAGTCGCAGTCGATCAGCAGAGCACGCTTGCCCTGCTGCCGTACCAATACCTGCCCCAGGTTCGCCGTGACAAACGATTTCCCTTCTTTTGGTAAAGGGCTCGTAACCAGCAACTTCGAGAGAGGATGCCTTTCGCGCGCCTGATAGAGTCGGCTGCGCAACGTACGAAATTCCTCCATCCCGTAAACATGCTCTTCGCCTCCGAAGAACAACATCGTCTTCGAGTCCGGCTGCCAGTTGGTTTTCCGGCTGCGCGCCAGCAGGGAATCCGGGGTCATCACTGCCGCTGTGCCTCCAGCGGAGATGGCGATGGGCGAAGGGTTCAAGTCGCCCTCTGTGACTGGATCGATCACCGCTTGCATCGGTTCCATCCTTGGCGCGGGTTCCGCCATCGCACGTTCCTGCTCCGCTTTTTTTAAGGCTTCATGAATTCGGCTCATAGTTTCCCTTCTTTGCTCACTTCACTCGCATCGTGTTGCAGCTCTGCAAATCTCTCGGTGGCGCTTGAAATAGTCTTCAGCTCGTTCATCAAATCAAACTTGTCGGGGTTCAGCGACGGCGGGGGAGCGTCGGCACGGCCATCGAGTTCAAAGTCGCGCGCTACCGCATCCACCACGTGCGCGCCAACCTTCTTCTGCTGGTCCACGAACGCGCTCACCAGGCAATGCTCGCAGAGCAGATTTACCACTCGAGGAATTCCTCCGGAGTATCGATGGATGGCATTCAGCGCCTCGGGCTCGAAAATTTCTTGTCCGTTCGATCCCGCAATACGCAATCTCTGGCTTATATACGACTTGGTTTCGTCAGAAGTCAGTGGGTGGGTTTTTGACCGAAGCGTCAGTCTCTGCCGCAACTGCCGCAGATTCGGCTGTTTCAAACGGTGTTCCAGTTCCGGCTGGCCAACCAGCACAATCTGCAGCAGCTTTTCGGTAAAAGTCTCTAGGTTGGTCATCATCCGGATTTCTTCCAGCACCTCATCCGGAAGATTTTGCGCCTCATCCACAATCAACACTGCAGTCTCGCCGGCGCGGTAGCGTTCGAGCAGCCAGCTATAGAGCCGGATTAAAATCTGACTCTTGGAGCGGGTCTCACAGGGAATGCCGAAATCAGCCATCATATAGTCGAGAAACTGAGGCACGTTCATTCGCGAGTTGAAAATGAACGCCGTCGGCACCTGCTGTGAGCGCAGCCACTCCAGCAGCTTGTTGATCAGCGTCGTCTTTCCGGTTCCCACCTCACCGGTGAGCAGCACGAAACCTTTACGGCTCTGGATTCCATACGTCAGGCAAGCCAGTGCCTCTTCCGTGTGCCGCGTGAGAAACAAGTAACGCGGGTCCGGATTTACGTTGAACGGGTTCGCCCGCAGGCCAAAAAATTCTCTATACATGAGCCTTAAACCTCGATTGTTCCAGCCTCGCCGCGCGTGTGCGACCTCGACCCGAATTTCCGATTGCCGTTGCCATTGCCATTGCCATTGTGGTTGGCAGGATCTGCTCCAACCCACGGAACCTGCGAGAGCACCGGCAATTCGAGAGCTGCGATCACGTCCCCCTCGTTGCGCAGCGACTTGTCGCGCAATTCAAGCAACAGCCCAAACCCGATTCCCAGCGCCAGTCCTGCTCCCAGGCCACCACCGGCAAACATCAGGCGGTTCGGGAAACTCGGCGAGTCCGGCAAGTCAGCGGGGATTTGCAAACGCATTTGCTCTCCCTCTTGCTCGCTCTCCATTGCCCTCTGCATCTCCGACTCGTTCTTTTTCTGGAGCAAGTCATCGTAGAACTTCTGCGCGGTATCGTAGTCCCGCGTCAACTGCTTATATCTTTCTTCCACTGCAGGGCTGACGGCGATTCGTCCCTGCAGAACTTTGATCTGGCCCTGCAGGTTCTTCTGCTCACGCGTTGCCTGCGCAATCACCTGCTCATACTGGTGAATCTGCAGCCGCAACTGCTGGATCTCCGCCGGCTCAGCCGCGCTTACCTTCGTCCCGGCCGCAGTGCCGCTATTCGGCGCAGCGGAATTCACTTCATCCAGCCGCTTTTGCAGATCAGCAATCTGCTTCTTCGTCTTAACCACATCCGGATAATCGTCCGTATAGCGTTCTTGCAGGGTTACCAGTTGGGCCTGTGCCTGGTCGAGCTGCTGCTGCAAGGTCTGCGGATTTGAGGACGAACCCGCCCTCCACGCTGCCAATTGCTGCGACAGCAACGACTCGCTGTAGGTTTTGTCCTGTTGTGCGCGATTCAAAGCCTGCGTGCTCGCGTCCAGTTGCGAATTCAACCCGCTCAGGAGTTTCAGATTGCTGTCTTCATCACTCGGAAGCTGCCCCAGGTATTGCTTCTTGAAATCCGCAAGTTTCGAGTCCAGATCATCCAGGTTGTGCTTGGCATCATCCACCTGCCGTCCCAGAAAGTCGGCCGTGTTCTGTGCTGCTGCCAAACGTTCTTTCAGATTTTCCTGAAGCATGATGTCGGCCAACCCAGCGCAGATTGCCTGCGCCTCTTTAGGGTCCGACGCGGTGAAATCCAAATTGAACGCCGGCACCTGCGGAGTCTTCGATGGCGGAGGTCCCGTCGCCAATCCCGGCCGCGGCCCGGTGCCTTTCGTCGTGGTGGACGAGTTGGGCAGCACAATCATTTGTACTTGCTCGATCGACACCCCATTCCGGATCCGCTCAATGATGTCGTCGTCATTTCCATGCACCAGGCCCTGCTGCTTCAGCTTTTCGATCATCGGCCGCAAGCGGTCCGCGCCCAGGGCTTTCTGTTCCAAGGTCGCGATACGCTGCGACAGGTCCGCGGTGACGACCGGAGCCACATATCCTTGCGGCACTTGTTGTTCCTGAACCAGGATCAGCGCCTGCGACATGTATTTCGCCGGAAAGGCGTACGAGATCAAAAATCCGACGATGGGCGCGAGCACGGCCGGGATCAGAATGACCTTCAGGCGCCGCCGCAGCATTGCGCCGTAGTCTTCCATTGTCAGTACGCGGTTCTCAATCATTGTCAGTTCCCATTTCCGCCAGCACGCGCTGGCCAAAACATCAATCAAGCCGAATCGGCTGGGGCGTCCAGTGCACGCCGACCAGCAGAATGTTCCGCCCGTACCCAAGTCCGCAATTTGAGCCTGTTCCCGTGCAGCCGGTGTCGCCGAACTTAAACTGGTCGTACTGATAGCTGCCGAATGCCCCCCAGTGTCGTCCCAGTTGGCGATGCACTCCGCCTCCGACATACCAGTAGTGGTAAACGGCAGCACCGCCCGCTGCGCCCGCTGTCACCGCCAGCAGCCGCGAATTGCGCGCATAACCGCTATCCATCATCAGGGTCCAGTGCCGTTCCAGGCTGTGATTCACCGAGAACCGCACCACATCCGTGTTCGCTCCCCCGAAGAACCCTGATCCCGGACTGATGTATCGCAGATATCCCAACTGCAGAGCTGTGCGCGGCGTCATTCGATAGCGCAATGACATCCGCGCCGACCCGGTGATAAACCGGCTCCGGATAATCACACATGGCGTCAGTTGCGTCGGATTAATGCAGGGCAAGCCAACCGGGACTTGCCCAAGAAGCTCTTCTTCGGATTGCGTCCGGCGCACAAGCTCCGGACCACCGCCCAGAATGAAATCCAGCTTGCCCGTAATCCGGTGAGCGAAGAGTAACTGCACCAGATTTACATTCAAACTTCCTGCGAAAGCTGTCGGGAAGTGTAGTTCTTCATAGGCGTACACCAGAGCGAGCTGGTTTCGCCTCGAAATCTGGTAGTTGTAGGCGAGTTCGCCGATTGCCTGTTGGCTGTTGAAGTAACAGTTCGCGACTGTCGAGCATGTTGGCCCAGATGGATTGTTCGTGAAATCAGTCAGACCAAACGCGCCAGTCAGCACCACTTCGCTTCGCGGACTCACGTACTGCGTGATATCGACGATACCCATATTGGTGAGGCGTGGCTGCGTCGAAAGCGAACCGTACTGCCCATTGCCAAAAATCCCTACCTCGGAGCCACCGGGAATCCCGCCAGCTTCGAGACCCCCGCCACCGAATGCGCCGCCTGCTCCACCAAAGGAGGCGAATCCGAACGTTCCTTCCGGCAGATAGCTGAGCGAGTCCCGCACCGCTAATTGCCCCGTCCGCCATAGGAAGCGCTGCGTCGCTTCGAGGGACTGCAATTGATAAACGTGCCCTCCACCGGCGCTGTACCAATCCACTCCGCCGATGTAGTCCAGATCCAGCGGATGTTGCTTCCACAATTTCTGCAGGTCGAGCGATCCCAGAAGCCGGGTCGTATCCGTAACATTGTTGCGGCCAGGAATGCTGGTGGCGTTTGTGTCCAGGTTCTCGCTGGCCTCAATCTTAGGCGCCAGGTAGCTTCGCGTTCCAAAGCCGGGTTCGAACTTGGGTTCATCCAGGCCGGAAACTGGCGGGTTCTCGCTCATCTGCGTCTGTACGTCAAGGCCGGTCGCGGCCGGCGGCGCCCCAGTGTCGTTCGTGCTCGTCTGCTGCGTCTGCGCAAACAGGCACCCGACAGTCAGCAATAAGAACGCGGCGAGAAAGGATTGTCTTGATACTCGGCTCATATGATCTTTCGTTCCTGCCCTTACGGCACCACGATCGTGTCGCCTGGCTTAAGCAGGATGTTTTGCGAGCTGTCTTCTCCCTTAACCAGTTTTCGGTAGTTCACCGGATATTTTTTCTGGTTTCCGTTTTCGTTGCGGAGAACATAAATTCCTTTAGTGTTCGCAAATTGCGTGAATCCCGCGCTCGCCAAGGCCTGCAACACAGTCATCGAAGGCGTTAGATTCATCGCTCCCGGATGCAGCACTTCGCCGGTGACATATACGCGTTGCGAGTTCATCTGGGTTACCACCACGGTCACGCGCGGATCGGCAACGTACTTTTTCAGCCTCTCGGTGATGGTGGCGCCCAACTCCATTGGCGTCAGTCCGGCGGCTCGAACATCGTTTAGCAACGGAAGAGAAATCATTCCATCAGCCCGTACCGGCAACGTCTCCGTCAGATCAGGTTCTTTCCATACTGAGATAAAAAGCGTGTCGTCCGGCCCAATCACGTACGAAGGTCCCGCCTGTGACTGGGGAGCGGAATTCGGATCGGGCGCGCTGCCGCTCGATTGCGCCAGTACCTGCCCCATTGACATCGCCAGCAAAAACATCGCGACCAAGTGTCTTGTCATTGCTCGTCTCATCTTTCGTATGTCTTTTGGTATGCCTCGTATAGCTCAGTCTGCCGAATCATGTGGCCCCGTACTCTTCGTAACCAATCTGCTTGAGCTTATAAAGCAGGGCTTTGTAGCTAATTTGCAACTCCTGCGCGGCCCGGCGCCGGTTCCAGCGCGTGCGTGTCAACGCCTTCAGGATCAACTCTTTCTCGGCCTCCCGCGACGCAGCTCGCGCCGCTTCTTTCAAAGACATCCTCCCATTTGAACCGTTATCAGCCCGGGCCAGCAGTTGTCGCAGTCCCCCTTTGGCCGCGCTTTCATCGCCAACCGCAACGATCGCGCGCGCTGATGCTTCTAACTCCCCGAGGTTTCCCGGCCAGGAGTGTTCCATGAACATCTGTCTGGTATCGGCGCTGAGCGAGGGTACCGCCCGTCCGAAAAGTTCGGCGTAGCGCGTAAGG
>DASRFL010000029.1:0-122897 GCA_035651555.1 Terriglobales bacterium
CGCAACCAGGTGGACCTTCCACCAACAGCGGCTTGTGCATACGGGCGGCTAGATACACCACCTCCAGGGTGACCGGATCAATGATGTAACGCGCAGCCCTCAGCTTCTCGGAGAGTTCGCATGCAGACGAGAACAATTTGGTTACCTTCCGGGCGTGAACACTACACCGGAAGGAGTTCTTTTGCACTTCTCAAAGCTGTCCGTTTTGCGCGAAGGCGTGCCGCATCGCCGTCCTCCCTAAGCGGGATCTGCAACTGATCTCAAATAAGGAAGTCCTTGCATTAGTGGGCAGCGTGTTGAGTTTCTTCGAGCGTCGGAGACTGCGTGCGAGAAACGAGTTCAGACCAAAAAGTGCCGCCCAAGCGGCTTTTTACCAATCGCGCTGTTGCTGACCAGCCCGGCATCTGAGGAGAGCCGCTCGATTTTTCTGATCAATCGCGTTCTGCCTGAACATTGCCGAGTTTCTTAGCGGTCGTCATACGGACGATCCGGGCGGACAAATTCGGAGCGGCGAACTGCTCGACGAGTTCACGTTTAGTTTCACCGATCGCAATTTGACTGAATTGTGCTTGAGTGCTGAATCTCCCGTTTCCTCGCAACGCAGAACCCACGCCACGGGTGCGACTTCTTACCAATCGCGAAATTGCTGGTGATCTCTGCCCGGGCTTGACCTCGAATCAAACCCCGACGACCAACAGCGGGCGCCCCCAGTTTTTCTCAGAAGTGAGACGCTTAGTGTTACCTGACCAATTGCGCTTTCACTGACCACGGTGTTCCCGTAACTTCGCTATCGATGATGCCTGAGTTTCCGACCCACTCGTTCTCTTTCATCGCGGTCTTTTGACTGAAAAGCCGACTCAGTCTACAAGTACCGAGGCGAGGAGTCTCTTTTTGTGGTTCCCAGCGACCTATCCGCCGAACTTCTTCGTAGACAGCTTCCGTGTGGAGGCTGGTCTGCGCTGTTGTCCTCAGCACAGCCAGCACTGGAGCCGACATGCTATTCGTTGCTTGCAGTCGGATCGCAAGCCATAGACGCACAAGAACGTGCTCAAGCTTTCTTGCTGCGCGAGCAGAATCCAAACGGAAGCTGGCCCGTGTTCGTAGGAGACGACCATGACGGCTCCTGGCTAACATCGCTGGTCGCGATCACTCTTCGTGACTTCGTATCCGCTATACCCGCTCGGCTGAAGGGTCTTCATTGGCTGTTGAGCAACGCTGGAAAAGAGGGCGATTGGTTGTGGAAGTGGAAATTTCGCACCACTGATCGCCATGTTCGATTCGATCCTGACAAGTTCGGCTGGCCGTGGTTTCCTGATACGGTCAGTTGGGTTGTGCCTACCGCATTCGCGATCCTCGCCTTCAACCAGTTGCCTTGCACTTGTGGCGGTTTCGAATTGGCGCCCTTGCGCGTGAAGCGCGGAGTCGAGATGCTCATGGATCGCGCCTGTCCCGGCGGAGGATGGAACGCGGGAAACGGCGTCGTTTACGGGACCGCCGTTGCACCGCACGCCGACGACACGGCTATCGCGCTCTTGGCACTCCGTGATGGACCACAAGACTCACTCCTCGAAATCTCTCTCAACTATCTCGAACGCACTGCTCCAACCCTCACGGCGCCTTGGAGCCTTGCCTGGGCAATTCTTGCCCTCGCCGCACACAGGCGACCCGTTACCTTGCTTCGTCGTACACTGCTTACCTTTCCTGATCTCGTGTACGTGGAAGACACGAGCACTCTTGCGCTGGCCTGCCTCGCGCTCGACCACGAACAGGCACTCGTCAACCTTGGAGTCACGTCTTGAGCATCACGCGTCGAGATTTCATCATCGGGAACGCGGCACTTGGCGCCGGTGCCTCTATTGCTGCTCCCTTTTTCCTGCCGAAATACCACTTCAATCGGCGCCCTAAGCGATCGCGAGTCGCAATCCTCTCTGCGGCGCAGTACTCCCAAGAACTCGACCAGGTCCTGTCGAAGGGATTGCAGCTCTTTTCGCTAGATCTCCGCGGGAAGACGGTGGTACTCAAGCCCAATTTGGTCGATTACCTTCCAGGGGATGCCATCAACACTCACCCAACGTTGGTATTGGCCGCAGTGGAGGCATTCCGTCGCTTAGGAGCAAAGTCTGTCGTCATCGCCGAGGGGCCAGGACATCAACGTGATACTCAGTTAGTTCTCTGTCAGAGTGGCTACGAGGAATCCCTTCGATACGAGAAGATTAGATTCGTCGACCTCAATCGCGACGAGCTGATCCGTACGCCGCTTCGAGCCAGCTACACCAGCATGAAAGACCTTTGGCTTCCTCGCACAGTGCTGCAGGCAGACTTTCTCGTCTCAATGCCGAAGATTAAGACGCATCACTGGTCTGGCGTGACACTCGCTATGAAGAACATGTTTGGAATTGTCCCCGGTGCCCGCTACGGATGGCCAAAAAACGTCCTGCACTGGAAAGGCATTCAGGAAAGCATTCTCGATTTGTGCGCAACTGTTCCGATTCATTTCGTCATCGCCGACGGCATCATCGCCATGGAAGGCAACGGCCCGCTAAACGGTACTCCCCGACCTCTGGGCAACATTGTACTTGCTAATGATCCAGTTGCAGCAGACGCTACCTGCGCCAGACTGATGGGCTTCGACCCCGAAAAAATTGTGCACATTCGCGAGGGATCGCGGTTTCTTGGTAACGCTGAACCGGCGCGCATCGACCAGGTCGGAGACACGGTGCAGGCTCCGACTGCGGTTTTCGGTGTAGTTCCGGAGTTCCAACACCTGCATGCGCTTTAAAAAAGATGAGAATCCGTGGAGAAGCGAGAAATCGGTGGGTGGGAATCAGGAACGATCACTTGAGCCTCAGCCGTTTTGGGGTTACGAGGATATCGGCATTTTTCTGTTACTCACCGTTGTGCTGGGCCTGATCGTTCGTCTGCTCGTGCGATCCCAGTTTCTTACCCGGTCCTCCATGGACAACCCGAGCGTCGCGTTGCAGTCCGCAGTGGTTACGCTCCTGGGCGCGGGTTTCTATTTCGTTATCAGACTCCGTTACAGGCAGCCAGTGCTTAAGCCCCTAGGTTGGATAGTTCCTCAAACGCCTTACATCGTCATCGCTCTCATGGCGGGACCTTCGTTTGCGGCGGGCATCGCATTATATCTGCGGCTTCGCAACCAGGTCTGCCCGCCCATTCCAATCAATGAGGTGCTCATCCTGGGGCTCGTACTTGGCCCAATTCTTGAGGAGTCGTTCTTCCGAGGATGCTTAATGCCACTTCTCGCTCAGAGCATGGGGAGCATACCGGCCATAATTATTGCCGCTGCTATCTTCGCGATTTTTCATGGGCCGACGAATCTGGGGCACTGCTTGACGTTCACCGCGACAGGGATCGCTTACGGCTGGGTGCGCATGGCTTCCGGCTCGACGACAGCCCCAGCCCTCATGCATGCAGCCTACAATCTCACCTTCGGTCTTCTGGCCGGAGCTTAAGGGTCAGCCGAATACGAAGTCGGCAGTGAGAAATCGCTCCCTGCCTATACGCCTGAATACACGCGTACGCGCTGTAATCGAAGTCCGCACGACAACCCGTACTCGGCGCCCATTTGACGGGTTTTCGTTATGGGTCTAAACATAGCCTCACGGAAACCGTCGTGCGAACAACCGCACGATCTAGCCCGGATTCAGATTTCGGAGCTTAAGTATGTCCAGCCAGCCCTCTATTGATCTAAAGCTACAGCCAGTGCAAGGCCCGTCTGACGCGGCCGATGTTCCACGTCTGCACCGCTCAAATGGACAATCGAGCCCTCTCGATGAGGCAGTATCAACTGGCCGATTGCGAGTCGTGCAAGAGCAGGAAAAGGGAACTCTGATTGATAGGGATCGCCCTCGAAAACCGAGGTCCCCAGTGCGGCGTTCTGACTCCCGACAACTAGCTACTGTTCAGCCCCTTGCTCACAGCGTAAAAGGCGCGGCAGATGCAATCAATGCAAGCAAGGGTTTGCTCTATAACGCCATCAAGCTCTACGCGAAAGATCCTGAACGTGGCTTGCGTGCTCGGAAGTTGATGGGACGTACGGTGATCCTACACAGTGATTTGATGGACTGGCTCAACCGCCTACCAGTAAAAGCTGGCCCCAGCGCGACACACTCGGAACGTGGACATCAGCGATGGGCGGCAGCTCAGCGCACTGGCAAGTAGGGATTCATTGTGCTTGGGCCAACCTGGGAGTGAGTGGTGGAGGTCCAGTGACTGTTTGATGGTAGAGCGTATCTGGGCCTTTCCGTGCTTCTGTTGAATTCTCCTCAGATTGGGTCTCTCCCGCAGGAAGCAGTCCGACTCCCAGGCCGGAAAAAACGCCTTGCACCGAAATCTGTGCACATGCGAATTGTGACAACTTTGTGACAGGGGTGCTAACGGAGCAGATTTCGGAGAGTGCCGATGTGCGTGGAACCCGCGTAAATACTGGGGAGAAAGATGGTGGACCTGGTCGGGATCGAACCGACGACCTCTTCCATGCCATGGAAGCGCGCTCCCAGCTGCGCCACAGGCCCAATTCGCGAGGCAGTGAATCAATTTTCACGCACGCTAGGCGGATAGTCAAACCTCTCTACTAGGTCTGCTCGGCAACTTGTCTGAGACTTCGCGGTGGGTGCCACTATGCGGCAGTGCCGCCTCGCGCTTTTTTCTCGAGATCTTCCGGTTCATCGAACCTGTCCAACACCGTCCCAGGGAGAATTTCCCGCAACGCCCAGTCAATGCGTTTGACGGAGTTCTGAATCTCTTCGAACTGCCTGGCGTGGCCGTGGAGATAAACCGAGTCGACAATCACCTGCATGGCATTGCGGATGTGATGGTTCATCAACTCAATCGTCTTGAGCTTTTCTTCCAGGTATTTCGAACGTGAATATTCGTAGCGGTAGGCGAGCAATCCGGCAATTAATCCGCCGCACAGGTCGTCGATGACCAGTTGTGATCCAGTTAACCCAAAGTGCTGAGAAATTTGATCCGTGAGAATCAGGAAAATAGAAACCAGTAGGCCATAAAATGCAGCCCGGATACCCGGATGAAAAAGCGCTTTCGCACTCCGAGGAGCAATCGGTTTATTCACGCGCGCTTCCCTCCCATCCGGCTGACCGGCAATTAATTTTCTCTTCCTGTTCCTATGAACGAATGTTAGTCGTTTTCACCTCTGACAGTCGACTCGGACCTTCAACTCACGGGGAAATAGTTCTTCCCCCCGAAGAAGTGACAAAAAGACGGCGTGGCGCTAGGCAGCAAAGCGGCGCTTCTCTGGCCGACCAATTTCCTGAGGAAAGCGACTCAATTCGGTAATCGCGGATATCAGAATGCCTTCAGCGACGAAAAACATCTTTTCACCTTCGCCGTCGAACGCCAGGAATTCTGGGAGTGTGGCGGTCATGGTTGCAAGCCCGAAATCGATGTTGCGATGAAGGTGGAACTTTATGATTTTCTTTGCTCCGCCCGGGTAGTCGGTTAGCAAATTGACCAGCAACGCTGTCCCGCCCGCAACCAGGGACCCTATAGCGGCCCTCCTGTTGCGTCGCCAAAACGCCAAAGCCCCTACAAGGAATGCGCCAACATTGATGTAGTCAATGACGGCGTGTGCTCGTGGGTCAATCGTATTCGGGAATGGTTTTAAAGCTATTTTGGTTACGCTATTCAAAAGTGGCATAGAGCCTCCTGCTCTTTGGCTCTGTGATGTAAATGGCTGACGCGAGGTTTATAGAAAGATAAGGAATCCGAAAGAGAATCGGAGAACATGAAAATGAAGCTGAGTCGATTCCGCTGTCATCTGATTGAAACGCCTACGCCGATCACAAAAGATGCCACGACAATCTGCGCCAAGTCCTATTGCGAACCCTCGTGGTGCTCCTCCTTGGTTGAGGGCTGCAAGGACTTTATGTAAGTCGTGATTTGCCAGCGCTGGGCTTCGGGAAGCTTTGACCATACGGGCATCCCGTGCCGCACCACGCCATTGGTCAGGACCCAGAAAATCGCGCCGGGCGTTGCGGCTTGTACTTCATCCTTACGAAGATTTGGGGCCTTGTGCGGTCTTCCTTCGGCAGTCTTGCCGTGGCACACCGCACAGTGTCGCTCGAACAGTTTTTTCCCCGCAGCAATGGCGTCGGGATCGTTGGCCAGCGGGTTCACCCGAAGCCGGTCTCTTTCAGGAGTTTTTTCGAGAACGTTGTGATGATGATGGAGATGATCGTGCTCTGAATTCATTGCGCCCTCGTCATGCGCTGAAGCAATGGGAACCGCGGTTAGGGAAAACCCTGTACCGATCAGGAGAACGAGAAAGAAGCTTCGAAAGGGGAAAACGTTTTTCATTGGCGTTCTCCGAAAAGCTTCTTCATAGCGTCTCCGAAACTCTCAAATTCGTAGGACAATCCCCAGCGCAGCAGCAATCGATGACCATTGTCATTCAGGCCGAAGCCGGGAGAAACCCGAACGGTCCATCCTGAAGGGATGTTCCATGCCATTGCCGGCGCAAGATAGTGAGAAGTATCGTGGAAACCAGGACTCTCCGCATCTCCAAGGCCGCCATACATCTCGGCGCCCAAAATAAAGTTTTCTCGGCAAAAGTTGCACGTCTTGGCAGACGCCTTCAAGGCGAGCGGCCGGCTCGCTCCGATAGCGTAACCGAACTCCCAGGGTTCAGATGGCGACAAATTTTTCGTAAACAGCGGATTTACAGCAACGTTCCACCCCTTAAATGACTTCGACAACAAAAGCTTGAGCTCCAGTTCGTGGTCCCAGTCTTTGCGGGCGATGGGATTGGGGTCGGCGGCATCGTCCTCCACATCGTGACCCTCGATTTCCTTCAAGATCTTGTCCGCGCCATTGGTTTGTTCGTACTCGACGTAGAGAACGGGGTTGATGAAATGTTCCAACTGCAGCAGTCGGAAGCGGTTCTCCCAGCGGAAACCCGTGAACACCGAACTGTCATTGAACGTGGTTTGGCCATCAAAATAAAATTCCGTCGTCCACCAGGCTTTTGCGCCATATTCCAATTCCATCCAGTAGGCACGAAAATCGTTCCCGCCGCGCTGCGTAACGAAGGTTGAGAAATATTCCACCTCGAGGTTCCCGGGCTCCTCCATGTAGTGATCGTAGGTGACGATGTAAGGACTTTCTTGCGCGGAAGCGTTATGCAGCAACGCACAAAGAATCACAATTGAGCCCACTGCAAAGCCGAAATTCTTGCCGCGTTTCGTTCGACGTGTCGGCATGGCTACATTGCTGGCCGGCTGGCTTGGAATCACGAAACATTTCTCCTTGCATTCAGATGCGACTCTGTCGCAACATATAATTACGTAAAAGTAAGTCGATTTTGCCGAGGCCTGCGTCAAACCCTGGCCCCGAAGCCATAAAAAAAATGGTGGCAAATAAGTTTTGAATTTAAAGGATTAGTTGCAACCCAGTCGCAACAACCAGTATGATCCTAAGGTACGGTCTCTGCTCCGAATGGTCAATATGAGACACGAAGATTCCGTCGCACATCAGTTGCGATCAGTTGCGACTTAGCCAGGATAGTATCGATGCCTCTTCCACAAACCGAAATTCCCGGAAGGTTGCAAGCACTCTTGGCGGAACGCGGGATTCGCATGACCGATCAACGGCGCGCGATTCTTACGGTTATCGAGACCGCAAACAAACACCTCGACGCGGCTCAAATTCTTCGTAAGGCACAAAAGTTAGATCCCTCAGTCGACCGCAGCACGGTCTATCGCACGCTCGGGTTGCTCAAGAGGCAAGGCATGATTGACGAGCTCGATCTCATGCATTTAAACGGAGAGGGCCATTATTACGAACGCAAACTTGGAGGCCGAGACCACATTCATATGGCTTGCCTACGGTGCGGGAAGATTACTGAGTTTGTCAGCGGTACGTTCGACTCACTCAAAAACCAGCTTGAGCAAGAATGCCAGTTCCGTATCTTGGTGGCACGGCTGGAAGTCGGCGGATATTGCTCGGGGTGCCGGCGCTAGTGTTGCGTTCCAGTACTTGGCGGCTTAGGCCTAACCTCATGTGCACAGGCGCGGCGATGAGCAATTTGCAATGAGACTTTTTCCCCTTGCGGCGCTGGTCTTGTTCCTCCTGCCATTGCCCGGATTCGCCGCGATCCGTCAGTATTACATCGCTGCCGAAGACGTCACCTGGAACTTTGCTCCCAGTGGTATGGACCTGATGGGCGGCCAGCCAATTCCGTTGCCGTGGGGTCCAAAAACCAGTTGGAAAAAGACGCGCTTCATCGAGTACACAGATTCCACTTTCTCGGTGCGCAAACCCCAGCCGCAGTGGCTCGGCATTCTTGGTCCGATCATTCGCGCGGAGGTCGGCGATGAAATTGTCGTGGAATTTCTGAACCGCAGCTCCATGCCACACAGCATCCATCCCCACGGCGTGCACTATGACAAGGCAAACGAAGGGGCGTTGTATCTGCCGAGCGGAGCGGGATCGAGAGTGCCTCCGGGATCACGCTACACCTACCACTGGTTTGCCGATGAAGGAAGTGGTCCAGGCAAAGACGATCCGAGTTCGTTGGTCTGGTGGTATCACAGTCACGTTGACCCAACGACTGAAATCAACGGTGGATTAGTCGGACCAATCATCATTACTGCCAAGGGGAAGGCACGAGGGGATGGCTCACCCAAAAACATTGACCGCGAGTTCGTTGCCGCGTTCATGATTTTTGACGAAATGGGAGGCAAAGACGCGGGACTGTTCTACGCAATCAACGGATACATATTTGGAAACCTGCCGGGTCTGGTCATGAAGAATGGCGAAAGGGTTCGCTGGTATCTACTCGGCATGGGCAACGAGATCGATGTTCACACGCCGCATTGGCACGGCAGCACCGTCACATACGCGAACCGGCACACCGATGTTGTTGAACTGCTACCTGGCAGCATGGCTGTGGCTGACATGATCGCCGGCAATCCTGGGACATGGATGTTTCATTGCCACGTCGCCGACCACATGGAAGGCGGAATGATGGCCGCGTACACAATTTACCAGCCTCAGCAATGCTCCAGCCCGATTCAGTTCGTTGCGGCCGACTTTTGGCACACGCCGGGAAAGTTTCGTATCACGGTGAAGAATGTAAGTTCAAGACCAATCTCGAAGCTCACGGTCAACTTCGACCATCTGATGAGCCGGCAGTACCGGCGCAGGCCGTTCGATAATTTTTGGAATTGGAATACTTCCATTCCTCCCGGCGAGGAAAAGACTTTTGAAGTGCCAGGCTATCCGGGAAATTCGGCGAACAGTATCCTCGGTTGGGTCATTTTTCCCCGAACGGTTTTCTTTCAGGATGGAACCAGTTGGCAACTTCATGATGACAACCAGTGCTTCCAGGTATTCTGGCGCGACAATGATCAGCCGCCGCTTGAGGTTTTGCCGCAACTTTTCGTAGAGATGAACGAAGATTAGTGGGCAGAAAGAGCATCGCCGGATGACTCAAAGTCCCGTTTCCATGCGGCCGATTCAACCCAGACATTAGTTCGTATCCGGCGATGTTCGCCGGCAAATTGCCGCAGCCCACCGAAAAGTTGCAGTGCGAGGCTCCTGCCTGGGGTAGCTTGCCATTAGCGCAACAGAAGGAGCACGTAATGGCAAGAAATCATCAAGGCCCTCTTTGGAACCAGGATCTGGTCCTCGCAATCGGTTTAGCGATTGCCGGAATCGCAATTCTGCAGAGTAAACTGTTCCCGGCCAGTGCGAGGATAGACTTGCCATTTCTGAACCAGTTGCTTGCCTGGAAAGTGTTCGAATGGTGGCCGGTTCTGCTTATCGGCGGCGGCGTGGTCCTTTGGGCACGGCAGATTCTATCGAACCGTTCAAAGCGACACGCCAAATCCGTCGCCCAAGTCGGAGGAAGCAGGTGAATCCGGAAACCTATCTCAGACGCGACCGCGGACCACTTATCGGTGGGATCGTGTTTATCGTGGTAGGCACGTTTCTGCTCCTCGAAAAACTGGGCTATCTTCCGCACGATTTCATTCTGCATTTCTGGCCCACGATCTTGATCGTAATTGGCATCGTTAAGATCGCGGGTGCCGCCGGCCGTCCCACCGGCGCAGTCCTCATCGGGCTCGGGATACTTCTGCAATTGCGCGAGATGGGTATCATCTACATAAATTTCTGGGACTTGTGGCCGGTTCTCATCATCATCGCCGGAGCCGCGATGCTGTGGCAGGCGCTGAGCAAAGAAGGGCCGGCGATCTCGGCCAATCCGCATTTTGATGCCTTCTACATTTTCGGTGGCGGTGACCGCCAGGTGAACACTAAGAACTTTCAGGGAGCACGCTTAATGGCGGTCTTCGGCGGCTACAAGATTGACCTTCTTCGCGCGGAGATCGAAGGCGACCAGGCGGTGCTCGAGGCCAGCGCAGTTTTCGGGGGAGGCGAAATCCGCGTTCCTGAAAACTGGCTTGTAGTCATGCAGGGGGTTGGCGTTTTCGGCGCGTACGAAGACAAAAGCCGCCACCTGCAAACCGATCCATCCAAGCCGACCAAAACTCTGATCATCCGTGGGGTAGCGGTTTTTGCCGGAATCGAAGTAAAAAATTAGCAGCGCCTGAACTATGCACCCCATCCTCCGCAATTTCCGTGCGCTCACCTTGTACCTGGCCGCGTGGGCGCCGGTTGCGGGCATCCTTATATATTTGTTCGTCTCGCTCGGCGGACTCACCAGGGCAGGAGCTGCGGCGCTGGCCGTTCCACTGTGCGTCGTGTTCGCGTTCGTTTGCCTTTCCGCATGGTACTCGTGCCGCACCATTCCGGTTGAGAACTCCGGCTCCTGGCTTGCCCACCTTGTGACTGCGATGGTTGCCAGTTTGTTCTGGATCCTGATCGCGCGAGGGTTTGCCAGTGTGCTCTCCGGCTCGGGGATCGTTTTCGGGATCGATCAACAACTCGGGAGTGTATATCGAATTTTATTTGCCACCGGGGTTCTTCTTTACCTGCTCGCGATTGCCCTGCACTATGTACTGCTCTCGAATGAGGCCGCTCACAGTGCCGAAAAGCGCGAGATGGAAGCTTACAGCCTGGCGCGCGAGTCTGAACTGAAGGCGCTCAAGACGCAAGTCAATCCCCACTTCATCTTCAATTGCTTGAATTCGATTAGCGCACTCACGTCGAGTGATCCTGCGACCGCTCGCGAAATGTGCATCCGGCTTGGAGAATTTCTGCGCAAAACTCTTGGCCTCGGTGAAAAATCGCAGATTCCTCTTCGCGAGGAACTCGATCTGGTCCATGCCTATCTGGCAGTCGAGCAAATCCGGTTTGGCAACCGGTTGAAGCTGGAGGAACAGACGGATTCTGGCGTTCTTAACTTTCAGTTGCCGCCACTTCTGTTGCAACCGTTGATTGAAAATGCGATACGTCACGGGATCGCCAGCCTAACTGAAGGCGGGTGGATCCGTCTTGAAATTGCCAAATGGCTCACCTCAGATTATTTCCATTCGAATCGAAAATAATTTCGATCCCGAGGCGCCGAAGCGCAGCGGCGCCAACATCGGATTGAAAAACGTGCGTCAGCGAATCGACACGACCTACGGCGGTCGCGCCCGCTTCGACATTCGCACGGAAGGGGAACAATTCAAGGTTGCCCTGGAACTGCCTGCAGAAAAATCGCTATGAATCAGAGAATCCGCGCCGTAATCGTTGACGACGAAGACCTGGCCCGCCAGATTATTCGCGAAATGCTGCGCACTCATTCGGAAATCGAGATTGTGGGTGAATGCTCGAACGGATTCGACGCAGTGAGGATGGTCGGCGAACTGAAACCCGATCTCTTGTTCCTTGACATTCAAATGCCAAAGCTCGATGGCTTCGAAGTTCTCGAACTGCTTGGCGACAATATGGCAGTCATTTTTGCAACCGCCTACGACGAACACGCGCTACGTGCCTTTGAAGTGCACGCGGTTGACTATCTGCTGAAACCGTTCCGGGCCGAACGTTTCGATGCCGCGCTCCAACGCGCCAAGGAACGAATCGGGAAGAAAATGACGGCCACACCAGACCAACTCTCTTCTGCCGCGCGAAGTGATGGAGAATATGCCGAGCGTGTTGTTGTAAAGGATGGGACCCGGGTACAGATCATCCCTGTCGCCAAGCTCGACTACGCCGAAGCGCAGGACGACTATGTCGCGTTGGCCACGCAAGGCAAGAAATATCTAAAACAACAGACCATCTCAAGTGTTGAGGCCTCACTCGACCCGAAAAGTTTTGTACGCATTCATCGTTCGTACGTCGTCAATCTGGAGCGCGTCACCCGATTGGAGCCGTTCGGCAAGGATACCCATGTCGTGATTCTTGATGATGGCACCAGGCTTCCAGTGAGCCGCACCGGGTATAAGAGACTGCAGGAATTTCTGCAAGGAAGATAGCCGCTGAAGATTGTGCAAGTTGTGGAAGAGCTCGAATGGCCAGCGCGCTAGACTGCAGCCTGTAGCGGCTCAGACGGTTGCTGTTGGCTGCTCTTCGGAAGGGGCATGGTCACGAGAATTCGAGTCCCCCCGCTGTCAGATTCAACCAACATCTCACCCCGGAACTGGCGCACGCGCTCCCGCATCCCCTGAATTCCAACTCCCGAGCCGCGCGACTGAATTTCGGCCAATTTCTGCGATGACATGCCTTTCCCCCGGTCGCGGATTTCAACCGTGATTTTGCGCGCGTCACGCGCAATTCGGATTTCGGCCACTTTGCTTCCGGAATGGCGATGAATATTCGTCAAAGACTCCTGCACCAGCCGGAACACAACCAGTTCCATGTCCCTGGGCAATCTTTCAAAATCCTCGGGGATGCTCAGGGTCATCTTGACGTCACTGCGGGCACGCAGTCCATCCAGATACCAACTGAGAGCGGGCGCCAGGCCGGTCTCGTCGAGCAGCGGGGGGTGCAAGAGATACGACATAGTGCGAATTTCCTGATGAAGTTGCTGCACAATTTGTTCCGCTTCCTTCACCCCACGGTTGACGTGTGCGACAGCTTGCGAGCCATTTTGTCTTGCCTGTTGCGAGAGCCGGGCCAAAGTCATGCCGAGTACGGTCAGAGTCTGCCCGGCGCTGTCATGCAACTCTCGGGCGATCCTCCGGCGCTCTTCATCCTGGGCCTGCAGCAATCGCCGCGAGAGGTCCCGCAGTTGTTCCGACTGCCGCAACACATCCTCGTTTCGGTCTTCCAGTTCCAGTGTGCGAGCGTGCACTTCCGCTTCCAGGCGCTCAGCGAGGGCCCGATACTTGGCATTGGCTTCAACCATCTCGTTGGTAATTTGCCGTTCCCGCTCCTCGGCCTGCTTATGCTGAGTGATATCCAGGGTCAAGCCGTCAAAACGCTCAGGATTTCCACTCGAATCGTAGAATGCACCGCCGATGGCCCGGAGCCACTTGTGCCTTCCATCCGGCGCCATGGTTCGGTATTCGATATCGTAGGGAGACTTTTCAGCGATACACCGGGCAATTGCCTCGCGCGTGCGTTCCCGATCTTCTGGATGCAATCTTTCGTAAAACATATCGATCGTGACTTCCGCATCCGGGGGCAGCCAGAAATGTTCCTTTACCCGCTCATCCCATTGAAGTTTGTCGAAAGGAAGGTCACAGAACCAGAACCCAACCTGCGTCGCTTCAACCGCAAGATCGAACCTTTCCCGCTGTTTGCGCAACATCTCCTCCGCCTGCTTTCGGCGAGTAACGTCACGGGTCACAGCCAGCTGTACCACCGTTCCATCCGCGTTGCGCAGCGGGGCGGCATGCGTCTCAACGTGCAGCCGGGTGCCTCCCACACCTAAAACGTCCATTTCCAAACTGCCCTTTTCCCCGCAGCAAATACTTTCGTTGAAAGCTTTGAACTTTTCACGATGTTCCGGAGCGATCAGTTCATACACACTTTTTCCGATCACCTCTTCCGCCGAGGTTGCGCCAATCATAGCCAGGCCCGAAGAGTTAATGTGGAGCAGAGTTCCGTCAGGAGCAACCAGCTTCACGCATTCGGGTGTGGTCTCAACAATAGCCCGCAATTGCTCTTCGTTATCGCGCAGTGTCCGTTCGACGCGCTTCAATTCCGTAATGTCCCG
Organism: Terriglobales bacterium; assembly: GCA_035651555.1. Taxonomy (GTDB): domain Bacteria; phylum Acidobacteriota; class Terriglobia; order Terriglobales; family Acidobacteriaceae; genus Gp1-AA145. The sequence goes on from DASRFL010000029.1 coordinate 14,087, forward strand.
AGCCACTTTTGAAGCGCCTATCACGTGCCCCGACGAATCTCTGACTGGCGAGATGGTGAGCGAGAGGTCCACCATACTGCCGTCCTTACGTTGGCGGACAGTCTCGAAGTGATCGATGCGCTCGCCGCGGCGAAGCCGGCTGATAATCTGCACCTCTTCATCGAGTCTGTCGGGAGGAATGATGAGCGTGATACTTTTCCCGATCGCTTCACTTGCGGAATAGCCGAGTAGACGTTCAGCGCTCTTATTCCAACTGGTAATGATTCCGTCCAAATTCTTGCTGATAATCGCATCATCGGAGGAATCGACGATGGCCGCGAGAAGACTGGACGCACGTTCACGTTTTTCGCGTTCCTGTCGAGCCAGCACTTGTTCGGTCACGTCAACTACGTGGACCAGGATGCCTTCAACTTCGCCTGTGGCTGCTTTGACTGGCTGATAGATGAAGTTGTGATACAGATCTTCAGGAGCGCAAGCCGAGCGCTTGAGCATCACCTTCGATTCACTCCCGATCTGCGGAACTCCGGTGCGGTAAACGCCGTCAAGCAAATCGAAAAATGGTTGTCCCTCAAACTCAGGCAATGCTTCGCGGACACTCTTCCCCACAAAGTCTTCGGCACGTTCCCGACCGGTAACGCGAAGATATTCCCGATTGACAAAAACATATCGATGTTCTGGCCCGCTGAGCAGACAAACTGCCGCCGGCACCTGCATGAATAACTCGTGCAGCCGTTCCCGTTCCAGTTCTGTTTCGGCAAGCAGCTTCCGTTGCAGAGCGACCGCTGACTCCCGGCTACGCGTCATCGTCAGGATTGATTTCACCCGGGCCAGCAACTCGGCCGCGGAAAACGGCTTGATCAGGTAGTCGTCTGCTCCGGCTTCCAACCCCTCAATGCGAGACTCTTCTCCCGCGCGCGCGGAAAGCAGAATGACCGGGATATTTCTCAGTGACAGATCACCGCGAACGGCTTCGAGTAAGGCGAAGCCGTCCATGCGGGGCATCATGACGTCCGCCAGAATCAGATCCGCACGTCGCTCACGCAGGCAATGCAGCGCTGCTTCGCCATCTCCTACTGCAACAACTTCATATTGTTCACTTAGCAGCCGCCGGATGTACTCACGCATATCAGCGTTGTCATCTGCCAGCAAGACGCGAGGAAAAGTCCTTTCAGTTCCCTTCCGCGATTCAATCTCCGGCCTTTCCCCAACATGCTCAGCATTGAGGGAAGCAGGACCGCCTGAGGCGCTCGGAAGCCAGCGAAGGGCTTCCTGGATAAATGCTTCACTGCTCATTTGAGTGGAAGCCTGGTCGCGCGCGGCATGAATGCGTTCCATAGGCAAATGATCTTTGCCCAGCGGGATGAGGACTGTGAAGGTAGTGCCGCGGTCCACTTCACTCTCTACACGCACACTTCCGGAATGAAATTTCACCAGCTCCTGAACCAGCGCCAGGCCAATTCCACTACCTTCATACGAGCGCCCGCGGGCGTTTTTGACGCGATGAAAACGCTCGAATAGCTGGGGAATTTGATCCGCAGGTATGCCGGTGCCCGTATCGCTGACGGCAAGTTCCACCGATCGCCCTATCTGGCGCAACGAAATCTTGATCTCTCCCTCGAAAGTGAACTTGAACGCATTCGAAAGCAGGTTGAAAACAATTTTTTCCCACATTTCGCGGTCGACAAATACCATCTCCGAGAGGGTCGAACAATCGATGGTAAGGCGCATACCCGCGCGTTCGATCGCCGAGCGGAAGACGCTCGCAAGACCTGAAGTGAGCTGCGCCAGGTCGGTAGGCTCGTAGGAAGCTTGAACACGGCCGGCTTCGATGCGGGAAAAATCGAGCAGCGTATTGACCAGCTTCAACAGACGCAGGGAATTGCGATGCGCCACCTCTATCCGTTCACGATTTGCCGGAGACAGTTCGTCGGGCCGGGCAATCGCATCCTCCAGTGGCCCCATCATCAAAGTGAGAGGGGTACGGAATTCGTGGCTGACGTTGCTGAAAAAGAGAGTTTTCGCCTGGTCGATTTCCGCCAGCGCCTCCGCCCGTTTTCGTTCTTCCTCATAGGCTTCTGCGTTGGCAATTGCGGTCGATAACTGGGCCGCGATTAGTTGAAAGAACGTTCTGTAGTCATCATTGAACTCCAGGCGGACACTTACTCCCAAGACCACGAAGCCTCGCACATCATGGGGCTTATTCGAAGGAATTGGCACCACAACCGCGGTATCAGGGGGATCCGACCACGGGCCCGGCGGCACACCGGTGAGCCGAGAACCAATATCGTGCACGACCGCCATCGCGTTGCTTTGCAACACGTCTCGAAATGGCCACGCGTTTTCGGACGACTCAGATAGATCGACGACAGACTGGACGCGGGACTGGATTGCGTCCATGCCAGCAGTCGCAGCCAGTTGCGCTCGTTTTCGGTCGGCATCCAGCAAATAGCACAAAGCGAAGGGAACATCTTTCGGGAAGGATGAGAGCGCCTGCATGGCGAGAACCGAGGCTTCTTCCGCGGTTCTTCCCTCGGTGCCGCGCGACGCTAATTCGCGAAGCATTGCCAGCCGCCGTTCTCCCACAACTTTTGCGGTGATTTCGTGGACTGTGGCAAGCACTCCGCCGATCCCGTTGGGAGCGGCGCTGTCTGGCACCGGACTGTATGCAATGGTGAAGTGAGTTTCTTCGCGAAATCCCGACCGGCGGAGTTCCAGTTCGAGATCTTCGCTCCACGTCGGTGGGCCGCCGTTGAACGGTGTGTCGATCAGGGGTTTCAGGATGTGCCAGATCTCGCTCCAACATTCATTCGCGGGCTGGCCGAGCGACTTGGGATGTTTTGATCCAGGAATCGGCTTGTACGCGTCATTGTAGAACTGGACATATTCGGGGCCCCACCAGAGCAGAAGTGGGAATCGATTGACCAGCAGAAGATCAACCATCATGCGGAGAGCAGGAGACCAGTAGTCAGACGGCCCCACAGGCGTCTTCGCCCAATCCGTGTTCCGAATGAGAGTCGCCATTTCGCTCTCGGCGCCTTGCATTCCGAACTGCGCTGAATCCACTGCGACACTGTCCTTCTGCTTAGCCTCGCTCTTACCAAGCACCGCTTCCATCGCGGGTACCAGGTCGGAAGTTATGCTCGACTTTGAAATGACTCCGCACGCGCCCACGTCGCGGGCTTGCCGAGACATCAACGCAAGGTCGTTCTGGCTAACGATCATGACCTTCGAGTCCGGCTTCTCGCGCAAAATTCGACGGGTCGCGTCGAGGCCATTCATCTCGGGCATGGAGACGTCCATCAGAATCAGATCTGGCCTGAGACTTCTTGCCTTTTCGATTGCTTCCTTGCCATCGGCGGCTTCCCCGCAAACGTGCCAGTCGGCCCGCGCCTCGAGCAAGAAACGCAAGCTGCGCCGAAACAACTCATGGTCATCGGCGATCAGAATTTCGATTTGGTTCATTGCGGTTTCACAAATGCCCGGGAATACACACTTCCGCCCTGGAAACAAGCCCTACTTATTGGGCGGATCTTCGCAGCAGGTCTCCACGCACAACGCTCAAAGGATGGCCGAGTACCCGGCGCACGTATGGTAAGGATGCACTAGCGCGTATGCTGCCCGAAATACGGTATTTCCTGTATCAGCGCAGAGTTGCCGATTCTGCGCGATCAACAATCGTTCTTTAGCGGAACATTGCATCGTTCAGCCGGTACATACGCCTGCTACTTTGCTCTGGACGCGATGTTCGGCAGAGCACTATTCCATTTAGAATCTTTGGTTTCGCATTCGCACCAATTCTGGATGAATACTTGGGGGATATATTGAACCGTCTACTTGTCTGCCTGTGCGCGTCGATGCTGGTTCCACTCGCCAACGCTCAACTTGATGACTCCACACGACAACTTTCCCATGACATCTTCAAGCAGTTGATTGAGACCAACACCACAGATTCTGTGGGCAACGTGAGCGCGGCATCGGAGGCAATGGCGCGGCGCTTTCGCGATGCAGGTTTCGCCGAAAGCGATATCTACATCGGTGGGCCGAACGATCGTAAAAAGAATGTTGTCGTCCGCCTGCACGGTTCGGGCAAGTACAAGCCGGTGCTCCTGATCGGACATCTCGACGTGGTCGAGGCCAAGCGCGAAGACTGGACTACCGATCCGTTTCAGTTTGTGGAGAAGGGCGGATATTTTTACGGGCGCGGCACGCAAGATATGAAAGATGGCGACGCGATCATGGTCACGACGCTGATCCGGTTCAAAAAAGAAGGCTATGTTCCTGATAGGGACATTATCCTAGCTCTGACGGCGGATGAGGAGGGCGGAAAATCAAACGGAGTCGACTGGCTGTTAAAAAATAAACGCGAACTGATCGATGCTGAATTGGTTCTCAACCACGATGGCGGCGAAGTGCAGATGGATCACGGAAAGGCGCTGGCCTTCGTGGTGGATGCGACTGAGAAGCTTTACTCGGACTATCAGCTTGTGGTCACCAATCCTGGCGGACACAGTTCGCAACCGCGGCCCGACAACGCGATTTATGAACTGGCGCACGCGCTCACCAATCTCGAGCAACACAAATTCCGCTTCGAGTTAAACAGCGTGACCCGCGCTTACTATGAACATCTTGCAAACGTGGAAACCGGACAGCGAGCGGCGGACATCAAGGCAATGCTGAAGACGCCGCCAGACATGGGCGCGGTCGATCGGCTGTCGAAGGACCCGATCGACAATTCGAAGCTGCATACCACCTGCGTGGCGACCAGACTGGAAGGCGGTCACGCCAATAACGCACTGCCGGGACGAGCAGAAGCGGTGGTGAATTGCCGCATACTTCCTGGACACTCGAAACAGGAAATTCGTGACGAAATCGCGAAGGCATTGGCCGATCCTAAGGTCGAAATCCGCTATATCACCAATGCCGGCGAAGTACTAGACAGCATTCCCGACCAGCGGTCGTTCGCGCCTCCTCCACCGCGAGCGGAAGTCTTCGATTCGATCAAGACTGTCGCGGCAAAAATGTGGCCGGGCATTCCGGTCTTCCCAACTATGGCCACCGGCGCGTCTGACGGCGTTTATACCATGAACGCCGGCATGCCAACGTATGGAATATCGGGAGTTGAAATGGAGCGCGATGACCATCGCGAACACGGGCAAGATGAGAGAGTTCCGACAGAGGCCTTCTACAAAGGAGTGGATTTCTATTATCAATTCATGAAGACGCTGACCGGTTCACACTAGAGACGAATGGGTGCCCCCATCCTTGTCGCGTTTTGTGCGACAGGGTGGGGACTTTGATTTTCACTCCCGCTCAGATCGGGCCTCACATCGACAATTTCGCGGGCGAGGGCGCCCGCGCCACACGATCACGGGGAGATCCGGTATAACACGCTCGCGTGGGGACGCAAGCTCACGAGTAAATGATCCTTTTCGCCGAGCGAAGTCTTGCTCCACAGATCTCTAACTTGAACAATGAATGCGCTGATCCCGACTTTACTCCAAGGCAAATCGACGTTCGCAACATCGTCGCCGAGGTTGAAGACTGCAAGGTAGCGATCTTGTCCGTTCGGCGCATCAGAAATCCACACGCGAGTGTTGCCACCGTCGAATACCTGATGACCATCCTTGCTGTGCTGATCTACGGCGAGGACTTCGTCATTTGTTATTAGCGCCCGGGTTGCGGGATCGAGACTGGGCAAATCTCCGCCGAAAATCAACGGCGAGCGAAAAATCGACCACAATGTCATCACGGTCTGCTGCTCGTCGAGCGTGAATTTCGACGGTGACCCGCCACCTTCTTTCGCCACGACGCGTAATTTGCCAAAAGGAAGCATGTCGGCATCGGGCCAGGTGCTGTTTTTTCCCACGTACTCCGCCCAATCGCGGGTGTAGTCGAATTGTTTTCTTAGCAGCTTCCAGTCGTCCCAGAAATCGTCGGAGATGCGCCACATTTGCGCGTACTTCTCAAAGAATTCTGCTTCCGAAATTGGCGCCGGCCCCGGCGAGATGCTCAGCACCATTGGGCGGCCAGTCTTGCGAATTGCAAGCGAAAGAGCCTTGATCTCTGCCGGCTGGTAGAGATGGCTGCCCATGTCGTCGGCTTTAATGAAATCAACTCCCCACGAGGCGTAGAGCTCCGCGATTGAATCGTAGTAGGCCTGCGAGCCGGGTTTGGTGGTATCCACACCCCACATGTCGGGATTCCAGCGGCACGGATTGTCTTTATCGGCAACATCAGCTGCGTGGAAGTGAGTGCCTTTGATCGGCGTGTTCTGTTCAACTGCTTGCCGTGGAATTCCGCGCATGATGTGAATGCCGAATCTCAGGCCTTTACTATGAACGTAGTCGGCGAGGGGCTTAAATCCTGCACCATTGGCTGACGACGGAAAACGGTTCACAGCAGGCGTCAGACGGCCATATTGATCCATGGAGAGTTTCGCGCCGGGAGCGTAATCATGACCCTGCGCGTTCGGTTCATACCACTGAATGTCGACAACGATGTACTGCCATCCATGGCCGGCCAAGTCACGCGCCATCGCGTCGGCATTGGCCTTAACTTGCTCCTCACGGACTGTGGTGCCGTAGGAATCCCAACTGTTCCAGCCCATCGGCGGAGTAGGAGCGGGAGATGGATTGGATTGCGCAGAGAGATAGGTGGATGAAAGAAGGAGGAGAAGTGATGCAAACAGTCGCGATGATTTCATCGGAGATAGAAAAGACTGGTGTTCAATGATTCAATGATCCGATGATCCAATGGCTCAATCTTTCTCATTGGTCCGAGATTCAATGATTCAATCCCGCTCAATTCTTCTTCGGGCGAAAGATCAGGCAGTATGTTCCGCCGAGCACGATTAAAATCGCTCCCCACCAAACAGGTGCGTGCAGATTGGCGAGAACTGTATCCGGCGGGTGAGAAAGTTCTACCAGCCCACTGATAAAGATAAGCACTCCGTATACCAGCAGTAGCACGCCCACGAAGAACCAGACCGGAATAATGTGATGTTTTTCTTCAGTCATCGGATCTCACCAGAAGATGATTTGCAAAATAACCAGCGCGATGAGCGCGAGAACACCCCACACGACCGGACGATGCCAGAAATTGGTGTGTTCCTCGTGCGCGATCGGCGTCAGACTGTAAACCAAGCCTACCAATTCCTGATCCGGCTTCGGCTTGGTAGCGAGAGTCACAAGAATCGTGACGACAACGCACGTACAACATGACCACAGCGATTGAAACATGTCCTGCGCTAATCCCTGAGCAAGCGGAGACCTCGCGAAAATAGGTACCCAGTGAGCGGGATTAGTCTTCATGAGCGCGAACATTGTGACCGACGCTGTAGTCCCTGCGAGCAGGCCTAAGAAACCGGCCCAGCGAGTCACGCGTTTCCACAACATGCCGAGTACGACGGTGCCGAAAAGAGGTGCAATGAAGAATCCGAACAGCGCCTGCACGTAGTCCATGATGCTGGCGAAATTCATTACCAGATAGGCCGTTCCAATGCTGATAAACAGTCCGATAATTGTGCACCAGCGTCCCATGGAAACATAGTGCTTATCGGGAGCAGTCTTATAGATATAGGGACGCCATATGTCGTAAGTCCAAACGGTAGCAAAGGCGCTGACGTTCCCCGCCATTCCGGCCATGAAACCTGCGACCAAAGCGGTGATGCCTAAACCAAGCAATCCCGGACCGCAATAGCGCGCAAGCATAAGAGGCAAGACCTCATTGAAGCTGTGCTGGCCAGCCGCCAGATTGCTTGCGGGGACCAAGTGCATCGGCAACACGGCAAGTCCTAGCAAGCCGGGAAGAATGACGATCAGTGGAACTGCCATCTTGAAAAATGATCCGATGATCGGCGCCATCTTCGCGGAGCGAATATCTTTTGCCGAAAGCACGCGCTGCACCACCAGGAAGTCCGTCGTCCAATATCCCATCGACTGAACCGCGCCAAGACCAAAGACGATTCCGATCCAGTTAATCCCCATTGGATTGTGGGTGAATGAACCGAGCGGGCCCCACATGTGGGTGAAGTCCTGGCCGGGGAAATTCTGATGAATACGCGCAACCATGCCGCTCCAGCCACCGGTTTCGATCAGGCCAAGAATCGGAATCAACAGCGCGCCGAACCAGATCAGGAAAAACTGCAGAACTTCGTTGAAGATCGCAGAGAACAATCCGCCGGCCGCGACGTAAACTCCAACCGTCAACGACGAAACCCAGATGCTGAAATTGATGTCCCAGCCCAGCACGACTTTCATGACCACAGCCATGGCGTACATGTTTACGCCCGACATCAGGATGGTCATGACCGCGAAGGTGATTGCACTGAGTGCACTGGCTTCCGAACCATAGCGCAGCTTTAAATATCCGGGTACCGAGTGCGTTTTGCAGATGTAGTAGAAGGGCATCATCACCAGGCCCAGGAAGACCATGGCCGGAATGGCGCCAACCCAATACCAGTGGGCAGCGAGAATACCGTACTGATAAGCCGAGCCCGCCCAGCCCAGCAGTTCCAGCGATCCCAGGTTTGCTGAGACGAAAGCCAGACCGGCCACCCATGCGGTCATCTCGCGGCCGGCAAGAAAGAAGTCTTCGCCGGTTTTGGCGAATTTCTTCAGGTAAAAACCAATCGCAAGGACCAGCAGGAAGTAGAAGGCTATGATCGCGAGGTCCACTCCAGACAGCCGAACCAGTCGTTCCGTTACATACACAGCGAAGAGTGGAGTCATTTAGGTTCCTTCCCCGGCCGCAAGAAATGCCGTGCGAATTTCTTCAACGCGACTAGCGGGTCGAGAATCTGAAGATAGTGACTTCGTGATACTTCTGTCCGGGTTTCAATTCCGCCGATGGAAACTTCGGGTGGTTCGGCGAGTCTGGAAAATGCTGGGTTTCCAGACACAGCGCTCCGCGATGCGGATAAACCTTTCCGCCTTTGCCGGTAAGGGTGCCATCCAGGAAATTCCCGGTGTAGAACTGAACTCCAGGCTGGTCAGTTGACACGGTCAGAACCCGTCCGCTTGTCGGCTCGTAAACCTCAGCAGCTTCCGCGAATTTGCCGCCATTGTCGAGTACCCAGTTGTGGTCGTAGCCGTGGCCTTTTTTGAGCTGGTCGTTGTTGTCATTGATTCTTGCGCCGACGGCAGTGGCTTTACGGAAATCGAATGGGGTCCCTTCCACCTTGGCCAATTCGCCGGTGGGGATCAGATTGTCATCCACAGGGGTATAGTGGCTAGCATTAATCTTGACGAGGTTCTGCAGAATGTCCCCATTACCTTGGCCCGCAAGATTGAAGTAAGAATGATTCGTCAGGTTCACGACGGTATCTTTGTCTGTTGCCGCTGAGTAGTCAATCTTCAATTCCTTGCCAACCAGCGTGTAACGAACCACCGCAGTGAGTTTTCCCGGAAAGCCCTGGTCGCCGTCTGGACTAACCAGCGTCAGCTCGATTCCATGGGGAATTACTTTAGCTTTCCAAACTTTTTTGTCGAATCCCTGTATCCCGCCATGCAGGGTATTTGGCCCATCGTTGACCGGTGTGTGATAAGTCTGGCCATCAAGGGTGAATTTCGCTCCCCCAATTCGATTTGCGTACCGCCCAATCAACGCGCCGAAATATGCCGGATTTGGCTTCGCGCCGCCGGTATAGCCATCGAGCGTGTCGAATCCGAGCACGACGTCATCGACCTTGCCGTTTTTATCCGGAACCTTCAGCGACTGAATGATCCCGCCATAAGTCATGATGTGGGCTTCAATCGCGCTGCTCTTCAGCGTATAGATATCGACGGCAGTTCCGTCCGGGGTTTTGCCAAACGGCTGTTTGGTGACCTGGCCTTCCATCTCCGCCACAATAGTAATCAGCGCAAGTACGAGAGCGAAAACCCTCATTCGCGCGACCTCCATAAGATTTTGATTCCAACCGACAAGTCTAAGAAAATCGTTGCGCTGAATTATGCTCCAATCGAAGATAGTTTGTAAACGTTTTCTCTGGCGAGTGCGCACACGGCGATCCTGCCAAGACAATCCGCCACTGCCGACCGGGTATTCTCACAATGGAGCCAGCACAAATTCATTCCACGTGCGCCCCATCCGCCGGCGAACAGATGTAGATGTCCGGATTAATTCCCGTCTGCTTGCGATACCTGGACGCAATCTCTTCTCGAAATGCTTCCGCTTGATTGGAGGTGACCAGATTGACCGTGCAACCGCCGAAGCCCCCACCGGTCATTCTTCCGCCATAGCAGCCAGGCAATCCTTCCGCAGCCTCAACCATGAGATCAAGTTCGCGGCAACTGACTTCGTACAAATCGCGAAGGCTGCGATGTGAATCGGCCATGAGCCGGCCCATCCCGATCAGATCGCCCGACCGAAGGCACTCGACGGACTGCAAAACCCGGCGGTTCTCCTCGACGACGTGCAGGCAGCGCTTATAGATCAGCGCGGGCATGGACTCTTCCTGCGAGGAGAGCTGCTCAACCGTGACATCTCTCAGCGCCCGCATCCCCGGGAAAGTCCGCGAGAGGATCCGAACACCTTCCTCGCATTGCGCTCGCCGGCTGTTGTACTCACCCGCTGAGTGTTCATGTTTGACCTTGGTGTTGCAAATTACCAGCTTCACTTGCTCCGGCACCGGCACATGCTGGAATTCGAGCGAGCGGCAATCGAGCAGCAATGCGTGTCCGGCTTTGCCCAGGCAGGATACAAACTGGTCCATAATGCCGACGCGTGCTCCGACAAATTCGTTTTCTGCTCTTTGACAGAGTTTCGCGACTTCCGGCAAAGGAAGTTTTTCGTTGGCCAGACTCAAGAAAGCCAAAGTTGTGGCGACTTCTATTGCCGCAGAAGAACTCAGGCCGGATCCGATCGGCACCTCGCCGTGCACAAGAAGGTTGGCGCCAGACAGATGATGACCGGACTTTCCGAGCACGGATGCTACCCCCAGCACATAGTCACACCAAGTGCCGAGCGGCTTCTGAGGCAGATGCAAGACGTCGAACTCGAAGACTTTCTGAAACTCGGTTGATTGCAGGACCAGCTTTTGATCGGCACGAGCGGAAATTGCTGCTTGGGTGGAAAACTCGATCGCGCATGGCAGGACAAAGCCGTCGTTGTAATCTGTGTGCTCGCCGATCAGGTTGACCCGGCCCGGCGCGCGGTAAATCTGCGGCCGCACCTGGAACTCCTGGCGAAAGCGTTCTGCGATTTCAGCGGCGGCCATTGAGTGAAAGGTATTGTAATGGACTTCTGAGATGTGAGAGAACCATAATGCCCAACGGAAGGTAACGTCAATCCGCCTTCCCGCGGAATCGGCGTCACCAGGAAAAAATGCAAGCGCAATTTGCTGTTTCCCTCACGGAACATTCACACCGTCGGTTTAACCCCCTGACGGATGAGTGGGTGCTGGTTTCCCCGCACCGAACTAAGCGTCCATGGCAAGGTGCAACCGAAAAATCCTCCAATTTGGCAAAACTCGAATACGACCCAACCTGCTATCTCTGTCCCGGAAACGAACGTGCAGGGGGAGTACGCAATCCCAAATACGGGTCAACCTTCGTCTTTGAAAACGATTTCGCCGCCCTTAAGAAAGACGTGCCACGGGCGAAAATGGATCTGCAAAATAAGAATTTAATTGTTGCAGAAGGCGAAGCCGGCACCTGCCGCGTCATGTGCTTTTCGCCGCGCCACGATTTGACGCTCTCGACAATGGAAGTTCCGGCGATCGAGGAAGTCGTCCGTACCTGGACCGCGCAATTCGCGGAACTCGGCTCTTTGCCAGCAATGAACCATGTGCAGATTTTTGAGAACCGTGGGGAAATGATGGGCGCCAGCAACCCTCATCCTCATTGCCAGATCTGGGCGACGAGTTCCATCCCCCAAGTCCCGGCACGTGAACTTGCCGCACAACTCAGCTATTTCAAGAAGAACGCCAGTTGCCTGCTCTGTGACTACATTGAACTCGAGAAGGATGAGGGCGCGCGTGTGGTGTGCGCGAATGACAGTTTTGTAGTCCTGGTGCCCTTCTGGGCCGTCTGGCCGTTTGAAGTTCTGCTTTGCAGCCGCCGACACCTGGGCACGATGCCCGATTTCAGCGGCACTGAAGCGGCCGATCTGGCGGCGATACTAAAGCAGATGGTCGCCACTTATGATCGCGTTTTCGATGTGCCTTTTCCCTACTCAATGGGATTCCATCAGGCGCCCACTGATAGCGACGCTCACCCCGAGTGGCATTTTCACGCGCATTTCTATCCCCCGCTCTTGCGCTCGGCCACAGTAAGAAAATTCATGGTGGGGTTTGAAATGCTTGGCACTCCCCAGCGTGACATCACTCCAGAACTTGCGGCGGAGAGGCTGCGGTCTTTGGCGGCGGGCAACAAATAAGAATGCCGATCGGATCCAACTACTGGCCCACCACGACATCAATGCCGCAGGGAACCGCTGGCGATCTGCCGGAGCGTGCTGACGTGGTCATCATTGGCGCGGGATTCACCGGACTTTCGGCGGCGCGCGCTCTTGCAAAAAAAGGCGCGCAGGTTGCAGTGCTAGAAACAAACTCAGCTGGCTGGGGCGCCAGTTCGCGAAACGGGGGCATGGTTTTAACCGGCCTCAAACTCAACGCCGAAACGCTAATCAAGCGATACGGGATAGAACTCGCCCGGCGAATGTATGCTAGCTCGCTCGAGTCCATTGCACTGGTCGAACAGATCGTTCATGACGAGAAAATTGAATGTAGCTTTTCGCGTTGCGGACACCTTGAAGTTGCATGCAAGCAGTCACATTTTGATGCGTACGCACGTTCAGTGGAGATAATTGCGCGGGAATTCAACCATGAACTGCGTATCATTCCACGCGCCGAACTTGGCAATGAAATCGGTTCCAGGATCTACTTTGGAGGAATTGTCGATGAGACGAGCGCCGGAGTAAATCCAGCGCAATACGTTGCCGGGCTTGCTGCTGCGACACTTGGAGCCGGCGCAGGTATTTACGAGAACACCCGGGCACAACAAATTCAGAGGAGTACGCTGAACGGCACAGCAGGGTTTTCCGTGGTCACTTCGCGAGGCACAGTCTTGGCGAAAGATGTTCTCGTCGCAACCAGCGGCTACACTTCCGCAACCACTCCCGCCCTGCAGAAAAAAATCATTCCCATCGGATCCTTCATCGTTGCGACCGAGCCATTGACGAGAGAACTCGCCTGCGAACTCAGCCCCCGTGACCGCATGATTTACGATTCAAAACACTATCTTCATTATTACCGGCTCACCCCCGACCGTCGCATGCTCTTCGGGGGCCGCGCCGCATTCTTCCCCGAGACGAAAAACACAATTCAGCGTAGTGCCGACATTTTGCGGCGAGACATGATCCGGGTCTACCCGCAGTTAAAAGATAAAAAGATCGAACACGCCTGGGGCGGAACACTCGATTTTTGTTTTGACACGATGCCCCACTGCGGCCAAGTTGGCGGAATCTATTTCGCACTGGGCTACGCCGGCCATGGTGTTGCGATGGCAACTTATCTCGGCACCAAGATCGCAGAAACCATTTGTGGCGCGAAAAGCGAAATCCCGTTCAGCGCAATTCCCTTCCCCGGCGCGCCTCTCGGGATATACGACGGCAGGCCTTGGTTCCTGCCCTTCGCCGGAGCCTATTACAAAGTGCTCGACTGGGTTAGCTGATTTCGCTCAGCTGACTTCTTTGTCGCCTGCCAAAAGCGAAATACGCGACGGGTCCGAGCAGCAACGCAACCGGCCCCCACATTAGGGCGAACCTGTCGCTCGATGTCATCGCGATCCCGCTCATCAGTAAAGGCGCGATCACCGCATATGCTAGTCCGGCTTTGCCCCAGGGAATGCGAAAGCTGCGCTGCAGGTCGGGCCGTTTCCGGCGCAACTGCCACGCAGAAACTACGGTCATGATTGAGGTCGCGATTCGCAGCCAGATGTAAACCGAAATCAACTGCGAAAGAGTGTGTGCCGCCACCAGGCAGTAAATCACCGCTGAAAGCAGAATCGCCAGCCATGGGGTTCCAAACTTTTGATGCGTACGCGCGAGCGCTGAAGACAAATAGCCGTCCTCGGCCATGGCGAACGGCATCCGTGTTGTGCTTAGTACCATGGCGTTGAGAATGGAAAGGCTCATCGCAGTGCCCGCCAAAGTCATCGCTAACCCAAGCCAGGGACCTCCGATCAGTCTTGCTGCCTGGGCGAAATATCCGTCGTGCCATTGCTCCCAATGGCCCAAAGCCGCGAGCGAGCAAAAAGTCGGAAGAAAATACGTCGCGATCGAGAGCGGCACGACCCAGGCGACGGCCTTCGGATAGTTTCGTTGCGGGTCTTCTACCTCTTCCGCGACGGATGACATCTGCTCGTAACCGGCATAGAGCCAGAGGCCCAGCGCGAATCCTACACCGAAGACCTGGAAGATGGGTTTATGCGGCGGGATGAGCGGCACGAATGGATTCTGGTGCCAGAGTCGCACACTCATCACGCACATGACTGCAATCACGGCCAGGATCGACAACTCCAGTACGGTCGCGACGCTGCCTACCAGCCGAATGCCACGAATATTCAAATAGGCAATCAACGCGACGGAAGAGAGTGCGATCAGATAGTGCTCCGCCGGAGTGAGGTTCGGAAAATAACTTGCGACATAGTCAGCAAATAGGACCGCGTAAGCTCCGCCAAGTAAAAACGACGCGCACCAATTCCACCAACCGGCAAGAAATCCCCAAAAGTCGCCGAATGCCGCGCGGCTCCAGCGGTAGAAGCCACCTTCAACTGGCATAGCGCTGGTAAGCTCCGCCGCCACCAACGAAATTGGAATACACCAGAAAAACGGGATGACTAACTGATAAATCAACGCCATTCCCGGACCGGACACCCGTACCTGGTCCTCAAGCCCGAACGGGCCGGCGGTATTGTAGGAATACATTACGAAGATGAATGGAAAGAGGCTGACTTTTTTCAGCGCGTGCAGTGCCCCGGAATTTTTCTGCACGGAAGTTGAGGCCATTCGGTGTGTTTCGCCTTCACACTCTACAGATTCATACTCGTTCCAAAATCATTGCAATTCCCTGTCCCACGCCGATGCACATTGTACACAGCGCATATTTGCCGCCGGTGCGCCGTAACTGATATGCAGCGGTAGTGATCAGACGCCCTCCGCTCGCACCCAACGGATGCCCGATCGCAATCGCCCCGCCGTTCGGATTTACGTGCTCAGCGTCATCGGGCAGGCCGAGGTCGCGGAGAACAGCGAGGGACTGCGCGGCGAACGCTTCGTTCAATTCGATCACATCCATCGCGGAAAGCTTGAGCCCGGTTTTCGAGAGAATTTTTTGTGTTGCAGGAACGGGACCGATGCCCATAATTCTCGGAAGCACTCCGGCCGACGCAGAACCGACAATGCGCGCCAGAGGAGTGAGCCCGTGCTTCGCCGCAGCTGATTCGGATGCGAGCAGCAGGGCGCACGCGCCATCGTTCACGCCCGAGGCATTTCCCGCCGTTACCGTCCCGTTCGCCTTTACGATGGGTTTTAGTTTGCTTAATGCTTCGATGGTCGTATCCGGACGGGGATGTTCGTCCTTACACACAACCTGCGGATCGCCTTTCTTGCCGACAATCGTCACCGGCACAATCTCATCGGCGAACTTGCCGGACTTTGCCGCTTCCGTCGTGCGCTTCTGGCTGCGAAAGGCAAATGCATCCTGGTCGGCGCGCGAAATTTTCCACTCTTCGGCTACGTTCTCCGCGGCCTCGGGCATCGAATCCGTGCCGTACTTGTCTTTCATCGCTGGATTCACAAACCGCCAACCAATGGTGGTGTCTTCAATCTTGGCGGCACGCGAAAATGCAGTTTCGGATTTTCCCATCACGAAGGGTGCCCGGGACATGCTTTCGACCCCGCCGGCAACCATTAGCGAAGCTTCGCCTGATTTGATCGCTCGTGCAGCAACCGACACAGCTTCCATGCTGGACCCGCATAGCCGATTCACCGTGGCGCCTGGGACCGCATGCGGAAAACCTGCCAGCAGCAGAGCCATTCGCGCCACATTGCGATTGTCCTCGCCCGCCTGGTTCGCGCAGCCGTAAATCACGTCATCGACCGCCCCCCAGTCGACCTTCGAATTCCTTTCAACAAGCGCTTTCATCGGGATCGCAGCCAGGTCGTCGGTGCGAACCGATGCCAACGATCCACCATATCTTCCAAACGGCGTGCGGATTGCGTCACAGAGGAATGCGTGTTCCATGCTTAACCCGGTGCAGAAGATCTGCCTGCGGACTGCTACGAACGTTCAAATGATACTGGAATTGCTGGTGGATCACTCCAGCGATTGGCATATCGCCCGTGGCCAGTCTACTTACCTTTCCAAATCAGCATTGCTACGAGTGCAACAGCGATCCCGATTGAGACTTCAATGAAGCGATGAAGGGCAAAGCTCCACCCCGGGCCGCGCGAAATCAATACCACAATGCTGAAGGTGATGGCCGTGACCCTGTACGCGCTCCAGGCACGCAGCATGGCGGCCAGAATTCCACAAAGAAAAATTCCCAGCGCGTAAATCGCCACCGTTCGTCCAACAAACGTAGCGAACACCGCACCCAGAATTGCGCCGAGCGCGGTCCCGACAAATCTTTGCCATGCCCCCTGCACGGGATTGATCGTCGATTGCATGATTACGATAGTCGAGATTGGAGCCCAGTAAAATTCAGGCATCTTCAACGTCCGCGCGACGAAGAACGAAACCAGCGTGGCAATCGCTGTGCGCAGCGAGTTGGAAACTACTGTGAGGTCGACATCAGAAATCTTTACGAATTTGGATTGATTCATGCTGGGATTGACTTACGCGGACTGACTGCGCGATGTTCGATTGCGTGCTCTCTTTGACACCGCCCAGACCCGCTGCTACCATCGACATTCTAGCCGCAGGGTTTCTCATCTGGAGAGCCTTCGCAGACGGTCGAAGCTGGAAGTCTTGCCCGTAGTCAATCTCGTCCCCGTCGTCTAGCCCGGCCTAGGACATCGCCCTTTCACGGCGGTAACACGGGTTCAAATCCCGTCGGGGACGCCAACATTTGCCAGGTTTTTGCGAACCAAATTCTGTCATCGCAGATGCATTTACTCAATAGCGCTCTCGATTGGGCGGTTCGCGTCCTTCAACTTCGCGCTGGAGGCATGTCGCCCGCCTTCAATCCATTTCGCAGCGGCCTCGCGCTCTTCATCCGGACGATTCATTGTGAACGCGGCGACAACTCTTTTCTGCATGAGCCACCATACGCTGAAGCTCTTGCCGGACATGTCTCCGCGGTGGACGACTTCGTCCGCACCGCTTCCATCTCCCCAGTACTCGTATGAAAGATCGAACAGGTCAGAAAAGAAATATGGCACATGGCGAAAAGGCGCTCGCTCGCCCATCAGCGTACGCGCAAGATACTGGCCTTGCGAGACGGCATTGTCCCAGTGCTCGACCCGCCGCCGCTTGCCGAAGATCAAGTCCTGATAGTTGGCCACGTCGCCAGAGGCGTAAATATTCGGCTGAGTAGCCTGGAGATATTCGTTAACAACGATCCCGTCTCGCACCTCGATGCCGCTGTTCGTCAGCACGTCGGTTACAGGGATCACGCCAATTCCAGCAACCAGCATTTGGCAAGGAATCGACTTGCCATCGGCAAGTTTTACTGAATTCAAATCACCGTCGCCCACGAATTCCTTTATCGTGACGTCTTTAAGAAATCGCACTCCGCGTTCGGAATAGTACGACTCGAAGAATGTGGACATTTCTGGCGAGAAGAACCTTTTCCAGATGCGGTCTTCATTCAAAATCATCGTGACTTCAATGCCCTTCTGCGCCAAGACTGCGGCAACCTCCATGCCTATGAACCCACCCCCGACGACGACAGCCCGAGCAATTCCTTGCGCTGAGTTGCGAATAGATTTTGAATCGTCAAGGGAACGCAAGTAGTGGATATTTCGGAGAGTCGCCCCGGGAATGGTCAGGGTTCTTGGTCGTGCTCCCGTTGCGATGATCAGCTTTTCGAAACCAACTTTTTCACCCGATCGCAATCCGAGCTCTTTCCGCTTCGGATCCATGGATGCAACCTTGGTCTTGAGCCTGATCTCAATTCCCTGCTCGCGATAGAACGTATCCGGGTTGATGCGGATCGCTTCTTCGTTGTCTTTACCGGCGAGAAATCCTTTGGAGAGCGGAGGACGCTCGTACGGAACCGATGTATCGGCAGAAATGATCGTGAGTTCGCCTGCTTTCAGCCCGAGTTCCACCAGTTGCTTGGCTGCATATCCCGCGACCATTCCTCCGCCCAGAATTACGAATTTCGATCCGGTCATTTGATTCTCCTTTTTGGTTCCCATAGAAGGATGCCGGTTACGGCAGCTCCGCCAAGACCGCAACGTCAAATTTCGAGTAGTGCCGTTTCACGTCATCGGCTCCGTATTTCTCACGGAACTTCTTAACGACGGATTTCACGGACTCAGGTCTTTCGATCGGAGTCGTTCGAAACTCAGATTCTTCGCCGCGAGCATCGACCCAAATCGACGGGTTCTGGAGAATGTTGCGGTACCACTGGGTGTCGGAGCCATGCACCGGCAGCAAATAGAGCTTGCCGTCTTCAAACACAAACCACACCGGATTTGTAAGCTTCTGTCCACTCTTGCGGCCAACTACGGTGAGCTTGATTTCGCGGTATTTTCCGAGCCTTTGCTTAAGGTTGTCCTCTGTTTTTTTTGCCATGGCATGACCTCACCACAAGAGCTTAACAACGAAGCGATGATTCAGGTGCTCGCAAGCTGAGTAGAAGGTGTCAGACCAGAGTAGCGCGTTGAAGGCGTGCGCCGGGGGAAGTTTGCTCGGCTTTGTCTCGGAGGCCCAGCAGACGTTCGCCCGCAGCGGCAAGCGTCTCTGCGCGTTTGGCAAAATGCAAACGAACAAGATGATTGACTGGTTCGTGAAAGAAACTGGATCCTGGTACCGCGGCCACGCCGACTTCCCGGGCCAGCCACTCGCAAAAAGCCATGTCGCTCTTCCACCCGAATTCAGAGACATCGATCATCACGTAATACGCGCCTTGCGGTTCAACGTATGTCAGTTCGGCCTGCTCGAGGTATTGCAGAAACAGAGACCGTTTCTGCGTATACAGCGTTCGCAGCTCCTGGTAATAAGAGTCGGGAAGTTCGAGCGCGGTTACAGCGGCCTCCTGAAGGGGAGCAGCTGCACCAACGGTCAGGAAGTCATGCACCTTACGAGCCTGGTCGATAATCGCAGGCGAAGCAATCACGTATCCCAGCCGCCAGCCGGTCATTGAATACGTTTTGGATAGCGAACTGCAGCACAACGTTCGCTCAAACATTCCGGGCAACGAAGCGAAGTAAACGTGCTCGTGAGGTTCATAGACGATGTGCTCGTAGACTTCGTCGGTGAGCACGAAAATGTCGAACTCGGCCGCCATTTCAGCTATGACCAGCAGTTCCTCGCGGGTGAACACTTTGCCGGAGGGGTTTGAGGGGTTGCACAATACCAGCGCTTTCGGCTTTTGTTCAAATGCCCGGTGCAGCTCATCCGGATCGAAACGAAATTCTGGAGGATGTAGCGTCACGTGAATCGGCTCCGCCCCGCACAGGATTGCATCCGCAGCATAGTTCTCGTAGAAGGGCGCAAATACGATTACCTTGTCGCCGGGATTGCAGGCGGTCATCATGGCCACCATCATCGCCTCGGTGCTGCCACACGTGACCACGATGTTCTCGTCGTGATTTAGCGCAATGCCGGTGAAGCGCGATTGTTTTTTCGCCAGAGCCGCGCGAAAATTCGGGGCACCCCAGGTAACGGCATATTGATGTGGTCCTTCCTTCGCGGCGCGTATCGCTGCCTTTAGCACCTCTTCCGGAGGGTCGAAATCAGGAAAGCCTTGCGACAGGTTGATCGCGCCGCACTGATTCGCGAGACGAGTCATTCCTCGAATTACAGACTCTGCGAACTTGGTGGTGCGCTCACTGGTTTTGGGCATAGGACTTCCGCCAGGTCAATATCGCCAACTCGTCAAATCCGCTCCCTTTGGCGCGCTCTTTTCAATGCGGTCGAGAATTTTCGGCAGGTACTGCGTGTTGTAGTGCAGTCGCGAAAGATAGTTCGGCAGCGTGGGATCGCCGTTCCAGCAATGCTCGGCCCGCGGCCCATACGTGACTTCGCCGCCATAGGGCGGGTTCGTGGTTGATTTCAGAAAATCATCCATGCGGTAAACCGCGTCATTCAGAAAATAGGTATCGTCCGATCCGACGTAGATATGAATCTTGCCCGCCAGCTCTGGCCCTATTTTTGACCAGTTGCGCGCGAGAATGGCCTCAAGGTCATAGTGTTTCCGCCAATAGTCCGCGACCGTGTGATCGATCTCTCCAGTCATCTTGTCGAAAATCGGTTGCGGATAACCATCGGCACCGACAGGTCCATAGACAGCCTGCCAAATATCGAACTGCTCGCCGCTGCGGGCATGGTCTCCCAACGCAAGCTCGTAGGAATTGAACTCCTGCGTGGAAATGAATGTATGTCCCAAGTAGTCGCGCATTGCCGGCTGCGCTACGCGTTTGTGCGCGCCTTCCAGGAAGAATGCATTTTTGTCGTCGTAGAGATTGATTGTGGTGTAAGCATGAAAATCAATTGGGTCCGGGCACGCGGCAAATGCGCCGTTGTAGTAGTCGGGATGAAAAACTTGGACCGCAAGCGCCTCCCACCCTCCGGTTGAACCGCCATACGCAAATCGCGCCCAACCCTGGCCCATGGCGTGGAACTTTTTCTCGATCGCGGGTATCAGTTCGGTCTCGATGGCATCGCCATATGGTCCAAGGTTCGCCGAATTCACCGCATACGAGTCGTCGTAGTAAGGATTCGCGTGCTGAATCTTGACTACGAGAAAGCGTGGAAACTTCGGCGAGATCCACTGCTGATAGAACTTGTACGCCTCCTCCTGCTGGATGCGGTTGTAACCGGAAACATGAAAACGCTCGCTGTAATCTGGTTTCAAGTCTGGATCAGGCGGCGTCGTCCGAAAGTTATCAAAGTCGTCGACGAAGTGATCGTGAAAAATCATCAGCGGGAAACGCGCATTGGGATGCTCGTCGAAGCCTTCAGGCACCAGCACAATCGCGCTCAACTCCATGGGACGACCCCAGAATTTGGTCAGCAGCGGACTTTGAACGTGGATGTGGCGGATGTACTTGGTGTCTGGCTTCGGGGCAATCGGCGGAATGACTTCTGTTAACGTGATCGGAACCGGAGCACTGGTTGCCGTCACCGTGATCTTCTGCGGTTTCGAGTATAGATTTCCTGGCGAAATGTTCCAGTGCTGGCCCTCGCCCTGGTCCATGTGCATTTTTAGGGTTTTCCCGTCTGAGCGGTGAAATGTCTCATACTTGTTAAGCACCGCCTGCACGATATATTCGCCTGCGGGCACATCTTTCAGGCTCCGCACCGGATAGCCCCAGGCACTCGCATCCACCGTCGCCGCCTGGCCAGGCTGCCACCCATCAACGTTCATCCCGAACGCCATCTGCGTCCCCGGGGTATCGTCAATCTGCATTCTCGGTTCGGCATCGGGGTTGGTTGACAAAAGCAGCAAAAGCCGGCCGTCCAAAGGCGCAGCATTTATTTCTTTGGGAAAGGTGACCGTAAATGATTGCGCAAACCCGAGAGGAACACCGAGAAAGAGACAGAACAAGACCAGGGAGGTGGATTTCATGCTGGGTACTATAGCAGCGCCAGTGCGTGCCGGCGGCATTTCGGCCAGTTTCATGGATTAAAGTCTTAGAGAAGAGTTACCCGTAGGATCTTTGAAAGCTCGGGGATATGATCTGAAAACTGACGTTGGGGTAACGAGCGGGTTGTGTGAAATTCGCCCGCGATATGGCGTAGCTGGACTTCAACGTTCAGGAAGCACCGACCGTCCCCCCGGTTAGTCAGTGGTCGCTCGCGAAAGCCCACCCCCTCTCAGGCCCGCAAGCCCACTCGTAGAGGCACCCGAAATCGATTCCAGGACGATCTTCGCCACAAAACTACCGAACTCGCCGTTCCGGCGAAAGAACCATAACGGGAGAGAAGAGTTGATGCGCGCAAGGCCTTATCTCACTTTAAATCTTGTTGTTACGGCTATCCTCGCCACAAGCTTGTTCGCAACCCCGGCCGGGGCGGCAATCGCTATCGACGCTAACATTTCCGCCGACCAGAATTCGGCCCAGGCCACGGTTGCCACTCCGCCGTTTTCAACAACTTCCGGAAACGAACTTCTGTTGGCATTTATCTCGACTGATTTTCTTTCAGGCACTAACACTACGGTTAGCAGCATCAGCGGGGGTGGGTTGACCTGGACGCTCGTCGTGCGCACAAACGTGCAGAGTGGCAGCTCTGAAATCTGGCGCGCATTTGCTCCTTCTCCGCTGAGCGGTGTCACGGTGACCGCAACCTTGTCGAAGAGTGTCGCGTCTTCGATGACGGTGCTCAGCTTCACCGGAGTCAATACCTCCGGGACCAATGGCTCGGGAGCAATAGGCGCCACCAAGAGCGCCAACTCTGCAAAGGGAGCCCCAACTGCCACCCTGGTTACAACTCAAAATAATTCATGGGTTTTCGGCGTAGGAAATGACTACGACAACGCCATTGCACGCACGCCAGGGGCAGCGCAAAGTCTGGTTCACCAGCTTCTCTCGACTACTGGCGATACCTATTGGGTACAGATGCAAAACAGCCCGACCCCGCTTAGCGGCACCAGTGTAGCCATCAACGATACGGCGCCCACTGGCGATCGCTATAACTTGAGCACCGTAGAAGTGATTGCGGCAACTGGCGGCATCACCACATCTTCAATCTCCGGAACGCTCAGCCCGGCCTCTTTGGCGAGCGGATCAACCGTGACTTTAACCCTCCCGGGCGGAGGGACTTCAACAACAACTGCGGATGGTTCAGGCAACTACAGCTTCAGCAACCTGAGTGATGGCAGTTATATCGTCACGCCGACCAAATCCGGCCAGTCCTTTTCGCCTGCAAGCCAGAATGTGACGATAGCGGGCAGCAACGTGACCGGCGTGAATTTCACATTACAAAGCTGGAGCATTTCCGGAAACGTTGGGACGACAGCATCCGGGAGCATGGTTATGCTCAGCGGCGCCTCTTCAGGCATGACAACCGCAGACGCTTCAGGAAATTACAGCTTTAACAACCTGGCGAATGGTTCTTACACGGTGACGCCGTCGAATGCGGGATTCACTTTCAATCCGGCGAACCAGGTGGTAACCATCAATGGCTCCAGCGCGGGCAATGTCAGCTTCACGGCAGTCCCGAATCCGACCTGGACGATCTCCGGCAACATAAGCCCGCTCAATCTCGGCGCGAACGTTGCGGTAGCGCTCAGCGGGTCGGCGACCGCAACCACCACCACCGATGTGAACGGCAATTACAGTTTCTCCAATCTGGTGAACGGGAGCTATACGGTCACGCCTACGCGTTCAGGCGAAACCTTCACACCGCCTTCGCAAGCTGTCCCGGTGAGTGGAGCGTCGGTCGGCAATGTCAATTTCACAGCCCAGGCGGTGACCTCGCAAAATCTCGCGATTGATACCACGGTTTCAGCCGACGCTTCGGTTAAATCTACGTCCGCCGTCAGCCCTGCCTTTTCCACCAATTCAAGCAACGAATTGTTGTTAGCGTTCGTATCCGCAGATTACCTCTCCGGAGCCAACACCACCGTCACCAGCGTGACTGGCGGAGGCCTGACATGGGTACTCGTGCAGCGTTCGAATACTCAAAGCGGAACGTCAGAAATCTGGCGGAGCTTCGCGGCGACTCCGCTTTCCAAGGTGACCGTGGCGGCTGCGCTCTCACAGAGCGTTCAATCGTCCATTACTGTGGTGAGCTTCACCGGAGCGGATACGACCGGAAGCAACGGCGCGGGAGCGATTGGTGCATCGGCTGCGACAAACGCGAAATCCGGCGCGCCCACAGCTTCATTGACGACCACACGAAACGGCTCCTGGGTGTTCGGCGTCGGAAATGACTTCGACAATGCGGTTGCCAGGACGCCCGCCGCAGGGCAGACGCTGATGCACCAGGACTTGACGTCAGCCGGCGATACCTATTGGGTGCAACGCCAGAGCAATACCACCCCAACCGCTGGAACTTCGGTCAAAATCAATGACAGCGCACCAACTGGAGATCGTTACAACCTTGCCATTGTGGAAGTCCTGCCCTCGCTGGGCGGCGGAGGCGGTGGCGGCACACCGCCAACGATTGCCATTGCTTCGCCTTTGCAATTCGCCAGCGTAACCGGAACGACCACGATCACGGCGAACGTCAGCAATTCAGGCTCGACAATTACAGGAGTGCAGTTCCTGCTCGATGGAAATAATCTCGGCGGCCAGGTTACTTCCGCTCCTTATACGTTTGCATGGGACACCACTTCTGCTGCCGCCGGCACACACGCGCTCACGGCCATCGCCTACAACAGCGCCAGCCTGAGTGCGACGTCAAGCCCGATCACCGTGACGGTCGACAATTCCGGCAATGCTTCTGTTGTGGGAAGCTGGTCGCAACCCGTGGAAATTCCCGCGGTCGCTGTAAACCTGGTCCTGCTCAAAAACAACTCTGTCCTGTTTTATCAAGACGGTACAACGCCGACGGTCTGGGACTATCTGAACAACGTGTTCACAAGTACTCCGGCGCCGGCGGATCTGTTCTGCTCCGGTCAGACTGCTTTGGCGGACGGGCGCATTCTTATCGTTGGCGGTTTCGGTGGGAGCGATACCAAGTACGGTATCGCCAACGCCGAGATTTTCGATCCATCAAACAATAGCTGGACGGTCCTGCCGAAAATGGCGTACGCCCGCTGGTACCCAACAGCGACGACTTTATCTGACGGGCGTGTGATCGTGATGGGTGGATGGAAAACGACCGAACATACGAACGCCGGCATTCCTGAAGTTTACGATCCGGTTGCGAACACCTGGACACAGCTCAATAACGCAAATAACCCCTTTGAAACGTACCCCTTCATCTATCAGCTATCTGACGGGCGGCTGGTCCACGTGAACGGCTCGGAATACGCAACCGTAACCGACGTTCTCGATCTGAACGCGCAGAGCTGGTCGAACGTCGACACCAACATCACCGAAGGCGGCAGTTCGGTCATGTATCTGCAAGACAAGATCATGAAAGCTGGCAGCGCAGCTGACAGTCAGATGAGCGGCGCCTCGGCAAAAACGACATTCGTTATAGACATGACGCAGCCGTCACCCAAGTGGCAGCAGACTGCTTCCATGGCGAACGCTAGAAGCTTCATGAACCTTACGGAACTGCCTGACGGAACCGTCCTTGCCACGGGTGGCGAGACCGACAAGAATGGCGGGGATATTTCGAAAGCTGTTTATCCAGCTGAATTGTGGTCACCGACCACCATGACATGGACAACGATGGCTTCGATGCACACGCCGCGTGAATATCACGGCACGGCAATTCTCTTGCCGGATGGACGAGTTATGGAATCGGGAATGGGAGCGGACTTTGGCAACGTGCCTGACCAACTCAGCGCTGAGTTCTTCTCGCCACCATATCTCTTCAAGGGACCGCGGCCGACGATTACGCAGGCTCCGTCACAAATCTCGCATGGCCAGAACTTCTTTGTGGCTACTCCGGATGGGGCGAGCATAAAGAGTGCGGTCCTGATGCGTACGGGCTCAGTCACCCACTTCATGAACATGAATGCACGCTTCGTGCCGGTGTCGTTCACGCAGACCACTGGAGGCCTGACGATTACGGCTCCCACCAGCAACTTCGTCGCGCCGCCCGGATACTATCTGCTGTTCCTGGTGAACTCCAACGGCGTGCCCTCGATCGCGCCATTCATCCAATTGCAGTCAAACTGATCGCTCAACACAGAGAAATTCCCACTTCCCGCCTTCGCGGGAAGTGGGTTCCTTCCTGGCTCGTTATCTGGAACGAGCCGCTCTCGAGACAGCTCTCCTCGTGAGGTCCTGCCGATCGCCAGCCAAAGTTGATGCGACCCTCGGCCCAATTTGTGTCAGCACCTACAGCGAATGCTGTATGTTGCGCGTGTGTGCAATAAACATCCAAACTCAGCGCTGTCTGTGTCTTCTGTCGCCGGATACAGCGGCAAATTGAAGTGACTCAACAGCCGGGCATCCACGAAACCCGCTAGGTTTGGAATTCCGTTCTCGCACAAGTGGACCATCAAGAAAGAAATACGGATCATGGCCGAATCAAATCGCTGGTGGCTGTTGCCCTTTCCTTTGCTGCCGGATTTGTGGACATCGTAGGAGCGCTGAAAATATTCGATCTTTTCACCGCGCACGTTTCGGGTACTACCGTTCGCCTCGCACAACGGCTAGTGGAGCACAGATGGGGAGAAGCGACTGCGGCGGTCACCATTGTCTGCGTTTTCTTTGGAGCTTCATTGCTTGGACGTGTACTCATTGAATCCGCTCAACGCTCCGGGTTTCGGCGCGTGGCCTCAATCACTTTTGGCATCGAATGGCTGCTGCTGGTTTGTGTACTCGTGATAGGAACAACCCGCCTGAGCGATGCCAGTCCGCCCCACGCCCCAACCGCAATCACCTATTTGTTGCTCGCGATGCTGGCGGCTGCAATGGGCTTGCAAACCGCAAGTCTCACGCGGATCGGGCCCCTCACCGTGCACACAACGTTCGTAACCGGAATGATCAACAAGCTCGCGCAGGTAACATCGCTTTGGATTTTTGCTGCATACGATTTGCGTTTCGGGAGAGACCATTCTCGCGATCCAGCTTTGGTTGAGCTCGCGAGCACAAACGCGCGGAAAGTTCGCTTCCTGGCATCACTCTGGATCCTGTACGTTGTCGGCGCTGCCAGCGGTACATTGCTTACGGCACGGGAGCAGTTTGCGGCGCTTTATTGGCCTTGCGGAATTCTTCTAGCAGTGATCATTGTTGATCAGCGTCGACCGCTTTCAATCGAAGAAGAACAGGAGCAAGCCGAGTGAACGCTAACGCGGGGCTTGTCGAAGTGGAACTTCGCGAGAATGCCGCGTGCATGGCGGTCATGGGATTTGCCTTGGCAAACATGGCTGAACCGCTCGAGAAATGGCTGGGGGAAAAAGCGGTAAGGGAAGCCAAATTTCACCGGCTTCCCAATTAGCCCAACACTCTACCGAAACTCTGCGACTGAAACTCGGGTCGTATCTGATACTTTGTCTGAATCCAGGGGCTTGAGTTTCGACGATTGCAGCTCATACTTTCCCTGTTCGGGGGCGACGACAATCAGACGACCGTGGCCCTTCATGAAACCTGTGGCAATTTCGACGCGAAGGAAATATTGCTGACCGGGCTTCAGGTCGATTTCCACTCCTGACTGCTTGTCGTTTGAGTGGAAGACGTGCTTGCCGGGTTCGACCTTCGCGGCAAAATAGCGGCCATTTTCCATCCTGGCAAGCGCGGTATCGTCGCAAAACACCGAAGGCGCCAATGCAGAACCGGTGAATTGCTTGTAGCGGTAGATGTAAACGGTCGCCTTGCTAGCATCCGCCGCCGGAGCAGGCGACGATGCCGCTGGCTCCTGTGCGGAGGCCAACATGCAAAGCAAAAGAACTGGCAAAAATTTTTTTAACGTACGCATTCTCTCCCCTTTCAATCTTGCCCGTCAGAGACGGGTAACCATAACCAGCCTAGAGAGTTTTCGATCTATTCAACAAGTTACGGCAGTGCGCTAACGCGCTTTCCCCAATGGGAACAAATACGGCTATCGGACCGCGTGCATGCTTTGCGAAAACCTGTCCTTATTCCAGTCTGTATGTTCTAATGCCGTGGACATGCACCTCGCCGCAATTCTTGGCCCCGGAAATACGGGCAAAACATTTGCGGCATTCCAGCACAAAGCCAATGCGCGGTGGACCTCACTCGTCGAACAGGCGGATGCCATCGTAATCTTCGGCGGTGACGGCACAATTCACAGAAACCTTCCAAAACTGATCGAACTGGACGTCCCAGTTTTGATCGTGCCGTGTGGAAGCGGAAACGACTTCGCCCGCGCGCTCGGGCTAAGAAGTATTCGTGATTCCCTGACCGCGTGGCAGCAGTTCAGTACGGGCCAATCCAAGCCGCGACTGGTCGATCTCGGTCTTATTCGACAAAGTGCAAAACGGGACAGCGGAACTGATTTTCAAGTTTATTTTTGCTGCGTAGCCGGCGTCGGTCTCGACGCAGAAATTGCCAAACGCGCCAACCTTCTGCCGCGCTGGTTGCGCGCGCGCGGAGGATATGGCCTCTCGGCGCCTCGCGAGTTTTTTCGTTTTGCACCGTTCCCAATGAAAATCTCTCCTGATGGAAGCTCTCCATCTGGCTTTCACCCGACCATTCTTGCAGCGGTCGCGAACACTCAGTATTACGGAGGCGGAATGAGAATAGCTCCGAGCGCGCTCTTAGATGATGGAAAGCTTGACATTTGCGTAGTGCGGGCTATGGACAAATTCAAACTGTTCTGCCTGTTTCCCACCGTCTACTTTGGACGACACACGAAGATTAGCAGCGTCGAATACGCCCAAGCTCCGGTTGCCGCGATTGAGACCGAAAGACCTTTCGACGTTTACGCGGATGGTGAATACATCTGCCAGACTCCGGTCGAATTTAGCGTTGCTCCGGGAGCCTTGCAGGTGATTGTCGCCCAATAGCTACGCATACCAGCCCGCGGTGCTAAACTACCAACGTTTATGCCTGAAAACGGACGCTCGCGGGTTTGGTTGTGGGTGGTAATCGGCGGAGGCGCATTTTTCCTCTTCGTGCTCGCGGTGTTCACCCTGGTGTACATCGCTCTGCACGCGAGCGGCCGCGAAGCTGGCCTTCACGCCTTCGGCGGAAAAATCGGCGTCGTCGATCTCGACGGGGTCATCATCGATCCTGCAGAAATGGTCGAAGACTTGCGGCGGTTTGGTGACGATGATTCCATCAAAGCCATCATCATCCATGTGAATTCGCCGGGCGGCGGAGTTGCGGCCTCGGAAGAAATTTATCGCGAGGTCAAACGCATTCGCGACGAGAAGCACAAGCGAATTGTGGCCTCGATCGAAACCGTCGGCGCGAGCGGAGCGTATTACGTCTCTTCTGCCACCAACAAGATTTACGCCGACAACGGCAGCGTCGTGGGATCCATTGGCGTTATCGCCGAGTGGGTAAACTACGGTGACCTCATGAGATGGGTAAAGCTCAAGCCGGAAGTTCTGAAAGTTGGGGAATTTAAAGATACAGGCGACCCCACGCGCGAACTCACCACTGCTGAGCGCCAATATATGCAAGGTCTGATCGACAACATGTACGGGCAATTCGTCCAGGCCGTAGCTGACGGCCGGCACGCCAAAGTTTCTGACGTAAAGTCCATTGCCGACGGCCGGGTTTGGACGGGGGAGCAGGCGATGGGATTGCATCTGATTGACCAGATTGGGGATTTCCGTTCGGCAGTCCTTGACACCGCAAAATCCGTCAACATCAGCGGGGAGCCTGTGCTGGTTCATCCCGAAAGAAATCGTGAGTCGCTGCTCGATTTGTTGTTTGGTGACGTCTCGCACTGGCTGCCCACGAAAGAGAAGCTTATGGACCAGCACGTCGGCTTCTACTATCTATGGAAGTAATGGACTGAATCTGCCCCTTGCCAACAAGCCCTGAAATTTGAGAAGGTTATGCGAACAGGTTTCTGCGTGGCTGGCAACGTGGCTCGGGTGCCCGCTCAGGACTTCTAGCTGCAATATTCTCGATATTTTGGGGGCAAGTATGACAAAGGCCGATTTGATCGACGAGGTTTCACGCCTGGTTGAATTGACACGCAAAGACAGCGAAGTCGTTGTAGAGACGATTTTTGATAGCGTTGTCCGATCGCTTCGCGCCGGAGACAAGATCGAGATTCGCGGTTTCGGCAGCTTTCGTACTCGTCAGCGCAAGCCCCGCGTCGGACGCAACCCGAAAACCGGAGACCGCGTCGACGTACCGGCGAAAAAAATTCCCTTCTTCAAGCCCAGCAAGGAATTAAAAGATCTTGTGAATGGGGAAGTCAGCGCGCAGGCTTCGACCACCCCTGCCTCCTCGATGTAAAGCAAATCCGCCACGGATTTCCACGGATGCACCCGGATAAGATTTAACAATCCGTGAATATCCGTGTTGATCCGTGGCGTTTTTGAATTTTTGTCAATCCCCGGCGATCTTTTCCCGTGGTTCTAAAATCCTGAAAGCATGTTCTCCCGCAAGATTCGCGTCCAGTACGAGCATGAAGGCAAGCTGGTTCGCTGCCCTTTGAAGTGGCTCGACAATTTCTCGATGCGCAATTTCACCAATGCCAGCATCTTCGACGATACACTCCCCGTCAGTGACGGCCTGATCGAAATTGGCGAACGCGTGCCGGTTGATCAGCTTAAGGCGGCAATGGAGGACTGGTTCCAGCGCAAAGGCTATATCGCAAAGGGAAGCACGTTGCATATCGAAAACCAGTGAGGACGGCTATAGATTGCGAGCCTAGTGAGGCGGCGTAGTGCACAACTTGATTGCTCCGATACGACCCCCGCCAAAAAGAAAAGCCGGCAGCAATGCCGGCCTTTTACGGGGAAGATCGAGGTCTGCTACTTCTTGGGCGCGATCGCGTCCTTCGCGGCTTTGGCTACGCGGAACTTCACTACCGTCTTCGCTTTGATCTGGATCGCTTCGCCCGTCTGCGGATTGCGTCCCATTCGGGCTTTGCGGTGCGCCTTTACCAGCCGTCCGAGGCCGGGAACTACAAATACGCCGCTCTTTTTGGTTTCTTTGATCGCGGTATCAGCCAGATTTTCCAGAAAGGCCGCCGCGGTTTTGTTGTTCGCGCCCATCTTCTCCGCCAGATGACGGACAAGCTGAGTCTTGGTCATGCCTGCTGCCATGAATCCTCCTGTGTGCTCGAAATAGAATTCCCAGATTGCGTTGTTATATTAACGCTCTGTGCTGTGGAAAAACAGCAAAAACACCTTTATTTATGCGGGTTTTTTGCGGTTTGAACCAAAAAAAGCCACAAAAATCGCGCTCTCGCACGTTCTCACCACAGATGGGGCAATCAAAACGCGGTCTGGAGCCCCAACTATGAAACCCATCGCCGACTCCATCTGCCCGGTTTTCACAGCCTATAATTCGTTCATGCCGTTTGGGCACATCAGGGCCGCTTTTCTTATTCTGCTTCTCACCGCCATTCCGGTGTTAGCGCAACGGGCTTCGGAATCGAAGCTCCTGCTTCCAGTTGAGGAGCCAAAAATTCAAATGTGGGAGCCCTTTCATTATCAATTGCGGGCCAGCGGGGGCACAGAACCTTACCACTGGCGCGGGGCAGGTCCGCTTCCCAAGGGAATTTTCTTGAATGACAATGGCAATCTCACTGGCTTACTGGACGAGGCCGGTCCGTTCGAATTCAGTGCCATTGTTCGTGACAACAGTCAGCCTCCAAAAGAAGAGAAGCAGCAGGTGATAGTGACAGCCGAAACTCCGCTCACCGTGGACTGGCAACAGAAAGCCCAAGTCAACGGCCAACGCATTGATGGTTCGGTAAAGATTTCAAATCACACCGGCCGCGATCTGGATCTCACATTTATCGTGCTCGCGGTGAATGACATCGGACGCGCGACGGCGATTGGCTACCAGCGCTTCCCGCTGAAGAAGCTGACGAAGGACCAGGAGCTCCCGTTCGGGGAAACGCTCTCGTCAGGAAATTACCAGGTGAATGTAGATGTCGTTGGCGAGGAACCGAATTCGAAGCACATCTTTCGGGCGCGCCTGGTCACCGGAAAAGAAACCGTAACCGGAAGTTTCTGATCTCACTATTAGAAGCGGATCTCGCTACAAGCGCAGCGCCTCCGTATCAGAGCCTTAAAGGCCGTTTTTCTGGGGGAGGAGCGTGTGGGGAAGACGGCCGCTCCATGACGCAAGACGCTGCTCATAGCACCGCGAGAGCGCGACGCTAAAAATTAAGAGTCCCGAGGTTATGTTGTACTCATTCGTCTCGGCCAGTAGCTCGCTTTAGACCCTTGCCGACCTGCATTGGCCACTATCCTTGCGGACCGCGACCGGCGATCGTGCTCGGGCTCCGGGCTTACCGCCAACCGGATAAATCAGTTCAACGCCTTCGGGACTCTATCCTGCCTTTGACTTGGTTTCCTGTTCTCCTCGACCAGCGCTTTGCTATAGAGCCTTGCTGACCCTCCCTCAGTCATTTCGCAGAAGCTGTACGCCAGTTCGTTGATTGCTCAACGTCCTTACGTTAGCTTTTGCGTCCTGCCGAAAGTGATCTCGCTTGACCCCCGGACGCCGCACCAACCGGTAAAACTTCAGAAACTGTCAAAGAACGATTATGGTTTTACACCTTTAGAATTTTGGGTCAATAGAAAAAACGAATTTGCATGTGCTTTGATTTCAATCGAGTGCAGCTCGTTCACAAGCATGTGCTACCAAATTTGTGCAGCCGGGACACTCGGAATCGCAAAACACCTAATATTGCTGCGCTTTTCGCAAGGTTTGTTCATTCCTTGCGTGAATTCATAGCTGAAAGTCACTGTTAGGCGATTGTGCAAAACGGGCACATTCCTTGCTGGTGGCCGCATTTGGTCAACTCCGCCACAGCGCGTTATAACTGAGTTGGATGGCTGACGTGAAATTTTGCCGGGAGTTGGTCGCAGTTCTTCTACTGATTGTGCTCGCATTATTCTGCGGGTGCGAGGTCGAACGCCGCAAGAGCGACGCTGAACTCGGACTCAACCCACAGCAGGCCTCCGGCCGACACGTCTACGATCAGTATTGCCAGCGTTGCCATGCCTCTTACTCATCCCGCAAGCGCCGGGGGCCTAGCCTGAAAGGGGTATTCAAGCGCCAATATTTCTCTGGCAGTGGCATGCCGGCCAACGATGATCGCGCAAGGGACATCATCCGCATCGGCCGTAACAAGATGGAAGGATTTGGGAATGTGCTGAACGATGAGCAGATCAACGACGTGTTGGCCTATTTGCATACGTTGTGAGCTTGAAAGGCATTAACCACAAAGGACACGAAGGTTCACGAAGGAGACTTGGGAACTCATTCTTCCGCAGAGGTTCGAATTACTGACGTGCCTTCCGTTGCTTCCCTTCGTGCCCTTCGTGGTTCATCCGCTTTTATCTGGAGAAGACCGAAATTGCGCTGCATGTACACGACGATTAACATTCAATCTCTTCCCTTTCGAGGTACTTCATGGCTGACACTGCGCTGAAATCGGCACCCACGAACGGAAAACATTCATCTGAAGATGCGCCAGCAACCGAGGTCTACGCCATTTTCGGTGCCGAACCTGAGGTACAGGCTTATGCCATGGCCAAGTATTCGCGTTCAGCGCTTTCGATGAAGGATTCTCTGAAGGAAATTAGCACCCAGAAGGCCGAAAAATTCCTCAATACTTTCTACTTTCAGTACGGACATCGGTCTATCGCCGACTTGGCGCACATTGCCCTGGCGATCGAGAAGCTTTCGATTCTTGCCGCAATCGTAGTCGCCGACGAGCAACGCTGGGACGGGCAGGAGCGCTCAACTCGTTACCAGGACTTTCGCAAGAGTGGTTATTACATTCCCGATTTCGGCACTGATGCTAATGCGCGCGAACTCTATACCCGCGCCATCGATGGTTTATTCGCTGAATACGAATCGATTTCTGAACGCATCTTTCAACATCTCTGCGAGGTCACTCCGAAGCCTGCGGAGATGAAGCAGGAATCGTACGATCGCACACTGCGGGCACGTGCTTTCGACGTTTCACGATACCTCTTGCCACTGGCTACGAACACTTCGCTCGGCGAAATCGTGAACGCACGCACTCTGGAAGTGCAGGTTTCGCACCTGCTCTCGCATACTCACAAAGAAGTGCGCCATCTCGGTGAACTGCTAAAACGCGCTGCCACCTCTGCCGCGTACAACGTGAATCACGAATCGTGGCACGAACTCGTGGCAGAAATTCGCGACGTCTCTCCCGAACTTGCAGAGCGCGCTGCGCAGCAACTGTTAAAGGATGTTCGCGTTTCTCCGACGCTGGTCAAATATGCCGATCCGAATAATTACGAGATCGAAACCCGGCGCGACCTTCGCCAGATTGCAGCCGAACTGATGCAGGGAGCGGCAATCGACTCTGCGCCGCTCGTCGACCTGCTGAATGACGAACCGCTTGAAATCGAACTTGCGTGCACGTTGCTGTATGAACACTGCAACTATTCGTATCGGCAGATTCGGCGAGCGGTAGAGAACACCGATGAGAACCGGCGTCGCGAGATCATTGCTACCGGCCTGCATCATCGTGGTAAGCACGATGAAATGCTGCGCGCCTTTCGCGCTGGCCAGCAATTCCGCTTCGACATCCTAATGGACATTGGCGGCTTCCGCGACATGCATCGCCATCGCCGCTGCATCCAGATCGAGCAAGGCTTCACAACAGCCCAGGGCTATGACGTTCCCGAGCAGCTTGTTGCCGCGGGAGCACTTGCCCAATACAAGTCCGCAATGGATTCCGCGGCAAGGGCTGTCACGGACCTCGCAAAAGCCGCCAGCCCCGAGGCTCGCGAGAATTCGCAGTATGCCATCCCGCTCGGCTTCCGCAAGCGCACTCTGTTCAAGATGGATTTCGCTGAAGCTGTCTACATTTCAGAGTTGCGCAGCGGCCCGGCTGGGCATTTCTCTTACCGCAATGTCGCCTACGCGATGTTCGAAGAGGTGCGGAAGAAACACCCTGCGCTAGCCGGATACTTCCGAGTCCACGACGTAAAGCAGCCGGTCGACCTGCTCCAAAGATAATTTCTCCTTTCTTCGGAAACAGCTTTAAAAGATTTTCAGGTGAATGGTCAGGTACTTCTTTGGATTTTGCCTTATCGCTTTGACCAGGTCCTGGCTGTCCGTCAACAGCTTATTCGTGTTGTCGTACATTGAGGGATCGTGCAAGAACTTTCCGGCACTTCCTTCGCCGTTATCGAGGCGGTCGGTAATACTTGAAATGCGATTCATCGTGTTCTGCAACTTGGCGGCAAACACCTGATCTTTCGTGAGAGTGCCTATTGCGCCTTTGCCGGCATTTATGTCGTCAGTCAATTGCTTGAAATTAGCCACGGTTTGTTGCGCCGTGTCATAGAGGGAAGGGTCTTTGAGAAGCTTTCCGGCAGTTCCCTTCCCGGCGTTCAGGTCGTCGATCATCACGTTGATCTTGTCGATGGTCGCATTCGCCTTGTTGTAAAGATCATCGCTCATGATGAACTTACCGATGCTGCCCTGCCCCTGGGACACTTCGCTCACGAGTTTCTGGAAGTCATTGATCGTAGAATTCAGCCGATTGTAGAGGGCCGGATCGTAGATCGCCTTTCCGACCGAACCCTGTCCGCTCTCAACGTATGCAATGATTCGATCCGTTCGCGCCAGCAATGCCTGCATGTTCTGCAGCGCATTTTGTGTCGAACGCATTACGTCCTGGTAGCCCGGCTCCTCGCTGGTTGCGAGCACGTCGCCATTCCCGACTTCAGCGCCTGTCGCCTTTGAGCTGTCGATGTTGATGTAGGTCTCGCCAAGCACGCCTGCGGTCGACAGCAATGTCTTCGAATCCTTTCGCAGGTTGAACTTGTACTTTGTGCTCACCTTCATCGTCACTTCGACCGGCGCGAGTGGGTTATCACGGACGATCACGATCTGGCTCACGTTCCCAATGTCCACTCCGCTCAGGCGGACTGGTGCGCCCACGCGCAAACCTTGCGCATCAAAAAAGTAAGATTTCAGAACGATTTTGCTGGTCAGGAGGCCGCCCGTCCCGCTCATCAGCACGATCAGCACTGCCAGCACAATTCCGGCAACTACGACCGTGATGCCAACTTTCAGTTGAGACCACTGCAACTGCTTCTGGCTAGGCAACTATCCTCCCAAGCAGCCTGGCGGCGGGCCAGTTCAAAACGCCGCGCATGGACCGGCATGGATACCGAATTTTTTTGATGATAGCAGAATGGGAAGGATTTCTAGATTGCCGATGGCCGGGGCAGAAGCTTCCCGCGCAACAGCAGGGCCAATAAGTATGTTGCAGCACCACAAGCAAGAGTGATGTTCAGACCGTATTCAATCGCGATACAGATCGCAAGAACCGACCCCAGCACGCTGGAGGCCGCGTTCATGGCCCATGCCCACTCGATGGAATTGGTCGTTTGCGCCCGGTGAATATCGAGCAGCCGAAGTCCTGCTGGAAACGGCATGCCCATCGCCAGACCGAGTGGGACCAAAAGCAGAGCGCTAACGCCTAATTTTTCTACGAACGAGACCCCGACGAGCCGGTTCAAGATCGACGGCAGCACCTGGACATAAAATGCAAGCGCCAAAACGATTGCCAGCAATGGGATCCACACGCGGCGCGGCTCGGCGAGCCACTTCCTGGAAAGAACACTTCCGGCTCCGCTCGCCAGCAGCATGAGAAAAACCACCACCGTCAGGGCATAGGTCGGATGACCTAGGAAAAGAACAAATCGCTGAATGAAGGTGATTTCCACCAGAATGTAGCCAAGCCCGATCGCCACAAAATACAAAAGCGGAAGCGCTGAACCGCGCTCTTGTCCTCTTTCCATAAGCAAGGGCAAAATCAGAAATGCAAGTACCGCTATAACGGAAATGACCAGCAGCATGGCCAGGATCGCCACTCCCAGGTTCACCTTCCAGTCCATGGAGTGGCGCGTGTGCAGGTGCAAGAGTTGTTCTGGCTTCAGGGTGAAAAAGAAGAATGGCGCATTGTCGCTCACGGGCGTGACGTTATACGCGTAGTTCGCGCTGAAAGCGTACGGATCGTTGCTTTTGATCAGCTGCGAAAACGCATTGTCCTCCTGCCCAGAGGGTGAATACAAAACCTGCATTGGCGGATTGTTGGCGAGGTGGTGCCGTACGGCCGCTTCCTCATCGGGAGTAAACGGGCTCTTTTTAGCAAGGACGCCGACGTGTATGCCATCTTCGTCGAGTTTGTTTTGCGAAATCACAATGAAGTGACTCGCCGTATCTGTAACGCCGATTTGATGCAAGGCATTCATCGCCACTGAAGCGACGCGCAGAGCTTCACGGGGCCGCTGGAACTCCCAACGAGTGACTGCGACGATTCCATTCGGCTTAACGTGCTCCAGATACTCGCGAAATGCTTCGGTCGTGTAGAGGCTGTTCTCACTCAGCGCGAACGCGCCCGCCGCGGTCGAGGCCCAGGTGTCGACGAGCGTCATTTGCACGACGTCAAAAGTATTCGGCGCGTTGCGGATAAAGGAGCGCCCGTCGGCTACATGGATGTGCACATCCGGGCGCTGATAAAGGTGATACGCGAAGTCCGCATATTGGTGCTGCATGATCGTGCGCGCGATGATGGAATTGATCTCAATTCCAGTGACGCTGTGGCTTCCATTAGCGACAGCGCGCAATACGTCAACTCCGCCGCCCGGGCCGATGATCGCGTAATCGCCGTGTGGCCGCAGCACATTGACCACTGCCGGCGGAGCTGCCATCAGCCATTTCTGCCATTGGGACCCGTTCCACTTCTGCGGATCGGCGTTCATGATGTGCGTGCTCGCGTCCGCATCGATCACAACCAGTCGTCCGTTGTCGGGAGTGCGGTCCACCTCGACGCGGGAAATCGCATTCCACCGCGAGAATTCGACATTTTTCTGGCGGACACCCTTTGCCCAAACTATGTCGGCGATTTTCCCGGAGTGGTTCAGGATAATTGCCAGCAGCAGCAACACTCCCAATCCTGCGGTCCATTTTCGCGTGCGCGCATCGACGCTCCAGATGACCGCGGCGACAGCTGCAGTTACCGCCGAAAACAGGATCGCGTTCGGCCCTCCAATCCAGTTCAGTAACGGGACCACACCGAGACATGCCAGCGCTCCGCCGCCGAGGTCCGCGCCATAGAGCCGTGGAATGCGGTCCGACATGCGTGCAAAAATAACCGAGAATTGAATTCCAGTCAGAAAAAATGGGACGGCAGAAAACAGGTAGATCACACTCAAACGAAGAAAATTGCCCGCCGTCAGCTTCAGCGAAACCGGAGTGTGCAGCACCACTTCGAGCACAACCGGCACGCTGAGCGCGGTCAGTGCGGCACAGTTGGCGGCGATCTTGCGCAGTTCACACTTCTGCAATCTGGACTTCCGCAGGTGCGCGAAAACCCCTCCCGCGCCGAGTCCCAGCAAGGCGATAGAAATCGCCAGAAATGCGAAGTGATAAAAGAGCACCACCGAAAATAATCGGGTCAGAGAAAGCTCGAGCAGCAGCGCCGAAAAACTGCTCAGTGCTACACCCGCAAGCAACATTTTGTTGGCTATGGGCTGAGTAGGAGGAGAGACGCGGGGAAACGTCGCTGTGGTAGCCATGGAAAGAGGTCAGTGTATCAAAGCTAATCTTCGAGAATTACGCTTGCGATGGCCTGCTCAGGGGTGTGCGAAAGCGAAAGAGAAATATTCTTCGTATTCAAGTGCGCGGCGAACTCAGCCGCCTTGCCATGAAATCTGATCGTCGGTCGCCGTCCTGGCTCGCGAAGAACCTCCACGTCACGCCAGCGCACGCCGTGGTTCCATCCTGTGCCAAGAGCCTTCATCGCTGCTTCTTTCGCCGCAAACCGCGCGGCATATCTTTCCACGCGATTGGCCTTCGAATCACAATACCGGATTTCGCCATCGGTAAAGACGCGGCGAATGAACCTGTCTCCGAACCGTTCGATTGATTCGGCAATTCGCGGCACTTCGGCGATGTCGATTCCGGTACCCACGATCATGGCGATACGTTAGCACAAGGGTGTGGGTCGGACATGCCTGCCCGACAAGCACGCATCACAAGAGCCGGTCTCCGCGATAGATCAACCGGTCGTCAATCATTCGCGCTTCTTTCATCAACTTGTGAGCTTTCGCGGGCTTCTGATCGTCAATGTGAAGCACCTCATGTCCATGCGCAACCAGCCAGTCGGAAACCAGCATGCGATGGCATTGGAAATAGACCCTTTCGGCGCACATGTAAGCCGTGCGCGAGTGTTCAGCTATCTTCAACAGCTCAGCCATCGCCTGTTCGAACTCCGGCGTAAGCATGTAGTCTGCATAGTTTCGGAAACTGTCGTTTCGCAACGCCACATTGGGCGAATCTTTCAATGTCTTCTTCCGCCGGCCGCCCAGTTCCTTCATCCACACGTATCCGATTCCAGCTTCTGGCAATGCTTTTTCCAAAAACTCCCGATTGAAGTGCGGCAAGCGTCGTGACATCGGGAAGGCGCGAATATCAACAAGAGTGTGGACGGAATGTGCCTGCAACGCGTCAATCAGCTCCTGCAACGTGCGAGTAGAGTGGCCGATGGTGAAAAGCGTGGCGATGGCCACTCAGATTAACATTCGACATTCAGCAATGCCGCCCGTTGCTGCTATTTCTCTGTTTTTACGAGATGAGTAAGTGTTTGCGCCAAAGTCTCGTCTTGCGCGGGAAATACCGTGCGCAGGTCGAGAAGCACACGGCCTTCCTCTACGCGTGCAACGACCGGGGGATTGGGCTGCCGCAGCCGGGAGGCGAGTTCGTTTGCACTCAGAGTCGATGAGGTGAGAGCAATCAGTTTGGTGGGAAGTGCCGCAGAGGGCGCTGAACCTCCGCCAATCAATGATTCGCCGTCTACCAGTTCGGCGTTGATACTCTGTCTGGCACGAGTTCCCGCGCCGTTCGTGATAGAGATTCTAGCCAACATCTTGCCCGCCCGTGCTTCTATGTCGGACTTTGAAAGCTGCATCATCCTCAGCGCCGGCACAGCATCGTAATTACGTTTTACATAATCAAGAAGAGTTGCCTCGAGCGCGGCATAGATCAACTTGTCCACACGCAATGCGCGGAAAATGGAATTTGCACGCATCTTTTTGACCAGATCTTCCCGCCCGGTGATCAGCCCAGCTTGTGGACCGCCAAGCAGCTTGTCTCCGCTATAGGTCACGATGTCAACGCCGGCCCGCAGGCTGTCCAGCACACTGGGCTCGTTGTTAATTCCAACCATCCGAAGATCGAAAAACGCGCCGCTTCCCATGTCTTCCATGAGCGGCAACTTATGTTTCGTAGCCAATGCGACCAGCTCGTCAACTCTCGGCTGTTCGGTGAACCCCGTGATCTCAAAATTTGAGCGATGAACCCGCAGCAGCAGCTTGGTCCGTTCATTGATGGCGCGCTCATAGTCGGCAATTCGTGTGCGATTCGTGGTCCCCACTTCGCGCAAAACTGCGCCAGACTTCGCCATGACGTCTGGAATACGAAACGATCCGCCGATTTCGATCAGTTCTCCGCGCGAGACAATGACTTCGCCGCCTTCGGCCAATGTGTTCAAGCCAAGCAGCACGGCGGCGGCGTTGTTGTTCACCACGATGGTTGAGACCAACGCTGGTGAGAAGACGGGCGTCCTCGCCCGTCCTGCTGAGTGAGGCGCGACATCGTCTCGTGAAAGTAATTTGCGGAACAGGCGGTCCACGTGAACATCGCGCTTACCCCGCTCTCCCGATTCAACATCAAACTCAAGATTTGAGTAAGTGAGCGCAGTTTCGCGAATGTGCTCAAATGCGGACGCGGCCAGCGGTGCGCGGCCCAGGTTGGTGTGCAGGATTACGCCGGTCGCATTGATCACGGGCAGCAGCGAATAGTTGACGATTCGATTTACCTCGGCCCGCACTGCAGGAACAATGCCGGACAAAGCCAATTCCAACCTACTCTCGCTCACATGTCCGCCCGCAATTTCCGCGCGCACCCTGTTCAGAACGTTGCGGCACGCATCTGCCACCGCGGGTTGGCCATCTTCTTCTACCAGAAGCGCGAGTTCTGGCAGCCGCAAAAGCTCGTCAACCGAAG
Source organism: Terriglobales bacterium (assembly GCA_035651555.1). Lineage (GTDB taxonomy): Bacteria > Acidobacteriota > Terriglobia > Terriglobales > Acidobacteriaceae > Gp1-AA145. Next base: position 54,992 of record DASRFL010000029.1, read on the forward strand.
GGAGTTCGCGAAATAAATCGGACTGACTCTTCATCAGCGACGATTATCTGCGAGCTGCTGACTCCGCGCAACTGACTGCTCATCAGAGTTTCGAAGTACCGGTTTGCGCCTCGGCGGTTCTAGACGGTACATTCATTGCATCCAAAACATGGGAGGAACTCAATGAAATCGTATGCCTTTCTTCTTATGCTCATGATCTCCAGCGTGTGTTCTACGTGGGCACAAGAGACAAAAGCCGCGGGCATTGTGCCCGGGGCTGAAAGCAAGACGGTCGTGCCGAACAGCTTCTTCTATCGCGGAAAGTCCGCGAGTGTGCAGTTGCGAAATTCCGGCGCGATCCGCACCAGTGATGGCCGATACGTGCTTGCCGGGCTTGTCGATACTGCGGGCTATGCCTCAAATGTCGCGGAAAAGTACCAGGGACTATTCATTACCGAGGTAAAGCTGAAGGTTGGGGACGCCGGTCTCGTGCCCGGCGAATACGGCTTCGGCTTTGTCGGTGACAAATTTGTGATCACTGATGTAGGAGCCAACGATGTAATCAGCGCTTCTGCCAACACGGATAGCGAGCTAAAGCGCCCGGTACCTCTGAAATTCGCCGAAGAAGGCAGTAACTATCGCTTGTATGCGGGAAGGAAGTACGTGAAGATCCACATTGAGTAGCTGGCGCTTCAGCCAACTTCTACCAGCCCATATGTTTTCTGCCAGCGGGTACGCATTTGCCAGAGTGCGCGGTCGATCTCCGTCTGAGAAATTTCAGCATTTGCTCCAGACAGCACTGCTGCGGCCTCCCGCTTCGCAATCTCAAGCAGCTCGCGATCCCGAATCAGATTCGCAACCTGGAAGTTTGGCAGCCCAGCCTGCCGTGTGCCAAAGAATTCTCCCGGCCCGCGCATTTCGAGGTCGAGTTCCGCAATCTGAAAACCGTCTGTTGTGCGCACCATCGCATCCAGACGCCGATCGGCTTCTTCGGATACTTTGCCGCCGGTCATCAGAATGCAATACGACTTCGCCGCTCCGCGTCCAATCCTGCCGCGCAACTGATGAAGTTGTGCCAGTCCAAAGCGCTCCGCATGTTCGATAACCATGACTGCGGCGTTTGGGACATCGACTCCAACTTCGATAACCGTGGTTGAGACCAGAATCTGGATCTTGCCTTGCTGAAAGAGGCGCATGACCTGCTCCTTCAGCTCCGGCTCCATTCGCCCGTGGAGCACGGCAACCTGTAGATCAGGAAATATTTTCTTGCTCAACTCACGATACATCTTCATCGCCGCCTTGAGTTCGGTTTCTTCGTTTTCTTCAATTACTGGATAAACAATGTAGGCCTGATGCCCGTTTGCAACCTGCTTGCCCACGAACTGCCAAACTTCGTCGGAGCGTTCATCTCCGATCCGACGAGTCACGATCGGCGTTCTGCCCGGCGGCATTTCGTCGAGCACGCTGATGTCGAGGTCGCCGTAAAGAGTGAGAGCAAGGGTGCGGGGAATCGGAGTTGCGGTCATAACCAGAACATCGGGTTCACCCGTGTCGGTGTGGGGACGGGCACCCTCGCCCGTCCTCCGGAGCGGAACTCCCCGATCTTTTTCGCCGCCCGCATCTTCACTCTTCTTCATCAGCTTGAACCGTTGCAGCACTCCGAACCGGTGCTGCTCGTCTACAATTACCAACCCGAGTTTGGAGAATTCGACCTTTTGCTCAATCAGGGCATGCGTGCCGATGACCAACTGCGCATTGCCTTGCGCGATGTGCCTGCGAGTCTCGCGTTTGCGGTCATCCTCGAGCGAACCGGTCAGCAGCACGATTCGGTACCCAGAGGGTTCGAGAATTCGTCGAGCGGAGAAAAAGTGCTGTTGTGCCAGAATCTCAGTCGGCGCCATCAGCGCAACCTGATACCCGTTTTCAATTGCAATGATCGCCGCCTCGAACGCGACCAGCGTCTTGCCGGACCCTACATCCCCCTGCAGCAAACGCCGCATGGGATAGGGCTTCTCCATATCTGACGCAATTTCTTTCAGCGCGCGCTTCTGCGCTCCGGTGGGATGGAAGGGAAGGATTTTCTTTATCGCTTCGCGAACCTGATCATTGAGTGCGAAAGCGATTCCTGTCTGCGCCTTTTGCTCGCGGCGTTTGAGTTCAAGACCGAGTTCAATGAAAAAGAGTTCTTCAAAAATCAGCCGGATGTGAGCCGGCGTCCTGGAAGCTTGCAAATTCTGCAGGCTCTCGCCCTCGTCCGGCCAATGAACTTTCCACAACGCCTCCCGCGGCCCGGGCAACTGTAATCGCGATCTAATAGTGGTGGGCAGCCCTTCCGGCAACTCCGGCGTAAGGTTTTCGAGCGCGAAGCGGATGATTCGCCGGAACCATCGCGAAGTCAGCCGCCCGTTCCCCGCCGATTCATAAATGGGAACGATTCGCCCGATCTCCAGCGACTCCGCGGCCTTCTGTTCAGAGTCTCCATCGGCTTCACCCAAAATCTCAAACTGCGGCTGCACCAATTGCAGTTCGCCACGATTTTCTTCCACACGCCCGTAAAGTGCTAACATCTGGCCGGGTTGAAACTTATCTTTGAGGTAAGTGCCATTGAACCAGATGCACTTGAGACGGGCGCGACCCTGGCCGGCGGTCATCTGAAAAATCGGCATGCGACGGGTACGAAACAGGGCAGAGGTGCGTACCTCAGCGATGACCGTAGCCATTTCACCGGGACGCAATTCCGCGATTCCGCGGGGATTCAGCCGGTCTTCGTAGCGAAACGGCAGATAATGAAGCAGATCATCAACTGTATGGACGCCCTTGCCTGCCAGAATCTCCGAAAGGCGCGGACCAATTCCTTTTACGTACTGCACAGGGGTGGAGGGTTCCAGCATCTGAAGGGATGGTAACAAAATGAGCAGCTAGCACTCAGCAATCAACATTCAGCCCGTTGTGGCGGATGGCTGCGTAACAGAAGCGAATGTAGAGCTCTCACTGGAGCAGTCAGGAGTCAGCATTTAGCCCTTCGAAGCGGCGCCTCTACGGCTTAAATATCCTTTGGTCTGTATGGCTGAATGCTGAGTGCTTTTTGGGACATCCGGTGTCAAAGCAATTTATAACCAATTTCTTGCAATCGCTGGCTGCTGTGTTGTTGGGTAACCTGGTGTATTTTCTGCTGATGCCCCATCTCCCGCCAGCGGCGCAGCACCTTCATAAATACGATCTTGGGATGGTCGTGGATTTCTGGATTTGCCTGGTGATCTTCGGAGCGATCAAAACCTTCACCAAGTGGGGCAAAAAACCTCATCAACAAGAGCGTCGGTAATCAAATCTCTGAGCTCTTGATCCACTTCTGCACCTGCCTCTCTATCTCCTGCTGTTGCTCACGAAGGTCTTGCTGCATCTCTTCCATGTCTTTCTTGATCTCGTCCTGATGGCTGGCGATCTCAGTGGCGAGCTCTTTCTGCAGCTCCGCCTGGTGTTTCTGCGCGTCCACCATCGCTTTCTGTTTGAGGCGGGCCACCTCTGGCTTCAAACGTTTCAGCTCCGCAGTCGTAATTTCCGGCAGGAGCGCGGCCACTTCGGTTCCTTCGTTCACAATGGTGGCGCAGGTCACGGCTTCGGCATAGTTGCAGTTTTGCAGGGAACCCGAACGCCGCGGCTCAGGCAGAGAAAGCGTCAAGGTTTGCTCCTTGCGGTCCCGTATCACCACGACCGACGCCTTATTGTCCTTGCGGTCGCGTAGCAGACGGCTGAAGTCGCTGCAGTCGTTCACCGACGATCCATTCACTTTCACGATCACATCGCCCGCGCGGAAACCCGCCTGCTCAGCGCGGCTGCCTTTTTCAACCGACCGGATGAGCACCCCATTCCCGCTTTTCACGCCGAAAAAGTCGCCGAGCTGCGGCGTAAGATTTTCCACCATCATTCCGCTGCTGCGAGGCGAATGAATCACCACAACGCTGGGAATATCGATCTCCGGCATATTAATCGGCGGAATATGGATCGCCGGCACATTCACCGTCGGCGTAGTGAAATGGAAATTAAAGTTATGGTCAGTGCTGCGTTCGGCAAGTCGCGCCGTCAGAGTCATGGCCTGTCCATCGCGGCTGATTCCAATCGTGATCGTGCGTCCAGCTGGTATTTCGTGGATCACCCGCCGCAACTGCTCTTCGCTCTCGATCTTCTGATCGTTGATGCTCAGAATTACATCGTGATCTTTCAGCCCTGCCTTGCCGGCGGGAGCGTCCTGATCGACCATCGTGATCTCAACCCCGGTCTCCTCTTTCAGGTGGAGCTCGGCCATGCGGTCGTGAGTAACATCTTGCGTGTCGACGCCAAGGTACGAACCGCCTCCCGGATCGTCTCCATAAAAGACATAGGGTTCATTTCCCGGCTCCGCGCCCATTCCTGCCGGCATTGCCAATCCCGCCGCGACCAACGCAGTTGTCACAATCGTCGTAAGTCTCATCATGATGTTGTTTCCCCTACTCGGCGCGCCGGATATAAATATTGCCCATCGTGGTGCGGATTTTCAGCACCGGCCCACCGCCATTCAAAGCACCTTCGGCAGAGACAAATTTCGGCCCCCACTGCCCGCCTTCCGATGAGACCTTGAATTCTGGAAAGTCGCTGTTGATGCTGTGCCCGCTGGCCGCTTCAATGCTGGCCCGCAGTGTCACTCGCATATTCGACGCCAGATATACAGTCACGTCGCCGGAGCCGGTTTCAAGCTCAGAATTGCTGGCCGCACTCGATGCTATGAACTTGGCTGTGATCGCTCCCGCTCCCGTCTCCACGTGCGCTGCCGGAACGTTGTAAAGTTCAATGCTGCCGCCACCGGTCTCGGCCTTAACCAGGCCAGTTGCTGAACTCAATTTGAGGCTTCCACCGCCGGTCTCCATGGTGGCTTCGCCGCCGACTTGGCCCAGGTCAATGCTTCCGCCGCCGGTTTCGGCCTTGACCATGCCAGTGCACTTATCAACGTGAATACTTCCGCCCCCGGTTTGCAGCGAAGCTCCTTGCGCTCCCGAAACCAGCACGACATTCCCGCCGCCGCTCTCAGCAACCACTTTGCCTTTTGCAGAACCGATGTGAATGGTTCCTCCGCCAGTACGAACATTCAGATCGCCGCCGACGTTGCCCACATCGATTCCGCCGCCACCCGTCTCGGCACTGATCGATCCACCAATGTCGTCCAGATGCATTCCGCCGCCGCCGCTCTCGGCTTCCAGACGACCCGAAATGCCCGTGGTCACGATTTCGCCGCCCTCGGTTTCAATCTTCACGAGATCCATATCACGAGGAACGGTCACCGTCACATCTGAAGAAAATTTGTGAGGACGGCCGGCTTCCCATTCGCCTGTAATCCATGCTGTGTCGCCCCGGACCGAGGAATTGACCTTGTACGTCTCAAACTGATGGCGCGCGCGGTCTTCGGAAGACTCGTAAGACTTGTTGCGGATCACATACGAAATTTCCTTCGACGATCCGCCCTGCACTCGCACGGTGCCGACGTCCACCTTGATGTGCAGGTTTCGCGCACCTGAGAGCGAGCCGTTTACTACATTCGTCCAGGAATTTCCCTCTCGTTGAACGGAGCTCTGTTGGGCGACGCATACTGTGGCTAACAGTACGGCCAGGAGCCCGAACTTGGTCAGAGTGTTTCGCATTTTGTTTGTTTGCTCCTCAGTTCATTTCCGGCAACTGCGCTACCATGGACCGCGCCTGCGCGCGGATGTAACGGTTGTCATCCTTCGCGGCCAACCGCTGTAGAACGATGCGCACACTGCTGTCGGCGGCACAGGGTTGCAGCAACCTCAAAGCTTCAATTCTGATTCCAGGGTTCGCGTCCGACATCAACGATTCCAGCACCGCATCACGGACCTGAACATCGTCTTTCACGTAAGGCCCGAGCCCATCGAGCGCCTTCAACCGCACCCCCGTGTTTGAGTCATAGCGCAATGCGTACAGCAACGCTTCGCGAACGTGCTCGTTATTTGGTTGTTGGGTGAGCAAATTCACCGAATCCATGCGCAGGCCGGCGTTGAAATTGCTCCGCGCTGCAAAAAGCAGGAGCTGCTGAATGTTCGGATCATTGAGCGACCCGTGGGTTTCCTGTGGAGAAACCGTGTCGTATTTGATCGTGACCTGATTTGAGCCCGGCTGCTGAAGAATAGAACTGATGCCACTAATTGAGCCGATGTTAGCTTGCGTGACCGGAGAAGGACTGATCTCGACGGGTGTCTTGACCATCTTGTAGGTTGCGCCGATTCCGCCAGCGAATCCGAGCACAAAAATTGCTGCCGCCAGCGCGGGAGCAAATCGAACCTGATTCAGCCAGTGCACCGGATCGAAGATCAGCCGCGACCACCATCCGCCTTGCTCCGCCGTCTCCAGCGCTTCCTGTAGCCGCATTCGCGAGGCCGCGAGAAAGCTGGCGCTCGGCTCCGTAATTGCAGCTGGTGCAAAGTCGTTGCGGAACTCTCTGGTCGCCTCCAGTTCCCCTGCGCAATCTTTGCAGCGGGCTACGTGCTGCTCCAGCTCATGACGAGCGTCATCCGGCAGCTCGTCGTAGACATACAGCAGAACGTTTTCCTGTACCCATTCGCACTTCATAGTTTCATTCCTCGCGTCGCAGGTCGTCCGTCGCACGTCATGAGCCGCTGCCGTTAGCTTTTGGCGCGCGACTCACGACGATTTACCTCATCTCTGCCAAACTCGCTCTCAACTTCTGCGTCGCACGGAAGAGCGTGTTCTTCGCTGTTTCTTCCGTTGTGTTCAACATCTCTCCGACCGTACGCAGCTTCAAACCCTGGTAGTGCTTCAACTCAAAAACCATGCGCTCGCGCGGAGTCAGCTTCTCCAACGCCCTTGCGATCTTGCCGCCCAGCTCCCGGCGCATCAGATCCCGTTCCGGATTCGCTCCGCTACGCCCGTCGGCCACCTGCGCCAGAATGTCGTAAACTTCGCCTTCAGAATCGGTCGCTACCGGGGCTTCCTCTTTTCGTACTTGCTTTTTGCGAATGTTATCGAGACACAGATTCGTAACAATTCTGTAGATCCACGTGTAGAACGAGCACTCGAATCGGAAACGGCCAATGTTTTTGTAGGCCTTCAGGAACGCGTCCTGATAAATATCCTGCGCCTCGTGTTCGGACCCCGTCAGGTGCAGCGCCAGTCGCAATACCGCCTGGTCGTAATGGCGCACCAACTCTTCAAACGCTGCGCGGCTACCGCGTTGCGCCTCGCGCACCAGAAGCGTGTCATCGATACGGCTCTGACTCAACATGTGGGCCCGTGCTGGGGATTGCAGGAATCCACCGGTTCGTTCCACCCGCTCCGCGAGCTCATTGCCCTGGCCGCGAACTGCTGCCGGATGAGAACACTTGCCAACCGGAAATTGTACTGCCCACGCGTCGGCCGGCATCGCTTTTGTCCTCGGGTCTGCCGGGCGCCAACCCTTCCCGGCTACAACCAGATAGACGCAGGAGGCCCCAATTGGTAAGCGACTATTTAAACAGTTTGGTCACTCACTTGCGTAACTGCCCAAAATTCCAGGTAATTTGCGGCTCCTGTTCACTTCTGGACAGTAATCCGGGGGGGCAGAAAAGGAAGGATGCCAACCGCGGGCAGGTCTAAGGCTGGCTACTCAGAACCGGCACGACCGCGGTATCCACCGTTGCCGGATCGTCTCTGAGTTTGATGTAAAAGGTCTTTCCTTTCGGCGCGGGGATGCTCAGACCTGCCTCAACGAAGCCGTCAGGCACGGTGACAGAGCTGGTGAAATCCGGGTCGGCGCTGACTGCATCGATCAAAAAAAGCTTGTCGCCGCTCAACGTACATTCTCTTTCAGCGACTTTCTTCGCGGGCGGAGTGCTCGCGTTTACCGCGCTGTTTTCAGAAGCTGGATCTTTTTCAGCTTTTTCAGCAGTATCATCCGCGTCAGAATTCCTTTCCGCGGATGCGCGCGCCGCCTCCTTCTTTTGCAAAGCAGGAGGGCAATGGACCGCTTTCAGTTCCGGGATGCGCACCAGATTCGCGAGTGGCTGCCAGTCTCCTTCAACCCCATCTGCACTGACAGGCCGAAACTTCAGTCGCCCAAATGCCGATGGCCCAAGCAACTTCATTGGATCCAGCACCGCATACACCGTTTTTGCGTCCTGCAGCGTCAGGTTGCCGTCGTTCTCACTCAACAGAACATGAAAGGATTCGTCTTCGGTCGAGACCTCGATCTTTTCGGCTGGAGGAAAAGTCTCCGGCATTTGCGTGCGCAGGAAAAAATTCAATCGTCCATCTTGCGGCAACTCATCCGGATTACCCAACTGGATCATCGGCGCTGAATCTGTATCGCTAAGTTGCACGCTCTTGCTTAACAAGCTCAATCTGGGTCGCGCAGCTTCGATTGTCGCGTGCAGATCGAGCGCACGCCCATCCTTCAGAGTGATATGAGCCAGAACCCTGTCGTCCGGCTTCAACGCGGATGCGCCGGCATCATGCGCCGCCAGCTTCAATTCGTCATGCTGATTGTCGCGGGAAAGATTTCCCGGCGTGAACGTGAGGCCACCCACCTCAAGTTTAGAAACCTGGTCCAACCTTGTGCCGCGCAATATGCCGTCTTGATCGCCGGCGTGAATGTCGAAGGAGTCAAGACGCGCCGCTTCCGCGTAAGTGTGGAGCGGAATTTCATCTGCTTCGCTGAGGCCGTATTTCTTAACCTGCATCTGCAAGGAACCTGCCGGCGCGTTCTGAAGAGGGACTTTCAGTTCCAGTTCACCTTCCTTCGCAACCTTCCACTCCACCGGAACTGATTTTCCTTGCTCATTTTCCATCAGGATTTCGCTGACGCAACAAACATCAGGAGATTCCAGATGCAACGTGTCTTCGCGTCCAACAATGAGGGCGCTCGCGTCTTTCGAAGCCACAACCCATTGCGACGGCCTGGAGGTCCGCAAATGAAAGTGCGGGCCCTCGAAGGTGTGGAAACCCCAGGATCCACGCAGCGTTCCAATTGCTTCCGCATCCAGCGATTTCATTTTCGCCGGATTTGTTTCAATCACGAATCCGCCCTGCGCTGCATCGGGGCGCGCCGGAAAATCCACGCCCTTGCCGGACTTGCTCTCCACGTGCAACACAAAATTGTGGGCCAGTTCAGTGGCGAAAGCGAGTGGCGCCCCATCGGTCGGCAAAAGCAGATCGGGTTTGTTCAGGCAGAAAACTTGCGCTGCGTTGATGGCTTTAAGTGGGGGCGGGGCCGCAGTATGAATCGGCGGAAGCGCAATTACGAGCACAGACTTCGGATTCCTGAATGACGGCGGATTGTTCAGCCGGAGGTTCAGATCATCTTTTTTTGGCAGCGCCAGGGCAGGAATGTATTGAAATTGCGCTGTGTGTGTCGTGCCCAGAATCCGTACCACATCCACAACCGCGCCCACATACGGACTGTAATATCCGGCGCGCGCAGTTGGCGTTGCGCTGAGTTGGGTGAGCAAATCCGTCGAAGGCCCTGACGTCAAGGTTGCCACCATGCTCTGGCTGTGCTGGTCGTCGAGCACCAGTTGCTCGGTGTTCTGCGTCAGGCATGGAACCTGCTGCGCAGTCGGCTTGTCGAAGCACTGCTGATCGAGCTTCATGTTCAGACTGCGCGCGAGCAGCGTTGTGCGTTGCTTGAGTTGTTCAGGATCGGTAGCTGAAGTCTCGCGAACCGCCTCCAGATACGCTTCCAATCGCGAACGATCGAGGCTCACCTGCTCCAGATCTTGCGCCGCGCGAACGAACGCTCCCGGCTTGCCCCGCACGGCGGTCCGCAAAGTTGAGAACGCCCCACCGGTATCTGGAGCGAGCAACACGACAGCTTGTTCTGCGTCCTGTGGAACCGTGACAAAAATTCCTTCGTCATGAATGGGCTTCTTCCACGTCTCAGCGAGAGTGAACCAACCCTCGGGCGGTGGATTCGTCGCTCCGCGTAAAAACACCACAACCATCAAGTAGTGAACCGACTGATTGTCAGGCAGATCAGGATGCACCCATAGCCGGTCGCCAGCTTCCAGGTTCGGGACCTCCGCAATCGGCAGCGTTTTGCCGCCCCGCTCGACGTGCATCTGGAACTTCGGACCGATCAGATCAAACGCTGCGTTATCCGCATGCGCTTCTGCCCCGAGGAAAATGAAAAGGAAAAGAAATGCAGCACCAAACCGCTTTGAACAGAATAGAAAGGTCTCCAGAAGACTACTCCCCTCGATCCGAAATACCCGCCGTATTTCTATGCTAATAATTGCGATTCCGGCCAGCAACTCTCGGTTGTACCGAAACAGGCCGGAGATTTCCTAGAATTTGCCGCTCACCGAGCAGAATCTCCATCGATCAGCTCGATTCTATTGCCGAATGAATCGTGTACGTGACAACGTCGCACTCCCGGAATATCGTCCGGCTCTACGACTTCGATTCCCTCCCTGCGCAGCCGCGCGACCAGATCCTCATATCCGGCGCACTTGAGCGCGGGGTGCGCCTTCTTTGCGGGCCGAAATTCCTTCTCCACTCCAAGATGAATCTGCACCGCGCCGCTTTCAAACCAGCAGCCGCCGCGTTTCGCAAGCTCCGGCGGCTTTGCTATTTCGATCATCCCCAACACACCTGAATAAAAGGCGCGCGCGTCGTCTTCCCGGCCGGGCGGCATCGCCAGTTGCACGTGGTCGATGGATGTAAATGGCGGCTTCACTTTGTCAGAGTACATTTTACGCAATGGTCCGAACTCGCAGCCTTGTGGGCGGCATTGGGCTGATAACATCGAAGCGGTGCTGCTCGAGCTCAAAAACCTCAGCGTCGAATTTCCCGCCTCGCCCAGGCCGCTGCTGGCAGTTCGAGACATCTCGTTCGCCATTGGCAAAGGAGAAGTACTCGGCCTTGTCGGCGAATCCGGTTCGGGAAAATCTGTCACCTCGCTCGCGATCATGCGACTGCTTCCCCCACAAGCGATCGTTCGCGGCGAAGTTCGCTTTGCCAGCAACAACGCTCCGCAGAATCTGCTTTCTCTCAGTCCCGAGCAGATGCGCCTCCTCCGCGGCTCGCGAATTTCAATGATCTTTCAGGAGCCGATGACTGCCCTGAATCCTGTCATGCGCGTCGGCGAGCAGGTCGCAGAGGCCGTTCGCGCTCACAACCGCATCTCAAAACGAGAATCACTGGAGCGTGCGATCGAATCCTTGCGCGAGGTGGCCATTCCCGATCCCGAACGCCGCGCCCGCGACTATCCCCACCAGCTCTCCGGTGGAATGCGCCAGAGAGTGATGATCGCCATGGCAATCGTTAATCGCCCCGAATTGCTGATTGCCGACGAACCTACCACCGCGCTGGACGTCACAATTCAAGCGCAAATCCTCGACCTGCTCGCCGATCTTCGGCAGAAGTTCGGCCTGACCATGCTCTTCATCTCCCACGATCTCGCCGTAGTTTCGAAAGTAGCGGACCGCGTCGCCGTGATGTACGCCGGCAGCCTGATCGAACTCGGTTCGAAAGAAGATATTTTCCGTGCGCCTGCCCATCCCTACACACGGGGCTTGCTGAAAGCCGCTCCCACGCTCAAAACAGAGCGCGATCATCCCCTGCGCACGATTGAAGGTACCGTCCCGTCCCTGCAATCCGTCCCTGCCGGGTGCGCTTTTGAACCGCGCTGTGAGCTGAGCATTGCTGCATGCGCGGCTTCATTGCCCGCGCTCGCCGAGATCTCCCCCGGGCACTGGGCAAGATGCCCGGTGACAAACCCTGCCGCCGCTTTATAATCCACGGTTTGCGCCTACTGCTACTCAGCGACATTCACAGCAACCTGGAGGCCCTAGAGGCTTGCCTTGCTGCCGCTCCGCCGCACGACGCCGTCGCCAATCTCGGCGATGTCGTCGGCTACGGCGCCAGCCCCAACGAAGTTACTGCCCGCGCGCGCGAATTGGGAGGAACATTCGTCCGCGGAAATCATGACAAGGTGGTCGCAGATATCGACAGCATTGAGAGCTTTAACCCCATGGCTGGAGTCGCCGCCCTGTGGAATCGCGCCCAACTGACTGGTGACAATCTCGACTGGCTGCGCAACTTGCCGAAAGGTCCACAGGTAGTTCCTGAGTTGAGCGGCGTTCAACTCGTTCACGGTGCTGCAGATGATGAAGACCGTTACGTGGTCACCTTCCAGGATGCTAACCAGCAGCTCGCAAATACCAATCAACCTATAACATTCTTCGGCCACACACATGTACAGGGAGGGTTTCTGCTATGGAGCGACTTCGGGCCGGTTGAGGATGTGCTCCCCGCATATTCAAGCGTAGGCAAACACGAAACCTGGGATCTCAAGCTCGAAGTGAGTGCTCGCTACCTGATAAATCCAGGTTCAATCGGACAACCTCGCGACGGCGACTGGCGCGCTGCTTTTGGCATATTCGATTCCGAGGAGCGCAAGGTGACTTTCTGTCGGGTTCCTTACGATCTTCGCTCTGCCCAGGAGAAAATTTTCAATGCGAATCTTCCCGCAAGGCTAGCCACCCGATTGGCTGCGGGACGATAATGCTTTATCGAGAATCATGAAGAGTGCCCCGCAACATTACCTGATCGCCCACACGGACGGCGGAGCCCGCGGAAATCCCGGTCCCGCAGGTTATGGCGTCGTGATCCAGGACCAGCAGGGCAAAAAGGTGGCTTCCTTGAGCCAATACCTCGGCGAACAAACCAACAACTTCGCCGAATACCAGGCGCTAATCGCTGCTCTTGAATACGCCGTCGAGCATGGCCCCAAAGCGCTGCGCGTAGTCAGCGATTCCGAATTGCTGGTCCGCCAGATCAAGGGCATCTACAAAGTGAAGCATCCCACGCTGCGTGATTTGCACGCGCGGGCACGCCAGCTTAGCTCCCAACTGGAATGGTTCGACATTGAACACGTGCTTCGCGGACATAATCGCGAAGCAGACCAACTCGCAAACGAGGCTATGGACAAAGGCTCTGGGCGAGCCCCCTTCCGCGCGCCTTTACCCCCGCCAGGCAAGAAGGAATTTAGCGGAGTCGTGCGCGAAGGAAAGGTCGAGCTTCTGGATGGAGCGCTCCCGGAGGGCGCTGTCGTTCAGGTCCGGATCAAGCCACAATAAACAGAGTTCGTCGCCAAGTCAGTCGACCACCGGGTTCTTAAGTGTGCCCACTCCCTGCACGACGACCTCGATAACGTCTCCCGCGACCAACGGCCCCACTCCGCTCGGAGTTCCGGTCGAAATCAGATCGCCCGGAAAAAGCGTCATAACCTGCGCGATATGGCGAATCAGCACATCGAGCGCAAAAATGAAATCGCTGGTGCTGGCATGTTGTTTCGTCTTGCCATTCACTCGCGCCTCGACTAGGACACCAGACCACGGATCGAGTCCGCCCACAACCACGGGTCCCACCGGGCAGAACGTATCAAAGCCTTTCGCGCGCGTCCACTGCCCGTCTTTTTCCTGTAGATCGCGCGCAGTCACGTCGTTCACGCAGGTATAACCAAGAATGTAGGGGCGAACATCTTCGTCCGCCTTCAAGTTTCGGCATTTCTTCCCGATCACTACCCCCAGCTCGGCTTCATGATCGACGCGTTTCGAAATCTTCGGTCGGATGATCTTTTCCCCCGGTGCAATCACCGACGAAGGCGGCTTCAAAAAAATAAGCGGCTCGGTAGGTACGTCATGACCAAACTCTGCCGCATGCTCGCGGTAGTTCCGTCCGATACAAACAATCTTGGTCGGCTGAACCGGAGCCAGCAGCTTGGCCTGCTCAACCGAAATATTTGCAATTTTCTTGGATCCTGACTCCAGAGTGTTCCGCTCGAAAGGAGATTCAAAGATGCGCGTAATCTCGTCGCGTCCGGCAACACTTTCAATTAATCCGAACTGAGCTGTTCCGTTGTATTCAAACCGGCAATATTTCATCGTCCCTTATGAAATCGTGCTATTGAATTGAACTCAAATAGGTACGAACTATGCCAGAGGCGCAGAACTAACGCAAGCTGGCCCGGACCAGAGCAGCAGAAAACAAACTCATGCTCAAACTCGGCATCTCACAACTCTGATTTTTTGTACAAAGACGAATTCCCGCGCACCACCTCAGGCCAGGGGAGCAGCGGACAGTGAAGCCTTCGCGCTTGATTCTGGCCTGACAGAGACAACCTACATGGCGTTTGGCCCTTCGACTCAACGTAGAGACGACTTAACTCCGCACCCTCCCGGTCCCGTCCCGGTCGAACGCCGGAAGCATGACCCTGAACTCGAGGAGCGTTACGAGTCGCATTCGCCCAAGCCGGTTCCCAGCGGCGTCTTCCGTTCGCTCGGACTTGGACTGATCACCGGCGCCGCTGACGACGATCCGGTTGCGATTGGCACCTTTGCCACCGGGGGCGCGAAGTTCGGCCCCGCCCTCTTGTGGCTTGCGCCGGTCGTCATGCCAATGATGTTCGCGGTCGTTTATCTCTCTTCGAAGCTGGGCCAGGTTACCGGGCAGGGTTTATTCGCAGTCATTCGCCAACATTATCCCCGTTGGCTACTGATACTGTTTTTGGCAACTGTCCTCATCGGCAACACCATCGAGGCCGGAGCTGATATCGGCGGAATGGCGGCTGCGCTGAATCTAGTGGTACCGATTCCTCCTGCGGCCATTGTCGTGCTGATCACGCTCAGCGTGCTCGCATTGCAAATCTGGGGTTCGTACACGCACATCAGGAGCATATTTCGCTGGCTCGCCCTGGCTCTGCTCGCCTACTTCGGCTCGGCGCTGCTGGCGCATCCCGGGCTGATCTCCACCCTTAAGGGAACATTCGTTCCCCACATTCAATTCAACCGCGGCTTTCTTGAAATCGTGGTTGCTGTAATCGGCAGTTCCCTCTCGGCATATCTGTATACCTGGCAGTCGAACCAGGAAGTGGAAGAGGATATCTCAATGGGCCGACGCCGGCTGGTTGATCGCGTGGGGACCACAAAAGCCGAGCTCAGCCATTCCGCCCATGATGTTGCTTTTGGCATGTTCTTTTCCAGCCTTGTAATGTACTTCGTTATTCTCTCGACCGGAGCCACTTTGTTCCGGGCCGGCAAGGTCGACATCAACACTGCCGCCGACGCCGCACAAGCGCTCCGTCCACTGGCAGGAAAATTCGCCGAGCTTCTGTTCACAATCGGAGTTTTCGGCGTGGGATTTATTGCCGTGCCAGTCATGACTGCCGGGGCTGCCTACGATTTCTGCCAGACCTTTGGCATGCGGCACGGGTTGCACACCCCTCCTCGCCAGGCACGAGGCTTCTACGTCGCGATCATCATCATCACCGCGGCCGCGATGGGCATGAACTTTCTTGGGCTGAATCCCATCAGGGCGCTGGTGTGGGCCGGCATCGTCCAGGGGCTTTCAACTCCATTTCTCATGTTGCTGCTCATGCGCATGACCAACAATCGCCGCATCGTTGGACGGTGGGTGAATACCCGGATGTTGAACATCCTCGGGTGGCTCACAACCGCCGCAATCTTCGCGGCCGCTGCGGGATTGATTTACTTCTGGATCAAATAACCGAAGGTGTCTGGGGTTTCCCTCGCCCGAGCGAGCCGACCGTAAGCGAAGCCGAAGAGTTTCCTTCGTGGTTTTTGTCGTGATTTTTCCTTCGTGTACCTTCGCGTCCTTCGTGGTTAATACGTTGGTGCGACCTGAGCCTGCTCTGAGCGACCGACCAGAGAGAAGGAGTTGAAGGGGTCCTTCGTGGTGAATTGTCCTTTGATTTGACTATCGATCCCCAGGGACACGCTCTTCTGCTTCTTGAGATCTCGGACTCTCGTTCCCGCGCACATCAATCGCGGACACTGAATAAAAATATGTCTGCCCAGCTACAACTCCCAAGTCGCGGTACGCCGGCGACTTTACCGGATCGACATTCACTCTGACCGGCTGCGCGCCATCTTCATGCCGGTAGACGTTGTAGCTCGCGAAGTCAGGTTCCGTATTCGTTGTCCATACGAGATCGATGAATGGCTCCTGCCCCGGTCCCGAGAAGACTGCCTGTAATCCAGTCGGAGTAGCCGGCGGAAATACGTCATGTGCAACCACTCGCACCGGCGGCGTGTCGTCTCCCTCAACCTGCTCTGTTCCGGTGGCTTTTTCAACCACTGTGACGACCGTCAGGCGGTAATCATAAGTTTTTTCCCATTCGAAGCCGGTATCGAGCAAACCAGGATTCTGTTCACTCGTGACCGGCACGTCGCCCGCGATCGAATCCCGCTGATTTTGGATATCGCGACGGTAGATGCGGTATTCATATTTCAGACCGGAGATTTCCTGAGCAGGTTCAACCGGGATCCACGTCAGCCGCACTCCTTGCGCAGATAGACTCGCGCTCAAGCTGGACGGAGCTGGCAAGACCGGCGCGGACGGCACTTGCACCTGATTCGATAATCCGGCGCTCTTGCCGAAAGAATTCAACACACTCACTGCATACAACAGGTTCGATGTAGGCGACTGCATTTCGACATTTTGCGAAAGCTGGTCAGTGAAGCTTGCTTCGAGAGAAGCCACACCCTCTGGGGACGAGTTCGTGTGGAATCTGGACTTTCTCGCCGCGGCCGACGGGCTCTCAGTTTTCACTTCAGCAGCAGGCACGCTGCAATTCGACAGCGATGATCCAATAGCACGGCAGATTTGCGTCTGCCCTACGTGCCGGAAGGTTTGGTGGTCCGTTGTCTCCGTCGGCACTGACCATGTGAGCCGGACTTCATTCCCTTTGCGCACTGCCTTCAGGTCGCGAACCGGACGCGCTAACTCCAGCGACGGCGGCTCCGGAATACCGGGCGCGCCGCAGCCGGGAAGCAGTGAAGCAGCGGCGAATAAAATTCCCAGCGTCAGTTTCCTGAAGCTCATCGTTTACGGAACAGAGTAACAGAGAGAGAAAACAGATCGTGGGGAGACGGGCGTCTCGCCCGTCGGAAACAAAATCAAAGAATATACCGGCTCAGATCCTGATCTTTCACAATATCAGCCAGCATCTTGCTGACGTATTCAGCATCAACCGTGATCTGTTCGCCTTTTTTATCCGGCGCAGAGAAGCTGATCTCATCGAGCACGCGCTCCATGATCGTATGAAGCCGCCGCGCGCCGATGTTTTCCGTGCCCTCATTCACGCGAAAAGCAAAACGCGCGATCTCTTCGAGCGCATCTTTGGTGAAGTCGAGCTTTACCCCTTCTGTTTCCAGCAGTGCTGTGTACTGCTTGGTGAGAGACGATTTCGGTTCAGTGAGAATACGAATGAAATCGTCCATGGTGAGCGACTGCAGCTCGACGCGTATCGGGAAGCGGCCTTGCAGTTCCGGAATCAGATCGCTGGGTTTTGAAACATGGAATGCGCCTGCGGCGATGAACAGAATGTGGTCCGTGCGAACCATACCATAGCGTGTATTAACCGTGGTTCCTTCCACGATCGGCAAAATGTCACGCTGCACTCCTTCGCGTGAAACATCCGGCCCGTGGCCACCTTCGCGCCCGGCAATTTTGTCGATCTCATCCAGGAACATGATTCCCGAATCTTCGACGCGATCAATCGCAATCCGCGTCACCTGGTCCATGTCGATGAGCCGCTGCTCTTCTTCCTGGATCAGGTACTCGAAGGCCTCGTTGACCTTCATCTTGCGCTTCTTCGTGCGCTGGCCGAAGATGTTGGGCAACATGTCCTTGATGTTGACGTCCATCTCCTCCACGCCCTGATTGCTGATGATTTCAAAGGACGGGAAATTGCGCTCGCGGACTTCAATCTCGACGATTCGATCGTCGAGCTTACCTTCGCGCAATTGCTGGCGCAGCTTTTCGCGCGTGCGCGAATAAGAATCGCCTGTAGAAGCCTCCAGGGTGAAGCCTGCCTGCTGAGGCTGACCCGGCGGTGCCGCAGGAGGAAGCAGGATATCGAGTAGCCGCTCTTCGGCATTCAATTCAGCTTTGTCGGAAACGTCTTCGAGTTTCTCTTCCCGCACGTTGTCGATCGCGATTTCAACCAGATCGCGGATCATCGACTCCACGTCCCGTCCGACATACCCAACTTCGGTGAACTTCGAAGCCTCAACTTTCAGAAATGGCGAATTCGCCAATTTCGCCAGGCGACGTGCGATTTCCGTCTTTCCTACGCCAGTCGGTCCAATCATGATGATGTTTTTGGGAATCACTTCCTCGGCCATATCGGGAGGAAGCTTCTGCCGCCGCATACGGTTGCGCAGAGCAATAGCCACCGCGCGCTTCGCGTCCTTTTGCCCGACCACATATTTGTCGAGCTCGGCGACAATTTCGCGCGGGGTCAGCTCGTCGAGCGTAACCTGTTCTTCGTCGGCAGTTGCGGGTAGGTAAATGGCCATTTAGCTGTCAGCCTTCAGCCATCAGCCCTCAGCCAAACGCGCCTCCCCTGAAGGCTGATGGCTGAATGCTGAGGGCTAGAGTTCCTCTATCGTCACCTTCTCATTGGTATAGATGCACATTTTGCCCGCAATCTTCATTGCTTCTTCCGCGATCTGGCGAGGAGGAAGTTGCGTGTGCTCGGCAAGGGCTTGCGCCGCGGCTGAAGCATATGGGCCACCGCTGCCAATGGCAGCGATTCCGCCATCCGGCTCGATCACATCGCCTTGCCCGCTGAGCAGAAATGTCTGCTCTTTGTCGGAAACGAGCAGCAACGCTTCCAGATGGCGCAAAAATTTATCCGTACGCCAATCTTTTGCCAGTTCAACCGCCGCCCGGCCCAGATTTCCGTGATACTGCTCCAGCTTCCCTTCAAATCGGCTGAACAGCGAGAACGCATCAGCCGTCGACCCCGCAAATCCAGCAAGAATTTTGTCCTGATATAGGCGCCGTATCTTCCGCGCCGAGTGCTTGATCACGCCCTCGCCAAGCGTGACCTGGCCGTCGCCGGCCATGACCACGTTGCCATCCCTGCGGACACATAGAACTGTAGTGGAGCGAATCAGGCGCTTAGGCATCGTGAAAAAATGCGACGAGAGCAACGTTGATTATAACAGCGGCACCGAGACATCTAGCGCAAGGCGAGTGTAATTCGAATTGCCTGCTCCAGTTGCGCCAGTTGGGAATCCTTCAGTGTTCCCCAAAATGTAAGCAGCCGAGAAGTGGCGATCGCCCGGATCTGCTCAGATTTGGCAATGCTGTCCATGCGTAATCCTCCAGATCCTTTTGGCAGCCAGACATGACTTGGATAGATGCGCCTGGGATTGACGGCATCCGTGAGAGGAACCACCACGACCACGGGGCTGTTCGCATTGATAGCGTCGCGTGTTAGTACAACAACCGGCCTGGTGCCGGCTTGTTCACTTCCCTCGATAGGATCCAGTCGCGCCAGAAAGACGTCACCGCGGCGTGGCTTTAGATGATCTCTTTTTTCGGGAGCGCTCATTGATCACTGTGGCATTTCCGACCTGGTACGCTTCCCAGTCGCTTTTCTCGAAGGAGCGGGTAAGAGCCAGCGCCTCGGCCTGATACTGTTCGTCTCGCCCCATCTCCGCAAAGGCCTGATCAATCTCCTGTTCTTTGATCTGGCGTAATTTCTCTTCGACCGCTTCTACCAGAAAGTCGTTCATACTTGCTGCGATTCCGGACTGCTGCACCGCCGTGCGCGCTTGCTCATAAAGATCACGAGGCAAGCGTACAGAGGTAGTTTGCAGTTCGCCGCTAAGTTTCATACTATTTACTATACCATATATGGCATCAGAATTGATATCGAAATCAGTTAGGCCTTTCTATTTCCCCTCCCAGCAATTGCCTCAATACATACTGCAAAATCCCGCCATTCGCGTAGTAGAGCGCTTCCTGCGGGGTATCGATCCGGACCAGCGCTTCGAATTCCTTCGTCTCTTTGCCCTGCTTGGCGCGAACCTTGATTTTGCGTCCCGCCGAGAACTTTCCAACGATGTCGCGGATTCCCGTGATCTCAAAAACTTCCTCTCCGCTCAAACCCAGCGACTGAGCATTTTCGCCCGCCAGAAATTGCAACGGCAAAATTCCCATCCCCACCAGGTTCGAACGATGAATTCGCTCATAGCTTTCGGCGATCACCGCGTGTACTCCCAGCAGCCGCGGCCCCTTCGCCGCCCAGTCACGCGATGAACCCGAGCCGTATTCTTTGCCCGCAAGAATGATCAGCGGCACTCCGTCAGCGATATATTTTTCTGACGCTTCGAAGATGGTCATCTCCGCCCCGTCCGGCAGATGCTTGGTAAAGCCGCCCTCGAGATTCGGCACCATCTTGTTTCGCAAGCGAACATTGGCAAACGTTCCACGCACCATCACCTCGTGATTGCCGCGCCGCGAGCCGTAGGAATTGAAATCCGCGGGCTTGACGCCATGTTCCTGCAGAAATTTTCCCGCGGGGCTGTCTTTTTTAATCGATCCCGCCGGGGAAATGTGATCGGTCGTCACGCTGTCGCCCAAAACCGCCAGCACCCGCGCCTTCTTGATATCGCCAACGGCTTCCGGCTTTCGCGACATGCCATCGAAATACGGCGCGCGCTGGATGTAGGTCGAATCCTGATCCCACGCGTACACCTCGCCTTTTGGCACATTCAGCGATCGCCAGTGCTCGTCTCCCGCAAATACTTCGCCATAGCTCTTCTGGAACATCGCTGAGGAAATCGAATGCTGCACCACTTCGTCCACTTCGCGCTGCGTCGGCCAAACGTCTGCCAAATAGACCGGTTTGCCCTCGCGGTCCTTGCCCAACGGATCCTTCCTCAGATCGACATCAATCCGCCCCGCCAGCGCAAATGCCACCACCAGCGGCGGCGACATCAGATAATTTGCGCGCACATCCGGATTGATGCGTCCTTCAAAATTTCTATTCCCCGATAACACCGACGCAACCACCAGGTTCTTGCGATCGATCTCGTCTGAAATTTCCTGCGGCAGCGGCCCCGAGTTTCCAATGCACGTGGTGCAGCCGTAGCCGACAAGATGAAATTTTAATTTCTCTAAATACGGCATCACTCCGGCGTTTTCGAGGTAGTCGCGCACGACTTTCGATCCCGGCGCAAGCGACGTCTTCACCCATTCCGGCACCAACAATCCGCGCTCGACCGCTTTCTTCGCCAGCAAGCCCGCTGCCAGCATCACGGACGGATTCGACGTATTCGTGCAGCTGGTGATCGCCGCGATTACAACTTTGCCGTGACTCAAGTGTCCGTTGCCAGAAACCGCTGGTTCCCGCTTGCCAGGCTTGATGAGCGACGGCAACGCGGTGTCGAACGACTGCTTCGCGCCTGAGAGCGGCACGCGATCTTGTGGGCGCTTCGGTCCCGCCAGGCTCGGCTCGACCGTCTCAAGATCCAGGCTCAGCAGCTCCGAGTACTGCGCTTCCGGCGTATTCTCATCATGAAACAAGCCCTGCTCGCGGCAATATGCCTCGACCAAAGCGATCTGTTCTTCCGAGCGTCCAGTGAGCCGCAGATAATTCAAAGTCTCGCGATCAATGGGAAATATTCCGCAGGTCGCGCCATACTCTGGCGACATATTGCCAATCGTCGCGCGATCCGCCAACGGCAAGTCTTTTAGACCCGGGCCGAAATACTCGACGAATTTTCCGACCACACCATGCTTGCGCAGCATCTCCGTAATCGTCAGCACAAGGTCAGTTGCGGTTGCGGCCTCGCGCAAGCGGCCGGTCAACTTCACCCCCACAACTTTTGGGATCAGCATTGACACCGGCTGTCCCAGCATTGCCGCTTCGGCTTCAATTCCGCCAACGCCCCAACCGAGCACACCGAGGCCATTGATCATTGTCGTATGAGAATCCGTGCCGACCAGCGTGTCCGGATAAGCCGTGCGCTTGCCGTTCGCTTCATTCACAAACACCACGCGCGCCAGATATTCCAGATTCACCTGGTGCACAATCCCGGTATCCGGCGGCACAATGGCCATATTGCGAAACGCCGTCTGCCCCCAACGCAGGAACGCATACCGCTCCTTGTTCCGCACAAATTCAAGTTCGGCATTCAGCGCCAGCGCCGTCGGCTTGCCGAACTCATCTACCTGAACCGAGTGATCGATCACCAGTTCGGCCGGCTGCAGCGGATTAATGAGCGCCGGATCGCCGCCGAGAGCCTCCATCGCATCGCGCATCGCCGCCAGGTCAACAACCGCGGGAACCCCGGTGAAATCCTGCATCAGCACGCGGCTGGGAGTGAATGCAATTTCTTTTTCCGATTTCGTGCCGCTCGTCCACGCCGCCAGAGCGCGAATGTCTTCCGCCTTGACATTGCGGCCGTCCTCGGTGCGGAGAAGATTCTCGAGAAGAATGCGCAGGCAGAAGGGCAGGTGCCTGGTCGAAATTCCCTGCTCATCGAGCGCACTAAGGCGGGAAAACTCGTACTGTTTGCCGCCGACTTCCAGCGTAGAACGGGAACGAAAGCTATCCATGAAGCAGCCTTCCTATGAATTTTCTATCGGGAGCAGCAACAGACTAGTTTAGCGGTTCGCGGAGGAGTTTGCGTGATTAGGATTGCGCGACGGGGCGAGGACGCCCGCATTCCCACACACCTGATTATCACTTCGCTCTCAGCAGCAGCACCGGAACGCTCACGTTGTGCTGCACGCGATTCGCAGTCGTTCCCAGAAACAGATCGGCAAAAAAACGATGCCCGTGCGTGCTCATCGCCACCAGGTCGCATCCTTTCTGCTTCACCCAGCGCACAATTTCTTTGGCAGGATCGCCAAAAGCCAACTCCGCTTCCGCCGGAATACCCGCGGCCTGGAATTCTTCTCTCACTCGCTTCAAGTAATCGGTATCTTCACTTATTTCACGGCTCACTGCGTCTCGGCCATACGTTCGCGCAGCCCATCCGTCGGCCACGTGCAACAGCACCACGCGGCTGTCCGCCATTTTGGCAAGCTGCTTCACATGATCGAGAATCGCCCGATCAGTTGCCGTGCCATCAACCGTTACTAGAATCGTCTTGTACATTGCGATTACCTGCCCGCGATGACGTGCCACGCCGATCGCAACGACTCCGGCAATCCCCAGACGTCGATTGCAGTAATCAGAATCGCGCTTCCCCAACCGGCCGCGAGCAGGAACCATCCATTCTTCCAGAGTCCCATTTTGCTTCGAGAGCTGGTGAAATGCAGCAGCGGAAACATGGCAAACGGAAGCTGCAATGCGAGCACAACCTGGCTGAGCGTCAGCAGATCGTTCACGCTGGCATCGCCACGCATGCCGATTACGACGACCGCGGGAATGATCGCCAGCGCGCGCGTGATCAGCCGCCTCAGCCACGGCTGCATGCGCCAGTGCATGAAACCTTCCATCACAACTTGCCCGGCAAGTGTCCCGGTAATCGTGCTGCTCTGCCCGCTGGCCAGCAAGGCAACAACAAACAACGTGCTCGCCAATGACGTCCCGAGCAGCGGCGCGAGAGTCAGGTAAGCAATGCGAATCCAGTCGCTGTCGGGGCTGAACGAAATTGTGTGTCCGCCCGCTACCTGAATGCTCGTCCTTCCGTAAAACACCAAAGCCGCGAGCACCAGAATCGCGGCATTCACCAGGAATGCGATAGTCAACGCTGTGGTCGAGTCGATCACATTGAAACGGATAGCACTGCGGATCGAGGCTTCGTCTTTCTGCAGTTTGCGGCTCTGCACCAGCGCCGAGTGCAGATAAAGATTGTGCGGCATCACCGTGGCGCCAATGATTCCGATGGCCACATAGATCATTCCTGTTTGCCGGAAATGCGGGCTGATGAGAGCATGCCCCATCTCCAGAAAATTGGGCCGCGTCTGTGGCAAAACGAAAATTTCGATCAGATAGCAAATGCTGATCGTCGCAATCAGCACCAGAACAACCGCTTCAATCGTGCGCATGCCGTAGCGCTGAAGTGCGAGAAGCAGCAGCACATCGATTCCCGTGATGATCACCGCCCACAGCAGTGGGACGTGAAACATCAGGTTGAGGGCAACCGCGCTGCCGAGAACTTCTGCCAGGTCGCATGCTCCGATCGCGAGCTCGCAGAGCAGCCAGTTCGGCCAGCGGGTCCATCGCGGATACCAGTCCCGGCAGCACTGGGCGAGGTCTTTGCCCGTCACCACGCCCAGGCGGGCAGCGATTACCTGCATAAAAATCGCCATCAGGCTGGCCAGCCCAACCACCCAAAGCAATCCGTATTTAAATTGCGCTCCGCCGGCCAGGTCCGTCCCCCAGTTGCCTGGGTCCATGTACCCGACACTGACCAGAATCGCCGGCCCAATGAACGCCCGCCACTGCTGCCAAAATCCCGCCGCAGGACTGGGTACCTCGATGCTGCTGTGCATGCCTTCGAGCGAGAAATTGCCGGGATGCGGGGTTGCCTTTACGTCCGCAACTTCGGGACGCGTTGGTAAGGACTCTGGCATTCGGAATAACTATCTTACTTAAAACAGGCAGGACTTCCTGCCAGACTTGGCAAGGTTCGACGGCTGGGCATGAATGTCTACGTCCATGAGCCGGCACTGCGGTTTCACCCAGGGTACGTGAGTAACATTTATAGACAAAATCCAAAGCCTATACTTGCCACATGCACGTCATTCGATTCTTGGCCGTTCTAGCGTTGGCACCGTTAGCAATTGGGCAGCAACCCTCGAATCCGATAATCGGCACGGCGAGCACTCTAAAACCTAAACTTCCGGTCATCGACGAATACGCCTGTCCCGGAAAAGGCAACACTGTTCGCAACGTCAAAATCGACACGGATGACCGAATCTATCCTTCTTGGAAAGGTAAAGAGAAATCCGTGGGTACTCTTAAGGCGGGCGACGAAGTGACCGTGCTCGGTGGAGCGAATGTTATCCGCGAACCAGGCACGGCCATAATCAAGTACGTCGGTCCAGACGACTCTCCGTCATTAAAGGTTGGAGACGTTGCCCTTGTTTATGGTCTCGATGCTGATGAAAACATCGTGTTCTGGGCCAAGGGAGTGTGGTTCGGCGTGTGGATCGAGGCCGTGGCGGAAAAGGGTCAGTGCGGTTTCACGTCGGGTTTTGGCGGGGCCGGATGCACGATCGACATCATCAGAAACGGCGTGAGTGAGTGGTGGGTACAAGTTAGAACGAGCACGGGTTTAACGGGCTGGGTTCTGGCTCAAAAATTCAATGATCAAGAGAATTGGCAGGGTAATTTCGGAGATTTGTGTCACTACGGAGAGGACTGACAGCCTCCTTTCAAAGGCTCTCTCACAGGACTGTTGCGAAATTCCCAGATATTACTCCTCAAGCCTGCCCATTCCGGCAATTTCCTTTTCAACCCCTCGTTTGACACGATTTTCTCCTGCCCCTAACCTTGTTTACTCGGGTCATGAAAGTTCTTCTCATCGGCAGTGGCGGGCGCGAACACGCGCTCGCCTGGAAACTTCGGCAGTCTCCGCGAATCAGCAAGCTTTATTGCGCCCCGGGCAACGGTGGCATCAGCCGCGACGCAGAGTGCGTTCCGGTCGATCTGAAAAAGCTCCAGTCGATCATCGACCTTGCCTCGCAGCTCAGGCCTGACGTGACCGTCGTTGGCCCCGAATTGCCATTGCAGCTTGGCATTGTCGACGAATTCAACCGCCGCGGATGGCCGATCTTCGGCCCAACAGCCGCCGCCGCGCAGCTTGAGACCAGCAAGAGCTTCGCCAAGGAATTCATGCAGCGCCGCCGCATTCCGACTTCACACTACGCGATTTGCGATTCGAGTGATGAAGTAAGAGATGCGCTGGGTCGTTTCAGCGCTCCCGTCGTAGTAAAAGCCGATGGTCTCGCGGCAGGCAAAGGCGTGGTAATCTGCAAAACCAAAGAAGAAGCAGCAAGCATTGCCTCAGAGATGCTTAGCGGCAAAATGGTCGGCGAAGCCGGCGCTCGCGTGGTGATGGAAGAATGTCTGCAAGGGGACGAGCTTTCGTTTCTTGTTATCAGCGACGGCGAACGTGTGGCACCACTCGTTGCCGCGCAGGACCATAAGCGCGTTGGCGATGGAGACACCGGCCCCAACACTGGCGGCATGGGCGCGTACTCGACGTCTTCCCTGCTCGATGATCAGATGACCAACTGGCTGCTGCAGCACATCGCACGACCGGTCGTCGAAGGGATGAAAGCCGAGGGCACCGAATACAAGGGCATTCTCTATTGCGGACTGATGATGACCGCCAAAGGCCCCATGGTGCTCGAATTCAACTGCCGCTTCGGCGATCCTGAAACTCAGCCGATCATGATGCGCCTGGATAGCGATTTGCTCGAAGCAGTCGAAGCTTCCATTGAGGGCCGCGTGAGTGACGGAGATTTCCGCTGGTCGCAGGATGCGTCGGTGTGCGTGGTCATGGCATCCGGGGGATATCCGGGCACGATTCAGGTCGGCAAAAAAATCGAAGGGATCGAGGACGCGGACAAGGTGGAAGGCGTCAAAGTATTCCATGCCGGAACTACCAGGCGGGACGGTGCATTTTACACGTCCGGAGGGCGCGTTCTTGGCGTGACCGCGCGGGCTGCGACGCTCGACACCGCGGTTGACCGTGCCTACGAGGCCGTCGGAAAAATAACTTTTGATGGCGCGCATTACCGAAAAGACATTTCTGCAAGAGCACTGAAAAAATAGCTAAGGAGAGAGATGAGCAAACCTTTGGTTTCAATCGTCATGGGAAGTGATTCGGATCTCGAGATCATGCGCGAAGCTGGCAAAGCACTCGAAGGCTTCGGGGTTGAATATGAAATCGACGTGACTTCAGCGCATCGCTCGCCCGACCGGACCGCCGAGTACGCGCGCAAGGCCGCCGATCGTGGAATTCGCGTGATCATCGCCGGCGCCGGCGGAGCAGCCCACCTCGCCGGAGTCATTGCCGCCCACACTACGCTCCCTGTGATCGGCGTGCCAATTCCCGCGACTTCATTGAACGGGCTCGATTCGCTGCTGGCAACTGTGCAAATGCCGGCTGGGATTCCGGTGGCTACCGTGGCCATCGGAAAGCCTGGAGCTACGAACGCCGGAATTTTAGCCGCTCAAATTATTGGGGTAGCCGATGCGGGCGTTGCTCAAAAACTGCATGCGCACAAAGAGAAGCTAGCCAAAGGAGTCGAGGAGAAGTCGAAGAAATTGAAGGAGAGCGCTAAATAGCACGGGCGGGACGCCCGTGCCCCAAAAACAGTTTCAATGTGTGGTGCCGGGCGTCCCGCCCGGCAAAACAAATGCACTAATCCAGCTTTAGGCTGCGCAAATATTCTCTCATTGGTCCGCCCAGGTCTTTTCGCTTCAGCGCGAACTCAACAGTTGCCTTCAGGAAGCCCAGCTTGTCGCCCGCGTCGTGTCGTTTGCCGTCATAAACGTAGGCGTAAATTTTTTCTTGTTTAAGCAGCAGGCGCATCCCGTCGGTCAATTGCAATTCGCCGCCTGACCCTTTCGGCGTTTTCTCCAGCAGGTCGAAAATGGTTGGCGTCAAAATATATCGTCCAATAATCGCCAGGTTCGACGGCGCTTCCTCGAACTTCGGCTTTTCGACCATGTTCCGCACTTCGAACAGCCGGCCATCATGCCCGTCGACCGGCTTGACTTCGAGCACCCCATAAGCAGAAATCGCCGCCCCCTCCACGATCTGGGTGGCAATCACTGAACATTGCGTCTGCTCGAACACCCGCATCATCTGCTTCAGCGCAGGCTCTTTCGCATCGATCACGTCGTCGGCCAGCAACACTGCAAACGGCTCGTGCCCAACCAGTTCGCGAGCGGTCAGCACCGCATGGCCAAGACCGAGCGCCTCTTTTTGGCGCACGTACGCAACATGAATCATGTCGGAAATTTCGCGGACGACTTTCAGCAGGTCTTTCTTGCCCTTTTCTTCGAGGATCGTCTCCAGCTCGAAGCTGACGTCGAAGTGGTCCTCGATCGCGCTCTTGCCCCGTCCGGTGACCATGATGATCTGGTCGCATCCCGCGGCCAGCGCCTCTTCCACGCCATACTGAATAATTGGCTTATCCACCAACGGCAGCATTTCCTTCGGTTGCGCCTTTGTGGCCGGCAGGAAGCGCGTTCCCAGGCCCGCGGCGGGGAAAACTGCTTTGCAGACTTTCATCATTCTTTTTGGCCTTGAAAAGTTAGACTGAACCGCTTTGGATGCAACTTTCCTTCAAAGCGTAGGACTGTCATTCCCAAGCATGGCTTTGCGGATGATCTTCAGCGGAACTCCACCCTGCTGCATGAACTTGTCATGAAATTCCAGCAGGCTGAAATCCTTCCCGCGCATTTTACGATAGTCATCGCGCAACTTGAGAATCTGCAGCTTACCCAGCGTATACATCAGATAGGTAGGATCGGAAGTGCCACGTTTGGTTTCCACATCCGCCACAGCGGTAGTCTGGAAACCTTCATCGACAAAAAATTTCCTCGCTTGGTCAAGAGTCATGTCGCCGGTGTGCATCCGGATGCCGACGATGTAACGCGCATTGCGCAGCAAAGCATCGTCGAGCTGCCCCAGACGCAGCTTGGGATCGCCATTGCCGAATCCTTCATCCAGCATCATTTGCTCGCAATAGTGCGCCCAGCCCTCTGCATTCGTCCCTGAATAGATCAGCTTGCGGATTTTCGACGGCACCTGCCCGATCCAAAGAAACTGGACGAAGTGTCCCGGATAAACCTCATGGATCGCAGTGCCCGGAATCATCGCGTTATTAAAACCTCGCATCCACTCTTCTGTTTGGGCCGCAGACCACTTCGGATCCGGAGTGGTCACATTAAAAAACGCTTTCCGCCCTTTGGTTTCGTACGGCCCCGGGGTATCCATCGATGCCTCCGTGGTGGCGCGCTCAAAGGGTGGAGTCTCTTCCAAAATCGGCGGGTCGCCCGCGGGAATGGTGATAATCTTTTTTTCCTCGATGAAGTGCGTCAGCCCTCCGAACGTATCGCGAAAAGCCTGCAACAGTCCGTCAGGCGCGGGATGCTGCTTCCGCACATCAGCAAGCACGTCCTGTACCGAGCTTTTTGGATCGATTTGCGCAGCCGCTTTTTTCAGCGCTTCCTGGTTGCGATGCAAATCTTCGTAGCCGACCTGAAGCAATCGATCGAGAGGAATGTCGACCATCTCGTCATACAGTAACTTCTTGCGATAGTTTTCCGCGCCCAGGCGGAAATCGCCGTTCGCATTGTTCAGCACCGAATCCTTGAGATAGCTCTGATATTTTTCGAACTCATCGATCACCGCATCGTTTGAGGCCTTGAATTCCGCCAGCAGCCTGGGATCTTTGACCGACGAAAATGCATCCGGCACATCTTTGCGATAAAAATCTGTTTCGTCCGGCAGTTGTTCGAGGGCGATCTCGACGTAAATTTTTGGTGGGATCTGCAGGTTTTGTCGCGCGAAATCGAGGGCTTTCGGAATCTGTTTCTCGCGCTCAATTACCGAACGCAGTCGCTCCTCTGGAGGAGCATAGTTACGCTTCATCAGCGAGAAAATACTGTTCGTGACTCCACCCGAATAATGATCAGGATCCTTCCTCCACATCTGAATATTTTCGAGTTCAAGCAGGTTCGAGTGAATGGAGCTAATCACCCACTCGCGATCGGCGGCGATATCAGCCGGCAACGTCGCTCCATCGACTCCTTCAAACTTGCCCAGGAATTCCTTCAGGCCAGCTACCTCTTTCCCCAGTGCAGCCGCCGAAAAATCTTCCAGCTTCTGGTCGTATTGGTGAAAACCAGCCGCAGTGCCTTCGGTCGGATGAAACGAAAAATAAAAATCGAAATACCGGTCAACTAAAGCGTTGAAATTTGTCACGGCTTGCGTATCGGCTGAACCTGCATTGGGTATAGAGAACAACCAGAAAAGGCAAGTGAGGAAAGCTGCCGTCTTTTTCATTTTGGCCCAGTTCACGGTATCACAATGCCGGAAGCTCCTGCGTCACAGTGCGGGACAAGCACACGTGAAAAGACCCTAGACCACCGAAGGCGAAACGTTTTCCGCGAGATGGCCGAGCAGGTTCTGCAGTTGTTCAAGAAGCTCGCGCGAATCCAGGCTCTTCGCCGCAAACTTCAGCGTTCCGTCAGGCAGGAATTGGGCACCGCGTTGAGAAGAAACAAACGCTGCCAGCCTGGCTGGATCGACGGGAGCGTCCTCACGGAAGCGCACGCTGACCTGATCACGCTTCCGCTCGATTCCTGTAACTCCAGCCTGCGCAGCTTGCAATCTCAACGCGGCGTACCGGATCAGTTGCTGCACCGGCAGCGGCGGCTCGCCATAACGGTCCTTCAACTCCGCTTCAACATCCGTTAGCTGGCGTTCTGTCTCGACACCGGCAATTCTCTTGTACATTCGCAACCGCTGGTTCTCTTCGCCAATGTAGTCGGCCGGGATCCGAATGTTCAGTCCCAGGTTGAGTTGGGCCTGCGGCTGCGGTTCGGCCTCGCCTTTCATTTCCCGCACAGCCTGTTCGAGCATTTGCGTATAGAGATCGAAGCCTACAGCTTCAATGTGCCCGCTCTGCTCGCCGCCTAGCAGATTTCCCGCGCCACGAAGCTCGAGGTCAAGCGCTGCAATTTTGAAGCCGGCTCCGAGATCGGAAAATTCTTTCAATGCCGCCAAGCGGCGCCGCGCAATCGGCGTCAACTCGATTTCCGCCGGCAACAGCAAATACGCATACGCTCGCCGGTTTGAACGTCCCACACGCCCGCGCAGTTGATATAGCTCAGAAAGCCCGAAGCGGTCGGCGCGATTGATCAGAATCGTGTTGCATAGCGGAATGTCCAGGCCATTCTCGATGATTGTTGTGGCGACCAGAATGTCGGCTTCGTGACGCATGAACTTGAGCATCACTTTTTCAAGCTCGCCTTCTCCCATCTGCCCATGCCCAACAATGATTCGCGCCTTTGGAATCAATTCCTGCAGCTTGGCCGCGATCTCCCAGATCGTGTCAACACGATTGTGCAGGAAGTAAATCTGCCCTCCTCTCTCTAACTCCTGTTCAATCGCAGAGCGGATAAGCTTCTCATCCCAGTTGGCAACCACGGTTTGAATCGCAATGCGGTCCTTCGGCGGCGTCTCGATCACGCTCATGTCCCGCAACCCCACCAAAGACATGTGCAGGGTCCGCGGAATCGGCGTCGCCGACATCGTGAGTACATCCACTTCTTTGCGTATCTGCTTAAGCCGCTCTTTGTGACGCACCCCGAACCGCTGCTCTTCGTCGACGATCAGCAGACCGAGATCGGCAAACTTCACATCTTTCGACAGCAGCCGGTGCGTGCCAATCAGAATGTCTACCTTTCCAGCTTCAACCTTTTGCAAAATCTCCTTCTGCTGCTTCGGGGACCGGAAGCGGCTGATCATCTCAATCGTGACCGGAAAAGCCGCGAACCGTTGCTTGAAGGTTTCGAAGTGTTGAAAAGCCAGCACTGTCGTGGGAGCCAGCGCGGCAACCTGCTTGTTGTCGCTGATCGCCTTGAATGCCGCCCGCATGGCGACTTCGGTCTTGCCGTAACCGACGTCCCCGCAAAGCAAGCGGTCCATCGGGCGTTGCGATTCCATGTCGCGCTTCACATCTTTGATCGCCGCATCCTGATCTTCCGTCTCGCTGTATTCGAACGCATCTTCGAACTCGCGCATCCATTCGTTGTCTGCCGGAAAGCTGTGGCCCTCTGCTGCCTGCCGTTGCGCATAGAGCTTCAGCAGTTCCTCGGTCATGTCCTGCATCGCTTTACGGACACGCGCCTTGGTCTTCGCCCATGCGGCCGTTCCCAGATGATTGAGTACAGGCTTCGCGCCCTCCTGTGAACGATACTTCTGCACCAAATCGAGTCTGGTCAGCGGAACATAGAGCCGCGCGGCATCGGCATACTCGAGCACCATGAACTCGGCATTCCCGTCGCCCTGATTTATTTCTTTCAATCCCTGGTATTGTCCGATCCCGTGCTCCACGTGAACCACGTAATCACCAACCGCAAGATCGCGAAAATCAGAAAGGAATGCCGACGTTTTCGACTTCTGCCGTTGCGGTCGCGAAACCACCGACTCCGATTCGTCGAAAAGATCACGCGTGCCGAAAATCGCCAGCCCCGCATCCGGCAAAATCATTCCGTCGGGGATGTACGCCTTTACTAGCGTCGTAGTGAGCACTTCGCCTGCGAAATACGCGGTCTCGTCGGCATAACTCTCGCCCCCCCGCGTTCGGCTCCCCAGGCGGAATGACACACCGTACTCCGTGAAGAAATCGGCCAGCCTCTCCAGTTCACCGGTGTTCGGCGCGGCCATCATTACTCGCCGATTTTCCGCCAGATGCTTCTTCACATCCTCCAGCATGATTGGAATGGAGCCGTGGAAGCGCGGGCTGGGTTGCGCGTGGATTTCGACGGTTTCGATCTCTTCGCCGCGCGCAACTCCCAGATGTTCAATATCTGCGCCCGACAACCCCACCACCTTCGCTCGCCAATCATCGGGAGAAATGTAAAGGTCTGACGGTCGCACCAGATTTCCTACCCCGCTTCGCTCGTGTGAATCTTCAATTCGCTCCCACACTTGATCGAGTTCGCTGCTCAGCAACTCGGGTTCGTCTGCGATGACAGCCGCGTTCGGCAGCAAATCAAAAACCGTCCCTGACGATCCCGCCACCGGCGCATAAAATTCCCAGCCGGGAAATACCGTCACGCCACCCGATCGCACCGCCTGCTCGACGATGTCTTCCGGTCCAGTCAGTCGTTTTCCGGACAACCGCGCATGAATCGCCGCCAGCAAATCTTCGCGCACCGGCGTCTCCGAAAACGGCAACAACACGACTTCATCAGCGGGTGATGACGAGCGCTGCGTACCGGGATCGAACTTGCGGATCGACTCCACCTCATCCCCAAAGAATTCCACCCGCACCGGCCGGTCCATCTCCGGCGAATAGACGTCGAGAATCCCGCCGCGCAACGCATATTCGCCAGGCATTTCGACCACATCCGTCGAGGTGTAGCCAATTGAATTCAGGTGTTCCAGCAATGAAGTAGTTTCGAAGCTCTCGCCGCGCCGCAGAGTTCGGGCCAGATCGCCGTAGTACTCGACCGATCTGAGCCGCAGGATCGTCGCTGCGGCCGGCGCAATCACGATCGAAGCCGCCCCGGTCGCGATCTTCCACAACGCAATCGCGCGTTGCTCCTGGATTTCCGGATGTGGGGAAAGGTTCTGAAATGGAAGCACGTCGCGAGCGGGAAGGGACACAACCGAATCGGCAGTCGCGCCGCCCACGAGTTCGCAAAACGCGCGGACCACAGGCAGGAAATCGTCCGCGGCTTCATTGTTCCTGACCACGACAATCAGTTGCCTCGATGAGGCCTTCTGCAGCTCGGAAATCAGCAGAGCTTTGCTTGGAGGGTTTACACCGGAAACACGAATCCGCCCCGTGTTTGCTCGAAGCTGGGAGACAACACGCGAGAAGACCGGCAACTTTTCCACGTCCGCAAACAGATCGCGGACGAAAGGCAGGACCATTGCTCTGTCATTCTAACAGCAGCCACAGCCCTGCCTTTTATGCATGAAACGGTTAGTTTGGAGAACAGCGAACCTGGTTATCGCGACGCACCGCTTCCCGCAGATCCACCGGCATCATTCACGATCTCCAGCGCGAAGTCCTTGCCGCCGAACCGGATTTGCGACAGTGAATAGCTGCCATCAGCATTGGTATTCACCAGCGCGCTGTCCGCCGAAGTGCGATGGTCCATCTTCACTACTCGGGCCGGAGCTGAAGCTACCTCGTTCTTGCCCTGGTAGATCTTCAACTGCACCTGATCGCCGCTTCCATCCCAACGGACATTGTAATTGCCGCTGCTGAGTTTTTTCCCCGCAACGCTCGTCGGATGCTGCAATTCCAACGAACCCTTGCTGGCAGCGAATGCGACTCCAGCAACCAGAATGAGGGCTGCCAGAAAAATTCCTTTTAGGCCTGACTTTGCGTTCACGAATCCTCCTGATTTTCCGGGACGCCGGAAACGGCTAAGGCGGTCGGGTTGCGTGAATTCGGGCTTGTGTTTTCTCCCAAAAGGCCTAAAATCCACCCTCGGGTAATGCAAAGCGGGCGCGCGAATGCGTGCTCGCTTGCTTCAGGGGATTGTCCTCCGCTGGCCGCCAAACCGTGCGAGGCAGTCCCCGGGCCCTTCAAATTTTGCTGTCGTAGCGAAGACGGAATCCTCTCCGTCTGCTCCTCAATACGCAATCACCTGCGCTGAGGTTCCTTCATTGTTTCGTTGGACGAACGATTTAATTCGCGGTTAGCAGGATGGGACAACTCGATGACAATTGACAACTAATGGCGTGGTTTCTGTTGCGATCTGCGCCGCCTACTTCGCGGCAGGCGTTCCAACAAGACCACAGCATGGGCGATGGCTGCGTTATCCGTTCCCATTCCTTCCGGAGTCTTGGCCTTGATTCCAATGCAGTCCGGGGGAACACCCGTGAGTTTCGAAACGCTGTCGCGGATGGCCTTGCTGTGAGGACCAATTTTCGGCCCAGCAAGAATCATCGTGGAATCGATATTTGCTACCCGGTATCCCGCTGACTTCACCCGCGAGAGAGCTTCCGAAAGAAACAACGCCGAGTCCGCGCCTTTCCAGCGCGCATCGGCAGGAGAAAAGAGAGTTCCAATATCTGGCGCAGCAACCGCTCCGAGTAATGCATCGGTTATGGCATGAAGTAAAGCATCTCCATCGGAATGCCCGCCGAGACCTTTTTCATGCGGAATTTCCACTCCGCCTATCTTCAGCGGAATGCCTCTCTTGAACTCGTGCGAATCCCAGCCGTATCCGATTTTCATTTCGGACCTTGCCGCGAGTAGAACTCCGCTAATTCCAAGTCTGCTGGGGTCGTGATCTTCATGTTCCGTGGCGAGCCCATCACGACTGCAACCTGATGCCCTGAGCGTTCCACGAGCGACGCCTCATCGGTTCCGACAAATCCGTCAGCCGCGGCTTCGTCGAACGCCTTCTTCAGTACTTCGTAACGAAAGCCCTGCGGAGTTTGTGCCAGCACGATTTTTTCGCGCGGAATTGTCGCCTTGATGATCGCTCCCTCGGCGGTCCTCTCCACCTGCTTCACCGTATCCACCGCCGGCACTCCTGTGATCGCCGCGCCATATTTCTCAGCTGCCGAAATCAAGTCGTGGATAATTTCATCTGTCACAAATGGCCGCACGGCGTCATGCACCAGCACCATATCGTTCGCATCAGCCGTCACCGTGCCCAGCGCATTTGCAACCGATTGCTGCCGGTTCTCGCCACCCTCGAGTAATACAGTTTTCTTCTTGAAAATCTCAGGCGCTTCCCTTTTGAGCCGTTCGCGAAATGGTTCAATTTCCGCCTTTCTGAGGGCGACAAAGATTTCACTCACCTGGGAATTGCCGGCAAATCTCTTCAGGGTATGCACCAGGACCGGTGTCCCCTGCAGTTCCACAAACTGTTTGCTGGCAATGGGCTTCTTGTCTTTTGCGCTCGGGACCGGGGCCATCCGCGTGCCCAGACCGGCTGCCGGAATGATTGCAACTACCTTCATGCGGGCGAACAGTATACGAGGTGCAGCATCTCCATTCAAATCTGCGAGCAACCGGAGTTGCACATCCCGCAACCAAACTATGCTCGGCTCATTGTTGTCTGGCGTGCTCGGAGGTTTGGTGAAGATCAATCGATCCTGGATTTCCCTCGTCGGCTATTGCCTCATTACCGTATTGGCTGCCGCGCTCGCCTTCGCCGTGATCGTGGCCGGGGCCTCTGTCGCGCTTGCCAGCCATCAGAGCGACAACGATGCTCAGAGCTCCTCCTCTGCCGTGCAAGAGACTTCGCCACCCGCCTCTCCGGAACGTCCAGCTATGGCGACTTTTACCGGGATGATCACCGACTCATATTGCGGCGCGCGTCACATGCGCCACACCAATCTCACTCCCGCCGAATGTGCGGCCAGCTGCATTCGCAGCGGGGCCAGCTACGTGCTAGTGGATGGAGATCGCCGCTACAGGTTGAGCGGTGACCGGCGCTCTCTGAGCAAACTCCTCGGGACCAGGGCCAGCATTAGCGGAACCCTTCAAGGCGACACCATCGTGGTTAACTCTGCCGCGCCGTGGGTGCCGTAACTACTCGGGCGTTGGCTCCAACGCGATCTGCTTCTTCGAATCCGAGATGGAGTTTGCCGCCCCCATCGCGTTCCGTGACTCTCCCCGCGGCCCCGATCGCTCATCCCACTTGCCGAAGATCATCTTCCCGGCAGTGGTTTGCAGGACCGAAGTCACTGAGACATCGATGGTCTTGCCGATCATCTTTCGCGCATTGTCAACCACCACCATCGTTCCATCGTCCAAATAGGCAACGCCCTGGTTGTACTCTTTGCCTTCTTTCAGGATGAACACGCGCATGGTCTCGCCGGGAAGAACAATCGGCTTGAGCGCATTTGCCAGCTCATTGATGTTCAAGACCGCTACGCCCTGCAGTTGGGCCACTTTGTTGAGATTGAAGTCGTTGGTGATGATCTTTCCTTCATAAAGCTTGGCGAGTTCGATCAGCTTCAAATCCACTTCCCGCACGCCTGGAAAATCGTCTTCAACGATTTGTATCTGCAGCGTCGCTACTTTTTGCAGACGTTGCAAAATGTCCAGCCCACGCCGCCCACGGTTGCGCTTCAACGAGTCGCCCGAATCAGCCACCAATTGCAGTTCCCGCAATACGAATTGCGGCGTGACCACAGTCCCATCCAGGAACCCGGTCTCCGCAATATCCGCGATGCGCCCGTCAATGATTACGCTGGTATCGAGAATCTTGTAACTTTTCTTCAGCGACTTCTCTCCGCCAAAGATTCCACCGAGCGCTGAAAGATTCAGCAGATCGCCCTTGTTGGCACCCACAATCAGTCCCACATAGGCCATCAGCAACATGACCATGATCTGAAGAAAACTGCGCAAAGGGCCTTCAATGAGGCTGTCTCGGATCACCAGCGCAAAGAGATATGCGCCGAATATGCCCAGAATGCCTCCAATCGCCGCCCCGATCAACCGTTTCAGGCTCACGCGGAGCAATCGCCATTCGAAAACGACGATCGCCGCGCCCAGCAGAGCGCCTACTCCTGCATCAAGTCTGGGGGTAAGCCCAAATGGATGAATCCGATAACAGGCAAACGAAACAAAAAGTACAAAGATAAGCCGTACAAAAATGAGGTCCACAGTACTGCCTCCCCGGAGCCAACTGTAACCCAATACAGCTGTCCCGCGCCGTCCGGAACTGCCATTCATCTATGCCGGAGACGTTCTTATATTCGGAGCCGTTATGAAATGAATTGGTGGCCCCCTCCCCGTCCTTTCAGACGGAATTTTAATGCGAGCAGTATATACCTGCCGACAATCGGTGAATGTGCTTTGAACGACCGACTAACGTCCCAACGGGACGACCGATCTTAGCCCAGCGCTTTAGCGCTGGGGTACGCCGCAATGGCGGGGCCGAAGCGCGAGGGCGCAAGCCCAAGCGGTAACCCCGTTGCTACACTTCTAATATGAAAGCCGTAGTCATCTCACGCCTTGGCGGACCCGAGGTCCTCGAAGTCCGTGACATGCCACAACCCGCGCCATCCGGCGGCGAGGAGTTAGTTCGTGTTCAGGCTGGGGGCGTGAATTTCGCTGATACCATGGCTGCCTCCGGCGGCTATCCGGGCACGCCGAAGCCTCCGTTGGTTGCCGGACGCGAATTCTGCGGAACTCGCGCCAGCAACGGTGAGCGAGTTATGGGCTACACGCAATGGGGAGCTTTCGCCGAAGCCGTCGCGGCCCGCTCAGCCTTGCTCTGGCCCGTTCCCATGGGTTGGAGTCCCGAAGAAGGCGCCGCGTTCCCAGTGAACTTCTTCACCGCCTATTTCGCATATTGGAAAGCCGGCCTGGTGCCGCAAACCACTGGCGCGAGGGTATTGATTCACGCCGTCGCCGGCGGAGTCGGAACTGCCGCCGTCCAGATAGGCAAACTCCTCGGCGTCGAAATGTATGGGACCTCGTCCTCGAACGAGAAATTACACCGCGTGCAGGAACTCGGGCTGCAGCATTCGATCAACTACAAAAAGGAAGACTATGAGCAGGCGATCAAAGAATTGACCCACGGGCAAGGCGTCGACGTGGCTTTCGAAATGCTCGGCGGCGAACACACTATGAAAAGTGTCCGCTGCCTTCGCGATTTCGGCCGGGTCATCGTATACGGCAGCGCAACCGGATCTAAGGGCCAAGTTGATCCCGGCGCGCTCTATGCCAAGGGTGCAAGCGTGCACGGACTGTGGCTGACATATCTATCGCAGAAGCCCGACCTGATGAAACAGGCCTGGCAGCAACTCTCCGCATGGGCCGCGCAGGGTCACCTGCGACCGATCATCGGCGATGTACTGCCGATGGAAAGAGCTGGAGACGCATACCGACTGCTTCTCGAAAGAAAAAATCTGGGAAAAGTTGTGTTGAAAATCTGACCGTGTGGCACTGCCCGTGTGGGTCGGACATTCCTGTCCGAAGATTCCTAGCGAGTGCTCTCGAATTCGCCTACGATCTGCTGATGACGTTCTTTAGCAGCTTCTACCAGCGCTCGGAAAAGATTGCGCGACCATTCATCCTCATCAAAGGATCTCTCCGGAT
This sequence comes from Terriglobales bacterium, assembly GCA_035651555.1. GTDB lineage: Bacteria > Acidobacteriota > Terriglobia > Terriglobales > Acidobacteriaceae > Gp1-AA145. The sequence goes on from DASRFL010000029.1 coordinate 93,563, forward strand.
GCCACTGCACCGCTAACACAAAATGGTCCGGCGAAGTTCCCTCCAGCGCCTCAATAATTCCATCCCGCGGAGAACGCGCCACCACCCTGAGCCCATCACCAATTACGTCCGCCGATTGATGATGACTGGAGTTCACACCCACTGTTCCACCTGCGCCGAGTGACAGAATTTCCGCCAGCTTCGATCCCGCCTCGATCTCCACCTCATGCGCGATCGGCACTCCCCGGCCAGCCTCATGATTCACCGCCGACTCGATATGCTGCAACAGCGTCCCCGTCCGATAAACGTTCAGAATCTGCAAGCCATAGCAAATGCCGAGCAGCGGCTTGCGCATGTTGTACGCATCTTGCAGCAGTAACTCATCCACGGTATCCCGCCTGGGATCAGCCGTTGCTGTTTTCGGGTGCCGCTCGGCATTAAATTTCGCAGGATCGACATCCGCCTTGCTGCCCGGCAGCAGTACGCCGTCGCACTGCTCAATCAGTTTCATAACTTCGGCAGGAGTGCGGTCCAGAGGAATCCGTGCCGGCTCCGCTCCAGAAAGCTCGATTGCACGTTCGTACTGTGGAATTGCCCTTTGTGCGTACTCGGCGTCACTGCCATGCGGCAGGGGAATCGCAATGCGGGGCTTCATCGGTTAACTGGCCCTGCCGATCTGGTGTTCAATATGACTCAGCATTCTCTCGCGGCGATAGTGTCGCAATTCGACAAACGTCGAGGACACCAGCGCAATCGTTCCCATCGCTAGACCCGCCGGAGCAGCCACATCCCTATAGGCAAATCGCAAATCGGGATGAACGCCACGGAACGTTGCTGCAAGGACCACGCCCAAGATTCCGAGCAACAGTCCAACTGCAAACGACAGCAGCGTGGCGATAAGTGTCAACAGCAACACTCGAACTGGGATCGAGTACCACCGCGGCCCCTGAGGCGACATTGAAGCAGAGATCATTGCTCCATCAAACCTGGCGATCTCACTTCAGTTTAGCGCACCCGCTTCGGCCCAGAGTGCTCTGTTTGTCGCGCCCATTGCGCTAAAATACTCGGATGTCTCAAGCCGCACAGGCAATTACCCGGCCGCCGGCCGAGGTAGTCCGCGAGACGCCCGTCTCTCAGGCGCCCAACGGGATCTGCTATGCCGTCGCTGGAGACATGAGCATTTCGAGTTCGGACCTTGAGCGCATGGTTTCCTCGGTCCCAAAGGCCATCGCCGGAGCCCTGCAGCGCAAGGCCTACTATTTCGTTCCGCTCACCGTGAATCAGGGCGATCAGACCGTCATTGCCGATCGCTACGACGTTGCCCTCAGTGACAATGCGGTTTGCCATCGCAATCTGGAGCTCGGCAATTCGCAATGTGTTTTCATCTCGACTCGATTGATGGACGACAAATTTTCTATCGCCTTCGAGTTCTTCATCAATGTGGGGCACGCCTTCGTTGAACAGGCCGGCGTCTCGCGCGAATTCAGCGACCTGGTATGGAAGCAAGCCGAAGGCGGCGTGCGTGGAGAGACTTCGCTTGATGCCTGGGAATCGCGCAAACTCGCAACCCCGCACAGTTCGGAGGCGGAGAAACACAAGAACGAATACTTTGCGGCAGCCTTTTCCGACGCGATTTCGATTTATCTTCTCTCGCTATGTCTCGATATCGATTACCAGGACTTGCGCGAGCGCGATTACCCGCTGCTCGCCCCCGCATCGCTCGCCGAGCGCCTGCGCAAGATCGCGGAGATGTTCCCACCAAATCAGGGCTTTGAGTTTGCGGTGTACTACAGGCGAAGAAGCTGACCTATTGCTTCGGCGTAATCACCAGTTCACTATTCTCGACCCGCAAGCTGGCGACCCAGTCCGGAAGCTTCAACTGCTCTCGTTGCTCGGCCAGCTTTTTCTGCAGCGCCGAGTTCACCAGCGAAACCGGAATATCCAGGTCTCCGACTTTGAATTCCGTGGGATCGAACGTCACGTATCCATCCTGTGACCCCAAGCGTCCGGCCAGCGTGACGTAAACGTCTTTGCCTGCAACTTCAGTCACAAACTGGCCACGCGCAACGTCGCCATCGAGTTTGACCTGATATCCCCTGACCTGCACTGGCCCTGGTGCAATCACCGTGTTGGGCGTGACACGGGCCGCGCTCACCGGTTGCGCGCCATTTACAACTGGCGTTGGAGGAATCGCTCCCGTTGAGCGAGCTATTTCCGCGCTCACTTCATCTGAGCTGAAGCGTACCTCGGCCGCGGTGTCCTGAGCAGCACGTTCCTTAGCAAGTTGCTCGATTTTCTGGTCGAACGACGCTATGCTCGCTTGCGCATCTTCGACATTTTGCCGCGTAGCAATCGGCTGCGGCTTGCTCATGACCTGGTAAACCGTTATCGTGCAACCGGTCAGTAGAATCGCGCTGAAAATTCGTTTTCCGGTGATTTGCATTCAGTTCCGTTGCACCACCGTCTATGGTGACGGAAAAGAGAAGACCCCAGAAGTAACCGAAGGTACACGACCCCCGGAGAACGAAGCTTTGGTTTGTAGAGAAAGAGGCATCCTCATCCGTTTAAAGATGCCCCGTGCTGAAGCTGGGCCAACGAAGGAATAGACGCGGTCTCGAAGTGATGCTGATATTGACCAGGCGCTTCAACGCTGGGTGAGCAACAAAGAAGATCAAGGCCAGAAGTGGAAGACAACCAACTAATCCAGCTTCTTGGCGACCAGCTCATTCACCAGTTGCGGGTTCGCCTGCCCCTTAGAGAGCTTCATGACCTGACCTACAAAAAACCCCGCTACCGTCTTCTTGCCGCCTTTGTATTGCTCAACCTGCCTGGGATTTGCCGCGATCACTTCGTCGAGAATTTTCTCAATCGCCGATGTATCTCGCGACTGCGCCGGCCGGCCTTCTTCCTCATAAACTGCCGGAAAATCCTTGCCTCGCTCAAAGCACAAATCAAAGAGGTCTTTGAGCATCTTTCCGGAAATCGTACCGCCTTCGACCAGGTCCGCCGCCTCTGCCAAACCCTTCATCGAAATTGGCGACTGCTCGATTTCCAGCCCCTTCACTTTGAGCCGCCCCGTCAACTCGCTCTGCACCAGGTTCGCCACGCGCTTGGGATTTTTCGCCGCCTTCGCTGCCGCCTCGAACTGATCGGCAAATGTCTTGGTCAGAGTCAGTGCGTGTGCATCCTGCGCCGTGATCCCGTAGTCCGCCATCATGCGTTTTCGGCGTGCCTCGGGAAGTTCCGGCAACGTGCTGCGAATCTGAGCTCGCCATTTCTCGTCAACGACCAGGGGAAGCAGGTCCGGCTCCGGAAAGTATCGGTAGTCATGCGCCTGCTCTTTCGAGCGCATTCCGTAGGTCTTGCCCTCAACCGAGTTGTATAGTCGCGTTTCCTGCGTGATCTTTCCGCCTGACTCGATTACATCAATCTGCCGCTCGATTTCATACTCCAGCGCCTCGCGGATGAACCGGAATGAATTCACGTTCTTCACTTCTGTTTTGGTTCCAAACTTCTTCTCTCCGCGCAAACGCACACTAACGTTCGCGTCGCAGCGCAGCGAACCTTCTTCCATGTTCACATCACTGACGCCGGTATATAGAATGATCTCCTTCAGCCGCGTGAGATATTCGTAAGCTTCGTCCGGCGTAGCGATATCGGGTTCGCTCACGATTTCGATCAAGGGAACTCCGCTGCGGTTAAGATCGATAGCGGTCGTCTCGCCTGAGCCGGCGAAGCCTTCATGCAGGCTTTTTCCCGCATCTTCTTCGAGGTGAAGTCGCGTAATTCCAATTCGCTTACTGCCGGAGCCTGTCGCAATCTCAATGTGCCCATGCTCGGCCAGCGGCTTGTCGTACTGCGAAATCTGGTATCCCTTGGGCAAATCGGGATAGAAGTAATTTTTGCGGGCAAAGATTGAAGTCTCGCGAATTTCACAGTTCAGCGCCATTGCCGCCAGGGTGGCAAACTCTACGGCTTTGCGATTCAGCACCGGCAACGCGCCTGGAAGTCCCAAACACACCGGACACACGTTCGTATTGGGCGGATCGCCAAAACGAGTCGAGCACGAGCAAAAAATCTTCGACTCAGTCAAAAGCTGAACGTGTACTTCCAGCCCAATGACCGGTTCGTATTTCGCCCGTACACCAACGGAACTCTCCACAGACGTCGCCATATTTAGAAGATTATAGAGCAGAGAGATTTGGCTTGAACCCGCGAGGCAGGCGTAGCTCACGCGCTTGGACGTGGGGGACGTGCGTCCTCGCCCGTCGGATTTTTATCGAATACCGATGTAAATATCGACCTGCCCATCATGCGGGTCCAGAGCGCGTTCATCGTAAAGCTCGAAGTCGGTTTGATAGGTTCTCTTCAGCTTCCCATCATCTTCAAGCTTGAAAATCTGTAGCCAGGCCTCGGGTATGACCTTGGGAAACGGCCCTCGCTCAGTTGTAATGATGGCGTACTTGCCGGCGGGTACGTGTTTCAAAACCATTCCGGGCGGAGCAGCGTCACTTTGCTTTGAAGGCGCTCCGACCGTAAACGTGTATTCGCCATTGTGATCGCTGGCGTATTCGTCATAGACAGCGTAAAGGTTTGCATTGGGTTTATCGGGTATTCTCTCCGCCATTCCTTGGTCGATAAACCTGTGCCACTGGCGGCCGATGATCCCTTCAGCCGTCGTTTCTTTTGCGTTATCAGTTCGTGCCTTGATTCCGATGACGGTGAACCCCGGAATTTCTTCGATACGAATGGTTTACTCCTTAGTCTATTGTCGTTAGTTGTCTGTCGTTAGTCGTCGGCAAAACCTCGGGGTCCCAGGTCAGAGAATTTCACAAGAGGCTGCGCCATTCGGTTGTCGCCGACTGCTGACGACTGACGACCGACGACCGACAACTACTTAATTTCCATCACTTCTTTTTCCTTCGCCTTGCACATGTCTTCCATCTTCTTTATTTCATCGTCGGTGAGCTTCTGGATTTCAGCTGTCGCGCGTTTCTCTTCGTCTTCGGTGATCTTCTTGTCCTTCAACGCCTTCTTGGTCGCGTCATTTCCATCGCGGCGAACGTTCCGGACCGCCGTCCGGTGGTCCTCGAGTACCTTGTGCAGGTGTTTCACCATTTCTTTCCTGCGCTCTTCAGTGAGCGGTGGGATTGGAACCCGAATGATCTTGCCGTCATTCATGGGATTCAGCCCAAGTTCAGCCCCGCGAATTGCCTTCTCAATGCCGCTCAGTTGCGTGGGATCAAACGGCTGCACCGTAATGAGTTGCGGCTCAGGCGTATGCACGGTGGCAACCTGGTTCAGCGGCATCTGCGAACCGTACGCTTCGACCGTCACTCCATCCAGCATGTGCACTGACGCGCGCCCCGTGCGCGTGCCCACCAGCGCTTTGCGAAAATCGTCCACTGCCTTGTCCATGCGCGACTTCAATTGCACGTATGTGTCTTTGAGTCCGGGAATCGCAGCCATCGTCGGCTGGGCCATGTCTTAGCTCCTGAAAATGGAAGGATTAAAACGCTGAATTATAAACCGAGAGGGTGTGTGATTGACCTGGCTGTCCCCGGTGTCATTCCGAACCGCTTTAGCGCTGAGAGCCTGCGCCGGCAAATGCTTTCGACATCGCAACCAGCATCGCCATTTGTGCGTTTCCGCCAGCCCCATGCGTCAGGACCAAAGCATCGCCCGAAGCAGTCTCTGGGCGATGCAGAAACCCGCGAACGGCAGGATCAATAGCCTGACTCGAAAAGGATTCGAAGCTCATCAATTCATCCTAGCTCAGCTTGGGTCAGCTCTATTCAAGCCTCGTATAAGCCTGCCCCGTTCTACAAAAAACGTTCTTGCGTTGCCTTTAACACATTACGTTGGTAAGGCGCGGTAACCGTTTTCCCATTGAGCAGGAAATTCCGCTTGCTAGCATCGTCTTTATGTCCATTACGACCGGGAAAGTGTCAGCTTGGCTGTCGATTGTCCTAGTGTCGTTATTTGCCTTCTCCAAAGCCTCCGTTTGCGCGGACCAGAGCAGCCCGGCAAATGCGCCGCGAGTAGCCTCGATCACACAGATCACGCATGATGGCATCGGCAAAACAAATTTGCTTGCGGACGACTCCAATTTATACGTGACAGAGTGGTCAGCCGCTCGCCACGTCATGGCAAAAGTCTCACTGCGGACCGCTGACCGCTCACTGATCTCAACCAGTTTCTCAAATGTAGAGGCACTCGATATTTCGCCTGATCACAACAGGCTGCTGATTGCCCCCATGCACGGCGCCGCGCGGGACAACGAATTTTGGACTCTCCCGGTAAACTCCGGTATTCCTGAGCGGCTGGGCGAATTCACCGGGCGTGATGCTTCCTGGTCCGGCGATGGCCGCCAACTCACATTCAGCAGAGGCGCCGTCGTCTATCTCGCAAACGGCGACGGCAGTTCCATTCACGAAATATTTCGAGCAAACGGTACCGTCTTTGCGCCGCATATCTCGACCGATGGCCAGCGAATCCGCTTCACCGTCGGCAATACCGCGCAAAATACAACCTCGCTATGGGAAGTCGGGACCGACGGGTCGAATCCCCATCAGCTTCTTGGGGATTGGCAAGGCGCAAACAATGCCTGTTGCGGGAATTGGACGGCAAATGGACGTTATTACATTTTTCAAGTGACGCAAAGCAAGCCGACTACTTTGACGACATTGTGGGCGGTCGCAGATTCGGGAGGAACAGCTCTTCCATTTCAATTGACCAAAGGGCCGATCTCTTTCGGCAATATAGCTCCTTCCCGTGACGACAAGAAAATGTGGGCTATTGGTGTCCAGCCGGCAGGCGAAGCGGTCAAGTTCAGTCCCTCGCGAAATGAATTTACTCCGCTTTTAGCCGGAGCCTCAGCCACTGATCTCGATTACTCGCCCGACGGCAAATGGGTCACCTACGTTTCCATTCCTGATGGCGAGCTGTACCGCTCGCGCGCCGATGGTTCACAGCAACTGCGCTTGACCTCCGCTCCGGAGCGCGCCGCACTGCCTCACTGGTCAAAGGACCTGAGCCAGATCGCCTACGTCAGCATGCAGCCGGGAAAGCCATGGCGCATCTGCACGATCTCGGTTGCCGGCGGCGCCGCGCAGGACATTCTCGACGAAGACCAGGGCCAGATCGATGCCAACTGGTCCGCCGACGGCCGGCGGATTATGTACGGCTATGTTTATGGCTCGGAACGTTTGAGCATAAAGATTGTCGATCTTAAGACGCATGAAGTTGAGGTCATCCCCGGTTCCAATGGCTTGTTCAGCCCGCGCTGGTCGCCCAATGGCCGTTATATTGCCGCTCTTACTCCAGATTTCACCAAGGTCATGCTGTTCGACTTCCAGACCAAAAAGTGGACGAACTGGCTTACTGAGCCGGCGGGTGCCGTCAGCTATCCAGTTTGGTCATCGGACAGCCGATCTCTTTACTTTGACGATTTGGTCACCGATCAGGAGACGATCCGGCGTGTGAGAGTCGGCGAGAAGCACACGGAACGTGTTTTTAAGCTGCAAGGGATTGAACGTTATCCCGGAGCCTTTGGGCTGTGGGCCGGACAAATGCCTGATGGTTCCTGGATGTTTGTCCGGGACCGCAGTACGCAGGAAGTTTATCAGCTCGTTGTAGATCTGCCCTAAATCTTCGGAAGAAGAGCAGTCAGGAAATGAGTCGTTACGAAAGAGTCGAACGAATGTTAAACCCACAAATTACGGCGCCTCGGACGCAAATGCGGCGAGGGCTCAGCCTTGCTCTCAGCATCCTCTTGCTCTGTACATTTAGCTCAGTGAAGCCTCTCGAGGCGCAGACTGACCCTCCGGTGACACGGAAGGTCCTCACCCGAGTGGAACCAGACTACCCCGAAACGCTGAAGCGGATGTACATCGGCGGCGTGGTGCGCGTCGAAGTCTCGGTCAAACCCGATGGCACGATTGAAAACGCGCAGGTTCTTGGCGGCAATCCGATTCTGGGCCAGGCAGCACTGAAGGCGGTGAAACATTGGAAGTATGCGCCTGCGAGCGCCAAAGAAAAATTCGTGGTCAAGTTCGACTTTGACCCTCACGGCAACTAAAACGCTCCCAGGCGTCAGTCCGACCAGAGCACCTTTCTACATCGCACCCAGGAACTTCCGGTTGTGTGTCGCAGTCCAATTTGGCAGGATCTCCGAATGACCCGAAGAGGGCGGACTTTCCAGTTAACTTTCCTTGTCCTAGTCTCCGTACTGCTGTGCGTGTGGCTGCTCCTGTATTTCGACTCTGCATTACAAGAACGAAGAGCTGAATCGTTAATCGCTGACCTCAAACAATTTCCTTTCGCTACGGCTACGTTCACAGAGGTTCGTGAATTCGCAATTCGCCACGGTGGTACAGCCATTCAATCGTTCCCCCCTGAACTACCCGGAATCGGCGTACCTGCCCCGCCGGATACCCAGCGAAAAGTAGTTTTTCCCGTTGTTCGCACTGAGCCAGCTTGCACTGAGGAAGACTGCACGTTCCAATTGTGGATCCGAGCAGGACTAGCGAAAGGTAGGTTAACAGGAGAAACAGCTGAGTTCTGGTACAGTGTCGCGCACCTTCTTCATATTCGATCTTGGTCCGTCTACTCGCGTTTTCACGTTCATTCCGGGAGATTAGAAGATAGTACGACCGCGGTCGTGGAGTTGCGGACCGCAAGATGTTACTCGTACAACGGCTTGATAGTGTGGGGATACGAAGCTAATTCCTATCGAGCTGACAACTATCACGGATATTATCCATGGTCGGCTGGGTTCCCGCACGTGACTGGGCCACCATCTAACGTACTCGATGCACAGCTTCCTCAGCGCGTAGACGCACCAACACAACTCGCCTTTGACATTCATCTCAATTGTCTGAATAACGTCCTCTCGGATTGTCGCGATATTCGCCAGCTGGCGCCTTCAGCTTGGGCTGCTTACAGGGAGAGGCGGGCTTCCGCTGACGACGCGCAGTGCCATTGAATTTTTTGGGTTAGCAAGAATGCATCGCCGTTTCATTCCACAACGTGCAGCCGCATAAAGTTTGTCGACCCGCTCGACATCTGCGTTCCGGCCACAATTCCCAGCACATCGCCGTGGTCCACCTTGCCTGAGCGCACCAGGACTTGCTCGGCTGCGACCAGCATCTCTTCAAAATGCATGGCATGATCGCGTTGCACCGGCTGCACTCCCCAGAACAGGTTCATGCGATTGCAGATCTCCGGAACGTGGCTGAAGGCGTAAATTCTCGCCTGCGGCCGGTACTTCGAAATCAAGCGGGCGGTGTTCCCCGATTCCGTGAAAACCGCAATGGCCGCCATGTGCAGGTCTTCGGCTGCGTGCGCAATCGATTCGCAAATCGTCTCTGAAACCGACAGCGCACGGTGGTCACGTCTTCGTCTCGGTTGCATGAAGTCCGCCATGTTGCTTTCGGCCTCGACCACGATCTTCGCCATCATGCAGACCGCCTCTTTGGGATACTTTCCGCTCGCGGTTTCCGCGGAAAGCATTACCGCGTCTGTACCATCAAATATGGCATTAGCGACGTCGCTGGCTTCGGCTCTCGTAGGACGCGGGTTTTCGATCATCGACTCCAGCATCTGCGTGGCAATGATCACCGGCTTGCGAAATTCTGCAGCCCGCCGGATCACCTGCTTCTGGATCACGGGGACTTTCTCCGGCGGCATTTCCACTCCCAGGTCGCCGCGCGCCACCATCACTCCGTCCGACACCTCCAGAATTCCTTCCAGCCGGTCAATGGCTTGCGGCTTCTCCAGCTTAGCGATTACCGGGATTTCCTTTTTGTGCGAAACGATGATTTTCTTTGCTTCAATCACGTCTGCGGCCGATCGCACGAATGAAAGTGCGATTGCATCGACCCCGTGTTGCAACCCGAATTCCACGTCCTTGCGGTCTTTTTCCGTAAGCGCTGGAATCGAAAGTGCCGCTCCGGGAAGGTTGATCCCCTGCTGCTCCCCGAGCGTGCCGCCGTTCAATATGTCGCAATGAATTTCTTCGCCGGCAACGTCATGCACCCGCAGCTCTATCTTGCCGTCACAAAGCAGGATGCGCGATCCCGCGCTTACTTCGTGTGGCAGGTTCTTGAACGTGGTTGAAATCCGTTCCGCCGTACCCTCAACGTCGCGGGTAGTAATGGTCACTTGCCCGCCAGCCTTCAACATAATCGGTTGATGACCTTGCAACATTCCTGTACGGATCTTGGGCCCTTGCAGGTCCTGCAGAATGCATACCGTCCTGCCCTCTGCCGCAGCCGCCCGGCGCAGCGCTTCAATCCGCCGCGCATGGTTTTCGTGTAGACCGTGAGAAAAATTCAGGCGAGCAACATCCATTCCGGCGCGGATCAGTTCGCGCAGTTCGGCTTCCGTGCTGCATGACGGCCCAATGGTGCAGATGATTTTCGCCCTGCGGTCGTGAGTGGGGTCCGCGGGACAAGCAGATTCACCTGCTAGATGTCGGTCGTCGGTCGTCAGTTTTCGGTCTCCAATGGGGAAATTTTGAATCGTTGGCGCTCCCGCTGCCTGGCCTCCCGCGACAAGCTCTCGCGAGTTTGCAAACAGCTTTGCTGCCGACCTTCGACCGGCGACTGACGACCGGCTGGCACTATTTTGTAGTCCCCACTGCCGTGAGTTCGCTTCCTAGCTTCGATCGCGGAAAGAGCATGGCGTTGAATTCTGCCCCAATCAGGATCACGAGCGAGATCATATACATCCAGACGAGCAGAGCAATGGCGACACCAAGAGAGCCATAGATTACGCCATAGTCAGAGAAATGCTGCAAATACCAGCCAAAAATCACGGTGACGATAAACCACATGACCGTGGCAAGGCTGGCGCCAGGAAGCACGCTGTGCCACGGCTGTGTGCGGGGGACGGCGTTGTGGTAGATCAACGCGATCACGGCCACGCTGGTAAGAATTGCAATCAGCCAGCGCACGATCTGCCACATTAACAATACATACTGGCCAACTTCGTGGTTTGTGCTCAGCAATACGTCGGTTTCAATCTCGCTGCCGAATGCCACCAAAATGGTGGAACATGCCAAAGGAATCCCGGCCAGAATGACCAGAGAGAATGCGACTAACCGTTCTTTCACCAGACCCCAAATTTTTGGCAATTCGTAACAGCGGCGAAAGCCCTCCATCCATGAAACCATCACACCTGAGGCTAGCCATACTGCCAGCAGTGAAGTCGTGATGAGCACTCCGACCGAGCGCCCGGTGTTGCCGTGCAGATATGCCTGAACCGTGCTGAATCCGGCCGGCAGAATTCTTTCAAGCGCGTACGAGATTTCGCGCGAATACTCGCGCATGGTCTTGTTGCCGTTCCCAAGCACCGAACCGACAACTAGTAGTGTGGGGAAAAAAGTAAGAATGGACGAATAGGCGGACGCTTTGGCAATGGCAAACGCGTCATGATCAAACGCGCGCCAAATCGACTTTCCGACCAGATGGAAGAAGCGTCCTATCAACGGTGTCAGAGTAGATTGGCGCGGCTTCGCAATCAAGCGAAGACTCGGTAAAGGTTCCTCGCCTTGCACTCGTTGGGGGTTAGCGTGCATGCAGTAAATTGGGATATCTTCTCCGCGCACTCGGGAGAACCCTGCGATCTCCGCGGTTAAGACCTTTTGCTGTAAATTCTCGAAAAGCTCTTAACCGCAGAGTACGCTGAGAGTAGCCGCAGAGTTGGCAGAGGGCAAAACAAAAGGGCGGAATCTTCATCCGCCCTTCGCATTTCGCAATTACTCCGCTGCCAGTTCCTCGGTCTCGCCCTCAGTACGCATGAGTTCGAGCGCGCGCTCGGCCTCTTCGTACGCTTGCGAGACTTCCTCCTGAACCTTGGCGGCAGCCTCTTCCATCTCTGGCGAGAGGCGCACGTTGCGGTAGTACTCCATGCCGGTGCCGGCAGGAATGAGCCGTCCGACGATGACGTTTTCCTTCAATCCGCGCAGGTGGTCTACCTTGCCCTGAATCGAGGCTTCGGTGAGCACTCGCGTGGTCTCCTGGAACGACGCCGCCGAAATGAACGAGTCGGTCGCAAGTGACGCCTTAGTGATGCCGAGCAGTAACGGCCTGCCGGTTGCCGGCTTGCCGCCCTCGCGGATCACGCGCTCGTTCTCCTCGCGGAAGCGGAACTTATCCACTTGCTCCTCGAGCAGGAACGTCGTATCGCCGACGTCTTCGACCTTCACCCAGCGCATCATCTGGCGAACAATCACTTCGATGTGCTTGTCAGAGATGTTGACGCCCTGCAAGCGGTAAACCTCCTGGATTTCGTTCACCAGATACGCCTGCAGTTCCTTCTCGCCAAGCACCGCCAGAATGTCATGCGGATTGAGAGGGCCGTCCATGAGCGGTTCGCCCGCCCTGACGCGCTCGCCTTCCTGCACGTTGATGTGAACGCCACGCGGAACTGAGTATTCTTTCTCGGTCCCATTGTCGGCAGTCACGTACAGCTTGCGCTGGCCTTTCGAGATCTCGCCGAACTTGACCGTGCCATCGATTTCGCTGATGACTGCAGTCTCATGCGGCTTGCGGGCCTCGAACAACTCGACCACGCGCGGCAGACCACCGGTGATGTCTTTCGTCTTGGTGGTTTCGCGCGGGATTTTCGCCAGCACGTCGCCGGGATAAACCGTGTCGCCTTCAGCCACCATCAGGTGAGAGCGTGACGGCATCAGGTATCGCTTGTTCGATTTCGCGCCTTTGATCACGATCGCCGGCTGGCGCTTCTCATCCGGAGATTCGCCAACCACATGTCGCGACAAGCCGGTGACTTCATCGACTTCCTCGTGCAGCGTGACCCCTTCCTGCAGGTCCTTGAACTGCACCGTTCCGCCGATTTCGGTCAGGATCGCGAAGGTGTACGGATCCCACTCGACCAGCACTTGGCCCAGCGTGACCGCATCGCCATCGTTCACCTTGACACGCGCGCCATACACCACCGAGTAGCGCTCGCGCTCGCGATTTTTGTCATCGACAACTGCGATCGAACCCTGGCGATTCATCACTACCAGGTCGCCAGCTTTCGATTTGACCGTCTGCAATCCGATGAACCGGACTGTGCCGTTAGTGCGGGCATCCAGTCGCGATTGCTCGGAAACTCGCGATGCCGTGCCGCCGATGTGGAAGGTACGCATCGTGAGCTGCGTTCCGGGCTCGCCGATCGACTGAGCTGCGATTACTCCCGTTGCCTCACCGAGTTCGACCAACCGGCCAGAAGCGAGATTACGTCCGTAGCACATGACGCAAACGCCGCGCTTCGATTCGCAAGTCAGCACGGAACGGATCTTCACCCGCTCGATACCGGCAGCCTGAATTGCGCCCGCCAGCTCTTCGGTGATTTCCTGGTTGATATCGACGATCAGGTTGCCATCGTAGTCCTTGATTTTTTCGAGTGACACGCGGCCAACGATTCTGTCGCGCAGCGGCTCGATAATCTCACCTGCTTCGACGATTCCGGCGACGAAGATTCCATCCACCGTGCCGCAATCGTATTCGCTGATGATCACGTCCTGAGCTACGTCAACCAGACGCCGAGTCAGGTAGCCCGAATCAGCCGTTTTCAGCGCTGTATCGGCCAAGCCTTTACGTGCGCCGTGCGTCGAAATGAAGTACTGCAACACTGTCAATCCTTCGCGGAAGTTTGCAGTAATCGGAGTCTCGATAATTTCGCCCGACGGCTTCGCCATCAGTCCGCGCATGCCGGATAGCTGCCGGATCTGCTGTTTCGATCCCCGAGCGCCGGAGTCGGCCATGACGTAAATCGGATTGATCATGCCTTCCTTGTCACGCTGCTGCATCTGACCGAACATTTCGTCCGCAACTTTTTCCGTAATTGCCGACCAGATTTCGATGACCTTGTTGTAACGCTCACCGTTCGTGATGGCGCCGTCCAGGTATTGCTGCTGAACGCTGACCACCTGCTTTTCGGCGTCACGCACCAACGTTTTCTTGTTGTCGGGAATGACCATGTCGTCAATTCCGATCGACAATCCAGCGCGGGTTGCGTAACGGAAGCCGAGCTCTTTGACCTCGTCGAGCATTTTTACGGTCATTTCGAGCCCGTATTTCAGGTAGCAGAAGCTGACCAACTGCCCGATCCCCTTCTTCTTGAGCAGGCCATTGATGTACGGCATGCCCGTAGGAAGGTGATCGTTCAAAATCGCCCGGCCCACGGTCGTGTTCAGAAACGCGCGATCGTAACTCGTCGGGTCCGTGTGAACGATGTCCTGATCGTCATACGCCGTGGTCAGATCGATGACTTCGCCGGTGTAACGCAACCGGATCGGCGTAAGAGTTTCGACTTCTCCTGCGTGCAGCGCGAGCAGAACTTCATCGATGTTCGCAAAGGCGCGCCCTTCGCCTTTTGCGCCCGGTTTGCCCTTGGTCAGGTAGTAGAGACCAAGCACCATGTCCTGCGTCGGCACAGTGATTGGCTGGCCTGAAGCCGGCGAAAGAATGTTGTGCGATGAAAGCATCAACACACTTGCTTCGACCTGCGCTTCCGGAGACAGCGGAATATGTACCGCCATCTGGTCGCCGTCAAAGTCTGCGTTGAATGCTGTACAAACCAGCGGGTGGATCTTGATCGCCTTGCCTTCCACCAGCACCGGCTCAAACGCCTGAATGCCCAAACGGTGCAAAGTTGGAGCGCGGTTCAAGAGCACCGGATGGTCTTTAATGACCTCTTCCAGGATGTCCCAAACAATCGACTCCTGCTGCTCGACCATTTCCTTCGCCTGCTTGATAGTCGTGCAGTGCCCAGTCTGCTCCAGACGGTGATAGATAAACGGCTTGAAGAGTTCCAAAGCCATCTTCTTTGGGAGTCCGCACTGGTGCAGCTTGAGCTCGGGACCGACCACGATCACTGAACGTCCGGAATAGTCAACGCGCTTGCCGAGTAGGTTCTGGCGGAAGCGCCCCTGCTTGCCTTTCAGTGTGTCAGAGAGTGACTTCAGCGGACGGTTATTCGCGCCACGCAGCACGCGTCCACGGCGTCCGTTGTCGAACAATGCGTCGACGGCTTCCTGCAGCATGCGCTTTTCGTTGCGAACGATGACTTCCGGCGCGTGCAGGTCCATCAGCTTCTTCAACCGGTTATTGCGGTTGATCACGCGGCGATAGAGGTCGTTCAAATCAGACGTAGCAAAACGCCCGCCATCGAGTGGAACCAGTGGCCGGAGCTCCGGCGGAATGACCGGAATCACGTCAAGGATCATCCAGTTCGGTTTGTTGCCGCTCTTACGGAATGCCTCGACCACCTTCAGCCGCTTGGCATACTTCAGCTTTTTCTGCAGCGAGTTTTCGTACTTCATCTTCTCGCGCAGTTCGGTCGAGAGGGAGTCCACATCGACGCGCTTCAGCAGGTCTTTGATCGCTTCTGCGCCCATCGCAGCGCGGAAACCGGCTGGACGATACTGCTGGTCGAGTTCGCGGAACTTCGCCTCGTCTTTAATTACCTCGCGCTCTTTCACCGGCGCATCACCGGGCTCGACTACGACGTAAGCTTCAAAGTAAAGGATCGCTTCAAGGTCGCGCAGTGAAATGTCGAGCAGGTGACCGATGCGGCTCGGCAACCCTTTGAAGAACCAGACGTGCGAGCAGGGCGAAGCCAGCTCGATGTGGCCCAAGCGCTCGCGGCGTACTTTCGAGAGCGTGACTTCCACGCCGCACTTGTCGCAGATGACTCCGCGGTGCTTCATGCGCTTGTACTTCCCGCACAAGCACTCCCAGTCAGTGACCGGGCCAAAAATGCGAGCACAGAACAGGCCGTCGCGCTCCGGCTTGAAGGTACGGTAGTTAATCGTTTCCGGCTTCGTCACCTCACCGTGCGACCAGCTCCGGATTTTTTCGGGAGAGGCCAGGCTGATGCGGATGGCATCGAAGTCAGCAATCGGGTTTGCCAGGTCAAATGGGCTCGAACGGAACAAGATTTCCTCCAACTCTGTGGCGATTTCGCTGCCGCCAGCGGCTCCGAAGTAGTGATCAATGGCCAGTGGTCAGTGATCTTCAAATTTGGCGTCTGGCATCGAAGCAGGTGCCACCACCATTGTTTCCAAAAACTTTGCTTAGAAAGCTGGACCCAGTGACTAGCCACTGATGACTAGCCACTGGCCACTATCAATCCGCTTCCAGCATCACGCCACGTGGACGCGACGCCGCCGCAAATCCGTCGCCACCTGGAGCCGCGCTGACCGGCGGTTTTCTGTCACCGGCCTTGATCAGCTCGACATCCAGACATAGCGACTGCAACTCGCGAATCAGCACGTTGAACGACTCCGGCACACCCGGTTCCATGGCGGCTTCGCCCTTGACGATGGCCTCGTAGATCTTCGTGCGGCCATAAACGTCGTCGGACTTCGCCGTCAGCAGCTCCTGCAGGATGAAAGCCGCGCCGTAGGCCTCAAGCGCCCAGACTTCCATTTCTCCGAAGCGCTGTCCGCCAAACTGGGCCTTGCCCCCCAGTGGCTGCTGCGTAATGAGCGAGTACGGCCCGATGGAACGCGCATGGATCTTGTCGTCCACCAGATGCGAGAGTTTCAGCATGTAGATGTAGCCGACCGTAACCGGCTGCTCGAATTTGTCGCCAGACATGCCGTCGTACAAGTATGTTTTTCCCGACTCCGGCAATCCGGAACTCTTGAGCAATGCCTTAATTTCGGTTTCGCGCGATCCGTCGAATACTGGGGATCCGGTGAACACGCCGCGGGTCAGCGTTTCCGCCACCGCGCCGAGCTCGTCGTCTGGAACCTCGGAGATTTCCTGCTCAAGAGTGGTGCCTTTGAACAGTGCCTTCAGTTCGCGGCGGACGGTTTCTTCGCGCGAGTTCTCTTTCAGCAGCTCTGCGATTTTTCCGCCGAGCTCGTGCCCCGCCCAGCCAAGGTGAGTCTCGAGAATTTGCCCGACGTTCATACGAGAAGGAACGCCAAGCGGATTGAGGACGATTTCTACCGGGGTTCCATCCTCGAGGTACGGCATATCTTCATCAGGCAGAATGCGAGCGATTACGCCCTTATTACCGTGCCGGCCAGCCATCTTGTCTCCCACGCTCAGCTTGCGCTTCATGGCGATATAGCACTTGACCAGCTTGATCACGCCGGGCGGCAATTCATCGCCCTTGGTCAGCTTGTCTTTCTTCTCGTTGACGATCTTCTTGAGCACGTCGATCTGACGCGAGGTCATTTCTTCGATCTCATCGATCTGTTCATTCACCCGCGGATCTTTGTCGGCGTACTTAATACGCTTCAAGTTCCGCGTGGAAATGCGCTCGATCGTGTCACGATCAAGAATGTTGCCCTTGCTCAACAGGCGCTTGTTGGTGCGCTCGTCGTGCAGGTCAGCCTGGACCTCTTTGCCTCCGAGAATGTTCTCCAGACGCTTCAGCCGCTCGTCGGTAAGAATGCGAATCTCGTCGGAAAGGTTCTTTTCGAGCTTCGCAATCTGCGACGCTTCAATGGCCTTCGCCCGCTCGTCTTTTTCCTGGCCCTTGCGGGAGAAAATTTTCACATCGACTACCACGCCCTCGATTCCGGGGGGGCAGTAGAGCGAAGCATCGCGTACGTCTCCGGCTTTTTCACCGAAGATCGCTCGCAGCAGCTTCTCTTCCGGCGTGAGCTGGGTCTCGCCTTTTGGTGTGACCTTGCCCACCAGAATGTCGCCCTGCTTGACGTTTGCGCCAATGCGGATCACGCCGGCTTCATCCAAATTGCGCAGCGTGGATTCGCTGACATTTGGAATGTCGCGCGTGACTTCCTCTGGTCCAAGTTTCGTATCGCGCGACTCGATCTCGAATTCCTCAATATGGACCGAGGTGTAGTAATCCTCCTTCACCAGCTTTTCGGAGACGAGGATCGCGTCTTCAAAGTTGTAACCGCGCCACGGCATGAAGGCCACGAGCACGTTGCGGCCGAGAGCCAGCTCGCCGTGATCGGTGCAAGGCCCGTCGGCGATGACCTGCCCTTTGGCCACCTTCTGTCCTTTCTGCACTACCGGCTTCTGGTTTATGCAGGTGTTCTGGTTCGAACGCTTGAATTTCGTGAGTTGATAGATATCGCTGCCCACTTCGCGCGAAAGCTGGCCTGGATGGTGCTCGCCCTCGACGCGCACAATGATGCGCTCGGAATCGACGGAATCGACGATTCCATTACGCCGAGCAAGAACTACTGCGCCGGAATCGCGCGCAGTTACTCCTTCCATTCCGGTTCCGACAATCGGGGCCTCTGCGCGAAGCAGCGGCACGGACTGGCGTTGCATGTTCGCGCCCATCAGCGCCCGGTTCGCGTCGTCGTGCTCGAGGAAGGGCACGAGCGAGGCCGCAACCGAGACGAGCTGCTTCGGGCTGACGTCAACGTAATCGACTTCGTCTTTACTGACGAGAACGAAGTTACCGGCTTTGCGAGCATTGACCAGGTCGCCAACGATGCGGCCCTTCTCGTCGAGCTCGATATTCGCCTGCGCAATGACGTGCCGGTCTTCTTCCCATGCGGAAAGATAGAACGAGAATGGCTCAAGCTCTGCGGGGCGCTTGCGGCGGTCCTTGAGCTCGGCATTCGCCTTCTCAGCTTCGGCCTTTTCGAGGTGATCCCCGGCCTTGTACTCGCTATCGCCGGCGTTAACTACGCTGACATAATCAACCACCCGGGCGTTTTTCACCCGGCGATATGGCGACTCGATAAAGCCGTAATCGTTAATTCGGGCATAACAGCTCAGAGATGAAATCAGGCCAATGTTCGGGCCTTCCGGCGTTTCAATCGGACAGATGCGGCCATAGTGCGTCGGATGAACGTCGCGAACTTCGAATCCGGCGCGTTCACGCGACAAGCCGCCCGGCCCAAGCGCCGAAAGACGCCGCTTGTGAGTGATTTCCGAAAGCGGGTTCGTCTGGTCCATGAACTGCGACAACTGCGATGAACCGAAGAACTCGCGGATTGCCGCCATCACAGGCTTCGCGTTTACCAGGTCGTGCGGCATGGCCGTCGACATTTCCTGATAGACCGACATTTTTTCTTTGATCGCCCGTTCCATGCGGACCAAGCCGATGCGGAACTGGTTTTCGAGCAGCTCGCCCACCGCGCGCACGCGCCGGTTGCCGAGGTGATCGATGTCATCCACTACGCCGATGTTCTTGCGCAGCTTCAGCAGGTACTTGATGGTTCCGTAGAAGTCATCGGGATCAAGCGTCCGCTTGTCCAGGGTGCTCGCATCGCTGTTCTCGAAGAGCTTGATGTTGAATTTCAAACGGCCTACGCGCGAGAAGTCATATTTCCGCGGATCAAAAAACATTCCGTGGAAAAGGGCAGTCGCCGTATCAAGCGTCGGTGGATCACCTGGACGCAGCTTGCGGTAGATTTCGATCAATGCCTCTTGCGGCGTCTTGACCGAATCGCGCTTCAGCGTCTGGCTAATGACCGTGCCCACGTCATCGCGCTCGGGGAAGAACAGATTCATCTCGACTACGCCCGAGTCGAGGATCTTCGACAATTTGTCGGCGGTGAGCTCGGTGTTCGCTTCGAGCATGACTTCGCCGGAGGTCGTGTCAACGATGTCGCCCGCAGCCCACGCCCCTTCAAGATCAGTCACGTCAACTTCGATTTCGCTGATCTTCGCTTTCTGAATTTCCTTCAGGATCGCGGCATTGATTTTGCGTCCCGAATGCGCGATCTCATCGCCTGACTTCGACTTGATGCTGTGCGCCAGCTTCATGCCGATCAGGTTGGTGGCCTTCTCGCCTGAAGGATCGAGTGTCCAGTAGAGCTTCTTGTCGCGAACCACCATGCGATCAACCGTGTAGAACGTGCGCAGGATGTCTTCGCTCGACCGCAGCCCGAGAGCCCGCAGGAAAATCGTGCCCAGGAACTTGCGCTTGCGGTCGATGCGAACGTACAACACGTTCTTCTGGTCGTATTCAAACTCGACCCACGAACCACGGTAAGGAATGATCTTGCCAAGGAAGTAGGTGCGGTTGTTGGCAGTTTCAAAGAACACGCCCGGCGAACGGTGCAACTGGCTGACGATCACGCGCTCGGTCCCGTTCACAATGAACGTCCCGTTTTGGGTCATCAGCGGCACGTCGCCAAAGAAGACTTCCTGCTCTTTAATGTCGCGGATGGAGCGATTGCCGGTCTCGGCGTCCTTGTCAAAGATGGTCAGACGCATTGTGACCTTGAGCGGCGCGGAATAGGTCATGCCGCGCTCTTCGCACTCGGCAACGTCATATTTCAATTGCAAGCCGACGGGGTCGCCGCACTTGTTGCAGAAGTCCGGCGTATTCGCGTTGTAAGTGCCGCACTTGTGGCAAAGCACGTCGCCCGGATGAAATGGATCCGTGATGACGGTCGATCCGCAGTTCTTACACGTGGTGCGCAGGTGATGCAGGCCTTTCAGGTGTCCGCACTTGCACTCCCAGTTGCCAATCGCGTAGTCGACAAATTCGAGCTGCGACACGTTGCGGAAATCGGTGATGGGAAACACCGATTGAAACACCGACTGCAAGCCGCCGTCGTCGCGCTCGCTTGGCAGGCGGTCCATTTGCAGGAACCGCTCGTAGGAGCGCTTCTGGACTTCGATCAGGTTCGGTATCTGGATGGTTGCTGGAATCTTGGAAAAATCAAAACGATGACGGAATCCGTTCTTCTTAGACATTCGGAGTTACTCCCAACTTTTCTGTGCAGCCGAGGGGCTGCGTCAAAGCGAAACGCGGGGCGGGAGAAGCAGCTAACAGCGAGCACTCAGTTGCATTGCGTGAATGATGAATGCGACTGCCGAGTGCTTTTTAAAGACGCAAAAGTGCGCCCTGCAGGGACAGTGTGTCCCTCAGGCGCCGTCCGCGGCGCATGGCCGTTTGAATTTTGTCGTTTTCGCGCTCAGTATGCCTGTTCCCGTCCTGCCGCCCGCAGGACAGTCTGCCAATCCGTGTTGCGGTCTCTGCTCCGCTTCCCTGGGTCCTAAATGCGGAGGCCGCTCACCTGGATGAAGTGGGAAGCGGTGCTGTTAGTAACGATAATAGCACCAGATTTCCCGTTCTGCCAAGTGGTTGGTCAAAAAATTGCAAGCCAAACCGATCTTATCCATACCCGAAACCGTGTGGCGCGGACATCTTGTCCGACAAACCGATTCACGTAGGCCCGGACGCCCTCGTCCGGGTGGGCGGGTGAGGGCACCCGCCCCTACGCAACTCGCTGTGCCACAATCAGCTACT
This sequence comes from Terriglobales bacterium, assembly GCA_035651555.1. Classification (GTDB taxonomy): domain Bacteria; phylum Acidobacteriota; class Terriglobia; order Terriglobales; family Acidobacteriaceae; genus Gp1-AA145. The sequence continues at coordinate 114,761 of DASRFL010000029.1, forward strand.
TTACCTCTACCGTCGCCCCGGCATCCGCGAACTTCTTCTTAATGGTCTCGGCTTCCTCCTTCGAGACGCCCTCTTTCACGGTTTTTGGCGCGCCGTCGACCAGATCCTTGGCTTCCTTCAAGCCCAGGCTGGTTACTTCACGGACCGCCTTGATGACATTGATCTTGTTCGCGCCTACGTCCTTAAGAACAACCGTGAACTCGGTCTTCTCTTCGGCCGGAGCCGCCGCCGCGCCCGCTCCTGCGCCGCCACCGGCGACCACGACCGGGGCCGCTGCCGCCGCCGAGACGCCGAGCTTTTCTTCCAGTCTTTTTACAAGCTGCGCCGCATCCAGCAACGACAGCCCTACGATTTGATCTTCCAATGCTTGCAAGTCCGCCATTTCAGTTCTCCAGTTACCAGATTTGGTAATTGAGTAATTTCGTAATCGGGTAATTTGAAACCCAACTACCCTACTCAATCGGGGCTTTCGCCCAATTGCGTTATCCGTGGGCAAGTTTCCAGTGCGCTTTCGTTCTCACCGTCACGCCAGACAACGCGACGTTTCAGACTTGCGCAACCCTTGGCACTGATAACTAAACTCGTACGCACTGGGATAATTGAACTTGGTGTTTTCAATTACCCAATTACAAAATTCCTACGCTCCCGCCGGAGCATCGTTCGCAAACTTCTGCTTTTCTACGCCCTGGTTAATGACCACAGCCAGGTCGCGTCCCGCCGCGTTAATCACCGTCACCAGCCGTTGCGCCGGAGCGCTGATCAAAAACAGGAGCTTCGAGTAAATTTCTTCCTTCGACGGCATGGTCGCGAGCGCGTCGATCTCTTTAATTGAGATCACACGGCCCTCGACAACACCCGTCTTAAAGGTAAATTCCGGATTGTCTTTCGCGTACTTCGAAAGCGCCTTCGCCAGCGATACCGGGTCGCCTTCGGTGTAAGCAATCGAAGTGATTCCAGACAAATCCTTCAGCGCGCCTTCGACTTTCGTCCCCTTCGCCGCGCGCTCGGCGAGCGTGTTTTTCACGACCGCATACTTCGCACCAGAACTTCGCAGCAACTTGCGCAGTTCGTAGTCCTGCGCCACCGTCAGCTTGGTATAGGTCGTGACGATAACCGTGGAGACCTTCTGCAGGTCTTTGCTGAGCCTGTCTACCTGCTCAATCTTCTTTGCTCTTGTAACCGCCATAATCAATTTCCTTTAAGTACTGGCCCTGAGCTACTGCCTCACAAAACCTTCGGTCCAGTGATCTTGATTCAGTTCGTAGCTATCAACTAAAAATCCCTGCTGGAAATCTGCAAATCCCGGTTTGTTCTTCAGCCGCTCGATTGCAGCATTTGCATCCTGCTCCGACGCGTATACCCCGATCAGCAATTCGGTGTCTTCTCCATGGTTCCGTTCTTGCACGAACCAGAGCAGATGCACCTCAGCAGGCACAACTTATACCTTCGCCGCAGCTTCCAGCGCCGTCGTATCGAGCGCAATTCCCGGCCCCATACTTGAGCTCAGGTATGCGCCCTTAATGTACTTCCCTTTCGCCACTGACGGCTTAGCTTTAATCACGCTCGTGATCAGCACGGTCGCATTCTCGACCAGTTTGTCCGGCGTAAACGAAATCTTCCCCACCGGCACGTGCACCAGCGCAGTCTTATCGGTGCGAAATTCGACCTTGCCGGCTTTCACTTCCTGGACTGCTTTGGCAACGTCGAACGTCACCGTGCCAGTCTTCGGATTCGGCATCAGTCCCTTCGGACCAAGTACTTTACCAAGGCGTCCGACGGACTTCATAACGTCTGGAGTGGCAATCAGCGCGTCGAAATCGGTCCAGTTCTCTTTGTTGATCTTCTCGACCATCTCTTCGCCGCCGACAAAGTCCGCGCCCGCCTGCTCAGCTTCCCGAACCTTTTCTCCTGAAGCGATCACCAGAACTTTTTTCGATTTCCCGAGGCCATGCGGTAGAACCACCGTTCCGCGCACCATCTGATCGGCATGCTTGGGATCGACACCGAGACGCATCGTGATCTCGACCGTCTCATCAAACTTCGCAAACTTCACTTTTTGGAGAAGAGGAACCGCGTCACTCAGTGCATACGGGCGCTGCTCGACCGCCTTCCTCGCCTTCTCGATATTTTTCCCTGACTTTTTCATTTCCTTCTCCGTCTCCCACCGCTGAACACTGATCCGATCAGCCGTGGTGAATGACATCATTGAGTAATCGGGAAATTGAGTGATTGTGAAATTGAAAAGCACCCGCACTCAACGGTTTCAAATTACTCAATTACAAAATTACCCAATTACCAAATCTTCCTTGCAAGCTTATCCGACCACTTCGATTCCCATCGACCTTGCCGTTCCGCGCACGCTCTTGATCGCCGCATCCACCGAGGCGGCATTCAAGTCTGGCATCTTCTGCTTCGCGATGTCTTCGACCTGCTTCAGCGTAACCTTTCCAACTTTATCTTTATTCGGAGCTCCTGACCCCTTCGCGATTCCAGCCGCGCGCTTCAGCAGAATCGAGGCCGGCGGAGTCTTGGTGACGAAGGTGAACGAGCGGTCGTTGTAAACCGTAATGACCGCCGGAATGATCAGCCCTTCGAGTTCCTTCTGGCTGGTGCGCGCGTTGAACTGCTTGCAGAACTCCATGATGTTGATCTGCGCTTGTCCGAGCGCAGGACCAACCGGAGGCGCCGGCGTAGCCTTGCCCGCCGCAATCTGCAACTTCACTGAACCAGTAACTTTTTTTGCCATCTAACTATCCTTGATAACGAACTCTTTTAGATTTCGCGATTGAGTAATTTGTAGTAATTGAAAACACCGCTCTCAGTGTTGTTCAAATTACCCGATTACTAAATTGCCCAATTACCAAATTTCTCTACGATGCCTGCTTCTCCACCTGCTTAAACTCCAGTTCCACCGGCGTAGAACGTCCAAAAATCGTGACCATCACCTTCAGTGTCTGGCGGTCATCGTTCACTTCATCGACAACGCCAGTAAATGTCGCAAACGGGCCTTCGGTGATGCGCACGGTTTCGTTCTTTTCGAACTTGACCTTGAGCTTCGGCTTGTCTTTCGACTCGCCGGCTTTATAAACAATGTGCTGAACTTCTTCTTCGGACAGTGGCGTGGGCTGCTGCCCGGTTCCCACAAATCCCGTCACCCGCGGTGTCGACTTCACCACGTGCCAAACGTGGTCATCCATGTCCATTTCAACCAGCACGTAGCCGGGATAGAACATGCGCTCCACGGTATATTTCTTTCCGCCGCGGACCTCGGTGACGGCTTCAGTCGGAATCAGCACGCGGCCGATTTTTTCCTCAAGCCCAAAGGCGTGAACCCGCGACTCCAGCGATTCTTTGACTTTGCGCTCAAATCCCGAATACGAATGGATGATGTACCACTTCATATTCGGATTGCGCGGCTGCTCGGCGACGGTCGTGCCGCCCTCAACTGGCGATGCACCCGCGTCCGTAGCTTCCTTGTTTGGTTCGTCCTGCATGATGAAATCCTCTTTACTTCGTAAACATGTGGAACAGGTAGTCCACGCCACGGCCAATGACGTTGTCGATCACCCAGAAGAACAGGCCAAACAGAAACACCGCGACCAGCACCACAATCGTTGTCGATTGCACCTCTTTACGCGAAGGCGTTGTGACCTTACGCATCTCGGTGCGCACGTCGTTATAAAAGGACTTGATCCGCTCCGGCCACGACTTGATTCCACCAAAGCCCTCATCGCCTGCCGCTGCTATTGAATTCGCCATCTTCTTTGTTCCTGTTCCTACTCCCATCACACTCACCTGTACTCTCTAGCATCCCCTCTAAATTCTGGCAGGGGCGGAGGGATTCGAACCCCCAAGTCCGGTTTTGGAGACCGGCAGTTTAACCGTTGAGCTTACGCCCCTGTGACTCAATTGAGTAATTTTGTAATCGGGTAATTTAGTAATTTGAAATCGTTGGTGACGACGCGCTTCAAATTACAAAATTACCCAATTACTCAATTACCAAATTATTTAACTTCTTTGTGCGGCGTATGCTTCCGGCATCGCCGGCAGAACTTCTTCAGCTCCAGCCGGTCGGGCGTCGTCTTGCGGTTCTTCGTCGTCGAATAGTTCCGCTCTTTGCAATCACCGCACTGCATTGTAATGATCTCTCGGGGCATAAAACCAAGCTCCTAGCTGTTAGTGTCTAGCTGCTAGCTAGAACCAACAAAATACAAACTTCGTTGTCATTCCGAGGACATTCAGGTCCGCGGAATCTGCTTTTCCGCACGACGCACAACCTGCGACGCGCGACGTTCCTACTGAATAATCTCCGAGATCGCTCCCGATCCTACCGTGTGCCCGCCTTCGCGGATGGCGAAGCGCAAGCCCTTCTCCATCGCCACCGGCGTGATCAGTTCAATCACCAGCTCCACGTTGTCCCCGGGCATCACCATCTCCGTGCCCGAGGGCAGCTCGGCCACTCCGGTTACGTCCGTCGTTCTCAGATAGAACTGCGGACGGTATCCCTTGAAGAACGGCGTGTGCCGTCCGCCTTCTTCCTTCGTCAAGATGTACACCGACGCCTTGAACTTGGTGTGCGGCGTGATCGATCCGCCTTTCGCCAGAACCATGCCGCGCTCGACATCTTCTTTGCCGATTCCGCGCAACAGAAGCCCGGCGTTATCTCCCGCCTGGCCTTCGTCGAGTTGCTTTTTGAACATTTCGACGCCAGTCACAACGGTCTTGCGGGTCTCGCGGAAGCCGACGATTTCAACTTCCTCGCCCACCTTCACCTTGCCGCGCTCGATTCTTCCGGTCACCACCGTGCCGCGGCCCGAGATTGAGAAGATATCTTCAATCGGCATCAGGAACGGCTTATCGAGCTCGCGCTGCGGTTGCGGCACGCTTTTGTCCACCGCTTCCATCAGCGCGTCGATCTGCTTTTCCCACTTGGCTTCGCCATTCAGCGCGCCGAGAGCTGACAGGCGGATTACCGGGGCGTCATCTCCCGGGAACTCGTAACCTTTCAAGAGCTCGCGCACTTCAAGTTCAACCAGGTCGAGCAGCTCGGGATCATCGACCGCATCGCACTTGTTCAGCGCGACAACGATGTATGGCACACCGACCTGACGAGCCAAGAGCACGTGTTCTCTCGTCTGCGGCATCGGACCATCGGTCGCAGCCACAACCAGAATCGCGCCGTCCATCTGCGCCGCGCCCGTAATCATGTTCTTGATGTAATCCGCGTGACCCGGGCAATCGACGTGCGCGTAGTGCCGGTTCGCCGTCTCATACTCGACGTGCGCCGTCGCAATCGTGATTCCGCGAGCTTTCTCTTCCGGAGCGTTGTCGATCGAATCGAACGACCGGAACTGGATCTTCGGATTGTGCTTCGACAGAACCTTGGTGATCGCCGCCGTCAGCGTGGTCTTGCCATGATCGATGTGACCAATCGTCCCTACGTTCACGTGCGGCTTAGTGCGTTCAAATTTCTCTTTTGCCATGCTTTGCTCCGTCTCGTGTGGCGCGGACACTCCTGTCCGCGTTGCATCTCAAAAAGTCTTGGTTCTTATCCCTTAGCTGTCAGCTCAAAACCTAAAATCCCTTGTCATCCCGAACCCTGACGCTTGCGGCAGGGTGAGGAACCTGACCTAACGCCTCGAATCACCACCGGCGTTTCAAACATCAACCCTCAGTAGTACTGATAAATCTTCTGGTACTTCTTCCTCAGCTCCGCTCCGACTTCCTCAATCTTAGACAGATAGAACTCTTTCATCTGCGCTTGATCCGTAAGTGTCAGGCACTCGTACAAGTCCTTCGCCTTTCGGCCCGTCACCGCCCCAACCTGCTCAAGCACGCCCTTCGCGAGCACCGAATCAAAATCGCGGATCCGCAATCCCGCTTTGGCTACCCGCTTCAAATATTTCTCGACCACTTCAGGAGCGAATGCGCGAATAATCGCGGCCCTCAGCTCCTCAAATTCTTTTTCCTTCTCGACCTTGATCGTCGCCTGTTCAAACATTTCGTTTCGTGTCGCGCGGGCGCCCTCGCCCGCGAACTTCAATTTCTGGAGCGGGAGACGGGAATCGAACCCGCGACCAACAGCTTGGAAGGCTGTGACTCTACCACTGAGTTACTCCCGCCAAAACCCGGCTGTCAGCTCTCGGCTGTCAGCCCTCCAAATCTCAGATTTCTGGAGCCGATGATCAGGATTGAACTGATGACCTCTCCCTTACCAAGGGAGTGCTCTACCAACTGAGCTACATCGGCTCACTGCTCACTCCCACTCTCGCTATCGGGATGCATCACATCCCCGCGCCTGACCCACGTCTTGATGGCAAACATCGCCAGGATCGCCAGCGTCATCAGGCGGATCCTCTGGTCCGGCAACGTCGCGAATGCCAATACCGCTAATCCGACGTAAGCCGCCAACGCAAGCACTAATCTTTTCGTCACAACCAACTCTGCTGCCCTGTAGATCCCTCGACTTCGCTCGGGATTTCGCCAGCGGACTCCCGTTTCACTCACGCCCGCTAAGCGGCCCAAAATCTGGTGCACAGGGAAGGATTCGAACCTTCGTACCTCCGGAGAGGGGCAGATTTACAGTCTGCTGGCTTTAACCACTCACCCACCTGTGCATTAGCGGTGAGTGATGAGCCCGAGCGTCGAGCAATCACTCATTGCTCGCTCATAGCTCATCGCTCACAGCTCGAAGCTCATTCAGACACGCCGCAACCATCGTTTGAATCTGCGACTAGCCAACTGGGATCAGAAAGTGCGCGAAGAAAAACCCACGCTAACAACTCATCTGGAAAATTCCCTTATGGAGTGCTGATGGAAAGCTGTCCGCCGCCCTGCAAATCTTCCCTGCCATCCCGAATGCGCGCTCTCGATTCGGGCTTCTTAATCACTGGAGCTGGCGAAGGGATTTGAACCCCTGACCCTCTGATTACAAATCAGATGCTCTACCAGCTGAGCTACGCCAGCAGGTAACAGGCTTCGCCTGTCACACTAATCCCTTTTTGCTAAACGGGACAATTATAGAAGTTACCATAGCGATACCTGAGGTGCAAGGTGAACCGTGTGGGGTCGGACATTCTTGTCCGACATGCCTCAGGCGCGAACGCCCTGGCCAGGTACTGACAACTCGGCTACTGATCACTGGGAACTGGTTTTTCCCACCCACTGGTCCACCCAGTCATTCACGATTTTGTACCAGAGCTGGGAATTTTGCGGCTTCAGCACCCAATGGCCTTCATCGGGAAAGTAGAGCATCTTTGAAGGCACGCCCTGGCGCTGCAAAGTCGTGAACAGATCGAATCCCTGCGAAACGTCGAGCCGGTAATCGAGCTGGCTGTGAATGACAAGCGTCGGCGTTTTGAAATTCGTCGCGCTTAGGTGCGGAGACCATTTCCGGTACAGCTCGCGGTTAGTGTACGGCGTCCCCTTGAACTCCCATTCGTTAAACCACAGCTCTTCGGTTGTGCCCCAGGCCGACTCGGTGTTGAACATGCCGTCGTGCGTCACGATGCACTTGAAGCGGTCGGTGTGACCGAGGATCCAGTTGGCCATGTATCCGCCGTAGCTGGCGCCCAGAGCGCACTCGCGGTCTTTGTCAATGAACGGATAGTGCTGCTCGGCGTAGTCGAGCCCCTTCATCAGGTCTTCAAACGGAGCCCCGCCCCAGTCTCCGTTGATCGCGTCGATGAACTTCTGCCCGTAGCCAGGCGAGCCGTGGAAGTTGATGAACACAACTACGTACCCACTCGCCGCAAATAATTCGAAGTTCCAGCGATAACTCCACTCGTCGCCGAACGGAACCTCGGGCCCGCCATGCACGATGAACTTCACGGGATACTTCTTGTTGGGATCGAAGTTCGGCGGCTTGATGAGCCAGCCCTGGACTTTCTCACCGTGAGCGCCGGTAAACCAAAAGGTTTCGAGAGGCGACATTGACACTTGGGAGAGGACGGAGTCGTTGAGGTGAGTGAAACGGAAATCAGGGCCACTCGTACAAAGATCTCCTCCATTGCTGCACCGCGGCAGATTCACCAACGCCCATGGTGCGGCATAGATTTCTGTCGGCGCTCCTGCTGACATTCGCGTGAACACGAGCAGTTTCGATCCGGGAGAGGACGCAATGTCGCCGTTGTAGCCT
>DASRFL010000030.1:0-5927 GCA_035651555.1 Terriglobales bacterium
GCAACTTCGCTGGCAGTCGAGGGAATGGGCCTGGTTGATCGCGAAGATGTGCTCGTGGCCGACGAGCCGGAAGCGTTCGCCCAGGCAATGATCGAACTCTACGAATCGGAAGAACTTTGGCGCCGCCTCTCGGAAAACGGCGTGCGAAAAACGCGCGAACTGTATTCAGTCGATGCGGCGCGAAAAAGGCTGCAGTTTTTGTTCGGCCCCCAACATTGGGACGAGAGCAACCAAGCTGTGCCGCCCTCGCGCTCGCGAACTGTCACGGAGCAAGAATCAGTCGGGCGTTGAAAAAGTGAAAAAGGAAGAGTGCCGCAGCCAGATTGTTGGTAAAATCAGCGCGCATCCAAATCCTGTCCCTTACGACCACGAGTACGTGATCATTTCTTGGGAAACAAATGATCCCGCAGGTGGCGAAGTGCGGGTCTCCACATCTGCGGGGGAAGAAAAGCTGGTCAGTCGGGGCCGATCGGGGCAGGTGGAAATCTCCTGGATAACAGATGACACCGAGTATCACTTCCGCCTTTACGCCGCCAGCCAACCGCAAGCTCCGATTGACTCGATCAGGGTTAGACGGAACGTCGAACCATCGCAAGTGGTTTTGGAAAAGGTGGCGACCGAAGTGCTCGAGGGAAACATCAACCTGATGGAGTTATCTAAATTCATAGCCACCGTTATGCCGCGCTGCCTGCATAGCGCAAAATTCCCCGAACTCTTTCGCTATTGGGAGCAACACGGCTTTCACGTAACACCGGTGCATTTCTATCAGCCTATTCCCGATACCAGGTCTTTGCCTGAAACTTTATGGAACCGGCCGGGCGAGTTACCCGGCATCCACATGAACGACGCGGTGCAGCTTGAGCTGCTGCGTAACCACTTTCCGAAATTCCGCTCCGAATATGAGCAACTTCCCACAGAGCCAACGGGTAAACCGGGTCGATTTTATTTCAATAACGGGCTGTTTAGCGGCACCGACGCGCTTGTTGCCTATTGCATGATCCGCCATTTTCAACCACGCTTGATCATTGAAGTTGGCAGTGGGTTTTCGTCTCTTATCGCCGCTGAAGCCATTGCAAAGAATGGGCACTCCGCACTAATCTGCATTGAACCGTTTCCCCAGGGTTTTCTCCGTCAGGGATTCCCCGGCTTGCAGTCCTTAATCGAGAAAAGAGTGGAAGAAATCGGCCACGAGTTCTTTTCACAGCTCCATTCCGGAGACATCCTTTTTATCGATAGTTCTCATACGGTTAAGATCGGCGGAGACGTCAATTATTTGTTCCTCGAAGTTTTGCCCCGCCTGAACCCTGGGGTCATCGTGCATGTCCACGATATCTTTTTCCCGTTTGATTACCGACGCGACTGGGTGATGGATGAACTTCGCTTCTGGACAGAGCAGTATTTGCTTCAAGGGTTTTTAAGCTTTAACCGCGAATTCGAAGTGCTGATGGCGAACCACTATCTCGCGCATTATTATCTGGAGGACTTTAAACGAACATTCCCAAATGCACCGTGGTGGGCTGGAGGTAGTTTTTGGATGCGAAGAAAGCCTGCTACACCAAGCGCATCAACACGATAGCTCGCACACCGTGAAGATCGGGGGCGATGTAAACCACCTGTTGTCGGAGGTTCTTCCCCGTCTCAAGCCGGGAGTCATCATCCATATTCACGACATTCTCCTGCCGTTCGATTACCGGCGCGACTGGGTTATCGACGAGCTCCGCTTCTGGAGCGAACAATACCTTCTCCAAGCCTTCCTCACATTCAAGAGCGAGTTCGAAGTGCTGTTGGCTAACAACTACCTGAGCCATTACCACCAAGCGCATCTGCAAAATGCTTTTCCATCCTTGCACGATCTGAAGACTGTATTTACAAGGTTGCGAATGTGGCAAGGCGGCAGTTTCTGGATTAGACGCAGACCCAGCGTGCCCCATTGAACCCGTCGTGACACGCCAGGCCGCAAAACCAGTAGTATGACAGCGCAATACGAAACCAGCAAACCAGTGTTCGTGATTGGGTCGCCACGCTCGGGAACGAGCATTCTCACCTGGTGCCTTGGGCACCATCCGAATCTGTTTCCCGTGCCGGAGTCAAATTGGATGGGCACCTTTGCGGTGCAGGTTGGCATCGCCTGTCGAATCGGCGGAGCACGCGGTGATTACTCTATCCTGAGCGCTATGGAGATTCCCGATGACGAGTTATTTGCCGCCATGGGTCGGGGCATCCATAACCTTATCTTGCATCATCGGAGAGATTTGGAGAAAAGACGGGAGCGGCGAATTGCCCAATTGAAACTTGAGCCATCCTGGCTGCATGCCGCCAGCATGGCGGCAGGGCCCAAAACACGCTGGGTCGATGGCACGCCGGAATATTCTTTTCACGTCTGGGGTTTGCGGAAACTTTTTCCCAACGCCCGATTCATCCACGTTGTCCGCGACGTCCAGGATGTGGTTCGCTCCATGGTCAACTTCCATCAGGCGACGGGAATTCAGCTGGTTGCCAGCGAGGAAGAGGCCTATCAATACTGGACGCGAACAGTCAAGGCATGTTTAATGGCCGAGCGCGCCTGTGGCCCAAAGGTTGTTCGGCGCGTCCGTTATGCAGACTTAACAGCCGAGCCAGAGTCAACCGTGCGTTCGCTGCTAGAATTTCTCGACGAGCCGTTCACCGAAAAGTGCCTGGAACCACTCGCGAATCGCATCAATAGCTCTCGTGTCGCGCCGGACTCCGCGGTCGCTCAGCCTGCCGCCCATGCGGCAACTGTCAGTGAAGCCAAGCGACTTTTCACTGAGATCAACAACGTGCCTCAGCCGACCGAGCCATCAGCTGAAGCAGCGAACAGCCTGGAGGCTGCTTTCTGGGAGCGAGTCAACTACGAAGCCAACCTCGATAAGGCGTACGAAGACGCGCGGCAGGAGATCGCGAAGTTGCGTAAGTTGACGCCCTCCCCTATTGCAGCCAGCGGCAACGCCCACCACACTTCGGATCCAGCCGCTGCGCCGCTATGACCACAGCATTAACATCACGACGCTTGCCATGTTTGCCAACTACCGCACAAGATAATAATGGCCGTCGGAAACTGCGTGGCACGTGAAAGAGCAAATACCTAGACCCATCTTTGTCGTTGGATCCCCTCGATCGGGTACGAGCATCCTCACCTGGTGCCTTGGCCAGCACCCCAACATCATTCCACTGGAGGAATCCGACTGGATGGGTGATCTTGCGATTAACCTTGCCATTTATTATCAAACCGGCACCGCCCGTGGGGAATACTCGCTGCTCAGCTCGATGGATGTCGAGCAGGCCGAGTTCTTCGCCTTGTTCGGTAAAACGATTAACAGCTTAATCCTGCAGCACGCCGTTGACCTGGAACGAAAACGCTGGCGAACATCCGCCGGCCCGGGCGTTCCCATCGATCATTTCACAAAAACCTATAATATGAAAACGCGCTGGGTGGACGCGACCCCGGAGTATTCGTTCCACATCTGCGGATTACGCAAGCTCTTCCAAGAGGCGCAATTCGTCCATGTGCTGCGCGATCCAACTTCAGTTGTTCGCTCGATGTTGCACTTTGAGAAAGCTAGCGGCCGCAAATTGGTCGCCAGCGAGAACGAAGCTTACAGCTATTGGCTCAGAACCGTACGCAACTGCCTGCTGGCTGAGCGCGCCTACGGGCGTGGCGTAGTTTTCCGCCTGGCTTATTGCCACCTGATCGAACATCCGGAGACTGCCATTCGGTCCCTTCTGGATTTTCTCGGCGAGGCGTATTTGCCCGACTGTTTGGAACCGATGGGGCGACGTATCAATAGTTCAAACGTTCCACCCGATTTTCAAATCGACCTCCGAAAGGTCGATCCAGACCTTGTACAACAGGCTACCGTTCTTTACCGCGAAGCCGAAAACGCACCTCCAGCAGCTGAGCCCTCCAAGGCGGCGCAGGAGGAAATGGAAGCCGCGTTTCAGGAACGGATTCAGTTCATAGCAAGTCTGCCGAAAGAATATCGCAAAGCGCGCGACAAAATCGCCAAACTTGAGGCTGCAACTAGGCAGCCATTCAAAATCGAACAGCCTTCCGTCATCCGAGATCTTCGCCTGGCGACGCGCATTTCGAAAACGTTCCTTGCATGTTCCAAGGCAGTGTGGACCCGCTTCAGGCGAGGCAAAGAAAAGAGCGGACACCTCGGGCAAGGCAAACACTAATACCTGCGAGGCCAATAACAATAACTGCAATTCGTAGTCATCCGTAGTTTACACGGCGGCTATTGCAATCCAACATGCGGAGCAAACAATTAAACTTAACCCTTTATGAAACTGATAAGGTAAAGCATGGCTACCTTAACACATACGACCTCGTTCTGGAGCCATGGGTGAACAAGGAAATCAGACTCTTGGAGATTGGCGTGCGCAGCGGCGGTTCTCTCAGATTGTGGCGAGATTATTTCCCTCGCGGCACAATCATCGGCATCGATCGGAGTTTGCCCCGCAATTTTGTGCCGGGAGAGCGTATCTTCATTTTCCAAGGGGATCAATCCGATACGCGGTTCCTGTCCCAGGTGGCCAATAAAATTGCGCCGGAAGGTTTCGACATTATCATAGACGACGCCTCACATATCGGTGAGCTGACGAAAATCGCATTCTGGCATTTGTTCGAACATCACTTAAAGCCAGGCGGCTTGTATGCCATTGAAGATTGGGGAACAGGCTATCGCAATAATTTTCCAGACGGCAAACAGTTCCGCACCACGCCGCCCGTGCTCCATCGCGTCCGGAGCGCGTTGCGACGCGCGTCGGGCGGTACGATGAAAGTTCCCTTTCCCTGCCACGCTTACGGCATGGTCGGATTTGTCAAGGAGTTGATCGATGAACAAGGCGCCGCCAGCATCACCATGCAGTCGCCCGCCGGCAAGCGCAGGGCATCGCGCTTTCAAAGCGTTCATGTCACGGACGGCATCGTCTTCGTCACCAAAATTCCACCGGTGAGCATGAACGCTTCTCCCAATCCCGTGCCGACAGGGGACAAGGCGCCAGGCAGCACCACCATTTCCTGGAGCACCGGGAGCGCCGATATCGGTTGTGTGTATGTTTCCGTGGACGGCGGCCGTGAAACACTGTTTGCGCAAAGAAATCATGGCTCAGCGATAGCAGACTGGATCAAGGCCGGCTGCGCCTACGAATTCCGGCTCTACGATTCCGGACATACAAAACTTTTGGCAAGCGTCCGCGTGACCGGGGCGCAAATTTAGTCGCCTCCCGAATCGGCGCCGTGGGAGCCGTTTTAGTTGTCGGCGGGGCGTATCACCCGCCAAACCCTTGAGCGCTAAAAACTTGCGACGCCACCGAGCTTTTGTAAAAAATGTTGCGAGATCAGTTGACGAACCTACGCAAGGCGCTACATTCGTAATCCCGCGGAAGCGGGGAACTCCTCGTAAAGGAGTGCGTTCTGCACGGACTTCTGGGACTGCAAATTGGAACTCAATTTTGTCCCGACAACGGAAAACGGCCCCCGACCTAGAGGCTGCAATTTGGTGTCGGTGCGCGAGATTGAGTTTTTTGTCGCCCGGAAGAATCCCGCGGCGGACGCGAAACCCCGTGATTTGGGGAGTGGTTCTTTGACATCTACATACAGGGTAGTAAAAATGCAACTTTGAGAGCTGAGTCTGAAATCTTGTGGCCCCGGAAAGCTTCGGGGTCGCGGAGAGTTTCAGTTGTCACGAATTTCCCCCGAAAACATTCGGGGGAACAGATTGATCAAGCTACTAAGAGCGCATCATGGATGCCTTGGCGTCAATAGGCGACGAAGGACGTGGTAAGCTGCGATAAGCCACGGTGAGCGGCAAACACGCTTTGACCCGTGGATTTCCGAATGGGGTAACCCGGGCAGGGTAACACCTGCTCGACTTCCTGTGAATCCATAGCAGGAACGTCGCGAT
>DASRFL010000031.1:0-8042 GCA_035651555.1 Terriglobales bacterium
CCCATTCAGGTGCAACCTGATCATCCCCCCGCGCGGCTGTGTGCTGCGACTGACTGCGGGCACCCCACTGCCATCGATCAATGGCATTGTGGCCCCTCGTGGCGCTGCCTAAATGGCCCCATCGTTGAGTGCCACCAACACAATCCCCCTTATCGGTTCGTTCCCCGGCGGAGTATCAATCCCTGCTGGAGGAAACCACCCATGGCGATGAAACAGAAGACGACCAAGATAACCCCGACGAAGGGGACGACCCCGCTGCGTGATCAGTGCTTGAGCCACTGCGCCACACTGGGCATTCCCCTGGAACCAGCCGCGCTGGATGAACTGCTATCCCGGGCGGAAAAGGATGGCCTGCCCCACCTGCAGTTCCTGGATCTGCTGTTGGGAGCGCAGGCCAATGCCCGCCGCGAACGAGGGGTGGCGCGTCGCATTCGCGAAGCGCACTTTGCGGAGGACAAGACGCTGGAGGCATTCGACTGGCTGTTCAATCCCGAGGCATTCGACCGCTTGCGGATCGAAGAACTAGCGACGGGCGACTTCATCCGGCGCCGGAGCAATCTGATCCTGGTCGGCTGGAGCGGGATCGGGAAAAGTCACATCATCCAGGCAGTAGGGCACAAGGCCTGCGTGCATGGTTACCGCGTTCTCTATCGCACCTCGGCCCAATTGCTGTCCGACCTGACCGCATCTCTCGCCGACAAAACTCTTCCGGCACGCCTGCGCCGCTACGCCAGCCCGGATCTCCTCATAATCGACGAATTCGGGTTTGACCGCATCGAACGTGTCGAGTGCCCGGAAGCCGCGCATCTGCTCTACAAGATCATCGCCGCACGCAACCAGAAGCGCTCGACCGCGGTGGTGACCAACGTGGACTTCGAAAAATGGGGAGAATATCTAACCGACGGTCCGTTGGCTATGGCTTTCCTGGATCGACTGGTCGAGCGAGCCATCGTTCTGAAGGTCACTGGCAGATCGTATCGCGCCTGGCTGGCTCAACAGGCCGCGGAGGCCGAAGCCGCAAAGAAAGTTTCAAAGTAAATCGCCGGCCCGCCCGGGCCGTTTTTCAGGCTTGCTTCAGTCCGAAGCGTAACCCACACCATGGCCGATTTCCACCCCGCCAAAATGGCCTGGTTTTTCGCCGCCATCGACACGAAGGTGCAGTTCGCCCGTGTGGCAGGGAGCAGATCCCGGCGCGGGCTGACTGGTGGCGTTCCGGGCAGACTTGGGGTTTTTGCAGAGAACTGAAATATCGGGATGCGGAAACTGACCGAAGAACGCATCGAGTCTGCGCAAAATGCCTTCGTGGTCTGCCGGGCACAGAAAAAGCCCAAGAAATAAGTAGATTCCCCAAGTACCGCCTAACCAATACATTCATAAGACCGTTCGCTGATGTTACGCGGTCGTCTTAACAGGTGCCTCCGCTGGGACACCAAAACCTCATCTGGAGGCACTGCATACCGGCTTTCTCTTCATGCGCCAGCATGGAATAGCGAGCCACGCAGGGGCACCTCTTTATGTTCCTACGCAGACCACGGATCTCCTTGCCGCCTGGTTGCAGTTTTGGCCATCTTTGGAGGGCTGAAATGTGGACTCTGTGTAGGAAAAATGTGGACTTCTGTGGACATGACGCTGGAGATCTGGAATCCTGTGGACTTTATGACGAAAATTGTGGACTCAAAGCGCCACGCCCTCAACCGCCTGCGCTCGCTTCGCACAGAAAAACCCATCACCAGGACGGGCAGATCCGTAGGGGCTTGGCCTGATATCGCCTCCGCACCCTAGAGAGATCCTATATCTCGGATAGCTCGGCCTGTATTTCTAGGTTGCGATACCTCCTGCTTATCGCAACCCAAGAAATCTCTGGGCCTTTTGTTTCAATGGATTGCCTCGTTTGAAGTGTATCGATGTCGGTGAATGTCGGTGATTGGGGAAAAACCCAAGCTACGTTGCACGCTGCCCATCAGGTACCTGGCACTACTTTTTTGCCCACACGGCAGCTTTCGCAGTCCTGCCCCAGTCCTTATAAAGGCGAACGATCCATTCGTGGGCTTGGTCGAGATGGTACTGGTCCGGCACGCATATTCGGTCCTTCCGTGCTGCCATACCCTGGTAGCCCTCGATCAGCAGCGGTTCCGCCGCCGAGTACATCTTCTGTCCAGCCAAACTGACGCCCAACAGGCTCTCGGCACGGAACCGCTGCCAACCATCCGGCTGCTCCCTTCGATAGAAATCCAGGGCCTCGCGCGCGAGTTGCTCGCTTTCAGTGAACTTCCTCTCTGCCTGGTACGCCAGTGCCAGATCGGATGCTGATGACATCGTGTCTTTATTCTTCGAGCCTAAGGCGTGCCGGAAGCCAGCCAAAGCCTGTGTGGCATAGTTCTCCGCCAAAGCGTATTTGCCCTGCCGCTGGTACATGAATGCGAAATTCGCAAGGGTCCCTAAGGTGTCCGTATCCTCCTGACCTAGCACTCGGCGCTGTAAATTTAGGGTCTTTTGAAAGAGTGACTCAGCCTGTACATATTTGTTCTGCAGCGCGTAGGCATTGGCGAGAATATTCATCGAAACCAGTGTCTTAGGTTGTTCAGGACCTAAGACGCGGCGCTGGATCTTCAAAGCCTGGCGTAAAATCGCCTCTGCCCCGGGATAGTTACCGTCCTTAAAGTAGTCGATACCCAGATTAGCCATGCAAACCATCGTGGCTGGGTGTTCCAGACCGAGCGCTTGTGAGCTGACCTTGACGCTCTGCCTGCCAATCGCCTCTGCCTGCGTATACTTGCCGAGAAGGACGAGGACGGACGCCCACTCACTCATGGCCATTAGCGTCTCGGGATTCTCCGGCCCCAGTACGCGGCCACGGATCGACACGGTTTCCTTGTCCATGCGCTCAGCCTGCTCGTAGTTGCCCACGTCCCGATAAATTAGGCCCACATTGTACATGAACTTTATTGTGTCGGGATGCTCCGGTCCCAGCACGCGACGGCCAATTCCTAGCGCCTCCGTGAATAACTCCTGTGCCTCCGCGTATTTCCCCTGCACCGTATATATGCTGGCCAGGTTGTTAATTGAACCGAGCGTACTGCGGTGCTCCGGACCAAGCACGCGGCGGCGGATCATCAAGGTGTTTTTGAAAAGGGACTCGGCCTGAGCATATTTGCCCTGCGCACGGTAAGCAGCAGCAAGACCGTTCATCGTAAACAGTGTGTCGAAATGCTCCGGACCGAGCACTCGGCGCTGGATGTCTAGACTCTCGCTAAACAGTGTCAGCGCCTCGCCGTACTTGCCCTGACGAAAGGCAGTCCATCCAAGTTTGCTTTCTGTTTTAACCGTCGCTGGATTCGTCGGCCCGAGAACCCGTTGGTATAAGTCTCTCGCTCGTTCGAATTGCTTCCGTGCCTCTGGGTATAAGCCAAGCGCGTCGTACGTCTGTCCGATGGTATCGCGAATCGCAGCTTCCACCTTTGGCTGCCGTTCGAACCTTCCTGATATGCGTTTTGCTGCCACATCTAGAACAGTCCGGACTTTCACGTCCGGATCCGGTCTGGTGCTCGGACCCGATTGAGTCACGGGGCTTGCCTGCGCAAGCAGATCGTCTAGAAGGAAGTCGTTGATGGCCTGAGCCACCGCTGCCTGCGCATCCGCACGTAAGCTTTGTTGGATACTGACGACCGCGGCTACTATGAGCACCAGGACGAAGGCACATATGGTGGCGAGCAGGGCGCGGTAGCGGTATACAAACTTGCGCGCGCGGTAGGCAGCCGAAGGCGGAACGGCTAGCACCGCTTCATTCCCTAGATAACGTCTGATATCCGCCGCGAGATCGGAAGGGGAATCATATCGGCGCGAGCGGCTTTTTTCGAGCGCCTTCAACGCTATCGAGTCCAGGTCACCGCGCAGCTGATTGGCCCACAGCAGCGGCTCGGTATCCCGCTTGCGGGCCAGATCCCCTGAGGTGGCGCGATCCAGATCCTGAATCATCGTGCTCGGTTTCGGGGGATCGTCCTCACGCAACCTACGCAGGAACTCATCGAATGCAACTTTTCGGACGTCAAGTGGCGGAGCGCCTGCTAGTAACTCGTAGAAGATCACGCCGAGAGAATAAACGTCGGTACGCGTATCGATATCTTCACCCGATGACGCGGCTTGCTCCGGACTCATGTATGCCGGGGTTCCGACAAGCGATCCCACCATTGTGAAAATCGTTTCTACCGTCAGCTTTTGTGTCAGTGCTTTGGCGACTCCGAAATCGATGATTTTGGGCACCGGCCGGCCGTCCACCTCCGTGACCAGGATGTTAGACGGCTTAAGATCGCGGTGAATAATGGCTTTCCGGTGCGCGTGCTGGACTCCTTCGCAGACTTGCAGGAATAATTCGAGACGTTCGCGAGTGCCGAGTCTATGTTTATCACAGTAGGCCGTGATAGGAATACCGGCAACGTACTCCATAACGAAGTAGGGAACGCCTTCGGGCGTCGAGCCGGCATCAAACACTTTGGCAATCGCCGGGTGCTCCATTAACGCCAAAGCTTGACGTTCCGACTCGAAACGGGCAATCACCTCTCGCGAGTTCATCCCGGCTTTGACCAGCTTGAGAGCGACACGGCGGCGGACAGGTTCCTTCTGCTCGGCCAGCCAGACCGCGCCCATGCCGCCTTCGCCGATTTCCCGCAGTAGATGGTATCCGTTAATAAGCCGCCCAGTGAAATCAGGGGCTAGCATAGCCGTGGCAGGTGCGGAGACGCCATCATGGGAAAGGGTCGAAGCGTTAGGATCCAACCGTTCTTTAAAAGGCGCCCCCGGGGAGGGCAGCAGCAGCGGCTCGGCCAGAAACGAGCCGGCCTGCGCCTGGTCGCCCCACAATTTCCAGACTAATGCTGCAATTTCTGGATCCGCAGCAGTCAGTAAGCGCCGACGCTCGGCGTCTTCCGCATTCTTGCCTAACTCGAAAAGCTCCTGCGCACGTTCCCAGTCCTGCATACGTTTTCAGTCCGCTGTTTCTCTTCCGCTTCTTAGTCCTGCTGCGCGCCCTTCACCGGTGCCGTTCTCCCTTCAGTTCACCGTACAGCCAAACCCGAGCCATCTCCCAATCCCGATTCACTGTCCGGCGGGTCACGCCGAGTACTCCAGCCGTCTCGCTTTCGGTAAGCCCCGCGAAAAAACGCATCTCTACGACCTGTGCGGCGCGTGCACTCAACGCGGCCAGACGCTGGAGCGCCTCGTCCAATACCAGTATGGTTTCGTCGGTCATGGGCACTTTCAAATTCAAACACCCCTCGAGGGGTACCGGCCTCTGCACGCCGCCGCGGCGCCTGGCATAACGAGCCCGCGCATAATCCACCAGAATGCAGCGCATAGCCTTAGCGGCAGCAGCCAGGAAATGATGTCTGTTTTCAAAGTCCTGCTGCTTGTTCGCCAGTCGCAGCCAGGCTTCGTGTACGAGAGCAGTCGGGCTAAGGGTGTGCTCCGGTCGCTCCGCTCGCATCTGAGACGCCGCAATCCGCTGTAGTGCCGTGTATACCAACTGATAAAGGCGCGCTTCTGCATCCGCTTCAGAACGACTGACGGCCCTGAGCAGCACGGTGATTTCACCAGGTTCGACATCCTTTCGCGCCATCCCCGTATTTTAATCCCAGAAACTCTGCCGGGGCGGGGTTGCGGTCGCGCTCGCTTGTGCAGTATGATTCGCGCGGCCATGTCGTCAAAGCCATGTCGCACTTTTCGTTTTTCATCCGCATGTGTAATTGAGGGAAGCTAAACAAGCTGACGGCAGCAAGGCGGGAGCCTCGTTCTTAACTGCAGCAGAGGACAACGAAGAGGTTCGAAGTTTACGTTAGGAGGCACAAAACATGGCAAATCGCATTTTCTTCGGCAATCTAATAGTCTTAGGCGTGTGCGCGCTTCTTTTGGGAAAGGCCGTTGCTCAAGAGCGACGAACCACGGATCACGCCGACGTTACAAACATAACGGCCTACAAGAACAGTGTGTTTTCGATCCACTACCCGGCAGATTGGCAGCCGTATACCGAAGGAGTCACGACCGGCGTCTCGGGCTTCAGTACGTTGGTATCTAGTGCTGTCGGTTTTGCTCCGAAATCGGTGTTTGCGACCAAAGATGGCCCAACCGGAACCAAGAGTGCTGTCGCCGGATGTATAGCCGCCAGGGACCCGAATATGAGTGACTATGACGTTTGGCAGATCGCGATCAAAATGCTGCCCACGTCCGCTTGGGGCGGCAAGTGGCCGACGGCCTCAACCGAGTTCTTGTTTGTCGGCACAAAAAGCGGAAGGGGATCTCTGACGCCCAACATAGGGTTAGCCACTGACCCCTTGAGGCGAATTCTATTTGCAACATACGATGAACGCTGCGGCGTATTTTTTGCTGTCTTTTACGTGCCCACTGAAGAGTACCTCAAGTTCATGCCGGTTATCGGAGACATGATAGGTTCGCTCGACTTTTTGCAGGTGTCAGCCCGATCTAACTGCGACTTCCATTCTCCGGAATTCTCGTTTAGTTGCCCGAATTCCTGGAGTGTTACCTATGACGGAGCGGACCCAGACACAGTCTGGCCGCCCTTCGGGCGCGTCGTCGAACTTAAGCCAAAGGCTGCAGCAACGCCATACAAGATCCTCATCTTCTACGCCAAATGGAACAGCTTGAACGGTACTTGTGCCCAGTCGGAGATTAACGCCAAACTCAAGCTGACAGTTTGGGAGCACGTTTACTGGAACGAGAGGCTCAGCGGGTCCGGTCCCAGTTTCATTGGAGGTCCGTCTCAGACCAGAATCTATATTGCGGATAATCATAGTAAAGCTGCTACGATTTCGACTGTTTGTCCTGGGGGGACTTCTGCTGGAAAGACTATAAACGTTGTAGTACTCTCCTATGGGACTGAGCCCCCAGCGGAAAGTGACACGGCCCGAGCTATGATTGTAAAGACTTTAAAAATCAACTAGGCGCCTGTAGGACCGTCGTTTGAAAGAAAGGGGACACTCGTGAATTACGGTAACTGTTACAGATCAATGATGAGAATGGGGTTCTTATTGCTTCTTTGCATATTGACTATGCTGATCGCCTGCCTTGCATTCGCGCAGCAGAATCCGCCCGTTGCGCCGACTGGTCTCTCGCCTGCTCGCGAACGGTTCGTCGGAACTTGGGATTACAAGAATATTCGGGGAGATTTCATTGTGCTCCGTGCCGATGGAACGTATACGTCAGTAAAAGGCCATGAATACCAGGGTGTCTATGTAGGGACGTGGGATATTATCGACAGCCGAAAGGAGATCGTTCGACTCTCCGATGGTAAGCACATCCCGCTCGACGTAAATTTAGACCAATACACACGACGCATACAGTCGTCGGAAAGTTCACAAAGCCTCGCCTCCCAGCAACAATTAGGGCCGCCCCAGAAACCTGGAATACAGGGGGAACCTCCCCGGAACCCTATAACTCCTACCGCAACAAAGAAGATCGATCCGAGGGTCGTAGGACAGTGGTGGGATGCGGGGAACCACCGTATTTATCTCTATCTCGAAGATGATGGGCGTTATACCTATAACGATCAATCCGAGGGTAATTGGGCCGCTGAAAGAAATATCATCTATCTAGACGGCAAGGCGTGTACCTTCACTGTTCGCGACATCTCGACAGCCCCTGGTCTGCTCGGGGGGCCCATTGGAAACACGCCCACAGGTATAAAGAGGCTCTCGATCCATTGCCAAAATGGCAGTAAATTCGATCGTGACTGGGATTCGGTTCTTCGGGACCGCTAACGACAGAGGGCCCGGCATTCCGGATATAGATGGAATTCGCGAACTGTAGGCTGAAATAATGCGGATCTTTGCGCTATACCCGATTACCTCTGCGGGGGCTGGGTGCCCGCCTGGCTGATTTCGCTACTCTGAATTGGGCTCTTCCGCAATTTTGGTGCATGCTGCTTAAAACAAGTTATAGGCAGAATGTTTTAAACTTGGGGAGCAATGGCACCTTCCCCCAGCCATTCGCAATCTCTTTTGCCGAATCCCCGCATTCTGATCCTCGACCGTGTA